>NZ_JBFBGM010000002.1:0-666675 GCF_040684695.1 Streptomyces erythrochromogenes
AAGGAACGGACGCTTCCTTCGTACTCACCCTCTCGGGCTTTCCTCCGGGCTTTCGTTCTGCTGTCTTGCGTTTCCGACTCTATCAGACTCTTTCGTGTCCGACTTCCTCGGTGCTTTCCAGGTTTTCGCTTTCGCGTTTCCCTTTCCGGCGGTTCCGACTCTATCAGATCCTTTCGGGCCTGATTCCCAGTCAGCGGGTTGTGCTGCTTGGGCTGTTGGGCCCTTGCGGCGAGTGAGACAGTAGCGGATTCCTCGCCTCCGAACCTAATCGGGGGCAGCGTCCTCGGACGCGGATTCCTCATTCGCAAATACGCATGAAAACGAGACGACAAAGTGCGTCGTTCGTTCGAATGTGTAGTGCGGAATGGCTGTCCGGGGACCGACCGGGGTCGGCGCTCACGTCGGACAACTCGAAGAACCTTACGGACCTGGCACGCACGTGTCAACCCCCGCCGACCGGCGCCGGCCATCGCCGCGCGGGGCGGCCGAAACTCACGGCGTCCTCATCCCGCGCGGTCTACGCTGGCCCCCATGACTACGCATGCGCCCACGCTCAGCCTCCGCTGGTGGGCCGCCTGACGGCGGCCGACCATCCACGCGAGCACGCATGCGCTCACGGCCGCCGCCCCGGCGGCCGTTTTCTGTTTCTCCCCTCCCCGGGAGTGGCTCGGTCGCCCGGCGCGGTGGCCCGTCACCACTCACGCACTCACCGGGAGAGCAGGACAGACATGACGAGGATCTTCAGCGGGATCAAGCCCACCGGTCACATGACCCTGGGGAACTACCTCGGTGCCGTACGCCAGTGGGTCGCCGCCGAGCAGGAGCCGGACGACGCGCTGTTCTGCGTCGTCGACCTGCACGCGCTGACCGTCGAACACGAGCCCGCGCGCGTGCGGAGGCTGAGCCGGCAGGCCGCGACGCTGCTGATCGCCGCCGGGCTGGAACCCCGGCGCTGCACCCTCTTCGTACAGAGCCACGTCGACGAGCACACCCGCCTGGCCTACCTGCTGGAGTGCACCGCGACCGACGGGGAGCTGCGGCGGATGATCCAGTACAAGGAGAAGGCGGCGAAGGCGCAGGCCGCCGGGGACGGCGTACGGCTGTCGCTGCTCACCTATCCCGTACTGATGGCCGCGGACATCCTGGCGTACGGGGCCGGGGAGGTGCCGGTCGGGGAGGACCAGCGGCAGCACGTGGAGCTGACCCGGGATCTGGCGGTGCGTTTCAACCAGCGCTACGGGCACACCTTCACCGTGCCGAGGGCCACCCATCCGGCGGTGGCCGCTCGGGTCATGGACCTGCAGGACCCCACCTCGAAGATGGGGAAGTCCCACGAGAACGGGGCGGGGATCGTCTACCTCCTCGACGAGCCCGGGGTGGTCCGCAAGAAGGTGATGCGGGCCGTCACCGACAGCGGGGACGGCGGCGTGGTCCACGACCGGGAGGCGCGGCCGGGGGTGACGAACCTGCTGGACATCCTGGCGGCGTGCACCGGCGGCGACCCGGTGGCGCTCGCCGACGGGTACAGCGGCTACGGGGCGCTGAAGCGGGACGTGGCCGACGCGGTGGTCGAGCTGCTGCGGCCGTTGCAGGAGCGGCACGCGGAGCTGGCGGCCGACCCCGCGCAGGTGGACAAGGTGCTGCGGGAGGGCGCGGGGCGGGCCAGGGAGCTGGCGCGGCCCGTGGTGGACCGGGCGTACGAGGCGATCGGGCTGCTCGCGCCGTAGCCGGGAGGACGGCCCCCGCTCGGCGGGGGCCCGTACCCGTGGTTCAGCTGTTGCCGGAGGCGAGCTCGCGGCTGCGGTCGCGGGCGGCTTCGAGTGCCGCGATCAGGGCGGCGCGTACGCCGTGCCGCTCCAGCTCGACGATGGCGTTGATGGTGGTGCCGGCCGGGGAGGTGACGGCCTCGCGGAGCTTGACGGGGTGTTCCCCGCTGTCGCGGAGCATGACGGCCGCGCCGATGGCGGCCTGGACGATGAGGTCGTGGGCCTGGGCGCGGGGCAGTCCGAGGAGGATGCCGGCGTCGGTCATGGCCTCGACGAGGAAGTAGAAGTACGCGGGTCCGGAGCCGGAGAGGGCGGTGGCCGCGTCCTGCTGGGACTCCGGAACGCGCAGGGTCTTGCCGACGCCGCCGAAGATCTCCTCGGTGTGGGCGAGGTGCTCGGCGGTGGCGTGGCTGCCGGCGGAGATGACGGACATGGCCTCGTCGACGAGGGCGGGGGTGTTCGTCATGACGCGCACGACGGGGGTGCCGGGGCTGAGGCGCTCCTCGAAGAAGGAGGTGGGGATGCCGGCGGCGCCGCTGATGATCAGCCGGCCCGCGGGGACGTGCGGGGCGAGCTCGTCGAGGAGCTTGGCCATGTCCTGGGGCTTCACGGTGAGGATGAGGGTGTCGGCGCGCTTGGCGGCCTCGGCGTTGGTGACGGCCTCGACGCCGTAGCGGGTGCGGAGCTCCTCGGCCCGGTCGCTGCGGCGCGCGGTGACGAGGAGCTTGGAGGCGGGCCAGCCGCCGCGGATCATTCCGCTGAGCAGGGCCTCGCCGATCTTGCCGGTACCGAGGACTGCGACTGTCTGGGTCATGCCCGATCCACCTCGCCGAACTGTTCTTCCGCCTGGGCTGCGCAGGCGTACGCGTACGTGTCCTCATCCTTGCACCCGGGCGACGGGCGGGGCGGCGGTGTCCGCAGTGCGGTCAGGGGCGCGGTCAGGGGGTGCGGCGGCGGAGGGTGGCCGCGCCGAGGGCGAGTACGAGGACGGCGCAGCCGGCGACGATCACGGCGTCGCGGACGAATTCGGCGGTCATGTCGGTGTGGGTGAGGACCTGCGTCATGCCGTCGACGGCGTAGGACATGGGCAGGACGTCGGAGATGCCTTCGAGGACCGGGTGCATGGAGTCGCGGGCGGCGAAGAGTCCGCACAGGAGCAGCTGGGGGAAGATCACCGCTGGCATGAACTGGACGGCCTGGAACTCGGAGGCGGCGAAGGCGGAGACGAAGAGGCCGAGGGCGGTGCCGAGGAGGGCGTCGAGGAGGGCGACGAGCAGGAGCAGCCAGGGGGATCCGACGACGTCGAGGCCGAGGGCCCAGAGGGCGAGGCCGGTGGCGAGGAGGGACTGGACGACGGCGACGGCGCCGAAGGCGAGGGCGTAGCCGGCGATGAGGTCGCCCTTGCCGAGCGGCATGGCGAGGAGGCGTTCGAGGGTTCCGGAGGTGCGTTCGCGCAGGGTGGCGATGGAGGTCACCAGGAACATGGTGATGAGGGGGAAGATCCCGAGGAGTGACGCGCCGATGCTGTCGAAGGTGCGGGGGCTGCCGTCGAAGACGAAGCGCAGCAGGGTGAGCATCAGGACGGGCACGAGGACCATCAGGGCGATGGAGCGCGGGTCGTGGCGGAGCTGGCGCAGGACGCGGGCGGCGGTGGCGGCGGTGCGGGCGGCGTTCATCGGGTGGGCTCCTGGGCGGCGAGGGTGTTGGCCTCGTCGACGAGGCGGAGGAAGCCCTCCTCGACGGTGGCGGAGTGGGTGCGGGCGCGCAGTGCCTCGGGGGTGTCCTGGGCGAGGATGCGGCCTTCGCGCATGAGGAGCAGGTCGTGGCAGCGTTCGGCCTCGTCCATGACGTGGGAGGAGACGAGGATCGTGGCGCCGCGGGTGGCGGCGATGTCGTGGAAGAGGTTCCACAGGTCGCGGCGCAGGACGGGGTCGAGTCCGACGGTGGGTTCGTCGAGGACCAGGAGCTCGGGGGTGCCGAGGAGGGCGACGGCGAGGGAGACGCGGCTGCGCTGGCCGCCGGAGAGGTTGCCGGCGAGGGCGCCGGCGCGGGTGGTGAGGTCGACGTCGGTGATGGCGCGGTCCACGGCGTCGGCGCGGCGGGCGGCGGCGGCCCGGCCGGGGTCGAGGATCGCGGCGAAGTAGTCGAGGTTCTGGCGGACGGTGAGGTCGTCGTAGACGGACGGCGCCTGGGTGACGTAGCCGATGCGGGAGCGCAGTTCGGGGTGGCCGGCGGGGCGGCCGAGGACGTCGAGGGTGCCGGTGACGTGGGCCTGGGTGCCGACGATGGCGCGCAGGAGGGTGGATTTGCCGCAGCCGGAGGGGCCGAGGAGGCCGGTGATGCGGCCGCGGGGGACGTCGAAGGCGATGTCGTCGATGACGGTGCGCGGGGTGCGGCCGGTGCCGCGGCGGACGGTCAGCCCGTGGGCGTGCACGGCGGCCGGGTCTCCGCCGGCCTGCTTATTCATCATGTGATGAATAATGCTCCCGGCGGTGCCCGGGCGTCAATGACCGGGAAACGCGAACGGCCGCCGCGGAGGTCCGGCGGCGGCCGTGTCCGTGTACGTGGGGGCTACTTCTTGCGCTTGGGGCGGCGGGCGGCCGGGTTGCCCGTACGGGTGCTGCGGCGGCGCTCGAATTCGGTGAGGGCCCGCTCGTACTCGGCACGGCGGAGCTTCTCGCCCGGGGCCTCGGTCAGGCAGCGCAGGGAGTACGCGATGAGCGAGCCGATGAAACCGATCGTCTTCAGGCCCTTGAGGGCGGCCTCGTCGGAGGACGGGGCCGGACGCCGGTTGTAGGAGTCCCAGGTCTTGACGAAGGCGATGGCGCTGGAGATCGCGAAGAGGACGACGACGGAGATGCTGAGGAAGGGGCCGACGTTGCCGATCTCCAGCCCCTCGTAGGCGAAGCGCAGCAGCAGGGCGGCGGCGGTGGCCGTGACGAGGGAGCCGACGGCGAGGGCGGCGCGGCGCAGGCCGTAGCCGCTCTCGTGGTTCACCCAGGTGGTGCCGAAGTACCGGATCGGCTCGGGCTGCGGGCCGACCGGGACGGACGGCCCGGACGCGGCCGGGCCGGCGGCCGAGGCGGCGGCACGCGCCGGGGTGGCCGCGCCGGCCGGCTCGGCGGGGGTCTGGTCTCGCTGGTCGTCGCTCACAGCAGCGATTATCCCCCGCCGGGCCGGTCGGGCCGGGTGTGTCTCACGTGTCAGACGGGTCGGACGGGCCGGCCGGGTCACGTGGGCCGGGCCGGGCGGCCGGCCGGGCGGGTCAGCCGCAGCGCGTGACCACGAAGCCGTCGCTGCCGGTCTTCACGTACGCGTCGGAGACGAAGCGGCCGTTCCCGACGCAGTCCCAGATGTCCGTCGTGCCGTACGGGCCCGACACGGTCGTGCCCTCGGTCTGGCAGCGCAGCGTGACGGTCGCGCCGAGCGGCAGGACGTCGATCACCGAGTAGTTGGTCCCGGGACCGCTGCGGACGTTCAGCCGGTAGCCGGGAGCGACCGGATAGGACGGGTAGCCCGAGCCGGCGGCAAGGCTCTGGACTTGGCTCGAATCGTTCTCCACCGACATACGAAATCTCCCCCCATGGGCGTTGCCGTGCGCAACTCGCGCAGGGTAGCAGGACCTTGGAGATGCGTACGGGTCATCGACTAGGCTCCGGCGGGGGTGGTGAGCGGTGCATTCGCTGCGCGCGGACTACGCGGGCTTTCCGGAGTACGCCGGGCAGTACCGGCTCGAATCGGTGCTCGGCTCCGGAGGCATGGGCGTCGTCCACCTCGCCACGTCCGGCTCGGGGCTGAAACTCGCCGTCAAGATCGTGCACGCCGAGCACGCGGTGGACCCGGAGTTCCGGGCCCGCTTCCGGCAGGAGGTCACGGCCGCGCGCCGGGTGAGCGGTGCGTTCACCGCGCCCGTCGTGGACGCCGACCCCGACGCCGAACGGCCCTGGATGGCCACCCTGTTCATCGACGCGCCGACGCTCGCCGAGCGCGTGCGCAGGCAGGTGCTGGACCGCACCGAACTGGCCCGGCTCGCCGCGGGCCTCGCGGAGGCGCTGCGCGACATCCACCGGGCGGGCGTGGTCCACCGGGACCTCAAGCCCAGCAACGTGCTCATGGCACCCGACGGCGTACGGGTCATCGACTTCGGCATCTCCCGGCCGGCCGACAGCGACCTGCGGACCGAGACCGGGAAGCTGATCGGGACCCCGCCGTTCATGGCGCCCGAGCAGTTCCAGCGGCCCCGCGACGTGGGGACGGCCGCCGATGTCTTCGCGCTCGGCGCGGTGCTCGTGCACGCGGCGACGGGCCGCGGCCCCTTCGACTCCGACAGCCACTACCTGGTGGCGTACCAGGTGGTGCACAGCGAGCCCGACCTCAGCGGGCTGCCGCGCCAGCTCGTCCCCCTCGTGGAGCGGTGCCTGGCCAAGGACCCGCAGGAGCGGCCCACCGCCGAGGAGCTGATCGCCGAGATGCGGGCGGTCGCGTACCCGACCGCCGAGGACACCCAGGCCTTCATACCGCGGCCGCGGGAACCCGACGGGGCCGAGCTGCTCACCCACCGCCGTGAGCGGATCCCCGCCGCGGCCGAGCCCCGCCCCCGCCCTCCGCGCGGGCGGCGGGCCCGGATCGCCGTCGGAGCAGCCCTCGGGCTGCTGCTGGTGGGCGGCGCCGTCGGCGGATACCTGCACTACGGCGGCACCGCCGGATCCTCGCCCGCCCAGATCGCCGGGAAGGCGGATCCGGCGCCGGCGAAGACCTTCGCCCCCTGGTCGGTCCCCCTCGGCAAGCCCGGGACCGGCAGCCGGATCGGGGCCTGCTCCTGGCAGGCGGAGGCCCTGTACTGCGCCGGACCGGGCCTCGCCGCCGCCCGCCTCGACCCCGCCGACGGTTCGACGGTGTGGAGCCTGGAGGCGCCCGCGGCCTCCCCGTCGAAGGGGACGCCGACCGCCGGCGCGCCCCTGCACGCCGGCGGACGGGTCCTCGTCGTGGCGCCCGGCAGCGAGACCCTCCAGGCACTGGACCCGGCGACGGGTGCGGAACGCTGGCGCCACAAGCTCCCGGCCGGCTCGCAGGCGGTGCCCGCGGGCGGGCAGGTGCTGCTGGTCGGTACGGGCGGCAGCGTGACCGCGCTGGACGCGGCCACCGGCACGGCCCGCTGGACCCAGCAGATCGGCGGGGTCGGCTCCGTGTGGTGGACCGGCGGCGGCCCGGAGGGCGGCGCGGCGCCGGAACTGTACGTGGCGACGCCCGACGGCAGCGGGTCCACCCAGCTCGCCTCGGTCGACCCGGCGAACGGGGCCATGACCCGGCAGTTCCGCACGGCGGGGCGGCTGCGGCCGGTCGGCACGGCGAGCGGCGGCCTCTACCTGGTGGACGTCGACGCGTCCGCAAGGACCACCGCCGTGGTGCGCGCCGACCTGACGGCGCGCACCGCGCAGCGGGTACGGCTCACCGCACCGCTCTACGACGCGGAGGCGGCCGTGGACGGGGACGGGGTCACCTACCTGTTCGGGACCTCCGGCGCGCTGGTCGCCGTCGGGGCCGACAAGGAGCGGTGGCGGCTGGAGACCGGCGTGAGCGTGGCCTCCCGTCCGGTGGTCGCCGGCGGCCGGGTCCACCTGACGGCGCCGGACGGGCGGCTGCTCGCCGTCGGGGCGGCCGACGGCCGGCCGGCCGGGCAGACCAGGCCGCGGATGGCGGAGGGCAAGGCCACCTACGCGTCGACGCTGCCGGCTCCGGTGGCCGGTGGCGGGCGGGTGTTCGCGGGCGCGCCCGACGGTTCGGTGTTCGCGGTGGACGCGGGCGATCCGGCCCGGTGGTGACCTGGGCCGCCGGCGGGAGGGCACGGCCACGACGGTGACCGCGGCCCGGCCGCGGTCGCACGCGGGCGTGGCGCCCGTAGGACGCGGGCGCCCCCGCACCGGAGGCGGTGCGGGGGCGTCGCTGCTGCCGGGGTCCGGCCGGCGGCCGGCGGGTCAGCCCAGCCGGCTGACGTCGCGGACCGCGCCCTTGTCGGCGCTGGTGGCCATCGCGGCGTAGGCGCGCAGGGCCGCGGAGACCTTGCGCTCGCGGTTCTTCGGGGCGTAGACGCCGCCGAGGGCCGCGTGGCGGGCCGCCAGGGTGGCGTCGTCGACGACGATCTCGATGGACCGGTTGGGGATGTCGATGCGGATCAGGTCGCCGTCCTCGACGACGGCGATGTCGCCGCCGGACGCCGCCTCCGGGGAGGCGTGGCCGATGGACAGGCCCGAGGTGCCGCCGGAGAAGCGGCCGTCCGTCACCAGCGCGCAGACCTTGCCCAGGCCGCGGCCCTTGAGGAAGGAGGTCGGGTAGAGCATCTCCTGCATGCCGGGGCCGCCGCGCGGGCCCTCGTAGCGGATGACGACGACGTCGCCCGCCTTGACCTCCTTGCGCAGGATCTTGTCGACGGCCTCGTCCTGCGACTCGCAGACGACCGCCGGGCCCTCGAAGGTCCAGATCGACTCGTCGACGCCGGCGGTCTTCACCACGCAGCCGTCGACGGCGATGTTGCCGCGCAGGACGGCGAGGCCGCCGTCCTTGGAGTACGCGTGCTGCACGGAGCGGATGCAGCCGCCCTCGGCGTCGAGGTCGAGGGTGTCCCAGCGCTCGGACTGGGAGAAGGCGGTGGCGGAGCGGACGCAGCCGGGGGCCGCGTGCCACAGCTCCATGGCCGTGTCGCTCGCCGTGCCGGAGCGGGCGTCCCACTTCGCCAGCCAGTCCTCCAGGCCCGCGGAGTGGACGGTCGTCACGTCCTTGTTGAGGAGACCGCCGCGGTGCAGCTCGCCGAGGATGGCGGGGATGCCGCCGGCCCGGTGCACGTCCTCCATGTAGTACGTGCCGCCGGGCGCCACGTTCGGGGCGACCTTGGCCAGGCACGGGACGCGGCGCGAGACGGCGTCGATGTCCTTGAGGTCGTAGTCCAGGCCCGCTTCCTGCGCGGCGGCCAGCAGGTGCAGGATCGTGTTGGTGGAGCCGCCCATGGCGATGTCGAGGGCCATGGCGTTCTCGAAGGCCTCGCGGGTGGCGATGCTGCGGGGCAGGACGGACTCGTCACCGTCCTGGTAGTACCGCTTGGTGATCTCCACGACCGTGCGGCCGGCGTCCTCGTACAGGGCGCGGCGGGCGGTGTGCGTGGCGAGGACCGAGCCGTTGCCCGGCAGGGCCAGGCCGATGGCCTCGGCGAGGCAGTTCATCGAGTTGGCGGTGAACATGCCGGAACAGGAACCGCAGGTGGGACAGGCGTTCTCCTCGATGCGGAGCACGTCCTCGTCGGAGACGTTCTCGTTGGAGGCGTCCACCATGGCGTCGATCAGGTCCAGCTTGCGGACGGTGCCGTCGACGAGGACGGCCTGGCCGGCCTCCATCGGGCCGCCGGAGACGAACACGGCCGGGATGTTGAGGCGCATGGCGGCCATCAGCATGCCCGGGGTGATCTTGTCGCAGTTGGAGATGCAGATCAGGGCGTCGGCGCAGTGCGCCTCGACCATGTACTCCACGCTGTCCGCGATCAGGTCGCGGGACGGCAGGGAGTACAGCATGCCGCCGTGGCCCATCGCGATGCCGTCGTCGACGGCGATCGTGTTGAACTCGCGGGGGATCGCACCGGCCGCGCGGATGGCGTCGGAGACGATGCGGCCGACGGGCGCCAGGTGCGTGTGACCGGGGACGAACTCGGTGAAGGAGTTGGCAACCGCGATGATCGGCTTGCCGATGTCCTCGCTCGCTACGCCCGACGCGCGCATAAGGGCGCGGGCGCCCGCCATGTTGCGGCCGTGGGTGACGGTGCGGGACCTCAGCTCGGGCATGCGGTTCACTCCCCATGAGTGCGGCTGTACGGTCAGCCGCGACTGCGGATATGGCTCAGCTACGAGGCTACGCCCACTGCCCGGGATCCGGACGGCGTGTCCGTATGACGGGACGGGCGGCTCAGCCCTCGGTCAGGTACCGCTGCAGCGTAGGGGCCACGAGCGCCACGATGTCCTCCGGCTCCGCGGACGCGAGGGGCTCGACCTGCAGCACGTAGCGCAGGATCGCGATGCCGACCATGTGGGAGGCGGCGAGCTCGGCGCGGAAGGTCGGGTCGGGCACGTCCAGGTCGGCGGCGATCCGCTCCAGGAGCCTGCGCAGCACCAGCCCGCGCAGCACCTTCGCGGCGGCCTCGTGGGTGAGGGCGGAGCGGATCACGGCGAGCAGCGGGGCCCGGGTGACCGGGTTCTCCCAGACGTCGAGGAAGTAGCGCGCCAGCCGCTCGCCGATGCCGTCGGGGCCCTCCCCGATGACGGCGGGGACCACCATGGCCGGCTCCATGCTGATCTCGATGGCCGCGGCGAAGAGGTCGTCCTTGCTGCCGAAGTAGTGGTGCACCAGGGCCGGGTCCACGCCGGCGACCTTCGCGACGCCCCGCACGGAGGTCTTGTCGTAGCCGCGCTCCGCGAAGACCTCGCGGGCGGCGAGCCGGATGCGCTCCTGGGTGCCCGGGCCCTCCTCGGCCTCGTCCTGGCGGGGCCGGCCCGGGCCGCGGCGGCGCGGCGCGCTCTCCCCCGTCACGGCCGGCGGGCCCGGTCGGGACCGGCGGAGGCCAGGTGCAGGCGGGTGAAGGCCAGCGCCTCGGCGAGATCGGCCTCCCGCTCGGCGGAGGACATCGCCCGCCGCGTGTTGACCTCGATCACCACGTGGCCGTCGAAGGAGCTCCGGGCCAGGCGTTCCAGCAGCTCGGCGCAGGGCTGCGTACCCCGGCCGGGGACCAGGTGCTCGTCCTTGGCCGACCCGTTGCCGTCGGCGAGGTGCACGTGGGCCAGCCGGTCCCCCATCCGGTCGATCATCGCGGTCGCGTCCGTACGGGCGGTCGCGGTGTGCGACAGGTCGACGGTGAAGTGCCGGTAGTCGTCCTTCGTCACGTCCCACTCGGGTGCGTAGGCGAGCATCTCGCGGTCGCGGTACCGCCAGGGGTACATGTTCTCCACGGCGAAGCGCACGTCGGTCTCCTCGGCCATCCGCCAGATGCCGGAGACGAACTCGCGCGCGTACTGGCGCTGCCACCGGAACGGCGGGTGCACGACGACGGTGGACGCGCCGAGCCTCTCGGCCGCCGACCGGGCGCGCTGCAGCTTGACCCACGGATCGGTGGACCACACCCGCTGGGTGATGAGCAGACAGGGCGCGTGAACGGCCAGGATCGGCACCTGGTGCTGGTCCGACAGGCGGCGCAGCGCGTCGATGTCCTGGCTGACCGGATCCGTCCACACCATGACCTCGACGCCGTCGTATCCGAGGCGCGCGGCGATCTCGAAGGCGGTCGCCGTGGACTCCGGGTAGACGGAGGCGGTGGACAGGGCGACTTTCGCGGTCGGAATGCGGACGGGTTCTGCCACGGGGACAGGGTACGGGGCCCGCGCCCGCCCGGTACGTGACGGCCGCCACGCGGGCCCGGTTGCGGCAACGCGCTGTCGGTGGCCGGGCCTACCCTCCGGGCAGGATCTCGGAGAGGAACGCACATGGGTTTCACCGGCGAACTGGTCTTCGGCCGCAGCGAACGTCCGCTGCTGGAGGCACCGGTCTTCGGCGGCGCGCAGGAGGACGACGGGGGCCGCATCGCCTCATGGCCGCCGAGACCGGGCGGCTGGCAGACGCTGCAGTTCCACCGCTCGCTCCCGGGGGACCCCGAAGCCGTCCTGCACGCGGTCGTCGAACAGAGCGGCGCCCCCGCCTGCATCGCCACCGTCCACGACAGCGACGTCGCCCTGGTCATGGGCCTGGAGCCCGGCGGCGGCCGGTGGGACGCCTGGCTCAACCTGAAGACGGCGGCGGCGATGACGGACCGCCCCCTGGCCGAACTGGACGCCCGCGTACCCGAGGACGCCGCCGGCGCCCTCGCCTGGGCCCGGGACGCGGGCTTCGCCGAGAGCACCGACGCCCCGGCGGTCGAGGCGGTCCTGCGCTCCCACGAACCCTTCGCGGAAGAACTCTTCGACACCCTCCTGGACCACCTGGGCTTCCCCCCGGCCCCGGACCCGGAACCGGAGGCCGACGCCCCGGGGCGGTGACGGCCCGGCCCGCCGCGTCAGGACGTCCGGGCGAGCCAGGTCCGCGTCTCGTCCGCGGTCAGGACGCGCGTCAGCTCGGCCGTTCCCGCAAGGTGCGGGAAGAACCGGTCGGCGTTCCAACTGCGCTGGTACTCCGGCTCGTCGAGCACGAGCAGGCGGCGGCCCTCCACCACGGGGATGTCGTCGGGCAGTCCCTCGTTCCAGATCCGCTCGCCGTCCGGGGCGAGGAGTTCGAAGGCCCCGGTCGCGACGGCCTGGGTGCGCGCCCGGGCGGGCTCAGGATCCGTGGCCAGGCGGACGCTCTCCGCCGAGGGCCTGGTACCGGGAACATGACCGCCGCCGACGAGGACGTGGGCGAGCAGGGTGTGCAACTGGAAGTTGTCCCCGATGCCGCCGATCCGTATCTCGTACCCGGTCCCGGTGGGCCTGTGCAGCACCACGAGGGGCTCGTCGTCCAGTACCGCCAGCGCGTACGCCAGGCATTTGAGGTCGTGCCGCTCCAGGGCCGCCAGGTCGCGGCAGGCGGAAAGAAGCGCGGCCGTGTCCCGGCGGCGCACCTCGGCGCTGCGGCACAGCACGGCCAGCGCGGGCGGCTGCCACTGCTCGGCCGCGCACCAGGCCAGCACCAACTGCAGGGCTTCGTGCACGTCACCGCCCAGGCGGGCCAGAAGAGCATCGTCGATGATCTTCTCGTCCGGCTCCGGCAGTTCGTCCTCCCCGGTCGCGGACCAGCGGCGGGCGAACTCGAGGGCGTCGAGCAGGTCCCGGTGGACCCCGCCGAGGATCGGCTCGGCGCAGGCCACCGGATCCGCCCCGCGCTCGACGCAGTAGCCGGCCGCCATCGCCAGCATCGGCCGCGGCCCGGTGGCCGGAAACGCGGGGATCAGCGCCGCCAGCCGAGGCCCTGCCAGAACGCACTCGGCCTCCGAAGCCGACTGCACCCCGGCCATCATGGCGGCGAAGGCACGCTCGGTACGGTCGCCGTCGCGAGCGGCGACCGACTCTTCCAGCTCGGACACGAGGGCGGCGAGGCCCGAGCCCTTCCGCTTCCACTTGAAGATCACCGGCACACCCTAGGCCCAAGGCCCACCCGACGTCATCAAGCCAAGACTGTCCGAATCCCTACCCCGCTTCAGCCCTTCCGTCCGCTGGGGGATCACTCGCCTAGGAACGTCTTTCGCCACTCCAGCGGGGACATGGTCAGCGCGGCCTCGGCGAGTGCTTGGGCCGAAGCCGTCTTGAGGCTGCTCAGCGAGGTATCGATCCAGTCCTGCACCAGGCTGTAGCCCTGGGCACGGTATTCGACCGCCTGCACCAGGCACTCCAGCTTGTCGGCGTCCTTGGCCACGATCGCCTCGGGGGTTTCACCACTCTCGTACTCGCCCACCACGCGCTGCACCCCGGCCTTCACCGCCGGGTGCGCGGCAGCGACCTGGTCGGCGGTGACCGTCTCGTTCGTCGCCGCGTCGATGTAGCGGCGGCCGATGTGCGGAATGTCCCCGATCCGGGTCTCCTGCGTGTCGTGGAACAGACACATCAGCGCCACCTTGGCGGGGTCGACGCCTTCCATCATGGCCAGAACGGCGCCGACGATGCCGACGCGGAACGAGTGCTCTGCGATCGACTCGGGGTTGTTGTTCCCTGTGAACCACCAGCCGGTCCGCTTGGCATTCTTGAGCACACCCATCTCGAAGAGAAACCCGGCCGTGCCCTGCGCGTTCGCCGTCTCGTCTGCCATGCGGTGACCCTCCGGTTTCAAGTTCGATCACGTAGAACGTAGTTCACGGTGCTCAGTTCGCGGCGGGATCTTTCCGAGATGCAACCCCCGTCCAACAGACGCTCCGTCCGCCCGGCCAGCTCGCACACCAGCGCGCCCGACGCCCGAGCCAGCCACGGATGGGCGGTCAGCAGGGCCCACAGGGTGTGCACGTACAAGTCCACGTAGCCGGCCGCCTCGTGCAGGCCATGGGTCAGTCCTCGCAACAGCGTGACCGGGTCCCAGCCGGTGAACTGCCGGTCTCGCATGAACAGATCGTCGGACTGAGGCAGACGAGTACCGCCGAGCCAGTACGCCCAGTAGTTCAGGTTCGCCGCCTCTCCCGCATCATCGCCCGCGATCGCGCGCTCGATGAAGTCCAACAGCGGGACAGGGTCGCCGAGGCGAGCGAGAGCAGTCGCCGTCGACCTCGCCTCGGCCCACTGTGGTGTCCACCCACGGCGCCCCAACACATCCCGCCGGGCATGGAGGGCCTGCGCGGTCCACGCCACAGCTTCGGAACTCATGTCGTACGAGGTCAGGTAGAGGGCCTGCCGGTGAAGCAGAACGCCCTGAGGATCGGTCCTGGGTGCCGCCTCGGCCATGATCCGCAGCTCCCCGAAGAAGGCAGCCCGATCGCGCGGGGCAAGGAGCGGAGAATCTGACGCCGGCCCTCGACGACGCTGATGGGGAACCTTCGCGAGTGATGGCGGGCGGGCGCCCGTGAGAGCCCAGGCGAGCATGTGCGCGGTATCCCTGGTATGCACCCACTCCGACAGAGGATGCGGCCCGTCGGTGCGGTTGAGCGTGGCGCCGATGATCCGATCCGCATCCATCGCGGCGTCCAGCATCCCCACGACCGACACTTCCGCACCCAGGGCAGCCACACGACGCCGCAGGCCGAGCAGATCTCCCGCCCGCATGTTTGCGAGTGGCCTCCGGCCCGATTCCCAGCCCTGCACGGTGCAGAGGTCGACCCCCAGAGCCTCTGCCATCGCCGACTGCGTCCGGGGGATCGATTCACGGGCCGTACGCAGCACAAATCCCGCGATCGTGCCAGTAGTTGGTCCTGCGGCCATTTACACACTCCCGGCGCGACCCCTGCGCTAACACGTACCCACAGTCAGTCCTACCGCACGCAGCGCGACCGTAGGTTCGTTGCGCGGGATCAAGGAGAGCACCCGCGGCTGACCACGAAGGGACTGACGTGGCCCACATCATCCACAGCGGCGCTCATGGCGTGCTTGAAATCGACATCGCGGACGGCGCTGCGATCCCGGAGCCCAGCCAGGATCTCCTGGACCGTGCGCTCGCCGGGTGGAAACGCTTCATCGGCGAAGCCGAGGAGCCCCACGATGACTGACCGCTACGAGTACCTGCCGCACCCACTGCTGCGGCACCAGGTGCGCGATGTGGCGAGCGGCGTCGAGGGGGAACTGATGGCCGTGATCAACGAGGACGTCTCGAACTCGGCCCGCCCCCACTGGGTCGAGCTGGCCTACATCCGGGGCCCGTCCGGCCGCGAGTTCTCCACAGCGGTGGACAACATCGAGCAGTCCGGACCGGTCCCGGGCCCATCCGCAGCCGGTCCGTCCCCCTCACGGGCGATGGCAGACAGGCCGGTTTCGAAGTAGTTTCAAAGTCATGAGCGCCGACAACGCTGCTGTGAACTTCTCCGAGCTGGTCAACAAGAACAAGCAGACCCTGGCTCGACTCAAAGAGTCTCCACGGCTGCTCCTCCACCGCAGAGACGGTGAGGACCTGGTCCTCACGACAGCCACCCGTGCAGAACAGGACCAGACGGTTGTCTCGGCTGCCACACGGATGCTGGCCGCCATGGCAAGGCGAGACCCCGGCAGCACGGAACTGCTCCTGGCCATACTGCCGGACGCCTTTCCCTGGGTCCGTTTCCTTCCAGAAGCCGATGTCCATGCCTTCGCCCTCGAACTGGTCGACACCATGCGCGCAGCGGACTCGATCGGCAACAACGCATCCGTCGCCCAAATGCTCACCGCTTGGCAGCACACGGCGGAGGTCCATTCCGACCCTGTCCTGCTGGCCGCACTGACCAAGGACCACGGAACGGACTACGGCCCGGCTCCGGACCCACGGGACACCCTTTGACCGGCCGCGGTGATCGAGTCGCGCCCCCTGCGCCGGAAGGCCAGTGGGAAGTCCGCTTCGCCGACGCAGCATCAGCCAAGGGGTGGGACTGCCTCGCCCAACAGGCACGGGAGAACACCTACCGCGCCTGGGTCACCATGCGCACGGAACCCAGGCCGGCTACCGAGACCCCGCGCCACCACCGCCTCAAGGGGACCCTGTCTCACGGGGTCCATCGCGGCCAGACCTGCGCGCAATGGCAGATCGAGGTGACGGGTGGTGGGCGCATTTGGTACCTCGTGGACACGGCTCGCGACACCTGCTGGATCACCTTCGCGGGTACCGGCCACCCCCGCGCCACGGACAGGTGACGAGGACTCCTCATAGGGAGCGCAGACATGGATTGGCATCGCCTCAGCCGTCGTCTGACGCTTTTCCTTCCCCAGACCGCCCGCGGACGCGTGATCGAGGAGCGCGTAGCGATCTGCGGCGGCTTATGCCCAGCCCACGAGGCTCGCAGACGCCGTCAGAACAGGAGCGCGTAGCGATGTGAGGCGCACCAGGCTCCCGCCCGGCAGCGCCGACACCGCGCCCCTGAACCTGAGACCGGCTCGTTCTTTTGGGGTTTTCCGCCGGTCCTTGCAGTTCCGGGGCGGGACGGGCGGTCAAGGGTGGCCGCAGGCCATCGCAACGCGACGCGACGCAGGAGCGCCCTTGAGGGACCGGCACGACCCGGAAAACCATCGGACAGACGGAAAAC
Organism: Streptomyces erythrochromogenes; assembly: GCF_040684695.1. Taxonomy (GTDB): domain Bacteria; phylum Actinomycetota; class Actinomycetes; order Streptomycetales; family Streptomycetaceae; genus Streptomyces; species Streptomyces erythrochromogenes_C. Next base: position 16,450 of record NZ_JBFBGM010000002.1, read on the forward strand.
CCCCAGAACAACTCCGATACCGCCCCGCCGGAGCCCGCCCCCGCACCACCACCCCGACGCAGGGGGTGGGTGGGCAGCCACCGGCCGGGGGCGGCGGGGCCGCGGGGGTGAAGGCGCCGGGTGCGCGTGCACCCGTACCCGTGCCACCCCCGCGCGAAGCCCCCTACGCCGGCCCCGCGCCCGGGGTCGGGAGGTGGTCCAGGCGGCGCAGGATGACGCCCTCGCGCAGGGCCCACGGGCAGATCTCCAGCTCGTCGACGCCGAAGATGTCCATGGCGCCCTCGGCGACCAGCGCACCCGCCAGCAGCTGGTTCGCCCGGCCCTCCGAGACGCCCGGGAGGGCCGAGCGCTGGGCCGTCGTCATCGCCGCCAGGCGCGGCACCCATTCCTCCAGGGACTTGCGGCTGAGGTCGCGCTGCACGTACAGGCCGTCCGCGGAGCGGGCCGCGCCCGCGATGCGGGCCAGCTGCTTGAAGGTCTTCGACGTCGCCACCACGTGGTCGGGGGCGCCGAAGCGGCTGAACTCTCCGACCGTCCGCGCGATCTCCGCCCGCACGTGCCGGCGCAGCGCCCGGATGTCCAGGGCGTCCGGCGGGTCGCCGGGGAGCCAGCCCGAGGTGAGGCGGCCCGCGCCGAGCGGGAGGGAGACGGCGGCGTCGGGGTCCTCGTCGATGCCGTACGCGATCTCCAGGGAGCCGCCGCCGATGTCCAGGACCAGCAGCTTCCCCGCGGACCAGCCGAACCAGCGGCGCGCGGCGAGGAAGGTGAGCCGTGCCTCGTCGTCGCCGCTGAGCACCGGCAGGTCGACACCGGTCTCGGCCTTGACCCGGGCCAGGACCTCGTCGGCGTTGGTGGCCTCGCGCACGGCGCTGGTCGCGAAGGGGAGGACGTCCTCGCAGCCCTTGTCCTCGGCGGCCTGCACCGCTTCGTTGATGACGGAGAGGAGACGCTCGACGCCCGCGGGGGTGACGGCGCCGGCCTCGTCGAGGAGCTCCGCCAGCCTTATTTCCACCTTGTGCGAGTGCGCCGGCTGCGGGCGCGCACCGGGGTGCGCGTCCACCACCAGCAGATGGACGGTATTCGAACCCACATCAAGGACACCGAGTCTCATAGGGGGAAACGCTACTGCGAGGAACGCTCGGGGGTTGTGTAAGGGGCGCTTAGGCTTGGGTTTGTGCCAAATACGAAGAAGGCCAACAAGACCCGGTCGGAGAAGGACACGGGCAAGGACGACCAGGGCGCGAGCACCAAGCGCGCCAAGAACGGCAAGCCCCTCAAGCCCCTCAAGCCCGGAAAGGCCAAGGCCGTGGCCGACGAGAAGGGGCTCGACTTCCCTCGGGCCTGGGTGGAGTTCCCCGACCCCGCCGACGACGAGCAGGTCTTCCGCTGCGACCTGACCTGGCTGACCTCCCGCTGGACCTGCATCTTCGGCAGCGGCTGCCAGGGCATCCAGGTGGGCCGAGCCTCGGACGGCTGCTGCACGCTCGGCGCGCACTTCTCCGACGAGGACGACGAGAAGCGCGTCGCGGAGCACGTGGCCCGCCTCACGCCCGAGCTGTGGCAGTTCCACGACGTCGGCAGCGAGAGCGGGTGGACGCAGCACGACGACGACGGGGAGAAGCAGACCCGCCGCTGGGACGGCGCGTGCATCTTCCTGAACCGGCCGGGGTTCCCCGCCGGGGCCGGCTGTTCCCTGCACATCCTCGCGCTGAAGGAGGGCCGGGAGCCGCTGGAGACCAAGCCGGACGTCTGCTGGCAGCTGCCGATCCGCCGGACGTACGACTGGATCGACCGGCCCGACGACACCCGGGTGCTGCAGGTCTCGATCGGCGAGTACGACCGCCGCGGCTGGGGCCCGGGCGGTCACGACCTGCACTGGTGGTGCACGTCGGCGACGTCCGCGCACGGCGCCGGGGACCCGGTGTACGTGTCGTACCGCGCCGAGCTGACGGAGCTGATGGGCAAGGAGGGGTACGAGGCGCTCGTGCAGCTGTGCGAGGCCCGGCTGGCCTCGCTGCTGCCGATGGCTCCGCACCCCGCGGACCCGACCCCGTAGGCGACCCGACCCCGTAAGCGACCGGATCTCGGCCCTCGGCCCTCGGCCCTCAGCCCCCCGCCGGCCCTGACGGGGCCGGGTCGGGGGCCGGGGAAACCGTTCCGCCTGCGCCGTCCGTCGGGGTCGGCGCGGGCGTCGGGGACGGCGGCGGGATCGTCGGTTCCGTCGGGGAAGGCGTCGGCGAGGGCCCCTGGGTGGGGTCCTGCGTCGGCGACGGGCTCGCGGGACGCGTCGGTTCCGGCTGCGGGGTCGGAGTGGACGCGGGCCGGCCGCGGCCCCGGATGGAGACCACCGCACCGGTCGGGTCGACCCCGACCCGCGCGGTCCACGCGCCGACGGGCTGCGCCTCGGGGTCGACGGCGATGTGCAGGGTGACCGATTCTCCGGGCGCCAGCGTGCCCGCGGTGCGGCTCGCGCGCAGCCACGGCGCGTCGGACCAGAGCCTCCAGTCCACCGGCCCGCCGCCGGAGGCGGTGAGGGTGAGCAGGGTGAGGGCGCCCCGCGAGGAGGCGGCCACGGAGAGCCGGCCGGGGGCCCCGGCGTGGTCGGGGGTGGCGGGCGGACCGGAGCTGATCACCTCGACGGAGACGTCGGAGGACTCGCTGCTCTCGGTGAAGCCGGGGACGCCGGTGGTGGTGGCCGCGTTCCCCGCGTTCTCGTAGGCGGTGAGCGGGCGGCCGTCGACCCGGGCGGTCGGCAGCTCGCTCTCGCTGGCGGAGATGCCGGGGGTGCCGTTGCCGGCGGGTTCGCCGGTGCCGTGCTCGCCGCGGTACGAGGCCCAGAGCGCCAGGACCGGGGCCGCGACGACGGTGGCCACGACGGTGGTGGTCACCGCGCGGGCCCTCAGCCGGTCGCGGCGGGCCGCGCGGTCCTTGGGGTCCATCGGGAAGCCGGTGCGGTCGAAGCGCAGGCCGGGGCTGCGGCCCCGGCCCCGGCCGGAGCGGAGCATCGCCGCGTGGACCGCGGTGCGCGGGGCGGGTACGAGCGGCAGTGCGGCGGTGTTGACGCCCCCGGAGCCGGGCCAGGGAGCGGCGGCGCCCACGCGTTCCGCGACGCGCCGGCACCGGGGGCAGTCGTCGACGTGCCGGACGAGTTCGGCGCGCAGGGTGCTGGACAGCAGCACGTCGCCGTCGCCACCGTTGCCGTCCGCGTCCGCGCCGGTGAGCTGGGAGACGCTGGGGCAACTGCCCGTCTCGACGACGGCGAGGGCGGCGCGGGTGCGCTCCACCTCGCACGCCGCGCCGGTCAGCAGTTCCCGGGCGGCGGCGGGGGGCGTGCCGAGGACGGCGGCGAGTTCGGGGACGGCGAGGCGGTGGCGGACGGCGAGTTCGAGTGCCTCGCGCTGCGCGGGGGTGGTCCCCGCGGCCTCCGGCCAGGCGAGACGGGCCAGCTCGGTACGGCGGTAGGCGCTCACGTCAAGCTGCCGGTGGGCGTCCGCGGCCGTCCCGTCGGCGGCTGCGCCCCCGGACGCACGGTCGCGCCCGTTGTGCTCCGGCGCACGCCGGGCGGAATGCGCTCCCTGCCGGACGCGCCGCTGCTCCGCCAGCCGGCGCAGGCAGCCCCAGCGGGCGAGCGCGTAGAGCCAGGCCCGCCGGTCGCCCTCGTCCGGGCAGCGGCCGGGGTGCCGCTCGGCGACGACGAGGACGTCTCCGAGCACGTCGGTCGCGGTGTCGTGATCGCAGAGGACCGACAGGCAGTAGGTGAACAGGCCGTCGAGGTACGGCTCGTGCCGGAAGGGGCGCGGCGGCTCCTCTTCTAGAGGCGTGCGCCCGTGCGCCCGGTGTGCGCCGGTGCGCGGCGAGGGGTGTGCCTGGCTGCTGCTGTTCACCTGGCGACCGTAGGCGGCGCGCCGGGGGCGCCTTGGAAGCCTTCCCCAGTTTTAGCCCTTACGGGTGAACAGATCGGTGGTGCACTGACGACCGCCCCTGACGCGGGCGGCGTGCGGCGGGCACCGGGCGCCGCCCGGACGTCCCGGCCGGCACCGCGGCCCGCGCTGTCGGTGCGGGCGGCTACCGTGAGCGGCATGGCTGCCCGCACCGCTCGTTCATCCGCCAAGGACCGACCGTCGTACCGCTGCACCGAGTGCGGCTGGACGACGGCCAAGTGGCTCGGCCGGTGCCCCGAGTGCCAGGCCTGGGGCACCGTCGAGGAGATGGGCGCGCCCGCCGTACGGACGACCGCGGCCGGCCGGGTGTCGACCGCCGCGCTGCCGATCGCCCAGGTCGACGGGCGGACGGCGACCGCACGCAGCACCGGTGTGGACGAGCTGGACCGCGTCCTGGGCGGCGGGCTCGTGCCCGGTGCCGTCGTACTGCTGGCCGGCGAGCCGGGCGTCGGCAAGTCGACGCTGCTGCTGGACGTCGCGGCGAAGGCCTCCAGCGACGCGCACCGCACGCTGTACGTCACGGGTGAGGAGTCGGCGAGCCAGGTGCGGCTGCGGGCCGACCGCATCAAGGCGCTGAGCGACCACCTCTACCTCGCCGCCGAAACCGACCTGTCGGCGGTGCTCGGGCACCTCGACGCCGTGCAGCCTTCCCTGCTCATCCTGGACTCCGTACAGACCGTCGCCTCGCCCGAGATCGACGGCGCGCCCGGCGGCATGGCCCAGGTGCGCGAGGTGGCGGGCGCGCTGATCCGCGCCTCCAAGGAGCGGGGCATGGCCACCCTCCTCGTCGGCCACGTCACCAAGGACGGGGCGATCGCCGGTCCCCGCCTGCTGGAGCACCTCGTCGACGTGGTGCTGAGCTTCGAGGGCGACCGGCACGCGCGGCTGCGGCTCGTGCGCGGCGTGAAGAACCGCTACGGCGCCACCGACGAGGTCGGCTGCTTCGAGCTGCACGACGAGGGGATCACCGGGCTCGCCGACCCGAGCGGGCTGTTCCTGACCCGGCGCGCCGAGGCCGTACCGGGGACCTGCCTGACCGTGACCCTGGAGGGGAAGCGGCCGCTGGTCGCCGAGGTGCAGGCGCTGACCGTGGACTCGCAGATCCCCTCCCCCCGGCGGACCACCTCGGGCCTGGAGACCTCGCGCGTCTCGATGATGCTGGCGGTGCTGGAGCAGCGCGGCCGGATCACCGCGCTCGGCAAGCGCGACATCTACAGCGCCACCGTGGGCGGGGTGAAGCTCACCGAGCCGGCCGCGGACCTGGCGATCGCGCTCGCGCTGGCGTCCGCCGCCAGCGACGTACCGCTCCCGAAGAACCTGGTGGCCATCGGCGAGGTCGGACTGGCCGGCGAGGTGCGGCGGGTGACGGGCGTGCAGCGGCGGCTGGCGGAGGCGCACCGGCTGGGCTTCACGCACGCGCTGGTGCCGGCGGATCCGGGCAAGGTGCCGCCGGGGATGAAGGTCACCGAGGTGGCCGACATGGGCGACGCGCTGCGGGTGCTGCCGCGCGGGCGCTCCCGTACGTCGGCCAGGGAGAGCAAGGAGCGGGCCGCGGCCGCGGAGTAGTCGAGCGGGTCAGGGGTCGCGGAGTAGTCGAGCGGGGCAGTGGTCGGCGGGTCATCCCGGCCGCACCGCGGCCGAGCGGAACCGGCCGGCAGCCGGACAGGCCCCGGACCGGCCGGACCACCGGCCGACTCACGACCGGACCGGACCGGACCGGACCGGACCACCGGGCAGGTCCCGGACCACCGGCCATGATCGAACCGGGCGGACCGTCATGATCGAACCGGCCGACCGACCGGTCGCCGCCCTGGTCAGGGGGTCCGTAGGGGCCCCGGCCGGGCCCTACCTGGCCAAGCCACGGCGGGGCCGCAGCGCGCGCCGGTAGACTTTGTGCTGGTCCGCCCGGCCGTACGCACGTCCTCGTGCCCCCGCGCTGGGCGGCGCAACCCGCGACCGGAGGAGTGCAGTGGCAGCCAAGGACGGGGCATCAGCACCCGGGAAGTCCGGCGCGAGCTCCAAGCACGACGCGCTCATGCGCGCCTCGCTGAGCGCGGTCGCACCCGGTCAGCCACTGCGCGACGGCCTGGAGCGGATCGTCCGGGGAAACACCGGCGGCCTCATCGTCCTCGGCATGGACAAGGCCGTCGAGGCGATGTGCACGGGCGGCTTCGTCCTGGACGTGGAGTTCACCGCGACCCGGCTGCGCGAGCTGTGCAAGCTCGACGGCGCGCTCATCCTCGACAAGGACCTCACCAAGATCTTGCGGGCCGGCGTGCAGCTCGTACCGGACGCGTCGATCCCCACGGAGGAGACGGGCACGCGCCACCGCACGGCCGACCGCGTCTCGAAGCAGTGCGGCTTCCCGGTGGTGTCGGTGTCGCAGTCGATGCGGCTGATCGCGCTGTACGTGGACGGGGAGCGGCGGGTCCTGGAGGAGTCCGGGGCGATCCTGTCCCGGGCGAACCAGGCGCTGGCCACGCTGGAGCGGTACAAGCTGCGCCTGGACGAGGTCGCGGGCACGCTGTCGGCGCTGGAGATCGAGGACCTGGTCACGGTGCGCGACGTGACGGCGGTCGCGCAGCGGCTGGAAATGGTCCGCCGGATCGCGACCGAGATCGCCGAGTACGTCGTCGAACTGGGCACGGACGGGCGACTGCTGTCCCTCCAGCTGGACGAGCTGACGGTCGGCATCGAGCAGGAGCGCGAGCTGGTCATCCGGGACTACGTGCCCGAGCCGACGGCGAAGCGTTCCCGCACGGTGGACGAGGCGCTGGCGGAGCTGGACGCGCTGACCCACCCGGAGCTGCTGGAACTGCCCATCGTGGCGCGGGCGCTGGGGTACACGGGCTCGCCCGAGACCCTGGACTCGGCGGTGTCGCCCCGCGGCTACCGGCTGCTGGCGAAGGTGCCGAGGCTGCCGGGCGCGATCATCGAGCGGCTGGTGGAGCACTTCGGCGGGCTGCAGAAGCTGCTCGCCGCGAGCGTCGACGACCTGCAGACGGTGGACGGCGTGGGCGAGGCCCGGGCGCGCAGCGTCCGCGAGGGCCTGTCCCGTCTGGCCGAGTCGTCGATCCTGGAGCGCTACGTCTAACCTGCGGCCCTGCTCGGCCGACCGCCCCTGGCCGACCGGCCCTGGCCGACCGGCCCTGCGGTTCGCCCTCCCCGGGCGTGCGGCGTGGGCGCCGCTCCCGGGTCTCAGTCCTGCTTGAGCACGAACGAGGTGCGGGCCACCGGCATGCCGGGGGACTTGACCTCGACGACGTAGGTGTCGGGGGCCGCGGCACCGGCCGGGGGCGACTGGCACTGGTCGGCCGCGCTGAACCTGCGGTCCCAGTCGAGCGCGTGCTTGGTCTCGCCCTGTGCGGGGAGGCGGAAGAAGGTGTTGCCGGGGCCCGTGGGGCAGTCGGCCGAGGACCACACCGCCTTGTTGCTGCTCGCCTGAAGGATGGTCAGGACGGCCTGCTTCGGGCCGAGATCGACCTTGCAGGTGGTTCCGGAGGTGTTGCGGGCGACCAGTTCGAGGCGGGGCTTCTCGTTCGCCTCGTACTCGTTCTTCGCGCTCTTGACCTCCCACTGGAGCGCGGACGTCGCGCACGTGGGGAGCGGGGAGTCCGCCGGGACGGCCGCACCGCCACCCGCGCCGCCGCCGGAGCCCGAACCGCCGCCCGTGCCGGTGCCGTTGCCCGGTTCGCCGTTCTTGCCGGCGCCGCCGCCCGAACCGCCCTCGGAGCCGGTGGTGCCACCGCCTCCGGACTCGGGGCGTCCGCCGGGAGCGGCGCTGATGGCGGGTCCCGTGCCGGGCGGACCGGGGGTGATGGAGGTGACGGGATCGGGGCGGCCCTCGCCCTTTCCGTTCGTACTCGTCCTCCCCCCACCGGACGTGACGGTCCATACGGCGAGCAGCGCGAGGAGCGCGACGACTGACGCCAGCACAGCCCTCCGTCGCCAGTAGATGGAGGAGGGGAGCGGCCCGACCGGATTGCGCAGAGATCCCACGAACGGAACCTTACAAAGGTTCGCGGCCCGATCAGTGCCCCACATGCCGCGCAGCGGACTTGATTTGCCGATGATCATCCTGCGGGCCCAAGCGGAGGCGGCGGGAACCGGCCAAAGGGCTGACATGGACATTAATCCGGTTTGGGTACGTTCGGTGACCATGGACACCTCCGGCCTCTACCGCACCGTCACCGGCTTCGCCGACTCCGCACCCGTGTGGGTGCAGCGGGCGTTCGAGCTCTGGACGGGCTACGGGCTCTGGCTGTTCGGCGTGCTCTTCGCCGCCGTCTGGTGGCGTGCGCGCGGCCGGGGCGGTGCCCGGGCGGTGGCGCTCGCCCTCCTCGCGCCGGTGGCCACCGCCATCGCCTACGCCGTCTCGGAGGCCGTGAAGTCCACCGTGGAGGAGGAGCGTCCATGCCGCGCCGTCGTCGGCGCCGCGGCCTCGCTGGCCGGGTGCCCGCCGCCCGGCGACTGGTCGTTCCCGAGCAACCACGCGGCCATCGCGGGCGCCGCGGCCGTCGCGCTGGTCATGGCCGTACGCCGGCTGGCGCCGCTGGTGGTGCCGCTCGCGCTGCTGATGGCCTTCTCCCGCGTCTTCGTCGGCGTCCACTACCCGCACGACGTGGCGCTGGGTCTGCTGCTGGGCGGTTCGGTGGCCGCGCTCGTCCTGCTGGCGCTCGCCCGGCCGGTGGCCGCGGGCGTCCGCACGGTGCGGGCGGGCGGAACCCGGGCGGGCGGCCCCCCGGCGCAAGGGACCCGGGCGCAAGGGACCCCGGCGCAAGGGACCCGGTCGGGCGGAGCCCCGGCGCGCGGAGCCGCGGCGCGCGGGATCCGGGCGGGCGGAATCCGGGCGGGCATCCGGCTGACCGGGCCGGGCCCGGGCGGCGAGTCCTCCTCCGGGGTCCGAAACGTGCCAGGATGCCGTACGCCATGACTGCATCCCCCTCTTCCTCCCCCGACGTGTCGCCGGACGTGTCCCGCGACGGCTCCCCCGACGGCTCCCGGGACGTGCCCGCCGGCACCTCCCACGCGCTGCACTCCCCCGTCATCTCGTGGTTCGAGGAGCACGCCCGCGACCTGCCCTGGCGCCGCCCCGAGGCCGGCTCCTGGGGCGTCATGGTCAGCGAGTTCATGCTCCAGCAGACCCCGGTCAGCCGGGTGCTGCCGGTCTACGAGCAGTGGATCGCCCGCTGGCCCCGCCCCGCCGACCTGGCCGTCGAGGCCCCCGGCGAGGCCGTGCGGGCCTGGGGGCGGCTCGGCTACCCGCGCCGGGCCCTGCGGCTGCACGGGGCGGCCGCCGCGATAACGGAGCGGCACGGGGGCGACGTACCGCGGGAGCACGCGCAGCTCCTCGCGCTGCCCGGGGTGGGCGAGTACACCGCCGCCGCGGTGGCCTCCTTCGCGTACGGGCAGCGGCACGCGGTCCTCGACACCAATGTCCGGCGGGTCTTCGCGCGCGCCGCGACCGGGGTCGAGTACCCGCCGAACGCGACCACGGCCGCCGAACGGCGCCTGGCCCGCGAGCTGCTGCCCGAGGACGAGTCCACCGCGGCCCGCTGGGCGGCGGCCTCGATGGAGCTCGGCGCGCTCGTGTGCACCGCCAAGAGCCCGGACTGCGTGCGCTGCCCGGTCGCCGGGCTGTGCGCGTGGCGCCTGGCGGGCAAGCCCGCGCACGACGGGCCGCCGCGGCGCGGGCAGACGTACGCCGGGACCGACCGGCAGGTGCGCGGCAAGCTCCTGGCCGTCCTGCGGGAGGCGGTGGGGCCCGTTCCGCAGGCCGTGCTCGACACCGTCTGGAACGAGCCGGTGCAGCGGGCCCGGGCACTCGACGGGCTGGTTTCCGACGGGCTGGTGGAACCCCTCGACGGCGGCCTCTACCGGCTTCCGCAGAGCCGGCCGCAGGTGTGAGCCCGGGCGCGTCCGGCGGGGCGGCCGGCGCGGGCGGCGGGGCCGGGGGCGGACGGGAGGCGGTTCGGGAACGGACCGTGCACCGGTCCGCCACCGCCCGTAGCCGCTGCTGAAGCTGAGTCAGCAATTCCGTTTGTTGCCGCTAAACCCCAGCTCACAGGCGCTGTTACACAACCTATGGGTGTCCGTGCTCCCACCGAAGGCTGGCCCGCACAGGGCCGTGACAACCCCTCCGTAGCGTCGTCCCCGTAAGACAGCGGTGGAGCGGTCGGACGGAACGGAGGCGGTCTGAAATGGCGCAGGCGCATGGCGAGGTACTCGGCTTCGAAGAGTACGTACGCACCCGGCAGGACGCTCTGCTGCGCAGTGCCCGGCGGCTGGTTCCGGACCCCACCGACGCCCAGGACCTCCTGCAGACGGCCCTCGTGCGCACCTACGGCCGCTGGGACGGCATCGCGGACAAGTCCCTCGCCGACGCCTACCTCCGCCGGGTCATGATCAACACCCGTACGGAGTGGTGGCGCGCCCGCAAGCTCGAAGAGGTCCCCACCGAGCAGCTCCCGGACGCGTCCGTCGAGGACGGCTCCGACCAGCGCGCCGACCGCGCCCTGCTGATGGACATCCTCAAGGTGCTCGCGCCCAAGCAGCGCAGTGTGGTCGTCCTGCGACACTGGGAGCAGATGAGCACCGAGGAGACTGCCGCGGCGCTCGGAATGTCGGCGGGAACCGTGAAGAGCACTCTGCACCGCGCCCTGGCCCGGCTCCGGCAGGAGCTGGAGAGCCGGGACCTGGACATGCGTGCGCTGGAGCGCGGTGACCACACCATGCGGTACGAGGGGCGTGAGCGGTGCGCGGCCTGAACGGCCAAGATCTGAACGGCAGGAGCTCTCCCCCCGGATTCAGGGGAAGAGGCAGTCTGGTGCTGATGTCGGCGGGGACCATCGTCCTCGTCGGCACAGCCGTGTTCGCGGTCGGTTGCGCCACCGGGGGCACGGGCCTTCGTGACGGCGGCCCCGCCCGCACCGACACCGTCTCCAAGACCGCGCCGACCGACACCGCCCCGGCCGCGGCCTCCGGGACCGGCGGCCCCCTGAAGAAGGTGGACCCGGTGGCGCTGATCATGGCGGACCCCAAGGTCAGCTCCGAGGTCAAGCGGGACCTCAAGCCCTGCACGGGCAAGCAGTACCCGGTGGACGTGAGCTACGGGAAGGTCACCGGAGGTCCGGTCACGGACATCGTCGTGAACGTCCTGTCCTGCGCCGACGCCCTGGGCCGCGGCTCCTACGTGTACCGGGCGGACGACGGCAAGTACGAGAATGTGTTCGCGGACGAACAGCCACCCGTCTACGCGGAGATCGACCGGGGCGACCTGGTGGTCACGAAACAGGTCTACGGAAAGAGCGACGCGCTCGCCTATCCGTCGGGCGAGGACGTGATCACGTACCGCTGGAACGGGGAGAAGTTCACCGAGCAGGACCGGGTGCACTCGGAGTACAGCAACGTGGTCGACGGCGGCGCCCAGCCCGCCCCGGCCACGAGTCAGAAGAACTGAGCACTGAGCAAGAAGAACGAGGCGAGGCTTGCGCATGGCCGAGACCCATGTCCTGTTCGTGGAGGACGACGACGTCATCCGTGAGGCCACGACCCTGGCGCTGGAGCGCGACGGGTTCGTGGTCACGGCCATGCCCGACGGCCTGTCGGGCCTGGAGTCCTTCCGCGCGCGCCGACCCGACATCGCCCTGCTGGACGTGATGGTGCCGGGCATGGACGGCGTGAGCCTGTGCCGCCGCATCCGCGACGAGTCCACCGTCCCCGTCATCATGCTGTCGGCGCGCGCCGACTCCATCGACGTGGTGCTGGGCCTGGAGGCGGGCGCCGACGACTACGTCACCAAGCCCTTCGACGGATCGGTGCTCGTCGCCCGGATCCGCGCCGTGCTGCGCCGCTTCGACCACTCCGGCGGCCCGCAGAACGGCTCCGCGGGCTCCTCCGACCACGACCCGGACGGCGAGCGCGGGGTGCTCTCCTTCGGCGACCTCGAAGTCGACACCGAGGGCATGGAGGTGCGCAGGTCGGGCGCGCCCGTGGCGCTGACGCCGACGGAGATGCGGCTGCTGCTGGAGTTCTCCTCCGCGCCCGGCACCGTACTGTCGCGCGACCGGCTCCTGGAGCGGGTCTGGGACTACGACTGGGGCGGCGACACCCGCGTCGTGGACGTCCACGTCCAGCGCCTGCGCACCAAGATCGGACAGGACCGCATCGAAACGGTCCGGGGCTTCGGATACAAACTCAAGGCATGAGACGGTTCACCCTCCGCACGGGGATCCGCTGGAAGATCACGCTCGCCATCGCCGCCGTGGGCGCCCTCGTCACGATCGCGCTGAGTCTGGTGGTGCACAGCGCTGCCCGGGTGTCGATGCTGGAGAGCGCGCGCGATGTGCAGCTGGAGCGCGTGCAGTTCATCTCCCGCAACGCCGAAGCCGGCCGCAAGCCCCCCATGGGGGCCAAGCTCAACGATCCCGAACTGCCCGTCGAACTGCGGCAGAAGGCGCAGTCGGGGCGGCGCGGGACCTACGTCCAGGAGCGGCCGCACGGGCTCCCCGAGGTGTGGGCCGCGGTACCGCTCGGGAACGGGATGGTGCTGTCGCTGCACACGCCGTTCCGGGAGAGCACCACGCTCCTCACCGACCTGGACCGGGCCCTGGTCATCGGCGGCCTGTCCGCCGTGGTCGCCGGCTCGGCGCTCGGCGTGCTCATCGGCGGGCAGATCTCGCGCCGGCTGCGCAAGGCCGCGGCCGCCTCGCAGCGGGTGGCGCACGGTGATCCCGACGTACGCGTGCGGGACGCGGTCGGCGGTGTCGTCCGCGACGAGACGGACGACCTCGCGCGGGCCGTGGACGCCATGGCCGATGCGCTCCAGCAGCGGCTGGAGGCCGAGCGGCGGGTAACCGCGGACATCGCGCACGAGCTGCGGACGCCGGTGACGGGCCTGCTCACCGCCGCGGAACTGCTCCCGCCGGGGCGGCCGACGGAGCTGGTCCGGGACCGGGCGCAGGCGCTGCGCGCACTGGTCGAGGACGTGCTGGAGGTGGCTCGGCTGGACAGCGCCTCGGAGCGGGCGGAGCTCCAGGACGTGGCGCTGGGCGAGTTCGTGAGCCGGCGCGTGAAGGCACTGATGCCGGAGGCGACCGTACGGATCGTCGCGGACGAGGTCGTCAGCACCGACCCGCGACGGCTGGAGCGGATCCTGGGCAACCTGCTCGCCAACGCCGCCCGGTACGGGCAGCCGCCGATCCAGGTCGACGTCGAGGGCCGGGTGGTGCGGGTCCGCGACCACGGGCCGGGCTTCCCCGAGGCGCTGCTGCGCGAGGGGCCGAGCCGGTTCCGTACCGGGTCGACGGACCGCGCGGGCGTGGGGCACGGGCTGGGTCTGACCATCGCGGAGGGCCAGGCGCGGGTGCTGGGGGCCCGGTTGACGTTCCGCAACGTGGCGGCTCCGGGGGTCCTGGACCGCTCGGTGACGCCGGCGGGCACGTCCGCCGGCGGGGCCGCCGGAGCGGTCGCGGTGCTGTGGCTGCCCGAGCACGCGCCGACGGCGACGGGCAGCTTCCCGGTCCTCAAGCTGCCGCCGGACTGACGGACGGGCACCGGGCCGTGCCCGTGCGCGGGCGCGTGACTTAGGCTCCGTGCCATGACCGACGGCACGAATCCCCCGAGCAGCCCGCAGCCCGAGCCCGCCCCCGGCAGCGGCTACGGGTTCCCGCCGGGACCGCCCGCCCAGAACGGCTACGGCTATCCGGCCGGCGGCGGCCACGGGTACGGCTACGGCTACCCGCAGTCCGAGCAGCAGCCGAACCCGTACCAGCAGGAGGCGGACGGCGGTCAGTGGCCGCCGGCCACGCAGCCGCAGCCGGCCCAGCCCGGCTTCACGCGGCTGGCCGGCCCGGACATACCCGGCGCGTCCCAGCAGCCGGACTGGGAGGCCATGGCCGAACGGTCCGATGCCGAGCGGCGCAGGAAGAAGCTGTGGATGCTGGGCGGCACGGTGACCGTGCTGGCGCTCCTCGCCGGCGGTGGAACGTTCTTCCTGCTGGGCGGCGAGGACGGTGCGGACGGTACGAACGCGCAGCCGTCGACGTCGGCCTCGCCCGAGCCCGAGGACTCGAAGTCACCGACCGCCTACACGGCCACGGTCGCGGGCGACGACACCCTGCTGCGCGACAGCTACGGCGGCACGGGCATCCGGCTGGGCACCGACCTCAAGGTCGGCCCGCTGGGCAAGCGGTTCCAGGTCGTCGGCAGGGGCAACGGCAACTCCTGGGGGCAGTCCGCCGAGCCGGTCGTCGACGTGACGAAGAGCTTCACGATCACGGCGCGTGCCTACAGCTCCGCCACCAAGGGCTCGCGGATCATCATGAGCCAGGGCGACGGTGAGTCGTTCTCCTTCGAACTGGGCGTGAACGAGGTGAACGGCAAGCAGGCCTGGATCTTCCGCGTGCAGACGGGCGACAAGGGCGCGGCCGCGACCACGCGGACCGTGGCGGCGGAGGGGCTGACCATCCTCAAGACCCCGACGCTGCTGATGGCCACGTACGACGCGGAGAAGAAGGCGATCGCCCTCTACGTGGACGGCAAGAAGGCGGGCGAGACGCCGGTCCCGCCGATCTGGCAGGCACCCGGCCCGCTGCAGCTCGGCCGGTCCAAGCACCACAACATCTGGACCGGGCCGTGGCAGGGCGCCCTGCACAACATCAAGGTCTACGACTCGGCGTTCACGCAGGAGCAGGCCGCCGGGTACAAGGAGGGCAAGCTCTCCCCGGCGCCGAAGCCGGCCCACGCCTGGCTGCTCACCTGACCCCACCCGGCCCGATCCGATGCGATCCGGCCCGATGTATCGGACATGACGGCGCCGACCGGCCACGAGGGCCGGTCGGCGGGGTCATGCAAGGGGATCCTGCTCGGGTCAGATGCTGACGCCGTTGGTGCGCAGGAAGGCCACCGGGTTGAGGGCCGAACCGTAGTTCGGGGTGGTGCGGATCTCGAAGTGCAGGTGCGGGCCGCTGGAGTTTCCGGTGTTGCCGGACAGGGCGATGCGCTGCTTGACGGAGACCTTCTGGCCGACCTTGACCTGGATCTTCGACAGGTGCGCGTACTGCGAGTACGTGTTGTTGGCGTGCTTGATCACGATGGCGTTGCCGTAGGCGGGGCCGTCGCCGCCGCCGTTCGGGCCGGCCTTGACGACCGTACCGGCGGCCGCGGCCTTGACCGGGGTGCCGACGGGGACGGCGAAGTCCTGGCCGGAGTGCTTGCGGGCCCACATGCTGCCGCCCTTGCCGAAGGTCGCGGACAGCGTGTACTTCTCCAGCGGCTTGTCCCACAGGCCGGCCTTCTTCTTCGCCGCGGCGGCGACGTCGGCGGTGGCGGCGGTGGCGGCAGCGGGGGCCGTCTGCGGGGCGTCGGCGAAGGCGGCGGTGGTCCCGGCCCCGAGAGCCAGCACAGCACCGAGGGTTGCGCCGACGGTGATACGGGTAGAACGGGTGATGACGCGCTTCGCGGACATAGAGCAGACCTCCGGGGCCGGGGACATGGGCGATCACGCCCGTCTCGGGCATGAAGTGACCCGGCACGCTCAGCCATGTGCCGGGTTGGCTCATCTTTGGTAACCCGGATGTCCGGTGTTCCCCAAACGTCCCCGTTTACTACCGGGGCTCGTAGCCGTGCCGGGGTGACGTGGCCCGTTGACGCGATTTCCCAGGGCCCAAACCCCCCGAGCGACGCCCTTTTGATCTACGAAACCCCCTAGTATGTCCGATTTGCCCTGTGCGGCTTGTCACCGGCCGGGGCCCGGGTCACCCGATGCGGATCCCCGCGAATGTGACCGGCGCTACGCTCCGGGCTCGTGGACGCAACAACAGCGGGGATCCGGCTGGCTTCGGCGGTCGTGGCGCCCCTGATCAAGAAGCTCTTACGGACCGAGGGCGCGGGCGCGGGTCTGGTCGACCGCCCGCAGCGCATCTCCTCCTACGTCTCCTGGCGCGAGAAACGCGACCTCGACGCGGCGGACCTGAGCAGACTGGCCGACACCCTGGTGCGCGAGGCCCTGCGGGCCCCCGGCGAGCGGCCGCTCGCGCCCGGGGACGAGGCCGGGGTGGCGGCAGCCCTGGCCGCGACCCTCCACTCCCTGGGCGACCTCACCCTCTCCGACGTGGAAGCCGTCCGCCTCGGCCCCGAGGCCTTCGCCCGCCGGCTGCGGGCGGCCG
Organism: Streptomyces erythrochromogenes; assembly: GCF_040684695.1. Lineage (GTDB taxonomy): Bacteria > Actinomycetota > Actinomycetes > Streptomycetales > Streptomycetaceae > Streptomyces > Streptomyces erythrochromogenes_C. Next base: position 32,558 of record NZ_JBFBGM010000002.1, read on the forward strand.
CCCCGCACCCCGGGCTCTCCCGGGACGCCGAACTGTTCCACGACCGCCTGGTCGAACTGGCCTGCCTGCACATCCTGAACTTCTTCACCCAGCGCTCCACCTTCGTGGCCGCGACCCTGGTCGAGCAGAGCAGACTGCACGCCGAGACCATCGCGAAGGTGGACGAGCTGCTGACGCGCCTGCCCCGCCAGGACGGCCGGGACACGGCCTTCGAGGAGCGCTACCTCGCCTACGTGGCCCGCCGCCACTCCTCACTCACGATCTTCGGCCTGGACCTGGAGCCGGGCTCGGCGCGCTGGCCGCTGGACGCGGCGTACGTCTCGCTGGAGGTCTCCCGGCCGCCGGCCGCCCCCGCGACGGACGCCAGGGCCGGAGAAACACCCGCGCCGTACTCCCTGCCCGCCGACGACCTCTTCACCGAACACGATCGCGTCCTGCTGCGCGGCGACGCCGGATCGGGCAAGACCACGCTCATCCAATGGCTGGCCGTCTCCGCGGCCAAAGCCCCCGGAAACGGGCTCATCCCGTACGTGCTCCCCCTGCGCACCCTGACCCGGCACGGCGAGCGGCTGCCCGCGCCCCGCGACTTCCTCGCCGGGACCCCGCTGGCCGGAGAGGCACCAGAGGGCTGGGAGAGCCGCGTCCTGCGCGACGGGCGGGCCCTGCTGCTGGTCGACGGCATCGACGAGATCCCCGAGGACGAACGGGACCGGACCCGGGACTGGCTCGTGGACCTGACCTTCGCCCATCCCGGCAACCGGTGGCTGATCACCTCCCGGCCCTCGGCCGTCCGGCCGGACTGGCTCGCGGGCGAGGAATTCACCGAGGTGACCCTGGCTCCGATGAGCCCGGGGAACGTCCGGTCCTTCATCGAGCGCTGGCACACCGCCGCGGGAACCCCCGAGGGCTACGCGGACCTGCTGGAAGCCGTACGCCGGAAACCCGACCTGGCCCGCCTCGCCACCAATCCGCTGCTGTGCGGTCTGATCTGCGCCCTGCACCGCGAGCGCCGCGGGTTCCTCCCGACCGGCCGCAAGGAGCTGTACACGGCCGCCCTGTCGATGCTGCTGCACCGCCGCGACCGTGAACGCGGCGTGCCGCTGCCGTACCTGGCCGAGGAGCCCCAGCTCCAGCTGCTCCAGCGGCTCGCCCACTGGCTGATCCGCAACGGCCGCACCGAAATGGACCGGTCCCGGGCCGAGGACCTGATCGCCGCAGCACTCCCGGCGGTCCCGGCCGCGCACGCCCTCGGTGAAGCGCCACTGGTGTACCGGCACTTCCTGGAGCGCACCGGCCTGCTGCGGGCCCCGACGGTGGACACCGTCGAGTTCGTCCACCGCACCTTCCAGGACTTCCTGGGCGCCCGGGCGGCCCTGGACGAGGGCAGCCTGGGCGAGCTGACCGCACACGCCGACGACGACCAGTGGGAGGACGTCATCCGGATGGCGGTCGCCCAGGGCCGCCCGCGCGAACGCACCGAGATCATCCGGGCCCTGCTGGACCGCGGCACGAACCGGTCCGTACTCCTGGCCTACGCGTCCCTCCAGTACGCGGCAGAGCTCGATCCCGCACTGCGCGCCGCGACCGAGGCCGCCGTACGCCACCTGCTGCCGCCGCGGACCGTCGAGGAGGCCAAGGAACTGGGCCGCACCGGCCCTCTGGTGCTGGAACTGCTCGCCCACCCGGGAGGGGCGAGTGAGGAGGAGGCCGTCATGGCCATCACCGCTGCCGGCGAGACCCTCTCCGACCTCGCGATCCCCTACCTTGCCGGGTTCCGCTACACGACCTCGCCCTTGGTCCACGACGCGCTCGTGGCACTGTGGGCACGCTTCGACGCCCGGGAGTACGCCCGGGAGGTCATCGAACACCTCCGCCACGATCCGCACGCCCTGCAGATCGTGCACGACTCCCAGGCCAATGCCCTGCACGCGTTCGCGCGGCCGCCGGCACTCGTCATCCGGGACTCCGTGTCCGCAGGCGCCCTGGCCGCTCTGTGCTCCCGCGTCCTCGTGGAGAACCTGGGCCTCTTCCATCTCGAAGAGCTCCACGACCTGGAGTTCCTGCGCGAGCAGCGTTCGCTGGAGGTGCTGCAGATCAGCCGGTGCCCGGGGCTCACCGACGTGACGGCCCTGCGCAGCCTGCCGGTACGGGTCGCCCGCCTCAACCTGTCCGCGGCACGGGGCCTGAACGAGGTCATCGCGAGCTGGCCGCACCTGAACTCCCTGGAGCTGCACTCTCCGCGTCCCTGGTCGGCCCGCGACCTGGCCCCCGGGGCGGACCTGGAGTTCCTGGTCCTGGACACGCCCGTGGTCGACGTGCGGGGCCTGGGACGGCATGCGGGGATGCACATCCTGAACCTGGGCCACCGCTGGCGTCCGGCCCGTTCGGCCGACTGGGAGGAGCTGGCCCGGCTGGAGCAGTTGCAGGAGCTCGCCGTGTCGGACGAGACCCTGGAGGACCTGGTCGAGCACCTCCGGCTGCCCTCGCTGCGGACCCTTCGGCTGTACGGCGACGAGGAGCTGCCGCCGGGCCTGGAGGAGCGGTTCGCCCAGCGCTTCCCAGGGGCCGAGATCGAATCCTTCTACACGGTGTACGAGCAGTAGGACCACGGAAAAAGGGGCGGCCCCGGAACCTCACGGTTCCGGGGCCGCCCCTTTGCGGTGCCCGGGGGCACCTACGCGTTACGCGCCCTTCGACAGGTCCGGGCCGGAGCCCGTGGCTTCGATCGGGGGGAGGTCGGGCAGGGCCGACTTCTCCTCGCCGCGGAAGGTGAACTTGGCTTCCTCGCCCTCACCCTCCTTGCCGACGACCACGATGTGACCGGGGCGCAGCTCGCCGAAGAGGATCTTCTCCGACAGCACGTCCTCGATCTCGCGCTGGATGGTCCGGCGCAGCGGCCGGGCACCCAGGATCGGGTCGTAGCCGCGCTTGGCGAGCAGGAGCTTGGCGTCGCCGCTCAGCTCGATGCCCATGTCGCGGTCCTTCAGGCGCTCGTCGACCTTCGCGATCATCAGGTCGACGATCTGGATGATGTCTTCCTCGGTGAGCTGGTGGAAGACGACCGTGTCGTCGACACGGTTGAGGAACTCGGGCCGGAAGTGCTGCTTGAGCTCTTCGTTGACCTTCGCCTTCATCCGCTCGTAGCCGGTCTTCGTGTCGCCCTGTGCCGCGAAGCCCAGGTTGAAGCCCTTCGAGATGTCCCGGGTACCCAGGTTGGTCGTCATGATGATGACCGTGTTCTTGAAGTCCACGACCCGGCCCTGGGAGTCGGTCAGGCGACCGTCCTCCAGGATCTGGAGAAGGGAATTGAAGATATCCGGGTGGGCCTTCTCGACCTCGTCGAAGAGGACGACGGAGAACGGCTTCCGGCGCACCTTCTCGGTGAGCTGGCCGCCCTCTTCGTAGCCCACGTAACCGGGGGGCGAACCGAAGAGGCGGGAAACCGTGTGCTTCTCGCTGAACTCCGACATGTCGAGGGAGATCAGCGCGTCCTCGTCGCCGAAGAGGAATTCGGCGAGCGTCTTGGAGAGCTCGGTCTTACCGACACCGGACGGGCCGGCGAAGATGAACGAGCCACCCGGGCGCTTCGGGTCCTTCAGACCCGCACGGGTACGGCGGATCGCCTGGGAGAGCGCCTTGATGGCGTCCTTCTGGCCGATGACCCGACGGTGGAGCTCGTCCTCCATGCGGAGCAGTCGCGAGGACTCCTCCTCGGTGAGCTTGAAGACGGGAATGCCGGTCGCGGTCGCGAGGACCTCGGCGATGAGCTCGCCGTCGACCTCGGCGACGACGTCCATGTCGCCGGCCTTCCATTCCTTCTCGCGCTTGGTCTTCGCCGCCAGCAGCTGCTTCTCCTTGTCGCGGAGAGAAGCCGCCTTCTCGAAGTCCTGGGAGTCGATGGCCGACTCCTTGTCGCGGCGCACGCCCGCGATCTTCTCGTCGAACTCGCGGAGGTCCGGCGGCGCGGTCATCCGGCGGATGCGCATCCGGGAGCCGGCCTCGTCGATCAGGTCGATCGCCTTGTCCGGGAGGAAGCGGTCCGAGATGTAGCGGTCCGCCAGCGTCGCCGCCTGGACGAGGGCCTCGTCCGTGATGGAGACGCGGTGGTGGGCCTCGTAGCGGTCGCGCAGGCCCTTGAGGATCTCGATCGTGTGGGGGAGGGAAGGCTCCGCCACCTGGATCGGCTGGAAGCGGCGCTCGAGGGCCGCGTCCTTCTCGAGGTGCTTGCGGTACTCGTCGAGCGTCGTGGCACCGATGGTCTGGAGCTCACCACGGGCCAGCATCGGCTTGAGGATGCTCGCGGCGTCGATCGCGCCCTCGGCGGCACCCGCACCCACGAGGGTGTGGAGCTCGTCGATGAACAGGATGATGTCGCCGCGGGTGCGGATCTCCTTGAGCACCTTCTTCAGGCGCTCCTCGAAGTCACCGCGGTAGCGGGAACCGGCGACCAGGGCACCGAGGTCAAGCGTGTAGAGGTGCTTGTCCTTGAGGGTCTCGGGGACCTCGCCCTTGACGATCGCCTGCGCCAGGCCCTCGACGACGGCCGTCTTGCCGACGCCGGGCTCGCCGATGAGGACCGGGTTGTTCTTGGTGCGGCGGGACAGCACCTGCATGACCCGCTCGATCTCCTTCTCGCGCCCGATGACCGGGTCGAGCTTGGATTCGCGGGCAGCCTGGGTGAGGTTGCGGCCGAACTGGTCCAGGACGAGCGAGGTCGAGGGCGTGCCCTCGGCCGGGCCGCCGGCCGTGGCCGACTCCTTGCCCCCGCCGGTGTAGCCGGAGAGCAGCTGGATGACCTGCTGCCGGACCCGGTTGAGATCGGCGCCCAGCTTCACGAGGACCTGGGCTGCGACGCCCTCGCCCTCGCGGATCAGGCCGAGCAGGATGTGCTCGGTGCCGATGTAGTTGTGGCCGAGCTGGAGGGCCTCTCGGAGCGAAAGCTCCAGGACCTTCTTCGCCCGCGGGGTGAAGGGGATGTGGCCGGACGGGGCCTGCTGACCCTGACCGATGATCTCCTCAACCTGCTGGCGAACGGCCTCGAGCGAAATCCCGAGGCTCTCCAGGGCCTTAGCGGCGACACCCTCACCCTCGTGGATCAAGCCCAGGAGGATGTGCTCGGTGCCGATGTAGTTGTGGTTGAGCATCCGGGCTTCTTCCTGAGCCAGGACGACAACCCGCCGCGCGCGGTCGGTGAACCTCTCGAACATCGTTTATCGCTCCTCAGAGCGGTCGGGCAGTTCGGGGTCGGTCCCCGCCCTGTCCTTCCGCATGCTAGTCCCGTGGGGCGGGACAGCTCATTCCAACTGCCGACATCCGTCCACGGCTCACCCCTGCATCAGCGGGAAAACCGGCTTGAAGAGCCGACAACTGCTCCAACTCGATGGTGCGAGACGATGTTCCCGCAGGCCAGGCAGATACCCGTCATGCGTGTACGCCGATGGCGAACGGAAGCCGGTCAAAACAGCGTGTCGCCCCGATCCACTAGGAATGTCTTACCCGTAAGGGCTGACACTCCATGCCGGTGACGCCGGTTCCCTCCGCTGAGGGCGAACAGAGTTCCGTCTCGAATGTGGGACTCCACCACCGCGGACGTTTACGTTCCGCACACCTGCGGGCGCGGAACGTCACCTCTACCGTAACCCCGAAGCGTTTCTGCAGTTGCTCCGGGCATGGCCGCAACCGTCCTGCCGACCGTCCCGCCGCCCCGCGTCGCGCCCGAGGGGGACGCGTACGCCGCCTGGTACGGGAGGGTGCTCGGCTGGACCGTCACCGGCGGGCCGCCGGCGCAGCTCGTGACCGGCATCGGCTTCGACGTCCTGGAGCTGCCGTCGGACGCGGGGACGGCGCTGTTGCGCCGGCCGGTCGCCACCGGTCCGGTGGCCCTGATGGGGCGCCGGATGCGGTTCCTGGTCGCCCCGGGGAGCGCAGAGGAGCTCGACGGGCTGCTCGACTGGCTGGAGTGGGGCGGGGTCGCCCTGGATCTGACCGCCCTGGGTGCGGGCGGGCGGATCACCGCCCCGGCTCCTCCGGGGCCGCCCCCGGGAGAAAGCCCCCGGGGGGCCGCCGTGTGGCTGCGACCCCCCGAGCAGGGGTGTGAGGCGCTGCTGCCGGCCCTGCCCGGTCCCGGGCGGGCCGCCGGGCCCGCTCGCGGGCCCGATCTCGTACGCCTGGTCGCGGCGGCGGCGACGGAATGCCACCGGGCGCGCCTGGGACGGCGTACGAACGGGGTCGATCAGCCCTTGGCCTTCTCGTAGGCCTCGCGGATCTCGGCCGGGACGCGGCCGCGGTCGTTCACGTTGTAACCGTTCTCCTTGGCCCAGGCGCGGATCTCGGCCGTGTCCGGGTTGCCGGTCGCGGCGGAGGCGCGGCCCTTGGCGCGGGCGGCGGTGGCACGGCCACCGGTGCGGCGGCCGCCCTTGGTGTACGGGTCGAGCAGACCGCGGAGCTTTTCAGCGTTGGCGGTGGTGAGGTCGATCTCGTAGGTCTTGCCATCCAGAGCGAACGTCACCGTCTCGTCCGCCTCGCCGCCGTCGAGGTCGTCGACAAGAAGGACCTGAACCTTCTGTGCCACCGGGATTTCCTTTCATCGAAAAGCAGTACGCGGAAAGGAAACCGCTTTTGCCTGGAAAACACAAACCCCCCGGGAGAGGTTCAGGACCGCAACGAGGCGGGAAACGTGCGCGATTCGGACATAGGCCACAGGTGCACGGAGCGCCGGAAAAGCTGAGGCCATCGATCAGAGGTGCAGAAGCATCCGACTGTTGCCCAAGGTGTTCGGCTTCACTCGTTCGAGACCGAGGAACTCGGCGACGCCCTCGTCATAGGAACGCAAGAGCTCCATGTAGACATCGGTGTCGACCGGGGTCTCGCCGATCTCGACGAAGCCGTGCTTCGCGAAGAACTCGACTTCGAAGGTGAGGCAGAAAACCCGGCTCACCCCGAGCGTGCGGGCGGTGCTCAACAACTGCTGGAGCACCTGATGGCCGACGCCGGCGCCCTTCAGGTCGCGGTCGACGGCGAGAGTCCGCACTTCGGCGAGGTCTTCCCACATCACGTGGAGTGCACCGCAGCCCACCACCTGTGCATCCGAGTCGCGTTCCGCGACCCAGAACTCCTGGATGTCCTCGTAAAGGACGACCGGTGCTTTGTCGAGCAGGATCCGCTGCTGCACGTACTGGTCGAGGAGGCGGCGCAGCGCGGGAACATCGCGGGTGCGGGCACGGCGGATCGTCACTGTTTCTGCGTGTGCAGTGGAAAACTCTCCCATGGCTGCGGACGCTATCGCCCCGGCGGACTCGGGGGCCCGGCGGACTCGCCTTCGGCTTCCGGCGGCGCGGCCTGTTCCGCGGGAGGTTCGGCAGGGGGTTCGGCGGGGCGTTCCGGGGAAGGTTCTGCGGGGGCTTCCGCGCGGGGTTCCGCCGCGGCTTCGGGGGCGGACTCGCCGTCGTACTGGACGACGCGGACGGCGTCCCGGAGGGCTTCGCGCTGTTCCGCGGACATCATGCCGAAGAAGGCGACGAGAGCGGCGGCGGGGTTGTCGCTCGTCGACCAGGCTTCGTTCATCAGTGCGGCCGAGTAGGCGGCGCGGGTGGAGACCGCCGTATATCGATAGGCGCGGCCTTCGGCTTCCCGGCGGACCCAGCCCTTCTGATGGAGATTGTCCATAACGGTCATGACCGTGGTGTACGCGATGGACCGTTCCTGCTGGAGGTCTTCCAGGACTTCCCGAACGGTGACCGGGCGGTTCCACTGCCACACCCGCGTCATGACGGCGTCTTCGAGTTCTCCCAAGGGGCGAGGCACACCAGCACGATAGTGCGGGTTGTGCGGAATTGCCCGACTATTCACTCGGCAACGCGCGACAAAATCGGGGCGCACGGCCGGTACGGCCGGGCGCCCGCGCGGAGGGTCCGCGCTCTAGCTCTGCTGCTGGCGGGTGGCTTCTGCCCGGGCGATCACGGCGTCGACCGCCGCGTCCTCCTTGGACTTGTTGGAGCCGCCCTGGCTCTTCACGATCGTCACGACGAGGGCGATGAAGAACGCGGCCATCACGAAGGGGGGCACGAGCGCGGAGACGTAGTCCATGCCCCCAGCGTAGCCACCCGCGCCCGGGCCGGTCCGGGTGGGTGAGGGGTGCGTGCCGCCCCGCGCTCCCGCGCCCCCCGGACCCGCCGGGCGCACTCACATGACGGCGAGCCCGGACGCCGGGGGCGGGGTGGGCTTGCGGCGCGGCGGGAAGACCTCTCCGGGGGTCGGGACCGGCCGTTCGGGGCGCGGGCGCTCCTTGGGCGCGGGCGCCGGCCGCGGCGGCTCCTCCCGGCCGCCCGCCAGGGTCAGCAGGCGGGTGCGGGGCGCGGGGGTCGTGCTCAGGCGCCGCCGTACGGAGCGCTCCGCGACGGACCGGGCCCGCTCCAGCAGCGCGGCGGCGGCCGGGTTGGCCCGCAGCGCGCGCAGGGCGGCGAGGTCGTCGGGGGTCGGCTCGTATCCGGATGCGAGGGCCTGGCGGAGCAGTTCCAGGTAGCCGGAGAGGCTGCCGGGCAGGGCGCCGCGGTAGCGGGCCAGATCGTCCAGGAGGAAGGCTCTGAGCCGGCCCGCCTCCCGGACCGCTTCGTCCACCGACTGCGCGAGGCGCAGGCAGTCCTGGACCTCCTCGGCCGCCAGGGGGGCCGGGGAGGACTGAAGGGCGTGGGCGAGCGAACGCCTGAGCACGTGCAGCTCAGCAGCGCTGAACGCCATGCCGCCGCGGGATCCGTTGGGCGTGGGCATGGGGCCGAAGATACGCGCTAATCGGACAAAATCCCCTCAGGAGGGGCCGCTGCGGCGCGGCGCGGCCGGGCGTCGGCACGCCCTCAGCCGGTCTCCTTGACCGCGCGCAGGAAGTCCGTCCAGGCGGCCTGGGTCGTGGCGAGGACCAGGTGCGCGGGGTCGACCCGGTCGGCGACCTTGACGAGGGCTCCGGGGGTGACGGCGACGTAGACGCAGGCGTCGCCGTCACCGCAGAACGAGGACTTCCGCCACGCGGGCTGAGCGGTCATGGTGTCTCCTCCGGGCACGGTGGCCGGTAATTGCGGTCAAAGGACGGTAACTCCGTGGCCGGCCCTCACCGGCGACTTTCACGCAATTCGGCGTTTCGCCGCTGCCCCGCGGGGGTGCGGGTGGTACGGGCCGGGTCCCCTCCCGCGCAGGCCGGCAGCCCTACGGAGGGCTGCGGGCGCGGCCGGGCGCCGGCGGCGCGGGAGGCCCGGGCGGGGTCGTTTCCGGCCCCGCCCGGGCGCCGTCAGATACGGGCCACGAAGGCCGAGACCGCCTCGTGGACGTCGGACTCCGTCCAGGACAGGCCCGGCTCCGTGACGTCCACCTCGGTCACCGCGAGGCCCGGCCCCCCGGCCGACCAGCGGCGGAACAGCACCGTGCCCGTCTCCTCGGCCTGCCGCAGGCCCGCGTCCGTCAGCCGGTCCGGCTCGTACGGCAGCCACACCTGGAACTGGTGCGTGTGCGGTTCCACGGGGTGGACGCGCGACCACGGGACGCCGGACTTCGCGAGGGCCTCGCGCAGCGCCCCGGCCACCGTCCGCGCCTGGGCCACGTACGAGGGCAGCCGCGGCAGCTCCCGCTCCAGTCCGGCCAGCGCGGCCAGGGCCTGCGGGAACTGGCGGAAGATCTGGCCCCCGTAGCGGTGGCGCCAGACCCTGGTTTCCTCCACGAACTCCCGCGGCCCGGCCAGTGCCGCCCCGCTCAGGCCGCCGAGCGACTTGTAGAACGAGACGTAGACGGAGTCGGCGAGCCCGGCGATCTCCGGCAGCGGGCGGCCGAAGTGGACGGTGGACTCCCACAGCCGGGCGCCGTCGAAGTGGATCGCCGCCTCCCGCTCCCGGCCCGCATCCACCAGCGCCCGCAGCTCCTCCCAGGTGGGCAGCACGAACCCGGCCTCGCGCAGCGGCAGCTCCAGCATCAGCGTGCCGAACGGCTCCGCGACGTCCCCGACCTCCTCCGCGGTCATCTGGCGCGCCGCGGTCGTCGGGTGGACGACCCACAGCCCGGAGACCGCCGACAGGGCCTCGCCCTCCCACATCTCCGGGTGGCTCATCGGGTGCAGGGCCACGACCGGGTTCCCGGTCCGGCCGGCCCAGCAGCGCAGGGCGACCTGCTGCGCCATCGTGCCGCTGGGGAAGAACGCGGCGTCCTGCGTCCCCAGCAGCTCCGCGACCCGCCGCTCCAGCTCCGCGACGACCCCGTCGCCGTAGATGTCGCCCGGCGCGTCCATGTCGTAGTCGTACGGGCCCTCGGCGAGCCGGGCCAGGGCCTCACCCACCGTGGCCTCGCGCGGACTGCGGGTCAGGGTCCTGTCCGCCGCCCGCCAGGCCGCCACGAGCCGGGCCGTGCGCTGCGTTTCGTCGTCGCTGTCGCTCATGACCCCTGATCCTCGCCCCTCGCCACCGACCGGCCAAGAGCCCCACGGGCTAGCATGGCGGCGTATCGTCCGGTACCCCCGCGGACTGGAACGGAAGGCATTCCCCGCGTGAATCCATCACAGCAGCCACGCCCTGCCCGGCTCGCCGTCGGCGTCGTCGGGGCGGGCCGGGTCGGCCCGGCGCTGGCCCGTGCGCTCCAGCAGGCGGGACACCGTCCCGTCGCCGTCTCGGGCGTCTCCGAGACCTCCGTGCGCCGCGCCGCGCGGATGCTGCCCGACGTGCCGCTGGTGCCGCCCGCGCAGGTGCTGGAACTGTCCGACCTGGTCCTGCTGACCGTCCCCGACGACGCGCTGCCGGCGCTCGTGGAGGGGCTCGCGGAGACCGGGGCGGTCCGGCCCGGTCAGCTCCTCGTGCACACCTCGGGCCGGTACGGGACGGCCGTGCTCGACCCGGCGCGCCGCGCGGGCGCCCTGCCACTGGCCCTGCACCCCGCGATGACCTTCACCGGCACCGAGGTCGACGTGCAGCGGCTGGCCGGATGCTCCTTCGGCGTCACCGCCCCCGACGAGCTGCGGCTGGCCGCCGAGGCCCTGGTCATCGAGATGGGCGGGGAGCCGGAATGGATCGCGGAGGAGAACCGCGCGCTCTACCACGCGGCCCTCGCCCTCGGTGCGAACCACCTGGTCACGCTGGTCGCCCAGTCGCTGGAGCTGCTGCGCAAGGCCGGAGTGGCGCACCCCGACCGAATGCTCGGCCCGCTGCTCGGCGCGGCCCTCGACAACGCCCTGCGCTCCGGGGACGCGGCCCTGACCGGGCCGGTGGCCCGCGGGGACGCGGGGACGGTCGCCGCGCACGTCTCGGAGCTGCGCCGGCACGCGCCGGGCACGGTGGCCGGGTACCTGGCCATGGCCCGCACCACCGCCGACCGGGCCCTCGCGCACGGTCTGCTCAAGCCCGAACTCGCCGAGGACCTGCTCGGCGTACTCGCCGACACGGACCCTGACGGGGGCGATCAGTGACCGAGCTGCTGCTGCACACCGCCGATGAGCTGCACAAGCTGCCGCGCACCGGACGGCGGGCCGTGGTGATGACCATGGGCGCCCTCCACGAGGGCCACGCCACCTTGATCCGCAGCGCCCGCGAACAGGCCGGGCCCGAGGGGCAGGTCGTCGTCACCGTCTTCGTCAACCCGCTGCAGTTCGGGGCGGGCGAGGACCTCGACCGCTACCCCCGCACCCTCGACGCGGACCTCTCGATCGCCGAAGGGGCGGGCGCCGACGCGGTGTTCGCCCCCGCCGTGGACGAGGTCTACCCGGGCGGGGACCCCCAGGTGCGCGTCAGCGCCGGCCCGATGGGCGAGCGCCTCGAAGGGGCCACCCGGCCGGGCCACTTCGACGGGATGCTGACCGTCGTCGCCAAGCTGCTCCACCTGACCCGCCCCGACCTGGCCCTCTTCGGCCAGAAGGACGCGCAGCAACTGGCCCTGATCCGGCGGATGGTGACGGACCTGAACTTCCCCGTCGAGGTGGTCGGCGTGCCGACCGTTCGCGAGGAGGACGGCCTGGCCCTGTCGTCCCGCAACCGCTACCTGTCCCCCGCGGACCGGCAGACCGCGCTCGCGCTGTCGCGCGCCCTGTTCGCCGGCCGCGACCGGCTCGCCGCGCAGGCTGCGCTGCGGGCCCGCGCCGAGGCCGCACCGGCCACCGACGAGCGGGCCACCGCGCTGGCCAGGCTGGGCGAGATCCGCGCCTCGGCCGACGCGCACGCCGTCTCGGCGGCCTGCGCGGGCCTGCCGGACGCGGTCCGGGCCGCGGCCGGCCACGTACTGGCGGACGCGGCCCGTTCGGAGCCGCCGCTCGTCCTGGACTACCTGGCGCTGGTGGACCCGAAGGACTTCACCGAGGCCGGTCCGGACTTCACCGGGCAGGCCGTGCTGGCCGTCGCCGCGAAGGTGGGCACGACCCGGCTGATCGACAACATCCCATTGGAATTCGGAGCACACTCGTGAGCACCCCTGGCAGAGGCCCGGCCGGCAGCACCGGCATACGGCTGCACGCGCCGGCGCCCGGCTGGTCCCTCGACGCCGACGTCGTGGTCGTCGGCTCCGGTGTGGCGGGCCTGACCGCCGCGCTGCGCTGCGCGGCCGCGGGCCGCCGTACCGTCGTGGTCACCAAGGCCCGGCTCGACGACGGCTCCACCCGCTGGGCGCAGGGCGGCATCGCCGCGGCGCTCGGCGAGGGCGACAGCCCCGAGCAGCACCTCGACGACACCCTGGTCGCGGGCGCCGGCCTGTGCGACGAGGAGGCCGTACGGCTGCTCGTCACCGAGGGCCCGGACGCGGTGCGGCGGCTCATCGACACCGGCGCGGTCTTCGACACGTCGGCCGAGACCGGGGAGATAGAGCTGACCCGGGAGGGCGGCCACCACCGCCGGCGGATCGCGCACGCGGGCGGCGACGCCACCGGCGCCGAGATCTCGCGGGCGCTGGTCGAGGCCGTGCACGCCGCGGGCATCGAGACCGTGGAGAACGCGCTCGTCCTGGACCTCCTGCAGGACGCGCGGGGCCGGACGGCCGGAGTCACCCTGCACGTCATGGGCGAGGGGCAGCACGACGGCGTCGGCGCCGTCCACGCCCCCGCCGTGATCCTCGCGACCGGCGGCATGGGCCAGGTCTTCTCCGCCACGACCAACCCGTCGGTGTCCACCGGCGACGGCGTGGCGCTCGCGCTGCGCGCCGGGGCGGAGGTCTCCGACCTGGAGTTCGTGCAGTTCCACCCGACGGTGCTGTTCCTCGGGCCGGACGCCGAGGGCCAGCAGCCGCTGGTGTCGGAGGCCGTACGCGGCGAGGGCGCGTACCTCGTCGACGCGGACGGCGTGCGCTTCATGACGGGCCAGCACGAGCTCGCCGAGCTGGCCCCGCGCGACATCGTCGCCAAGGGCATCATGCGCCGCATGCAGGAGCAGGGCGCGCAGCACATGTACCTGGACGCCCGGCACTTCGGCGCCGAGATGTGGGAGCAGCGCTTCCCGACGATCCTGGCGGCCTGCCGCTCGCACGGCATCGACCCGGTGACGCAGCCCATCCCGGTGGCGCCCGCCGCGCACTACGCCTCCGGCGGCGTGCGGACCGACCTGCACGGCCGCACGACGGTCCCCGGCCTGTACGCCTGCGGCGAGGTCGCGTGCACGGGCGTGCACGGCGCGAACCGGCTCGCCTCCAACTCGCTGCTGGAGGGGCTGGTCTTCGCCGAGCGGATCGCGGAGGACATCACCGCGCGGGAGCCCGGTGGGGGCGGTCCCGGCGTCCCGGTCCCCTCGACCGGCCCGCTGCAGCCCGCCGGTGCCCGGTACGAGGTCCAGCGGATCATGACGGCGGGCGCGGGCGTGCTCCGCTCCGCCCGGTCGCTGGAGGAGGCGGCCGAGGCCCTCGAAGGGCTGTACGCCACCGCCCTGAACGACCTCGAAGCGCACGGCAAGACCGCCGAACCCGGTGTGGACACCTGGGAGGCCACGAACCTGCTGTGCGTGGCGCGGGTCCTGGTCGCCGCCGCGTGGCGGCGCGAGGAGACCCGCGGCTGCCACTGGCGCGAGGACCACCCGGACCGGGACGATGCCCGGTGGCGCCGCCACCTCGTGGTCCGGCTCTCGGCCACCGAGAAGCGGGCCCTGGTCGTCGTACCGACCGACTCCGCGGACTTCCCGTCCGTCCACCCCCTGAGCACCCCGAGCCTGGAGCAGTGACCGTGAGCACCCCCGAACTTCCCCTCATCGACCAGAACGACGGCGGCTGCGGCGACGACTGCGCCTGCGGCGACGGCGAGGAGAGCGGCCTCGACCCGGCGCTCGCCGAGCTGCTCGCGGACGCGGGCCTGGACCCGATCGAGGTCGAGGACATCGCCCACATGGCGCTCTCCGAGGACCTCGACGGCGGCGTGGACGTCACCACCGTGGCCACGGTCCCCGAGGACGCCGAGGCCGTCGCCGACTTCGTCGCCCGCGAGGACGGCGTCGTGGCGGGCCTGCGCATCGCCGAGGCGGTGTTCTCCGTGGTGTGCACGGAGGCCTTCGAGGTGGAGCGGCACGCGGAGGACGGCGACAGCGTCAAGGCCGGCGAGGTGCTGCTGTCGGTCCGCGCCCGTACCCGCGACCTGCTGACGGCCGAGCGCAGCGCCCTGAACATCCTGTGCCGGCTCTCCGGCATCGCGACGGCCACCCGCCGCTGGGCCGACGTCCTGGAGGGCACGAAGGCCAAGGTGCGCGACACCCGCAAGACCACGCCGGGCCTGCGTTCGCTGGAGAAGTACGCGGTCCGCTGCGGCGGCGGCGTCAACCACCGCATGTCCCTGTCGGACGCGGCGCTGGTGAAGGACAACCACGTGGTGGCGGCGGGCGGCGTCGCGCAGGCCTTCACCGCGGTGCGCGAGGCGTTCCCGGAGGTCCCGATCGAGGTCGAGGTCGACACGATGCACCAGGTCCGCGAGGTCCTGGACGCGGGCGCCGACCTGATCCTGCTGGACAACTTCACGGTTCCCGAGACCGAGGAGGCCGTCACGCTGGTGGCCGGCCGCGCCGTGCTGGAGTCCTCGGGCCGGCTGACGCTGGACACCGCCCGGGCGTACGCGGAGACCGGGGTGGACTACCTCGCGGTCGGCGGGCTGACCCACTCCTCGCCGATCCTGGACATCGGTCTCGATCTGCGCGAGGCGGTGTAACCCGTGCTGCTCACCATCGACGTAGGCAACACCCACACGGTCCTGGGCCTGTTCGACGGTGACGAGATCGTCGAGCACTGGCGCATCTCGACCGACCCGCAGCGCACGGCCGACGAGATGGCCGTGCTGATGCAGGGGCTGATGGGCACGCACCCGATGCTCGGCAGCGAGCTCGGCGACGGGATCCACGGCATCGCGATCTGCTCGGCGGTGCCGTCGGTCCTGCACGAGCTCCGCGAGGTGACCCGCCGCTACTACGGCGACGTGCCCGCAGTGATCGTGGAGCCCGGCACCAAGACGGGTGTCCCGATCCTCATGGACAACCCCAAGGAGGTCGGCGCGGACCGCATCGTGAACGCGGTCGCGGTGGTCGAGCTGTACGGGGGCCCGGCGATCGTGGTGGACCTCGGTACGGCGACCACCTTCGACGCGGTGTCCGCGAAGGGCGAGTACGTGGGCGGGGTGATCTCCCCGGGCATCGAGATCTCGATGGACGCGCTCGGCGTACGGGGCGCCCAGCTGCGCAAGATCGAGCTGGCCCGGCCGCGCCACGTGATCGGCAAGTCCACGGTCGAGGCGATGCAGTCGGGCGTGATCTACGGTTTCGCGGGTCAGGTCGACGGGGTCGTGGCCCGGATGGCCAAGGAGCTGGCCGGGCCGAACGGCGATCCGGACGACGTCCGGGTCATCGCGACCGGCGGTCTGGCCCCGATGGTGCTGGGCGAGTCGTCGGTGATCGACGACCACGAGCCCTGGCTGACGCTGATCGGGCTGCGGCTGGTGTACCAGCGCAACGTGCCGAACTTCGAGTGACGCTGCCGGGACTGGGACCGTACCCCGTGGGTGCGGTCCCGGTGCCGTCAGGCGCGGACTTCGACCCACAGCAGCTTCCCTCCGGCATCCCCGTACAGCCCCGTCCCGCCGAGCGGATAGCCGCCCCAGTTGGCGGCGTACGCCCGTACGAGGAGCAGACCGCGGCCCCGCTCGGCGCCCGGCTGCGGTGCCGCGACGGGAGCGTCCGTTCCGAAGGGCGCAGGGATGTGCGGATTGCTGTCCCAGACGCTGACACGCAGCCGAGTGGACCCCATGGCCCGGAGCCGGAGTGTGTACGGGCCGTCGGAGTAGAGGTAGGCATTGGCCATCAGCTCCCCGGCCAACAGCTCGGCCGTATCGACGAGTTCGCCCATCGCGTGGGTGCGGAGCACGGAGCGCAGGGTCTGGCGGGCGAGGCCGGGGGCGCGGGGATCTTGTGGGAGTTGCAGGCTGTAGGCCCACGACGGAGATACGGTGGCAGGCATGGAAGTCTCCGATCACGGAGGGGTGTTGGTCGCGTTGCGCTTGCTGCCCGGTGACCTTGCCGCTCCGTCGAACGGGGTACTTCCGGATGAGGTGGCCTGGGTCCCAGATTAGGGGCAGCCAAAGATTCTTTGCGCGAATCCAAGGTCTTCGATGCCCAATTCCCTCGTGTGAGTGAGGAGTGAAACGTGGTCGCTCGCCCCGTCCCGACGGCCCGGCGTGCCCGGCTGGCGGCTGAACTGCGCAAACTCCGCGAGCGGGCCGGCATGACGGCAACCGAGGCCGCGGCTGCGATCGGCACCAGCTCGGGCCAGCTGAGCAATGTGGAGACGGCCAGGTTCGGAGTGAGCCCTGACCGGGTCCGTGCCATGGCACGCGTCTACTCGGTCTGCGACCCTCAGCTCGGGGAAGCGCTGGCCGCAATGGCAGCCGACCGCACGAACGGATGGTGGGAGCAATACCGGGAGGTCCTGCCTCCCAGCCTCCTCGACTTGGCCGAACTTGAGCACCACGCGTTGGCGCTGCGCGCCGCCTACACGGCTCATGTCCCAGGCCTCTTGCAGACAGCGGACCACGCGCGGGAAGTCTTCCGACAGGTAGTACCGGAGCTGACCCCGCCCGAGGTCGAACACCGGGTGTCGCACCGGATCAAGCGGCAGGACGTGCTCTACCGGAGCGACCCCACTCCCTACACCGCGATCATCCACGAAGCGGCCCTGCGCATGCAGTTCGGCGGACGCGCCGTCGTCAAGGGGCAGCTCGCCCACCTCATGGAGATGGGGCTACGAAGCCAGGTCCGCATCCTGGTGATCCCCTTCGACGCAGGATCATTCCCCGGTGCCGGCCAGTCGATCTACTACGCACACGGTTCCGTGCCACAGCTCGACACGGTCCACTTGGACCAGTCACACGGTCCGGCATTGGTGGACGCCGAGGCTCGGCTGGAGGGATACCGGCTCCTCCTCGGCCGCATGGAGGCCATGGCCCTCGGCCGCGAGGAGAGCGGCCAGTTCATCCACAGCATCCTGCGAACCCTGTGAAGGGAAGACCTCATGTCCGAGACCAGCTGGCAGAAGTCGTCCTACTGCGGCACTGGCGAGGCCTGCGTGCACGTAGCGACAGCCGGCCCCGACGAAGCCGTGAACGTATCCGGCAGCCCCGCCTCCGGCGACCCGTACCTGACCGTCTCCCGACCCGCTTGGTCGGCCTTCCTCCAGACGATCAAAACGGGCTAGCTAGTCCAGGACGGCCAGCGCGTCGAACAAGGCCCGCCCTTCGGGGGCACCGCGCCGCAGCAACAGGCCTGCCACGGTGTGCAATTCACCCCAAGCATGCGGCCGCCCCAGCTCCGCGGCATCGGGCACTGCCGCAAGCGCCGTCGTCAGCGCTGCTTCGGCCTCACCGAAGCCGGCGTGGGCGTGTGCCAGACAAGCGCCGTACCAGGCCCGGTCACGGCGGTATGTGGGATCGAGCCCGGCGAGGCCCCTCGACAAGTTCTCCACCGCGCTGCGCCACCGGCTCAGGTGCAGGTCGGCCATGCCCCTCTGAGCCGAGAACCAGGACTCACCGTAGAAGTAGAGCCACGGCGGAGCATCGGTGGCAGCCGCAATGATCCGTTGAGCCTCATCGAGCCTGCGGTACGCCTCGTCGCCCTCGCCCACCAGGGCGTGCCCTCGTCCGGCCATCTGCACCGCCATGGCCCTGGTCGCCTCGCTCGCGCCGGCCGTCGAAGCAGCCGCCTCGCCGAGCCGCACGCAGCGCAGCCCGTTTCCTCCGGACCACGCCAAATGAGCCTTCATGCTCATCGTGGTTGCCGCCATGTCTCCATAGCCCGACTCCAGCGCCCAGTCGTAGGAGCGGTCGAACCAGCCCAGCGCCACCGGGGCGTTGTCCTGATCCTGAGCCATCCAAGCGAGGAACTGCGCGTACTCGGCCATCACCTTCACCAGACGGTCTGCCAGCGGACCACAGGCCTGACCGTAGAGTCCTGCCACCTGCTGGAATTGCGCGGCCACCACGCCGAACATCGCGCGCGAGCCGAGCGTGTCCTCCGCCCTGCGATGCGCTGCCAGTAAGCCTTCCAGGGAATCCAGCGAGGCTGCGTCCAGACGGAGTCGGCCCTGTTTGATGCGCATCAGCCGGTCGAACGCCGTCTCGGAGATGACTCCGGGCAGTACGAGCGAGGGCATGGGCAACTCCTCGACCACACCACCGAGCAGCTCGGTCGGCACGCGCAGTCCTTCAAGGATCCTCTGGCGCACCTCGACCGACGTCACCGCTCGACGCCGGTTCTCAATCGCCGAGACATCTGGTTGGGCCAGGCCCACCAGCGCGCCGAGCTTGCTCTGGCTGTTGCAGGTCAACGTCCGCCACGTCCGCAGCACCGCCGACCAGTCCCCCACCGCCACAGCAGCACGCAAACCAGGGTGTGCCCACACGTCCAGGTTCGGCTCCATGCCCGCAATATAGGGCGGCCCTATAGGACGCGGCAGTGGATCGGTTCGTACGGCGAAGGCCATGGTGTGAACGGGCGGAGGCGGCGCATCGGATCACGTCGGCACGAGCGATGCCAGGTGCCGTCACGTACCACTCGAACCCGACCGAGAGGAGCACCACCATGAGCGCCGGCCATGAGGCGAACAACACCACCGAAACGGCTGAAGAGACGGCGACCGCCGTCGACCTGGGCGACGCCGCCGACCTGACCGCGGGCCAGGGCGGCGGCAACAGCGAGGACAAGCGGCGGGCCTACAACTCCTGACATTCACCCGTCGAGCGCGGTTCCGGCCTTCGGTCCGGGGCCGCGTTCGCCTCTCCAGACCCGGAGGACCCCATGCCCGTCGGAGGATTCAGCACCACCCGCCCCGGCCTCCCGCACCCGCTCGGCGCAGAGGCTGTCACGCCTTCATCGTCCCTGTGGCGAATCGGTGGGATGCCTGTGCGCACCGCGCTGCGCCCCGGCAGACGCGTCCACATCATCGGTCCGTGCGGAGCAGCCGGTGAGGCGGTGCAGGATCTCACGCACCGGCCCTTACCCCCTGGGGTGGCCTGGCAGTGGCCGGGGGCCTACGCGGTCCTGGAGGAGACGGAGCAGGGCTTGGTACTCCACACCGATCCAGCCGCCGCAATGCCCCTCTACGCGGTCATCTGGGGTCGCACGTGGGCCTGGTCCACGTCAGCCCGCCACCTCGCCGCGCTGGCGGGCAAAGACATCGACACGAAGCGTCTGGCGTGTGCCGTGCTCGCTCCGTCCCTGCCGATGCTGGCCGGCGACCGCTGCTTCTTCACCGACGTCCGCCAGCTCCCTCCCGGTAGCCGTGTCGCACTCCCCGCGAACGGCGGCCCCTCCACATGCAGCACCGTATGGCGTCCCGACCCTTTCACCGGTCCGCCTCCGGCCCTGCGTCTGCGCAACGCCCTGACCGCGTCGGTAAGGCTCCGCGTACAGGCCGACCCGGCACTGTCCAGCGACCTCTCGGGCGGGCTGGACTCCACCACACTCTCCGTCCTCGCCTCCCGGGCGATGCTCAACCCGATCAACGGCGTCACCATCCACCCCCAGGACATCCTGGACGGCGCAGACCTCCACTACGCACGCCTCGCCGCCGAAGCGTCCCAAGGCCGCATCCGCCACCAGCTCCTCGCACTCGGCGACGAGCACCGTCCGTACACCGGTCTCGCGGACGTCCCCGTGACGGACGAACCAGCCCCCTCCACGATCACGCAGGCACGTCTGCGAGCCCAACTCCGTTGGATGCACACCGCGCTCGGAACACGCACCCACCTGACCGGCGACGGCGGGGACAGCGTCCTCTTCCAACCCCCCGCCCGCCTTGCGGACCTCGTCCGTGAGCACCACTACGGCCAGGCGCTACGAGAGGCAACGGGATGGGCCCGACTGCGCCACACCCCTGTCGCCCCTCTGCTGCGCGACGCCGCCCGTATGGCCGCCACCACGCGGGAACAGGCTCTGTCCGGACTTGCCGCAGCCCTGAACAGCGGTGACAGGGAGCGTCGGAACCGAGGAAACATCGAATGGTTCTCCACCTTCCCATCGCCTCGGTGGGCCCTCCCTCCTGCCGTGCGGCTCCTCAACCGGACCGTCGAGGAATACGCTGCCGCTCCTGACCCCCTGCCAGGTCTGGACGCCTCGGTACGCACGCTCGTGGACGAGATCAGGGAAGTGGCACGCACCGCGGCGGCCGACGCCGAGCTGGCCCGCACCTGCGGGATCGACCTGCACAACCCGTTCCTCGACTCGTTCGTGGTGGACGCGGTACTGCGGACTCCACTCACTCAACGCCCACCGCTGTACGCCTACAAGCCACTGCTGACCAGGGCTTTCGCGGACGTCCTGCCTCCCGCCCTCACGGCCAGGACGACAAAGGGGTCGTTCGAGGCCGATCACTACAACGGGCTGCGCGCGGCGCTTCCCGAACTCCTCGACGGTGCAGGCACGAACCTGGCCGCGCTCGACCTGATCGACGGTCGGCGCTTCCGTGAGCAGGTCCGCCAGGCCGCCGCCGGGGTGCCGATGCCTCTCGCGACGATCGAGCAGGCGCTGACGGCCGACGCCTGGCTGTGCGCCATCGCCAGATCACCCGAACCCGAGTGGATCCTGCCCACCCACAGGAAGGTGGCGTGATGGAAAGGTCCGTGGACTTCGGACACGTCCAGGTGGTCATCGACTACGACACCGGGCGCGTCCACTGCCTGATCCCTGCCGACCTCGGTCCCAGTACCGCGTCCAAGGCGAGCTGGGGCAGCGCCGAGCACCCCGCCGGCCTCACCGCGCCGCGCGGAATGTGGCGACCTGCCGCTGCCGCTTCCCTCGCTGCCGTCTCCCTCATCAAGGCGGCAGGAAGCCGGGAGACTGCACTACGGCGAATCGCAGGGGCCATGCACACGGCCACGTCGACAGCCAGGACTCCTGCCACACACGCGCAGGCGGCGTCAGCCGTCCGCGCCGTCCGCCGCGCCGCCTGGTTCTCCCCCGCCCGGACCGCCTGCCTGGAAGAATCCGCAGCTGTGGTACTCCTGCTCGCCTTGGGGCGCCGGTCCGTCATCTGGTGTCACGGTGTCGCCCCGGACCCGGTAAGGCTGCACGCGTGGATCACCACCGCCGACGGAATCGCCGTAGCCGAACCTGCATCGACCAGCGCCTACACGCCCGTCCTCACGATCGGAGACCACCGTGACACAGCTTGAACCGACGCTGTGGATCGCCACCGAGACCTGCGGGCTCGGGCCCTATCGGGCCGACCTCATCGAGACGTACTGGGCGTGGGAGCAGGACCCTTCGCTGCTGGTCGGGTACGGCCGCCAAGTCCCCGAGTCCCTGGAAGCGCGGGCCGAGGGCATGGCACACCAGCTCCGCGGCTCGAACGTACGTTTCACGGTCTACGACCTGGCCGGCGAAGAGCCTATGCCGGTCGGCGTCACCACCCTGCTACCCGACGACGCCGTACGGACAGCCGAGTTCGTGATCATGCTCAGCAAGGAGGCCCGCGGCCGGGGTCTGGGCACCGAGGCCACTCGCCTGACCTTGGACTACGCCTTCCACATCACCAACCTGCGCATGGTCTGGCTCAAGGTATTGGCGCCCAACACGGCCGGGATCACGGCCTACGAGCGAGCCGGATTCCAGCGGGCCGGGACACTGCGCGAGGCCGGGTACTGGCTGGGCGAGGTCTGCGATGAGGTGATCATGGATGCGCTGGCCCGCGAGTTCTCCGGCCCCTCCACGGTCAAAGCGCTGTTCGGGCGTTGACCTGCCCCACGCGCTGGACGGCCTGGCACCCATCGGCAGCCACCGTCCGGAAGTCACTGGTCACTCGAGGCACGGTTCAGCACGGGTGCGGGCGGGTCAGCATCCGGCGCAGGGCGGCCCGCCAGGGGTGGCGGGCCTCGCCGCCGTCCAGGACGGCCTGGAACTGCTCGTAGGAGCGGACCGCGCGGACGACGGCCACGTCGTCGCGCCCGGGCGGCGGGGGCATCGGGACCCCGTGCTGGGACGCGCGGTAGGTGTCGATGAGGTACTGCTCGATCGCTGTCATGACTCCACCCTCACCCCGTCGGCCCCGTCCCGCACGACGGTTGACGTTCCCCGTCAATCGTCCTGCCGGAAAGCGCCCGCGGGGCCGCCGGGAGCAGGGCCGCGGGGGCGGTCGCGCGCCGGCCGTGATCACTCGTCCGGCGGCCCGGCCGGGGCCCGCGCGGCCACCCGTACGGCGGGCGCCGGACGCCCGGGCCGGACGCCCCCGACGTGCGGGAACGGACAGAATGGGGCGATGAGCGTCACCATCGACATCGCCGGGCTCCCCCGTGAGCGGATCACCTTCGCGCCCTCCCCGCTCGCGGAGCTCTGCATGGCCCTGCACGCTCTGTCGCAGCCCGCGCACCATCCGCGGCTCGCCTCCTGGACCACCGCCACGTCCGCCTCGCTCGATCCGTGTCTCGCGGACCGCCTGCTGGAGGCCGACTTCATGTGGCGCAGTTCCTTCTCCGACATCTTCATGGCCTTCGCGGGGGTCCCCGGCGGGTCCGGGCGGCCGGCCGCGACGCTCGCCGAGGAGCTCGACGTGGTGGACCGGCTGGACGACGAGCGGTTCGTGGGGGCAGCCCTGGAGCACTGCCGGATGGGGCTCTACAACGAGGGCGGCGGGCCCTCGCCGCTGAAGGACGCGGGCGCCCGGGCCAGGGCGCTGGAGGCGGCCGCCGCCCGCGGCCCGCACCAGCTGGCCTTCTCCCTGCGGCTGCTCGACGACACCGCCGCCGTGCGGGTGTGGTTCCGGCGGCTCCTGGAGGACTGCGACGAGGCGTTCTTCGCCGAGACGTGGAAGCGACTGGAGCCCGGGCAGAGCGCGGACGCCCGGCGCAAGGGCGAGCTGCTGCGCCGCAAGGGGCTGCCGGCCGCGCTGAAGGACGTCTCGACGGCGCTGGGCGTCGACGAGGGCCTCACCACCGTCACCGCCGACAAGATGGTCCACGGCACCACCACGGCCACCGATCCCCGAATAGGCGGCGGCCTCGTCTTCGTACCGACCGACTTCGGCTGGCCGCATCTGCTGGTGCTGCAC
This sequence comes from Streptomyces erythrochromogenes, assembly GCF_040684695.1. GTDB lineage: Bacteria > Actinomycetota > Actinomycetes > Streptomycetales > Streptomycetaceae > Streptomyces > Streptomyces erythrochromogenes_C. The sequence goes on from NZ_JBFBGM010000002.1 coordinate 56,057, forward strand.
GCACCGGGGTGGCGGCCGGTGGTCCACTACCCGCTCGACACCCCCGGGCCGGCCTCCGTGCCGGGCTCGGTGGAGCTGCTCCAGCGGCGGATGGAGGCACTGGCGCACCCGATGCGGATGATGCTGTGCCGGAGTCTGGCCCGGGCCCCGTACACGACGAGCGAACTGGCGAACGTGTACGGGATCACCGCGCCGGAGGTGTCGCGGCACCTGGCCGTCCTGAAAAGGGCCGGTCTGATGCATACGCGAAGGCAAGGTCGTTATGCCCAGCACCAGTTGGATCTGGGTGCTGTCGCCCGCATCGGCTCCGACTTCATCGAGGGCATCCTCCGGTAGGCCCTCCGGCAGGGCGAACCGGCAGGCAGATGGCTGGATTTGACCGGCCCAGATTCACCGATATACGGAATTCATAAACCGAAATCAGCGAAAACTCTGGCCATGATGGCCACTTGCTGTCTAACGTGCGCTCACTGTTCCCCCACGTAACGCGCACCGCGTCCCCAGGACCGGCCTGCCGCGTTCCGCCGCGCCGTGCCCGCTCCGCCTCGTCGTGCCCAGCTACGCCTGCCCTGCACCGAACCGAACTGAACCGCATTGCACCGCATTGCCCAGCTCTGCTCGCCTGTCGTGGAAGGATCTTCATGCCCTCACGCCGTATAGCCGCAGCAACCGCCGCCCTGGCAGCCGCGGCCCTCGTCTCGCCCCTGCTGCTCGCCGGACCGGCCGGTGCCACCGGGAGCCCGCAGAGCGACGCCGCCAAGGCGGACGCGCTGGCCCGGAAGCTGGTCAAGGACGCGACCGGCAAGGGAGCCTTCAACCACCTCAAGGTCCTGCAGTCGATCGCCGACTACAACAACGGCAACCGGGCGGCCGGGTCCAAGGGCCACGAGCAGTCGGCCAAGTACGTCGAGGCCGTGATGAAGGCGGCCGGCTACACGGTCACGCGCAACGAGTTCGACTTCGTCTTCGTCGAGACCATCGAGGAGAAGCTCACGGTCAACGGGGCGAACGGGCGCGACGTCCCGATCCACCTGATGACCTACACGGCGAACTCCCCCGAGGGCGGTGTGACGGCCCCGGTCGCCGTCGCCCCGGTCGACGCGGACGGGACCAACGGCTGCGAGCCCGGTGACTTCGCCGCCGGCGCCTTCACCGGCAAGATCGCCCTGGTCAAGCGCGGCGGCTGCACCTTCGCGATCAAGCAGCAGAACGCGGCGGCCGCCGGTGCGGTCGGCGCGGTCATCTACAACAACACCGCGGGCGCCCTCAACGGCACCATCGGCGACCCGGCCGCGGGCAAGGTCCCCACGGGCGGCATCACCCAGGAGGACGGCGAGAAGCTGGCCGCCGAGGCCGCCGCCGGCCCGGTCGAGCTCACCCTCGACATCCGCGAGCTGCGGGAGAACCGCAAGACCTTCAACGTCATCGCCGAGACCAAGGGCGGCGACGAGAACAACACGGTCTTCCTCGGCGCCCACCTCGACTCGGTCGCGGCCGGCCCGGGCATCAACGACAACGGATCCGGCTCCGCCGGCATCCTCCAGGTCGCCCAGCGGCTCGCGAGCGAGCAGAAGAAGATCAAGAACAAGGTCAAGTTCGCCTGGTGGTCGGCGGAGGAGTTCGGCCTCCTCGGCTCCGAGGCGTACGTCGGCGGCCTGACCGACGCGCAGAAGAAGCAGATCAAGCTCTACCTCAACTTCGACATGATCGGCTCGCCGAACGCCGCGTACTTCGTCTACGACGGCGACGACTCGGACGGCGTCGGAGCGGGCCCCGGCCCGGAGGGCTCCGCCCAGCTGGAGAAGGGGATCACCGACTTCCTCGACTCCAAGAAGATCCCGCACGCGGGCACGGACTTCTCCGGCCGCTCGGACTACGGCCCGTTCATCGAGGTCGGCATCCCCTCCGGCGGCACCTTCACCGGCGCCGAGGGCATCAAGACGCCCGAGGAGGCCGCGAAGTTCGGCGGCCAGGCCGGTGTCGCCTACGACGTGAACTACCACGGCGCGGGTGACGACATCACCAACATCGACCAGAAGGCGCTCGACATCAACGTCGACGTCATCGCGGACGCGGTCGGCCACTACGCCTGGGACCTCGCCCCGCTGTCGAAGCCGGTCGTGTCGCAGCCGACCCCCGGCGGCAGCGGCGGTGGCGGCGGTCTGCACACGGGCCACGACGAGGTCACGCAGTAGCCTCCGGCCGTAGCGCGTGTCATGAGTGAGGAGGGGCCGGATCCCGATCGGGGTCCGGCCCCTCCCCCGTGTCCGCCGCCGGCCAGGGCGGCACGCCCACCGGCTGGACCAGCCAGCCGAAGGCGCCCAGGCCGGAGCGGGAGGTCAGCTCCGCCGCCTCACCGGCCGAGGCCAGCGCCCGTACGTACGCCACCGGGTCGGAGGAGGCCAGGGCGAGCGGGGGCCGGGCGCCCGAGACCCCGAGGGCGGTCAGGGCCTCGCGCTGGCTCAGCAGCACCGATCCCGGCCCGGCGCAGGCGTCCAGCGCCACGTGGGCGGTGACGTCGCAGCTGCCGTCCGGGACCGCCGCGACCTCCCGGCCGCCCCGGAAGCCCGTCAGGGTGCCGAACGGGGGCCGGGCCCCGCGGGTGTGGGCGTAGTCCACCGCCACCGCCAGACCCCGCTCCAGGCGCCCGGCGGCCGCCGCCCAGGCCTCGTCGCGCGTACGGCCGATCTCCGCGCGCCCGCCGTCCGGCCACCACCGCTCCAGCCAGGCCCGGTCGGCGTCCTCCAGCGGGCCGCCGCGGCTCTCCGTACCGTCCGGCGCGACCAGGACGTAGTGCCCGTCCTCGGCGACGTCGAGGGGGACGTTGTCCAGCCATTCGTTGGCGAAGAGCAGCCCGGTCACGCCCTCGGGCACCTCCGCGGTCCAGCGGATCCGCGCGTCGAGGCCCTCGGGCCGCCCGGCCCGTTCCACGGCGTACGGGCGCACGCGCGCGGCCGTCTGCGCATCCAGCGCGGCGAGCACCCCGGACAGCAGCTCCGCCCGCCCGGCCCCCACGTCGACGAGGTCGAGCTCGCGGGGCCGCCCGAGCTCCGCGTCCACCCACCGCAGCAGCCGGGCCACGGCCCGCGCGTACAGGGCGGAGGCGTGCACGGAGGTACGGAAGTGGCCGGCCGGACCGGGGCCCGCCGGGCGCACGTAGAAGCCGCCCGGCCCGTACAGCGCGGCGTCCATCGCACTGCGCCACCGGACCGCGGCAGCGGGTTCACCAGGAGTGCTCATCACCGAAGGCTATGCTCACCCTCCACCTTGGGGAGTATGTCCCCGGTGTCAGGTTCGGACCTCTGGTTGACTCCAGCACCTATCACCGTTCCCTACTCTGGGTTACGTGCAGCGCCTCTACGACTTCCTCCGCAGACACCCGACGGGCGTCGACAGCTTCTGGGCTGTGCTCTTCTTCGGGGTCTCGATGCTGAACGTCACGGGCGAGCCCGACATCAGCCAACCCCTGAAGATCGCCGCCGTCCCGGTGGTGATCGCGCTGAGCACGGCCCTGGCCCTGCGCCGCAAGTGGACGCAGGCGATGTTCTGGCTCACCCTCGGGGCGGGCCTGCTCCAGCTGCTCGCCGGGATCGTCGCGGGCTTCTACGACATCGCGATGTTCGTGATGCTCTACACGGTCGCCGCGAGCGAGGTCCCGCGCTGGGTCTCGCGCACCGCGCTGGGCTGGGGGCTGGTGGCCGCGCCGCTGTACTTCCTGCGCTACGGCGTGGACAAGGGCACCAACGACGTCGACAACGTCCTCTTCGCCGTCTTCATGATCGTCCCCTTCGTCCTGGCCTGGGTGCTGGGCGACTCCCTGCGCACCCGGCGGGCCTATTACGCCCAGCTGGTCGAGCGCAACCAGCGGCTGGAGAAGGAGCGCGAGGCCCAGTCCAAGGTGGCCGTGGCCGCCGAGCGCGCCCGGATCGCCCGCGAGCTGCACGACGTCGTCGCGCACAACGTCTCGGTGATGGTGGTCCAGGCGGACGGCGCCGCGTACGTGATGGACGTGGCCCCCGAGCAGGCCAAGGAGGCCCTCCAGACCATCTCCGGCACCGGCCGCCAGGCCCTCGCCGAGATGCGCCGGCTGCTGGGCGTGCTGCGCACCGGCGAGCCGCAGGAGTCCGAGGACTACGTGCCGCAGCCCGACGTCGAGCAGATCGAGGTCCTGGTCGAGCAGGTGCGGGCGGCCGGGCTCACGGTGGACTTCGAGGTCGAGGGCGCCCCGCGGCAGCTGCCCAGCGGCGTCGAGCTGACGGCGTACCGGATCGTGCAGGAGGCCCTGACCAACACCCGCAAGCACGGCGGCCCCGACGCGAGTGCCAGCGTCCGCCTGGTCTATTTCGACGACGGGCTCGGGCTGCTCGTCGAGGACGACGGCCGGGGCGCGGCCCACGAGCTGTACGAGGACGGCGGCGCGGACGGCGCCGGACACGGGCTGATCGGCATGCGCGAGCGGATCGGTATGGTCGGCGGAACCCTGGAGGCGGGGCCGCGGCCCGGTGGCGGCTTCCGGATCAGCGCACTGCTGCCCCTGAAGAAGAAATGACGAGGACGAGGTAACTGATGTCCATCCGAGTGATGCTGGTCGACGACCAGGTCCTGCTGCGCACCGGCTTCCGCATGGTGCTCGCCGCCCAGCCGGACATGGAGGTCGTCGCCGAGGCCGGTGACGGCCTGGAGGCGCTGGAGGTGCTGCGGGCCACGAAGGTCGACGTGGTGCTGATGGACGTCCGCATGCCGCGGCTCGACGGCGTCGAGGCGACCCGGCGGATCTGCGAGCCGCCGGAGCACCCGAAGGTGATCATCCTGACCACCTTCGACCTGGACGAGTACGCCTTCTCGGGCCTGAAGGCGGGCGCGAGCGGCTTCATGCTGAAGGACGTGCCGCCGGCCGAACTGCTCGGCGCCATCCGCTCGGTGCACAGCGGGGACGCGGTGGTGGCCCCCTCCACGACGCGGCGCCTGCTGGACCGCTTCGCGCCGATGCTGCCGACGACGACGCAGGAGCCGGAGCACAAGGAGATCGAGCGGCTGACCGAGCGCGAGCGCGAGGTCATGCTGCTGGTGGCGCAGGGCCTGTCGAACGGCGAGATCGCGGCGCGGCTGGTGCTGTCGGAGGCGACGGTGAAGACCCACGTGGGCCGCATCCTGACCAAGCTGGGCCTGCGCGACCGCGTCCAAGTGGTGGTCCTGGCCTACGAGACGGGCCTGGTCCGCGCGGGCGGCGGGGCCGGCCAGGGGATGTGAGGCGGGCGCCGCGGCGGCCCTCAGCCGCCCCGCTCCCCGCCGTCGCCGAACCGCGTCTCCAGCGCGTCGCCGTAGCCGTCCAGGGGGTCGTCGGTCTCCAGGACGGCGAAGCGGCAGCTGCTGTCGCCGAGTGACAGCAGGGAGGTGCGCTCGGCGCGCAGTCCGCTGACCGCGGGGTCGATCGCCTTCATGAAGTTCACGTCGAAGGCGCACATCACCGTCGTGACGGGCGTGGCGTCGTGGCGGGCGAAGAAGTCGCGCCAGAAGCAGCGCCGGACGTTCATCTCGAAGAGCCCCGGCTCCGGGCGCCGGAAGTCGAACTCGAAGCGGGCGGGGTAGAGCTTCACCATCACGCGGCAGGTCTTCTCGATCTTGTCGAGCGGTTCGTCCCTCTCGTTGAGGGCCGAGAAGGCCATGTCGTAGGGGCGTCTGAGCACCGGGGTCATCGCGTGCTGGAGATAGCGGATCGTGCGGTTGCGGTCCCCGCCGAACAGGGGCAGCAGGGTCTCGAAGGCGGCGAGCACCACCGCGCCGATCAGCAGCGCGCCCTTCGACGGTCCGTCGGTGGCCAGGTCCTCGTCCGCGGCGGCGATCTCCTTCGACCGCGCGCGGATCGCGTCGATCAGCTCGTCCTCGCGGTCGGGCGCCACGTGGTGGAGGTGCTTGCGGACCTCGCCCAGGAACCTGCGGGGCATGACCCGGCCCATCAGCCAGTGGGCCTCCGCTGCGATGGCCTTGTCGATGGCATTCACCACGTCACCCTGCACGCCGCTCCCCCGACATTGCGGAAAAAGCGTACTGCCGGGACCCACCGGCGGCCACCCGGCGGGCCTCAGGTCTGCGGGCCTCAGGCCTGCGGGTCGGAGCCGGCCATCCAGCGGTCCGGGCGGGCGCTCGCGCGGGAGGTGTGGGAGCGGGCGGCCTGCTCGTGCAGGAGCCGCGCGGCCTCGGAGGCCTCCCGCAGCCGGGCGGTGACCGTGGCGTTCGCGCCGGTGTCCACGTGGACGTCGGCGACGCCGCGGGCCCGGGCCCACGGGCCCTGGGAGAAGCGGACGCTCTGCACCTTGGCGTGCGGGACGATCTCCGTACGCCGGCACAGGCGGCCGTGCCGGGCGGCGAACACCTCGGGGGAGAGCGCCAGGGCGTAGCCCTTCCACCACACCGGGACCACCCAGCGCGATCCGGTGTCCGGGGAGCCCGAGAAGGACAGGCCCGCCAGGTCCACCCCGGGCAGGACGCGGGCGATGACGGCGTACGCGGCGGCCCGGGAGGCCACCGGCACCAGGACCTCGTTCTTCGACCCGGCCACGGCCAGCTCCACGCGGACCCGGTCGCTGCGCCGCCACAGCAGCGGCTCCACGATCCGTACGGTCTGCACGCGGCCCGGCGGCACGGTCTCGTGGGCCCGGTCCAGCATCCCGTGGTCCAGGCGCAGCCCGTCCGGGGACTCGGCGACCCGCCAGTCGTACTCGGTGAGGAAGCGGCCGACGGTGGCCGCCCAGACCCCGCCCAGCATGGGGAGCAGGGTGACGACGGCCGCCCACGGGCTGGAGCTGATCCACCACACGAAGAACGGTGCGACGATGCCGCCGGCCAGCGCGGCCCAGACGCCGAGGCTGAGCGCCAGCGACACGGCGAGCTCGCGCGGGGTCACCCGCAGCAGTTCGCGCTGCGGGGCCTCGCCGAGACGCACCGCCTCCTCGGGGGCGAAGCCGGCGGCGCGGGCGAGGAGCTCGGCGCGCAGGGCGACGGCCTCCTTCTCGCCGAGGAAGGACAGCTGGTCCTTCTCCTCGGTGCCGATCACGTCGAGCCGCAGGCTGGCGACTCCGGTCAGCCGGGCCAGTAGCGGCCGGGTGACGTCCACGGCCTGCAGCCGGTCCAGCCGGATGTGCGCGGTACGGCGGAAGAACAGCCCGGTGCGGATGCGCAGTTCGGTGTCGGTCACCGCGTAGTGGGTGAACCACCAGCTCAGGAACCCGTACACGCCGAAGACCAGGACCACGCCGACCAGGGTGGCCAGCCGCAGGACCGTGGACAGGTCCGCCACCCAGCGGGCCGCCCGGTCGCCCTGCTGGGCGAGGACGCCGACGGTAGCGGCGATCGGCACCCAGGCGCGGCGCAGCGGTGTGAAGGGGTGCAGCCGGCGCTCGGCCGGGCCCGGCCCGCCGGGCTCCCCCGCGGCGCCGCCCGCCGGCCCGGGAGCACCCGGCCCGGCTCCGGCCGGACCGGAAGCCCCGGGCCCGCCCGCCGGCCCCGGGGCACCCGGCCCGTCGCCCTCCCGTCCGGGGGTCACAGGCCCGCCGACCTTGCCTCGCCGAGGGCGGCGAGGCGGTCCCGCAGCCGCTCCGCCTCGGCCGGCACCAGCCCGGGGATCCGGGCGTCGGTGGCCGCCGCCGCCGTGTGCAGCTGGAGGGAGGCCAGGCCGAAGCGCCGCTCCAGCGGTCCCGAGGTGACCTCGACGAGCTGCATCCGGCCGTAGGGGACCACGGTCTGCTCCCGCCACAGCACCCCCCGGCTGATCAGCAGGTCGTCGGCGCGCTCGGCGTACCGCCAGGACCGCCAGTTGCGGCCGATGAGCACCCAGCCCCAGGCCCCCGCGGCGAGCCAGAACGCTCCCGCCGCCGCCCACGCCGGCCCCACGAGCAGGCCGAGCAGCAGCCCGGTCGCCACCGCCAGCAGGCAGCACCAGCCCACGAGCAGCGTCCGCCGCAGGGTGAGCAGCCCGCCCGGCAGCCCGACCCAGCCGGGCTCGGCCGTCCCGCCGCCGGGCCCGCCCGTCCCACCCTTCGTCCCCGTATCCATCCCCCCAGCGTAGGGCTGAGACAATGCCCGCATGACGGAGACCACGGTCGGCATCGGCGGAGCGGCGGAGAGCACCGACATGGTGCTCAACATCGGCCCCCAGCACCCTTCCACGCACGGCGTGCTGCGCCTGCGCCTCGTCCTGGACGGCGAGCGGATCGCCAGCGCCGAACCGGTGGTCGGTTACATGCACCGCGGTGCCGAGAAGCTCTTCGAGGCCCGTGACTACCGGCAGATCGTGATGCTCGCGAACCGCCACGACTGGCTGTCGGCGTTCTCGAACGAGCTCGGCGTGGTCATGGCGGTCGAGCGGATGCTCGGCATGGAGGTGCCCGAGCGGGCCGTGTGGATGCGGACGCTGCTGGCCGAGCTGAACCGGGTGCTGAACCACCTGATGTTCCTCGGGTCGTACCCGCTCGAACTGGGCGGCATCACCCCGATCTTCCACGCGTTCCGCGAGCGCGAGGAGCTCCAGGCCGTCATGGAGGAGATCTCCGGCGGCCGCATGCACTACATGTTCAACCGCGTGGGCGGCCTGAAGGAGGACCTCCCGGCCGGCTGGCTCGGCCGGGCCCGCGCCGCGATCGCGGACGTCCGCACCCGGATGGACGTCTACGACAAGCTGGTCCACGGGAACGAGATCTTCCGCGGCCGCACCCGCGGCGTCGGGGTGCTGTCCGCGGAGGCGGTGCACGCGTACGGGGTCTCCGGCCCGATCGCCCGTGCCTCCGGCGTCGACTTCGACCTGCGCCGCGACGAGCCGTACCTGGCCTACGGCGAGCTCCAGGACGTGCTGAAGGTGGTCACCCGCACCGAGGGCGACTGCCTGGCCCGCTTCGAGTGCCTGCTGGAGCAGACCCACAACTCCCTCGACCTCGCCGTGGCCTGCCTGGACCGGATGGACGACCTCCCGCCGGGTCCGGTCAACCAGCGCCTGCCCAAGGTCCTGAAGGCGCCGGAGGGCCACACCTACGCCTGGACCGAGAACCCGCTCGGCATCAACGGCTACTACCTGGTCTCCAAGGGCGAGAAGACCCCGTACCGGCTGAAGCTGCGCAGCGCCTCCTACAACAACATCCAGGCGCTGGCCGTGCTGCTGCCGGGGCAGCTGGTCGCGGACATGGTCTCGATCCTCGGCTCGCTCTTCTTCGTCGTCGGCGACATCGACAAGTAGCCGCAGGGCGACCCCGGCCGACCGGGCGGTCCTGCCGATGTCGGTGCGGCAGGGCAGACTTGGCGGCATGTCCCACTCCCCCCGCCGGGCCTGCCCCGCCTGCGGCCGCGACTGCGCCGTCACCGCGGGCCGCATCGCCCGCCACGACCCGCCCTCCTCCCGCGGCGACCTGGTGTCCTGCCCCGGATCCCGGGCCCGGGTGGTGCTCGGCGCCTCCGCGCCGACGCTGGACGGCTTCGTCCTGTCCGAAGTACCGGGACAGCTGCCGCTGTTCTGAGCCGCCGCCCGCGGCCCGCGCCGGGGTGACACAGGCGGCACCGAGCTAGAACGAGCGCTCTATCCATTCTCGGGGTAGGATCCGGCCATGGCAGCGACAGGGACGAAGACAGAGCTGGGGACGCGCGAGCGGCTGGTGCGCACCGCGTCCCGCCTCATGCAGCACGGCGGCTACGAGAACACCCCGGTCAAGCAGCTCGTCCGCGAGGCGGAGGCCACCCTGGGCTCGCTCTACCACTTCTTCCCGGGCGGCAAGCAGGAACTGGCGGTGGCCGCGATCCACTTCGGCGACGAGGAGTTCGCCGCGCTCCTGCGCGCGGGGCTCGACGCCCGCCCGGACCCGGCGGAGGCGGTCGAGGCCGTCACCGGCCTGCTCGCGGAGGCCCTGGAGGCGTCCGACTGGCGCGACGGCTGCCCGGTGACGGCCACCGCCCTGGAGACGGTCGGCCGCCTCCCCGACCTGCAGGCGGCCTGCGCCCGGGCCTTCGCCCACTGGCAGGAGCTGGTGGCCGCCAAGCTTTTGGCGTCCGGCCACCCCGAGCAGGAGGCCCGCGACCTGGCGATCACGGTGGTCAACACCCTGGAGGGCGCGGAGATGACCGCGCAGGTCACGCAGAGCCGGACCCCGCTCCTGGTGGCGGGCCGGCACCTGGCCCGGCTGGTGGCCTCCTACCGCCCCTGACCGGCGGGAGCCCCTGACCGGCGGGGCTAGGAGATCGCGGTGCGCAGGCGCACCACGTCGATCGGCTCGGTCTCGTCGTGGGCCGTCAGGTCGATGACCTGGCCCACCGCGCGGGTCTCGTCGGTCGGCGGCTTGAACTCCGGCTCGGTGCTCGGCTGCGCGGACTCCGCCTTGTGCACGGCGAGCGCCTCGGCGCCCACCACGTCGGCCAGGTCCTCGTTCTGGACCGCCTCGATCGCCGCACGGGCCTGCGCCGAGTTCTTGGTGCCGAAGAAGTCGAAGCCGCCCTCGACGCGGGAGGCCGTGCGCCGCTGGGCCGCGTACGGGGCCACGGCGGCCGCCGGGCGGCGGGCCGGGACCGAGGTGGCGGCGGTGGCCACGGGCAGCTCGCCCACGGCCCGTGCCTTGGGCAGCGCCCGCTCCTGCGCCTTGCGGGCCAGCGCCGCCATGGCCGCGTGGGCCCGGGCGTAGCCGACCGAGGTGGGCGCGCCCGCCGAGGTGCGCTCCTCGGAGACGGCCGGGAGCTGCTTGGGATCGGCCGGAGCCGCGGCCGACGAGGCCTCGATGGCCAGCAGCCGGCGCTTCTCCAGGGCGCTGGCGCGCTCGGTCTCGGCCGTGGCGTACCGGCGCAGCAGCGCCGCGTGCTCGCCCCGCAGGCCCGCCAGTTCGACGCGCTTGGCGCGCAGCTTGGCGTCGAGCCTGGCCCGCAGCATCCGGGCCTCTTCGAGGTCGGACTCCAGCTCGGCTATGCGCTCGTCGGTGCGCCACTCGTCCTTGACCCGCTCGCGGGCGAGTTCCGCGACCCGGCGGCCCGCACTGCGGTCCCAGGCGCGCATCACGACGGCGGCGGCGATCCCGGCGGCCGCGGCGAGCGCCACGAGCAGCCTCAGCGCGGTCGCGTCGTCGGGGCCGGCGAGCAGCCAGGCGGCGCCGGCGCTGGTGACGGATACACCGGCAACGGCCGTCGGCGTGAGCAGCCGGTGCAGGGGTTCGGGATTGCGGTGGCGTCCACGGGGCATGGCCTGAAATTTACAGGGCGTAGAGGTCGTGTGGGGTACCCACCCGGCAATCTGTTCCCGGGCAGTTACCCCACATTTCTCCATCAACCAGTAGGCACTACTTCTTCACGAGGCCCTTGGACTCCAGATAGGCCTTCGCGACGTCGGCCGGCTTGGCGCGCTCGGCGTCCACCTTGCGGTTCAGGTCGACCAGGTCGGCGGTCGTGAGCGCCTTGGTCAGCTTCTCGAGCGCGGCCGCGACCTCGGGCGCCCCGGCGTCCTTGGCGTTGACCACCGGCAGCACGTTGTCGGCGTTCTGGAGCTTCTTGTCGTCCTCCAGCAGGACCAGGCCGAAGGTGTCCAGGGTGGCGTCCGTGGTCGTGGTGAGCACGAGCTGGTCGACTCCGTCCTTGACCGCCTGCTTGGCCTGCGGGGTGCCGACGCCCTTCGGGTCAATACCGGAAACTTGAATTCCGTACGTCTTGGTCAGTCCCGGCCCGCAGAAGGGGCGGACCGAGCATTCGTCGCCCGCCGCGATCTTCACCTTCAGCCCCGACTTACCAAGATCGGAAAGGGACTTGAGGTTGTTCTTCTCGGCGAATTCCTTGGTCACCGCGAATGCGTTCTGGTCGACCGCCGAGCCCGCGGGCAGCACCTTGAGCCCGAGCGGCGCCGCGAGCTTCTCCAGGCCCGCCACCGTCGCGGCGACGTCGCTCGACGCGACCGGCTTCTCCTCGGGCGCCTTCGGCCCGTTCACCTTGGCGTTCAGGAACTCCGCGAGCGTGGCCGCGTACTCCGGGACGACGTCGATCTCGCCCTTCTCCAGCGACGGCTCGTACAGCTCGCGGTTGTTGACCGTCTTGACGGACGTGCTGTAGCCCGCGTCCTTCAGGACCTGCGCGTACAGCTCCGCCAGCACGTTCGACTCGGTGAACCCGGCCGCGCCGATCACCAGGCTGCCCTTGCCCTCCGCGGCCGGAGCGGCGGCGCCGCCGTCCTTGCTCTTCTCCAGGCTGTCACCGCCGCACGCGGCCAGCGACACCGTCAGGGCCAGGGCGCCCAGGGACGCGCCGAGGACGCGCGTGGTCTTGGTCATGGAGTAGCTCCGTTCTCACCGTTCGAAAAAAGGGGGGGACGTGCATCGGACGTGGATCAGCGGTGGGCGCCGGCCCGGGGCAGCAGCCGGTCCGCCGCCACCAGCACGCCCTCCACCAGCAGGGCCAGGGCGGCCACGAGCAGGGCCCCGGCGACGACCTGCGGGGTGTTGTAGGTGTTGAAGCCGGCGGTGATGATCCGGCCGAGACCGCCCTGCCCGACCATGGCGGCGATCGTGGCGGTGGCGATGACCTGTACGGAACCCGAACGCAGCCCGGTCATCACCAGGCCGCGCGCGAGCGGGAGTTCCACCCGCCAGAAGAGCTGCCCGCCGGACATGCCCATGCCGCGGGCGGCCTCCACCACCGAACGGTCCACCTCGCGCATGCCGACGTAGGCGTTGGTCAGCAGCGGCGGGACGGCGAACAGCACGAGCGCGGCCACCGTGGGCAGGTACCCCGCGTTGCGCAGCGGGGAGACCATGAAGAGCGCCAGCACGGCGAAGACGGGAACGGCCCGGCCCATGTTGGAGACGTTGACGGCGAGGGTGCCGCCCCGGCCGAGGTGGCCGAGGTACAGGCCGACCGGCAGCGCGATCGCGCAGGCGATCGCCAGGGCGATCCCGCTGACGTAGACGTGCTCGCCGAGCCGGTGCCAGACGCCGTTCTCCCCGGACCAGTTGGCACCGTTCGCGAGCCAGTCCCAGGCTCCTGTCACCGCACCCATGCCCTCAGGCCCCCTTACCCCGGCCGGAGGGCCGGCCGCCGGCCCGGGTCCACGGCGTGAGCAGCCGCTGCAGGCCGAGCAGCAGCAGGTCCGCGACGAGCGCCAGCAGCACGCACAGCACCGAGGCGGTGAGGACCTGCGCCTTGAAGGAGCTGCTCACCGCGGGCGCGATGAGGTTGCCCAGGCCGCCCTTGCCCACGATGGAGCCGACCGTGGTCAGCGCGATCGTCGAGACCGTGGCGATCCGTACGCCGGCCAGCAGCGCGGGCAGCGCCAGCGGCAGTTCCACCTGCCACAGCAGCCGCCCCGGCCCGTAGCCCATGCCGCGCGCGGCCTCCCGCACCTCCTCGGGGACGGCCTCCAGGCCGGCCAGCGCGTTGCGGACCAGGATGGTCAGCGAATACAGCACCAGACCGGTCACGACCAGCGCCGCCGAGAGCCCGAAGACGGGCAGCAGCAGGGAGAACATGGCCAGCGAGGGGACCGTGTAGAGCAACGTGGTGAAGGTCAGCACGGACGCCGACCAGCGCCGGCCGCGCCGGGCCAGCAGGGCGAGCGGCACGGCCACGACCAGGCCGATCAGGACGGACACGCCGGTGATCCACACGTGCTCGACGGTGGCGTCGGTGAGTTCCCGGGAGCGGGAGGTGACGTAGTCCCAGCAGATCCAGTCGTTCGCCACCAGGCAGTTCTGTCCCGCCACGCGCCTCACCCCCCGTCCTCAAACGTACACATGCTCGATCGTCCGGCCTCGAACGACCCTAACCTCCATCACCGCCCGTGGCCGGAATCCTTCGCACGGGGGCAACACGCCCTTCACATTCGGGCGCCGCCGGTGAGGAAAGATGGGTCCGTGATCCGATTCGAGCATGTGACCAAGCGCTACCCCGACGGGACGACGGCCGTCGAGGACCTGTCCTTCGAGGTCGCGGAGGGAGAGCTGGTCACGCTGGTCGGACCGTCCGGCTGCGGCAAGACGACCACGATGAAGATGGTCAACCGGCTCATCGACCCGACCTCCGGCCGGATCCTGCTCGGCGGCGAGGACATCGCGGCCGCCGACCCGGTCGAGCTGCGCCGCCGCATCGGCTACGTCATCCAGCAGGTCGGGCTCTTCCCGCACAAGACCGTGCTGGAGAACACCGCGACCGTGCCGCAGCTGACCGGCACCCCCAGGGCCGCGGCCCGCGCCCGCGCGGCCGAGCTGCTCGAACTGGTCGGACTGGACCCGTCGGTGTACGGGAGCCGGTACCCGGAGCAGCTGTCGGGCGGGCAGCGCCAGCGCGTCGGCGTGGCCCGCGCGCTGGCCGCCGATCCGCCGGTACTGCTGATGGACGAGCCCTTCGGCGCGGTGGACCCGGTGGTGCGCGAGCGGCTCCAGAACGAGTTCCTGACCCTGCAGAAGACCGTCCGCAAGACGATCCTGCTGGTCACGCACGACCTGGAGGAGGCGATCCGGCTCGGCGACCGCATCGCGGTCTACGGGACGGGCACCATCGAGCAGTTCGACCGCCCGGCGGCGGTGCTCGGAGCCCCGGCCACCCCCTACGTGGCCTCCTTCGTCGGCGCCGACCGGGGGCTCAAGCGGCTCGCCGTCACCACCCTGGGGGCCGACGACCTGGCACCGGCCGACGGAGCCGCGCCCGGCGCCTCGGTGGAACTCGGCGCGACGCTGCGCGAGGCGCTCGCCGCACTGCTCCAGGAGGACTCGGGCCGGATCGGCGTCACGGACCCGGACACTGGCGAGCTGGCCGGCGTACTGACGCCCGAGGGCGTCCACCGGGCGCTGCGCCGCGCCGAGTTGCAGGACGCGTGAGCGGGCGGCGGGCATGAGGAGGCGGGCATGAGGAGGCGGGCATGAGAAAGGGGCCCGACCTGCCGGTCGGACCCCTGCTCCTGCCGTCGCACCGCACGGCCGTCAGGCCTGGATGCGGCCGCTCATCCACACCAGCATCGGCGGGATCTCACGGCGCCACGTGTTGAAGTTGTGGCCGCCGCTGTCGAGGATGATGGACGAGACCCGGTCCGGGCCCTGCACCTTCTTGATGAACTTCTTGGTGTCCGCGAGGTTCGGCTCGCCCTTCTCGCTGCTGGTGACGAGGAAGGACGTACCGGCCGGCTTCTTGTTCTCCATGACGTGCAGGATGTCCGCGCGCTTCTTCAGCTTCTCGTCGCCGTGGAAGAGGTCGCCGGTCGTCGGGTCGTCGGGAGCGTCGTAGTACGCGGACAGACCCGCGGCGGCACCGAAGGTCTGCGGGTAGTGCGCGGCGATCTTCAGGGCGCAGTAGCCGCCCGTGGAGTTGCCGATGAAGCCCATGTTCTCGGGCTTCTTGCCGACCCGGAAGGTGTCCTGGATGGCCTGCGGGAGGTCCACCCCGAAGAAGGTCTCGGTCTGCGGGCCACCGGGGATGTCGACGCACTCGGTGTCGCGCGGCGGCGCCACCGTCGGGCGCAGCATGACCAGGATCATCGGCTTCATCTTGCCCGACTTGGACAGGCTGAAGGCCTTCATCGGGTAGTCGAGCCCTTTGATCAGGTTCTCGGCGGTGCCCGGGTAGCCGGTCAGGACGACGGACGCCGGAAAGTTCTCGTCCTTGTGCTGCGGCTGGAAGTACTCCGGCGGGAGCCACACGTAGCCGGGGCTCGTTATCTTCGACTTCTGCCCGGATATGGCGACCTTCAGGATCTGACCGCCCACCTGGGGCTTGGCACCGCCGGGCACGTCCAGCTTCTGCTTGTCGACGACCTTGATGTCCTTGCTGCTCATCGAGTGGTCGACGACCTTGCCCATGGACGTCTCCTGGCCGAACAGGTCGGCCCAGGAACCGTAGAACAGGAAGGACTTGTTGGCCGCGAGCCCCACGGCCGAGAACAGCGCCAGCTGGGTCGCCAGCAGGAGCCCGACACGGCCGGCGAACGCACGCCAGGTGCGGCCGGAGAGCTTCGGCCAGAACCAGATGGTGGCCGCGAACAGCAGCACACCGGCGAGGACGGCCAGCGCCAGGACCGTATTACTGGTGAGACCCATGAGCAGTCAGTCGACTTTCTGATGGCAGGACTGGAAATTTCCGACGGAAGAGTGAACCCGCTGTCCGTCGATGTCGTCCTAAGGGACGCACCACACACCGGAGGCTGTCGCGGCCTTCGGCCACATGATCTCTCGCGGAGCAACGGGAAGCGATGTCTAGCAGGATAGATGGCGATAAGTCGGGACAGGTTCCGAGCAGGGTCCGCCGAATCCTCCGAGGTCCACAGCCGGAGGCGGTGCCCGGCCTGGTAGGTACGGCCGTCATGATCGTCGGCCTTCTGGACATCGCGGCGGGTGTCTTCCCGCGCTTCCGGCACAGCCGGATCCACGCGGTCACCGAGGTGCTGCCGGGGTCCCTGGGCCCGTTCGCGGCCGCCATGTCCATCAGTGCGGGCGTCCTGCTCCTGCTGCTCGCCCACGGCCTCAAGCGGCACAAGCGGCGCGCCTGGCGGGCCGCCGTCGTCCTGCTGCCCGCGGGCGCGGCCGCGCAGTTCACGTACCGCCACTCGATCATCGGCGTGGTCATCGCTGCGGTGCTCCTCGCGCTGCTCCTGCGCCACCAGAGTGAATTCAAGGCGCTGCCGGACCCGCGCAGCCGCTGGAAGGCGCTCGCGAACTTCGTCCTCATGAGCGCCGGTTCCATCGGCCTGGGCCTGGTCATCGTCAACGTCCACCCGGGCAAGGTCGTCGGCAACCCGGGCCTGTACGAGCAGATCACCCACGTCGTGTACGGGCTCTTCGGCTTCGAGGGCCCCGTCGACTACGCCGGCCGGGTCTCCTGGACCGTGGGCTACTCCCTCGGCGCCCTCGGCATGCTGACCGCCCTCACCACCATCTACCTGGCCTTCCGCCCCGAGCACCCGGCCGCCCGACTCACCGTCGACGACGAGGGCAAGCTGCGCGAGCTGCTCGCCAGGCACGGCGGCCGCGACTCCCTCGGCCACTTCGCGCTCCGCCGCGACAAGGCCGTCGTCTTCTCCCCCAGCGGCAAGGCCGCCGTCACCTACCGCGTCGTCTCCGGCGTGATGCTCGCCTCCGGCGACCCGATCGGCGACGTCGAGGCGTGGCCGGGCGCGATCGAGCGGTTCATGGAGGAGGCCAAGGCCCACTCCTGGACCCCGGCCGTCATGGGCTGCAGCGAGACCGGCGGCGAGGTCTGGACCCGCGAGACCGGTCTCGACGCCCTGGAGCTGGGTGACGAGGCGATTGTCGATGTCAAAGACTTCTCCCTCTCGGGCCGAGCCATGCGCAATGTCCGCCAGATGGTGAAGCGCATCGAGCGCAACGGCTACACCACCAAGGTCCGCCGGGTCAGCGAGCTGACCGAGCAGGAGCTGGAGCAGGTCCGCGGCGCGGCCGAGGCCTGGCGCGGCACCGACACCGAGCGCGGCTTCTCGATGGCCCTGGGCCGGGTCGGCGACCCGGGCGACGGCGACTGCTTCATCGCCACCGCGCACCGCGTCGAGGAGGGCGACACCAGCCCCTTCGGCGACCTGAAGGCCATCCAGCACTTCGTGCCGTGGGGCAAGGACGGCATGTCGCTGGAGCTGATGCGCCGCGACCGCGGCGCCGACCCCGGCATGAACGAGCTGCTGATCGTCGCCTCCCTGGAGGCCTCCCCGGCCCTCGGCATCGAGAAGGTCTCCCTGAACTTCGCGATGTTCCGCTCGGCGCTGGCCCGCGGCGAGAAGATCGGCGCCGGTCCCGTCCTGCGGATGTGGCGCAGCCTGCTGGTCTTCCTCTCCCGCTGGTTCCAGATCGAGTCGCTGTACAAGTTCAACGCGAAGTTCCGCCCCCGCTGGGAGCCCCGCTTCGTGGTCTTCCGCACCACCCGCGACCTGCCCCGCATCGGCTTCGCGGCGATGCAGGCCGAGGGCTTCGTGACGCTGGCCCTGCCGCGCCTGTTCGCCAGCCGCCGCCGTCCCAAGCCGGTCCGCACCTGCTCGCACAACCTGGTGGCGGCCGTCCCGAAGCAGGCCGAGCGCGAGGTCCAGGCCGCGTAGTCCCGCCCTTCCCGCGACACCCCCGAAGGCCCGGCCGGTCCCCCCGGCCGGGCCTTCGGCGTACCCGGGCCGGGCCTTCGACGTACCCCGGCGGGGTCCCGCGGACCGGCCGGGGCGGGTGCGGTGAGCGTCACCGGACCGCCGCAGGGGCTGTCATATCCAGGTCAGCCCTACCCTTGACCCATGAACACGAAGCGCGGAGCCACCGGCAGGGGCCGGGTCGCAGGTCTGCCGGAATGGGACCGCTGCGCGGTCATGGGCGTCGTCAACGTGACCCCCGACTCCTTCTCCGACGGCGGCCGCTGGTTCGACACCACCGCCGCCGTCAAGCGCGGGCTCGACCTCGTCGCCGAGGGCGCCGACCTCGTCGACGTCGGCGGCGAGTCCACCCGCCCCGGCGCCTCCCGCGTCGACGAGGAGGAGGAGCTGCGCCGCGTCGTCCCCGTCGTGCGCGGCCTGGCCTCCGAGGGCGTCACCGTCTCCGTCGACACCATGCGCGCGGCCGTCGCCGCCCGGGCCGTCGACGCCGGCGCCACGCTGGTCAACGACGTCAGCGGCGGCCTCGCCGACCCCGGCATGATCCCGGCCGTCGCCGCCGCCGAGGTCCCCTTCGTGGTCATGCACTGGCGCGGCTTCAGCGCCGACATGAACAGCCTCGCCGTCTACGACGACGTGATCGCCGAGGTCACCGCCGAGCTGCGGACCCGGATCGACGCCGTCGTCGCCGGCGGCATCGCCCCCGAGCGGCTCGTCGTCGACCCCGGCCTCGGCTTCGCCAAGAACGCCGAGCACGACCTGGCCCTGCTCGCGCACCTGGCCGACCTGCGCGCCCTCGGCTTCCCGCTGCTGGTCGCCGCCTCGCGCAAGCGCTTCCTCGGCCGGGTCCTGGCCGGCGGGACCGACGCGACCCCGCCGCCGGCCCGCGAACGCGACGCCGCCACGGCCGCCGTCTCCGCGATCGCCGCGCACCAGGGCGCCTGGGCCGTACGGGTCCACGAGGTACGCGCGACCGCCGACGCGGTTCGGGTGGCCCGCGCCGTGGAAGGGGCACTCTGACCCTCATCGACCGACAAGGAGAACAGTGAGCAGAACCGACATCGAAGCGGTCGAAGAGGTCAACACGGCCTTCTACGAGGCAATGGAGCGGGGGGACTTCGACGCTCTGTCGGCGCTCTGGCTGGAGGACGAGATCTCCTGCGTGCACCCCGGCTGGCCGGTGCTCTCGGGCCGCGGCGAGGTACTGCGCTCGTACGCGCTGATCATGTCCCACACCGAGTACATCCAGTTCTTCCTCACCGACACCAAGGTGGCCGTCATAGGCGACACGGCACTGGTGACGTGCACGGAGAACATCCTCAGCGGCGGCCCCGCCGAGGACGGCGGGGAGCTCGGCCCGCTCGTCGGCCAGCTGGTCGTCGCCACGAATGTGTTCCGACGCACATCCGAGGGCTGGCGCCTGTGGTCCCACCACGGTTCTCCCGTCCTCACGGAGTCCGACGAGGACGACGAGGACCCCTCCTCCTGACCCCTACGGCGGGTACCCGACTGTTTCGCAGGTAAATTCGAAGTCGGACGACGCCGACCGCACTCGGCGCAGGCCCATGGCCCCGGGGAGCACCGGGACCGCAAGCACCTACGAAAGCAGGAGTGATTCGCGTGGATCGTGTCGCGCTGCGCGGCCTCAAGGCTCGCGGGCACCACGGCGTCTTCCCCCGGGAACGCGAGGAGGGCCAGACCTTCATCGTCGACCTCGTGCTGCACCTCGACACCCGCCCCGCCGCGGCCGGGGACGACCTGGCGAAGACCGTGCATTACGGGGTAGTAGCCGAAGAGGTCGTCGACGTCGTCCAGGGTGAACCCGTCGACCTGATCGAAACCCTGGCCGAGCGAATCGCCCAGCAGTGCCTCAAGCACGAAGCGGTCGCACAGGTGGAGGTCGTCGTCCACAAGCCGGACGCGCCCATCACCGTCCCCTTCGACGACGTGACCATCACGATCACCCGGAGCCGCGCATGAACAACGGACTGAACGCCCAGAGCGACCCCACCGTCCAGCCTGTACCCGCCTCCGTCGTGGAAGCGGTCGACGCGGCGGACGTCACCCTGTCCAACCCGAAATGGGCCGTCATCGCGCTCGGCGCGAACCTGGGCAACCGCCTGGAGACCCTGCAGGGCGCCATCGACGCCCTCGGAGACACCCCGGGCATGCGGATCAAGGCCGTCTCCCCCGTCTACGAGACCGAGCCGTGGGGCGTCGAGCCCGGCTCGCAGCCCGCGTACCTCAACGCGGTCGTCGCCGTGAAGACCACCCTGCCGCCGTCCTCGCTCCTGGAGCGCGCGCACGCCGTCGAGGAGGCCTTCGACCGCGTCCGCGAGGAGCGCTGGGGCCCGCGCACGATCGACGTCGACATCGTCGCGTACGCCGACCGCGTCTCCGACGACCCGGTCCTCACCCTGCCGCACCCCCGCGCCCACCAGCGCGCCTTCGTGCTGGCCCCCTGGCACGACATCGACCCGGAGGCCCAGCTCCCGGGCCGCGGCCCGGTCTCCACCCTCCTGGCCGGAATCGGTCTGGGCGGCGTCACGCCGCGCCCCGACCTGGAACTCCACCTCCCGGAGTAGTCGTTAGCCTGTGGACTGCTGACGGACGGTGCGCAAGGCGGGGAGCGGGCAAGTGAAGCAACTGAGGCCGGGGATCCTGGCGGGCATCTTCGTGGTCGCCGGGGTCCTGTCCTGGGCCGGCGCCCGGCTGTGGAACGCGTACGGCACCCTGCCGGGCGTTCCGCTGGCCGCGCCGATCGTCCTGGGGGCCATCGCCGTGGTGCTGCTGGCCACGGCGCTGTCCCTGAGGGCCCGGCTCAAGGCCCAGCGGGAGCGCCGCCCGGGCGCGAAGGGCGTGGAGCCGCTGATGGCGGCCCGCGCGGTGGTCTTCGGACAGGCCAGCGCCCTGGTGGCCGCGCTCGTGGCGGGCATGTACGGCGGTGTGGGGGTCTTCCTGCTGACGGACGCCCTCGACGTCCCGGCCCGCCGCGACCAGGCCTGGTACGCCGGCTTCTCGGTCCTCGCGGGCATCGCGGTCATCGCCGCCGCCCTGTTCCTGGAGCGCGTCCTGAAACTCCCCGAGGACGAGGACCCCACCGCGGAAACCCCCGCCCGGGCCTGAGCCGGGCGGGGCCGGTACCTGTACCGGTCAGCGGGCCATGATCAGGCTCATCGCCTCGTTGCGGGTGGCCGGGGCGCGGAGCTGGCCGCGGACCGCCGAGGTGATGGTCTTGGCGCCGGGCTTGCGGACCCCGCGCATGGTCATGCACATGTGCTCGCACTCGATGACCACGATGACCCCGCGCGGGTCCAGGATCTCCATCAGGGAGTCCGCGATCTGCGTGGTCAGGCGCTCCTGCACCTGGGGGCGGCGGGCGAACACGTCCACGAGGCGGGCCAGCTTCGACAGGCCGGTGATCTTGCCGTCGGTGGACGGGATGTAGCCGACGTGCGCCACCCCGTGGAAGGGGACCAGGTGATGTTCGCACGAGCTCATGACTTCGATGTCCTTCACGAGGACCATCTCGTCGTGGCCCAGGTCGAACGTCGTCGTCAGGACCTCTTCGGGCTTCTGGTACAGGCCGGCGAATATCTCCCGGTACGAGCGCGCCACGCGCGCCGGGGTTTCCAGGAGGCCCTCGCGGTCCGGGTCCTCGCCGACCGCGATCAGGAGTTCGCGGACCGCTGCCTCCGCGCGCTTCTCGTCGAACTCGCCGATCCTGCCCTCGTCACCGGTCAGGGTCACTGGGTCGGTCATCTCATCCTCGTTCCTGTCCGCACGCGCGGTCGTACAAATGTGCCGCGCCCCCCAGGCTAGAACCTGGGGGGCGCGGCTTCCATTCCGGGTGGGGTGACCCTCCGGTTACTCGGGGCGGTCCTCCGGGGCCACCTCGATGCCCTTCTCCGTGGAGACCGGCGCGACGGCGGACGTGCCGTTCGCGGCGTTCGTCAGCTGCAGCTCCTTGGGGGAGAGCACCGGCGGGCGGGTGGAGGGGGTGCGGCGGGAGGATCCGGTCCACGCGGGGCGGGCCGGACGCTTGACGATGGTCGAGAAGATCTCGGCGATCTCCTCCTTGCCCAGCGTCTCCTTCTCCAGCAGCGCGAGGACCAGGTTGTCGAGGACGTCGCGGTTCTCGACGAGGATCTCCCAGGCCTCGTTGTGCGCGGTCTCGATGAGCTTCTTGACCTCTTCGTCGACCAGCGCCGCGACCTCTTCCGAGTAGTCCCGCGGGTGCGACATCTCGCGGCCCAGGAACGGCTCGGTGTTGTCGCCGCCGAACTTGATCGCACCGAGACGCTCGGTCATGCCGTACTGCGTGACCATGGCCCGCGCCGTGGCGGTGGCCTTCTCGATGTCGTTCGCCGCGCCCGTGGTCGGGTCGTGGAAGACCAGCTCCTCGGCCGCGCGCCCGCCCAGCATGTACGCCAGCTGGTCGAGCATCTCGTTGCGCGTGGTGGAGTACTTGTCCTCGTCGGGCAGGACCATGGTGTAGCCCAGGGCCCGGCCGCGGGACAGGATCGTGATCTTGTGGACCGGGTCGGAGTTCGGCGAGGCCGCCGCGACCAGGGCGTGTCCGCCCTCGTGGTACGCGGTGATCTTCTTCTCGCGGTCCGACATGATCCGGGTCCGCTTCTGCGGGCCCGCCACGACGCGGTCGATCGCCTCGTCCAGCATGTGGTTGTCGATCAGCTTCTTGTCCGAGCGGGCCGTGAGGAGCGCGGCCTCGTTCAGGACGTTGGAGAGATCGGCACCGGTGAAGCCGGGGGTGCGACGGGCGACGGCCGAGAGGTCGACGTCCGGGGCGACCGGCTTGCCCTTCTGGTGGACCTTGAGGATCTCCAGACGGCCCTGCATGTCGGGACGGTCGACCGCGATCTGCCGGTCGAAGCGGCCCGGGCGCAGGAGCGCCGGGTCGAGGATGTCGGGCCGGTTCGTGGCGGCGATCAGGATGACGCCGCCCTTCACGTCGAAGCCGTCCATCTCGACGAGCAGCTGGTTGAGGGTCTGCTCGCGCTCGTCGTGGCCGCCGCCGAGGCCCGCACCGCGGTGCCGGCCGACGGCGTCGATCTCGTCGACGAAGACGATCGCCGGGGCGTTGGCCTTGGCCTGCTCGAACAGGTCACGGACACGCGAGGCACCGACACCGACGAACATCTCGACGAAGTCGGAACCGGAGATCGAGTAGAAGGGGACACCGGCCTCGCCCGCGACGGCGCGCGCCAGCAGGGTCTTTCCGGTGCCGGGCGGGCCGTAGAGCAGCACGCCCTTGGGGATCTTGGCGCCGACGGCCTGGAACTTCGCCGGCTCCTGGAGGAACTCCTTGATCTCGTGGAGTTCCTCGACGGCCTCGTCCGAGCCCGCGACGTCGGCGAACGTGGTCTTCGGGGTGTCCTTGGTGATGAGCTTGGCCTTGGACTTCCCGAAGTTCATGACTCGGGAGCCGCCGCCCTGCATCTGGTTCATCAGGAACAGGAAGACAACGACGATGAGGACGAAGGGCAGGAGCGAGAGCAGCACGCTCAGGAACGGGCTGGTCTTGTCCGGCGTGACGGTGTACCCGTCCGGGATCTGACCGGCGTCGTACTTGGTCTGGAGGCTCTGGGCGAGCTGGACGCCCTGATCCCCGATGTAGTTGGCCTGGAACTTGGTGCCGTCGTGCTTGCCGAGCTTCTGGCCTTCGCTCAGCTCGATCTTGATCATCTGGCTGTCGCCGGTGGTCAGCTTGGCTGTCTCCACCTGGCCAGTGTTGATCGCCTTGATGACCTCGCTGGTGTCCACCGACTTGTAGCCGCCGCCGGAGCCGACGACATTCATCAACACGACCACGGCGAGGACGGCCAGCACGATCCACATGACCGGCCCACGGAAGTATCGCTTCACGTCCATCCATACGGGGCGCCAGGCACCCCGTCCCTCCTGCCCGTAGGTAAATGCTGCTGTGTGAGTAAAGACTGTTCTTCGGAATGTACCCCTGAATTGTCACCCGCGGCCCGTGGGACGGGTGACAGACCCGCCTTCCCCTGCTCCAACGGCGGGAATCGCCCCCAGGTTCCCCGGCCGGACCGGCGGATCCCGGGGGCGGGGCGGCGTCAGCCGCCGTAGACGTGCGGGGCGAGGGTGCCGACGAACGGCAGGTTGCGGTACTTCTCCGCGTAGTCGAGGCCGTAGCCCACGACGAACTCGTTGGGGATGTCGAAGCCGACCCACTTCACGTCGATCGCGACCTTCGCGGCCTCGGGCTTGCGCAGCAGCGTGACGACCTCCAGGGAGGCCGGCTGGCGGGAGCCCAGGTTCGACAGCAGCCAGGACAGCGTCAGACCGGAGTCGATGATGTCCTCGACGATCAGGACGTGCTTGTCCTTGATGTCGGTGTCCAGGTCCTTGAGGATCCGCACCACACCGGAGGACTGGGTTCCGGCGCCGTACGAGGACACCGCCATCCAGTCCATGGTGAGCGGGGTGGACAAGGCGCGCGCCAGGTCCGCCATCACCATGACGGCGCCCTTGAGCACGCCGACGATGAGCAGGTCCTTGCCCGCGTACTCCGCGTCGATCTTCGCGGCCAGCTCGGCCAGCTTCGCGTCGATCTCTTCCTTGGTGATGAGCACCGACTGGAGGTCGCTGCCCATGTCCTTCTCGTCCACCCGCATCACTTTCGTTGTCGGCCGGGGCTCCGGGGTGTCCCCCGGAGGACTCAGCCGTGTTTCAGCACCAATCAGCCCTGCCGGATGACAAGTCTGCCACCCTGCCGCTGGGCCTCCACCCGGCCGGGCAGGTTGATGGCGCCCTGACCGCGCCATCCGGTGATGAGGCGGTCGACTTCCTCGATGTGGCGGGCGAAGAGGGAGCCCGCGGGGGAACCGGCGGCGACGACGGCCCTGCGCAGCACCCGGCGGCGGACGGCCGGGGGGAGGGCGTACAGCTTGGCGCACTCCAAGCGGCCGTCCTCGTCGCGTACGCCGCGGTCGGCCTCGGCGGCCCAGGCGTCCAGGGCGTCGGCGTCGTCGCGGGAGAGCTGGGCGGTGCGGGCGAGGGCCTCGACGACGCCCTTGCCGAGCGCCTTCTCCAGGGCGGGCAGTCCCTCGTGGCGCAGCCGGGAGCGGGTGTAGGCCGGGTCCATGTTGTGCGGGTCGTCCCAGACGGCCAGGGACTGGACCATGCACGCCTTGCGCGCGGTCTGCCGGTCGACCTGGAGGAAGGGACGGCGGTAGCGGTGGCTGCGGCCGGGACCGCGGCCGGGGGCGCCGGGGCCTCCCGAGACCTCGGGCATGCCGGACAGCGAGCGGATGCCGGATCCGCGGGCGAGTCCCAGCAGGACGGTTTCCGCTTGATCGTCCCGGGTGTGGCCGAGCAGCACGGCGGCGGCGCCGAGGCGGTCCGCGGCGTCGTCCAGGGCGCCGTAGCGGGCGTCGCGGGCAGCGGCCTCGGGGCCGCCGTCACGGCCGACGCGCACGGCGACGGACTCCACCGGGTCGAGGCCGAGGGCGGTCATGCGGCTGACGACCTCGGCGGCGCGCTGGTCGGAGCCGTCCTGCAGGCCGTGGTCGACGGTGATGCCGCCGGCCCGGATGCCGAGTTTGGGGGCCTCGAAGGCGAGGGCCGAGGCGAGGGCCATGGAGTCGGCGCCGCCGGAGCAGGCGACGAGCACGAGTGGCGGGGTGGCCGCGCCGGTGCGACGGTCGGCACGGGGGATACCTCCGGACGGGGTCCGGGGGAGGTCGGTGAGCTCGGTGAGGACGTCGTGGAGTACGCGGCGGACCGCCAGGCGTATCGCCGCGACCGCAGGATGGGGACCCATGTCCGGTGCCCTTCGATGGAGTTCGGATGCCTCGGAGGCTTCGGGTGGTGTGCTGGGAGGCGCTCGCCCGGCCGCCCCCGCGAAACGGAGAGGATGTCACTCAGAGTGCGTTGATGGTGACAGAGCCGAGCCGTTCCCCGAGCATCGCACGCCCTTCTACGGCTCACGGTCCCTCGGAAGGGTGATGCTGCTTCCCCCAGTGAGACATGTTTAGGCCTCTCCGTCACGTGTGGCACGGGTGAACGCGAGGGACGCGGCGGGACCGTGCGACACGGGCCCGCCGGCCCGCGGCGGGCCGTGCTCCCGGCGTCACCCCTCCCGGCTCTCCCCGCCCCCTTCGCTCCCCTTGCCGTGGACCCGGGCCACCCAGTCCGCGGGCCGGTCGATCTCCGCCTTGGTGGGCAGCGTGTTCGGGGAGGTCCAGACCCGGTTGAAGCCGTCCATGCCCACCTGGCCGACGACGGCCCGCACGAAGCGCTCGCCGTCGCGGTACTGGCGCAGCTTGGCGTCGAGGCCGAGCAGCTTGCGCAGGGCGGCGTCGAGCCGGCCCGCGCCGCTGGCACGGCGCTGCTGGAACTTCTCGCGGATCTCGGCGACCGAGGGGACCACCTGGGGGCCGACGCCGTCCATGACGAAGTCGGCGTGGCCCTCCAGGAGGGACATGACGGCGGTGAGGCGGGCGAGGATCTCGCGCTGCTCGGGGGTCTGCACGAGCTCGACGAGGGAGCGGCCATCGTCGCCGCGCTCGGCGTCCGGGCGGGCTCCGGCGAAGGACTGGGCGGCCTCCCGGATGCGTTCGAGGACCGTCGTCGGGTCGACCTCGGTGGCGCCGAGAAACGTCTGGATTTCACCTTCGAGGTGGGCGCGCAGCCACGGGACGGCCGTGAACTGGGTACGGTGCGTCTCCTCGTGGAGGCAGACCCACAGGCGGAAGTCGTGCGGCGCCACCTCCAGCTCGCGCTCGACGTGCACGATGTTCGGGGCGACGAGGAGCAGCCGCCCGCCCGCCGCGGAGGCCGGCAGGTCGCGGGAGACGGGCGCGAAGGTCTCGTACTGGCCCAGGACCCTGGAGGCCAGGAAGCTCAGCAGCATGCCGAGTTCGACGCCGGTGACCTTGCCGCCGACCGCGCCGAGGACGGCTCCGCCGGGGGCGCTCGCGCGGCGGTCCTGCATCTTGCCGAGGAGCGGCATGAGCAGCTCCCGGAATCCGGCGACGTTGGCCTTGACCCAGCCGGCCCGGTCGACGACCAGGACGGGGGTGTCGGGGACGGCGGCCCCTTCGGGGATCATCCGGGTGAACTCGCGCACGTGCCGTTCCGAGGTCCTGGCGTGCCCGCGCAGCTCGGCCACGACGGCCCGCGCCTCGTCCCGGGTCACCTCCGGGCCGGGCCGTACCAGCCGGGTCGCGGTCGCCACCGCGAGGTTCCAGTCGACCATCTCCGCACCACTGATGCTCGTCATGCGTCAACCGTACGTGGGCGAGCCCTCCGGCGGACCCCCTACGGAGCGCCCGCGACGGCCGCGGCCAGCTTGTCGAGGCCCTTCTCGGCGCCCTCGGGGCCGGGGCTGTTGGCCGTCAGGAAGGCGAAGGCGAGGAGCCTGCCGGTGGAGTCGACGACGGTGCCGGAGAGGGAGTTCACCCCGGTGAGGGTGCCGGTCTTGGCGCGGACCAGGCCGGCGGCCGGTGAGGTGCCGGCGTTGCGCCCGCGCAGGGTCCCGGTGAATCCGGCGACGGGGAGCCCGGTCAGGACGGGCCGCAGCTCCGGGTGGGCGGGGTCGGCGGCCTTGGCGAGCAGGCCGGTCAGCAGGCCGGCGCTGACCTTGTCGGCGCGGTTCAGGCCGCTGCCGTCGGCGAAGCGGGAGCCGGTCATGTCGATGCCGAGGCCGGCGAGCCGGGCGGTGACGGCCTTCTCGGCCCCTTCGAAGCTGGCGGGCTGTCCGGAGGCGAGGGCGGTCTGCCGGGCGAGGGCCTCGGCGATGTCGTTGTCGCTGTTGGTCAGCATCCGCTCGACGAGTCCGGCCACCGGGGTGGACTGGGTGACGGCCAGCGGCTGGGCGCCGGCGGCGGCCTTGGCCCGGGCGGGTTCTCCGGTGACCTTGATGCCGCGTTCGGCCAGCAGGGTGCGGAAGGCGCGGGCGGCGGCCCCGGCCGGGTCGTCGGTGCGGTCCACGGGTCCGGAGGTGGAGTCGTCGGGGCGGCCCTCGTCGGCCGCCAGGGCGGTCACGGGGGCGATGTTGGGGTTGACGCCGATCGGGTGCCGGGCGGGGCCGGTGTAGAGGCTGTCGTCGTACCCGAGGGTCACGGTGTCGGTGCCGGCGGCCTTGAGGGCCTGGGCGGCGTCGGCGGCGAGGGCGACCAGGCTGCCGCCCGATCCGGCGGGGCTCTTCTTCTTCGCGGTGAGGGAGGGGTCGCCGCCGCCGACGAGGACGACCTGGCCGGGGGCGGCGCCGGGCACGACGGTGGTCCTGATCCGGTGCTCGGGCCCGAGGGCGGCCAGGACGGCCGCCGCGGTGGCGATCTTGACGGTGGAGGCGGGGGTCATCGCGTCCCGCGCCCGGGACTCGTAGAGCACCTGTCCGGTGGCGGTGTCCACGACGGAGGCGCTGCGGACGGTGCCGAGCGCCGGGTCGGCCAGCAGCGGCCCCAGCCGGGCGGCGAGCGCGTCGGACGGCGCGGCCGCGGCGGCCTGCCCCCGCGGGACGCCGGGACCGACGGCGCCCAGTACCCCGGGGGCACTGGGCGCGGCCTGCGGGAGGGAGCCCGCACCGGTCGCGCCACCGTGATCTGCGCCACCCGTACGGCCCCAGGAGGCGGCTCTGTCCCGCTCGGCCTTACGCTGGCCGGAGTCCCATGGACCGGCGGCGGTCACCGCTGCCACCGACAGGGCGAGGCCGGCGACGGCCGCACCCGCGGTGAGCTGCCAGGTCTTGACCAATGGCACCTCGGACCAGCCCCTTTCGCGATCACACATATGCGTGAGGGACACTTAACCACTGCGTCTTGCCGCGAGCATGGCACCCCACCCGACAGGGATGGGCCGGACGCGCACGCAGTTGAATCAATGCCGTCTCGAAGCAATGAAGCTGATCATGGAGGAGCAGGACGTGGAGTTCGACGTCACCATCGAGATCCCCAAGGGTTCGCGGAACAAGTACGAGGTGGACCACGAGACCGGCCGGATCCGTCTGGACCGTCGCCTCTTCACCTCGACCAGCTACCCGGCCGACTACGGCTTCGTCGAGAACACCCTCGGCGAGGACGGCGACCCGCTGGACGCGCTGGTCATCCTTGACGAGCCGACCTTCCCGGGCTGCCTGATCAAGTGCCGCGCCATCGGCATGTTCCGCATGACGGACGAGGCGGGCGGCGACGACAAGCTGCTGTGCGTGCCGGCCTCCGACCCGCGTGTCGAGCACCTGCGCGACATCCACCACGTGTCCGAGTTCGACCGCCTGGAGATCCAGCACTTCTTCGAGGTCTACAAGGACCTGGAGCCGGGCAAGTCGGTCGAGGGCGCGAACTGGGTCGGCCGCGCCGAGGCCGAGGCCGAGATCGAGGCCTCGTACAAGCGCCTGGAGGCGCAGGGCGGCCACCACTGAGCCCAGGCTCGGCGGTGACGGGCCGGGGCACTGCCCCGGGCCCCTCGTGACATGGCGGGCGGCATCCCCTCGGGGGTGCCGCCCGCCGTCGTGTGCCCGGGCCGGGGAGCCAGGTTTCGCCGGGGAGGAAACGGTTCCGCATACTGATACTCCGGGTGATCACGAACAGGAGGACGCGTGGCGGAGGCCGACGGGGCCGAGGACAGGAAGCCCCAGTCCGACGAGGCGCACAGCGCCTTCACGGCACCACCCGGAGTGCAGCCGGAGCCTCTGGGTGAGGACCAGCCCACCTCGGAATTCGCTCTGCCCGCGGGCACCGGTCCGGTGCCGCCCGAGCCCGAGGGATCGGCCTTCGCCGCCCCTGCCACCTACCGGGCCACGCAGTCCCCGCCCGCCTACACCCCCGGTCAGGGCTTCCCCGTCGCGCAGATGAAGGAGTCGCCCTGGCAGGACCGGATGCGCACGATGCTGCGCATGCCGGTCGACGTCCGGCCCGTGCCGGACCTGGTCCAGCGGCAGAGCGAGACGGGCCCCGCCGTGGGCCGCGTGCTCGACCTGACCCTGCGCATCGGCGAGCTGCTGCTCGCGGGCGGCGAGGGTGCCGAGGACGTGGAGGCCGCGATGTTCGCGGTGGCCCGCAGCTACGGGCTGGACCGCTGCGAGCCGACCGTCACCTTCACCATGCTGTCGATCAGCCACCACCCCTCGCTGGTGGGCGACCCGGTCTCGGCCAGCCGGACCGTGCGCCGCCGCGGCACCGACTACAACCGGCTCGCGGCCGTGTTCCGGCTGGTGGACGACATCAGCGCCCACGAGATCGACGTCTCGCTGGAGGAGGCCTACCGGCGCCTCGCCGAGATCCGCCGCAACCGGCACCCGTACCCCGGCTGGATGCTCACGGCCTCCGCCGGACTGCTCGCCGGGGCGGCCTCCACCCTCGTCGGCGGCGGGGTGCTCGTCTTCTTCGCCGCCGCGATCGGCGCGATGCTCGGTGACCGCCTGGCCTGGCTGTGCGCCGGGCGCGGGCTGCCCGAGTTCTACCAGTTCGTGGTCGCCGCGATGCCGCCGGCCGCCATCGGGGTCGCGCTCAACATGACGGGGATCGACGTCAAGGCCTCCGCCGTGATCACCGGTGGGCTGTTCGCGCTGCTGCCGGGACGGGCCGTGGTCGCGGCCGTGCAGGACGGCCTGACCGGCTACTACATCACCGCCTCGGCCCGGCTGCTGGAGGTCATGTACCTCTTCATCGGCATCATCATGGGCGTGCTGGTGGTGCTCTACGTGGGGCTGCAGTTCGACGCCTCGCCGCGGCCGGAGGAGGTCCTGCAGATCCAGCAGCGGCCGCTGATCCAGATCGCCGCCTCGATGGTGCTGGTGTTCACCTTCGCGATCCTGCTCCAGCAGGAACGCTCCACCGTGTGGATCGTGACGCTGAACGGCGCGGTCGCCTGGGTCACCTTCGGGGCGCTGCACTACGCGGGCGGCATCCCGCCCGTACCGTCCACGGCCATCGCTGCCGGGCTGGTCGGCCTCTTCGGGCAGCTCTTCTCCCGCTACCGCTTCGCCTCCGCCCTGCCGTACGTGACGGCCGCCATCGGCCCGCTGCTGCCCGGCTCGGCGGTGTACTACGGGCTGCTGCTGATCGCCGAGAACCGGCTGAACGAGGGCCTGGGCTCACTGGTGAACGCCGCGGCCATCGCGCTGGCCATCGCCATCGGCGTCAACCTCGGCTCCGAGGCCTCACGGCTGTTCATGCGCATCCCGGGGGCCACGAGCGCCGCCAAGCGCCGCGCGGCGAAGCGGACCCGCGGCTTCTGAGCGCCGGGCAGGGGACGCGTACGGGTACGCGTACGCCCCGGGTGCCTCAGGCGGGCCTCCAGGGCGTACGGGTGCTGCGTGCGGTCTCAGCGCTTGGCGTGGCGCCCGCGCTGGCCCGGGGACTGCGGGCCGGTGCCGTCGGCGGCGACCGCCTCCGGGGCCTGGCCGGCGTTCGCCTTGGACTCCTTGCGGGCCTTCAGCACCTCGAAGACCACCGGGATGACGGAGATGAGGACGATGCCGACGAGGATGGGCTCGACGTTCGTCTTGATGAACTCGATCTGGCCGAGCCAGTAGCCGGCGATGGTGACGCCCGCGCCCCAGCCGATGCCGCCGATGACGTTGTAGGTCAGGAAGGTGCGGTACTTCATCGTGCCGGCGCCCGCGACCATCGGGGCGAAGGTGCGGATGATCGGCACGAAGCGGGCGAGCACGATGGCCTTGGGGCCGTGCTTGTCCATGAACTCGTGCGCCTTGTCCAGGTTCTCCCGCTTGAAGAGCTTGGAGTTCGGCCGGTTGAAGAGCTTCGGCCCGAAGTACTTGCCGATCATGTAGCCGACCTGGTCGCCGATGATGGCGGCGGCCACGATCAGGGTGCAGACCAGCCACAGCGGCTGCTTGATGTACTGCCCGTCGGCGACCAGCAGGCCCGCGGTGAAGAGCAGCGAGTCGCCGGGGAGGAAGGCGAAGAGACCCGACTCGGCGAAGACGATGACCAGGATGCCGATCAGGCCGAAGTGCGAGATCAGGTAGTCCGGGGACAGCCACTCAGGGCCGAGCGCAAGCGTATACACGGGTTCCGGGCTCTCCTGGATCGGGGGAAGGCAGGGATGGGGACGGTTTCAATTATCAACGCACACGACCCCCGCCCGGTTCCAGGCCCGGGCGGGGGTCGTCCGCGTGATGTTCCGCTTACACGTTGCGCACGCCGTTGGCGAGGATCGCGTCGCGCAGGTGCGCGGCCATGCCCGGCTTCACCGCGTCGTAGAAGGCGGTGAAGCGCTCGTCCGCCACGTACATCTCACCGAGGCACGTGTGCATCTCGTACGGGCAGTCGTAGAACCAGCGGTGGATGTGCAGGCGGTGCTCCTCGGCCAGGTCCATCGCGCGCTCGCCGTCGGCGGGCTCGCCCGCCTCCATGGCCGCCGCGTACCGGCGGCCCCATGCGGCGGACTCGTCCTGGATCCGCTGCCAGTCGTCCTTGGTGTACGTGGCCGCCCGGCGCTGCGACTCGGCGTACGCCTCTGTGTCGCCCCAGCGCTCCTCGACCTCCTGCGCGTGCTGCTCCGGGTCGTGGTCCCCGAAGACCTCGAACTTCTCCTCGGGCGTGAGGTTGATGCCCATCTTCTTCGCCTCCATGGCGTGCTCAACGGCCTTGGCCATCTGCTGGAGCCGGGCGATCCGGTCGGTCAGCAGGGCATGCTGCCGGCGCAGATGCTCCTGTGGGTCCGATTCCGGGTCGTCCAGCAGGACCGCGACCTCGTCGAGGGGGAAGCCGAGCTCCCGGTAGAACAGGATCCGCTGCAGCCGGTCCAGGTCGGCGTCGTCGTACCGCCGGTGTCCCGCGCCGCTGCGGCCGCTCGGGGAGAGCAGGCCGATCTCGTCGTAGTGGTGCAGGGTGCGCACCGTGACTCCGGCGAAACCGGCGACCTGGCCCACGGAGTGGCCCATGGCTTCCCTCCTCTGCTTGGGTACGCCCTTCACTGTGGTTCCTCACGCCGCGTGAGGTGCAAGTCCCCTCACGCGGCTACCTGCCCAGGCCCCGGTAACGCCCCACCGCCAGCGGGAAGAAGACCGCGAGCAGCAGGAGCGGCCAGGCGACCGCCAGCAGGGCCGCGTGGTCGGCGGCCCACGACGGGGGCGCCGCGGCCGGGTTTCCGAACAGGTCGCGCACGGCCGTGGCCGTCGCCGAGAGCGGGTTCCATTCCACCACCGCGCCCAGCCAGCCGGGCATCGACTCCGGCGTGGCGAACGCGTTGGACAGGAAGCCCACCGGCCACACGAGGATCTGCACCGCCTGCACCAGGTCCGGGCGGCCCGCGACCATGCCGAGCCAGATCCCGATCCACAGCATCGCCAGGCGCAGCAGCAGGAGCAGCCCGAAGGCGAGCAGGGCGGCCGCCGCGCCGCCGTGCCAGCGCCAGCCGAGCAGCAGCCCGACCGCGGCCAGGACCAGCAGGCCCACGGCCGACTGGAGCATGTCGGCGGCGCAGCGGCCCACCA
The DNA here is from genome assembly GCF_040684695.1 of Streptomyces erythrochromogenes. Lineage (GTDB taxonomy): Bacteria > Actinomycetota > Actinomycetes > Streptomycetales > Streptomycetaceae > Streptomyces > Streptomyces erythrochromogenes_C. The sequence continues at coordinate 89,572 of NZ_JBFBGM010000002.1, forward strand.
GGACGGCGGAGGAGGACATCGGCATGGCCCGGAAGCGGTCGATCACCCCCTTGTTCAGGTCCTGGGTGACCGCCGTCAGGGTGGCCTCCAGCCCGAAGGCCATGGTGAGGGCGAGCATCCCCGGCACCAGGAACTCGACGTAACTGCCGTCGATCCCGCGCCCGCCGCCCACCAGGAAGCCGAACATCAGGAGCATCATCACGGGGAAGACCAGGCCGACGATCATCTGGACCGGCCGGCGCGCCCAGTGCGCCAGCTCGCGCCGGGTCATCGTCCAGGAGTCCGAGACCACCCATGCGGCGCTCATGCGGCCACCTCCTCGCGGTCGGTCAGGTGCAGGAAGACCTCGTCCAGCGTGGGGCGCCGGACGGCGAGGTCGGCGGCCTCGATGCCGGCCTCCTGGAGCGTCCGCAGGGTCCGGGCCAGGCCCGCCATGCGGTCCTCCACCGGGAAGCTCAGGGTCAGGGTGTCGGGGTCGACGGCGGGGTCGGGCAGCAGCCGCGCGGCCTCGGCCAGCCGTGCCGCGTCCCGCAGGACGACGACGATCCGGTCCGCCCCGACCAGGGCCTTGAGTTCGTCGGCCGTGCCCTCGGCCGCGACCCGGCCGCCGTCGACGAGGGCGATCCGGTCGGCCAGTTGGTCGGCCTCCTCCAGGTACTGCGTGGTGAGCAGGACGGTGGTGCCGCCGCCGACCAGGGAGCGGACCGCGCTCCACACCTCGGCGCGGCCGCGCGGGTCGAGGCCGGTGGTCGGCTCGTCGAGGAACAGCACCTGCGGGTCCGTGATCAGGGAGGCGGCGAGGTCGAGCCGGCGCCGCATGCCGCCGCTGTACTGCTTGACCGCCTTGCGGCCGGTGTCGGCGAGGCCGAAGCGCTCCAGCAGTTCGTCGGCGCGCCGCCCGGCCCCGCGCGCGCCCAGGTGGTGGAGGCGGCCGAACATCTCCAGGTTCTGCCGGCCGGCCAGTTCCTCGTCGAGCGCGGCGTGCTGGCCGAGCAGCCCGATCCGCGCGCGGACGGCCGCCGGGTCCGTGCGCACGTCGTGGCCCGCCACCCGGACCACCCCCTCGTCGTGGCGGAGCAGGGTGCTCATGATCCGCACGGCCGTGGTCTTGCCGGCGCCGTTGGGGCCGAGCACCGCGTGCACGGTGCCGGCCGCCACCTCCAGGTCGAGCCCGGTCAGGGCCTGCTGGTCGCCGTAGCGTTTGCGGACACCTTCGACGGAGATCGCCAAAGCCGATCCTCACCCTCACTAGTCAAATTTGATTACCGCGAGCCGCCAAGGTAATGCCCGCTCGCGGGCTAGTCAAACTTGATTAGGCGTAGGGGTTCTCCTGACCCTCCGCCAGCACCCCCACGAACGGTTCGCCGCCCTCGCCCGCGAAGGAGTACGCGCCCCCCTCGATCCGGGCGATCAGCCCCCGCGTCCACTCCGCCTCCGCGTCCGCGGAGTGGACCCACATGTGCATGATCTCGCCGATGTGGCCGAGCGCCTCCGGGCCGCCCTCCGGCGTGTAGTAGTCGGTCACCGAGGACCGCCAGACCGTCAGCTTCGCCAGCCGCTCCCGGAGCAGCCCGAGGACCTCCTCCCGCGGCAGGTCGACCATGAAGCCGATCGCCGCAGACAGCACGTCCGTCTTCTGGTCGTACGCCGCGAGCGCCTCGCGCAGCAGCCTGAAGTACTCCTCGCGGCCGGCGTCCGTCACCTCGTACTCGGTGCGCGGCGGCCCGCCCGCCGCGCTCGGCGCCACCTCGTGGGCGTGCAGGACGCCCTGCTTCGCCATCTGCTTGAGCGCGTGGTAGATCGATCCCGGCTTGGTGTTCGACCACTCGTGGGCGCCCCAGTACTCCAGGTCGTTGCGCACCTGGTACCCGTGGGCCCGCCCGTGCTGGCGGACGGCGCCGAGGACAAGAAGCCGGATCGCTGACATGGGGCCAGGCTACGGCCCCGCCCTTCAGCCCATCGCCTTGGTGCCGTCGATGGATTCGCGGACGATGTCCGCGTGGCCGGCGTGCCGGGCGAACTCCTCCACCAGGTGCAGCAGCAGCCAGCGGACCGAGACCTTGGCGTCCTTGGGGAACCACGGCGCGGGCGGCAGCGGGAAGGTGGCGTCCAGGCTCGGGGCGGCGGCGACGAAGGCCTCCGTCTCCTGCCGGACCCCGTCCCAGAAGGCCAGCACGGACGGGATGGACTCGCCCTCGACGAGGCGGAAGCTGTCGCCGTAGCTCGACTCGTCGCGCATCCGCTCGTTCGGCCGCTGCTGCGCCAGCCTCAGCCAGTTCAGCTCGACCTCCGCCACGTGCTTGAGCAGCCCGGACAGGCTGAGCTCGCTGGCGCTCGGGCGGCTCGCCGCCTGCTCCTCGTCGAGCCCGAGGAGCGTCTCGCGGATCGCGGCACGCTGGGACTCGACGAAGGCGAGGAGCGTGCCGCGCTCGTCGCCGAGGACCTCGGTGGACATCTGAGCCATGATCTGACCGCCTCTGCGTGGTGCGCCGGGGGCCTCTCCCCCGACAACCCCCACGCTACGGAGCGATGCGGTCAGATCCTGTCCTAGTTGCCCGCTCCGTTCGGGGCGTTCTCGTTCTCCGGCCGGATCGCGGGCAGCGCGGTGGCGGGCTTCGGCAGCAGCGCCTTGGTGAGGTCCTGCTTGCCCGTCGGGTCGAGGCCGTACATCGCCTCGTAGATCTTGCGGACGGCCGGTCCGGAGGCCCCGGAGCCGGTGCCGCCCTGGGAGATCGTCATGACGATCGCGTAGTCCTCGGTGTACGAGGCGAACCACGAGGTGGTCTGCTTGCCCTGGACCTCGGCCGTGCCGGTCTTGGCGTGCATCGGGATCTGCTTCTGCGGCCAGCCGCCGAAGCGCCAGGCGGCGCTGCCGTCGGTGGCCACGCCCGCGAGGGCCCTGTCGATGTTGTCGCGCGTCTTCTCGTCCATCGGGAGCCGGCCCGTCTCCTTGGGGGCGATCTCCTTCACCGAGGTCCCGTCGGCGCTGACGATCGCCTTGCCGACGCTCGGCTGGTGCAGCGTGCCGCCGTTGGCGATGGCCGCGTACACGGAGGTCATCTGGAGCGGCGTGACGAGGGTGTCGCCCTGCCCGATCGAGTAGTTGATCGCGTCGCCCTCACGCAGCTGGTTGCCCTGGCGGCAGTTCTCGTAGGCGATCTTCTCGGCGAAGCTGCCGTTCTTCTTGCCGTCCCGGCACCAGGCGTCCTTGTTGGCGTCGAAGAAGTCCTGCTTCCACTTGCGGTCGGGGATCCGGCCGGGCACCTCGTTGGGCAGGTCGACGCCGGTGCGCTTGCCCAGGCCGAAGTCGTGGGCCGTCTTGAAGAACCAGTCGTTCGGGTCCTTCTTCGGCTTGATGCCCCCGTCCTTCTTCCACTCCTGGTCGGCGATCAGGTAGTAGACCGTGTCGCAGGAGACCTCCAGGGCCCGGCCGATGGTGATGTCGCCGTGGCCCTGCGACTCGAAGTTCGTGAAGGTCTGGTTGCCCACCGAGTACGAGCTGGGGCAGGGGTAGCGGTTGTTGAAGGGGTACCCGGCGTTGACCGCGGCGGTCGAGGTGACCACCTTGAAGATGGAGCCCGGCGCCGCCTGTCCCTGGATCGCCCGGTTCAGCAGCGGGTAGTTGGAATCCTTGTCGGTCAGGGAGGTGTAGTCCTTCGCCGAGATGCCGCCCACCCACGCGTTGGGGTCGTAGGTCGGGTTCGAGGCCATCGCCACGATCCGGCCCGTCTTGGTCTCCATCACCACGACCGCACCCGAGTCGGCCTCGTAGTTGCGCCCGGTGTTCTTGTCGTGCACCTTGCGGGCGTCGATCATCGCGTTGTTCAGCTCGCGCTCGGCGACCGCCTGCACGCGCGAGTCGATCGAGGTCACGACGTTCGAGCCGGGCTGCGCCGGGTCGGTCTGCCCCTGCCCGATGACGCGGCCGAGGTTGTCCACCTCGTAGCGGGTGATGCCGGCCTTGCCGCGTAGCTCCTTGTCGTAGGTGCGCTCCAGGCCCGAGCGGCCCACCTGGTCGGAGCGCAGGTACGGGGAGTCGGTCTTCTTCGCCTTGGCGATCTCCTCGTCGGTGACCGGGGAGAGGTAGCCCAGCACCTGGGAGGTGTTGGCCTGGTCCGGGGCCGCGTAGCGGCGCAGCGCGGTCGCCTCGGCCGTGATGCCCGGGAAGTCCTCGGGGTGCTCGCGGATCTGCAGGGCCTGCTCGGTGGTCGCCTCGTCGCTGACCGGGATCGGCTGGTAGGGGGAGCCGTTCCAGCAGGGCTGCTTGGTCTTGGAGTCGCAGAGCCGGACCTTGTCGACGACCTCCTGGGGGTCCATGCCCAGGACCCCGGCGAGCCGGGTCAGGACGGACTTGCCCTTGTCCTTCATGGTCAGCAGCTCGGTGCGGCTGGCGGAGACCACCAGGTGGGTGGCGTTGTCGGCGAGCGGGACCCCGCGCGAGTCGAGGATCGAGCCGCGCACGGCCGGCTGGACCACCTGCTGGACGTGGTTGTTCTTCGCCTCGTCGGTGTATTCCGTGCCGTTGCGGATCTGGAGGTACCAGAGCCGTCCGCCCAGCGTGAGCAGGAGGGAGAAGACGACGACCTGGATGACGACGAGCCGGTTCTGGACCCGAGGGGTCCGGCCGGTCTCCGGTATGTTGCTCAACTCGATCTCCCCCGGGCGGCTGCCTACGCCCGGTCGAGTCTAGGGGGCTGTCCGACCTTGATCCGCCGCCCCCTGGGGCTGCGCGGACCCTTGATCAGAACGGGAACGCCGTCCGCCCGTGCTGTACGGAGATCCACTTCTGTGTGGTGAACGCCTCGACCGTGGCTTCGCCGTTCAGCCTGCCCAGGCCCGAGGCCTTCTCACCGCCGAAGGCGGCAAGCGGCTCGTCCCCGATCGTGGAGTCGTTGACGTGGATCATCCCGGTCTCGATCCGCTGCGCGAAGCGGACGCCCCGCTCCACGTCCCGGGTGTGCACGGCGCCGCTGAGCCCGTACGGGGTCGCGTTGGCCAGCCGTACGGCCTCGTCCTCGCCGTCGAAGACCACCAGCAGGGCCACCGGGCCGAAGATCTCCTGGCCCAGCAGCGGGGAGTCCTCGGGGATCCCGGCGAGCACGGTGGGCTCGACCAGGTTGCCGCGCGTAGACCCCCGTACGAGTGCCTGCGCGCCGGACTCCACGGCCTGGTCCACGAGCGCGGTCAGGGCGTCGGCCTGGAAGGAGTTGATCAGCGGGCCGATGTGGGTGTCGGCCTCGTGCGGGTCGCCGGTCCTCAGGCCCCGTACGCGGGCGGTGAACTTCTCGGTGAACTCCTCGGCCACGGAGGCGTCGACCAGGATCCGGTTGGCGGCCATGCAGACCTGGCCCTGGTAGACGAAGCGGCTGAAAACGGCCGCGTCCACCGCGTAGTCGAGGTCGGCGTCGTCGAGGACGACGAGCGCGCTGTTGCCGCTGAGCTCCAGGACCGTGCGCTTGAAGTGGCGGGCGGCGACCGCGCCGACGTGCCGTCCGACCCGGTCCGACCCGGCGAAGGAGATCACCTTGGGGACGGGGTGGGTCAGGAGCGCGTCGCCTATCTCGGCGATGTCGGTGACCAGCACGTTCAGCAGGCCGGCCGGGAGCCCCGCGTCCTCGAAGATCTTGGCGATGACCCCGCCGCCCACGACGGGGGCGTTCTGGTTCGGCTTGATGACGACCGCGTTGCCCAGGGCCAGGGCCGGGGCCACGGACTTCAGCGTGACCAGGAAGGGGAAGTTGAACGGGCTGATCACGGTGACGACGCCGACGGGCAGGCGCTGGACCCGGTTCTCCTTGCCCTCCACCGGGGAGGGCAGGATCCGGCCCTCGGGGCGGACGGCCAGCTGCAGCGACTCGCGGATGAACTCCATCGCGAGGTGGACCTCGTACTCGGCCTTGGGACGGGTCCCGCCGAGCTCGTCGATCATCGCCTCGACGATCTCCTTCTCGCGCTCCTCGGTGATCCGCAGGGCGCGCTCCAGGACGGCGCGTCTGATGTACGGGCTGGTCGCGGCCCACTCCCGCTGGGCGCGCTCGGCGCCGCGGTAGGCCTGGTCCACCTGCTCGACGGTGGCCACGGTGATGGCCGCGAGCTTCTCGCCGTTGTACGGATTGACGTCGATGATGTCCCAGGAACCGTTGCCGGCCAGCCATTCGCCGTCGATGTACTGGTGAGCGAGGTCGCTGAATATGGACATGCCATCCCTTACTGCGAGCGCGCACCCGTGCGCTGCACCGGAGACCGATCGGTCATCATGCACTGATCAGACGTCATACTACGTGCGGATCAAGACAGTTGGAGTAGGCCGCGGAGAAGATCCCTGGTCCGGTCGGGATCGGGGCAGTCCGCCTGGAGGCGTTCCATCGCCCGCTCGTACTGCCCCACTTCCTCGTCCTTGTCCAGGTAGAGGGCACTGGTGAGCTGTTCCAGATAGACGATGTCCTGCAGGTCGGACTCGGGGAAGCGCAGCAGGGTGAAGGCCCCGCTCTCGCCCGCGTGTCCGCCGAAGGAGAAGGGCATCACCTGGAGCTGCACGTTCGGCCGCTCGGAGATCTCGATGAGGTGCTCCAGCTGACCGCGCATGACGTTGCGGTCGCCGTACGGGCGGCGCAGCGCGGCCTCGTCGAGGACGGCGTGGAAGACGGGGGCGCTCTCGGAGACGAGCACCTTCTGCCGCTCCAGGCGCAGCGCGACGCGGCGGTCGATCTCGGCGGCGGTGGCGCCGGGCATGCCGCGGCTGACGACCGCGTGGGCGTAGGCCTCGGTCTGCAGCAGGCCGTGGACGAACTGCACCTCATAGATACGGATGAGCGACGCGGCGCCCTCCAGCCCGATGTACGTCTGGAACCAGCCCGGCAGCACGTCGCCGTAACTGTGCCACCAGCCGGTCGCGTTGGCCTCGCGGACCAGTCCCAGCAGGGACTCGCGCTCGGTGCTGTCCGTGACTCCGTAGAGCGTGAGGAGGTCCTCCACGTCCCGTGCCTTGAAGCTCACCCTTCCCAACTCCAAGCGGCTGATCTTCGATTCGGATGCGCGGATCGAGTAGCCGGCCGCCTCACGGGTGATGCCGCGGGATTCTCGGAGTCGCCTGAGCTGGGAGCCCAGGAGGATGCGGCGCACCACAGAACCGCTTGTTTCTGCGGTCACTAGTACTGCCCTCCCCATCGCATTGGCGTGCGCGTGGTGTGCGCGTGCTCGGGGCCCCCGCACCCCAGGGGCCGCAGTCTGCCACCAAAACGCATCGGGCCGTACTCGTTCTGTAACGGAATCCCGGCTCCTGGAAAAGAAGTCCGTAAGTATGCGTAGGAAGAAATGAGCAAGAACCGTCACGTGAGGGGACAGGTCCGGCGCGTGCACGTGCATCTGCCCTTGCATCCGGCCCGAGCATTCGGAACGATGGTCCCCGCGCACCTGCGTGCACTTCGCGCCGGCGCGGGACCCACCCCGCAGTTCTCTTTGGACACAAGCCACCGCTTCGTCCGCGAATCCCGGGAGTGCCTCGCATGGGGACGAATGGATCGACCATGCTCGAGCCGTTACGGCAGGGGCTTCCCCCGGTCGACCCCACGGCTGTCTCCGGGTCCGCCTCATGCGCTCTGCCCGCGCGGTTCGACGCGGTGCGGGGCGCACGCACTTTCACCCGCTCGACGCTGTCCCAGTGGGGCCTCGACGACCGCTTCGACGACGTGGCACTGGTCGTGTCCGAACTCGTCACCAACGCCCTGCGCCACGCCCTGCCCGAGGAGTCGAGGGGTCCGGGCGCCGAGCCGGAGCCGCCGGTGCGGCTGCACCTGATGCGGTGGAGCACCCGGCTGGTGTGCGCGGTGCGCGACCCCAGCGAGGACCGGCCCGGCGGGGCGTTCTCGCCGGAGCGGACCGAGGAGAACTTCGACCTGGAGTCCGGGCGCGGGCTGTTCCTGGTGGACTCCTACAGCGACAGCTGGGGCTGGCACCCGCTCGCGGGACGGCTGACCGGCAAGGTGGTCTGGGCGCTGTTCCTGCTCCACGACTGAGCCCGCCGGACCGGCGGCCGGGCCGCCCGTTTCACGACGACTGGCCGGGACCGATCACTGCGATCGGTCCCGGCCAGTGCACGTGCATGGCTTGATGAGTGCGCCGTTCCGTCAGCCGATCAGGTGGTCGAACTCGCCGTCCTTGACGCCCAGGAGCAGGGCTTGTATCTCGGCCGGCGTGTAGACGAGCGCCGGACCGTCCGGGAAGCGCGAATTGCGCATGGCGACATCGCCTCCGGGCAGCTTCGCGAACTCCACGCAGGAACCCTGCGAGTTGCTGTGTCTGCTCTTCTGCCACGTCAGCTCAAACAAGGAAGCGAGTTCTGCAGCTGCCATCCCGTTGTACGCGTGGTCCACAGGAAGCCCCCGATAGTGCAGATGTCAACTCCACCGGATCATAGCTGTGTTCACCAGCTGCTGCATGCGCAGATGCACGTGCACGCGGGGTGTTCCCATGATCACAGACAGGTCCGTCCTCAGGGGCGGAGGGCCTCGGAGACCTCGTCGAGCGAGGCGAGGAGCCCTGCGACCGCCCCGCGCAGCACCTCCGGGCCGGGACCGGGGCTGGGACCAGGGCCGGGGCCGGGGCCGACTCCCTCCGCACGGTCCGCCCACCGCGGGTCCGCCAGCACAGCCCGGACGCCGTCCCACTGCGGCACCCGGCGCTCGCGCACCGCCCGGGCCCCCGCCTCCGTGGCGCCGCGCACCGCCTCGGCCAGGGCCGCGGCGCCCGGGACCGGCCGGTGGCCGGGCTCCGGGAGGTGGGCCTCCAGGAGCATGGTGCTGCGGCCCAGCGCGGCCAGGGCCTCGCCCGCGTCGTCGGCGGCCGCGCGGGAGAGCCCCCGGTGGCGCACCGGTTCCCCCTCGGCCCGGTCCACCGCCTCGTGCCAGGCCACCCGGGCGTCGCGGGCCGCCAGCAGTGCCTCGCGCACGTCGGCGTGCCGGGCCCCGCCCGGGTCGGCGTACTGGCCGAGCACGGCGGCCGCGTACCGTCCCCCGGCCGCGATCCAGTCGGCGAGGCGGGTCCGCAGCCGCGGGGTCTCCCAGGCCGGGTAGAGCGCGTAGCCGATCATCGCGAGCAGCCCGCCGACCAGCGTCAGCGCGACCCGGTCGGGCACGGTCTGGTCCCAGCGGACGCCGCCCATGCCGAGCAGGAAGACGACGTAGGCGGAGACGCAGACCTGCGCGACGGCGTACCCGGTGCGCATCAGGACGTACATCAGCCCGGCACTGACCACGGCGAGGAAGCCGGACAGGTACATGCCGGGCTGCGCCAGCTGCACGACGGCCGTGGCGACGCCGACCCCGACCAGGGTGCCGGCGAAGCGGGCGACGGCCCGGGAGTAGGTCTGGGTGAAGTCCGGCCGCATGATCATCACCGAGGCCATCGGCGCCCAGTAGGCGTGCCCGAGGGGTAGCGCCAGCCCGACCAACAGGCCCGCGCAGGTCACGGCGGTCACTCGCAGGGCGTGCCGCAGCACCGGCGACCCGGGCCGCAGTTCGGCCCGCACGGCCGCCAGGACCACCGGCACGAGCCCGGCCATGCCCGGCCGCAGCATCGACTCGGCGGGATCGGCGGTGCGCCCGGATCCCGGCTCGGCCGTCTCCAGTACGTCGTCCAGCAGGGCGGCGAGCCGCCGCGCGGCCCGCAGGGGCGCGCCGGTGAGGAGGTCCGCCGTGTCGGGGGACTTCAGGACGGCGAGCGACGGCGCGGGCAGGCTCACCGGTTCCCCGTGCCGGATCGCCCGCGCGGCGGCGTCCAGGACCGCTCCGGCGGCGGTGAGCAGGTCGTGCACACGGTCCCGGCCCGGGCCCTCGGCCGGCGCCCCGACGGCCGGGTCGGCGAGGGAGGCCAGCACCGGCCGGACCCGCTCCGCCAGCCCCCGCGCCCCGTGCAGCTCGGCGGGGCGCCGCCGGGCCTGGCGCACCGTCACGGCGGCCGCGTCGCGGGCCTTCATCAGGGGCTGCGGGTCGAAGGGCGCGACGGGGTCGCGGCGCAGGCGGCGGGCGTAGTCGGCCTCGGCGGCGAGCGCGTCGGCCAGGGCGTCGCGCTGGGCGCCCCAGCGGCGGACGGGGAAGAGCACGATCAGCAGCGCCTGGACGACCCCGCCGGCCGCGATCATCGCGGCGTGTCCGGCGGCCTGCGCCACGGAAGTGGGCAGGGTGACGGTGACCAGCATGATCGCGACGTTGCCGGAGGCGATGATCCCGGCGGTGGGGCCGGCCGCCCAGAGCATCCCCGACGCGAAGGTCCAGACGGCGAGCAGGGCGAGGAACAGGCCGGTGTGGGACGCGCCGACGAGGTAGCCGACGAAGGTGGACACGGCCAGGGTCAGCCCGGAGGCCAGGGCGAGGGCGGGGCGCGGCCGCCAGCTCTGCTGGAAGGTGGCGACGGCCGCCATGAAGGCGCCGAAGGCGGAGCTGGCCGCGGCGCCGGGCCCGAGGAGGGCGAGGGAGGCGCCGATGACGAGCGCCAGGCCGACGGCGGCGCGCAGGGCGACGAGGGGTTCCAGGCGGGTCCGCTCGATCGCCAGGCCCGACCGGGCGGCGGCCCGCACTGCCCGCAACCAGCTCATGGCGCCGAGGGTAGCGGTTTTCAGGACTTCTTCAGATTTGTCGGGAGCGGCGTCCTGCCTGTTCCATGGGCCGGGCGCGCGAAGGATCCCGAAGAGAAGCCGGATCGTCCGAAAGGGGAACGCCCGTGTTCCGCAACGCCGTCCAGCCCTGGCACCTGCTCATCGTCCTGGTGGCCTGCCTGCTGGTGTTCGGTTCCAAGAAGCTGCCCGACATGGCCCGCTCGCTGGGGAAGTCGATGCGGATCCTGAAGTCGGAGGCCCGGGCCCTGCGCGCGGACGACACCCCGTAGCCCGCGCCCGTAACCGGTAACCGGCGGCCGGTGACCGGTGGCTCCGCCTAGGACTCGGGGAGCGGGCGGCGGCGGCCGCCCATGTGGGCCCGGTCGGCGGCCGCCGTGCCGTCCTCCCAGCCCGCGTGGTCGGTGGCGCCGCGCAGCCGGGTGGTGGTGGTCCGCGGGAACATCTCCTCGGCCCGGGAGGTGACCGCCACGTCCCGCGCCACCAGGGCCGGGAGGTTGTCCGGGGCCTCCGTCGCCGCGTGCTCGGCGGTCTCGGCGAGCCGGTGGCCGAGCCGGCTGGCGTAGGCCAGCAGGAAGGACTGGCGGAAGGTCTTGGTCCGCTTGCGTCCGCCCGACCGCTGCGCGGCCTCCGCGCGGGTCATCGCGGCCGTTCCCTGCACCAGGAGCGAGGTGTGGAGCAGTTCCACCGCCTCCAGGTCGCTCTCGAAGCCGACCACCGTGGAGAACTCGAAGCCGCTGTTCCACACCGCCCGGCAGCGGTTGGCGGTGGCCACCGCGTCGAGCAGGACCGCCTTCGCCTCCTCGTACGGCGGCTCGACGCCGATCCGGCGGGCGGCGGGCACCTGGGCGGGGCCACGGCCGCTCGCCGCGAGCAGCGCCTCGTCCACGGTGTGCCGGGCCATCAGCTCCTGGGCCTTCGCACTCAGCGCCTCGGCCTCGTCCGGGTAGGTGGTCGCCTCGGCCTTGGCGAGCAGGGCCCGGATCCGGCCCAGCATGCGCGGCTCGATGTGGGCGTGCTCCGCGAGGGCGTCGACCGGATCGCCGGGCAGCGGACCCACCGGCTCGATCGACGGCAGCCGGATCAGCAGCCGCAGCACCTCCAAGAGGGCGGTGGCCAGCGTGAACCGGTCGGCCCGCTCCCGCCGCGCGAGCCCCTCGGCGTACTCCTCGTCGCCGCCCCACCACGCCTCGGCCTCGCCCCAGCGCTCCGGGAGCCGGGCGTAGCGGCGCGCCTCGGCGGCGATCAGGTCCCCGGTGATCCGCAGGTGCCGCTCGTCGAGGTCCCGGCGGACCAGCCGCAGCACGTCGGCCGGCTGCCAGCCGCGCTCCCAGCCCTGCCGTACGTACGCCTCCCCGCGCGCCAGCAGCTCACGGCCCACCCCGGACCAGCGCCCGGGATCGGCGGCGAGCAGCGAGGCCCCGGTGTCCAGCCCGGCGTCGTCCTGGGCGTAGAGGGCTGCGGCGAAGGCTCGGTCGACGGTCTCGGCAAGGTCTGTCACACCTCTCAGCTTGGCATGTCCGCCTTCGCGCCCCCTTTTCGGGCGGGCGGGCCCGGGAGGCCGGGCTCGGTCCGGTACGGCGGGCCGGGGATGTCGGACCCCGGTGGGACACTCGCACCCATGAGCGACCGCACTCCCCGGTGGGCCCTCGCCGAGGACGGCGACGGGTGGTGGCACGCCGCACCCGTGGACCCCGCCGACGGAGTCCGGATGCGCGTCCGCGACCCGGCCGACGCGATCCGCTCCGCCCCGCCCGGCACCCGCTGGGTCTGGCGGTCCACCGCCGCCGTGTACCCGCGCCTGCTCGCGTCCGGCGTCCGCGTCGAACGGTGCCACGACATCGAGGCCGCCGAGCTGCTGCTCCTCGGCCACGAGGGCCGCTCCGGCGAGCCCCGCTCGGCCGCCGCGGCCTGGGCCCGGCTGAACGACGCCCCCGTGCCGCCCGATCCGCCGCAGCGCGCCGCCGATCCGCGCGCCCAGGACTCCCTCTTCGACCCGCAGCCCGTCCCGCTCTCCCTGGACGTCCTGCTCGCCGTCCACGCCGACCAGGCGAAGCGGCAGGGCGCCACCGCCCACCCCGACCGGATGCGGCTGCTCGTCGCCGCCGAGTCCGCCGCCTTCCTCGTCGCCGCCGAGATGCACCGCGCCGGTCTGCCCTGGCGGGCCGACGTGCACCGGGCCCTGCTGACCGAGCTGCTCGGCGAGCGGTACGCGGGCGGCGGGGAGCCCCGGCGCCTGGCCGAGCTCGCCGACCGCGTCTCGGCGGCCTTCGGCCGGCGCGTGCGACCCGACCTGCCCGCCGAGGTGATCCGGGCCTTCGCCAAGGACGGGATCAAGCTGAAGTCCACCCGCCGCTGGGAGATCCAGGAGCTGGACCACCCCGCCGTGGAACCGCTGGTCGAGTACAAGAAGCTGTACCGGATCTACACCGCCCACGGCTGGTCCTGGCTCGGCGACTGGGTCCACGGGGGCCGCTTCCGCCCGGAGTTCATCCCCGGCGGTACGCTCACCGGCCGCTGGGTGACCAACGGCGGCGGGGCCCTGCAGATCCCGAAGGTGATCCGCCGGGCCGTCGTCGCCGACCCCGGCTGGCGGCTGGTCGTCGCCGACGCCGACCAGATGGAGCCGCGCGTACTCGCCGCGATCTCCCGCGATCCCGCCTTCATGGAGGTCGCCGGCCGGTCCGAGGACCTCTATACCGCCGTCTCCCGCCAGGGCTTCTCCGGCGACCGCGAGAAGGCCAAGCTGGCCGTCCTCGGCGCCGTCTACGGGCAGACCTCGGGGGACGGCCTGAAGAACCTGGCCGCGCTCCGCCGCCGCTTCCCCCGGGCCGTCGCGTACGTGGACGACGCGGCGAAGGCCGGGGAGGAGGGCCGGCTCGTCCGCACCTGGCTGGGCCGCACCTGCCCGCCGCCGGCCGGCTCCGGCGAGGGCGACGAGGCCGGGGACGGGGGCGTCGACCCGGCCGAGGGGGAACCGGACGGCGAGGCGGCCGGGAGCCGGCCGGACCGGGAGGACGCCTGGACCCCGGGCTACGCCTCCACCAACACCCGGGCCCGCGGCCGCTTCACCCGCAACTTCGTGGTCCAGGGCAGCGCCGCCGACTGGGCCCTGCTGCTGCTCGCCGCCCTGCGGCAGGCGACCGCCGGAATGCGCGCGGAGCTGGTGTTCTTCCAGCACGACGAGGTGATCGTGCACTGCCCGGCCGAGGAGGCCGGGGCGGTGGTGGAGGCGATCCGCGCCGCCGGCGAACGGGCCGGCCGGATCGCCTTCGGCGACACCCCGGTCCGCTTCCCGTTCACCACGGCGGTCGTGGAGTGCTACGCCGACGCCAAGTAGCATTCCCGGGAATCTAGTTGCGGTCGCGGTTCCAGCCCGGTGCGAGGGCGATCTCCTTCAGCTGCTCCAGGGTGACCGCGGGCGTCGGGCGGGTCGCGGCGCCGCTCAGGTCGGCGGCGTTGAAGCCGGAGACCGTCACCCGCAGGCCGTTCTCCCGCAGGGTGTCCACGGTCCACTGGACCACGCCCCTGCCCTTCTCGGCGGGTCCCTGCGTGATCCTGACCTTCGTCCCGTCGGGCTGCGCGGTGACGTCGGCGCCCGTGAAGCCCGAGGTGCTCCCGCTCCTGGAGACGGTGAGCTGGACCAGGGACGTGCCCTTGCCGTCGTCGAGCACGGCGTAGCCGTAGGTGCCCTCCCCGCCCCGGGAGGCGACCGGGATCCCGACGGGGACCAGCAGTGACGCCAGGGCGTCGGCGGCGCTGCGGTCCTTCAGCGCCGTGCCCGACTCGGACGCCGGCGCCGCCGGATCCGGCTCGGCGGGCGGCAGGTCGTTCAGCGCCGGGTGCCAGACAGGCGAGGTGACGAGGGTCTTCAACTGGGCGCTGTCCAGCGGTGGGTCGGGCCGCGTGACGGGCGCGTCCTTCTCCGCCGGGGCGTTCCACTCGGAGGCCTCGACCATGAAGCCCGCCGGGGTGACGAGCACGGCCCGCCAGCACTTGGTGTCCACCCGGCGGTCGGGGTACTCGTACCCCTTGAGGATCAGCAGCTTCGAGCCGTCCGGCAGCTTCTCGGTCCGGCAGTCGTCGTAGCCCTGGAGGTTCTTGTCCCCGCACTGGGTGAGCTGGGCGGCCTGACGGCCCCCGGGGTCGACCCGGGAGAGGCCGACGGAGACGGCCGCCTTGCCCTTGCCGTCGTCGTACACGCCGGAGACCGCCGCTCCGCCCTCGTTCTCCGTGCCGCGCGCCTCCATCGGGGTCACCGTCCCGCGCTGGCCCGCCAGGGCCTTCTCCAGATCGGCCATCATCCGCTCCGCGCCGACCGCGCCGCTGCCGGCCCTCGGCCCCTTCCCGGACCCGGAGTCGGGACCGCCGGTGGCGCCCGAACCGGACGGCGTGGGCGGTGACGCGACGTGGACGGTCTCCGCGCCGCCCGCACCGCCGAGGAGCCCGCCGGCGTAGGCGCCCGCTGTCCCGACCAGGGCCAGGGCCAGCACGGATCCCCCGACGACCGCTGCCCGGCGGCGCGCCACCAGGCGCCGGCCGCGTTCCTCGCCGGCGTCCACCAGGGCGTGCCGGTCGGCCGTGAAGCCGTCCCCCGTCCGCCGGAGGGCCGCACCGAGATCATCTTCAAAGGGCATGAGGAACTAGACCTTCCGTTTCAAGGGTGTGAAGGGGCCGTGCGGGAGCGCGGGGTCGCCGCGCTCTCAGAGTTCCGCGAAGGCGGTCAGACTGCCGCCCAGCTGCTCCCGCAGGCGGGCCAGCGCCCGCGAGGTCCGGGTGCGGACCGCCGCCGAGCTGACGTTCATCGCGTCGGCGGTCTCCTCGACGCTGCGGTCCTCCCAGTACCGCAGCACCAGCACCGCCCGGTCCTTGGGCGCCAGCCGCCCCAGCGCCTGCAGCAGCGTCATCCGCAGCGCCGGGTCGCCGCCGCCCGCCGCCGCTCCCGTGTCGGGGAACTCCCCGACCGGGCGCTCCCCCGCCGACCTGCGGCGCCGGTGCGTGAGGTAGGCCCGTACCAGCACCGTCTGCGCGTACGCGGCAGGATTGTCCACGCGGGAGATCCGGCCCCAGTGCAGGTACATCCGGCCCAGCGTCTCCTGCACCAGGTCCTCCGCGAGATGGGTGTCCCCGCTCGCCAGCAGGCACGCCGATCGGTACAGGTGCCCCGACCGGCCTGCCGCGAATTCACGGAACCCGTCCCTGCGACCCTGTCGCATCCACTCCCCCTCGCGTCCGTCCCACTCCATCGACGCGACGGCCGCACGGGAATGTTTCACCCCTCCGCGGAAGCCTCCGCGGAAGGCGTCGCGGAAGCCGCCGCGCCGAGGTCGTGGAAGTACACGTGGAACTCCTCGCGGACAAAGCCCTCCGCCTCGTAGAGCCCCTGCGCGACCGTGTTGTCGTACGCGGTCTCCAGCTGGACGCCCGCCACCCCGGCTGCGCGGGCCCGGCGCACTACCTCGCGCAGCAGGGCCCGGCCGGCGCCGGTGCGCCGGCCCGAGGGGGCGACGTAGAGGTCGTTCAGGATCCAGGCGGTCGACAGCGTCAGGGAGGAGAAGGCGCGGTAGACCTGCGCGAAGCCGACGGTCCCGTGCCCGGGGACGTCGGCGAGCAGGACCAGGGACTCGTCCTTCGCGATGCGCTCGGCCAGGAAGGCCCGCGGGGCGTCGGGGTCCGCCACGTCCACCTCGTAGAAGTCGAGGTAGCCGCGGAACAGCGCCGCCGCCGTCTCGACGTCCGCCTCTCCGGCCACGCGGACCGCGACGGGCGGATCGGCCTGCGCGGCCGACTGGTTGACCTGCTGCTGTGCTGCCTGACCGGTCATGTGCCTCTCCCTGGGGTGTGCGTCGCGCGCGGGACGGTCCGAGCCGCCCCGGCGCACCCACGCTACGACGGGAGTTGCGGACGGCGTGTGCTTCAACCCGGCGGCCGGGCCCCACGCGTACGCCGCCTTCCCGCCACGGTTCACTCCCCGGTCCGGATGTGCCGGATTCGGATGCATGCTCTATGTTGCAGAGGCAAAACACGGGGGCTCGGCATGGCGCACACTCAGCAGCCGCGCCCTGGAGCGGTGGCAGGCGCTCGACGAGCCGGGACTGGGGCGACGGACGACAGATGGCACGGGACTACGACAGCCAGCTTCTGGAGTCGGTGGCGGTACGCCGCCGCAGGATGAGGGACGCCCTGCTCTTCGGTGCCCAGCGGGCACGGCGCACGGCGGACGAACGGCTCGGGAAGCTGTTCGCGGGCATCGCCATCGCGGCCGTCCTGTGCGCGGGCTGCGTCGGCTGGTCCTTCGTCCAGCACACGCTCGCCAAGCAGAAGGCCGAGCAGCAGAAGCAGCAACAGCGGCAGCAGGGACAGCTGCAGCCGCTCGGGCAGCCCGCTGCGCCGCCGCAGCCGTCCGCCCCGGCGAGCCCGTCGCCGTCGAAGTCCCCGAAGCCGTCGAAGTCCCCGAAACCGACGAAGACGTCACAGCCCGCCTCCTCGCACGCGGCCACGTCGCCCGCGCCGGTGAAGTCGTAGAGGAAGAAGCAACCGGCGTGCAGATCCGGGAGATTTCACGGTCCGGCAGCAGCGCCACGTCCCCCTTTGCCCCGAAAGGTCGCAAACCCGCGATGATAGGTTCCCGCAAGTGGTGAGCACAGCAACGACTTCCCGGGCGCAACTCAGCAGGGTGACCCTGATCGGCGAGCGTCGCCGGGCCGACATGGTCCTGCCGTCCGACACGCCGATCGGTCAACTGCTCCCGGACATACTCCAGCTGCTCGACGACCGGGCCGCCTCGCGACCGCTGACCCGTCAGCTGATCGCGTCGGACGGCTCCGCGCTGCCGCACGACAGCACCCTCGCGACGGCCGGCATAGCCGACGGAGCGGTCCTGCGCCTGGTCAGGAGCCACTCCGCACCGCCCGCCCCGGTGGTCCACGACGTCACCGACCTGGTCTCCGACGACCTCGACCTCCAGGCCTGGCGCTGGCGTCCCGCCGCCCGGCGGGGCAGCGCGGGCGTGGCGACCGTCGCGTTCACGGTGACCGCGGCCCTGCTCGCCCGGCACGAGTTCGCCCTCGACGCGCTGGCCGGCGCCCTGGCCGCCGTCACGCTCGTCCTGATGGCGACCGGCGCCGTCGTCTCCCGGATCGGCCAGGGCAACCGGGGCCTCGCGACCGCGCTCCTGCTCGCCTCCGGCGGACTGGGGATCCTCACCGCGTGGACCGCCGCGGACGCCTACGACTGGGCCGGCACCGCGCGGCTCGCCGCCGTCGCGGGCGCGCTCGTCCTGACGCTGGCCCTGCTCGGCCACTTCTCCCCGCTCGGCCGCGGCGGGCTCTTCGGCGCCGTGGCCACCGCCGTGATCACGGCCCTGTGGGAGGCCGTCGCCGCCGTACAGGGCGACCCGGCCCGGCTCGGCGCGGTGATGGCCCTCGTCTCGGTGGTGCTGCTCGGCCTGCTGCCGCGGCTCGCCCTGATGGCCTCGGGGCTCACGGCCCTCGACGACCGCCGCTCGGGCGGCGCCTCCGTCAGCCGCCACGAGGTCGGCAACGCGCTCGCCGCCACGCACCGCGGGCTCGCGCTCGCCACCATCGTCACCGCGGTCTCGGCCGCGGCCGCCGGCTGGCTGCTGACGCTCGCCGAGAAGCCGTCGGTGTGGACGGTCGCGCTGCCGTCGCTCGTCGCCGTCGTCCTGCTGTCGAGGGCGCGCGCCTTCCCGCTGGTGGCCGAGGTCGTGGCGCTGATCGCCGCCGCGGGACTGCTCGTCGTACGCCTGGTGATGCTGTGGACCGACCACGACGGGGGCGCCGGCCCGCTGGCCGTCCTGGTCGTGGCGGCGCTGCTGCCGCTGCTCGTCCTCGCGGTGCAGCCGCCGGACCACGTGCAGGTCCGGCTGCGGCGCACGGCCGACCTCGTCGAATCGGTGGGCATGGTGGGGCTCTTCCCGCTCGCCGTCGGGGTGTTCGGCGTGTACGGGCAGCTGCTCAACAAGTTCTGAGGAAGAGGGGCAGGGGCAGACATGCCGAACGCAGAGAACTGGCAGGGCGACGTCCTGCGCGACCTCAGGGGCGGGGCGCAGCCTCCGGCGCAGGGGCAGCCGGGGCCGCCGCAGCAGCAGCCGGCCGCGGGTCCCGCCGGGCAGGCCCCCGCCCCGGGCGCCCCGGCCCCCGCGCACGGGCACCCGCAGGCCCACCAGGTCCCGGGCGGCGGACAGCAGACCGCCGGACCGCAGGGCGCCGGACCGCAGGGCGCACCCGCGTACGGGTACCCGCCGCAGGGCCGGCCGTACCCGGAGGCGCAGCCGCAGCAGCCGCAGCAGCCGCACCCCCAGGCCGCGTACGCGGCCGCCGGCCACGGACAGCGGACCCGTACGCCCGACTCCAAGCCCGCGGTGGACCGGCAGCTCTCCGGGACCGGCCGCAAGCCCCGGCACGGGGAGCCGTTCAGCGCCCGCGCGCTGCGCGCCGTACGCAGAACCGTTTCCTCGTCGGCCGCCCGCGAGGTCGCCGAGGCCACCCGCGCCGCCGAACTGCTCCAGCAGCCGGTGACCACCGGCCGGCAGATCGCCGTCACCTCCATCCGCGGCGGCGCCGGCAAGTCCACGGTCGCCGCCCTGCTCGGCACCACGTACGCGCACTACCGGCAGGACCCCGTCCTCTTCGTCGAGGCCGACCCGGCGCTCGGCTCGCTGCCCATCCGGCTCGGCGCCGAAAGCCTGCGCTGGACCACCGGCGACGTCGCCGACATCGTCGAGCCCCAGATGTCGCTGCTCGACATCACCGGCTACCTGGTCCAGCTCCGCGACAACGCCTGGCTGCTGCCCGGCAGCCAGGGCCAGATCGGCGCGATGCTCGACACCCGCTCCTACGAACGGGCCATGGTGGCGCTGCGCCGCTACTTCGGCGTGGCCGTCGTCGACTGCGAGACCCTGCCCGCCGAGGTCGCCCGCGTCGCGCTCTCCGCCTCCCAGGCCCGCGTCCTGGCCACCCCCGCGACCCTCGACGGCGTCAGCAGCACCTTCGCCGTCCTGCAGTGGATGAAGGGCCTTCCGCCGCACATGCTGGCGAGCACCGCCGTCGTCATCACCGAGCAGGCCCCGCACTGCGGGGTCGACCTCGCCGACGCGGTCCGCACCCTGGAGGCCGCCGGGCCGAGCGTCCACGTCCTGCCCTACGACCGCCACCTGGCGGACGGCGGCCGCATCCGCACCGAACTGCTCGCCCACTCGACCCGGCAGACCGCCTCGCGGCTCGCCGCGGACGTCTTCCAGCTCTCCCAGAAGCGCCACTGACGATGAGTACCCGACTGATCCACCGCCCGGCACGGACCGTCAGGCCGCCGGCGCCCCCCGAGGCGCGCACCATCGAGGCCCCGCCCAACCTCCCCGAGGGGAAGGCGGGCAGCATCGCCATGTCGCTGCTGCCCGTGGCCGGCGTCATGTCGTCCGTCGTGATGATGACGGTCGTGCGCAACAGCCAGTTCGCCGCGCTGGGCGCCCTGATCCTCGTCGTCACCATCATCGGCTCGGTCGCGCTCGTCTTCTCCCAGCGCGGCAAGGCCCAACGCACCCGCCGCACCCAGCGCGAGGCCTACCTCGCCTACCTGGAGGACCTGCGCGAGGAGCTCTCCGCCGAGGAACGCGAACGCGGCGAGCACGCCGACGTGCTCAACCCGCCGCCGCACGCCCTCTACGACATCGTCCGCGACCCGGCCCGGCTGTGGGAGCGGCGCCGCACCGACGGCGACTTCCTGCGCGTGCGCGTCGGCACCGGCGAGATGCCGGTCCGCGACCTGCAGATCGGCCAGCAGGGCTCCACCGTCCTCACCCCGCCCGACCAGTTCATGCTGAACGAGGCCTCGGCGCTCACGGCCCGCTTCCGCAACGGCACCGAGCTCCCGCTCACCGTGCCGCTGGACCGCATCGGCAACATCAGCGTCATCGGCCCCCGCGAGGACTGCCTGCGCGTCGCGCGCGCCCTGCTGGTCCAGACCGCCTCCCTACACGCCCCCGACGACGTGGCGATCGCCCTGGCCGCGCCCGGCGACCGGCTCCCCGACTGGGAGTGGGCCAAGTGGATGCCGCACCTCCTGGACACCGAGCAGCTCGACGGACCCGTCGCCGCCCGCCGCATCGCCCCCTCCGCCGACCAGCTCGCCCGGCAGATCGGCCCCGAGCTGCGCCGCCGCGCCTCCTACGCCGCCGAGGTCCGCCGCGGGCTGTCCGGCAAGGACGCCCTGTCGATGACGTCCCGGCTGCTGGTGGTGACCGACGGGCACGGCGAGGACGCCGTCGAACTGCCGCGCCCCGACGACGCGGTCGGCCTGCGCGAGATGGGCGTCACCGTCCTCCACCTGCTCGAACAGCGCATCCAGGAGCCCGGCCACGTCGGCGTGCGCATCACCGTCGACGGCGACCGGGTGCTCATCGAGGACCTGCGCCAGGACGAGCCCATCAGCGCCCACGGCACCGTGGACGAGGTCGGCATCCCCTTCGCCGAGGGCCTGGCCCGGATGCTCGCCCCGCTGCGCCTGTCCGCCGAGTCCCTGATCGACGCCCCGCTGTCCGGACCCGTCGACTTCGCCGACCTGCTCGGCATCGACGACGTGGCCCGCCTGGACCTCGCGAGCCTGTGGGCCCCGCGCGGCGAACGCGCCTTCCTGCGCGTGCCCATCGGCATCAGCGACGCCCGCGAGCCCGTGCTGCTCGACCTGAAGGAGTCCTCCGAACTGGGCATGGGCCCGCACGGCCTGTGCGTCGGCGCGACCGGTTCCGGAAAGTCCGAGCTGCTGCGCACCCTCGTCCTCGCCCTGGTGGCCACGCACCCGCCCGAGGACCTCGCCCTGGTCCTCGTCGACTACAAGGGCGGCGCGACCTTCGCGCCGTTCGCCGACCTCCCGCACGTCGCCGGCGTCATCACCAACCTGGAGAACCAGGCCGGTCTCGTCGAGCGCGTCCACGCCTCCCTCGCGGGCGAGGTCAAGCGCCGCCAGCAGGTCCTCAAGGACGCGGGCAACGTGGCCGACATCGGCGACTACGCGGCACTGCGCGCCGACCGCCGGCCCGACCTGGACCCGCTCCCGCACCTGTTCGTCGTCATCGACGAGTTCGGCGAACTGCTCACCGCGAAGCCCGACTTCATCGACCTGTTCCTCTCGATCGGCCGCATCGGCCGGTCCATCGGCGTCCACCTGCTGCTCTCCAGCCAGCGCATCGAGGGCGGCAAGCTCAAGGGCCTGGACACCTACCTCTCGTACCGCCTGGGCCTGCGCACCTTCTCCGCCGACGAGTCCCGCACGGTCCTGGACACCACCGACGCCTTCCACCTGCCGCCGCTGCCCGGCTTCGGCTACCTCAAGGTCGACACCAGCCACTACGAACGCTTCAAGGCGAGCTACGTCTCCGGCGCCTACCGGGGGCCCGTGCAGCGCGCCGAGGACGAGGACAGCGGCCCGCTCGCCCTGGAGTACGGGGCCTTCAACTCCCTCTCCGCACCGCAGGCCACGGGCGGCCAGGAGCCCTCGGCGCGCCGCCGCGAGACCGGCCCCACCGAGATGGGCGTCATCGTCGACCAGCTGCAGCACGCCGCCGGTCCGGTCCGCCGCATCTGGCTGCCCCCGCTGCCCGACGCGATCTCCCTGGACTCCGTCGCCGGCCCGCTCGACGTGGGCGTGCGCGGCATGCAGCTCTCCGAGCGCCGCGACCGGCTCGTGGTGCCGCTCGGCCTGCTCGACGACCCGACGAAGCAGTGGCAGGGCCGCTGGTACCTCGACCTCACCGTCGCGGGCGGACACGCCGCCGTCATCGGCGGCCCGCAGTCCGGCAAGACCACCCTGCTGCGGACCCTGGTCCTCTCGCTCGCCCTGACCCACACCCCGCAGGAGGTCGGCGTCTACGGCCTCGACCTGGTCGGCGGCGGCCTGCAGGCCCTGTCCGGGCTGCCGCACGTGGGCGGCATCGCGGGACGCGCCGACCGCGAGCGCGCGGCCCGTACGGTCGAGGAGGTGCGCACCATGCTCGCCCTGCGCGAGGACCTCTTCCGCGAGCACGGCATCGACTCGGTCGAGCAGCTGCGCACCCTGCACGCGGCCGGCCGGCTGCCGCAGCTGGCCTCCGCCGAGATCGTCCTGGTCATCGACGGGTTCGGTGCGCTGCGCGACGACTTCGAGGAGCTCGACGACGCGGTCGTCGACATCCTCAAGCGCGGCGGCGGCTACGGCATCCACGTCGTCGCGGGCATGCTCCGCTGGAACGACGTCCGCATCGCCACCCAGTCGAACTTCGGCACCCGCGTCGAGCTGCGCCTCAACGACCCCAGCGAGTCCAGCATCGAGCGCAAGCTCGCCGAGACCCTCGCGCCCGACGAGCCGGGGCGCGTCCTGACCGACGGCAAGCTCTTCGCGCAGGTGGCGCTGCCCCGCACCGACGGGCTCACCGACACCTCGGAGCTGGGCGCCGTCCTGGAGCGCACGGCCCGCACGATCCGGGCGACCTGGAGCGGCGATGCCGCCCAGCCGGTGCGGGTGCTCCCGCACGTACTGGAGCCGCACCTGCTGCCGGGCCCGGTCGCCGAGCCGAAGCGGGTGCCGATCGGCCTGGACCAGACCGCGCTGGCGCCCGTACTCCTGGACCTGTTCCACCACGACCAGCACCTGCTGGTCATGGGCGACAGCGAGTGCGGCAAGACGAACCTGCTCAAGACCATCGCCGGCGGCCTCATCGAGCGCTACGGCGAGGACGAGCTGGTCTTCGCGATCATGGACCCGCGGCGCAGCCTGCGCGGTGTGGTCCCCGAGGAGTTCAACGGCGGCTACGCCTACAACGCCAAGATGTGCGCCGGGCTGGCCGCGGGCATCGCCTCCGAGCTGGAGCGGCGGATGCCGGACGACAGCGCCCCGCTGGAGGACCTGGAGCCGGGCAGCTGGGGCGGCGGCCCGCGGATCGTGGTCCTCGTCGACGACTACGACGTGCTGACCACCGCGGGACAGTCGCCGCTGGCCCCGTTCGTCCCGTACATCCCCTCGGCTGCGGACATCGGCCTGCACTTCGTGCTGACCCGCCGCGTCGCGGGCGCCTCGCGCGGCATGTACGAGCCGCTGGTGCAGGGCCTGCGCGAATCGGGGGCCTCGGCGGTCGTCATGGCCGGCGACCGCAGCGAGGGCCAGCTGTTCCCGGGGGTGTACGCCGCCCAGCACCCGGCCGGCCGCGGCGTCCTCGTCCGCAGGGGCCAGTCCAACCGCCTGATCCAGACCGTGTACGCCGCCGAGTGAAGGGCCGCCCGACCCCATGACCAAGGACGTCATCGCCCTGACCCAGCAGATGCCCACCCCCTGGACGGTGCTCGCGGGCCTGCTGTCCGGGGGCCCCGACAAGCTGGTGGACACGGCCGGCGAGGGGGCGGTGGTCCAGCTCTGCGACGAGCAGGGCCGGCCGCTCGTCTCGATCGAGGCGCCCTTGCTGGTGCAGGTCGAGGGCGAGGCGGAGCGGCTGCTCGGGGCCACCCCGCCGCGGGTCCCCTACTGGTGGACCGAGGCCCGCGCCACCACCGGCGTACCCGAGGCGGAGCGCCTCGCGGGCACCTTCGCGGCCCGCCTGGCCTCGCTGGCCTCGGGAACGGCCTGGCCGCCGGAGGCCGCGCGGTCGGTGGCCGTGGTGGAGAGCGACGGGATCGGCGTGGCGCCGACGCCGGCCGCGGCGCAGCCCGCCGTCGACGTGCTGACGCCGAACGTCGCCGTGGTCATCATGGACCGCCCGGTCGTCGCGATGACGGCCTGGCTCTCCGACGCCTTCCGGGCCGCCGCGGCGGCCGAGCGCGGGCTGCAGATCGTCACCCCGCCCGGGACGGTGCTGTCCCCGGCGGTGTTGGCCAACATGCCGGACTGGCCCTCGCGGTGGGTCGTCCAGGACCAGCGGGAGGGCTACTACGACGGCCTCTCGGGCGCGGTGCTGCGCTGGCAGGAGGGCATGTTCGCCACGGTCGTCGCGCCGGACGCCACCGAGGACGACCCCCGGACGGCGGTGGCCGCCTCGTACCAGGAGGTCGCGGAGACGGCGCAGCGGCAGCTGGCGATCACCTTCCGCACGATCCACCCCGCGGACGACCGGCTGGTGCTCGGCGGGGCCCTGGAGACGGTGTGGCGCGAGCTGACCGGCGCCGCTCCGGCGGGCTGGGGCACGGCCGAGCCCGCCAACCTGCCCTGGTCGCCGGGCCGGCTCACCGACGTCGCGTTCTCCCGCGCCCCCGAGCCGACCTGGTTCGTGGTGGTGGGCGGCCCGGAGCGGCCCGGTCTGGCCACGGTGCGGGTCAGCCGTACGAAGGCGGGCGTCGAGGAGACCGTGACGATGGCGCTCGGCTACGGCGAGGGCGAAGCGCCGCCCCTGGACGCCCTGCCCCGGGTCGCGGAGGCCCTCGTCACCCGGCACCGCCTTCAGTCGATGCTCGTACAGCTCCGCAAAGCGCGCCGCGATCTGCTGGTGCCGCCGCGCTTCGAGGGACCGGGGGTGCCGCTGGCCTTCGTCCTGGGCTCGGAGGAGGTCCGCGGGATGCCGGACGACCGGGCCCGGCACACCCCGCTGGCCGAGCAGCCGGTGCGGCTGGGGCCCAAGTCCCGCCCGGGCTACTACTACCCGATGCCCGGGGATCCGTCGGACCTGACGGGGTGGGCCGTCTTCGAGCAGCTGATGGGCCATCTGAAGGGTTCGTGAAGATGCCTGTCGGTTTGTCATGGATGAGTCACAAAGCACTCGTTGCTCGTTGCAGGTGCGATGTATGTTGATAGAACTGGTCATACTGATGATCGGTTGACGTTCTTTCGAGAGTGCGGGGGAGTCCGGGATGAAGTTCGACATGGGGACTCAGGTTCTGACGAACCTGATGTCGGGGTCGCGTACCTCGAACACCGACCTGGGATCGCTGGTCAAGCAGCTGGTGGTCGCGGCGCAGCCGCTGGAGGGCAAGTTCCAGGGCCAGGGCAAGGTCGCGTTCGACTCGTTCAAGCTGCGTGCGGACGGGATCGCCAAGGAGCTGAACGCCTCGCTGGCGGCGATCCTGGGCGGCCAGTCCGGCATGGAGCAGGCCTTCGGGTCCGGTGACCAGGAGCAGGGCGAGAACGCCCGGCAGACGCAGGGCTCGGCGAACTTCGACGCGGCCCGCTTCCGCGGCCGCTAGGCCGGCCGGGTTCCGGGTCTTCTTTCGAGTCTTCTTTCTTCACGGGGAGTGTGGTTGGCGTGGGTACAGGTGGGACGGACCGTCGTGCGTACGACATGGGTGCCTCGACGGAGGCGCAGGGCGGCATCAAGGCCGTGATCGGCCAGCTGGAGCAGGTGATCGCGGCGCGTGAGGCCCAGGTGGCGGCGGCGATGTCGGACTTCGCGGCGGACGGCGTGGCGGACGACTACCACGCCAAGGAACTGCGCTGGAAGAACGCCTCCCAGGAGGTCAAGAACATCATCCAGCTGCTGAACACGACGCTGGAGAAGAACGACGCGACGGCGCAGCAGACGCTCCAGCGCGCGAAGGTCGCGGTCGACAACATCGGCTGAGCGGGATCGTTTCAGCGGATCGCCGGACCAGCGGGTCGGTAGGGAAGTCGGGTTCACGGGGGTGGGTCGTCCATGACGTCATGGGACATCAAGCCGCAGGGCGTGCAGGGCCATTTGAAGACCGTCGGCGGTAACGCCGGCGAGTTGGAGAAGGCCCTGAACGCCCTGCTCACAGCCATGTCGGAGGCGGCCCAGGCAGCGGGGACGGCCGTGCCGGGCTCGCAGGCGGAAACGAAACTGCAGGGCCCGGTACCCGTGGGCGCGCCGCCCCTGAGCCAGAAGGCGCTGGGGCCGGTCGCGGCCGCGCTGGGCGAGTACCTGAGCACCCGCAAGCCCGAGTTCGAGTCGATGGCGAAGCGGATCGAGGCGTGCATCCTCGGCGCGGTGGCGGCGACGAACGAGTACCTGGCGGGCGACCTGGACCAGGCCAAGGCCGCCCAGGACGCCGCCCGGGCCGTGAACCTCGACATCCTGCGTGAAAAGACCGGGGGCAAGAAGTGAGCGGGAACGCACCGGTCGACCCGGCCGAGATACCGGTCTTCACCGGAAACCTCGCGGTGCTGGACGAGCAGGTGAAGCTGATCTCGTCGGGCGGGGCCACGGTCTCGACGAAGGCCTCCGACGTCCACACGAGCTTCGGCGGCCTGCAGGCCTTCTACCAGGCACCGGAGGCGGACCAGCTCTTCGCGACGACGAAGCCCGTCTCCGACCTGGGCCTGAAGCTCAGCACCGACATGTGCACCATCGCCGGCGCACTCGGCACGTACTCCCGCGACGCCGCACCCGTCATCAAGAAGCTGGAGAACCTGCGGGCGGAAGCGCAAGCGTTCCGCACGAAGATCGCCGACGACGACAAGTGGCGTGAAGACGGCGACCTGATCGACGAGAACCTCGAACGCCGCAACAAGGTCGCCGAGGTGTGGGAAGAGTTCCACGAGGTGGAACGGGCCGCCCACGCCAAGATCGTCGCGCTGGTCGGCGGCAAGCCGCTGCGGGTCAACGACGGCTCCAACGCCCCCGACATGTACGGCTACGACGCCGAGGCGCTCAAGCAGGCCAAGTCCCTGCCCTGGGGCGACGCGGTGGAGGAGTCCATCCCCGCGTGGCAGGTGTGGGAGCACGCCTGGGAGTTCGGCAAGGGCATCGTCGTCGACGGCATCTGGGGAACCCTCAAGGGCCTCGGCGGCCTGGTCGGCCTCCAGGGCTGGGACGTGTTCAAGCAGTCCTGGACGGGACTGGCCAAACTGGGCACCGGCCTGGCGATCTCGACGATCCCGGGCGTCGGCCCCCTCTTCCTCGCCGCGCCGGACGACAAGCTGCCGTCGTGGCTGCGGGACTCCCGTACGGCGATGAAGGAAACGGGCAAGGCGCTCCTGGCATGGGACCAGTGGGGCTCGAACCCGTCCCGTGCGGCGGGCGCGGTCACCTTCAACGTCGTGACCACGATCTTCACCGGCGGTGCGGGCGGCGCCGCCTCCGGCGCGGGCAAGGCCGGCGCGGTCGCCAAGACCCTGTCGTTCGCAGGCAAGGCCGGCCACGCGATCGACCCCATGACCTACATCTTCAAGGGCGCGGGCGCGGGCATCTCGAAGATCGGCGACGTGATGGCCGGTCTGAGGGGCATGGGCAAGATCGAGGCCCCGAGCATCAACCTGGACGGCGCGATCGCCCTCCCCGAGGGAGCCGTCCGCCTCCCCGACGGCGCGATCCACCTCCCGACGGGCTCGGCCGTCCCGGACGGCGCGATCATGCTCTCGGACGGCACCATCAAGCTGCCCGAGGGCACCACTACGCTGCCCCCGGGCACGGTCAAGCTCCCGGTGGACGGCCCGTCGCAGTTCATGGACCCCAAGGGCAACATCTACGACGCCGACGGCACGATCACCCAGCACGCGAAGGACGCCCCGACGGGCAAGCCGGACGCGGGCGCGGACGTGCCGCGTACGGAAGCACCGAAGGCGGACAGCCCGTCCACCGCGAGGGTCCCCGAACGCGAACTGGTGGGCGTCGGCGCCCGCGGCGGCGACAACGGCATCAACCTCGGCAGCAACATCTCCGACCCGGTGCACGCCCTGGACAACGGCCCGCGCGGCGTGGACACCACCCCGGGCGGCCACGCGGGCGACCACACCCCGGGCGGCCACGCCCCGGACAACATGCCGCGGGGCGACCTCAACACCCCCGGCGGCCCCCGCCCGGACTCCCCGTCCCCGACGGGCGCCACCCACGCGGACACCCCGTCCACGGCGGGCACCCACGCGGACGGCCCGTCCGGCGGAGCCACCCACGCGGACGGCCCCGGCGGCACGGGCGGCACCCACCCGGACACCCCGGGCACGGGCAACAGCCTCCCGGACGCACCGGGCACGGGAGGCAGTCACACGCCACCCCCGTCACCGGCCCCCCTCGACGATGCCACCCGCGCGGCCAACCGCGCGGAGTACGAGGCTGCGCGCGAGGTCCTGCCGAAGGAGCGGACCTCTGCGGAACGGGCTGCCATCACGCGCGAGCACGTGTGGCGGGTCAACAACGACCCGGTCTGGCGCGCTGAGCACTACGACAAGTGGGGCCCCGGATTCCGCAACAGCGCTGACGAGCTGGTCGACGGCCAGCTGCTCCCGAAGCTCACGCAGAAGTCGGACGGCAGCTGGATCGCCAACAGTGACATCCCCTACGCCGACCCGGAGAGGTTCCACCTGACCCCTCTGGAACGGGGTCGGGAAACGGTCGCCCCGGACGACCTGACGCACCTGGACAAGGTTGCGGCCAAGCGCTTCGCCTGGATGGAGCTGAACCGGGCCCAGTCGGCATTCGACGACGTCGTGACGCCTGAGACCACCGCGGCGCTGGCCGACGCGCAGAAGAACTTCGACAAGGTCAGCGAAGGCTGGCCCAACAACAGCAAGATCGGTGAGGCCCTCGGCGAGGAGGCCGCCCGTCGGCACATGCTCCAGCAGAAGGAGTTCGAGGGGGCCAAGGAAGTCGACGACCCCCCGCTGCCGGAGACGCCCAACGGCTCGAAGAGGTTCGACCAGCTCTGGCGGGACAAGGACGGCAACCTCGTGATCGTGGAGGCGAAGGCCCCCAACGCGACGCTGGACTGGCGCCAGAGCAACACCCATCCCGTCCACGGCGATCCTGACAACCTCATGATGGTGAAGCAGGGAACCATCGAGTATGTCCGCACGGTCGTGGCTGACATGAAGGCCCGGGCCCTGACCTCGCCAGGCGATGCCAAGTACGCCAAGGAGATCGCCACGGCCCTCGAAAACGAGAATCTGCGGTATGTCCTGGTTCAGGCCGTCGAAAACAGCGGCAAGTATGCTGGCGCCAAACTCGAGTACTTCAACATCTTTTAGGAGAAGTGCGTTGGTCTCGATCATCACCCGTCACTCTTTCCCCACGGAGCACGCAGAAGCGGGAATCGCCGTGCTTCAGGAGGATGCAGATGAGCTGATCGAGGGGTTGGAGGAACGCCCCACCCGGCTGGGTGATGCTCTGACCACCACGCTCACCCTGGCCAAGGGCCGTTGTCTGCTGGACCCACGAGCCGCGATCTTCCCGACGTGGGACGCCTGGGTCAGGGCGATGCAGATCGGCGCGGCGGTGTTCGCAACGGCGGCTCCCGCCGGGGAAACCGTCCAGTGCCGCATCGCGCACAAGGATCGCACGCTCCAGACCACCGGCCCGCAGTGGTACACGACTCCCGGCACCTGGCTCGATGCCTTCTACCTGGCACTGGTGTGCCGCGAGCGGGACAGGATCACCGCCTTGTGCCAGGTGCCCCTGGCCCTGCTGCGGGAGAACGGTCGCGCCGACGACCACGTCTTCGCGTGGATCGACACTCTTCAGACCTACTGGACCGGCGGCCCTGATCTCAGCCAGAAGCTCGTGGCGGCGGTGGACGGCACCGCACCGGAGGTCGCCCGCGCCCCCGAGACGGCCGGACGGCTGGCGTACCCGCCGATGGAGATGCTCCACCGGATCCTCCGCAACGACCACGCCGGCTTCAACACGGCCCTCGCCACAGCCTTGCAGTGGCACAAGGACTACTGGAGCAGCGAGGAGAGCCGAGCCATCGACGCCACCGGCCTCGTCGCCCTCGCGCCCCTCGCCATGGCCTGCATCGCCCAGGACGCCGGCATTCCGATCGAGGTCGAGTCGGACTACCTGCCCGCCACCCTCCTCCTCCGCAACTGGTGCGGCGAGTTCCCCACGTAAGGCGCACATGACCCTGACCGTCCCCCGGCAGGACTATCCGAAGGACGGCATGGCGGCGGTGGTGCCCGTCATGGAGGGTTCGGTGTCCTACTCGCTGGAGAAGTTCGAGACCTCGCACAACTCCAGGTCAGACGCGGTCGGGGCTGCGCTGAACGTCGCCCTCGTCCGCTCGGCCGTGGACCCCCACGCCGCCCTGCGGGAGACCTGGGAGTCCTGGCGGCTGGCCATGCAGGTGCACTCGGCCGTCTTCGCCGCCACCACCGCTCCCGACCGGGAGACGATCACGTGCAGGATCCGCCACGAAGAGCGCCACCTGGCCACCACCGGGCCGCAGCCCTACCTCAACGCCCACACCTGGATCGACGCCTTCTACCTCGCGGTCATCTGCCGTGACACAGCCGGCCTCGACATGCTGGCGCGGATCCCGGTATCCCTGCTGCGCGCTTTCGGCGGTCGGCTGGACGAGTACGCGTACGCCTGGGTGGAGACCCTCCAGAGCTTCTGGCTCCGCCGTGACGACCTTCGCGCACAACTGGTGCGGGCCGTGAACCTGTGCGTTCCCGGGCAGGCCCGGACCCTCGACGGGGACGAGATGGCCAAGCTCTGCCGCCCACCGATCATGATGCTCTATCGCTTTCTGCGCCGTGACATCACCGGTTTCAACGAGTGCCTGGCCGACGCCCTGAGGCAGCACAAGGACTACTGGACCGCCGACGAGGACCGGAAGGTGGTCATCCACGGCGTCGTCGCCATCGGACCGCTGGCGATCGCCTGCCTGGCCAAGGCCAACGGACTTCCGGTCGAGGTCGAGTCCGGCTATCTCCCCGAGGCCCTGCTCCACTTCGCCTGGCGCGGTGAGACCGACGCGCAGCCCGGGTCGGACGCTTGAGTGCTTGAGTAGGGTGGCCGTTGATCAACACAGACGAGGGGGAACATCGCCGGTGCGAGCGCTGCGCCATGACGACCCTGCGCACATAGGGCCCCACGTCGCCCTGGGCCGGCTCGACGACGAGGCCGAACACAGCGCCGCCGAACGGCGCTTCATCGTGCGCGGCGCCGACGGCGACCGCACCTTCCTCGCCCGGCTCCCCCGCCCCGACACCGACCCGACCCGCTGGGCCATCGAGGCCGAGGGGGCGCGCCGGCTCTCCGTACCGGGGTTCCTGCCGGTCGGCGAGGTCGGCGGCGGCGGGGCGGAACCGCCCTGGTGCGCGGCGCCGTACGTCCCCGCCCTCCCGCTGCCCGCCGCCCTGCGGGCCCACGGCGGGCCGCTGCCCGGTCCGGTCGTACGGGCCCTGGCCGCGGCCCTCGCCCGCACGCTGGCCACCGCCCACGCGCAGGGCGTCGCGCACGCGGGCCTGTCCCCCGCGGCCGTGCTGCTCACCGCCGACGGCCCCCGCCTGAGCTGCTTCGGCGCGGTACGGGCCGCGGCTCCCGACGGCGAGCACCGCAGCGGCCTGCCGGGCCTCGACTCCGGCGCTCTCGCCCCGGAGCAGGCGGCCGGCGGCCGGCCCCGCCCGCCGGGCGACGTGTACGCGCTGGGGGCGGTACTCGCCTACGCCGCGACCGGCCACACCGTCCCCGAACGCGACGAGCTGCCCGACTTCCTGCGCGATCCGGTCACGGCCTGCCTCTCCCGCGACCCCGCCCGGCGTCCGCAGGCGCACCAGTTCCTCACCCACCCGGACCCGGCCGGCCCGGTGCCCCTGCCCGCGCCCGTCGTCGTCGCCCTCACGCGCCAGGCGTCGGAGGTCCTCGCCGCCGAACTCCCCGCACTCCCCGCGTTCCCCGAACTCCCCGCATTCCCCCAACCCCCCGTCCCCGCCCACCGGACCGACCGCTGATGCCGAACCCGCTCACGCACGACGACCCGCACGCGCTGGGCGGCTACCGCCTCCTCGCCCGCCTGGGCAGCGGCGGCATGGGCACCGTCTACCTCGCCCGCTCGGCCGCCGGCCGCACGGCGGCGCTGAAGACGATGCACGCGCACATAGCCGCCGATCCCGCCGTCCGCACCCGCTTCCGCCTCGAAATCGACGCGGCCCGCGTCATCGGCCCCGTCCACGGCGCCCGCGTCTTCGACGCCGACCCGCTCGCCGAAACCCCCTGGCTGGCCACCGAGTACGTCCTCGGCCCGCCCCTCGACGAGGCCGTCTCCGTCGCGGGCCCGCTCCCCGAGCCCGCGGTGCGCGCCCTGGGGGCCCTGCTGTGCGCGGCGCTGGCCCAGCTGCACGCCTCCGACGTCGTCCACCGCGACCTCAAGCCCTCCAACGTCATGGTCACCGCCGAGGGTCCCAAGGTCATCGACTTCGGGATCGCCCGCGCCCTCGGCGACGACCGCCTCACCCGCACCGGCACGGCCGCCGGCACGCCCGCCTTCATGTCCCCCGAGCAGGCCACCGGCAGGGAACACACCGCCGCGGGCGACGTCTTCGCCCTCGCCGGCGTCCTCGCCTACGCCGCCACCGGCCACGGCCCCTTCGGCAGCGGCAGCCACGCCGACCTCATGTACCGCGTCCGCCACGCCGAGGCCGACCTCACCGGTGTTCCGCCGGCCCTGCTCCCGGTCCTGGCGCACTGCCTCGCCAAGGACCCCGCCGACCGGCCCACCACCGAGGAGCTCGCCGCCCGGCTGCGTACCGGAGCGGACGGCTTCGCCGAGTGCCTCCCCGAAGCGCTGCTCATGGAGATCACCCGCCGGGTCGGCAGCGTCTGGCACGACGCGCCCCACCGCCTCCCCGCCCCGCCCGAACACGGCCTCGCCGCGACCCTCCCCAGCGGCTCCGGGCCGCCGTCGGCGTCCCCGCCCGTCCTGTCCCGCCGCCGGCTCCTCGCCCTCGGCGGGGGTTCCGTGCTCGGCGCGGCCGCGGTCGGAGCCGGCACCTGGGCCTGGCTGGGCCGCAAGGACCCCGACGACCCCGAGCCGCCCGCCACCCCGGCCACGGAACCCGCGTGGGACCTGCTCTGGCAGGTGCAGGAGAACAGCATCAGCGATCCGCGGATTCCCCCCGCGCCGATCGTCCTGGACGGACTGCTCCTCGTGGCCGAGAACGGCATGCAGGGGCTGGATCCGGCGACGGGTGCGGTGAAGTGGCAGGACCCCGAGGTCTGGTTCATGCGCCGGGCCACCTCCGACGGCAAGCAGCTCTACGCAGCCGACGACACCACCGTGGAGAGCGATCCGCTGCGGATCTCCATGATCGATCCGGCCACCGGACGGCTCCGGGAGCCGTTCGCCGAGCTCAAGGACCTGCGGGCGATCCTCTTCGGAACCCAGCTGCTCTGCGCGACGGGCGACGCCGTCTACCTGGTGGGAGGCCGCGGCACCCACACGCGGACCAGCTTCGGCAAGGACCAGGCGTGGTTCCTGCTGGGCATCGACGTCCGCTCGGGCAGAAAGCTCTGGGAGGTGCCGCTGCCCGCCCGGCCCGACAAGTCCGATCGCCTGCACTTCCTGTCCGGCCGCGCGGTGGGCGGCCGCCTGGTCCTCGTCCAGCAGTCCGCGGAGGGGGAACCGCGCCTCGTCGTGCACGACGCGCTGACGGGCAGGGCGCTGTGGAACAAGCCGCTCGACGGGAAGCAGTCGGCGCTCAGCCGGGCCCGCCTGGCCGTGGACGACCGGCACGTGTACCCGGCGGCCGGTGAACTCACCGCGCTCGGCCTCGCCGACGGCAAGCCGGTCTGGCGCTTCGAAGGCCGGACGCCGACCGCACGGTTCGGCCCGCCGGCCGTCAAGGACGGTGTGGTGTACGCGGTCGAGGAGAACCGCGGCATGGTGGCGCTCGACGCCTCCACCGGCGCCCTGCGGTGGGCGGAGAAGAGCCGGGCGGTCCCGTCCGAGGACCTCGACACCCCGCCCGCGGTCGGGACCGGGCACGTGTACGCGTACAGCACCGCCTCGTCCGGCCTGATGGCCGCGGACCTCCGGACCGGCGCCGTCACCCGCCCCTTCAAGGCGGCCAGGGCCCGGTACTTCGCCCACCCGTCCGCCGGCCGGCTCATCGCCCTCGGCGACGAGTACACCGCCGCCTACCCCCTCGCCTGAGCTCACAGAAAGCCCCGCACCCGATGAAGCCCCTGGAATCCGGCGACCCGATCCGCCTGGGCCCGTACCGCATCCTCGCCGTGCTCGGCGAAGGCGGCATGGGGAAGGTCTACGTCGGCCAGGACGCCGAGGGCCGCGCCGCCGCGGTGAAGGTGCTGCACCCCCACCTGGCGCACGACCCGAACCTGGCACAGCGCTTCGTCCGCGAGGCCCGGATGGCCCGGGCGGTCGGCGGCGCGGGCGTGGCCCGCGTCCTGGACGCGCAGACGGAGGGCGGACGCCCCTGGATCGCCGCCGAGTTCCTGACCGGGCCCACCCTCTCCGACGCGGTGCGCGCGCACGGCCCGCTCGACGAACCGGCCGTACGGGCCCTGGCGGCATCGCTCGCCGCGGCGCTGCGCGACATCCATGCCGCCGGCCTCGTCCACCGGGACCTCAAGCCCGCCAACATCGTGCTCACCGCGGCCGGCCCCCGCGTCATCGACTTCGGCATCGCCCGCCCCGAGCACGGCCTCACCCTCACCGCGACGGGCCAGGTCCCGGTCACCCCCGGGTACGGGGCGCCCGAGCAGGTCCTCGGGCAGCGGGTCGGTCCCTCGGCCGACGTCTTCTCCCTGGGCGCCGTCCTGGTGTACGCGGCGACCGGGCAGCACGCGTACGAGGGGTCGCACGTCGCGGCCGTGCAGTACGAGGTCGTCCACGGCGAGCCGCGCCTGGACCGGGTACCGCCCGTACTCCGGCCGCTGATCGGCCCGCTCCTGGCCAGGGATCCGGCGGCGCGGCCCCTGCCGGACCTGATCGCCCGGTCGTTCGCCCCGCCCCGCGGCGCCGAACGCGCCTGGCGGCGGGGCGCGATCGCGCGGGACATCACGACCCGGGAGCACGACCTGAACCGGCTGACCACCGTGCCGGGCGGGGCCGCGCCGGGCTCCCTCTCCCGGCGCCGCCTGCTGACGGGCCTCGCGGTCGGCGGATCCGTGCTGGCGGTCGGCGGCGGGACCGCGGCGTGGTGGAGCGTGGCGAACCGTTCCGGTCCCTTCGACGTCCCGCCCGCCGTGCCGGCCCCGGTGGCCGGAGTCCTGGACGCGAAGAAGGGCGACTACGTCCTCGGCGAGACTCCCGGGCCGCTCTGGAGCGTCTCCTCGGCCGCCGCGGAGGACACACCCGCGCCCCTGCCCGTGCGGGACGTCGTCGTCGTCGGAGCACCGGAGGGCGGCATCGTCGCGCGCAGTGTCGTCGACGGCACCGTCCGGTGGACGGCGGCGGAGGCGCTGGCCGCCAACCGCTATCTGTCCCTCTCCGACCGGCTGGTGGCGGCCACCGACGGCGACGGCACCCTGGTGACCTTCGTTGCCTCGACCGGGAAGCCCAAGTGGACGTCCCCGGCCGATGCCGCGTGGCTCCTCGCCGCGGACGACGAGGCCGTCTACGTGGTCACCAGGGACCGGCGCGTGCGCAGCATCGGCCGGTCCGATGCCAGGGTCCGCTGGACCGTCGGCGTCGACGCGGACCTCGGCAAGGAGGCCGCCTCCCGCGGCCTGGCCGCCCAGGGGCGGCTCGTCGTCACGGCGGCGGACGGAACCGTCCTCGCCCTCGACACGGCCGACGGGCGCACGGTGTGGGACCGGCGGGGGCAGTCCGACAACGGCCGGGCCAAGGTCGCCGTGTCGGGCCGCACCCTGTGCGTGACCGGCAAGGACCTCCTCGTCGTCGACGTCGTCGACGGCAAGGAGCTCTGGAAGGCCGAGAACCCCAAGCCGCCGAGCGGCACCCCGGTCTTCTGGGGCCCGCCGACCATTCACGGCGACCACCTGTACGCCACCGTCCTGACCTTCCCCTTCCGCTTCGACCTCCGCACCGGTCGGGGAACGGACTGGGTCTTCGAGCAGCTCCTCGAATGCCATCCGCCCAGCCCGCTCGTCGTCCAGGGCAGCGGCATGTGGTCGGTCGCCGTCGACAAGACCGGGGGAGGCATCAACGTCGTCGACCTCTCGGACGGGCACCGGCCGTCGTGGGTCTTCCACATCATCCAGAACCCCGACCGCTACTGGATCACCGGAGACGCGAACCGCGTGTTCCTCATGGACGGGACGACGCTGGCCGCCCTGCCCGTGTTCTGAGCCGTTGCCGACGCCGGTGCCGCCGACGCGACGCGGTGCACCGCCGTCAGACGCGGAAGGGGGGCTGGGGCCAGCGGTGGGGCCGGTGGGGGGCCCACCACCACAGGTCGCCGACGGCGACCAGGAGGGACTCCGCCACGAGGTCCCCGCGCACGGCGGGGTCCACGCCGGCGGCCGACGGGTCCGCGCGGACCGCCTCCACCGCGGCGAGGTACTCCGGGTCGTCGATCACGATCCGGTTCAGCACGCCGGGCCGGTGATCGCGGATCTCCAGGAAGCCGGGGCCGTTGCGCACGACGCACTTGCCCAGGAAGAAGCCCTCCGCCCAGGCCGCCCGCAGTTCCGCCGCGCCGGCCGGTCCCTCGATCCGGGACGGCGGGTAGAGGTGGCCGAGCGTCGGCGCCGACGGGCCGCCCGGGCACGTCCCCGCGTCGGGCAGCCGGACGCGCCAGTCGACGACGACGCCCCAGGCGGTCAGCTCCCGGAGCAGGTCCAGGACCCGTACGGCGCAGAGCGGATCGGCCGTCGCGGACAGGTCGACGAGGGCGCTGAACTCGGCCCTGCGCACGCCCGTGCGGTACAGCTCGCGGGCGGTGTGCGCGGCGTTCACGGCGGCGTCGGCGACGGCGACGCTGCCCAGGTGCATGCCCGGGAGGGTGCGCGCGTGCTCGCGGTAGTCGCGCCAGAGGTCGATCACCGGCTTGCGGGCAGTGATCACAGGACGTCCTCGGGACCGGGGCCGGGACCGGGACCGGGGCCGGCGGCCCGTGCGAAGTCCCGGGTCAGGTCCGGGGCGCAGCCGCCGAGGCGGGTCAGCTCCGCGTTCGTGCCCAGCGGCACGACGTGGACGTAGCGGCCGGCGTCCTCGTAGAGCAGCCCGGCCTCGCCCCACTGTGCGAGCAGTTCGGCGACACGGGCCGGGGAGACGCTGGAGGTGAACCGGGCGCTGAGCCGGTGGGTCAGCGACTGCACGCTCCTCGGGTCCTCCAGGAGCCGGAACGCTGCCACCTCCACCGGGTCCGTGATGCTCCGCGTCGTCCAGTCGAAGTCCTCCCGCCGGTTCGACAGCACGATCCTCGATCCGATGTCGTAGCGGGTGAGGCTGCTGTGCAGGTGCTGGTCGCGCCACCGCTCGACGGCGGCGGCGAGCTGCTTGGCGACCGTTTCGTCGATTCCGGCGTGCGGGGCGTCGAAGAGGTACGCCAGGTCGTACAGCTCCTCCTCCGGCAGATCGTACACGACGGCGTAGTGGGAGGCCGGCCGCAGCGGGGAGAAGCCCAGTTCGGGCCGGTCGAAGTAGGGGCTGAACCGCTCGATCTCGATGCGGGTGACGCCGTCCGGCGGGGTCAGGTGGGTGAGCGCGGGCAGCTGCCGGATCACCTGGGTGTAGTCGCTGTCCCGCTCGCCGGGGAAGCCGTAGAGGTAGTTCCACGTCGCCCACAGGCCGGCGGACTGGGCGTCCCGCAGGTGGCGCACGTTCTGGCAGCCGGTGACGCCCTTGTCCATCAGGCGCAGGACCCGGCTGCTGAGGCTCTCGATACCGGGCTGCACCTGGACGAGGCCGGCGTCGGCGAGGGTCTGCAGATGGCGGTAGCGCAGGTTGGACTTGATCTCGTAGTGGAAGCGGAGGTCGTGGCCCGCCTCGATCAGAGCGGGCATCACGCTGCGCAGGTAGCCCATGTCGAGGATGTTGTCCACGACGAGGACGTCGAGCACCTGGTGCAGCCGGGCCTGTTCGACGATCTCGTTCACGAACGTCTCGGGGGCCTTGCTGCGGAAGGCCATCGAGGATCCGTTCAGTCCGCAGAACGTGCAGTGGTGCTTCTCGCCCCACCAACACCCGCGCGAGCCCTCCAGCACCAGCTTCGGCTCGATCCGGGAACGGGCCGCCGACTCCTGCACCCGGGTGAAGTAGGGCCGGTAGTCGGGCTGCTTCAACTCGCCGGGCGGCAGCGGGAAGCGCGACATCGCGTTCGCCCGGTGCGCGCCGTCGTCCCCGCGCCAGCACAGTCCCGGGATCGTCGCGGGCTCCACCTCGCCGCGGACCGCGTCGAGAAGCATCGGGAACGCCCGCTCGGCCTCACCGCGCACCACGTAGTCGACGGCGGGGAAGTTGCGGTGCAGCGCCTCCCCCTGCGGTCCGTCGCAGTTGGCGCCGCCGAGCACCGTGGCGGTGCCCGGCGACAGCCTCTTGACCGCCGCGGCCGTGGCCAGGGCGGCGGTGTTCTGCTGGAACGTGGTGGTGAACCCCACCAGGTCCGGACGGGTGTCGGCGATCTTCACGGCCAGTTCCTCGACGAACCGCGCGGACGCCTCGTGCAGGGCCAGGCACACGCCCCGCAGGTGCGGGCCGAGGCCCGCGGCCATCTGGTCCTCGAACTCCCGGACCCGCCAGGCCGGCACGCCGTGGAGGGCGCTGGAGAACACCCAGTCCCCGTAGCCTTCGAAGTACGCGTGACTGGCGAAGAACTCGTAGTCCTCGACCCGCAGTCCGATCGCTTCCGCCGCCCAGTCGTAGAAGTCCAGGTTGGCGTTCACCGTCTCCACGTCCGCCCGGTGGGAGCGGCCGATGGAATGCAGGATCCCCAGCGCGAGGGACGGCGTGTCCAAGGAAGCCCACGGCATGTTCACCAGAGTCACACGCATGTACCGAACAGCCCTCCGGCCTGTCTCAGAGTCCTTCCGCCGCAAGAGTCCTGCGCACGCCGATGACGTCCGTGCCCGATCTCTTGCTCTCCGCCATCTCGCGTGGGTCGACGTGGATGGTGGTCTTCTTCACGATGGATCGCCGTCCGTTTCCGTGGTCAGTGGAGCGGTTGCAGAACCGGAACTCTAGGCAGGGTCACTACCGGATTCCTTCCGGTCACTCTGCGTGCAACCTGGGCGAGGATCGATTCGAGGCGGTGGACGGGTGCGGGGGTGCCGACGCAGGCGGACAGTTCGGCGAGTTCCATGCGCAGGATCCGGCCCGCCGCCGGGTCGCCGGCCTCCAGGGCCCGGCACAGCAGCTCGACGGCGGAGAGCAGCACGTGGTGGACGGGCTCCGCGCCCAGCCACCGGATGGACTGGGCCAGCCGGTCGACGGCCCGGTCGATGTGGCCGTCGGCGAGCTCCAGGGTGGCGAGCACGTAGAAGAGCTCGCCCATGCCGAACTCCAGGTTCATGTCCCGCAGTACGGCGTGGCCCTCCTCGATGAACCGCCGGGCGGACGGATCGCGCAGCTCCAGCAGGCTCAGGCCGAGGGTGAGGCCGCTGAACGCCTCGTACGGGCGGTCCCCCAGCTCGTGGAAGGCCGCGAGGGCCGTCTCGGCCTTCTCCCTCGCCTCCTGCAGCTCCCCGCGGTGGCGCAGTACGACGGCCCAGTGCCGCAGCGCGAGGGCCTCCTCGCGCCGGTTGCCGGCCAGCCGGCTGAGCCGCACAGCCTCCTGGAAGGCGGCCGACGACAGCTCCCAGCGCCTCTGTTCGTAACGGATCGTGCCCAGTTCGCGGGCGGCCAGTGCCTGCGCGAGCCCGCTGGAGGACGCCAGCGCGGACTCGGCGGCCCGCGTCACCTCGGTGAGGGCGGGCCCCAGCCGGCCCAGCGCCCGCAGGGCCCCGGCGCGGATCACCCGGCACTCCGCCTCCAGGGCGCCGAGGCCCAGCTCCTCGAAGACGGCGCCCGCCCGGTCGGCGAGTTCCAGGCCGGCGTCGGGGTCCCTGCGGATGCAGCGCAGGGACGCCAGCCGCAGGGACATGACGCCGACGCCGACGGTGTCGCCGTCGGCGTCAGCCGCCTCCAGGGCGAGCCGGTGGCTGGCCTCCCAGTCGTCGTAGAGGTGGCGCAGCTCCAGGAAGTCGGTGGTGCTGTCGGCCAGTTCCCAGGCGATCCGGCCGAATCCGTTCGAGCAGGCCATCGCGACCGCGGACGCCAGGGCCGGGCGCTCGGCCTCGAACCAGAGGTAGGGGTCCTCGACGATGTAGTCGACGTCGGAGCGGTCGAAGCCGTCGTAGCGGTGCGTCGCGCCCCGCTCCGCGGCGGGCCACTGCCGCGGCCGCGCACCGGTGATGCGCTGCGCCGCGGTGGTGGACAGGGTGAGCCACCCGTCCAGCACCCTGGAGAGCGCTTCCCGGCACTGTGCGGGCGAGTACTCGGCCTGGGCCCGCTCCTTGGCGTAGAGGCGGACCAGGTTGTGGTACCGGTAGCGGGTCTGCCCGGCGACGTCGCATCCGACGACGTCGAGGAGCTGGGTGCTGACGAGTTCCTCGATCAGGTCCTCGGCCTCGTCGATGGTGATGCGGAGCAACGGGGCGAGTAACCAGGACGCAAAGTCCGGTGTGTCGATGAGTCCCAGCAGGCAGAACGCCTCGCGTTCGCGCGGCTCCAGCTCCTGGTAGCCGGTCGCGAGCGTGGCCCGCACCTCCAGGTCGCCGGAGACCAGCACGTCCAGCCGCCGCCGCTCGTCGGCGAGGCGGCGCGCGAACCGGGTGATGCCGCCCTGGGAGTGCTGGGCGAGCCGCGCGGCCGCGATCCGCACGGCCAGCGGCAGGTAGCCGCACAGCCGGGCGACCTCCGCCGTGGTGGCCTCGTCGCCGACGAGGCGGTCCTTCCCGGCGATCCGCTCGATCAGCGCTCCGGACTCCTCCGCGTTGAACACGTCGAGGTCGACGTGGGTGGCGGATTCCAGTCCGGTGAGCCGGGGCCGGCTGGTGATCAGTACGACGCAGCCGGGCGAGCCGGGGAGCAGCGGTCTGACCTGGGCCTCGCTGACGGCGTCGTCGAGCAGGATGAGCATGCGGGAGGAGGCGGTCCGGCTGCGGAAGAGCTCGCTGCACTCCTCCAGGTCGTCCGGTATGCCCTCCTCCCCGACACCGAGCGCGCGCAGGAAGCGTTTGAGCGCCACCAGCGGGTCCAGCGGTCGGGCGTCGGCGGTGCGCAGGCGTATGTACAGCTGCCCGTCGGGGAACTGCTCGGCGACGCGGCGCGCGGCCTGCACCGCGAGGGTGGACTTGCCGACCCCTCCCTTGCCCGAGACGGCGACGAGGGCGAGGGACTCCTTGTCGCCCGTCGTCAGGGTCTCGCGGATGCGGCCGACCTGGTCGGCGCGTCCGGTGAAGTCGGCTATCGACGGCGGGAGCTGGGCCGGCACGACCTGGGCGATCGGGGACCAGACCCGCTCGGGTCTCTCGTCGGCGGCGGGGGCCTTGCGGGGCAGGTCCAGGCCGGGGCCGCCGACCAGGATCGCCTCGTGGAGCCGTTGGAGCTCGCCCCCCGGTTCCAGGCCGAGTTCCTCGGCGATCAGGGTGCGCCCGGACTGGTAGACCGCGAGTGCGTCGGCGACCCGGCCGCAGCGGTAGAGGGCCAGCATCAGCTGGCCGCGCAGCCGCTCCCGCAGCGGCTGCTCCCCGACGAGCGCCTTGAGCTCGCTGACGAGTTCGCCGTGGCGGCCCAGGGCGAGTTCCGCCTCGATGCGCTCCATGACGACGCCGATCCGGCGTTCCTCCAGCGCCGGCGACTCGGTTCGGATCAGCTCGTCCGTACCGTCGGCCAGTGGCTCCCCCCGCCACTGGGCGAGGCCGGCGCAGTACGCCTCCACCGCGTCGAGTTGCCGGTCCTGCCCGAGCGCGGCTCTCGCGTCCGCGACGGCCTGGTCGAACGTCAGCAGGTCGAACCGGTGCCCGCCGAGCTGGAGGCGGTAGCCGTTGCCCGACCGGATGATCAGCTCCGGCCCGAACTCGCCGCGCAGCTGGGACACGCACTTCTGGATCTGGGCCACAGCGGTCGGCGGCGGCGATTCCCCCCACAGGATCGCGACGAGTCGTTCCACCGGGACAACGTGTTCGGAGCGGAGCAGCAGCGCGGCCAGCACCGATCTCGTCTTGCGCCCGTTGAGCCTGACTGCGAGTCCGTCGCGCCATGCCGTGATCGGCCCAAGAACACGGAACTCGAATGTCACGCAGCCCCCTCCTGATCCCGCTTCCGCCCAATGCGGACACGGGACTCCCACCCCCACCTGATGACCTGCGCTTCTGGACGATACCGCACGGTCGGAAGCCTGGCGGAAGGCAACCGGTAGCGGTCAGTGAAAAGCTCATTACATCTCGGACGGCTACGGAAGCTGCAGTTCAAATGACCAGAAATGCGGACACCGAAAAACCGGCCGGGGACAACGCCGGCCCCGCGTCGGCAAGCGACCTCACCGGCCCGGACGCCGCGCAGTGGGCGGTCCCGCACGCAGCGGGGACCCTCAGCGACGGCGCGTTCTTCGCCGGCCGTCACGCGGCCGGGCCGTACTCCGACGGCGCTTGCGCGGACGTGCAGGCGGTCTCCCGTCCGTGAATCAGCCGGCATGCCGTCGGCATGCCGGTGCAACTCAACTTTGGAGATTCAGCGTGCACGATGCATATGACGTCCTCTGTGTGGGATACGGACCCGCGAACGTCGCCGTAGCCGTCGCGTTCGAGGAGCTGTGGCCCGAGGCCCGGGTGAAGTTCCTGGAGCGCGAGCCCGGCCCCTACTGGCAGCGCGCCATGCTCCTGGACGGCTCGGACATCCAGAACAATCCGCTGCGCGACCTGGTGACGCCACGCAACCCGCGCAGCCGCTACACCTTCACCAACTTCCTGCACGAGCAGGGCCGTCTCTTCAAACACCTCAACCTGCCGTCCCACTATCCGCTGCGCAAGGAGTACGCGCGCTACGTCCAGTGGGTCGCCGAGACCGTCCAGGCCGACGTGGACTACGGCCGCGAGGTCACCGGCATCAAGATGGCGGCGTCCGTCGACGGCCCCCTGGTCGAGGTCACCGTCGCCGACGGCACGACCTACCACGGGCGCTCCGTCGTGGTGGCCCCGGGCCGCACCCCGAACCTCCCCGCCGTCTTCGGCGAGGTGCCGGCCCCGCACCTCTTCCACACCTCCCAGTTCCTGCCCAACATCGCCGACCTGGAGCGGGACTTCGACGGCACGCTCGCCGTGGTCGGCGCCAGCCAGAGCGCGGTCGAGGTGGTGCTCGACCTGATCGCGCGCTTCCCCGCCGCCCGCATCGTCAACGTGATGACCGGCTTCGGCTACCGGCTCAAGGACACCAGCCCGTTCTCCGAGGAGGTCTACTTCCCGGAGTTCGTCGAGTACTACTTCCACGCCACGGAGGAGGGCAAGAAGCGGCTGCGCGACCAGCTGCGGCCCACCAACTACTCGGCCGCCGACGCCGACGTGGTCAGCGCCCTCTACATGCGCATGTACGAGGACGAGCTCGACGGCCGCGAGCGGGTCCGGCTGGCCACCAACCGCCGCATCGAGTCCGTGGAGCGCACCGCCGAGGGCGTCGCGCTGGACGTCACCGAGCACATCACCGGTGAGCGCGAGCGGATCCACG
The DNA here is from genome assembly GCF_040684695.1 of Streptomyces erythrochromogenes. Lineage (GTDB taxonomy): Bacteria > Actinomycetota > Actinomycetes > Streptomycetales > Streptomycetaceae > Streptomyces > Streptomyces erythrochromogenes_C. The sequence goes on from NZ_JBFBGM010000002.1 coordinate 133,453, forward strand.
CCGACCGCGTGGTCCTGGCCACCGGCTACCTGGACCTGGGCATCACCGGCCGCACCGAGCAGCTCCCGCCGCTGCTGCGGGACCTGGCGGACGTGCTCGGCGTCACCGACGACCAGCCGCTGTCCGTCGGCTACGACTACGGCGTGGTCCCGCACCCGGCCTTCGAGCGCGAGGTGCCGCCGATCTTCGTCAACGGGCTGTGCGAGTCCACGCACGGGCTCGGCGACGCGGGCTCCTTCAGCCTGCTGGCGCTGCGCTCCCAGGCCATCGTCGAAAGCCTTGAGCGGCGCCTGGTCGCCGAGCAGGGCGCCGCCGACCTCGTCGCCGCCCAGGCGGCCGGCTCCGAGATCTGAGAGAGACGACCATGCAGACCCTCGACACGACCTCCGCGAAACCGGCGGTCGACCTCGCCCGGCCCGGTCCCAACGGGCGCGTGCTCCTCGACAGCCAGGCCGCCACCGAGTCCAACGCCCGCACCTACCCGCGCCGCATCCCGGTCGCGATCGCCGAGGCGTCGGGTTCGTACATCACCGACCTCGACGGCCGCCGCTACATCGACTTCCTCTCGGGTGCGGGCGTCCTCGCCCTGGGCCACAACCACCCCGAGCTGGTCGCCGCCGTGACCGAGCAGCTGCCGAAGCTGACGCACGGCCTCGACTTCCCGACGCCGGTGCGCGACGAGTTCAAGCGCCGCCAGATCGCGATGCTGCCCGAGCACATGCGCGACGACGTCAAGATGCACTTCTGCGGCCCCACCGGCTCCGACGCCGTCGAGGCCGCGATCAAGCTGTGCAAGAAGGCGACCGGCCGCGGCCAGGTCGTCGTCTTCCAGGGCGCCTACCACGGCTCCACCCAGGGGGCCATGTCCCTGACCTCGGAGCACGCGCCGAAGACGGGCCTGCAGAACCTGCTGCCGGGCATCCACTTCACGCCGTACTCCTACTGCCACCGCTGCCCGATCGGCCTCGCCCCCGGGAACTGCAACACCAACTGCGCCGAGGTGCTGGTCAACACGCTGACCGACACCCACGGCGGGGTGCAGCTGCCGGCCGCGATCATCATGGAGCTGGTCCAGGGCGAGGGCGGGGCCATCCCGGCCCGCCGCGAGTTCGTCCACCGCGTCGCGGACACCGCCCGCGAGCTGGGCATCCCGCTGATCGTGGACGAGGTCCAGACCGGCTGCGGCCGTACCGGCACCTGGTTCGCCTTCGAGCAGTACGACATCACCCCGGACGTGGTCGTGGCCTCCAAGGGCCTGTCGGGCATGGGGCTGCCGGTCGCCGCCATCCTCTACCGCAAGCACCTGGACACCTGGACGCCGGGCAGCCACATCGGCACCTTCCGCGGCAACAACCTGGCCTTCGCCAGCGCCAACGCCTTCCTGGACGTCGTCGAGCGCGACGAACTGCTCCCGCACGTCCGCGCCATCGGCGAGCACCTGCTCGGCGAGCTGAAGCGGTTCGGCGACAGCCCGCTCGTCTCCGACGTGCGCGGTCTGGGCCTGATGCTCGGCATGGAGATGGCCGGCACCGCGACCGTCGACGCGACGAAGGTCGCGGCCCGGTTCCAGCAGGAGGCCCTGAGCCGCGGACTGATCGTCGAGCTCGGCGGCCGCGGCGACTGCGTCGTACGGCTGCTGCCCGCGCTGAACATCACCCATGAGATCGCCGACGAGGCCGTGGCGATCCTGCGCGACGCGCTCGCCGCGGTGGAGGCGGAACTCGCCGCGGAGGCGGGCCGATGAGCACGCTCGTCTCCGGCGCGGCCGGCCGGCCGCCGCGGATCGGCATCGTCAACCTGATGCCGAACGCGGAGCAGTACGAGAACTGGCTGCTGCCGCAGCTGGCCCTGTCGGGCCCGTTCGAACTGCAGTGGATACGGATCTCCTCCCGCCGCTACAACCTGGACGACCCGGCCCGCATCGCCGCGACCTACCGCACCTACAAGGAGGCCACCGCGGACGCACCGCTGGACGGCCTGATCGTCAGCGGCGCCGCGGTGGAGCACCTCCCCTTCGAGGAGGTGCGCTTCATGGACGAGCTGAACGAGATGGTCCAGGACGTCCACGCGCAGGGCTCGCCGCTGCTGGGCCTGTGCTGGGGCGCGATGGGCGTGGGCCACCTGGTCTACGGCCTGCCCAAGGACATCTACAGCGCCAAGATCTCCGGCATGTACGAGACCGAGCTGCTGGCGCAGGACGGCCCCATCGCCTCGTCCCTCGACGACCGCTTCTGGTCGACGCACAGCCGCTTCGCCGGCTTCGACGACAAGGCCCTGGACGCCAGCACCACGGTCCGCGCACTGGCCCGAGCCGAGGGTGCGGGCACGGTGATCGCCGAGTCCTACGACCACTCCGTCCTCATGCACACCGGCCACCCCGAGTACTACGGCTCGCGCCTGGCGGAGGAGTACCGCCGGGACGTGGACCAGCAGGTGGCCGGGGTCAGGGCGCCGGTCGGCGTGGACCTCGACCAGCCGCTGCGGCTGTGGCGCAGCCACAGCCTGGCGTTCTTCGCGAGCTGGGTCCGACTGGTCGGCGACCAGTCGGCCGCCCGCTAGAGGGCGAGGGGGGACCTGTGTCCGCAACACACCCGACCGGGCGCGCACTGCGTCCGGTGGTATGGAAGTTCGGCGGTTCCTCGGTGGGCGACATGGACCGGCTGCGCCGGGTCGCCCAGCGGCTGGTGGAGGCCAGGCGCGCGGGGGCGGACGTCGTCGCGGTCCTGTCCGCGATGTCGGACACCACCGACGACCTGTTGGAAATGGCGAACGTCCTCACGACGCAGCCCGACGCCCGGGAGCTCGACGCGCTCCTGGCGGTCGGCGAATCCATGTCGTGCGCGCTCGCCGCGATCGCCGTGCACGAGCTCGGCGAGCGCGCCGTCTCGCTCAACGGCCGCCAGGCCGGAGTGCTGACCGACACCGCGCACGGCAACGCCCGCATGCAGTCGATCGACCCCGGGCGGATCGTCACGGCCCTGGAACAGGGACTGATCGTCCTGGTCACCGGCTACCAGGGCGTCACCGACGACGGTGACGTCACGACGCTGGGCCGCGGCGGCTCGGACGCCTCGGCGATCGCCGTGGCGGCCGCTCTCGGGCTGTCCGAGTGCGACATCTGGACCGACGTCCCGGGAGTCTTCACCGCCGACCCCCGAGTGGTACCCGACGCGCGGCGCCTGGAACGGCTCGGCCACGAGGACATGCTCCAACTCGCCGAGGCCGGCGCCCAGGTGATGCAGCCGCGCGCGGTGGAGCTCGCGGCGGCGCACGGCGTCGCCATCCACGTCCGGTCCTCGTTCACCGGCGAGCCGGGCACGTGGATCACAGAAGCCAGGGAGGAGAACGACATGTTCGAGACGGCCAGGATCATCGGCGTCGCCCACCGTCGGCACGACCCGCTCTACCAGGTGGACGGCCTGACCCCGGCCCAGGTCTCGGCGGCGCTCGCCGGGCACGGGCTGCCGGTCGGATCCATCATCGGCAGCCCGGGCGAGCTGCGGTTCACCTCGCCCGGTGCCGAACCGCAGGCGGTCATCGCCGCCCTCGGCGACATCGGCGCCGGCGTCAGGGTCCACGACGAGGAGCTCGGCAGCGTGAGCGTGGCCGGGGACGCCTGCGGCAACCGGGCCGAGGTCACCCTGCAGATCCTGGAGTCCCTGGAGCGCACGGGCATCAGACCGGTGCTGGTCACCAGCACCCCCAGCCGCGTCTCCTGCCACGTCGCCTCCGGTGCGGTCGACGAGGCCGCCCGGGTCCTGCACCGCGCCTTCAACCTGCACACCGACGCTGCCGCCCCGCAGCCCGTCGGCGCGGGACTGGCCAACTGAGAGGGGCGAGAGCATGACCACCACGCAGGGGCATGAGGACACCGCGGAACGGCGCGGCGTCCTCGCCAACCGGGACTTCGTCAAACTCTGGAGCGGGCAGACGGTCTCCCTCGTCGGCTCGCAGGTGACCGACATCGCGCTGCCGCTGGCAGCGGTCATCACCCTGAACGCCAGCGCGTTCCAGATCGGCCTGCTCAACGTCGCCAGGTTCGCACCGTACGTACTGGTGACCCTGCTGGCCGGAGTCTGGTTCGACCGGCGGCGCAGAAAGCCGACCCTGATCGCCGCGGACGCGGTCCGGGTGCTGCTGATCGGCGCGCTGCCGCTCGCCCACCTGCTCGGCGTGCTCTCGCTCCCCTGGCTCTACGTCGTCGGGTTCATGGCCGGCGTGGCGACGGTCCTGTTCGATGTGGGGATCCTCTCCTACATCCCGGGGCTCGTCGACAAGGACGACCTGGCGGACGCGAACAGCAAGATGACGGCCAGCTACTCGGTGGCCGGCATCGCCGGCCCCGGGCTGGCCGGCTTCCTGGTCGGCGCGCTGACCGCGCCCGTCGCGCTGACCGTGGGCGCCACCACCTACCTGGCCTCGGCCGTGGCCCTGTGGTGGATCCGCCGCCCGGAGGCCGAACCGGAGCGGCCCGCCGAGCAGAAGTCGGTTCGCGCCGACATCGTCGAGGGCCTGCGCACCGTCGTCGGCAGCCGGATCCTCCGCCACCTGGCGACCCAGTCCGCCGTGTTCAACCTGTTCGAGAACGTCATGACGACGGTCTTCCTGGTCTACGCGGTGCGGACACTGGGCCTGACCCCGTTCCAGCTCGGCCTGGTCGTCGGGGCCGGCTCGGTCGGCGCGCTGCTGGGCGCGACGTTCTCCGGGCGGATCAGCAAGCGCATGGGCTTCGGCCCGGCGCTGCGCATGGTCACGCTGCTGGCCTGCCTGTCCCCCCTGGTGCTGCTCGTACCCGGTGACACCGGGCCCGTCTCCCTGACGATCCTGGGCACGACCCTCGCCGTGCACGGCTTCCACCTGGCCGTCTTCAACGTCAACTCGCTGACCCTGCGCCAGACCGTCACGCCCGCCCGCCTGCTGGGGCGGATGAACGCCAGCTACCGGCTCATCCTCTACGGCACCATCCCGCTCGGCGCCCTGCTGGCCGGCTCGCTCGCCTCCCTCTTCGGGCTGCGCGCCGCACTCGCCGTCGGCGTGGCGGGCATCGCCCTGCCGGCCGTGTGGATCCTCTTCTCGCCCGTGTACCGGCTGCGCGAGATGCCACGGGGTCCCGTCGAAGCGGAACAGCCCGAAACCGTCGCCTGAGTCACGCGCGGCCTCGTCGTGACCGTGCACCTGACGCCGCCTCATCCACTGCTCGAAAGAAGGACCAACCAGTCATGTTGACCGATTCCCAGCGGGCCGCGCTGACCGCCAGGCTGCGTCGCACGGCCCCCCCGATCTCGTCGATCCCCCGCCGCTCCCCCGCCCTGCAGGACCTGCCGCTCTCCTACGGGCAGGAGCAGCTCTGGTTCATCGACCAGCTGGCTCCCGGCGAGTCCACCTACACCATCGCCGGCGCGGTACGGATGACCGGCGGCCTCGACCGCGCGGCCCTCGGCGCCGCCCTGGACTCCCTCGTCGCCCGCCACGAAGCGCTGCGCACCCGCCTGGTCACCGTGGACGGCGCCCCCGTCCAGGTCGTCGACCCGGCCGGCCCGGTCGAGCTGGTCTTCCTGGACCAGCGCTCCGTCGCCGCCGACGGGATCGAGCAGCACTGGCGCGCGGCGGCCCAGGAGGAGACGGCCCGCCCGTTCGAGCTGGAGCGCGGCCCCCTGTTCCGCGCGCACCTGCAGCAGCTGGCCGACGAGGACCACGTCCTGCTGATAACCGTCCACCACACCGTCTTCGACGGCTCCTCCTTCCCCGTGCTGCTGGCGGAGCTGTCCGAGTCGTACGCCGCAGCCGTCGCCGGCAAGGCCGCGCAGCTGCCCGAGCTGCCCGTCCAGTTCGCCGACTTCGCCGTCTGGGAGCGCGACCGGCTGCAGGGCGAGACGCTGAAGGACCTGACCGAGTACTGGAGCGAGAACCTCCAGGGCGCGCCGGTCCTCCAGCTGCCGACCGACCGGCCCCGCCCCCTCGTCCAGACCTACCAGGGCACCACGGAGTCCCGGGACCTCGGCGACAAGATCCTCACCCGGCTCGCCACCCTGGGCCGGGACGAGGGCGCGACCCTGTTCATGACCCTGATGGCCGCCTACCACGTCCTGCTCCACCGCTACAGCGGCCAGGACGACATCGTGGTCGGCACCGTCAGCGCCAACCGCACCCGCCCCGAGCTGCAGCCGGTGATCGGCTACCTGATCAACACCCTCCCGGTCCGCGTCGACCTGTCCGGCGACCCGACCTTCCGCGAGGTCCTGGAGCGCACCAAGGCGGCCACCCTGGGCGCCTTCGGGCACCAGGACCTGCCCTTCGCGAAGATCGTGGAGGCCGCCAAGGCCCCCCGCGACCCCTCGCGCTCCCCGGTCTTCCAGGTCGGCTTCATGCTCTCCGACGACCAGAAGCGCGACCTCCGGCCGGGCGGCATGACCTGGGCCTCCGAGGAACTCCCGGCCGAGGCGGCCAAGTTCGACCTGCTCGTCTCCGCCGTCGAGAGCGGCGGCCGGCTGGGGCTGCACCTCAGCTACGCCACCGCCCTGTACGACGCGGCCACCGCGCAGCGCCTGCTGGGCCACTTCGAGGTGCTCCTCGACGGCGTCGTGAACGACCCCGAGGCCCGCATCTCGCAGCTGCCGATCATGACCGAGGCGGAGCTGCACCAGGAGCTCGTCACCTGGAACAGCGACAAGGCCGACTTCCCCGACTGGAACCTGCACCAGGCCTTCGAGGCCAAGGTCGCGGCGCACCCCGACGTCATGGCCGTCGAGCTCGACGGCGAGGGCCTGACCTACGCCCAGCTCGACGCCCACGCCAACCAGGTCGCCCGGCGGCTGCGCGAGCTCGGCGTCGGCCCGGAGTCGCTCGTCGGCGTCAGCATGCAGCGCACGGTGCGCCGCATCGTCGGCCTCATGGGCATCCTCAAGGCGGGCGGCGGCTACGTGCCGCTGGACCCGGAGTACCCGGCCGACCGCCTCGCCTTCATGGTCGAGGACGCGCGGATGAGCGTCGTGCTCACCGACGAGGCCAGCGCGTCCGCGGTGCCGACCGAGGACGTCACGGTCCTGGACCTGGACCGCTCCTGGAACGACCTCACCGCGCTGGACGACAGCCCCGTCGAGGCCACCGCGAGCCCGTCGGACGTCGCGTACGTCATCTACACCTCGGGCTCCACCGGCCGCCCCAAGGGCGTGGTCGTCGAGCACCGCAACGCCGTCAACTTCTGCTACGCGGAGATCGAGTTCTGGCCGCTCGGCCCGGGCGACCGGATCCTGCAGTTCGCGTCCCTCAACTTCGACGTGTCCGTCCTGGACATCTTCGGCGCGCTGCTGTCCGGCTCCACCCTGATCCTCGGCAGCACGCAGACCCTGCTCTCCCCGCCGCGGCTGGCCGACCTGATCCGCGGCGAGGGCATCACCTTCATGTGCCTGCCGCCGGCCGTGCTGAACCTGCTGGCCGAGGAGCAGTTCCCGAGCCTGCGCGTGGTCATCGCCGGCGGCGAGGCCTTCTCCTCGGAGCTGGTCCGCAACTGGGCGCGCCCCGGCATGCGCTTCATCAACGGCTACGGCCCGACCGAGACCACGGTCGGTTCGACCATGGCCCGCTGCCAGGACGACGGCATCGACCCGCCGCCGATCGGCCTTCCGCTGACGAACTACACGGCGTACGTGCTGGACAAGCACCTCAACCCGGTTCCGGTCGGCGTCGCGGGCGAGCTGCACATCGGCGGCGCCAGCGTCACCCGCGGCTACCTGGGCCGGCCGGAGCTGACCGCCGAGCGCTTCGTCACGGACCCGTTCAGCGAGGTCCCGGACGCGCGCATGTACAAGACGGGCGACCTGGCCCGCCGTCTGCCGGACGGCAACCTGCAGTACCTCGGCCGTCTCGACCACCAGGTCAAGATCCGCGGTCTGCGCGTGGAGCTCGGCGAGATCGAGGCCGTGCTCGCCGCCCACCCCTCCGTCGCCCAGGCGATCATCATCGTCGGCGAGGACCAGGCCGGCCAGAAGAACCTCATCGGCTACGCCCGGACCAACCCCGACGCGCCGGCCGTCACCACCGCCGACCTGCGCGCGCACCTGGGCGAGGCACTGCCCGCGTTCATGGTCCCCGCCCACCTGATCATCCTCGACACTTTCCCGCTCAACGCGAACGGCAAGGTCGACCGCGCCGCCCTGCCCGAGCCGGACGGCGCCGGGGAAGCGGGCGACTACGTCGCCCCGCGCACCATCCTGGAGACGGTCCTCGCCGACATCGTCTCCGACATCCTCAAGCTGCAGCGGGTCGGCATCGAGGACAACTTCTTCGAGATGGGCGGCAACTCCCTGCAGGCGATGCAGGTCATCACCCGCCTGCGCAAGGACCTCGGGGTCGACACGGACGTGACCGCGATCTTCCTCGCCCCCACGCCCGCCCGGCTCGCCGCGACCCTGGTCGCCAAGCACGGCCTGGAGGACGCCCCGCTGGACGACCTGGAGGGCCTGGAGGAGACCGACGGCGCCGCCGCACCGGCCGTCGCCGCCGGCCCCGCCGCCTCCGGTTCGGACACGATCGTGCCGCTGTCGGAGAAGACCGACGGCGACCCGCTGTTCCTCTTCCACGCCGTCGGCGGCACCGTCTACCCGTACTTCGGGCTGATGCAGGAGCTCCAGGACCGCTACCGGGTGCTCGGCGTGCAGGCCGCGGGCCTCAAGGCGGGCAGCGCGCCCCGGCAGGACCTGACGGAGATGGCCGACGCCTACACCGCGGCCGTCCGCGAGGCCCAGCCGGCGGGCCCGTACCACCTGGCCGGCTGGTCGATGGGCGGGCTGCTCGCCCTGCAGGTCGCCCGCCGCCTGGAGGCGTCGGGCGAGGAGGTGGCCCTGGTCGGCCTGCTGGACACGCCCTTCTCCGCGGACGACGTCTCCGGGGTGAGCGAGCAGGCCTTCGCCGCCCAGTTCGTCCTGGACGGCGCCCGGGCCCTGGGTCCCGACGCGGGCGAACTGCCCGACCCGGTGAGCACGCCGGTGGCCGAGCAGCTGCGCTGGTTCGGCGAGAAGCTGACCGGCGGATCGGGTGACACCGAGGAGGTCCAGGAGGACATCAACCGCAGGTTCCAGGTGTTCAAGGCGCACATCACGCTGATCGGCGGACACCGCCCGGAGCCCGTCGCGGCCCCCGTCGTGGTGGTCTCGGCCGAGCAGTCGCCGGACCTGTCGGCGTCCTGGACCGAGCTCCTCGGCTCCGGGACCCGGACCGTCCGCGTGCCCGGCGACCACTACACCTTCCTGCGCGCCCCCGGCGTCCAGCAGGCCGCCAAGGCGCTCCTCGGCACGGACGGGGCCTGATCCGGGGCGGTCGGTGTGCGGCGCCCTCACCCGCCGCGCACCGCCCGCCCCTCCCTCACCCGCACCCGCACCCGCACCCGCACCCGCACCCGCACCACAGCGAACGGCGAAACCCCAGGCCGGAGGAATCCGACCTGGGGTTTCCCGTACCCCAACGGGCTTTCGGCAGAAAACACTTGGGCGTTCGTTCGAGTTCGGCGATCTTTTCGCTGTGGTTCAATGAATGCGCCGTGATTCGGCTTCTCGCGGGCGGTGCAGCGTTGATCAAAGAAAATCCTTTCGAGGCCACTTCGGTGCTGCTCACCGACCTGCTGGACACCCAGCTCCGCTATCGGAGCCGGTGGCGCGCCCGCGTCCAGCGGGACCGTGCGGGCGGCCGCGTGAGCATCGCCGCCGTGGCCCAGGTCCTGGCCGAACACCTGTGGGAATGCGGCGAGTTCCCCGAATCCGAACGGTCCCTCCCGCGCATCCTGAAGGACCGCGTCCGCCGTGCGCTCGACGGCACGATGATCACAGCGGAGACGCTCGCCTGGATCATCGACGCCTTCCGGATGGACGAGCGCGACGCGGAGTGCCTGCGGGCCACCCATGAAAGCGATTCCGGCAGCCGGCCCGACGGCATATCCGACGCCGTCCGGGAACCCCGGAAAATGATCAGGCGCCAATGGCACCGAACGGTGACGGTATTCGAACGTTATTTCCTCGACCGTGACCGGCAGCTGACCGAACGCCGCACCAAACACGTGATCATGGCCCTGGAGGACGGGGTGAACAGCTACCTGTTCAACCACGAGTCCTCCGTGGCGGCCATCGAGGTACTGCACGGCGGAACCCTCGGCCCCGAGCACCGCTACGACGGCCTCGTGTCCCACGAGATCCTGTTCCCTCAGCCCCTCAAACGGGGCCAGCGCACCGCGTTCGAGTACCGGACCGTCTACCGCCCCGTTCCGCACCCTCCCCAGGAGGTACGGCGCCCCGCCCGCGGCCGGATCGAGAACTTCGACATGGCCGTGCACTTCGCGCCGCCCCGGCTGCCCAGCCGGCTCTGGTGGGCGACGTGGTCCGACCACCACCTCGGCGATCCCGTGCAGTTGGAGCCCGCCGGGATGTGCGACAACGGCAGCGCGCACCGCTACGTGTCCTTCGTCGAGGAGTCCGTCGTCGGCTTCCGCTGGAACTGGTGAGCAGACAAGGCGCCTTGACGTCCCCGTGCGCCACAACGGCGCTCCGTGCGCCGTAAGTGCGCCATGCGGCGTGTTCACTCCCCCCTGTCAGTCAATCGGAAGATCTCGGGGGACACCGTGGGCATCCTCAACCAGTTCGACGTCATCGACTCCTTCAACCAGCTGATCCCCGGCGCGTCCGGGCACTCCGACGGCTACCTGCGCGAGGTCGCCAAGGCCACCCAGGAGCAGGGCCTGCCCGTCGAGATGAACCTGGAGAACAACTCCGACGGACTGTTCGCCGCCATGCGCGGCCAGGGTGCCCGCCGCTTCCTCGTCGTCCAGCCGCTGGACCGCAAGGCCCGGGGCCTGCGGATGATGCACTACGGCTTCCCGGTGGGCACCAACCTCACCGCAGGCTGGCTCCTCACCGGAACCACCGCCAGCCTCAAGCTCTTCGACTACCTCGATCTCACCGCGGTCATCGAGTCCGTCCACGGACTCGCCGTCGTCCCCGCGCTCTACAGCGTCGCGGACAGCACCGGCTTCGCCCGCGAGGAGATCCGCAAGTACCAGAGCGGATTCTTCGGCGTCTGAGCCGCGCCGCCACCATCCGAGCCGTCACGGAAGGACAGCCATGGGCTGGGTCATCTTCTTTCTCTACGTCGCGGGCATCATCGGCACCACCCGCTACGCGATGCAGATCTTCGGCCTGCACTGGGCCGACATCAACGGGTCCGGCCTGAACGGCATCGGCGCCCGCTTCAAGACCATGGTGCCGGGCACCTTCTGGCCCATCGGCCTGCCGATCCTCCTCCTCGTGGCGCAGCAGCGCCAGGAGCGCCGCCAGGCGGCCCGGCAGGACGTGGCCGACCTCATGGGCGGCGACGACACCCCGCAGAGCGCCCCCGCGCCGCGGCCCCAGCACCGCACCCGCAACCCGTTCGACGACGTCTGAGCCGCCGACGCCCGCTCTCTCCCAGGAGGTGACACCGTGCAGTGGCCGCCGAGCATCCGCCAGGACACGGCCGTGATCTGGGCCGACGCCGACTTCTTCGCCAGGCCGGGCCACTGGGCCACCGCGACGGCCCGGATCGCCGCCGGCCCCCGCGCGCCCGAGACGACCGGTCCCGCGGAGAGCGGCGCGGGGATGCGCGCCGTGTCCACCCGGATCGTGCAGGCCCTGCACGGCTGGACCAACCGCGCCGCCCTGGAGGTCCGCTACACCGCGCCCGCCCCCGGCCGCCTCCAGGGCATCGACTGCCACCTCGTCGCCCGCGCCGAAGGCGGCACCCCGTTCGACGCCCGGGCGGCCGCCGAGCAGCTGCTCGGCACGGCGGCCCGGCTGCTGCCCCCGGGCTTCGTCGCGGAACCGGCCGACCCGGCGGAACTCGCCGTCCCCGCGGGCGCGGTGACCTGCGCCGAGGTGCGCCGGCACGAGGAGCTCCTCGCGCCCGCCCTGGGCGACTACTCCGCCGCCGAGTACTACTACGTGCCCGGGCGGCTGCACGGCGACGGCTCCGCCTGGGACGCCTTCCTCCGTACCCTGCTGCACGCGCCGTCCCCCGTCCTGGTCAGCCTGGTGTTCCTGCCGACCGTGCTGACCCCCCGGGAGAGCGCCGCCCACGGCCACCTCTGCTCCGCCCTGGAGTACGAGGCCACCGCCCGGACCGTGCAGGACTACCTCGGGCCGGTGGACCTGCCGCCCGACGACAACGCCCGCCGCGCGCTGGAAGCCTGGCGCCGCTTCGGCGACAGCTCGGCCAAGGTCCTGGCACGGGCCACGGTCGTCGGCGACCGGGCCACCACCGACACCGTCGCCGCGACGCTCGCGGCGGCCGTCGGATCGTCGCACGACGTGACCGAACGCGGGATGTCCGGCGGCGTGAGCGTCGTGCGGCCCGGTGACGGCGAGGACCTGCGGCTGGCCGCCCAGTGCCTGGCCGGCGGCTCGATCGCGCCCTGGGGCGGCCACCGCGTCTGGCAGCTGCCCCAGGCACTCGACTCCATCCGCCGCGTCCCCTACCTGTTCGCGGCCGAGGAGGCCGCCTCGATGCTCGTCCTCCCGGTGCCCGGCCCCGACGGCTGCCCCGGCCTGGAGGTTTCGTCGCCCGCGCTGGAGCAGGTCACCCCGGCGCCCGCGACCGATCCGCAGACCCCCGTACTCGCCCTCGGCGACCGGATCAGCGGCGGGCCCGCGGCCACCCTCCGGCTCCCGCTCGACGACCTCGTCAGCCACGCACTGATCGTCGGCGCGCCCAACACCGGCAAGTCGACCACCCTGCAGAGCCTCCTCGTCCAGCTGTGGCGGGACCACAAGGTGCCCTGGCTGGTCATCGAGCCGGTCAAGACCGAGCACCGCGGCATGCTGGCCGTGCCGGGCATGGAGGCCCTGCGGATCCACACCCTCGGCGACTCCGAGCGCGCGCCCTGGCGGTTCAACCCCCTCCAGCCGCCCCCGGGCACCACCGTCCACGCGCACATCTCGTCGCTGATGGCCGTCTTCCGCGCCGTGGTGGCGGACATGGACGGCGCACTGCCGCTCATCCTCGAACAGGCCCTGGAGGAGACCTACGTCCGGGCCGGATGGAACGGCGGCCGCACCCTGTCCGGCCGCGTCCCGACCCTGCGCGCGCTGCTGCCCGTACTCGACGCGCTCCAGGACGACAGCGACTACCGCGGCCAGGCCCTCAACGTCTTCCCGGCCCTCGCCACCCGCGTCCGGGCCCTGCTCGGCGGCGAGCACGGCTACATGTTCGACACCGTGGAGGAGACCGACTGGGCCGGCCTCCTCGACCGGCCGGCCGTGCTGGAACTGGCCTCCATGGCCGACCCCGCCGCGATCGACATGACGCTCGGCTTCCTGCTCTCCCAGCTGTCCGCCTTCGCCCGGCTGCGCGGCAGCCAGAACCGCCGCCTGCGCCACCTCATCGTGCTGGAGGAGGCCCACCGGGTCTTCGCCCGGCCGACCGGCGGCCCCGACCGCAGGTCCGCGGAGGCGGTCTCCGCCTTCGCCAACGCCCTCGCCGAACTCAGCTCCTTCGGGCAGGGATTCGTCCTCGTCGACCAGGTGCCGGAACGCCTGGACGACTCGGCCACCGCCCTCACCGGCGTCAAGATCATGCACGCGCTGCGCAGCGAGCAGAGCCGGCAGGCCATGCTCGGCGACATGGGGGCCGGCCCGCGCTCCGCGCAGACGGCGGCCGCCCTCCGGCGCGGCCAGGCCCTCGTCGGCACGCCCCGCACCACCGATCCCCTGCTCGCCGCGATCCGGCCCGACCCGGCCGTGGACACCGCGCGCGTCGTCGACGACGACGCCGTCGTACGGCACATGGCGGAGCCGACCCGCGCCCTGTCCCGGCTGCTGCCGTACGAGCTGTGCTGCCGCGACATCTGCCAGGACGGCTGCGTACCGGAGCGCAGGGAACGGGGGCGGACCCTCGCCTTCGCCCGGCGCCGGGAGGAACGCGCCGAGGCACACCGGGCACCGGGCGGCGAGCCGCGCCGCGGGCCCGCCCTCGGCGACCTCGCCCGGTCCATGGGCCGCGCCTGCGCCGGCGACGTGGCGGACACGTACTGCGCGATGGTCCACGTCGACCTCGACAAGCCGCTCCCCGGCCTGACGCCCCAGCGCCGGCAGTCCGATCTGACGGCGGTCGTCCGCAGGCAGGCGGCACGCACGGGAGGCGGCGCACCGTGATCATCCACGACACCCCCGAGGACGAGCAGGACCACCGGGAGATGCTGCGGCGGGCCCTCGACGACCACCGGGACCTGCACCCCGACCACCACCGGGAACGGGGGCGGGTCACCGACTTCCAGGACCGGGAAGCGGACTACCGGGAGCCGGCCGACCGGCTGCCGCCCTCCGGCGTCGACGTGCTCAGCGACCTCTACCGCGAGGAACTGCGCGACGTCGGGCACGCGATCGACAAGCACACCGGATGCTCCCTGGAAGAACTGCGCGAGTTCGACTCGTACGCCTCGGAGGCGGGCGCGTCCTCCTTCGACACCCCCGGACAGGCCGCGGACGCCGTCAACGACGCCCTGTACGACTCGGCCGGCGACCTGGTCGACTGGCTGGTCGGCGACGACCCACGCCCGTTCGTCTGCGACGCCGACCTGGGCAGGGCCACCGGCCGCTGGGCCCGCGACGGCGACCACCCGGACGGCGTCGACGTGACGGGCGTCCGGGTGGTGCTGGCAAGGGACGCCGACGATCCGCGCGGGTACGTGTTCCGCACGGCGTTCCCGATACCGGCGGACCACGTCAGGGGCGCGGGGCGGCGACGGCCGTGAAGGACATCCGCCAGCAGATCACCGTCGGCATCGTCTGCCTCGTGTGGCTGGCGCTCGCCCTGCTCACGGGCGAGGCCCTGTCCCCGACGCCGCTGCGGCTCTTCTCGGCCGCCGGGACCACGGTGGCCATCACGGCCCTGGCGTACGAGAGGTGCCTGTGGCGGTGGAGGCTCGTGCGCCGGTTCACCGGGAGCCCTCTGCTGCACGGCACGTGGCGGGGCGAGGTGATCACCTCCGTCGTCCGCGAGGACGGCACCCCGGTACCGCCGATCCCCGCCGTCCTGCACGTGGTGCAGAGCGCCTCGCGCGTCAGCGTGTCCCTCTTCACCGCGGACTCCCTGTCCACCTCCACCCACGCCTCGCTGCTGCGTGCGGAGGACGGCCGGTGGTGCCTGCGCTGGCAGTTCACCAACCAGCCCCGGCCCGGCGCCCGACACCGCAGCCAGCGCCACCGCGGGCTGGCCGAACTGTGGATCGGCGCCGTACCCGGCGAAGGCCTGCGCGGCGAATACTTCACCGACCGGCGCACGTACGGTGAACTGAGCCTGGCGGAGTGGAGCCCGCGCCGCTACGGCAGCGCATCGACGGCCCTCGCAGCAACGGACTTCGCCCCGGCCACACCCCACACGACGGCCTGACAACAAAAATCCCCAGGCCGCAAACGACCTGGGGATCATGCTGGAGCCGCCTTCGGGATTCGAACCCGAGACCTACGCATTACGAGACCGAGAAGGCTTGTGCCAACCGCTGCCAGACTGTGCTGCGAAGTAGCGTTTGAGCTGGTCAGAGCATGTGCAGCCGATTGCCCCGCACCACCTCGTGTTGCACTGTCCAAAGGCGTCTGTCCACCGGCCGTCCACCGGCAAAGCTGACTCCGGCCACTGGGCGGCCCGCTACAAGCGTCTCGGTTACGAGTGGTGCTACCTTCCGCCTGTTCGCCGCACTGGCTGTTGCAAACCTACAAGGCAGCACTGAGGGCGTGGCCCCCCTACGCGTCCCGCAGGGAACAGCAACTGCAGTGACAGCAGCAACGTCGTGCTCTTGTTTCAGGCCCGCTGGCGGCGTTCCCCCGGTCCGACGGCGGTGCCGCGAGCGCCGGTTCCTGCGGTGTGTCTTCGACCCCCACCAAACGCTGGAGGTCGGCGGTCACTACCCGGTAGGCGTTGCCGAGTTTCAGCACCTTGCACGGATACTCACCCCGCTTCGCCAGACCGTAGCCGGTAGACCTCCCTATTGAGAGGACTCTGTTCGCTGTCTGTAGATCCACCGTGGGTGGCAAGGCCACCAGGTCCTCACGGGTGAGGGCCACACCACCGATCGCCCCGAGTCGCTCTGTCACCGCACCCTCCCCATGACACGGATCGACACCGCAGCCTCTTACGCCCCTTGGCCGATCACCAGCGTCATCTATAGGCACTCGAAAAGAACCTCCCAGAACAAGAGATTCACCCGTACGAGTGGTCGAGACCGATGGTGATCGTCTGCCGCAAAGCAGACCCAGCGACGCCGGGGCCCCAAAGCTCGGAGGTTCCCGGCTGGACCCGCAGGCCACCGGGGGTGCTTGGCCGGAACGCGCAGTTGAATCCGGGTGAGCCCTGATCGCCGCGGGGGAGGAAGCGCGGAACCCTGCCGCACGCGCGCCTCCGAGTCCGGGCCCAGAAGTGATCTCGACAGACCTCGAACTGCCCGTGGACGCCGTCACCCGGACCTGATCCACCCCGTACGCCAGGAACAGCCGATGGCCGAATCTACCGACACCGGCCAGCATCTGAGCCAGAACGGCCCAGTCGAAGCCTGTGTCCCGTCGGCGGCAAGTCCGATCAGCCGATCCCGCGAGTACCCGGCACTGTCGGCGGTCGCTGGGACCAAGAGTCGTACGGTGGCCCGCCCTTCTCTCGCAGGATGGGCGAGCAGCACGACGATGCACCCACAAGTCATCTCACTGCCCCGGACCCTATGAGGGCCCTCGTGACATGATCTCCGTACGAATCAACGTGGTTGCGAATCTCCCGGGGGATGCCCATGCAGTTCCCGCCCGGCGACGTAGTCGCCTCATTCGGCATGTACTTGAAGTTCAGAAGCCTGGCCGACCTCCTCAGAATGCGACACCCTGACCTCGCGCCGATGGTCTCGGTACCGGACATCCCACCTCATTACGTCAAGATCGACCTGGGAGACACTCAAGGCGCTCTCCTCGCCATCACGAAGATCGGGGGGATCCACGTCTGGGCCGTGACAGCCCCGGGCATCAGCAGTCGGCCGATCATCCTGCCCCTCAACGGGATGTCCGACGAGAACCTGGTGGATACCCTGCACGCCGCCGCATCTGCGCACGTCCAGGGACGCTCTGTCGCGTCCCCCTGGAGGTGGGGAGAATCGGAAGTCACGCCGATCGTCCAGCTGGCCGACCAGTTGACCGCCAACGGCGCGGTGGTGCACAACGTTGTGGGCAAGAACCACTATTTCCTCTACCACCACGCCGATGGATGGTGGGATCCGAGAGTGGGGATCGCCAGGACCGGGACACGGTCCTACCTCGACGCCACCTACGGCGACTTCGCCTACCGCGCCTCCCACCACAAGACCCTCGGCTGGCGGGCTGACATCTACGATCCGCGTGAACGGCAGTGGGCTCGGCTCGCAGATCCTCTGGGCGCCGGCGATCCTCAGGGTATCGGCAAGCTTCCCGATATCGCCGACCTCGTCGACGTATCGCCCGAGGCGATCGCCTACTTGGCGTGTGAGCTCACCACGGAGTCGCGGTGGGAGTGCCACGACCCGTGGAGTCCGTTGGACGCTCCTCCTTTCCTCGCTGCTCCTGATGGCGTGCACACCTCTGACCTGCTGGAAGAACTCCTGCCAACCAGCCATTCCGCGGTCGAGCGGGGCGTCCCGCAGGAACTCCCTCCAGACCTCCTCGTACGCCGGGTTGAGAGCCAGCTCCGGGCATTCGGCCTCGCTGACGTCGAATGGGGCGATGCCAGTTCTCCGCTTGTCTCACATTCGCGCCACATCGCCTGGCACAACTCCGCCCGAAGCATGTCTACTTCGGAGGTGCAACGGCTGAACGGCGTCGCCGCGGCCGAGGAGAAGCAGCTCCTCGTCCTGACTCGTAGTGGACTGACGCGGCCAGCGGGCCAGTTCGCGGACAAGGCCAAGGCGCTCGCGTTCCAGTGGGATGCGAAGACCGGCTTGTTGTTCAACGGCAACGCGCGTGGCACTGAACTACTCTTCCCGTGCCTGGAGGACTTCGAGATGTCGATCGGTCAGCGATCGCGGGACATGGCTCGCGACTGATTGCGATCCGTGCCCAGCCGCTCGGCGTCCCTCACACGAGCGGACGCCGGGACCAGGGGCCGGACCCGCTTCGGGCGGCGTGGACCGTACGCTTCAGCCCGTGGTTGCGCGGGCCATCCCAGTCTCTGCCGTCCGCGAGATCGAAACGACTTCGAGGCGGGCTCCCATCCCCTCGAGCGCCGTCGCCGTATGCAGGAGGGAGATCTTGGCGAAGGCGAACAACGAGTCCGGAGTCAGTTCTGCCCCATTCTTGAGCAGGATCCCGAAGACGAGCGTCGGTGAACTGAACGACCTGTCCAGCGCGTGCCTGGGCGAGAGCTTGTCCACCTTGGAGAGGAAGTCCTTCCGGGCCTCAAGGTCGAAGCGCACCGTCTCGATCCCGGTGCGCCCCTGAGCGAAGAGGTGGTTCAACGGGGCGGTACTGGATGCTGCCTTCTTGACGCAGATGAACTGACCCTGCGGCCCGAGAGCATCAGCGATCTCCAGGCCGCCTCCCCGCAGGCGCTCTGTGTGTACGTTGTTCTTGTCGAGCAGTACATACCGATCCTGCGCGGCGACCTCCTTGTTGTACCAGTCCTCGTCATGCACGTTGTGCCTCTTGTGCCCCTGGGGAACCCCACACCTTTCGCCCGACTCGCACATCTCGACGGTCCAGGGCGGCATGGTGACGCTGGCAGGCTGGGCGAGGAGGTCGGCGACCCGCTTCTCGACAACGGTGAGGTACTCGGCTCCGATCTCGTACCACTTCCCCTGCCAGTAGAAGTAGTGCGCGACCCCGTCGGGGACTTCTGCAGTGAACCAGTGGTCGACAGGGACCTTGCCGCTGTTCGCTTCGGAGTCGTCGGTGCTGGAGAACATCTGGATTCGGCCCTCGCGCAGCGCACGCAGGCGGCCTCCCTCCGGGCGACGCTGGACAGCGGCAACGAGCTGGTCGACGTCAAGCTCGGCGTGCTGCCCGGCATGACCGGCGAGCGTCACCTTGAAGGACTCGGCGAACTCGAAGTGTTCCCTGCACACGCTGGGCACAGCAAGCGCCATGCGGCTCGTCTGCCCCTCGCCAAGCATGGCGTCGAGGCGCACGTCGAGCTTCTGCGCCTGCTCGCTCTTCGGGCTGAGCGGTCGGACCTGGGCGATGAACTCGAACTCGGGCAGCGGGTTGGGCCTCGCGCACACCTCTTCGATCTTCTGGAGGTCATGGAGGAGGGCGGCGGGCGAGTTGCCAAGATGTATCTTGATCGACCTGTCGTTGCCAGTAACGTGGGCCGGCCGCTTGCTCCCCGTGGTGAAGGTGAGGGGAACGTTCTCGATCTGTCCGGAGATCTGGCTGACGATCTCGCCGAACTGTTCGATGCCGAAGCCTCGGATGTGCTCACCGCTGGTGGCGGAGTTCTCGTCGGTGCGGCCACGGGCATCCATGACCTGTCGGCGGACCTTGGTGATGCGGTCCTCCTTCAGGCAGCGGACGGCGAATTCGATACCGAACCCGGGGTCGATCCGGACCGGGTCGATCATCAGGTGCCCCATGCCGTAGGTGATGCCGTACACCGAGTTCTCGGTCCGGACCAGGAAGAGGGCGAGCGAGGTCCGGTTCTCCTCCGCGACGGGGTGCCCCGTCAGGATGCTGAGCGGGTCACACCAGTCGGCCCGGCCCGGGGCGATCGTGCCGGTGACGAGCAGGCCGACGAGGCCGTCCTTGTTGACCGGGCGGCTCGTGAATCCTTCGCGGTCCAAATAGCGGGGAAGTACGAAGGCACGGAGGTCCTCACCTCGATCGGGCCCCTTGGCGCGCAGCCGGTGCAGCGAGCTCTTCCGGGTGGTCGGCGCCTTCTTCGCCGCAGGAGGGCGAGTCGCGGTGCGGGAGACTTCAAGGGTCACGGGGGTCCTCGTCTTCGATGGTTGTGGCAGGGAGACGTTCTGGTGCACATACAGCTCGCTCGGCCAGTGAAGCGGCCTGACTGCGTGCGGCAGGTGCCGACGGTTCGGTTGTGCCCTTCGAACCGTCGGCACCTGGTTCCGGCCGGTTAGTGACGGCGGGTCGTCATCTGGGGCCCGCCGTATACACGGCGGGCCGGGGCCGAGGTCAGGTGCCAGCCGTGGCACCTCGGACAGAGGTACGAGCGGATGGGGTCCCTCCCCCTGGCACGGCCGCGGGCGCGGATCCCGGCGAGCGTGAGGTCAGCCGCAATGCGGTCGACAAACCTGGTCTTGCCGCAGGAGGTCTGCCGCTTGGGGCGGCAGGGACGGGGTTCCCGCCTGCTCGTACGGACCTTGCGCTGATGGTGCACCGGGATTCCTCCGTGTTCAGGGCGGGGGACCTGCTCGATCTGTGGAACGTCGGTTCCGTTAGCGGGTGTGCCGCGTCCGGCACCAGGAGGCCAAGGGACGACTTGGGCGTGCGGGGCTGTGATGGCGTGGCGGTTGCAGGCGGCGGACCAAGGGGTCTCACCGGAAGGAACCGTAGCCACACCGGACGACAGAAAGCAAGGTTGTTGACGAAGGTCATCGATGTTCACAGACACTCGTTGACGGAGGGCCTAGGTGTACACAAGGGCTTGCCGGGGGTGAGATCTGCCCGATATGGTCACTGTCATGACCCCAGCCGAGTCCGAGGAGATGACCGCCGCCGCAATCGCCAGGCTGGCGGGTGTCGGCCGTGCCGCCGTGTCCAACTGGCGCCGTCGCTACCCCGCGTTCCCGCAGCCTGTGGGCGGTGACGAGCGCAGGCCGACGTTCTCCCGGACCGAGGTCGAGGCGTGGCTGGAAGCCACCGGCAAGGGCGATCAGCTATCGACGGCCGGCCGCACTGAAACCGGCACCCACCGCGTGGACCAGGAGGCGCCGTACCCTGTGCCTCACGGCGACCAGCTGCCGGCATCAGAAGCGGGGCTGGGAATCGCGAACCTCGACTCCGGGCAGTTGCTGGCCAGGGTGATGGCAGCGCTGCTGCCACGCACGACCGCAACGCCACGACCGATCGAAGCCGGTTTCACGGACGAACCTGCGGTACTCGACCCAGCCTGTTCCGACGCCACTTTGCTGCTGGCCGTCGCGGACCGCTTCGGGGATGCCGTCAAGCTTGTCGGCCAGGAAATCGAGGAGTCAGCCGCTTCCGCCGCCGCCCGCAATCTGCGCAACAACGCACACGGAGCACCCTACGAGATCCGCACCGGCGACTCCTTCCTGGACAATCAACTCGACGCCTACCTGGGCAAGGCGGCTGCAGTGGTCTGCGAGCCTCCCTTCGACCTCCCCCGGTGGCCGGCCGACGAACTGGCCGATGATCCGCGCTGGGAATTCGGTGTCCCTGCTCCACGTGACGGCGAACTGGCCTGGGTTCAGCATTGCTACGCCCATCTACGGCCCCGCGGCCTGGCAGTGGTCGCCGTAACGCCCCGTACTAGCCTTCAGCCCTCCGGGGAACACATCCGTGCTGAGCTGACACGTTCCGGAGCCCTGCGCGATGTGATCGCGCTGCCGAAGGGAATGGGATCAGCATCCGACAACGAGCTCTGTCTCTGGGTGCTGCAACGCCCTTACGACGCTGTCGCCACGGAGACAGTGCGCATGGTCGATCTCTCGGGACTGGGCGATCCGGCCGATGTACCGCAGGAGTTCGCCGCCTGGCAACGTCTCTTCGCTGATGCCCACCCGACGATGTTCCGCGCCGTTCCGCGCCGAGAGATCCTCGACGGCGACGCCAGCCTTCTGCCCTCCCGGTACATCAATTCTCCTACCGAGGCGAGCCCCGAGGACTTCCGCCGAGTCACCGACCGGCTGCGGATCATGTACACGAGCCTCGGCCAGGGCCTTCCGCGCTTCGCCGCGCCGCCGAAGCCGACGCACCACGTGTACGTGACCTTCGGCGAGCTGGAACGTGCAGGCGCCCTGAGAATCCGTTCCCGCGAGACCACCCCGCACGCAGGCGATCTACTTCTTCGGATGCACGGCCGCCCGCCGGTTGTCGCTACCGGCAGCGCCGAGGACGAAATCAGCATCGCTCAGGTAGTCGAGATCGACGACACCCGGCTGGACGCGCACTTCCTCGCCACGTTCCTGCGCATCGACGCCAACGCACTGCCAGTGTCCAACACCCTCGGCGTACTCAGCCGAGAGGACTTGCGCCGCTGCCGCGTTCCTCGTATGCCCCTCTGCGACCAACGCCGTTACGGAGACGCGTTCCGCCACCTCCAGCAGCTCGAAGACGTACTCACCACGCTCGCGAAGACGAGCACACACGTCATTGAGCAGACCGTCCATGGACTGACCACCGGTGTTCTGGCACCGGAGTTCACCACCTCGCAGCACACTGATGAAGCCAAGCCGGCTGACGACGAGACGAGAGTTCTGTGACCTCAGCACCCACGCACACCAAGATGGCGAACGACGTCTGGTCAGTCGCCGACTTGCTGCGCGGCGATTACAAGCGCCATGAGTACGGGCAGGTAATCCTGCCCTTCACGTTGCTGCGTCGCCTCGACGCGGTGATGGCGCCAACCCGCGACGCGGTACGAGCCCGCGACGCGTCGCTGGAGGTCCAGAACAAGGACCGGCTGCTTGAGCTCGCGGCCAAGCTGCCCTTCTACAACACCTCCGATCAAGACTTCGCCTCGATCGCCTCGGACGCCCCGAACGTCGCGAAGAACCTCCGTGACTACATCAACGGCTTCTCCCCAAACGTTCGGAAGATCCTGTCCCGCTTTGACTTGGACAACGAAATCACCAGGCTCGCGGGCGCGAAGATCCTTTACAAGGTCGTCGGCAAGTTCAACACGATGCGCGACCTCGACAAGCTCTCCAACCACGACATGGGCTACGTCTTCGAGCACTTGATCCGCAAGTTCGCCGAAGACTCCAACGAGACCGCCGGTGAGCATTTCACTCCGCGCGAAGTCATCAAGCTGATGGTCAACCTACTCATCGCCCCGGACGCCGAGACCATCGCCGGCGAGGGGCAGGTCATCAACATCCTCGACCCGGCATGCGGCACCGGCGGCATGCTCACCGCGGCCGAGGACCACATCAAGTCGATCAACCCAAAGACCAAGGTCTACCTCTTCGGGCAGGAACTCAACGCGGAGTCCTGGGCCATCTGCCAGGCAGACATGCTCATGCGCAACCAGCCCGGCCGCATCTACTTCGGGAACTCCTTCAGCGACGACGGCTACCCGGACCAGAAGTTCGACTACATGCTGGCCAACCCGCCGTTCGGTGTGGAGTGGAAGAAGGTCAAGGACGAGGTCGAGGCCGAGACCGAGATCGGCCACGCGGGTCGCTTCGGTGCGGGTACACCGCGCATCAACGACGGATCATTCCTCTTTCTCCAACACTTGCTCTCGAAGATGGAACCTGTCGAAGGCAAGGGGACCCGCCTGGGCATTGTCTTCAACGGCTCGCCGCTCTTCACGGGAGCGGCCGAGTCCGGCGAATCGAAGATCCGCCAGTGGATCCTGGAGAACGACTGGTTGGAAGGCGTAGTCGCCCTACCTGACCAGCTCTTCTACAATACTGGTATCTCCACGTATTTCTGGATCCTCTCCAACCGCAAGCCCGAGAAGCTGCGCAGCAAGGTGGCTCTGGTCGATGCCCGTGACCAGTGGGAGAAGATGCGTAAGTCCTTCGGCGAAAAGCGCAAGCAGATCAACGACGAGCAGATCAAGCACATCACCGAGATGTACGTCGACGCACTCAAGGGCGAGGGGGACGAGAACCACCCGGACCATGCCAAGGTCAAGGTCTTCGAGACCCGTGACTTCGGCTACCACCGCATCACCGTCGAACGCCCCCTGAAGCTACGCTTTGAGATCACCGAGGACACCCTGTCGGCACTGGAGAACGCGAAGGCCCTGGCCAAGTGGGAAGGCCGCGAAGCGATGGTAGCGGCGCTGCGCGGACTGGTCGGCTCGGCATGGTGGACTAAGCGGGAAGCGCGGGACGCCCTTCACGCGGCCATCGCAGCAGACGGTGCACAGTGGCCAGGCACCGCGGCGCTACTCAAGGGGCTCTGGGGTGCGGTCTCCGTCTCGGATTCCAAGGGTGAGGTCCAGAAGGTCAAGAAGGCCGGCATCGAAACGGTCCTCCCGGATCCGGACCTGCGCGACTACGAGAACATCCCGCTCGGCGAGGACATCGAGACCTACTTCGCCAGTAAAGTCACTCCGCACGTTCCGGACGCCTGGATCGACCACGACAAAACGAAGGTCGGCTATGAGATCCCCTTCACCCGGCACTTCTACGTGTACACCCCGCCACGGCCGCTAGCCGAGATCGACGCAGAACTGCGCGAACTTGAGGCACAGATCCAGAAGCTGCTGGGTGAGGTGACCGCATGAGTTCAGGTTTCAACATCACGATCCCGGATTCGTGGTCCTGGTCGCCACTCAAGTACATCTCAACATTTCTCAATCGAGGCACGGCACCCGACTACGTTGAAAATGGGCCGGTCCGAGTAATCAGCCAAGGAGCAAACCAAGCCACCGGTCTCGACTGGGAGCGTACGCGCTTCCACAACTACAGTGGTGACCCGAGAAAAATCAAAGGCTACTTGCTGCCTCGCGACGTCCTGATCAATTCAACAGGGACCGGAACCCTGGGGCGCGTCGGCTACTTCACAGCCGGACCAGACAACCGCCCCTGCATTGCCGACGGACACGTGACGGTCACTCGTGCGGATTCACAAATCGTAGACCCTCGATATATGTACTATTGGTTCATTTCCACGCCATTCCAGGACTACGTTTACTCAGTTCTGATTTCAGGCGCGACCAATCAGATCGAACTGAACCGAGAGCGTCTCTCCGCATCACCGATCCCTCTCCCTCCCCTAGCGGAGCAGCGTCGCATTGCAGACTTCCTTGACGCCGAGACTGCACGGATCGACTATTTGAAGGCTATTCAAGAAGCCGCAAAGCGGGCACTTCTTGAGCGGCGAGCGGCGGGGCTCTTTAGTGCGGTAACTGGATCGGAAATTAGAGAGCGTATCCCGTCGACCCTGGCTTGGGTCGAGACCCTTCCTTCTGCCTGGGAAGCAGTGAAGCTAGGCCACGTGGCTCGCATGGGAAGTGGACATACGCCGAGCAGAAACAAGCCGGAATGGTGGATGGATTGCACAATTCCATGGGTCACGACGGGCGAAGTAAGTCAGATGCGTTCTGACCGCCTCGAAGTCCTCACGGAGACTCGCGAAAAGATCAGCGAGATGGGACTCTTGAACAGTTCCGCCGAAATTCACCCAAGCGGTACGGTAGTCCTCTGCCGCACAGCGGCGTCAGCTGGATATTCGGCAGTCATGGGGCGAGACATGGCAACGAGTCAGGATCTCGCGACCTGGACATGCGGACCTAAACTCGACCCATTCTTCTTGCTGTGGTGTCTCCGAGCGATGCGCACTGATCTGTTGAATAGGCTTGCAATGGGCTCGACGCACAAAACTATTTACATGCCAGATCTGCAAGGGTTGCGGATCCCATTGCCAGACATTCGGGAGCAGCGAAACATCGTCGAAGTTATTCGGTCGAGCAACCTGGCAATCGATTCTGCTGCCGATGCTATTGACGGCCAGCTTGCCCTACTCGCGGAACGCCGCCAAACTCTCATCACTTCTGCTGTCACTGGCCAGTTCGACATCACGACCGCAACCCCGTCCGGGGGAATCGCATGAACCACGGAGCCCACTCCGAAAACGCCTTTGAGGTCAACATCGAGGCCGAGCTGCTCACACGCGGATGGTCCCGCGCCCAAGGCACGTTCAACGTCGAGCTCGGCATCGACACCGGAGAGATGTACCGCTTCATCGGCGCGACGCAAACGAAAGCCTGGGAACGGCTCATCGGTTTCTACGGTGGCGACCAGAACACCGCCCAGCGTCAGTTCGCGGAGCGCGTCGCCGCCGAAGTCGACGCGCGGGGCGTATTGGACGTCCTGCGCCAGGGTGTACGCGACCGGGGCGTGCAGATCGACCTAGTGTACTTCCGCCCCGGCCACACCCTGGCCGTGGACGCACTCGCCGAGTACAACGCGAACATGCTGACCGTCGCCCGCCAGCTGCACTACAGCACCCGCCACCCTCGCTGCTCCCTCGACATGGCGCTCTTCGTCAACGGCCTACCGGTGGCCACCGCCGAGTTGAAGAACCCTAGTACGCAGCAAAACGCCGACCACGCAGTCGCGCAGTACCGTCGCGACCGCGACCCGAACGACGTGTTCTTCGCCAAACGCGCCCTGGTCCACTTCGCCGTGGACCCCGACCGAGCCTTCATCACCACGCGGCTGCGCGGTGCCGATACACAGTTCCTGCCGTTCAATCTCGGCTCCAACGGCCCCGGTGTGTCCGGCGGGGCCGGAAACCCGGCCAGCGCCCCCGGCTCGTACAGCGTCGCCTATCTATGGGAGCAGATCTGGCAGCGCGACAACTGGCTGGAGATCTTGCACCGCTTCATCCACGTCCAGGCCCCTGACAAGAAGGGCGCGAAGGTGAACCCGCACACCTCGCCCCGTATCTTCCCGCGCTACCACCAGTGGGACGCCGTACAGAAGATGGTCACTCACGCACGGGAGCACGGGGCCGGGCACAACTACCTGATCCAGCACTCGGCCGGCTCCGGCAAGTCGAACACGATCGCGTGGCTGGCGCACCGCCTTTCCACCCTATTCGACGCCGCCAATCAGCCGGTCTTCAACAAGATCATCGTGATCACCGACCGGGTTGTCCTCGACCGGCAACTCCAGAAGACCATTTTCCAGTTTGACCACACCCCCGGTGTGGTCAAGAAGATCGACGAGGACTCGACTCAACTCGCCAGCTCCCTGGAAGACTCCACATCGAAGATTGTCATCAGCACGCTGCAGATGTACCCATTCGTACTGAAGAAGATCGCCGACATGGGCCTGTCCGGCAAGCGCTACGCGGTCATCATCGACGAGGCTCACTCCTCGCAGGGCAGCGAATCGGCGATTAAGATCAAGCAAGCGCTCGGTTCGAATGTTCCCCCTCGCGAGGAGAACGAAGACCCCGTGGAGTACATGACACGGGTGCGCGGCAAGCAGCCAAACCTGTCCTACTTCGCCTTCACCGCCACCCCGAAGTCGCCCACCCTTAAGCTTTTCGGCACCTTCGACCCGGACCGGGTGAATCAGCGCACCGGGGAGCAGGGCATGTACGTGCCGTTCCACATCTACTCGATGCGACAGGCGATCGATGAGGGCTACATCCTCGACGTGCTCGCCAACTACATCACGTACAACACAAAGTGGCGCCTGCGTAACGCCGCCGTCGAGCAGGCCGAGTCGGCCATCTCGAATCCTGATGTCGATGAGAGGAAAGCCACGGTCAAACTCGTCCGCTACGCAGAGCAGCACCCCAAGTCCCTGGAACAGAAGGCGCGACTGATCGTCGACGATTTCCGGGAGAACATCACCGGGCGGCTCGGTGGCCGGGCCAAGGCCATGGTGGTCACCAGCAGCCGTCAGCATGCACTCGACCTCTACCAGGCGATCCGCGCATACGTTACTCTGCGCGGGTACAACGACTGCGGCGCCCTCGTCGCGTTCTCCGGTCAGCTCAAAGACGACGCCGGCCTTGAGTTCACGGAGGCCCAACTCAACGGTTTCCCCGAGGGGCAGTTGCCGGACAGGTTCGGATACACCAAGGCGGACGATCCGCAGGCCGTCGCGCGCGCCCAGGAGGAGTACCGGCTTCTGGTCGTCGCGGAGAAGTACCAGACCGGCTTCGACCAGCCGCTGTTGTGCGCGATGTACGTCGACAAACCGCTGACCGGTGTCGCGGCCGTGCAGACGCTATCCCGGCTCAACCGCATCCACCCGCTCAAGTCGCAGGATGACGTGCATATCCTCGACTTCGTCAACGAGGCTGCCGACATCCAGGCCGCCTTTGAGGACTGGTTCGAGACGACCATCACCGAGCCGAGCGACCCGAACCTTCTCTACACCAAGCAGCACGAGGTGATGGGGTACGGCCTCCTCGCTGCATCGGAGATGGAAGCCTTCATCCGCGTATTGTCCGCGGCTGGCCCCGGCCGAATGCCGGACGCCGCCGAGCGCAAGCTCCACGCTGAACTCCACGAGTACCTCAAACCCGCCTTGGACCGCTTCAATGCCCTGGAAACGGACGACGAACGCGAAGGCTTCCGGGGGGCGCTGCAGGACTACGTACGCGCCTATAGCCTCATCGCCCAGATCGTCGACTGGGGCGACCGAGATCTGGAACGCTTGTACCAGTACGGCAGGATCCTGCTGATCCGACTGCCGGGACGCCCGTCCACATCAGTCGACATAGGTGACGCCGACCTGAGCCACTTCCGCCTAGAGTTCACCGGACGGCACAACGTGTCACTCTCCACCGTTGGCGACCGCGACGTCCGAGGGCACGCCTCCGACGGCGGAGGCTATCGGGAACCGGAGGTGAAGCCCCTCTCCGAGATCATCGAGGAGCTCAACGAACGTTTCGGCCTCGACCTGAGCACCTCTGACCAGATTCTGGTCTATCAGCAGGTCGTCGGCCTGGTCGAGGACACATCGATGCAGCAGATCGCGCTCATGAACGACGAGGCCCGCTTCGGGCAGGTCGCCGACGACCGCCTCGACGACATCGTTGCGGAGAACGCCGAACGCAACACCGACTTCATGAAGTTGTACTTCGACAACAACGAGTTTCAGAAGGCGATCAAGGAGGCGGCTCGCAAGCGTGCCTACCGGATCATCACCGAACCAGCGCGGGACGAAGCCCTCGCGAAACTTCGCAGTGAGATGCGTCGTGAAACCGGAGGCCAGGCGATCGAGCAGTAATCGCTGTAACGGACAGGCAGCGGGGCAGGCTGAGCCGTATGCTCCGAGCTCTCTGACAGGAGTGGGGCATGACGGACGGTACAGAGCATCCAGCCGAAAGACCTCTGCTCGCAGGACGCTACCGCGTGGACGGTTCGATCGGCCGCGGTGGCATGAGCGAGGTCTTCCACGGCTATGACGAACGGCTGGACCGACGCGTCGCCATCAAGGTGCTTCGCCCGTCGCCGGCGGCTGCGATCCCGGCTTCACCGGACAGTCCAGAAGCAGCGGAGATCCTTGACGGTCTGGAACGCGACCGTAAGCGGTTCCTACGCGAGATCCGTACTACGGCGCAACTGGAGCATCCCGGGATTCCTGCGGTCTACGACACGGGAGTTGAAACCGCCCCCGATGGCAGCGCGCAGCTGTGGCTCGTCATGCAGTTGTTGCGCGGCTCGACGGTGGAAGCGGTGCTCGACCGCACGGATTACGACACCGCAGCGCCGAACGTGGCATGGGCAGCGTCAATCGCGGCCCAGATCGCAGCAGTACTAGCCGATGTGCACCGAGTGGACATCGTTCACAGAGATATCAAGCCCTCCAACGTGATCCTCGTTAACGGGGGCTTGGTCAAGGTCCTAGACTTCGGCATTGCCATCCTGCGCGGCGTCGGCGCGCTGCCACGCCTGACTCAGATCGACAAGACCGTCGGGACCCCGCCCTATATGTCGCCTGAGCAGTGTCTCGGCAAGGCGGTGACCTTCGCCTCGGACATCTACTCGCTCGGCTGCTTGCTCTACGAGCTGCTCACCGGCGACGTGCCCTTTCACGGGACCGACAGCATGCCGCTGCGGGCCCATCACCTGCAGACACCCGCCCCCTTCGTCCAGAGCCGACGGGCCGACATACCAGGTGCTCTTAGCGCGCTCCTGTCGTCAATGCTCGCGAAGGAACCAAGGGAGAGGCCCTCCGCGGAGGCGGTCTACGAGGCTCTGCTGCCCCTGGCATCGACTCCAAGCGATTCCACTGCAGGCGGCGACGAGAACCGGGACCCGACACGTCCATTCCGTCGCCCCCTGCTTGCCCCGGCCAGGCAGCGGGAGCAGCCCACGAGCCGAGGAAAGCTCACCGACGCCGAGGCCGAGGAGCTGCAGGCGAACGTAAGGGTGCTGCTGGACAACGATCATCCCTCCGAGGCCATCCGGCTGCTCGAAGACGGCGTCGCCCGCGCCGCCCACGATCCGTTTCTGGACCTGCGCCTGCGTCACTTCCTCGCCGCCGCACTTTTCTACGCCGGCGAGTACACCCGTGCCGCCACGCTTTTCGAGGTCGTCGGTCGTGCCTACCGCAAGCATCTGGCCTCGACCGACTCGTACGTCCTTGACTGCGCCTACCACGCAGGCCACGCGTATGCGGAGGTCGACAAACCGGATAAGTCACTGCCCCAACTACGCTTCTACGTGCAGAATGCCGACGCCTCAGCGAGCCGCGATACCGCAGACCAAATCCGCGAGTCGCGCTTCGTCATCGCCCAGATGCTCGCTGCCTCGGAACACCTAGACGAAGCCCTTGCGGAACTCGAAGCCATTCGCCCACTTCTGACCGCCGCCTTCGGCAGCGACTCGACCCAGGTACGTAACCTGGACAAACAGATCCGCCGGCTGTCAGAACACATGCGAAGGGAACACTAAACCGCCCCAAACAGTGAGCCGTTTCCAAGCTGGCCTGGCGGGCCGAGAGTTGGACAGCCCTGCATACGGACGCAACGCCTGGTAGACGGGCTCTCAATCGAGATCACCAGTGTCCACCTACAGCAGGACTGAACGTGAGGCTGCGGGAGATCGGGACGCAGTGACGACACTTTGCCGCCGCACGTCGGACATGGTCGCTCTGGTTCATCTACGGTGCGGTGACACCTACGCTCAGCTCGACGCCCGGTATCGGAAGCGTCTCTCGCTGCATATCCGCCTCCGGGGCAGGCCAGCTCTTGAGGCTTTTGAGAACTGGCCAGTCTCGACGCCGCCGATTCCCCAGCGGAGGAGGGGCGCACTTCACGATCATTAGAACGGCAGCGGTAGACCTAGGCGGAGCGCCAAGCGCGCCTGTCCTCCAGTTGTCCACCGCGACCCACTGCACGACCCGACCAACTGTCCTAGACAGAGAAACAGCAGGTCAGAGGCCACTTCGTCCGCAGGGTCGAGAAAGCGTCACCTGCGACCTACGCATTGAAATGCGTAGGTCGCAGGTGACCGATTAGCCCGGTTTTCAAGACTCACGAATACAATAAACCCCAGGTCAGAAGCCTGACCTGGGGTTTCTCTGAGCCGCCTTCGGGATTCGAACCCGAGACCTACGCATTACGAGTGCGTTGCTCTGGCCAACTGAGCTAAGGCGGCACCGCTGGTCAGACAAGTATTCCCTCGAAGAGGTGCTCTCATCAGCAGCGGCGCCAAGTCTACAGGGTCCCGGCGGGTGCCCCGAACCACGTTTCGCGAGGGCGAGGCGCAGGCCCCGGGCCTCCGCCGTCAGCGGGCCGGGCGCCGGTCCCTCGGGGCCCGGCGGGTCAGCACTTCTTGCCGTCCGCCGGGGGCTTGCCCTCCAGCAGGTAGCGGTTGATCGCGGTGTCGATGCAGTCGCTGCCGCGCCCGTAGGCCGTGTGGCCGTCGCCGTCGTAGGTGAGCAGGGTGCCCGACTCGAGCTGGCCGGCCAGGGACTGCGCCCACTTGTACGGGGTCGCCGGGTCGCGGACGGTGCCCACCACCACGATCGGCGCGGCGCCCTTGGCGGTCAGCGGACCCGCCTTGCCCGTGGGCTTCACCGGCCAGTACGCGCAGTTCAACGAGGCCCAGGCCAGGCCCGCGCCGAAGACCGGGGAGGCCTTCTGGAAGGAGGGGAGGGCCCGGTCGACCGCGTCCGGGCCGTCGAAGGCCGCCGGCTGGTCGAGGCAGTTCACGGCGGCGTTCGCGAACATCAGGTTGGCGTACTTCCCGTCCGCCCCGCGCTCGTAGTAGCTGTCGGCCAGGCCCAGCAGGCCCGCCCCGTCGCCGTTCATCGCCGAGGTCAGCGCCTCGCGCAGCTGGGGCCAGGCGTTCTCGTCGTAGAGCGCCGCGATCACCCCGGTGGTGGCGAGGGCCTCGCCGAGCGGACGCTTGTCGTCGCCGCTGGGCACGGGCTGCGCGTCGAGCTTGCGGAAGAAGTCCTTCAGGCGGGCGCCCACCTCTTCGGGGCTGCCGTTGCCCAGCGGGCAGTCGGGCTGCTTCGCGCAGTCCTTGGCGAAGGAGGTGAAGGCCGTCTCGAAGCCCTCGGTCTGGTCCCGGTTGAGGTCGAGCGCCTCGCGCTTGGGGTCCATGGCGCCGTCCAGGACCAGCCGGCCGACCCGGTCCGGGAAGAGGTTCGCGTACGTCGCGCCCAGGAGGGTGCCGTAGGAGGCTCCGACGTAGTTCAGCTTCTCGTCGCCGACCACGGCACGCAGCAGGTCCATGTCGCGGGCGGCCTCGACCGTGGAGACGTGCGGCAGGACCCGCTTGGAGCGGGCCTCGCAGCCGGCGGCGAACTTCTTGAACGCGGCCACCAGCTCGGCCCGCTCGGCCGCGTCGTCCGGCGTCTGGTCCACCTGCGTGTACGTGTCCATCTCCGGGCCGGTCAGGCACTCGACGGGACTGCTGCGCTGCACGCCGCGCGGGTCGAAGGAGACCATGTCGTAGCGGGCGCGCACCGGGGCGGGATAGCCGATCCCCGCGTACGCCTGGAGGTAGCCGATGCCGGAGCCGCCGGGGCCGCCCGGGTTGACCACGAGCGAGCCGAGCCGCTTGCCGGGGCCGGTCGCCACCCGGCGGGCCACCGCGATGTCGACGTCCTCGCCCGCACCGGGGTTCGCGTAGTCCAGCGGGGCCTTCATCGTGGAGCACTGGAATCCGGGCACACCGCAGTCGCGCCAGGTCAGCTTCTGCGCGTAGTACGGGCGCATCGCCGCGGCGTCGGGGGACGGCGGCACCGAGGCCGTGCCACCGGCCTCCCCTCTCGCGGACGCGGCGGTCCGGAGTGCCTCCGCCCCGCCCGAGGTGCACCCGGAGAGCAGCAGCCCGGCCGCTGCGATCACGGTCCCGGTGGTACGCAGCGCGCGACTGGTGTCCATCCTCGGAGCCTACGTCCTGCCGGCGGGCGCGGGCGGGCCCTCTGCTCCGGACGGACCCGGGCCGTGCGCGGCACCTGCCGGGCGGCGCCCGGACGGGGGCCGGTCCGGGCCCGGCGGCCGGTTCGCCCTTACGGGTGAGCCCGTCAAGCCGGTGTGGACCCGACGGGGCGCGGGCGGCGGGATCAGCCCGCGCGCAGCGACATCGTCATCGCCTCCACCGCGAGGAGCGGCGCGACGTTGCGGTCGAGGGCGTCCCGGCAGGCGATGATCGCCTCGATCCGGCGCAGGGTCCGCTCCGGCCCGGAGGCCTTCGCGATGCGCTCCAGGTCGTGCCGTATGTCCTCGTTGGCGATGGCGAGGGCCGAGCCGAGCTGGAGGGCCAGGACGTCGCGGTAGAAGCCGGTCAGGTCGGTGAGGGCCAGGTCGAGGCTGTCGCGCTGGGTCCGGGTCCGGCGCCGCTTCTGCTTGTCCTCCAGCTCCTTCATGACGCCCGCGGTGCCGCGCGGCATCCGCCCGCCCGTCCCGGCGGCGGCGCCCAGGGCGGCACGGAGGTCCTCGGTCTCCTTGGTGTCGACCTCCTCCGCCATCTGCTTGGCGTCCTCGGCGGCGGCGTCCACCAGCTCCTGGGCGGCCTTGAGGCAGGCGCCTACGTCGTCCACCCGGAGCGGGAGCTTCAGGACCGTCGCCCTGCGCTCCCGGGCTCCCTCGTCGGTGGCCAGCCGGCGGGCGCGGTCGACGTGCCCCTGCGTGGCCCGGGCGGCGGCCAGGGCGGCCGTCGGCTCGACGCCGTCCCGCCGCACCAGCATGTCGGCGACGGCCGCGACCGACGGCGTGCTGAGGCTGAGGTGGCGGCAGCGGGAGCGGATGGTGGGCAGCACGTCCTCCAGGGAGGGCGCGCACAGCAGCCACACCGTGCGGGGTGCGGGCTCCTCCACGGCCTTGAGGACCGCGTTGGCGGACTTCTCGTTCAGCCGCTCGGCGTCCTCGACCAGGATGATCTGCCAGCGGCCCGTCGCGGGCGACGTGTAGGACTTGCGGACGGTGTCGCGCATGTCGTCGACGAGGATCTGGCTGCCGACCGCGGCGATGCTGGAGACGTCCGCGTGGGTGCCGACCATCGTGGTGTGGCAGCCGTCGCAGAACCCGCAGCCCGGCTCACCGCCGAGCGCGCGGTCCGGGCTGGTGCACTGCAGGGCCGCCGCGAAGGCCCGCGCGGCGGTGACGCGCCCGGATCCCGGGGGTCCCGTGAAGAGCCAGGCGTGGGTCATCTTCGACGCGGCGGGCGGCGCGGTCCCGTCCGTGGCGGCCGTGACCTGCGCATCGGCATCGCGAGCGGCGGCGGCCAGCTGCGTCTGGATCCGCTCCTGGCCCACCAGGTCGTCCCATACGGGCATCCCGCCCACCACCTCTCACTCTCCGTGCACCCATTGTGTCGGGCGCCACCGACAATCCCGGACCGACCGTCCCCTACGGCCATGGCCGCCGCCGTCAGCGGCGGCGGCGGGCTCCGCCTTCGTCCTCGTCGTCCTCGTCGTCGCGGTGGCGGCCCAGCAGCTCGTCCGCCAGCGTCGGCAGGTCGTCGAGCGGGGTCTCCTCCGCCCAGTCCGGGCGGGGACGGCGCGGTCGGCCCTCGTCGTCGACGACCGGCAGCTCCCGCGTCCGGTCGTTGCCGGAGTCCCGGAAGATCCCCGACGGCACCCGGTCGGCCGGGTCCTCCTCGGGGCGCCGGGCCGTCGGCCGGGTGGCCGACCGGGCCTGGCCACCGCTGCCGGAGCCGGTACCGCTGCCGGAGCCCGCGCCGGAGCCCTGCGGGGCGTCCGGGCGTACCGGCGGCAGCACCGCCGTCTCGTCGACCGGGCGTACGGGCGGCAGCACCGCCGTCTCGTCGGCCGGACGGACCGGCGGCAGCACCGCCGTCTCGTCCGCGGCGGACGCAGCAGACGCCGCCGACGCCGGGTCGACCTTCGGCACGGGGACGGTCTGGGTGACGTCGTCCGGCCGGACGACCCGCTTGACCGCCGGCGTCTCGATCGTCACCGCGTCGTCGGGGTGCGGCTCCTTCGTCATGTCGATCCTGGGCGCCGCGGCGGCGGGACCGGACGCCTGGGCCGACGCCGTGGCGGCCGCGGTCTCCGCCGCGGCAGCGGCAGCGGCCTGGGCCTCCGCGGCGGCAGCGGCAGCCGCCGCCTTCGCCGCGGCCTCGGCCGCCGCGGCCTCCACCAGCCGGCGCGCCTCCTCGGCCTTCAGCAGGGCCTCCTCGGCCCGCCGCTGCTTCTCCAGCCGCCGCTCCTCGGCCTCGGCCCGCAGCCGGGCCTCCTCCTCGGCCTGCTTGCGCAGCCGCTCGGCCTCCGCCGCCCGTGCCTTCTCCTCGGCCTCCGCGCGCAGCCGCTCGGCCTCGGCCCGCGCCCGGGCCTCCTCCTCGGCGCGCAGCCGCTCCTCCTCCGCCTTGCGGGCGGCCTCGGCCTCGGCCCTGATCCGGGCCTCCTCGGCCTCGCGGGCCTTGCGTGCTTCCTCCTCGGCCCGCAGCCGGGCCTCCTCGGCCTTGCGCGCCGCCTCTTCCTCGGCCTTGCGCCGGGCCTCCTCCTCGGCGAGGCGACGGGCCTCCGCCTGTGCGGCCACCTCCGCCTCGGAGAGCGGCAGCATCCGGTCCAGCCGGTGCCGCACGACGGTGGTCACCGAGTCCGGGTCCTGCCCGGCGTCGACCACCAGGTAGCGGCCGGGGTCGGCCGCGGCGAGGGTCAGGAAGCCGGACCGCACCCGCTGGTGGAACTCCGCCGGCTCCGACTCCAGCCGGTCCGGCGCCTCCGTGAACCGCTCCCGCGCCGCCTCGGGCGACACGTCGAGCAGCACGGTCAGGTTCGGTACGAGCCCGCTGGTCGCCCAGCGCGAGATCCGGGCGATCTCCGTCGGGGAGAGGTCGCGGCCGGCGCCCTGGTAGGCCACCGAGGAGTCGATGTAGCGGTCCGAGATGACGATCGCGCCGCGCTCCAGGGCCGGCCGGACCACCGTGTCCACGTGTTCCGCGCGGTCGGCCGCGTAGAGCAGCGCCTCGGCGCGGTTCGACAGTCCGGCCGAGGACACGTCGAGCAGGATCGAGCGGAGCCGCTTGCCGACGGGGGTGGCGCCCGGCTCGCGGGTCACGACGACCTCGTGCCCCTTGCCCCGTATCCACTCGGCCAGCGCCTGGACCTGGGTGGACTTGCCGGCTCCGTCGCCGCCCTCCAGGGCGATGAAGAATCCGGTGGCGGCCGGGGCCTGTACGGGCTCCCCGCCGCGCAGCGCGTCGCGCAGGTCGCGCCGCAGCGGTACGCCGCGGCGGTCGTCGGCCTTGGTCAGGACGACCACGGCGACGGGCAGCAGCAGCGCGCCGACGAGCATCAGGGTGAAGGCGGCCCCGCCGTGCGAGAGGACGACCTCGGCCCCGGTGAGCCGGTGCGGGCCGATCAGCGCGGCCAGGACGGGCGCGAGGACGGCGCCGACGGCCACGGCCACCCGGACGACCGCCTGGAGGTGCTCGGTGACCCGCGCCCGGCGGAACTCCTCGGTCTCCTGGTCCAGCAGGGTGTGGCCGGTGTTGGCCGCGACACCCGCCGCGGTGCCGGCGAGCAGCGAGAGGAACAGCACCGTCGCCATGTCCGGGACGAGGCCGCTCAGCAGCAGCGCGAGGCCCGCCACCGCTATGGCCAGGGCCAGCAGCCGGCGCCGGGACAGCCCCGGCAGCACCTTGCCGGCCTGGGTGGCGCGGATGCCGGCGGCGGTGCCGCCGACGAGGGCGAGGACGAACAGCGCGAAGGCGGCGGGGCCGCCGCCCAGGTCGAAGGCGTGCAGGACGGACACGGCGACGGCGCAGGACACCGCTCCGGCGACCGCGGCGCAGCTCAGGACCAGCAGCGGGACGGCGCCCGTACGGCCCTTGTCGGGCCGGTCGCCGGCCTTGGGGGCGCGCAGGCCCTCCAGCGGGGAACGCGGCCTCGGGGTCGCCCCGGTGGGCAGCACCAGCGGCAGCAGCAGCGAGACCGAAGCGGCGAAGAGGCCGGCGGCCACGTACGAGCCGAGGGCGGCCTGGTTCGCGGCGAACCAGTCCACGCCGAGGCCGAGGGCCTTGCCGACGAGGGTCGCGGCGAGCAGCGCGGCCGCCGCGACGGGGAGCGCCGCGAAGGCCGTACGCAGCGTCAGGCGCCGCAGGGCGTCCATGTGGTCCGGGAGCGGCCGTACGGTGGCCCCCTCCGGCGGCGGTTCCGGCAGCAGGGCGGGCGCCGCGCTCTCCTTGGCGAGCGTCCACAGCCGTTCGGCGGCGCCGGACACGAAGACGGTGGCCAGCAGCGCGGTGAGCGCGTGGGCCGGGATCCAGTCGAGCCACAGCGGGGCGACGACGAAGA
The DNA here is from genome assembly GCF_040684695.1 of Streptomyces erythrochromogenes. Lineage (GTDB taxonomy): Bacteria > Actinomycetota > Actinomycetes > Streptomycetales > Streptomycetaceae > Streptomyces > Streptomyces erythrochromogenes_C. The sequence goes on from NZ_JBFBGM010000002.1 coordinate 170,810, forward strand.
GGGCGAGGCGGACCCCGTCGGCTCCGATCATCGTCCAGCGGCGGTCCAGCTTGCCGCCGGCGCCGAGGAGGCCGGCCAGCGGGCCGAGCAGGACCGCGCCGAAGAGCAGGGTGGCGAGGATCCGGACGCCGAAGACCGCGGCGACGGCGAGGGCCGCTCCGCGGTATCCGCCGCCGAAGGCGCCTTCGGTGGCCGCCGCCTGAAGGGCCAGCAGAACCAGCACCAGCAGGGCGAGGGCATCACCGATGCCACTCACCAGCTGGGCGCTCCACAGGCGGCGCAGCCGGGGGGTGCGCAGCAGTGCGCGCACCGCACGCTCGCGGGAATCCGCGGCTAGGGCTTCGTCGTAGGTGGGGTTCGCCGGGGCGGTCACGACCGCCGGCTGCTCGGCTCGCGTCATCCGCCCAGCCTATCCGCTGTGCTTGGCGGCTGCGGAGGCCTGTGGACAAGCCCGGGTGTGACCCCGGACCCACCTTTTCGGGGAGCGGCCCGGAGTCGTCGCGGAACTCTGCCCCGAACCCCGCGCCCGAAACGCCGGCGCGGCCGGATCCGGACGCACGGGAGCCCCGTGCCGGGGCACGGGGCTCTCGTGGTGGCTGCTCCTGGCGGCTGCTCGTGGTGACTACTCGTCCGCGGCCGGGGCCGCGGCCGCGGACGACTTCTTCGCCGCCGTCTTCTTCGCCGCGGTCTTCGTCGCGGTCGCCTTCTTGGCGGTCGTCGTCTTCTTCGCAGCCGTCTTCTTCGCGGCCGCGGTCTTCGTCGCGGTCGCCTTCTTGGCCGGGGCCTTCTTGGCGGCGGTCTTCTTCGCCGTCTTCTTGGCCGGGCCCTTCGCCCGCTTCTCCGCGAGCAGCTCGTAGCCGCGCTCCGGCGTGATCGTCTCGACGTCGTCGTCGCGCCGCAGGGTCGCGTTCGTCTCGCCGTCCGTCACGTACGGCCCGAAGCGGCCGTCCTTGACCACGACCGGCTTCTCGCTGACCGGGTCGGTGCCCAGCTCCTTCAGCGGCGGCTTGGCCGCGGCGCGGCCCCGCTGCTTGGGCTGCGCGTAGATGGCCAGCGCCTCGTCCAGTGTGATCGAGAAGAGCTGGTCCTCGGTCTCCAGGGACCGCGAGTCCGTGCCCTTCTTCAGGTACGGGCCGTAGCGGCCGTTCTGGGCCGTGATCTCCACGCCCTCGGCGTCCGCGCCGACGACGCGCGGCAGCGACATCAGCTTCAGGGCGTCGTCGAGGGTGACGGTGTCCAGGCTCATGGTCTTGAAGAGCGAGGCGGTGCGCGCCTTGACCGCGTTCTTGCCGGTCTTCGGCGTGCCCTCGGGCAGGATCTCCGTCACGTACGGGCCGTAGCGGCCGTCCTTGGCGACGATCTCGTTGCCGCTGACCGGGTCCTTGCCGAGCTGGAACTCCCCGCTCGGCTTCGCAAACAGCTCCTCCGCGTAGGCGACCGTCAGCTCGTCCGGGGCCATGTCGTCGGGGATGTCGGCGCGCTGGTGGCCCTCGGAGTCCTTCTCGCCCCGCTCCACGTACGGGCCGTAGCGGCCGACGCGCAGCACGATGCCCTCGCCGACCGGGAAGGAGGAGATCTCCCGGGCGTCGATCGCGCCGAGGTCCGTGACCAGCTCCTTCAGCCCGCCGAGGTGGTCGCCGTCGGCCGGCACGACCTCGGTGGCGTCCTCGGAGCCGAAGTAGAAGCGCTTCAGCCACGGCACGGACTGGGCCTCACCGCGCGCGATGCGGTCGAGGTCGTCCTCCATCTTGGCGGTGAAGTCGTAGTCGACGAGCCGCCCGAAGTGCTTCTCCAGCAGGTTCACCACGGCGAACGAGAGGAAGGAGGGGACGAGCGCGGTGCCCTTCTTGAAGACGTAGCCGCGGTCGAGGATCGTGCCGATGATCGACGCGTACGTCGACGGGCGGCCGATCTCGCGCTCTTCGAGCTCCTTGACCAGCGAGGCCTCGGTGTAGCGGGCCGGCGGCTTGGTCGCGTGCCCGTCCGCCGTGATCTCCTCGGCGGCCAGCGCGTCGCCCTCGGCGACCTGCGGCAGGCGCCGCTCGCGGTCGTCGAGCTCGGCGTTCGGGTCGTCCGCGCCCTCGACGTACGCCTTCATGAAGCCGTGGAAGGTGATCGTCTTGCCGGACGCGCTGAATTCGGCGTCGCGGCCGTCCGCGGCGCGGCCGCCGATCTTCACGGTGACGCTGTTGCCGGTGGCGTCCTTCATCTGGGAGGCGACGGTGCGCTTCCAGATCAGCTCGTACAGGCGGAACTGGTCGCCGGTCAGACCCGTCTCGGCCGGAGTGCGGAAACGATCACCCGAAGGACGGATCGCCTCGTGCGCCTCCTGCGCGTTCTTGACCTTGCCCGCGTAGACGCGCGGCTTCTCCGGCAGGTAGTCGGCCCCGTAGAGCTGGGTGACCTGCGCCCGGGCGGCCGCCACCGCGGTGTCGGACAGCGTGGTGGAGTCCGTACGCATGTAGGTGATGAAGCCGTTCTCGTACAGCTTCTGCGCCACCTGCATGGTCGCCTTCGCACCGAAGCCGAGCTTGCGCGAGGCCTCCTGCTGGAGCGTCGTCGTGCGGAAGGGCGCGTACGGGGAGCGGCGGTACGGCTTGGACTCGACCGAGCGGACGGCGAAGGCGGTGTCGGCGAGGGCGGCGGCCAGGGCCCGGGCGCCTGCCTCGTCGAGGTGCAGCACCTCGCTCTTGAGCTGCCCGTTCGCGCCGAAGTCGCGGCCCTGCGCGACGCGCTTGCCGTCCACCGTGTTCAGGCGGGCGACCAGCGACGACGGGTCGGAGGGGTCCCCGGCGCGGCCGGTGGAGAAGGTGCCGGTCAGGTCCCAGTACTCGGCGGAGCGGAAGGCGATGCGCTCGCGCTCCCGCTCGACGACGAGGCGGGTGGCCACCGACTGGACGCGGCCGGCCGACAGGCGCGGCATGACCTTCTTCCACAGGACCGGCGAGACCTCGTAGCCGTAGAGGCGGTCGAGGATGCGGCGGGTCTCCTGGGCGTCGACCATGCGCTGGTTGAGCTCGCGCGGGTTGGCGACGGCGTCGCGGATCGCGTCCTTGGTGATCTCGTGGAAGACCATCCGGTGGACGGGGACCTTGGGCTTGAGGACTTCCTGCAGGTGCCACGCGATGGCTTCGCCCTCGCGGTCCTCATCGGTGGCGAGGAAGAGTTCGTCGGACTCGGCCAGCAGCTCCTTGAGCTTGCGGACCTGCGCCTTCTTGTCGGCGTTGACGACGTAGATCGGCTGGAAGTCGTGCTCGACGTCCACGCCGAGGCGGCGGACCTCACCGGTGTACTTGTCGGGAACCTCGGCCGCGCCGTTCGGGAGGTCGCGGATGTGCCCGACGCTCGCCTCGACGACGTATCCCGGGCCGAGGTAGCCCTTGATCGTCTTCGCCTTGGCAGGGGACTCGACGATGACGAGTCGGCGGCCGCCCTTTGCGGTCTCGCTAGTCGGGGACAACTTGGCTCTTCTCTCCGGTCGGCACTCGGTCGCAGTACGTGGCGACGCTGCGGAGTGTGACGGTACAACCCGCCCCCGTGTCAAACGGCACAAGCCCGCAACGGCCACTCGAACGGTAACCCGACAAGTGCCGTTTCTGCCGCCCGGATGCCGCGCCGGACCCTTCCCGATCACCGGGCCGGGTGGCCGGGGGGCCGTCTGGCCCCGCACCCGCACCCCGTCCCGCACCCCCTCCCGCGCCGGGTTTCGGGGCCGGCGCCGCGACCGCCGGCGAACCCCTCGCGGCGGCGGAGGAGGCGTACGGCGCGCCGGTCCCCCGCAGGCCGGCGAAGCCCCGCCGAGAAGCGGAGGCAGTGGTTCGACCGTGACGGGGCGCGCACTCTCGACCACCGGCGCACGGCGGCCGGCGCGCGCTCCCGTCCAGGCCTGCAGAGCGGCCCCGAACAGCGCGAACACGGGCCCGGCGAAGATCGCCGGACCGCGTTCTGCGCCGTTCTCCTCACCCCCGGGCCACTCTCGGGACCCCCCCGGACCCCGCTGTGCGGCACGCTGCCAGCCCTGGGGATACGCCGGGCGAACCCGGGGTTACATCACGGTGCCGGCTACTGCCCGGGGCGCGCCACGGGCTCCAGGAAACCCTGCTCGACCAGCAGCCGGATGGCCTCCGGAGTCCGGTCCCGCAGGACGACGGGGTCCTCCTGCATCAGCTGGGCGATCGCGTCCAGGATCCGCCCGGCGCTCAGTGAGCCGTCACACACTCCGGCGAAGCCCGCGCCGACCGTGTCGACCTTCGTGGCGCGCCGCATTCCGCGGTTCTGCCGCAGCACGACGTGTTCCGGGTCCTCCGCGCCGGGCGAGCCGACCTGCTCCTGGACCACTTCCTCGACCAGCACGAAACGGGCCTCCAGCAGGGCCGCGTCGTCGTGCTCGCGCAGGTAGTCCTGACGGGCGAAGTGGGCGAGGACGGCCTCGCCCAGCGGCTGCTCCACCGTGTGCGGCCACTCCTCGACCACGATCGAGGGCTCGGCCGCGTCCGTCCGGCGCAAGGTGATCCACCCGAAGCCGATGCTCTTGGTCCGGCGCGCCTCGAACTCGTCCAGCCAGTCCTCGTAGCGCTGCGCGTACTCCTCGGGGTCGGTGCGGTGGTCGCCCGCGTCGCGCAGCCACAGCTCCGCGTACTGCGTGACGTCCTGCACGTCGCGCTGGACGATCCAGGCGTCGCAGCCGCGCGGCACCCAGGAGCGGAGCCTGTCGTGCCAGTCCTCGCCCTCCACGTGCTGCCAGTTGCCGAGGAACTGCGCGTACCCGCCGGGGTTGAGCCGCGCGCCCGCCTCCTGGACCAGGGTCCGGCACAGGTCGTCGCCGCCCATTCCGCCGTCGCGGTACGTCAGCCGGGCGCCGGGGGAGATCACGAAGGGCGGGTTCGACACGATCAGGTCGTACGTGGCGTCGCCGACGGGCTCGAAGAGCGAGCCGGTGAGCAGCTCGGCCTCCGGCGCCCCGGAGAGGGCCAGCGTCAAACGGGTGAATCCGAGGGCCCTGGGATTGACGTCGGTGGCGGTGACCCGCGTCGCGTGCCGGGTGGCGTGCAGCGCCTGGATGCCGGATCCGGTGCCGACGTCGAGGGCGGAGCCGACCGGGGTGCGCACGGTGATCCCGGCCAGGGTGGTGGAGGCTCCGCCGACTCCGAGGACGACGCCCTCCTCGCGGCTGCCGATCCCGCCGGCCCCGCCGACGGCGCAGCCGAGGTCGGAGACGATGAACCAGTCCTCGCCGTCGGGGCCGCCGTACGGGCGCACGTCGACGGTGGCGTGCACCTCGTCCCCCTCGCGCCGCAGCCAGCCGTCGGCCAGCGCGGCCTCGACCGGCATCGCCGTCGCGGCGTGCACGTAGGGCACGGGCTGCTGGAGCAGGAACAGCCGGACCAGGGTCGCGAGCGGGCCGTCGCCGCCGCCCCGGGTGGCGCGCAGGGCGGGGACCGTCTCACTGCGGGCCAGCGCGGCGTAGGCGGGCGCGCCGAGCAGGTCGAGCAGCCCGTCGGCGGTGAAGCCGGCGGCCAGCATCGCGCTGCGGAGCTCGGCGGCGTGGTCGGGGGTGGGGAGGCTGGTGGTACTCACGCGTCCATTGTGTCCGCTGGGGGCCCTCGCGCCGGTCACCGCGGGCCCGGACGCACGAAAGGGCGGCCGGGCCCCCTCGCGGGAGCCCGGCCGCCCGGGTCCTCGTACGGCGCGGTACGCGCCCTGCGGGGCCGGTTACTTGGGCGATGCCGAGGTCGTCGCGACCTGGCAGCCCTTCTGGTTGTTGATGGCCTTGTCGAGACCGCCCGCGTTGAGCGTGGCGAGGGCGTCCTGGCCGCCCTTCGTCGCCTCCTGCAGCCCGCCCGCGACCTCCTTGAGGCCGTCGGCGAACTTCGTCTGGTCCGCGGGGTCGAGGGCGTCCATCTTGGCCTTCAGGTCGGCGTACCCCTTGGAGGTCGCCTCGAAGCCCTTCACCGCCGCCTCCTGGGTCGTGGCGCCGTCCTTGACCGGCGGCACACCCGCCTGCTGCAGGGCGCTGCCCATCGTCTTGTACGACTCGGACATGGTCGCGAAGGCCGCCGCGTCGGTCTGCTTGACCTCGTCGGGCTTGCTGCTCTCCGTGGCCACGCGCTTGATGTCGGCGTTGGCGGTCTCGATCTTCTTGAGTTCGGGCTGCCACTGGTCGCAGACCTTCTTGGCCCAGGCGTTGGCCTTCTCGTCGCCGTCGTCCCCGCCGCAGCCGGACAGGACGAGCATCAGCACCGCACTGCCCGACAACGCGGCCGCAAGCTTCTTGTTCACCGGATTGGTCCCTTCGAAGGCTCTCGGCCCGGAAGATACACGCCTGCCCTCCGAGGACGCACAAAGGCGGACAGACGACGCGTCACTCCGCGCCGCCTGTCCGCCGTTCGGGCGCACGGCCGGCCCTGCCCGGCCCGGCCCGTCCTTCGGCCGGGGCCTGGGTCAGGAGACCGTCGCCGGGTCGGCCGACTGGGCCACCCGCTCGGCCGTCCCGTCGCTCTCGTCGCCCACGGCGATGCCGCGGCGCTTGGAGACGTACACCGCGCCGATGATGACGCCGATCGCGAGGACCGCGACGATCGCCCGTACGGTCGGGCTGCTGTCCGCGCCGTAGCTGAACTGCACGACGGCGGGGGCGATCAGCAGCGCCACCAGGTTCATGACCTTGAGCAGCGGGTTGATCGCGGGACCGGCGGTGTCCTTGAACGGGTCGCCGACCGTGTCGCCGATGACGACCGCCTCGTGGGCCTCGCTGCCCTTGCCGCCGTGGTGGCCGTCCTCGACCAGCTTCTTCGCGTTGTCCCAGGCGCCGCCGGAGTTGGCGAGGAAGACCGCCATCAGCGTGCCCGTGCCGATGGCGCCGGCGAGGAAGGACCCGAGGGCGCCCACGCCGAGGCTGAAGCCGACCGCGATCGGCGTCAGGACGGCGAGGAGGCCGGGCGTGGCGAGCTCGCGGAGCGCGTCCTTGGTGCAGATGTCGACGACGCGCCCGTACTCGGGCTTCTCGCTGTAGTCCATGATCCCGGGGTGCTCGCGGAACTGGCGGCGCACCTCGTAGACCACCGCGCCCGCGGAGCGGGAGACGGCGTTGATGGCGAGTCCGGAGAACAGGAAGACCACGGCCGCGCCCAGGATCAGCCCGACGAGGTTGTTGGGCTGTGCGATGTCCAGGCTGAGGTTGAGCTCCCCGGCCTTGGCGCCGACCTCCTTGACCGCGGCGGCGATCGCGTCGTTGTACGAGCCGAAGAGCGCGGCGGCGGCGAGCACGGCCGTCGCGATGGCGATGCCCTTGGTGATGGCCTTGGTGGTGTTGCCGACGGCGTCCAGGTCGGTCAGGACCTGCGCGCCGGCGCCCTCGACGTCGCCGGACATCTCGGCGATGCCCTGGGCGTTGTCGGAGACGGGTCCGAAGGTGTCCATGGCGACGATGACGCCGACGGTGGTGAGCAGGCCGGTACCGGCCAGGGCCACCGCGAAGAGCGCGAGCAGGATCGACGCGCCGCCGAGCAGGAACGCCCCGTAGACGCCGAGGCCGATCAGCAGCGCCGTGTAGACGGCCGACTCCAGGCCGACGGAGATGCCGGCGAGGACGACGGTGGCCGCGCCGGTCAGGGAGGACTTGCCGATGTCCCGGACGGGACGGCGGTTGGTCTCGGTGAAGTAGCCGGTCAGCTGCTGGATCAGGGCCGCCAGCACGATGCCGATGGCGACGGCGACGACGGCCAGGACGCGCGGGTCGCCGGAGTGGTTGAGGATCGCCGCGTTCTCGACGCCGACGAGGTCCTTGTAGCTGGACGGCAGGTAGGCGTAGACGGCGATCGCGACCAGCACCAGGGAGATCACGGCCGAGATGAAGAAGCCGCGGTTGATGGCGGTCATGCCGCTGCGGTCGCTGCGGCGCGGGGAGACCGCGAAGATGCCGATCATCGCGGTGATGACGCCGATGGCGGGGACGATCAGCGGGAAGGCCAGGCCCAGGTCGCCGAAGGCGGCCTTGCCGAGGATGAGCGCGGCCACGAGGGTGACGGCGTAGGACTCGAAGAGGTCGGCCGCCATTCCGGCGCAGTCTCCGACGTTGTCGCCCACGTTGTCGGCGATGGTCGCGGCATTGCGCGGGTCGTCCTCCGGAATGCCCTGTTCGACCTTGCCGACCAGGTCGGCGCCGACGTCGGCGGCCTTGGTGAAGATTCCGCCGCCCACGCGCATGAACATGGCGATCAGGGCGGCACCGAGGCCGAAGCCCTCCAGGACCTTGGGGGCGTCCGCGGCGTAGACCAGGACGACGCAGGAGGCGCCGAGGAGGCCGAGGCCGACGGTGAACATGCCGACCACGCCACCCGTACGGAAGGCGATCTTCATCGCCTGGTGGGAGACCTCGGTCAGGTCCTTGGCGGCCTCCCCCTCGGCCGGGGTGGCCCGGCGCGCGGCGGCGGCGACGCGCACGTTGGCGCGGACCGCGAGGCGCATGCCGATGTAGCCGGTGGCCGCCGAGAAGATGGCGCCGACGAGGAAGAACGCCGAACGTCCCGCCCGCTGGTTCCAGTCGTCGGCGGGGAGCAGGAAGAGCAGGAAGAAGACCACGACGGCGAAGATGCCGAGGGTGCGCAGCTGCCGGCCGAGGTAGGCGTTGGCGCCTTCCTGGACGGCGGCGGCGATCTTCTTCATGCTGTCGGTTCCCTCGTCGGCGGCGAGGACCTGGCGGACCAGGATCTGCGCGACGACGAGTGCGGCGAGTGCCACGGCCGCAATGACCATCACGATGAGCCGATTGTCATCGGTGAGTACTGCGGATGCCAGATCAGCGGTGCTATCCGGCGCGAGAGGGGTGAAGAGCCCCGTCATTCGTCCTCCTTGACGTGATGAGCTCAAGATGTGGACGGATTGTAGGGAGCGCACCCCGATCAAAACAGTGCGCAGGAAACGTAATTGGCGTGCTCCTGCTCCTCAGCAATAGATCGCGTCACTCCATTACCCTCGAAAGCGGTAATGGGGCAAAAGCATTGACGCACGCTCATTGATCTAGGGAAATGAAAAAGGCCCTGCTCAGCAGGGCCTTGATAAAGATCAGAAGATACGAGGGAATGCGCGCGCCGTGGATCTCACGGAAGGTCGGAGGAGCCCGAGACGGGCCAGCTCATCCGGATGGTCCCGCCCGATTCCCCACTGGTCACCTCGACGTCGTCGACGAGCCCGCTGATCACGGCGAGCCCCATCTCGTCCTCGGTGTCCCCGTCGGAGTCCTGGACCGCGGCGATGCCGGACACGGTGTCGGCCGGAATCCCCTCGGGACCGGGAACCTCGTCGCCGACCTCGATGGAGAACGACTTGTCCTCTTCGGTCAGCACCACCCGGACGGGCGCGGTCAGCCCGTTGCTCCGGTGGAGTCCGACGGCACGCGAACATGCTTCGCCCACGGCGAGGCGGACCTCGTCGAGGACGGCTTCCTCCACGCCGGCCCTGCGCGCCACGGCGGCCGCGACCAGGCGGGCCGTCCGGACGTGTTCGGGCTGGGCGCTGAAGCGCAGTTCAACGGTGGCCATGCGCGTCCCCCTCGGACTACGGGCGTGCCTTGACAGGGGCCCGGGCCATCCATGGCCCGACACCCCCGCTCTCCTTGCCGGCCCCCAGCTGCCCGAAGACTGCCGGGGGCCGCCTGGAGCCGTCAGTCGGTGGCGTTGACGGCGTCGTCCACCGTGGTGTGGATCGGGAACACCTTGGTCAGACCGGTGATGCGGAAGATCTTCAGGATGCGCTCCTGGTTGCACACCAGGCGGAGCGAACCCTCGTGCGCGCGGACGCGCTTGAGACCTCCCACGAGCACACCAAGTCCGGTGGAGTCGAGAAAGTCCACTCGCTCCATGTCGACGACCAGGTGGTAGCTGCCGTCGTTCACCAACTCGACCAACTGCTCGCGCAGCTTGGGCGCGGTATACACATCAATCTCGCCACCGACCTCCACGACCGTACGGTCGCCGACAGTGCGAGTCGACAGGGACAGGTCCACGGATCCTCCAGCACCTTGCTATCGAGCGGCGCCCCCCAGGGGCCTCCCCACCCGAAGGTAGGTGAGGGATTGGCTGCCGCAATGGCATTCAATCACTTACCGGCAGGCGCGCACGACGCCTTCCGACCATTGTCCCGCACGCCGGTGACACACTCGGTTCCGATGGCCAACACTCACGGTCCCGGACGGCCCACGGCAGACGCGGACTCCCGACCCACCCCCGGCACGGTCCTGGACCGCCTGTCACGGGGGCCTTTCCGTTCTGCGCGCATCACCCATACGGAGCACTTGCCCCCTCGGGAGGGCCGTCATGCAGTCTGGCCCGACCGCATCCGAACGGATGTAGTAGCCGCCATCCAGTCCGCCGGGATCGGCCATCCGTGGGAACACCAGGCCGCGGCCGCCGAACACGCCCTGGACGGCGAATCCGTGGTCGTGGCCACCGGCACCGCCTCGGGCAAGTCCCTGGCCTACCTCGCGCCCGTCCTCTCGGCCCTCGCGGACGGCGCGCAGGCGCCGAACGGGAGGGGCGCGACCGCCCTGTACCTGGCCCCCACCAAGGCCCTGGCGGCCGACCAGCGGCGGGCCGTACGCGAGCTGGCCGCGCCCCTGGGCAACGCCGTCCGCCCCGCGGTCTACGACGGGGACACGCCCGTCGAGGAGCGCGAATGGGTCCGGCAGTACGCGAACTACGTCCTGACCAACCCCGACATGCTGCACCGCGGGATCCTCCCGGCCCACCCGCGCTGGTCCTCCTTCCTGCGCGCCCTGCGCTATGTGGTGATCGACGAGTGCCACACCTACCGCGGGGTGTTCGGCTCCCACGTGGCGCAGGTCCTGCGCCGGCTGCGGCGGCTGTGCGCCCGCTACGGCTCCGATCCGGTGTTCCTGCTGGCCTCCGCCACCGCCAGCGACCCGGCGGCCGCCGCGACCCGGCTGACGGGGGTACCGGTGACGGAGATCACCGACGACGCCTCCCCGCGGGGCGAGGTGGTCTTCGCCCTGTGGGAGCCGCCGCTGCTCACCGAGCTGCGGGGCGAGAAGGGCGCTCCCGTACGCCGTACGGCCACCGCGGAGACCGCCGACCTGCTGACCGACCTGGTGGTCCAGGGCGTCCGTACGGTCGCCTTCGTGCGCTCCCGGCGCGGCGCCGAGCTGATCTCCGTGATCACGCAGGAACGTCTCGCGGAGGTGGACCGGTCCCTGCCCCGGCGGGTCGCGGCCTACCGGGGCGGCTACCTGCCCGAGGAGCGCCGGGCCCTGGAGCGGGCCCTGCACTCCGGCGAGCTGCTGGGACTGGCCGCCACGACCGCCCTGGAGCTGGGCGTGGACGTCTCCGGCCTGGACGCCGTACTGATCACCGGGTACCCGGGCACGCGGGCCTCCCTGTGGCAGCAGGCGGGCCGGGCCGGGCGCTCGGGGCAGGGCGCGCTGGCCGTGCTGATCGCCCGGGACGATCCGCTCGACACCTACCTGGTCCACCATCCGGAAGCGCTGTTCCGCCAACCGGTGGAGGCCACCGTCCTGGACCCCGACAACCCGTACGTCCTCGCCCCCCACCTGTGCGCGGCCGCGGAGGAACTCCCGCTGACCGAAGCGGACCTGGAGCTCTTCGGCCCGGCCACCGAGGAGCTCCTCCCCCAGCTCGAGGCGGCCAAGCTGCTGCGCCGCCGGGCGGCGGGCTGGCACTGGACCCGCCGGGAGCGGGCCTCGGACCTGACCGACATCCGGGGCGGCGGCGGCCGCCCGGTGCAGATCGTCGAGGCCTCCACCGGCCGGCTGCTGGGCACGGTCGACGAGTCGGCGGCCCACACCGCCGTCCACGAGGGGGCCGTCCACCTCCACCAGGGCCGCACCTACCTGGTGCGGCACCTGGACCTGGAGGGCTCGGCGGCCCTCGTGGAGGCGGCGGACCCGCCCTTCTCCACCACGGCCCGCGACACCACCTCCATCTCCGTCCTGGAGACCGAGACCGAGATCCCCTGGGGCTCGGCCCGGCTCTGCTTCGGCTCCGTGGAGGTGACGAACCAGGTCGTCTCCTACCTGCGCCGCAAACTGATCACCGGCGAGGTCCTCGGCGAGGCCAAGCTGGACCTGCCGCCCCGCACCCTGCGCACCAGGGCCGTCTGGTGGACGGTGACCGAGGACCAGCTCGACGAGGCCCGGATCAACCCGGAGATCCTCGGCGGCGCCCTGCACGCCGCGGAACACGCCTCCATCGGCATGCTGCCGCTGTTCGCCACCTGCGACCGCTGGGACATCGGCGGCGTGTCCGTGCCGCTGCATCCCGACACCCTCCTCCCCACGGTCTTCGTCTACGACGGCCACCCCGGCGGCGCCGGCTTCGCGGAGCGGGCCTTCCACACGGCCCGCGCCTGGCTGACGGCCACCCGCGACGCCATCGCGGCCTGCGAGTGCGAGGCCGGCTGCCCCTCCTGCATCCAGTCCCCCAAGTGCGGCAACGGCAACGACCCCCTCCACAAGCGCGGCGCCATCCGCCTCCTCACCCGCCTCCTCTCCGAATCCCCGCAGATCCCAGAAGCCCCACAGCCCCCGTCCCCCGCCGCCTGACCCGCCCCCGAGGCAGCCGGCCCGCATCGGACGTGCCCCGCATCGGACCCGGCGGTGGGCGGCCCGCCCGGTGCGGCGGGACCGGCCCTCAGCCCGGCGGGCCCTCGGCCGGCGGCTCCCGGGGCGGACCCGCGCGGGCCCGGATCTCGGGCGCGAACGGGCCCGCGGCGACCCGGGCGGCCACCTCGGCGACCTCGCCCCCGAGACGGCACCCGGCGAGCTCCGCGCCCTGTGCCCGGGCCACCCTGAGCGCCGTGGCGCAGGCGGTGTCCGGCCCGTGCGCCCAGGTGGCCGCCGCCGCGAGCGCCGCCAGGTCAGCGGCCGCCGCGGCCCGGTGGCGGGCCACGACCGCCTGGCCGAGCAGCAGCACCCCCGCGAACACCGCGCCCAGCACCGTCGTCACCAGCGCCGCCCAGACCGTGGCCGAGCCCCGGTCCCGGCCCCGGCCCCAGCCCCGGCCCCGGTCCCGGCCCCAGCCCCGGTCCCGGTCCCGGCTCCGGTCCCGGTCCCGGCTCACGGCGGCGGCCCCACGCTGTCCTCGGCGAGTGCCACCGCCTGCGCGCCCAGCCGCAGCGGGATCCCGGCCGGACCCGGGGCGGGCGCCGCCACCCGGACCCGCCAGAGGTCGCCCACCCGCTCCAGCTCCACCCGCGCCCCCGCCGGCGCGGCCTCGCGGGCCGCCGCCACCGCCACCTCCGCCGGCTCCGACCTGGCCGCCGCCCGGGCACCGGCCCGGGCCGCGTCCACACACCGGATCTGCCCGGCCGCCGCCATCAGGGCCCACACCAGCGACGCCGCGAAGAGCACCAGCGCAGGAATCACCAGCGCGGCCTCCGCCGTCACATATCCCCGGTCCCGATTCTTCCGACCGCGCCCGTCCTCCTCCTCAGAACGGCACATCGAGCGCCTTCCCGATGGTCGACTGAAGGGCCGTGGCGACGACTTCGCTCGTCACCACCTTGTACAGAACGGCCGCGAATGCACAGGCCGCGATGGTGCCCATGGCGTATTCCGAAGTGGACATCCCCGCGTCCCTCCCGCGACCGGCGAGCGCCGCCCGCACACGAAACCAGATGATCCTCATGGCAACCTCCTGTGGATTTCCGTTGCTGATGTGTTGTCAATGCGACTTCAGGGGTTCGAGAGAAGTCCCGAGGCCATACCGATCACCACCGGCGCGACCCCGATCGAAAGAAATGCGGGAAGGAAACACAGCCCCACCGGTGCGGTGACGAGGACCGCCGCCCGCTGCGCCCGGGCCCCGGCCCGGCGGGCCCGCTCCTCCCGGAGCCCGGAGGCGAGCCGGGACACCGGCTCCGCGGCGGGCGCTCCGGTCCGCGCGGCCCGCTCCAGGCACTCGGCGAGCCCCCGGGCACCCGGTATCTGCGCCAACCTCCCCCACCCGTCGCCCGGTTCGCCGCCGAGCCGCAGCTCCGCCCCGGCCCTCGCGAGCCGCTCGCCCACCGGGCCGCCCAGCGACTCGCCCACCACTTCCGCGGCCTCCACCGGCCCGGCTCCGGCCGCGAGGCACGCGGCCAGCAGATCGGCAGCGAACGGCAACTGACGCTCCGCCTCCCGCCGATCCACCCCGGCAGGCTGCCGCGGTCCGGCCCGCAGGCGCCGCACCACCACCGCGGCCAGGCCACCGACCGCCGCACCGGCCACACCGCCGACCAGCAGCCAGCCCGCCAGCAGCGCCCCGGCCGGAGCCGCCCACGCCACCGCCGCGCCCCGCAGGGCGGAGCCGGACACCGGCCCGCGCGGCCCCGGCCGCACCCCCAGCAGCACCGCGGTCCTGCGCCGGACGGCGCGTGCCCTGACGCGCGCCGCCACCGCCGACACCATCCACAGGGCGGCCGCCACGCCCAGGACGATCCCCAGCCTGTGGACGAAGGAGCCGCCCATCACCGCTCCCCCGCCCCGACGATCCGCCGGCACCACAGCAGCCCCAGCGCCTCCAGTACCCCGCCCGCCAGCAGACAGCCCCATCCCATCGGGGTGTGCAGCAGGACCCGCAGCGGATCCGCGCCCAGCCCGGTGCCGATCAACAGGCCCACCAGGGGCAGCAGGGCGAGCACCACGACCGTCGACCGCGCCCCCGCCAACTGGGCCCGCAGCGACTCCTGCCGGTCCCGCTCGGCCCGCAGGGCTCCCTCCAGCCGGTCCAGCCCGGCGGCCAGCCCCGCGCCGCCGTCCACCGACACCCGCCAGCAGGCGGCCATCCCGGCGAGCCCCTCCGCGCCGGGCTCCCGCGCCGCCTGCCGCAGCGCCCCGGGCACGTCCCCGCCGAACGCCGCGGCGGCCAGCACCCCCGTCTCCGCCGGACCCGGCCCGCCGGGGCCGGCGGCCGTCCGCCGCATCGCCGCCATCAGTGCCTGGCCGGGCTGGGCCCCGGCCCGCAGCTCACCCACCGCCGCCCCGCACAGCGCCACCACCTCCGCGGCCCGCGCGGTGCGGGCCCGCTCCAGGGCCCTCACCCGCAGCCACCGCCGCACCAGGGGCACCGCGGCCGCTCCGGCCAGCAGCGGAAGCACCGAGCCGCCCAGGACCGCGATCACCAGTCCGGCCCCGAGGCAGGCCCACTCCCGCCGACGCACGGCCCACCCCCTCAGGGCGCCCAGCAGCAGCTCCCGGCGCGGCGGCCCGCACCCGACCGGCTCGCCCCCGCCGGCGAGCAGCACCCGGGCCCGGCGGGACACCCGGTCGCACCCGGTGATTCCCCAGGCGGCCGCGCCCGCGCACAGCACCCCGGCGAACAGCGGCAGCGGCAGCGCCGCCCCGGCGCTCACCGCGCACCTCGCAGCAGCGGACGCAGCCGCTCCCAGCCCTGCTCCCGTACGAAACCCCGGGCGGCCCACCGCAGCGCCGGAACGGTCACCACCAGTCCGGCGGCGTCGCGCTCCAGCACGTGCACCTCGGCCACCCGGCGCCGTCCCTCCCTGTCCCGCACCAGGTGCAGTACGAGGGTCAGCGCGGCGGCCAGTTGACTGTGCAGGGCGCCCCGGTCGAGCCCGGCGGCCGTCCCCAGCGCCTCCAGCCGGGCCGGGACATGGGCGGCGGCGTTGGCGTGCACCGTGCCGCAGCCGCCCGGGTGCCTCGCCTAGCACTGCATGGCGTTCGACTCACCAGGGATCCAATGTGAGCCAACCCACCTGCGTCATCTACGACCGACTGTCCCGCCTCTTCGCTGAGGAAGCCCCCGACCACCGCATCAACATCTGTAAGGCGTACGCCGCTCAGCGTGGGTGGAAGGTCATCCACATCGCCACAGACACCAACGTCAGCGGAGCCAGCCGCCTTGAGGACCGGCCCGGCATGCGGGAAGTCCTGGCCTGGCTTCCTCGTGCTGACTACGTGCTCGCGTCCAAGCTGGATAGGTACGCCCGAAGCGTGCTGGAGTTCCAGCGGCTGTTGCGCGCTGCTGATTCCACCCACACAACCGTTGTCACGGCTGACGGCGTCGTGTCACCGGAAAACGCGTCCATCATTATCAACGTTCTCGCTGCGTTCGCCGAGTATGAGCGGGACATGATTACGGCCCGTATCACGGACAGCAAGAAGCACTTTCGCTCGCGCGGTAACCACATGGGCGGACTGGCGCCGTACGGCTACGTAGTGACTGGCCCGACGAACGACAAGCGTTGGGCCATTGACGAACCGGCTGCGGCGATCCTGAGGGAGTGCGCTGACCGACTCATCAATAGCGGTGCGTCGCTGGCAGGAATGGCACGTGATCTGAATGAGCGTGGAATCCTGCCACCGGCTGACCATGCCCGCCAGCGGGACGGCCGAAAGCTTCGCAACCAGCGCTGGCACACGACAACTCTGCGGGATGTTCTCTACACTCCGACTCTTCGCGGCTGGGCAATTCAAGCCGAACCCGGCGCTAAGCGGGGAGCACTGACCAATCAGCCCGTACTTGATGCCGAGGGGAAGCCCATATCAACTGGTCCTGAAATCCTGGACGCTGAAACCTGGTCGGCCGTCCGGGCAGTTCTCGACGGAAAGGCAAAAGGGCGAGGAAGCGACCGAACTGGCAAAGCCCTCTTGCTGCATGTGGCTCGCTGCTCGGAATGCGACGGCCCCATGTACCGACAGCGCCGCGTCGTCAACGAAAAGGACTACACGACCTATGTATGCCGCGCGGGGGTCGGTAAGTTGGGAATACACGCCCCAAACGTCATCGTCGCTCGCCAACTTCAAGAGATGGTGGCTGCTGACTACTTGAGGCGCTTCGGAAGCATGACCCTTATGCGCTGGGCCGAGCCTGACGGTAGCGCGGTACTCCAACTGTCCGAAGTCAACGGGCAAATCGAGCGGCTCGCTGGGAACCTTGCGCAACTCGACCCAAATGGAACGGCAGCAAGGCTGGCCATTGGTCAGATCACTGCCCTTGAAGCCCGCCAACGAGAATTGCAGGCGGAAGCCGAGCACGCCGAAGGCCGCTGGGTCGAGGCTGGGGGCACCATTCGCGAAGCATGGGCATCGCGTGACGACGAAGGACGGCGCGCTCTACTCACTGACCTAGGCGCACGGGTAGTTATTCGTCCAGCGACACCAGGTGCGCCGAAGCGGTTTGACTCCACACGGGTCACGCCGAGTTTCGCTGGCCCAGCATGGTGGCGCGAGTCGGAACTGGCAGAAGCGCACTTGATGGCTATTGCCCTGGAGGAGGAGTTGACCCCCTAACGATTGCACCCTGAGAGCCCCTGTCTGGTCGTTGACCGGCGGGGGCTTCTCGCTGCCCTGAGATACCCCCTGAGGATCTGCACAGCCACCTTGACCCCTGGGGACCGGCGGACCGCTCAAGGGCCCTCAGGCCGACGTGCAGGGCTACCGAGCACGGGCAATCGACTCCCTACCTCACTTGTGAAGCAACTTACAGATAGCCGCACCAACGAGGAGCAGCACCATGACCGAGGCTCTTAACCGCGCCACGCAGATCATGACTCGGTACGTCGAGATGACAGGCGGGCCGATGGACTCGACTGCACTTACGGACGTAATTACGGATCTTGCCCTTTGGGGCTACAACAACGGCTTTGACTCCGCTGATGCAGTTCGGGAGGCAATGGATACGCACGTTCCTGCCGAGCGCTGACACCAGCGGACGGATCAGGGGCGTTCAGGCGGGCAGGCGATCGACTCGCTAACTCCCTTAAGAAGATACCTACAGCGAGGAGAGACGCCGTGAGTGCTGACGAGGTTTTCACGCACATCATGTCTTGGGCATCCGAAAATTCGCACCGAGGCCGGCTGGCGCGCGCCTTCAAGACCAACATGGGCAACAGTGCCGAACTGCAAGCACAGCGAATCGGCCTGTTGTCCATCTACATGAAGCGGGAAGCGCAGAGCGTCTAAGGAACTAACGCCGTCTGGTTTCGCGACCAGGCGGCTTTTCCTTGTCCTCATTTCGTCTCGTTTCGTCGCGTAGCCGGGGAGTTCCGTCCCCATTGCGTCCCGACGGATAGCTATTCCGTCTCGTTTCGTCACAAGGACCTACATCATGAATACGGAGCTTCTTATCGCTCTCCGTAACGCCGAGTCCGCCGCATGGGAAGCCATGCTCAAGCCTTCGATAGACAGCGCAGAGAAGACACACCGCACCATTGCGAGCGCGCTTCGAATGGCTGAGGGGCTAGCCACTGGCCCCCGCTGTGAAGCCCCTGGTTGCGCCACCGTCATTGAGTACAGCGAGATAGGACGGCGACGGCGGTTCTGTTCTGACAAGTGCCGCAAGACCGCCCACCGGGCTACACGGCAGCGCTGAACAGCGAAGAGGGTTGGGCGAACACCCTTACTCCCTGTTGTTCTGTTTCTTTATTTCCTATCTGTACGTATTCAAATAAAGCTCTATAGAACCCTATGGCTTCTGAGAGACCCGTACACCTACACCAATAGGAGAACATACCCATGCTCATTGGCGACGGGTGGTCCACTTGCGAGCACTGCCAAGGGAAGCTGACCGGCCGACAACGCAAGTTCTGTTCTGAAGCCTGCCGAGTCGCTGGGTGGCGAGAGAGCAAGCACCCCCGGCAGTACCGAGACTGTGAGCTGTGCGGGGACCCATTCCCCGTGCGACACAGGAACCAAAAGGTGTGCGACTACAACAGCCGCGCGTCGGAGGACTGCAAGCACCTACAGGAAGAATTGATGATTGAGTGGGAAGACGCGCAGGACGAACGTAGGGATGCTGTGTGCGAGCGGGAAGGCTGCCAGGTTTCCATTTACCGGCCGGGCCGTGGTCGCCCTAAGCGCTTCTGTTCCGATGCACATAAGACTGCCCACTATCGCGCCACTAGAAAGGCCTGAGAGCCTGCCGGAGCGCTTGGCGTGGAAGCCCCGGCGCCTCGCTGCGGGGAATCTCCCTGAGGGGCTTAGACGGGAGTTCAGGGGATCTCTGCTCCGATGTTTGGTTCTATGGCGTACCTCACAGCCGGCCGAGATGTCCCATATGCCTGCTCCGAAAAGCGATCCGCTCACTAGATCCCTTAAGAAGGAAGCGAATTGGCATCACCTAGATTCGCTACTCATCGCGCGGTTAGTCGCGCCACCTACACGACGGCCCTGGGCCCTCTTGATTCTCGCAGATGACCCGCTGTGACGACTCCCGGGGCCTGTGGCCCTTTTGTGTACCTGAAAGGACGCGATGACAGCAGTAGCTCAGGCGCTGAAAATTCTTGAAGGGCATACGCGCATTCCCCGGAACCCCGTAGCTCGCGCGGAGGTGCTGGACGCATTCGCTGTGCTGCACCGTCTGGCTTCCGGAGGGGATAGCGCCAATGACTGAGTTCCGCCCGGAAGACCTTCCATACGTGGCAAATATATGCGCCGCCCTGGATGTCAGCGTGAATCCCGCTCCCGGGGCTTATGAGCGGATCAGCAACGTCTATGCAGTTACGCAGAATTGGCTAGCCGCGAATGACCGGCCGTCCGTTCCCCTCGGGGCATTCACGCGGACTCTTCGGGCGCTGGGCCTCAGGACGGCCAACAAACACATAGTCGGCATCACACTGATTTCCCGACCACACCACTGATCGCCTACCGATTCCTGTAGGTGACCTCTTCTATCGTCAAGGAAAAGACTGATGACTGACCGGCCCTGGTACATGAACACCACCGACACGACGACCGTCGACAAGGGCAGTCCAGAGCGCAACGATAAGCACATTCGCTCTATTGCTGAGACTGCCAGCGAAGAGGCAGACGCCATCGCCGCTCACCTTCGAGCCGCTGAGGCAAAGGGAGTTGAAATTAGCCCCGCCGACCGTATGTCAATTGGTTATGCTGCCAACGCGCGCCACGCTGCCAACCAGCTGCGTAGCAACTGAACTTTGAGAGGACAGCACATATGACTGACAACCCCCGAGCTGCCACTCAGGATGAGATTGAGAAGGCGCGTGCCGCTGCTGAGGCCGCCGCATCGAAGCTAGCCAAGCTCCAGGCCGCCCAGGATTCGGAGGCCGCCCAGGAAGCAGCACGGCGCAATGAGCGCGAGATTGAATACGCGAAGACATTCTATGCGAATTGGCGTGTTGCTGCCGAGAGCGCCAACGATAGGGTGCCTGTCACAAATTCCACGTATGACCCCAGGACTATGGGTTTCCTTGAGGGGCTCATCCACCTACAGCTGAGGTCCGAGAATCGGCGGGCTGTGCTAGATATGGCAAGTGCGTCTGCGGCTCGATCGGGGGTTTCCACAGCGCAAAGTAACGTCCCGGAAGCCAGGTATGCCCCACTGAACGTCGTTGGGCATATTGAACAGATCATCCGCGAAGAGGTTACGCGCCGAAATCTCGAATTCAGGAATGAGCTAGACGCTGAGCGCGAGAAGTTTATCAGCGGTGAGGCGTAGCGATGGCGCATGACGCATTGGACCCAGGACCGGACGGCGATTACCCATTCTTCCCCCGGCTGCCGGACGGTTCACCCGCCTGGTCCGATCGCTGCCCCGCCGACTATCGCGGTTCCCGAGTGCCCCGATGCATGACCACGATTGTCAGGGATGGTCAACGATTCATCATTGACCAGAGCCCGCGCGACGCAAACGGTGACCGCATCAATCCTTCGCTACGTCCTCCACAGTAGGAAGCAAGCGCCCTGCGCCCCACCCGCGCAGGGCGTTTAATTCTTTGTTCCGTCGTTGTCCAGCGCTATCCGCGCGCTTTCAGCGAACTCACGCGTAGCGCTACTGAACTCCACGTAACGCATGCATCCGTCCCTCCACTGTTCAGACAGGCTGAGCGCCCCTGGGTAGGTGGCGGGCACGCGCATTACCCCAAGCACGGCAGAGACGTCACGAGACTTTTCCTCAACAAGATCTGCTGCCGAGCTCACCTCTTTAGGGCCAGCGAGCTGAACCCGAGTCGAAATCTTCTTCACATTCTCATGGAGCGCATCAGATTCCCTGATGACCGCCATCAAATCCATTCCCGGCGGGAGGATTCGCATACGCTCCAGGTCATCAAATTCTTCTGGTGCCGGAGCCAATAGGAGTTTGGTGAGGTCTTTGTGCGCGTGTGCTGCGGTAATGAGCTCCTCGTAGACGGCCTGCCGCGCGTCACGTCTCTGCCGAACGTGCTCAGCCCGTGCTGCCGTCTTCGCCTGCTCGCGTGCTGACCAGCCAGTGGCCACCGATGCTCCGATGGTCGCTACCGAACCTGCCAACGCGCCGAGCACTGCCGCCAATCCTGCGTCCATGCGGGCAACCCTCTTGGCTCAGAAGTCGAGCCGTCAAGGGGTTCGCCCTATCAGCGGCAGGCTCCTTCCCTTGCGCAACTCTGCCCCCCTCGCCGGCATTTGATCCCCATCCCCACTGACCAGCGGAGACGCCCCCGTGCGCCCTACCTGACCCCCCTTAGCCCCCGCTAAGACCCCGGCCACGGGTAGGCAGCCAGACCCCATGGAGCAGCCATGCCCCGAAAGCCCAGGAAGCCATGTACTCAGCCAGGTTGCAGCGAACTCACGGATGGTGGTCCGTGCGCTGAACACACGAGGCAGAGAGAACAGCAGCGAGGATCAGCAGGCAAGCGCGGGTATGACGTTGGATGGCAGCGAAAACGGAAGGCTTACCTGTACGCGAATCCGTGGTGTGTGCTGTGTAGTCGACATGCGAACGTCGCGGATCATTGGCCATTGAGTCGTAAGCAATTGCTGGCAAGAGGTGAGGCAATGCCTGATGCAGCAAAGCACCTAAGGCCGTTGTGCGCTGCTTGCCATAACAAGGAAACGGCTCAGCATCAGCCGGGCGGGTGGGCTGCCGAGAAGGTCAAGCTGAAGCCGAATGACATTCCGCCCTTCTGATTTCCGCTGTCTCTCCTCGCTGCCCCCTGGGGGGTACCCCCCTCCCGGCCCTGAGATCGACCGGGCGGGAGGCAAAAGCCTAGCGCCGCAAGTTAAGCAATTTGCGCGGGATGATCTTGCCGTCAAAGCCCCGTACTTGCTGCCTTCCCGGTGGCCGGTACGGGGCTTTCCGTGTTTCATCCCACGGCGTCAACGGCTGCTGTAATGAGGGATCGAGCCTCAGCCCCATAGACGGCAACCTCTTTCAGGTTCCCAAATGCCTTGAGGTACAGCGCGACGTCGCTCGGCTGAGTCTCCTTGATAGCCGCCGAAAGAGTTTCCACGTGAACCCGTTGACCATCGAAAATTGTGAACGTCTCCAATGGCCATGCTTGACGGGGTGCCGTGAACGGGATGATTCCCAGCGAGATTGAAGGCAGCGCCATCACGGACAACAGATGACCTAGCTGAGCAGCCATTATTTCGGCGCTGCCAATGCGGTACCGCAAGACTGATTCTTCAACCAGTACAGCGAACCGGTGGTCGCCTTCGCGGATTACATGTGATCTGTTCATGCGTGCTGTCACAGCGTCCGACACGTCGTCGGGCGTACCACGAAAACGTGCAATGGAGGTCAGCAAGGCAGTTGCGTAACCGGGAGTCTGAAAGAAGCCGGGCACCACGTTGGAACAATAGACGTGAAACTGCTGTGTCTGCTCGTAAAGCGGTACGCCCGATTCTTGAAGCTGCCGAAGCCCTGTTCGTTGCAGCCGCTTCCACTGGACGTACATGGAATCCGCCTGCCGGTTGGCCGCGATCAAGTCATCGGCATTTCCGGGCGTGCCACACGCTTTGCACCAGGCCCTTATGTCGGCGTCGCTGGGGGGTGTCTTTGCGTGCTCAATCCGCGATGACTTGGACTCGCTCCACCCGCACCGGACAGCCAACTCACGGCCCGTGATTCCCGCGTCGAGCCTGATTTCCCGCAGCCGGGCAGCTAGGGATTCCCTGGCTTCCTGAGCTTTGGACGAAGGGGATGTCATGAGTTGGCTGTCCGATTGCTCTTAGATCTTGTATTCGCGGTGCGGAATGGCTCGCTGCCAGATCTCTTCGAATGCATTGACGCAGAGCTTCAACATGCCGGCGTCAGTGCTCAGTTCATCCGTGACGTGACTGCCGTCTCCGGCGAAGTGGTGGAAGCGGATTAGGTTTCCGTCGAAGAGCCAGAAATCATGGGCGGGCACCAGGAAGCCCGTTGCCTGACTACGGGGCAGCCAACGCACATCTTCGCCAGCAATGACGTTGGCTTGCGTGACGTAGTGCTCCCAGCGGATGTACTCGCTGACAGGCTCTGAGATCACGCGGGCGCGACGGATGACCACACCACGAGCTACGGCATCCGAAATGGTCTGGTGAAACGGATGCCACCAGGATTCGCGGTCATCCCAGTCAACGCTTTCCCCGCGCTGCCACGCTTCTAGCCGAGGATTGGTGCCGTAGTCGTCCCGCATCTCCAAATGGACTGCGGATTCTCGGGTGTTGGCCAGTAGCTCACTGAACGGCGGAACGCTCGACGGCATCGCACGCTTCCCTGATCATCGGCACCATGCGCGCCGGAATCCTGATGACTTCCTCGCTGTCCGGAATCGCTCCCTTGGCCGGACTACTCGCCTCACAGGTCGCGCGGAGTTCAGCGCCAGCCTTCCAGCCCTGCAACACCAGTTCTCCCGCCTCTTCATCAGCCCAGACGGTAGGGCAGTGTTCAAGGTCGGTGTTCGGGTCGATCCCAACGAACCGTAGCGCCATGACAGCCTCTTTCCGTTGTGGTTTGCCTGAACTTGCATGGCTCATCCTCCCGTTGCTGCGTGTGCAGTCAAGACCGCCTGCGCTGAACTGATGTGCAAGTTCATGCAAGTTGATGGAGCCCCGGCCGGGCTGCCTCTTAGCGTCGCCATCACCACGACTTCACCGAGGGGACGGCGGGACATGGCGGCACCGACCGAGACCGACGCAAGCCAGCGGGAGTACACGACCTTCGCCCCCTCGGGGGAGACGTGCCCGGCATGCCGGAAGCCGATCAAGAGCCTTGAGCGCTGCCGCCGGGGTGAGGTCGAGCGGCAGTCTGCCGGTCCGGCCGTGGTGTATCGGCACATCGACTGTGACGACCCGCAGGGGCTCAAGCGGTGACGGCCCCAGCAAAGCGGGTGAGGGCCCGCCTGGACGCCTTACCGGCTCCGACCCTGGTGAGCCTCATAGACGACCCTGACGGGCCTTACAGGGACTCTCCCGAGGGCTGGTGGACCGAGGGAGGCGGAGCGCTGGACGTGCGTTCCGGGGTCGTCTACTTCCCGCCCGGCAGCAACCCGCCCCCGTCCCCGTTCCGCAGCGAGGAGACGTGAGGGTTGCGCGCGGCCTGGTGGTGGGTCTCGCTGCTGCTGCGTGGGTCTACGTCGTCGCCGTCATCGTGGCCCGAGGCTGGGCCGCCTGAATCTCCGTCCCTGCCGGACGCATATCCGCAGAGGTGTTCCCCCACCAGGAGAACCCGGCAGGGACGGCGCAATGCACCGTGCTCCACTCGACAAGGAGGAACACAGAAATGACCGCTGTAGCGAATGACCTCAGGACCGGCCGCTCTCTGGTCAGCGCCGACCTGTTCGACAGCATCGCCGAGTTCACCGTGATCCACTTCGACTACGACCAGGAGAAGGCGGAGCGCGCGACTGATCAGGCCCTCGCGTTCCTGGCCACGGTCGGCACGGCCACGGTGAAGATGGTCCCGAGTGACGACGTGGACGGTGCGCTGCACTCGTTCATCCTGCACACCGCCGACTACCGCGAGTTCTGCGAGAAGTACGCGGGCCGCTTCCTGGAACACAACCCGCGCCCCGGTGGTGGCGGCCGGATCCTGGAAGAGGTGCAAGCGACGGCGCACGCGATCAAGAACAGCGGGTTCATGGTGCTGGATGTGCTGTGGACCGTGAACGGCGAGAACGCAGCTCAGTGCGACTCTGACTGTGGGCGCGACTACCGGGCCGCCTGACTGCCGGCCGAACCAGACAGGTGAAGTGCGGGGCCGGTTGCCAACTACGGTGACCGGCTTCGCTGTTGGAAGGTGAAGCATGATTTTCGATGGGCCGTACAGCCCGCCGGACGGTGCGCTGCAACTCCTCAATCCGGGCCCCGCCGAACTGGTCTTCAACCGGCGCGGGTCCTCAGTGTGGAAGGTCAAAACCGAGGTCGGTCCCTACGCGGTGAAGGTCGGGTACCCGAGTCGGACGCACGCATGGACCGCCCTTGCCCCTGCCCGTGAAGCCGCCGTTCTTCGACAGCTCACCCATGAGCGGATTTTCAGCGGGGAGTGGAAGCACGGCACGTGGGGCGCTCAACCTTGGCGGCGCGGGGACAGCCTCTATGACCGGTGGGCACTCTGCCGGGACGGGGAGGCTGAGCCGAACCTCGGAGAGGCCCTGTCGTGCGCTGTGGCCCTGTCGGCGCTGCACGGGATGGGATGGGTGCACGGGGATGTGCAGCCCGCGCATTTCCTGCTGGGTGAGTCGGGTAGCGCGTTCCTGATTGATCTTGCGCTGTCCAGCGGGGGCAGGATTCCCCGCGCCTATGACTTCCCGTACCGGGGCTGTCTCGTCCACTACGAGGCGCCGGAAGTCTCGGCCAGCGTGTTGGGCTCAGGCATGGCTACCCCGACGCAGGAATCCGACGTGTACGCGCTGGGAGCGGCACTGTTCATCAGCGCGACGGGATGGCGGCATGTGGCCTACCCGGACGACGCTCCCCGGGACGTTCAGCGGCAAGCCATCGTGGCGGGCCCTCACCGCCCCGTGGACGTCCCGGGAGCGCTGGGCAGCCTCATCCCCCACATGCTCAGCCGTACGCCCGCTGACCGGCCTACCAGCGCCGAAGTCTGCGAGATGCTGAGTGCGGCCCTGTAGGGCTGAGTCAGGCCCCGTCTGTGCGCTTCCCCCACGGCGCATCGGCGGGGTTTCGCCGTGTGTGCTGCACGGTTCTATGTATGGTTTGAGCAGGCACTCACCCTCGTGGCCGGTGTTCAGGGCGGCGAGCAGATCCGCCACCTCGGCGCCCCGCACCTCGCCGACCACCAGCCGGTCGGGCCGCATCCGCAGTGCCTGGCGGACCAGGTCCGCCAGCGTGACCAGCCCCGCCCCCTCCTGGTTGGCGGGCCGGGTCTCCAGCCGCACCACGTGCGGATGGTCGGGGCGCAGCTCGGCCGAATCCTCGGCCAGCACGATCCGCTCACCCGGGCCCACCAGCCCCAAAAGGGCGCTGAGCAGGGTGGTCTTGCCGGTCCCCGTCCCGCCGGAGACGAGGAACGACAGCCGGGCCTCGACCATGTCCCGCAGCAGCCGCTGGCCGCCCGGCGGAAGCGTCCCCGCCGCGACGAGTTCCTCCAGCGTGAACGCCCGCGGCCGCACCACCCGCAGCGAGAGGCAGGCCGAGCCGACCGAGACCGGCGGCAGCACGGCATGCAGCCGGGTGCCGTCGGGCATCCGGGCGTCCACCCAGGGCCGTGCGTCGTCGAGACGCCGCCCGGCCACGGCGGCCAGCCTCTGGGCGAGCCGGCGGACGGCTCCCGCATCGGCGAAGGTCACCCCGGTCAGCTCCAGTCCGCCTCCGCGGTCCACCCACACCCGGTCCGGGGCGGCCACCAGCACGTCGGTCACCTCCGGATCGGCCAGCAGCGGCTCCAGAGGGCCCGCGCCGACCAGTTCGGAGCGCAACTCGACTGCCGCACCGAGCACTTCCTCATCACCCAGCAGCCGGCCCTGGGCCCGCAGGGCCGCAGCCACCCGCGCCGGGGTCGGCTCCGCCCCGCTCTCGGCGAGCCGCCGGCGCACCGCGTCGAGCAGTACCGCGCTCATGCCGGCGCCCCCTGCCCGGCACCGAGGGCCCGCTGCCAGAAGCCGTCGCAGAAGCGGGCCAGGGCGCCGCGCCCCTGCGACCCCGGCGGCTCGCCCTCGGCCACCCGCCCCGGGAGCCCCACCTCGACGGGCACCTCACCGGCCAGCGGCGCCCCCAACAGCCCCGCCACGGACTCCGGATCGAGCCCGCCCGGGCAGCGGCCCCGTACGACGACGCGGACGTCCCGGGCCACCATCCGCACCCCGGCGGCCACCCGGCCCGCCGCGGCCACCGACCGCAGTTCGCCCGGCACCACCATGAGCACCAGGTCGAGCTGGGCCAGCACCTCGGCCACGGCTTCGTCCACCCGGCGCGGGAGGTCGACCACGACGACGCCGCCCCGGCGGCGCGCCGCGGCCACCACCGAGCGGACGGCGGCGGGCGGCACGACCACCCGGTCGCCGCGGTCCCAGCTGAGCACCCGCAGTTCGTGCAGTTCGGGCAGGGACTCCTCCAGCGCTCCGGCGCCCACCCGCCCCCGGGAGGCCGCGAAGTCCGGCCAGCGCAGCCCGTCGGCGCCCTCGCCGCCGAGCAGGACGTCCATGCCGCCGCCCAGGGGGTCCCCGTCGATGAGGATGGTCCGCTCGCCGGCGCGGGCGGCCCGGACGGCCAGGGCGCAGGCGAGGGTGGAGGCTCCCGCCCCGCCGCTGCCCCCGATCACGCCGACGGCGAGGGCGGGCCGCCCGGCCCCTTCGACGACATCGGCGATCCGGTCCACGAGCCGACTCTCGGCATCGGGGAGGCGCAGCACCTCCTCGGCACCGATCTCCACTGCCCGTTGCCACACGAGGGGGTCGTCCAGGTCCCGCCCGACGAGGAAGACCCCGGTCCTGCGCGGCGCGCCCCGCACACTGCCGGCGGCGTCGTCCCCGACCAGCACGAGCGGAGCCGAATCCCAGCCAACTCCCTCACGATTGAAGCCAGTTGAAGAATTCTCCGGATCCGGCCCGCTTCCGGCGGGCCCGCCCTCCGCTTCAATGACCGCACCACCGCCGCCCGGCACCGCGGGGAGCACGTGCGGCTCGGCCCCCGCCGCCGCGCACAGCCTCAGCAAGTCGTCGAGCAGCAGGGGGTCTTCGGTGATGATCAGCGGCCGACCCCCGCCGGGCCCGGCGCCGGGCGCCGCCGCGGCGACGGCCCCCACCCCCGCCGCCCTTCCGGTCATCACGGACTTCGGCGTTTCGCACGACTTCGATCGAGCCACGATCTCCGCCCCCTTCTCACTGCAAATCCCGGCACCGCGGACTTCGCGGCCGGAATCACCGTGCAGCGATCGGGAAAAAGAAGTGGATCTTGCCCAATAACTGTGGACAACCCATCGATTGTGAATAACCCGGTCACCCTCCCAGGTGAGTTCCGGAGCGCACGGGAACAACTACGGAGCGTCACGAGTCTGACGTGGTGAGGGTGCGCAACAGGCGGGCCCCGCACAAGAGGAAGGGCCGGGAAGATGGTCGGTCGAAGCCGAAGCCGGGGACGCGAACCGCGTCCGGACATGCGACGACCCCCGCCGGGGGGGAGAGCGGGGGTCGTCCCCACGGTCCGACTCGGGGGGGGAGGAGCCAGACCGGGTTAGCACGGTCGCGAACGATCCGTGACTTCCATGGTGTACCCGAGAGCCCTCTCAGGCAAACCCACGCGCCACACCTTACGCCGAATGGTGGGCGCATATGCTCGGGGAGTGGAAAATCAGCCCTTGCCGCACTCCTCACCTCGCACCGCAGCCTTCTTCGATCTGGACAAGACGGTCATTGCGAAGTCGAGCACCTTGACGTTCAGCAAGTCCTTCTACCAGGGCGGCCTGATCAACCGGCGAGCCGTGTTGCGCACCGCCTACATCCAGTTCATCTTCCTGGCCGGCGGCGCCGACCACGATCAGATGGAACGGATGCGGGAGTACCTGTCCGCCCTCTGCAAGGGGTGGAACGTGCAGCAGGTACGGGAGATCGTCGCGGAGACCCTGCACGACCTCATCGACCCGATCATCTACGACGAGGCCGCCTCCCTGATCGAGGCCCACCACACGGCGGGCCGTGACGTGGTGATCGTGTCCACCTCCGGAGCGGAGGTCGTCGAGCCCATCGGAGAGATGCTCGGCGCGGACCGCGTCGTCGCCACGCGCATGGTCGTGGGCGAGGACGGCTGTTTCACCGGCGAGATCGACTACTACGCCTACGGACCCACCAAGGCCGAGGCCGTACGGGAGCTCGCCGAGTCCGAGGGCTACGACCTCTCGCGGTGCTACGCCTACAGCGACTCGGCGACCGACATCCCGATGCTGGAAGCGGTCGGGCATCCGCACGCCGTCAACCCCGACCGCGCGCTGCGCCGCGAGGCGGCGGCCCGCGAGTGGCCGGTGCTGGTCTTCAACCGCCCCGTGCGGCTGAAGCAGCGCCTCCCCGGACTGTCGATGCCAACGCGCCCGGCCCTGATCGCCGCGGCCGCGGTGGGCGCCGCAGCCGCCACCGCCGGGCTGGTCTGGTACGCGAGCCGGCGCCGGGCCCACACCCTGTCGGCCGCCCGCTCCGCCTGATTGCCCCACCTGCACCGATTCCGGCTGTCCGGTTCGCCCCCGCTCGCCCGGGAAAGTAAAAAGTGGAGCCAGGGGTTTCGCATAGCAGCGAAGCGGAGTACAAATAAAGCAACGGCCCGCGAGACCAAAGAACATCCGAGAGGATCATCTTTAAAACGCAGTAAGGCCCACGGACCGAAGCATGAACGCCGAGCACCCACGCGACGTCGACCCGTCGATTACGGGCCAGCCGCACCAGGTGACGGGCAAAGTACCCGACCTGATGGGCACATTTTCGAGGACGCTTGGTAACTGGGCGTAAATGCCAGCGGCGACACCAGAGCAGTACGGTGTCGCCGCAACCCATGTCCGGGCCCCTCAGGCCCCGTCCGGCCCCCGCGCCCGACAAAGGCTCAGGCCCGCGCCCGACAGGTTCTCAGGCCGCGCCGCGCTGCAGGGCCTCGCACACCGCCGTGGACTCCCGCACCCCGAGCTCGATCGCGCGGCCGCAGTGGCCGATCCAGGCGGCCATGCCCTCCGCGGTCCCGGAGAGGTAGCCGTCGAAAGCCGCCAGGTAGGCGTCAACTCCCTGCTCCGCGTGGCCCACCTCGGCCGGGCAGATCGCCTTGGGGTCCAGCCCGCTGTTGATCAGGACGATCCGCTCGGCCGCGCGCGCGACCAGCCCGTTGTACGAGCCGAACGGCCGCAGGGCCAGCAGCTCGCCGTGCACCACAGCCGCCGTGACCAGCGCGGGGGCCGAACCGCCCGCGATGACGATCCGCGAGAGGCCGTCGAGGCGGCCGGCGACCTCGTCGGCCCCCGGCAGCGGCGCCTCGACCAGCGGCTCGACCACCGGCTCGCCCGCCAGGCGCGGGCGGCCCACCACGTCGCCCTCGGCCGTCGAGCCGACCGCCACCAGGTGCAGGCGCGCCAGGACCCGCAGCGGCGACTGGCGCCAGATGCTCAGCAGCTGGCCGGCCTCCGCCGTGAGCCGCAGCGCGGCACCCACGGTCAGCGCCTCCGGTTCCGCGCCGAAGTCGGTGCGCCGCCGCACCTCCTCCAACGCCCAGTCCGCGCCGGACAGCGCCGCACTGCCGCGGGCGCCGCGCAGGGCGGCCTCCGAGGTGATCTCGCCGCTGCGGCGGCGCATCACCCGGTGCCCGTAGACCCGGTCCACGGCCTTGCGTACGGAATCCACGGAATCGGCGACACCCGGCAGCCCGGCCAGACCGGCCAGCGGGTCAGAAGCGCTACTCATAAGTAGGGAGCCTACGACCGTGCGGGCATGGCACCGACCCCTCCTTGGAGTGGTCTTCTTCACTCACCTTGACAACACAGTGCTACTTACCCACTACGCTTGGTGAACATGAAGATCGCTTTCGTGGGAAAGGGCGGCAGCGGCAAGACGACCCTGTCCTCCCTCTTCATCCGCCACCTCGCAGCCAATGAAGCCCCCGTCGTCGCGGTGGACGCCGACATCAACCAGCACCTGGGCGCCGCTCTCGGGCTCGCCGAGGACGAGGCCGCCGCGCTGCCCGCCCTGGGCGCGCACCTGCCCCTGATCAAGGAGTACCTGCGGGGCTCCAACCCGCGCATCGCGTCCGCCGACACGATGATCAAGACCACTCCGCCCGGCCGGGGCTCGCGCCTGCTGCGCGTCACCGAGGACAACCCGGTGTACGAGGCCTGCGCGCGCACGGTCCTGCTCGACGGGGAGCCCGTACGCCTCATGGCCACCGGGCCGTTCACCGAGGCCGACCTGGGCGTGGCCTGCTACCACTCCAAGGTCGGGGCGGTCGAGCTGTGCCTCAACCACCTGGTCGACGGACCGGACGAGTATGTGGTCGTCGACATGACAGCGGGCTCCGACTCCTTCGCCTCAGGTATGTTCACCCGCTTCGACGTGACCTTCCTGGTCGCCGAGCCGACCCGCAAGGGCGTCTCCGTCTACCGCCAGTACAAGGAGTACGCGCGGGACTTCGGGGTCGCGCTCAAGGTCGTGGGCAACAAGGTGCAGGGCCCCGAGGACATCGAGTTCCTCCAGGACGAGGTCGGCGAGGACCTGCTGGTCACCGTCGGGCACTCCGACTGGGTGCGGGCGATGGAGAAGGGCCGTCCCGCCTCCTTCGAACTGCTGGAGGCGACCAACCGGTTCGCCCTCCAGGAGCTCCAGGACGCCGCCGACGACTCCTACGCGCACCGCGACTGGGACCGGTACACCGAGCAGATGGTGAGCTTCCACCTGAAGAACGCGGAGAGCTGGGGCAACGCCAAGACCGGGGCCGACCTGGCGGAGCAGGTCGACCCCGGCTTCGTCCTGCGCGAGGGTCTGGACGCCCTCGGCGCATGCGACGGCGGCGCGGGCGGCGAGGAGATCGTCAGCCCTCGTCCCCAGTCTCCTCGGCCGGCTCCGCAGCCGGCTTGACGCCGGCGGGGGCGGCCGGCGGCGCCGGCGGCCCCGCGGTCAGGAACTTCGTCCAGCCCTCCTTGGGCGCCTCACCCACGTCGAGGGTGCGCATCCACTCCAGGGCCTTCGGGTCCTGGGCGTCCAGCCAGTCCACCAGCTCCCGGAACGGCACGCAGCGGACCTCCTTCTGGGTGCACATGCCCTTGATCGACTCCTCGACGGCGCGCATGTAGGTGCCGCCGTTCCAGGACTCGAAGTGGTTGCCGATGATCAGGGGTGCGCGGTTGCCCTGGTAGACGCGGTCGAAGGCCTGCCGCAGGCCGTCGCGCATCTGGTCGCCCCAGTAGGTGTGCTGCGAGGGGTCGCCCTGCGAGGTCGTCCCGGACTGGTTGACCATGTAGTTGTAGTCCATGCTCAGCGTGTCGAAGGCGCGGCCCGGCATGGGCACCAGCTGGAGCGGGATGTCCCAGAGCCCGTCCGTCTTCTTGGGCCAGATCTGCTTGCTGATCCCGCTGGAGTCGTAGCGGAAGCCCATGCCCTTCGCCGCCAGCATGAAGTTCTTCTGGCCTTCGAGGCAGGGGGTGCGGGCGCCGATGAGTTCCTTGTCGTAGTCGAAGGGGAGCGCCTCCTCCTGCTTCAGGCCCGCGTTGGTCTTCCAGTTCTTGACGAAGGACTTGGCCTGGTCGATCTCGCTCTTCCACTCGTCCACGGACCAGGTGCCGACGCCGCCGTCGGGCCCGCAGAAGTGCCCGTTGAAGTGGGTGCCGATCTCATTGCCCTCCAGCCACGCCCCGCGGACCTGGGCAGCGGTGTCCTTGATGCCCTGGAGGTCCCCGAATCCGATGTCGGAACGGCCGGGCGAGTGCTGCGGAGCGGTGTAGAGGAAACGCTTCTCCTCGGGGAGCATGTACACGCCGCTGAGGAAGTAGGTCATCCGGGCGTTGTACTTCTTGCCGACGTCGCGGAAGTGCGAGAAGAGCTTCTGGCTGTCCTCGCCGGCCCCGTCCCACGAGAACACGACGAACTGCGGGGGCTTCTCCCCCGGCTTCAGCTTCTGCGGCTTCTGCACGTTCGGCTGCGGCCCGGTGTACGCCGTCGAACCGTCGCCGATGGGGCGATTGACACTGCCGGGGGCCTCGGCGGCACCCTTGCGCGCGTTCGGACCTCCGGCGGCCGGTGACTTCGCGGGTTCCGAGGCGGTGCACCCGGCGACGCCCAGGACCAGCGCCGTGGCGACCAGGCCGCCGGCGATCTTCTTCGTGGCGGCGATCATCCGCCCCACCTCTCCCTCGCTGTTGCATCGCAGGTCTTCCGCGCCGCAACGTCCCATGCGGTCCTGCGCGAGGAAGGTATGACAAGCCGGACAAAATGCTTAATCACCCTTGAGCGCTAATTCGTAGGCCATTTGCCCGAATTATTCACTGCTCATCTTTACTCTCCATTACCATCCATTTACTGAGTGTTGAGATTCCCGCCGCTTCACCCCTCATCCCCGAGGAGACGGGACCCCATGACAGCCACTTCCCCCACCCGCACGCCCCAAGGGGTTCGCAAAGACCTCCCCGCGGACCTCTCCGCTTCCATCACCGTCTTCCTGATCGCCATCCCGCTCTCCCTCGGCATCGCCCTGGCCACCGGAGCCCCGCTCCAGGCGGGTCTGGTCGCGGCCGCGGTGGGCGGGATCGTCGCCGGACGCCTCGGCGGCGCTCCGCTCCAGGTCAGCGGGCCCGCCGCCGGACTCACCGTGGTCACGGCGGAGTTGATCCAGCGCTACGGATGGCGCACCACCTGCGCCATCACCGTGCTGGCCGGGGTCTGCCAGCTCGGCCTCTCCGCCCTGCGCACCGCCCGGTCCGCGCTCATGGTCAGCCCGGCCATCGTGCACGGCATGCTCGCGGGCATCGGCGTCACCATCGCGCTGGCCCAGCTGCACATCGTGCTCGGCGGCACCCCTCAGAGCTCGGCCGTGGCGAACGTCCTCGGCCTGCCGGGCCAGTTGGCCGACCTGCACCCGGTGGCGCTGGGCATCAGCGCCCTGACCCTGGTCGTCCTGCTCGGCTGGCCGCGGCTGCCCGGACGGACGGGCCGCGCCCTGCGCAAGATTCCGGCGCCCCTCGCCGCCGTCGCCACGGCCACCGCCTTCGCCGCACTGGCCGGGCTGAGCCTGCCCCGGGTGGACCTGCCGTCCTGGCGCAGCCACGCCCTTCCCGAGATGCCCGAGGGGCCGGTCCTGGGCCTCATCGCCGCCGTACTGACCATCACCCTGGTCGGCAGCGTGGAGTCGCTGCTTTCTGCGGTCGCGACCGACAAGCTGATCGCCTCCGAGCGGGGCACGGACAACCGCCCGCCGCGGGCCGACCTCGACCGGGAACTGCGCGGTCAGGGCGCGGCGAACATCCTCTCCGGGGCCCTGGGCGGGCTGCCCATCACGGGTGTGGCCGTGCGCAGCGTGGCGAACGTCAAGTCCGGTGCGGTCAGCCGGAAGTCGTCCATGATGCACGGGTTCTGGGTGCTGCTCGCGGCGTTCCTGCTGGTCCCGCTCCTCGACCTGATCCCGCTGGCCACGCTGGCCGCCCTGGTGATGGCGGTGGGCGTGCAGATGGTCAGCATCACGCACCTGCGCAGCGTCACCCGGCACCGGGAGGCCCTCGTCTACGGCACGACCATCGTGGCCGTGGTGCTCGGCGGGGTGCTGGAGGGTGTCGCCGTGGGCATCGCGGTGGCCGTCGCCCTGGCCATGCACCGCCTCGCCCGGACCCGGATCACGCTGGAACGGCTGGACGGCGGCGCCCACCGGGTGCGGGCACGCGGGCAGTTGACCTTCCTCGCGGTGCCGCGGCTGAGCCGGATCCTCAACCAGATCCCGCACGGCACGCACGCCGTGATCGAGCTCGACGGGTCCTTCATGGACCACGCGTCCTACGAGACGATCCAGGACTGGCAGCAGTCCCACCTGGCGCACGGAGGATCCCTGGAGGTCACCGGCCGCTCGGGCCAGGCGGCCAGGATCACCGGGGAGGACCCGGGCGCGGCGGGCGAACCGGACGAGGCCGACGGGACCGGCAGGACCGGCGGCGCGGGCGGGGCCCACAGCTCCGGCCGCGGCCACGACGCCCGCAACGCCGAGGGCGCCCATCCGGGCGAGCGGTCGCGTCGCGCCCAGCGCGGGACGCACCAGTGCTGCCGCCCCTGGACCCCTTGGCAGAACCACTGCGACCACCGCACGACCACCACCCGTACGGCCACGGCCACGGCCACGGCCATGGCGGAAGCGGCGGCCACGGCCCCGCAGGACGGCGGGGCGAAGGGATCCTCGCCGGCGCCCCGGCGGCGCGGCGCGGGCCAACTGGCCAGCGGGATCAGCGCCTTCCAGCGCGACACCGCACCCCATGTGCGCGACGAGCTGGCCCGGCTGGCCCGCGAGGGTCAGCGGCCCTCGCAGCTCTTCCTCACCTGCGCGGACTCCCGGCTCGTGACCAGCATGATCACGGCGAGCGGCCCGGGAGACCTGTTCACCGTCCGCAACGTCGGCAATCTGGTGCCGCTGCCCGGCGCGGAGTCCACGGACGACTCCGTCGCGGCCGCCATCGAGTACGCGGTGGACGTGCTGCAGGTGGACAGCATCACGGTCTGCGGGCACTCGGGCTGCGGGGCCATGCAGGCCCTGCTCAGCTCCGCGCCCGGGGTCGCGACGACCCCGCTGCGGCGCTGGCTGCGGCACGGACTGCCCAGTCTGGAGCGGATGGCCAGCCGCCACCACGCCTGGGCCCGGATCGCGGGCCGCCTCCCCGCGGACGCCGTGGAGCAGTTGTGCCTGACCAATGTGGTCCAGCAGCTGGAGCACCTGAAGGCCCACGAATCGGTGGCCAGGCGGCTCGCCGAGGGCACCCTGGAGCTGCACGGGATGTACTTCCACGTCGGTGAGGCCCAGGCGTACCTGCTGTCCGAGGGCGAGGACTTCTTCGACTGCAGGGTCTTCGACACCGTCGGGCAGCACGCCTGAACCGATACTCTCCGGTATCCGTGCCATCGATTGGCCCCTTTCCGCGCCCTGCAGCGGGGAGGGGCCGTTCGCACGCCGTTCTCGTGCGGACCGTCTGCGTGATATAGGTCTAAACCAATTTCAGGTTACCCCTTGTCACCTGGGCCGCAGACTGATGAGCTATGCCCGGGGACACAACGGACACCCTGGGAAAGGGAGATGTCGTGAGCAATGAAAGCCTGGCCAATCTGCTCAAGGAGGAGCGGCGGTTCGCACCGCCTGCCGATCTGGCCGCCGCCGCCAATGTGAAAGAGGCTGCGTACGCACAGGCCGACGCGGACCGGCTGGGCTTCTGGGCCGAGCAGGCCCGGCGGCTGACCTGGGCCACCGAGCCGACCGAGACGCTCGACTGGACGAACCCGCCCTTCGCGAAGTGGTTCGCGGACGGCAGGCTGAACGTCGCGTACAACTGCGTGGACCGCCACGTCGAGGCCGGCAACGGCGACCGCGTCGCCATCCACTTCGAGGGCGAGCCCGGCGACAGCCGCGCGATCACCTACGCCGAGCTCAAGGACGAGGTCTCCAAGGCCGCCAACGCCCTGACCGAGCTGGGCGTCGAGGCCGGCGACCGGGTCGCCGTCTACCTCCCGATGATCCCCGAGGCGGTCGTCGCGATGCTCGCGTGCGCCCGCATCGGCGCCGCGCACTCCGTGGTCTTCGGCGGCTTCTCCGCCGACGCCGTCGCCTCCCGCATCCAGGACGCCGACGCCAAGCTGGTCATCACCGCCGACGGCGGCTACCGCCGCAGCAAGCCCAGCGCCCTGAAGCCCGCCATCGACGAAGCCGTGGCCAAGTGCCCGCAGGTCGAGCACGTGCTCGTCGTGCGCCGCACCGGCCAGGACACCGCCTTCACCGAGGGCCGCGACGTCTGGTGGCACGAGGCGGTCGCCCGCCAGTCCGCCGAGCACACCCCGCAGGCCTTCGACGCCGAGCACCCGCTCTTCATCCTCTACACCTCGGGGACCACGGGTAAGCCGAAGGGCATCCTGCACACCTCCGGCGGCTACCTCACGCAGGCGGCGTACACCCACCACGCGGTCTTCGACCTCAAGCCGGAGTCCGACGTCTACTGGTGCACGGCCGACATCGGCTGGGTCACCGGGCACTCCTACATCGTCTACGGGCCGCTCGCCAACGGCGCCACGCAGGTCATGTACGAGGGCACGCCGGACACCCCGCACCAGGGCCGCTTCTGGGAGGTCGTGCAGAAGTACGGCGTCACGATCCTCTACACGGCGCCCACGGCCATCCGCACGTTCATGAAGTGGGGCGACGA
Organism: Streptomyces erythrochromogenes; assembly: GCF_040684695.1. Lineage (GTDB taxonomy): Bacteria > Actinomycetota > Actinomycetes > Streptomycetales > Streptomycetaceae > Streptomyces > Streptomyces erythrochromogenes_C. The sequence goes on from NZ_JBFBGM010000002.1 coordinate 207,838, forward strand.
CATCCCCGCGAAGTTCGACCTGTCGAGCCTGCGCGTGCTGGGCTCGGTCGGCGAGCCGATCAACCCCGAGGCCTGGGTCTGGTACCGCAAGCACATCGGCGGCGACCGCTGCCCGATCGTGGACACCTGGTGGCAGACCGAGACCGGCGCGATGATGATCTCCCCGCTGCCGGGCGTCACGCACACCAAGCCCGGCTCCGCCCAGCGCGCCCTGCCCGGAATCTCCGCCACCGTCGTGGACGACGAGGCGCACGAGGTCCCCAACGGCGGAGGCGGCTACCTGGTCCTCACCGAGCCGTGGCCGTCGATGCTGCGCACCATCTGGGGCGACGACCAGCGCTTCATCGACACCTACTGGTCGCGCTTCGAGGGCAAGTACTTCGCGGGCGACGGCGCGAAGAAGGACGACGACGGCGACATCTGGCTGCTGGGCCGGGTCGACGACGTGATGCTGGTCTCCGGCCACAACATCTCCACCACCGAGGTCGAGTCGGCGCTCGTCTCGCACCCCTCGGTCGCCGAGGCGGCCGTGGTCGGCGCCGCCGACGAGACCACCGGCCAGGCCATCGTCGCCTTCGTGATCCTGCGCGGCAGCGCCTCCGAGACCGAGAACCTGGTCGCGGACCTGCGCAACCACGTGGGCAGCACCCTCGGCCCGATCGCCAAGCCCAAGCGGATCCTGCCGGTCCAGGAACTGCCGAAGACCCGCTCGGGCAAGATCATGCGCCGCCTGCTGCGCGACGTGGCGGAGAACCGGGCGGTCGGCGACGTCACCACGCTCGCCGACTCCTCGGTCATGGACCTCATCCAGAGCAAGCTCCCGGCAGCCGCCGGAAGCGAGGACTGACCGGCGACTGACGGGCGACCGACCGGGCGACACCGGCGACCCACCCGGGAAGGGGCACTCGGCGCGACGCGCCGGGTGCCCCTTTCGCGCATAAAGTGACGATCGCCGGATACGCCCTCGCGTACACCCTGTAAAATATTGAAAGCGTAAAAAGATCCACAGGGTGCGCCGGGAAGTCTGGTCGGCAACGAGTTCCGCCATGCCGTCCAACAGCCCCCGGAGGTGCCCCTCGTGGCCGCGCCCACCCCCACCGACCACAAGAGCCGCAAGCTGCTCGGCCGCCTCTCGCTGCCCGAGAGCCGCTACATCGCCGATGCCCTGCGCGCCGAGACGGTGGGCGGCGTCCTGCTGCTCGTGGCCGCGATCGCCGCCCTGCTGTGGGCCAACATCCCCGCCGTCTCGGACAGCTACGCGAGCGTCCGCTCCTTCCACATCGGCCCCGCCTCCCTCGGCCTGGACCTCTCGCTCCAGCACTGGGCGGCCGACGGGCTCCTCGCCATCTTCTTCTTCGTCGCCGGCATCGAGCTCAAGCGCGAGCTCGTCGCCGGTGATCTGCGCGACCCCAAGGCAGCCGCCCTCCCGGTGATCGCCGCCCTCTGCGGCATGGCCGTGCCCGCGCTGGTCTACGCCCTGGTCAACCTCACCGGCAACGGCTCACTGGACGGCTGGGCGGTCCCGACGGCCACCGACATCGCCTTCGCACTCGCCGTCCTCGCCGTCATCGGCACCTCCCTGCCCTCGGCCCTGCGCGCCTTCCTGCTGACCCTGGCCGTCGTCGACGACCTCTTCGCCATCCTGATCATCGCCGTGTTCTTCACCAGCGAGATCGACTTCCTGGCGCTCGGCGGCGCACTCGTGGGCCTGGCCCTGTTCTGGTTCCTGCTCCGCCGCGACGTCCGGGGCTGGTACGTCTACGTCCCCCTCGCCCTGGTCATCTGGGGCCTGATGTACAACAGCGGGGTCCACGCCACCATCGCCGGCGTCGCTATGGGCCTGATGCTGCGCTGCACCCGCAGGGAAGGCGAGCGGACCTCCCCCGGCGAGCACATCGAGCACCTGGTGCGGCCCGTGTCGGCCGGTCTTGCCGTACCCCTCTTCGCGCTCTTCTCCGCCGGCGTCTCGCTCTCCGACGAGGCCATCGCCCAGGTCTTCACCCGCCCGGAGACGCTCGGCGTCGTCCTGGGCCTCGTCGTCGGCAAGGCCGCGGGCATCTTCGGCGGTACCTGGCTGGCCGCCCGCTTCACCCGGGCCGAGCTGAACGAGGACCTGGCCTGGCCCGACGTGTTCGCCGTGGCCTCGCTCGCCGGCATCGGCTTCACCGTCTCCCTCCTCATCGGTGAGCTCGCCTTCGCCGGCGACGCGACCCTCACCGACGAGATCAAGGCCGCCGTCCTGTTCGGCTCCCTCATCGCCGCCGTGATCGCGTGCGTCCTGCTCAAGCTCCGCGACCGCCGTTACCGCGCGCTCACCGAGGCCGAGGAGCGCGACGAGGACCGCGACGGCATCCCGGACATCTACGAGGAGGACAAGCCCGAGTACCACCTGCGGATGGCGAAGATCTACGAGGACCGGGCCGCGGAACACCGTCGCAAGGCGGAGGAGGCGGCCGCCGCCGCGCTCCAAACCGCAGCCGGGTCCACCACCGAGGCCGACCGTCCGGCATGATCTGAGGGACGACGCAGGGACAGACGCACGACCGCCGCCAGGTGGCGGACGACAGAGGGAGAGAGTGATGAGCGCAGTGGACCAAGAGGCGCAGGGAGCCGAGCGCACACTCGGCCAGCTGGTCGCCTCGGCCACCGCCGAGATGTCCGCCCTGGTTCACGACGAGATCGCCCTGGCCAAGGCGGAACTCCGCGAGGACGTCAAGCGCGTGGGCAGCGGCAGCGCCTCCCTCGCCGTCGCAGGAGTGCTCGCCGTCTTCTCCCTCCCGGTGCTGACCTTCGCCGCGGCGTACGGCATCCACAACCTCGGGCTCGGCCTGGCCTGGTCGTTCCTGATCGTCGGCGGCGCGTTCCTGCTGATCGCGGGCGTGCTCGTGCTGATCGCCGTACGGAAGTTCAAGAAGGTCAAGCCGCCGGAGAAGTCCATCGCCTCGGTCAAGCAGACCGCCGCGCTGGTCGGGACCGTCAAGCCGCACCCGCGGCCGGTCAGTGACAAGGCTGTGGGTGTGGCACGCTCGTCCTCATGACAGCGCCCACGCCGGACCCCAGCATTCCGCCCACGGCCGCCACAGCCGTGCGGCTCGACCTCCCCGGCGGGCAAGCGGTGACGCACCGGGACGTGGCCGCCAACGGCGCCCGCTTCCACGTCGCCGAGCTCGGTGACGGACCGCTGGTGCTGCTGCTGCACGGCTTCCCGCAGTTCTGGTGGACGTGGCGGCACCAGCTGACCGCGCTCGCCGACGCCGGGTACCGGGCCGTCGCGATGGACCTGCGCGGGGTCGGCGGCAGCGACCGCACTCCGCGCGGCTACGACCCCGCGAACCTGGCCCTGGACATCACCGGGGTCGTCCGGTCCCTCGGCGAGCCGGACGCCGCGCTCGTCGGGCACGACCTGGGCGGGTACCTCGCCTGGACGGCGGCCGTGATGCGGCCCAAGCTGGTGCGCCGGCTCGTCGTGTCGTCCATGCCCCACCCCCGGCGGTGGCGCTCGGCGATGCTGTCGGACTTCGGGCAGACCAGGGCGAGTTCCCACATCTGGGGCTTCCAGCGGCCGTTCGTCCCGGAGCGGCAGCTCGTCGCCGACGGCGGGGCCCTCGTGGGGGACCTGATCCGCGACTGGTCGGGGCCGAGGCCTCCCGAGGAGGAGGACCTCGCCGTCTACCGGCGGGCCATGTGCATCCCGTCCACCGCACACTGCTCGATCGAGCCGTACCGCTGGATGATGCGGTCGATGGCCCGGCCCGACGGACTGCAGTTCAACCGGCGGATGAAGCGGCCGGTCCGGGTGCCCACGCTGCACCTGCACGGTTCGCTCGACCCGGTGATGCGCACGCGCAGCGCCGCCGGATCCGGCGAGTACGTCGAAGCGCCTTACCGGTGGCGGCTGTTCGACGGACTCGGGCACTTCCCCCACGAGGAGGACCCCGTCGCCTTCTCGACCGAGCTGGTGAACTGGCTCAAGGACCCCGAGCCCGACCGCTGACCGCCCGCCGTACGAACGGCAGTTCACCGGTCCGATCGTCTTACGAGCATTCAATTGCCCCGCGCATAGGCCAATTGGCCGCCCCGTACGGGATTACGGACCTTGGGGCCCGGGCACAGAGCCGAGTATGAGCTGGACGCACGACTACGGTGACACCGCGCACGAACGCCGCTCGGCAGCTACGCCGGGCACGCACGAGAGGGCCGGCCGTCACGGCCACGACCCACACCTCGGGATCCCCCGCATCCTGCGCCGCCGGGCCCGCTGGGTCTCCGCACGCCTGCGCCATCCACGGACCTAGAGGGTGCCGCGCCGATCAGGCTTCATCCGGCCTGATCGGCACGACACCCCCCGAGGATCCGGCGGGGGGACCCGTCAGAGGGCGCAGCCCTGGCTCTCGACCCGGCGCTCGGCCGTCCGGCCCTTCTCGATGTCGTCGCGGATCTCGTCCACGGTCAGCGCGTAGCCGGTGTTCGGGTCGTCGAGGGACTTCGCGAACACGACCCCGTACACCTTGCCGTCGGGCGTCAGCAGCGGGCCGCCGGAGTTGCCCTGGCGGACCGTCGCGAACAGCGAGTAGACGTCCCGTCGGACAGTACCGCGGTGGTAGATGTCCGGTCCGTTGGCATTGATCCGGCCGCGGACCCGGGCGGCACGGACGTCGTACGCGCCGTTCTCCGGGAAGCCGGCGACGATCGCGTCGCTGCCGCTCGCCGCGTCCTTGTCGGTGAACTCCAGCGGCGGCGCCTTCAGCTTGGGCACGTCCAGGACGGCGATGTCGCGCTCCCAGTCGTAGAGCACGACCTTGCCGTCGTAGAGCTTGCCCTCGCCGCCGATCTGCACGGTCGGCTCGCTGACCCCGCCGACGACGTGCGCGTTGGTCATGACCTTGCCGGGGGCGAAGACGAAGCCCGTGCCCTCCAGCACCTTGCTGCAACTGGGCGCCGTACCGACGACCTTCACGATCGAGCGCTTCGCCACGTCCGCGACGGGGCTGGTGGCGAGCGCCGGATCGGGCGCCTTCACCTCGGTGATGGGCTCGTTGGAGAACGGGCTGAACACCTGCGGGAAGCCGTTGCGCGCGAGGGTGGAGCTGAATTCCGAGAACCAGTTGTTCGCCTGGTCGGGCAGCACCCGCGAAACACCCAGGAGGACTTTGGAGTTGCGGACCTCCTTGCCCAGCGTGGGCAGCGAGGTGCCGGCCAGCGCCGAGCCGATCAGCCAGGCCACGAGGAGCATCGCGACGACGTTCACCAGGGCTCCGCCGGTGGCGTCGAGCACCCGCGCCGACGGATTGGTGATCTGGCGGCGGAGTTTGCCGCCGAGATGGGTGGTCAGCGCCTGGCCGACGGAGGCGCAGATGATGATCGCCACGACGGCGATGACGACGACCGTGGTGGACACCTGGGTGCCGTTGTCCGTCACCCGGTCCCAGATCAGCGGGAGCAGGGCAACGGCGACGAGGCCACCGCCCAGGAAGCCGATCACCGACAGGATGCCGACGACGAACCCCTGGCGGTAGCCGACGATCGCGAACCACACGGCGGCGAGCAACAACAGGATGTCCAGCACGTTCACGTGGGCCACCGTCTCACGCGTGCCAGTCGAGCGGGACCTGGCGTGATCGGTCCCACGGACGTTCCCAGCCGGAGAAGTGCAGGATCCGGTCGATCACTCCGGCCGTGAAACCCCAGACGAGGGCCGATTCGACGGTGAAACCGGGGCCGAGGTGGCCCCGCGGGTGGACCGTCGTCACCCGGTGCCCGGGATCCGTGAGATCGGCCACCGGAACCGTGAACACCCGGGCCGTCTCGGCCGGGTCCACGACGCCGACCGGGCTCGGGGTGTGCCACCAGCCGAGGACCGGGGTCACGACGAACTCGCTGACCGGGATGTAGAGCCGGGGAAGCACCCCGAAGAGCTGCACACCGGAAGGATCGAGTCCGGTTTCTTCCTCGGCCTCGCGCAGCGCGGCCGCCAGCGGACCCGTGGTGTGCGGATCCCCGTCTTCCGGATCCAGCGCGCCGCCCGGGAAGGACGGCTGCCCGGCGTGCGAGCGGAGGGTGCCGGCGCGCTCCATCAGCAGCAGCTCCGGGCCGCGGGCGCCCTCCCCGAAGAGGATGAGGACGGCGGACTGCCGCCCCCGGCCGTCCTCGGGCGGCAGGAACCGGCTCAGCTGGCGCGGCTCCACGCTCCGGGCCGCCTCGACGACGGGATCGAGCCAGTCGGGCAGCCCCGCGGTGCTGACGGCCGGGCCGCCCCCCACGCGCACTCCCGCAGTGACCCCGGCCTCGTCCCGTGTACCGCGCGTCATAGGCACCCCTGTCAGCGTTCCTCAAGTCAACAGCGTCTCCCACACCGCCAAACGCGGTCCGGGTACCGATTCGTTCCTACGCCTGCTGCGCCTTCGTCCCTACGCCTGCTGCGCCGCGCCCGCGCCCAGCGGCGCGGCGGGCAGGCCCGGGTAGTCCGGGGGCGGGCTCAGCCGCTGGCCCGGCTGGCCGCCCTTCTCGTACTTGAGCAGCTTCTTCGCCTTCTCCGGATCCGTCTCGCCCTCCCCGTACGCGGGGCAGAGCGGGGCGATCGGGCAGGCCCCGCAGGCGGGCTTGCGGGCGTGGCAGATGCGGCGGCCGTGGAAGACGACCCGGTGCGAGAGCATCGTCCACTCGCTCTTCGGGAAGATCGCGCAGATCTCCGCCTCGACCTTCTCCGGGTCCTCCTGCTCGGTCCACTTCCAGCGGCGCACCAGCCGGCCGAAGTGGGTGTCCACCGTGATCCCGGGAACGCCGAAGGCGTTGCCGAGGACCACGTTGGCGGTCTTGCGGCCGACGCCCGGCAGCTTGACCAGGTCCTCCAGCCGGCCCGGCACCTCCCCGCCGTGCTCGTCCCGCAGCGCCTGCGACAGGCCCAGCAGCGATCTGGCCTTCATCCGGAAGAACCCGGTCGGGCGGATCAGCTCCTCCAGATCCTCCGGGACGGCCGCGGCCATGTCCTCGGGGGTCGGGTAGGCGGCGAAGAGCGCCGGGGTCGTCTGGTTCACCCGCAGGTCGGTGGTCTGCGCGGACAGCACCGTCGCGACGAGCAGCTCGAAGGGATTGCGGAAGTCGAGCTCCGGATGGGCGTACGGGTAGGTCTCGGCCAGCTCCCGGTTGATGCGGCGCGCCCGGCGCACCATGGCCAGGCGGGATTCCGGCTTGGCAGCCTTCGGTTTCTTGGCCGAAACTTTGCCCTGAGGGGCAGTCACGGCCTTCGGGGGCACCTTCGACGGGGCTTGTTCGCCCACAGCTGAATTTCGGGCGTCCGTCACTCCTGCGGACCCCTTGGCCTGTGCTCTCACCGGCTTATTGGACACCCGGCCAGCCTAAGGCCGGGCGCTGACACCCGCCCGGACCTCAGGTAACACGACTCCGATTGGCCTCTCGCCGCACAGCACGCCCGTCCGTCCGGCATCCTTGTGATTGATCGCACTGTTTGAGCCGTCCGGCAAAATGGGGAGCACGGTCCCCTGAGCTGGTCGACATAGGAGAGAGACTCGTGGACGACGTTCTGCGGCGCGCCCCGCTCTTCGCGGCGCTCGATGACGAGCAGGCCGCGGAGCTCCGCGCCTCCATGGGCGAGGTGACCCTCGCACGCGGTGACGCCCTGTTCCACGAGGGCGACCCCGGCGACCGGCTGTATGTCGTGACCGAGGGCAAGGTGAAGCTGCACCGCACCTCCCCCGACGGTCGCGAGAACATGCTGGCCGTCCTCGGCCCCGGCGAGCTGATCGGCGAGCTGTCGCTCTTCGACCCCGGCCCGCGCACCGCCACCGCCACCGCCCTGACCGAGGTCAAGCTGCTCGGCCTCGGCCACGGCGACCTCCAGCCCTGGCTCAACGCCCGGCCCGAGGTCGCGACCGCGCTCCTGCGCGCCGTCGCCCGGCGCCTGCGCAAGACCAACGACCAGATGTCCGACCTGGTCTTCTCCGACGTTCCCGGCCGCGTGGCCCGGGCGCTCCTGGACCTGTCGCGCCGCTTCGGCGTGCAGTCGGAGGAGGGCATCCACGTCGTCCACGACCTCACGCAGGAAGAGCTCGCACAGCTCGTCGGCGCCTCCCGCGAGACCGTGAACAAGGCCCTGGCCGACTTCGCGGGCCGCGGCTGGCTCCGCCTGGAGGCCCGCGCGGTGATCCTGCTGGACGTGGAGCGCCTCGCGAAGCGCTCCCGCTGACACGGCTCCGCCTCGTCGCAGCACAAGGGTCCTGCCCGCCCGGGCAGGGCCCTTCCGCGTGCCCGGGGCGGGTCCGTTCGCGGGGGCTCCCGCCCGTCGGCCCCCGCGCCTCGGGCGCCAACGGGGCGGACGCGTGCACAGTGGAGGTATGGAGCACAGGGGTCTGGACGCCTACGGGTACTTCGAGCGGGAGGGCTCCCTCGGGCAGGTGCAGGGCGAGTTCCGGGGCGTCGTGGCCGCCGCGCGCCGGCGGACGGCCGAGGCGTACGGGCGCCGGCTGCACAGCGCCTACCTGTACGGGTCCGTGCCGCGCGGGACCGCCCGGCCCGGCCGCTCCGACCTCGACCTGCTGCTCGTCCTGCACCACGCGCCCTCGGACGAGGACCGCGACACCGCCGAGGTCCTCGCGCGCGGCATCGACGAGGACTTCGACGAGATCGACGGGGTCGGCGTCCTGCTCCACGACAAGGACACCGTGCTGAGCGAGGAGGAACGATTCGACCTGGGCTGGTTCCTCGCCTGCCTGTGCACCCCGCTGCTCGGTGCGGACCTGGCCGAACACCTGCCGCGCTACCGGCCGGACAGCCTGCTCGCCCGTGAGACCAACGGCGACCTCGCCGCGCTCCTGCCCCGGTGGCGCACCAGCCTGCGGGAGGCCGGCACACCACAGGAGTACCGGCGGCTCAGCCGGCTCTTCGCACGCCGCCTGGTGCGCACCGGATTCACACTGGTCATGCCGCGGTGGGGTGGCTGGACCAGCGATCCGGCCGAGTCCGCGGAGGTCTTCGGCGGCTACTATCCCGAGCGCGCCGCCCAGATGCGGGCCGCGGCCGCGGTGGCCCTGGATCCGGTCGACGACCCGGACGTCGTGCGCTCCTACGTCGAGGACCTCGGCCCGTGGCTCGCGGACGAGTACACGGCCCGCCACGGCACGAAGACGCGCCTGCCCCGCACGGGGCCGGACACTCCTAGTCCTTCTGCACGGTGACGGCGAGGGCCTCCACGGCGAGCTTGGCCTCCGCCAGGCCCGCGCCGGTGATGCGGCGGTAGGCCTTGATCGCCGAGATCTGCCGGTCCTCGCGGATCAGGGCGCGTACCTCGTCCAGGCCCGCCGGCTCCGGCTCCTCGATGCCCAGGTGGTCCAGCAGCAGCGCCAGCCGGCGCTCCGTCCGGTCCGCCTGCACCTGGAGGCCCTTCACGCGCAGCGACACCGTCGAGGTGATCCACCCGGCGGTGCCCATGAGCATCACGAGCAGGAACATGGTGTTCATTCGGGCCCTCCGGGGATCAGTCCGTGATCTTGAAGGTACTCGAGCTGCGCCTGTACGGACCACTGCGCCGCCGGCCACAGGGAGCGGTCCACGTCCGCGTACACCTGGGCGACGACCGCCTCGGGGGTGGTGAAGCCGTTCTCGACGGCCGTCTCGACCTGTGCCAGCCGGTGCGCCCGGTGGGCCAGGTAGTACTCCACGGCGCCCTGTGCGTCCTCCAGGACCGGCCCGTGCCCCGGCAGGACGGTGTGCACGCCGTCGTCCACGGTGAGGGAGCGCAGGCGGCGCAGGGAGTCCAGGTAGTCCCCGAGGCGGCCGTCGGGGTGCGCGACCACCGTGGTGCCGCGGCCGAGGATGGTGTCGCCGGTCAGCACCGCCCGGTCGGCGGGCAGGTGGAAGCAGAGCGAGTCGCTGGTGTGGCCCGGGGTCGGGACCACGCGCAGCTCCAGCCCGCCGGTCCGGATCACGTCCCCGGCGGCGAGGCCCTCGTCGCCGAGGCGCAGGGCCGGGTCCAGGGCGCGCACCTTGGTGCCGGTGAGCTCGGCGAACCGGCCGGCACCCTCCGCGTGGTCGGGGTGCCCGTGGGTGAGCAGGGTGAGCGCGACCCGCTTGCCCGCCCGCTCGGCGGTGGCGACGACCGCCCGCAGGTGGGCCTCGTCCAGCGGGCCGGGGTCGATGACGACGGCGAGGTCCGAGTCCGGCTCGGACACCAGCCAGGTGTTGGTGCCGTCCAGGGTCATCGCGGAGGGGTTGGGGGCCAGCACGTTCACCGCGCGGGCGGTGGCCGGCCCGGAGGAGACGAGTCCGCGGGGCTGTCCGGGCAGTGCTGCGGCGTCGGTCATGCGGGGCCTCCGGAGCCTCCGGGGCGCCCGAGACGGACGCGCTTGGTGAACTCGTCGTGGCCCGGCCAGCTGAGCACCACCTCGCCGTCCTCCAGCGCGGCCTGCGCCAGCACCGGGGCGAGGTCCTGGGCGGCGGCCGCGGTGAGCGCGTCCGCGGCGCTCCCGTACGGCTCCAGGGAGCGCAGCGTGGAGATGGTGGGCGGCATCATGAGCAGTTCGCCCTTGTCGTAGCCGCCTGCGGCGTCGGCCGGGCGGATCCAGACGGTCCGGTCGGCCTCGGTGGAGGCGTTGCGGGTGCGCTGGCCCTCGGGGAGGGCGGCCACGAAGAACCAGGTGTCGTAGCGGCGCGGCTCGAACTCGGGGGTGATCCAGCGCGCCCACGCGCCGAGCAGGTCGGAGCGCAGCCACAGGCCGCGGCGTTCGAGGAAGTCCGCGAAGGACAGCTCCCGGGCCACGAGGGCCTGCCGGTCCGCCTCCCAGTCGTCACCGGTGGTGTCGCCGACGACCGTGTCCGGGGTCGGGCCGGCGAGCAGGACGCCCGCCTCCTCGAAGGTCTCCCGTACGGCGCCGCAGACGATGGCCTGGGCGGTGCGGGGGTCGGTCCCGAGCCGGGCCGCCCAGTCCGCCTGGGAGGGGCCCGCCCAGCCGACGTGGTGCTCCTCGTCGCGAGGGTCGACCCCGCCGCCCGGATAGGCGTACGCGCCGCCGGCGAAGGCCATGGAGGCCCGCCTGCGCAGCATGTGGACGACGGGTCCGTCCGGGGTGTCGCGCAGGAGCATCACGGTGGCGGCGAGCCGCGGTTCCACCGGGGAGAGCGAGCCGTCCGCGAGCGCGCGGATGCGGTCGGGCCATTCGGGCGGGTACCACTGGCCCCCGGCGGGGGGCTGCTGCTGACCATTCGGCATGGCCGGATGCTACGGCCATCCGGCCCGATGTTCGAGGGTCACCCTGCACCGGTCGCCGCGCGGCGGCCGGTACGGGCGGACGGGAGGCCGCCCCGGCCCGCGACCCGGCCCGCGCCCCGGTCCGTGCGGCGTGCGCGAACCGGGCACGGGGCCGGGGCCAGGGGCGCGGGTGCGCGGGCGGGCGCGGGCGCATCCGGGGGACGGCGCCGCCACCCGGATGCGTACGGCTCCCCGCAGGAGTCAGGCTCCGGGGACCAGCTCGACCTGGATCTCGACCTCGACGGGCGCGTCGAGCGGCAGGACCGCCACGCCGACGGCGCTGCGGGCGTGGACGCCCTTCTCGCCGAGGACGGCGCCCAGCAGCTCGCTCGCGCCGTTCAGCACGCCCGGCTGGCCGGTGAAGTCGGGGGCCGAGGCGACGAAGCCGACGACCTTCACGACACGCGCGATCTTGTCGAGGTCGCCGACGACCGACTTGACGGCGGCCAGGGCGTTCAGCGCGCAGGTGGCGGCCAGTTCCTTGGCCTGCTCCGGCGAGACCTCGGCGCCGACCTTGCCGGTGACCGGCATGCTGCCCTTGACCATCGGGAGCTGGCCCGCGGTGTAGACGTAGGCGCCCGACCGCACGGCCGGCTGGTAGGTGGCCAGCGGCGGGACGACCTCGGGCAGGGTCAGGCCGAGCTCGGCCAGCTTCGCGTCGACGACGCCGCTCATGCCTTCTCCCGCTTGAGGTAGGCCACGAGCTGCTCGGGGTTGTTCGGGCCGGGCACGACCTGGACGAGCTCCCAGCCGTCCTCGCCCCAGGTGTCCAGGATCTGCTTGGTGGCGTGGACCAGCAGCGGGACCGTCGCGTATTCGAACTTCTTGGTCATGGGAGCGAGGGTAGTGCCTGTGATGCGGGGCTCATGCGCGCCCCGGGAGCCGAGTGGTTAGGCTCGGTCGATGTGAGCAGGCTCCAGGTGGTCAGCGGCAAGGGCGGCACCGGCAAGACCACGGTCGCCGCCGCACTCGCGCTTGCCCTCGCGCGCGAGGGCAGACGGACTCTTCTGGTGGAGGTCGAGGGCAGGCAGGGGCTCGCGCAGCTCTTCGGCGCCGAGGCGCTCCCCTACGAGGAGCGGAAGATCGCGGTGGCACCCGGCGGGGGCGAGGTCTTCGCGCTCGCCATCGACGCCGAGCGGGCGCTGCTGGACTACCTCCAGATGTTCTACAAGCTCGGCTCGGCCGGACGCGCGCTGAAGAAGCTGGGGGCCATCGACTTCGCGACGACCATCGCCCCCGGCCTGCGCGACGTGCTGCTGACCGGCAAGGCGTGCGAGGCGGTGCGCCGCAAGGACAAGGCGGGGCAGTACGTCTACGACCACGTGATCATGGACGCGCCGCCGACCGGGCGGATCACCCGGTTCCTGAACGTCAACGACGAGGTGGCGGGCCTGGCCCGGTTCGGCCCGATCCACAACCAGGCGCAGGCCGTCATGAAGGTGCTCAAGTCCCCCGAGACGGCGGTGCACCTGGTCACGCTGCTGGAGGAGATGCCCGTCCAGGAGACCGCGGACGGCATCGAGGAACTGCGCGAGGCGGGGCTGCCGGTCGGCCGGGTCGTCGTGAACATGGTCCGCCCGCACCATCTGGACGAGGACACCCTGCGCAGCGCGGCCGAGGACCACCGCGCCGGGGTCGCGAAGGCCCTGTCCCGGGCGGGCCTGGGCGGGGCGCGCCGCGGCGGACTCGCGGAGCGGCTGGTCGAGCCGCTGCTCGCGCAGGCCGCCGAGCACGCGGGCCGGGTGGAGCTGGAGCGCGCGCAGCGCACCGTACTGGCGGGCCTGGACCTGCCGACGTACGAACTGCCCCTGCTCGGGGCGGGGATGGATCTGGCCGGGCTGTACGAGCTGGCCAAGGAACTTCGGAAGCAGTCGGTGGCCGAATGAGCGAGGGGGTGGACACGGTGGGCCTGGACACTCCGCCGCGGCTGGCGGTCGACCGGCTGCTGGACGACCGGGAGACCCGCATCATCGTGTGCTGCGGGGCGGGCGGCGTCGGCAAGACCACCACGGCCGCGGCGCTGGGCGTACGGGCGGCCGCGCGCGGGCGGAAGGCGGTCGTGCTGACCATCGACCCGGCGCGGCGGCTCGCGCAGTCGATGGGGATCGACTCGCTGGACAACACCCCGCGCAGGGTCCGGACCGCCGGCGGGGACGGCGGCGGCGAACTGCACGCCATGATGCTGGACATGAAGCGGACCTTCGACGAGATCGTCGAGGCGCACGCGGACGGCGAGCGGGCCCGGGCCATCCTCGCCAACCCCTTCTACCAGTCGCTGTCGGCCGGCTTCGCGGGCACGCAGGAGTACATGGCGATGGAGAAGCTCGGGCAGCTGCGGGCCCGGGACGACTGGGACCTGATCATCGTGGACACCCCGCCGAGCCGGTCGGCACTGGACTTCCTGGACGCCCCCAAGCGCCTGGGGTCCTTCCTCGACGGGAAGTTCATCCGGGTCCTGATGGCTCCGGCGAAGGTCGGCGGCCGGGCCGGGATGAAGTTCCTCAATGTCGGCATGTCGATGATGACCGGCACCCTGAGCAAGCTGATGGGGGCTTCGCTGCTGAAGGACGTACAGACCTTCGTGGCGGCGATGGACACGATGTTCGGCGGCTTCCGTACGCGCGCCGACGCGACCTTCCGGCTGCTGCAGGCGCCGGGTACGGCCTTCCTCGTGGTCGCGGCGCCCGAACCGGACGCCCTGCGCGAGGCGGCGTACTTCGTGGAGCGGCTGGCCGCGGAACGCATGCCGCTGGCCGGTCTGGTGCTCAACCGTGTGCACGCAAGCGGCGCCGACCAGCTGTCCGCCGAGCGGGCGTTGGCCGCCGCAGAGAATCTTGAAGAAGGCGGCATTGTCGATCAGGAGTCCGGGAAAGCTGGACTTCGTGACACGGCCGCCGAACCCCCCGGCGCCGATGACGACACCGCCCCTGACGACATCACGGCCGTCGACCGGATCACGGCAGGACTACTGCGCCTGCATGCCGAACGCATGCAGGTGATCGCGCGTGAACAGCGCACGCGTGATCGCTTCACCTCACTCCACCCCGAGGTGGCGGTGGCCGAAGTGGCCGCCCTGCCCGGCGATGTGCACGACCTCGCCGGGCTGCGGGCCATCGGAGAACGACTCGCGGCCGGGGTGCCGGCCGGAGCGTAGGCGTTCGTACGAAGGTGGCGGCCGCGTGTTCTACCCGGCTGCCGCGTACGTCTCGTACGGAACGTCGATCTCCGCTTCTGCGTCCATTGCTTCCATCGCATCCATGGTGAGGATGCCCGTGCTGCGCTCGTACTCCGTACGGGCGGTTTCGAGCAGCCGTCGCCACGAGGTGACGGTGGGACGCCGGCGCAGCAGCGCACGTCGTTCCCGCTCGGTCATTCCGCCCCACACGCCGAACTCGACGCGATTGTCGAGCGCGTCGGCCAGGCATTCGGTCCGCACCGGACATCCGGTGCACACCGCCTTGGCCCTGTTCTGTGCCGCTCCTTGAACGAACAGTTCATCCGGATCGGTAGTGCGGCAGGCTGCCTGCGCACTCCAGTCGGTAACCCAGCCCATCCCGGCGCCGTCCTCTCCCGAATCGAGGCTCCCCCACGGCGGTAGCGGCATATTCACCGCTGCCAGTTGAGGACGTTACGGAAGGCGGGCACAGTGCAACACCCCCGACGGGCCCAATCTTGAATGGTCCGAACGGACTATGGGTAAGCGGCAGATCACCCGACGGAGTGATCCGGCGACATGCCCGACCATTCCGACGATTCGGGTGCAATCGGCGGATCCAGTTCACCGGGGCAGCGAGATTCGGACATCAGTCCACCCCATTCGGGAAGGGTGAAAATCAAGCCGAGGGGTTGATGTCGCACCGGACTGCTGTGACAGTTGGGGTCAGCTTAGGCCAAGGCATTCGCGTGTGTCCGGCGAATCAGAACGTAGGCTGCCCTCCATGGGAAAGAAGCGCTCGGGCGGCGGGCTCACCGGGAGCCAGCAGGCCGCCAAGTTCCTCGGGGTGTCCGTTCTCTCCGGAGTCGTGCTGGCGGGCATGGCGATTCCGGCTGCAGGGGCCCTGGGACTGGCCGCCAAGGGCACGGTCGAGGGATTCGACGAGATCCCGGCCAATCTCAAGACACCTCCGCTGAGTCAGCGGACCACGATTCTGGACGCCGAGGGTGGCTTGATCGCCACCGTCTATTCGCGCGACCGGCAGGTGGTACCGCTCACGTCGATCTCCCCGTACATGCAGAAGGCCATCGTCGCCATCGAGGACTCTCGTTTCTACGAGCACGGCGCCGTCGACCTCAAGGGCATCCTGCGCGCGGTCAACCGCAACGCGCAGGAGGGCGGCGCGGCGCAGGGCGCGTCCACGCTCACCCAGCAGTACGTGAAGAACGTGTTCGTCGAGGAGGCCGGCGACGACGAGACCAAGGTGCGCGAGGCCCAGGAGAAGAGCCTCGGCCGCAAGATCCGCGAGCTGAAGTACTCGATCCAGGTCGAGGAGGAGCTCGGGAAGAAGAAGATCCTCGAGAACTACCTCAACATCACCTACTTCGGCCAGCAGGCCTACGGCATCGAATCCGCGGCCCAGCGGTACTTCAGCAAGCCGGCCAAGGACCTGACCCTGGACGAGTCCGCGCTGCTGGCGGGCGTCGTGCAGTCGCCGAGCCGCTACGACCCGGTGAACGACAACCAGGAGGCGACGAAGCGCCGCAACATCGTCCTCCAGCGGATGGCCGACACCAAGGACGTCTCGCAGGCCGAGGCCGACGCGGCGAAGGCGAAGCCGGTCACGCTCAAGGTCACCAAGCCCAAGAACGGCTGCATCACGGCGGTCAAGGGCGCGGGCTTCTTCTGCGACTACGTGCGCAACTCCTTCCTGACCGACCCGGTCTTCGGCAAGACGCGCGAGGAGCGGGCGAAGGTCTGGAACCAGGGCGGCCTGACCGTGCGCACCACCCTGGACCCGCAGTCGCAGGACGCGGCCAACGAGTCGATCAAGGACCACGTCTACCAGGAGGACTCGATCGCGACGGCTGTGACCATGGTCCAGCCGGGCACCGGACGGGTGCTGGCGATGGGCCAGTCCAAGCCGTACGGCTTCGGCAAGAACGAGACGCAGATCAACTACTCCGTGGACAAGCGGATGGGCGGCTCGAACTTCGGCTTCCAGGTCGGCTCGACCTTCAAGCCGTTCATCGCCGCCGCCGCCCTGGAGCGGGGCATGCCCCCGACGAAGGTCTACGGGGCCCCGAACAAGCTCGACTACCCGAGCCCGATCTCCCGCTGCGACGGCTCGCAGTACGTCAACACCCGGAAGGAATCCGCGGAGAACGAGACCGAGGACGAGATCGGCCCGTACGCGCTGCGCACGGCGATGGAGAAGTCGATCAACACCTACTTCGTCGAGATGATCGGCGAGATCGGCCTGTGCCCGGTGTCGGAGATGGCGGCCAAGCTCGGCGTGGTGCCGGCGAGCGGCGCGAAGCTGGCCGACGGCCCCGCCATCGCGCTCGGCTCGGAGGAGATGTCCCCGCTGACGATGGCCAACGCGTACGCGACCTTCGCCAACCGCGGCGTCTACTGCACCCCGGTCGCCATCGAGTCGATCACCGACGCGCACGGCAAGGCGCTCGCGGTCCCCAAGAGCAAGTGCGAGCGGGCGATGTCGCAGAACACCGCCGACACCGTCAACACCCTGCTGAGCGGCGTGGTCGACTCCGGCACCGGTGAGCGCGCCGGCCTGACCGACCGCGACAGCGCGGGCAAGACCGGTACCACGGACTCCCGCTACAACGCCTGGTTCGTGGGCTACACCCCGAACGTCTCCGGCGCGGTGTGGGTCGGCTCGGGCGGCGCGAAGAAGATCACGATGGAGAACATCACGATCGGCGGCCGGTCCTACGACAAGGTCTTCGGCGGCGGCCTGCCCGGCCCGATCTGGAAGGACGCCATCACGGGCGCCCTGTCCGGCCGTGAGGCCCTGCGCTTCACCACGGTCCACATCGCCGAACCGAACGTCCCCTCCGGCGGACCCCGCGGCAACAAGCCGTCCACCAACCCGAGCCGGCCCGGCAAGCCCGGCGGCGACGGCAAGCCCGGCGGCCAGACGGGCGGCCAGACGGGCGGCCCGGGCGGCGGAGCCACGGGCGGCGGAGCCGGCCAGCCGGACAACCCCTTCCCCGGCCTCCCGGTCGACCCGGGCACGGTGATCGGCGGCGCCGACGGCCCGTAGCCGTAGCGGTCGGCACGCGGTCGCTACGCCGCGGCAACAAGCAAGAGGGAGGCCTCAGCCGGATCGGCTGGGGCCTCCCTCTTGTCGCTTGTCTCTTGCCCCTCGTGGGGGACTTAGGAGAGCGCCTTCTTCACGGCGGCGGCGACACGCCCGCCCTCCGCCAGACCGGCGACCTTCGGGTTGACGATCTTCATGACGGCACCCATGGCCCGCGGCCCCTCGGCACCCGCCGACCGGGCCTCCTCGACGGCCTCCGCCACGATCCCGGCGAGCTCCTCGTCGGAGAGCTGCTTGGGGAGGTAGGTGTCCAGGAACTCACCCTCGGCACTCTCGCGCGCGGCCTGCTCGGGACGACCACCCTGCGCGAAGGCCTCCGCGGCCTCACGGCGCTTCTTCGCCTCCTTGGCGATCACCTTGAGGACTTCCTCGTCGGAGAGCACACGGGCCTCCTTGCCCGCGACCTCCTCCTTGGTGATGGCGGAAAGGGTCAGGCGCAGCGTGGACGAGTGCAGTTCGTCGCGCGCCTTGATGGCGGTGGTGAGGTCTTCCTGGAGCTTGGCCTTGAGCGTGGTCATGCAGGTGAGTGTGCCAGGTGCGGGGACGGTGGCGCTCACCTGTTTTCCCGTCTGCGACGATGGGTCCATGCGTGCGCGTTACGGAGTACCACTGAAAGCGGCTGCCGGAATCGCTGCGGTGGGGGCCGCGGGTGTGGCCTACGCCGCCGGTTTCGAGGCGCGGTCCTTCCGGCTGCGCCGGGTCACGGTGCCGGTGCTTCCCCGGGGGATGCGCCCTCTGCGCGTGCTCCAGGTCTCGGACATCCACATGGTCGGCGGGCAGCGCAAGAAGCGCGCCTGGCTGCAGTCGCTGGCCGGTCTGCGCCCCGACTTCGTGGTGAACACCGGCGACAACCTCTCGGACACCGAGGGCGTCCCCGAGGTCCTCGACGCCCTGGGTCCGCTGATGAACTTCCCCGGCGTGTACGTCTTCGGGTCGAACGACTACTACGGGCCGCGGCTGCGCAATCCCGGGCGCTACCTGGTCGAGAAGGTCCAGGGCCGGCACGGGCTGAACGGCAACAAGCCGGTCGTCGGCGCCGTGCACAACCCGTGGGAGGACCTGCGGGACGCCTTCGACGCGGCGGGCTGGCTGAACCTCACCAACACCCGGGCCCGGATGAAGCTGGAAGGGCTGGAGCTGGCCTTCACCGGCCTCGACGACCCGCACATCAAGCGGGACCGCTACGAGAGCGTCGCCGGCGGACCGGAGGCGGACGCGGACTTCTCGCTCGCCGTGGTGCACGCGCCGTACCTGCGGGTCCTCGAGTCCTTCACCGCCGACCGGTACCCGCTGATCCTCGCGGGCCACACCCACGGCGGACAGCTGTGCATCCCCTTCTACGGGGCGCTGGTCACCAACTGCGACCTGGACACGGACCGGGTGAAGGGGCTGTCCACGCACGAGGCGGCGGGCCACCGCTCCTACCTGCACGTCTCGGCCGGCTGCGGCACCAACCGCTTCACCCCGGTCCGCTTCGCCTGCCCCCCGGAGGCGACGCTCCTGACGCTGGCCCCGAAGGAGTAGGGCCCCGCCGCCCGCTCCGCGAAAACCGGATTTCGTCTCCGGCGAGAGGTCCGCTAAAGTAATCGATGTCGCCAGGACAGCAACACTCCAGGGCGACGATCGGGGTGTAGCGCAGCTTGGCAGCGCGCTTCGTTCGGGACGAAGAGGTCGTGGGTTCAAATCCCGCCACCCCGACAGAGAAACACCAGCTCAGGGCCGGTCTCCTTCCGAGGAGGCCGGCCCTGACTGCTTCTCCCAGACCTCTCGGGAGAATCCTGGGAGAAATCTCCCCCGATGCGGCCCCTCCGCCACGGCACGCGAAGATCAGCGCATGGAAGAGCTGCTGCAGTTCCTTGCCTCACGCATCGACGAGGACCGACGCCAAGCGGCCAATGAGGTCGGCAGCGGAAGCCTCCTCGACAGCCACCTGCTCTTGCTCGCTGCTGTCGAGACGCTGGCAAGCGAGTACAGAGGCATGGCGGACCCCTGGGACGGTCGCACGCACGGCTTCTCCGATGCCCTTCGCATCCTGGCGCAGGCGTACACGGCACACCCCGCCTACCGTGAGGAATGGCGACCGTAGGCCGCCGTCAACGAGACCCAGCCTGGCCGTCGGCAGCGAGCAGCGCGTCCAGTACGGCAACAGGCGACCCTGGCGACATCCGGCGGCGAGCCGCGAGCGACTCCGCCCAAATCAGTCCTTCGACCAACACGACACCCCCCTACACATCAACGGACAAGAAGCCCAGCATAGGAACCGACCTCCCACCGATGCATCCGAACTACCAACCTCGCGCCCGCCTGCCGCGACGTCAGTGGCCGACGAGCCTGCTACGCCACGCGAACTGGACGCGGTCGCGCCCATGGGTCTAGGAGGCCCTTCCTGCGTTTTTCGGGGCCCTTCAGAAGGGGCGGGGCGACATGATGTGGGGCTCTGCTGCCGGGGCCTCGAAGACGCAGCGGGGGATGCCCGGGCCCGGGGTGGCGCGGACGGAGACCTTCGTCGGGGGGTCCGTCGGGAGCTCGACGCGGACGGTCACGGGGTGGTCGTGGTGGGTCGTCGCGTGGCCCGTCTCCTTGCCGTCGACCAGGACCTCGACGACCGCGGTGCGGCCGGTCTGGACCGTGGCACTGACGGAGTGGCCCGCGTGGTCGATGTGGAAGTGATGCCGCCGCCTCATGAGACCGCCTCCCGCCGCTGCGCCCCCACCTCCAGGGTAGCCAACACCCCCTAGAAGCTCTCGTGGAGCGCGGCCAGTTCCGTGCGGGCCAGGGACGGGAGGTCCTGGGCGGGGGCCGCCGCGGCCAGGGCGTCGAGGTGGTCGAGGACCGCCGCGACGGTGGTGAAACGGCCGACCGGGCGGAGCAGCCAGAGGCGGCCGCGGGGGCGTGGCGGGAGGCCGAGCGCGGCGAGGGCCTCGTCGGCCTCCCGGTCGAGGCCCCGCAGGTCGGGCTCGGGGAGCGGGGCGCACTCCACGCCGGTGATGCGGCCGTGGCCGTCGAGTGCGGTGTCCACGGCCCAGTGGGTGGAGCGGTCGGGGATCCAGGTGCGGGCCGCCGGGGGCCAGACGTACGGGAGGAAGACCCAGCGCAGGTCCTCGGGGGCCGGCTCCCAGCCGAGCACCTCCAGCTCCCGCATCTCGGGCAGCTGGTCCGCCTCCAGTTCGCTGCGTCCGGTGCG
This sequence comes from Streptomyces erythrochromogenes, assembly GCF_040684695.1. Lineage (GTDB taxonomy): Bacteria > Actinomycetota > Actinomycetes > Streptomycetales > Streptomycetaceae > Streptomyces > Streptomyces erythrochromogenes_C. The sequence goes on from NZ_JBFBGM010000002.1 coordinate 228,560, forward strand.
GCGCTGTGCGAGCGGGTGCGGTGTTCCGTCCTCGTCCCACGACATGCGGGCACGCTATCCGAAGCGGTGGCCGATCCACGTGACCTGCGCCGCGGGCGCCCGCGTCACGCGTCCAGGGGGTTGGCCGCGATGCGGGCGGCCGCGCCGTTCGCGACGTAGGCGGCGGCCGCGCAGGCGGGCTTGCGCCGCGCCTGGTCCTTGACGAGAGCGGTGAAGACGGGGCCGAAGCCGGCGCGCGGGTGGGCGGCGAGGAGACGGGACGTGAAGGAGGGGTCGAACTCGGCGAGGCGCAGGCCGGAGACGTCGGCGCTGGTGCCCACCTGGAGGAGGTGGCTCTCGGCGTCCTCGGCCGCGTCCACGTCGTCCCGCATGTGCAGGACGATGATCTCCTCGGCGCGGGCGCGGCGGTCCGCCGGCCAGCCCAGGCCCGCCGTCAGGACGCGGGCCACGTGGCCGCCCGCCTCCTCGAAGGGCAGGGTGTGGCTGTCGAACGGCGCGGTCAGGCCCAGGTCGTGCAGGAGGGCCGCCACGTAGAAGAGCTCCCGGTCGTACTCCAGACCGTGGTCCTGCGCGTACCGGGCGCCGAAGGCGTAGGAGCGCACGGAGTGGTTCAGGAGCGCCGTGTCCGCGTACTCCGACGCGATCTCCAGGGCGGCTCGGGCTGAGTTGGTGTCAAGCGTCCACGTCATGGCACGTCAGCGTAGGCGGGGGCGGAAGTCGACGTCCGACGGGGGCTCGCCGGGCCAGGACAGCCGGGTGGGGGCGGGCGGGGTCTCGGCGAGGACGGAGCCGCGCGAGACCACGTACCGAGGCCGCACCTGGCGGCGGATCGCCTCCTCGGGCGAGGGCGCGGGCAGCAGGACGAAGGAGGCGGGGGCGCCGGCGGTGATGCCGTACTCGTCGGCCCCGAGGCCGAGGACGCGCGCCGCACGGTCCGTCACCATCGAGAAGGCCACCGGGATGTCGTCGGCGCCGGTGAGCTGGGCGGCATAGAGGCCGACGAGGGCGGTCTGGAGCGGGTTGGCGGTGCCGAGGGCGTTCCAGGGGTCCATCACGTCGTCGTGGCCGAAGGCGACGTTGACCCCGGCCGCCAGCATCTCCCGGACCTGGGTGAGGCCGCGCCGCTTGGGGTAGGCGTCGAAGCGGCCCTGGAGGTTGAGGTTGGCGAAGGGGTTGGCGACCAGGTTGATGCCCGAACGGGACAGCAGCCGCTGGAGCTTGAAGCTGTAGGCGCCGTTGTAGGAGCCCATGGCCGTGGTGTGGGAGGCGGTGGCCCGCTCGCGCAGCCCCGAGCGCAGGGCCAGGGTGGCCAGTACCTCCACGAAGCGGGACTGCTCGTCGTCGATCTCGTCGCAGTGGGCGTCCACCCGCAGGCCGTGCTCCTCTGCCAGCGCGAAGGCGGTCCGCAGGGAGGCGACGCCGTCCTCGCGGGTGTCCTCGAAGTGCGGGATCGCGCCGACGACGTCCGCCCCGCGGGCGACGGCCTCGCGCAGCAGCGCCTCGCCGTCGGGGAAGGAGACGATGCCCTCCTGCGGGAAGGCGACGATCTGCAGGTCCATGACGTCCCGCACCCGGTCGCGCACCTCCGCCAGCGCGTCGAGCGCGGTGAGGGAGGGGTCGGTGACGTCGCAGTGCGTACGGACGTGCAGCACGCCCTGGGCGGCCTGCCAGCGCAGCACCTCGGTGGCCCGCCCGATCACGTCCTCGCGGGTCAGGGTGCGCTTGCGCTCGCTCCAGCAGGCGATGCCCTCCCACAGGGTGCCGGAGCTGTTGGGCCGCGGCTCGCCGGCGGTCAGCGCCGTGTCGAGGTGGATGTGCGGTTCGACGAAGGGCGCGGTCAGCAGCCCGCCGTGCGCCTCGATGAGCACGCCGGTGGCCGGCGGTTCCTTCTGGTCGTCGTGGGGGAGGACCCGCGCGATGCGGCCGTCCTCCCCGACCTCGACGTCGGACAGGCCTGGTGTGTGGAGCAGCCGGGCGCCCCGGACGATCATCCGCATGGCGCCAGCGTACGGACGGGCGCGGGCGGAAGCGGGCGACCGCGCTGGTTCGGCCGCCGGTTCGGCCGCTGGTCCAGTCGCTGGTTCAGCCGCGCTTGGCCTGGGCCTTCTGCTGCATGCCGCGCGTCTTGGCCGCCGTGGAGTGCGGGTCCTTGACCGCGGCCTTCGCACGGGCCTCGGCGGCCGTGTTCTTGGCCATGGCGCGTTCGGAGTCCTGGTGCATGTGGTGGCCGGTGCGGGCCTTCTTGGCCATGATCGTTCCTCCTTGGAGTACGGGTTCCACTGTGCGCCCGTTCGGAGCAGTCGGCATCCCGGGGGCCGCTGCGGCAACAATGGGCGCATGACCAGCGACAGCGAGATCACCCCCGAGACTCCCGACTGGGAGAAGAGGTTCCGTGCGCCGCGCGTCGGGCTGCCCGAATGGGCCGAGGACGCCCCGGACCGTTCGCTCTTCGTCTCCAACGCGACCGGCACCTTCGAGCTCTACGCCTGGGACCGCGCCACCGGCGTGCAGCGGCAGGCCACCGACCGCCCCAACGGCACCACCGACGGCACCCTCTCCCCCGACGGCGAGTGGATCTGGTGGTTCTCCGACACCGACGGCGACGAGTTCGGCACGTGGGTGCGCCAGCCCTTCGCGGGCGGCCCCGACGAACCGGCCACCCCCGGCCTGGAGCCCTCGTACCCGGCGGGGCTGGCCATCGGGCGCGACGGCACCACCGTCGTCGGGCGCTCCACGGACGAGGACGGCTCGACCATCCACGTGGTCCGCCCCGACGGCTCCGAGCCCGTGGTGGTCTACCGGCACCGGGAGTCCGCAGGCGTCGGCGACCTGTCGTACGACGGCACGCTCCTGGCCGTCGAGCACACCGAGCACGGCGACGCCATGCACTCCGCCCTGCGCGTGCTCACCCTCGACGGGGCCACCGTCGCCGAGCTGGACGACTCCCGCGGCGGGACCGAGGAGCTCGGTCTGGAGGTGCTCGGCTTCGCCCCGGTCGCGGGCGACACGCGGCTGCTCATCGGCCACCAGCGGCGCGGCCGCTGGGAGCCGCTGGTGTGGGACGTGGCCGCCGGCACCGAGCAGGAGCTCGCCATCGACCTGCCGGGCGACGTCAGCGCCGAGTGGTGTCCGGACGGCTCCGCGCTGCTGGTCGCGCACAGCTTCGAGGCGCGCAGCGAGCTCTGGCGCTACGACCTGGCCGCGGGGGAGCTCGTACGCGTGGACACGCCGCCGGGGACCGTGTCGGGAGCCACCGCGCGACCCGACGGGACGGTGGAGTACCTGTGGTCCTCGGCGGCCGAGCCCTCGGCGGTACGGTCCACCGCGGGCGGCGTCGTCCTGGACCCGCCGGGGCTGCGGCCGCCGGGCTCGGTGGCCGTGGAGGACGCCTGGGTGGAGGGTCCGGGCGGCCGGATCCACGCGCTGGTGCAGCGCCCGGCGGGCCACGGCGAAGGCCCCTACCCGACGATCTTCGAGATCCACGGCGGGCCGACCTGGCACGACAGCGACGCCTTCGCCGCGACGCCGGCGGCCTGGCTGGACCACGGCTTCGCGGTGGTCCGGGTCAACTACCGGGGCTCGACGGGCTACGGCCGCGAGTGGACCGACGCCCTCAAGCACCGGGTCGGCCTGATCGAGCTGGAGGACATCGGGGCGGTCCGCGCGTGGGCGGTGGCGTCGGGTCTCGCGGACCCGGAGCGGCTCGTGCTGTCGGGCGGCTCCTGGGGCGGGTACCTGGCGCTGCTGGGCCTGGGCACGCAGCCCGACGCCTGGGCGGTGGGCCTGGCCGCCGTACCGGTCGCGGACTACGTGACGGCCTACCACGACGAGATGGAGGCGCTGAAGGCCCTGGACCGCACCCTCTTCGGCGGTACGCCGGAGGAGGTCCCGGACCGGTTCGAGGTGTCCTCCCCGCTGACGTACGTGGACGAGGTGAAGGCGCCGGTGCACATCGCGGCCGGCGTGAACGACCCGCGCTGCCCGATCCGGCAGATCGACAACTACGTGGACCGGCTGGCGGCGCGCGGGGCGGTGCACGAGGTGTACCGGTACGACGCGGGGCACGGTTCGCTGGTCGTGGAGGAGCGGATCAAGCAGGTCCGGATGGAGCTGGAGTTCGCGCTGAAGCACCTGCCCGCCCGACCCTGAGGACCGGTGGCCGGTGCACCCCCCGTACCGTGGTGGGGTGCACCGGTTTCTCCTGACCCCGCGCTGGTGGGGGATCAACGTCTTCGTCGCGCTCGCGGTCCCCTTCTGCCTGTTCATGGGGTCCTGGCAGCTCGGCCGGTTCGAAGCGCGTGTCGACAGCCACCGGGAAGCGACCGCCGAACGGCCCGCCGACCAGGTGGCCGCCCCCCTGGACTCGCTGCTGCCGGTCGACACGGAGACCTCCGGACGACTGGCTTCCGCGTCCGGGGAGTACGCCGAGCAGATGCTGGTGCCCGAGCGGCGGCTGGACGGCGCGTCCGGCTTCTACGTCCTGACGCTGCTCAGGACCGACTCCGGCAAGGCCCTCCCGGTGGTCCGGGGCTGGCTGCCGGGCACGGCCGACCCCGCGAAGGCGCCGGCCGCGCCGACGGGCCGGGTCGAGGTGACCGGGGCCCTGCAGGCCTCGGAGAACTCGGGCACGAAGGGCGTCCACGCCCAGGGCGGTCTGCCCGCCGGACAGCTCGGCGTGATCGCCGCGGCCACGCTGGTCAACCTCGTCCCGCACGAGCTGTACGACGCCTGGCTGACGGTGCAGACCCCGGTGGACGGGATGCTCCCGGTGCCCGCGCAGGCGCCGACCAACACCGGACTGGACCTGAAGGCCTTCCAGAACCTCGGCTACACCGGCGAGTGGTTCGTCTTCGTCGCCTTCGTGCTCTTCATGTGGTTCCGGCTCTACCGCCGCGAGGTGGAGACGCTCCGCGACGCGGAGGCGGGCCTGCTCGACCCGGCCGACCCGTCCGCCCCGGCCGATCCCGCCGACCCGGCGGACCCGGCCGCGCAGGATCAGTCGTCGACCGGGATCGCACCCGTCCGGTAGACCGTGCCGCCGCAGGCGTCGGGGATCGACGTCCGCGTCGTCGGGGCGCCGCTCGTGACGGGGGTGTGGGACACCTCGACGACGCTCGGCGCCTGGGGCGTGCCCGTCTGGGGCTCCGACGCCGCCCCGCTGCCGGGATCGCCCGACGTGCCCGCCGAGCCGGTCGGCGGCGGCTTGGTGCCCCCGTCCGCGCCGTTCGCCGCGCAGGGCTCGCCCGGCGGCACCCACGCGAAGCGGACCTCGTAGGACTTGTTCGGCGGCAGCACCACCACCGAGGCCTCCGCCGACGGGTCGGGCAGCAGCCCGCTGCCCGGGCCGCCCGCGGTGTGCCCGACCACGGCGACACCGGAGCCCGGGACCAGCGTCGCGACGGGCGCGGAGGCCGCGGTCACGGTGTCCCGGCCGGTGACGGCGCAGCCCTGGGAGGAGACGTTGGTGACCCGGAAGCCGCCTGCCACCCGGCCGTCGCCCTCCGGGTTGCGCACGAAGCCCACGACGCCCAGCTGCTCGGCACCGCATCCGGGCACGCCGGGGGCGGAAACCGGCGGCAGCGGTCCCGTGCCCGCCGCCGGACCGGCTCCGGAACCGGCCGGTCCGCCCGAGGCTCCGGTGCCCGCCGGGCCCGAGGTCGAGCCGCCGGCCGTGGCGCCGCCCTGCGAGGGGTCCGGCTGCCCGGTGGCGCCGCCCGCGGCGGGGGAACCGCTGTGGGATCCGGCCTTCGGGTAGGCCCCGTATCCGTTCTGGTGCGGGTCGGACGCGCCGCCCTGATGGTCGCCGGCGTGCGCCTCGTGCCCGGCCATGGCCTGGCGGTCCGCGGCGGTCCCCTCGCCGCCCGCCAGGTGCACGGCGGTCGGGATCGCGGTCCCTGCGAGCAGCGCGGCCGCGGCCGCGCCGACGACGGCCCGGCGCCTGCGGGCCCGGCGCCTGGCCGGGACGGCGTGCAGGATCCGCTCCAGCGCGTCCTCGGAGGGCTGCAGGCCCTCGACGGCCCCGTGCAGGAGGATCCGGAGCTCGTCCTCGCCGGCCTCGCCGGCCGGCGCCGTGTGGTCGTCCCTCATGACTGCGCAGCCTCCATCGCCACCCGCAGCGCGGCAATGCCCCGCGATCCGTACGCCTTGACCGAGCCGAGCGATATCCCCAGCGTCTCGGCGACCTGGGCTTCCGTCATGTCCGCGAAGTAGCGCAGCACGAGCACCTCGCGCTGGCGGCGCTGGAGTCCCCGCATCGCCTTGATCAGGTCGTCCCGTTCCAGCTGGTCGTACGCGCCCTCTTCGGCGCTCGCCATGTCGGGCATGGGCTTCGACAGCAGCTTGAGGCCGAGGATGCGCCGGCGCAGGGCGGAACGCGAGAGGTTCACGACGGTCTGGCGCAGGTACGCCAGGGTCTTCTCGCGGTCGCGGACCCGGTTGCGCGCCGAGTGCACGCGGATGAACGCCTCCTGCACCACGTCCTCGCAGGAGGCGGTGTCGTCCAGGAGCAGCGCGGCGAGGCCGAGGAGCGAGCGGTAGTGCGCCTGGTAGGTCGCCGTGAGGTGGTCGACGGTGGTGCCGGGCACCACCTCGGCCGTCTCGTCCTTGCCGGTCGCCTCAGCCTCGGCGCTGTCGCGCTGCGGGGGCACGAGGCCGCCCGGAACCGGATCGGCGGACCGTGCGGGGGCCTCCGGGGTCCCCGTCGGCGGGACGGGAACGATCACGGGGAGACCGCCGCCGGGTGTGCGCAAATCCCGGCGCGGCGGGAGGATCCCCGTGCGTGCCGGTAGGACGGCGAGTTCGAGCAGTGCCTCTGCCACGCCTGTAGGACACGCGTCCCCCCGTCAGGGTTGTACGCGCGTGGAAGCCTCACCGGAGAAATCCGTATTGCGCTCATGCGTACCCGCTCTTCCCGATTGCCCCGTCCAGCGAAACGGCAGTCGGGCCATCACCTTGATCAAGGGATCGGCACCGATCCTACAAAGCGAATTACGCAAATTCACCTGCGATCAGTTCCGCGATCCGCGTGGCATTCAGCGCCGCCCCCTGGCGGAGATTGTCCGCGCACACGAAGAACTCCAGCGCGTAAGGGTCGTCGAGCGAGGCCCGCACCCGCCCCACCCAGGCCGGATCCGTCCCGGCGGCGTCCACGGGGGTGGGGAACTCCCCCGCCGCGGGATCGTCCACGAGCACCACGCCGGGCGCGGCCTCCAGGATCTCCCGCGCGTGGGCGGACTTCACCTCGTTCTCGAATCCGGCGCGCACCGTCAGCGAGTCACCGGTCAGCACCGGCACCCGGACGCAGGTCACCGACACCGGGAGGGTGTCCAGCTGGAGGATCCGGCGGGTCTGCGCCCGTACGGCCAGCTCGTGCGAGGACCAGCCGTCCTCGTTCAGCTCGCCGCACCACGGCACGACGTTGAGGGCCAGGGGGGCCGCGAAGGGGCCGGTGTCCTCACCCACGGCACGGCGCACGTCGCCCGGCTGCTCGCCCAGGGAGGTGCCGGCGACCAGCGACAGCTGGCGGCGCAGGGCCTCGCTGCCGGCCCGGCCGGCCGAGCTCGCCGCCTCGTACGTGGAGACGGCCAGCTCGGTCAGTCCGTACTCGGCGTGCAGCGCGCCCAGGGCGGCGATCATCGCGGCGGTGACGGTGTCCGGGGCCGCGACGATCCCGCGCGGCCGGATCCGCGCCGCGTGGGCGTTGATCTCGGGCACCACGAGCGGCACCTCGGGATCCTCCCGGAAGGCGGCGGACTGGTCGACGACGACCGCGCCGCGCGCGGTGACGACGGGCGCCCACCGGGCCGAGACCTCGGCCGGGGTCAGGAAGAGCGCGACGTCGCCCGGCCCGAGGCCGTCGAAGGCGTCCTCGGTGAGGGCGAGCACCTCGCACTCCTGCCCGCGCACGGACAGCATGCGGCCGGCCGAGCGCCCGGAGGCGATCAGGCGTATGTCGCCCCAGACGTCCGCCCGCTGGGACAGCATCCGGAGCAGGACCGAACCGACTGCTCCGGTCGCCCCGACGACGGCGAGTGCCGGAGCCGGGGTCGACCGGGCGGCGGTCATCGTCCGGTGCCTCCGTAGACGACGGCCTCGTCGCTGTCGGAGTCGAGGCCGAAGGCCGTGTGCACGGCGCGGACGGCCTCGTTGACGTCGTCCTGGCGGGTCACGACCGAGATGCGGATCTCCGAGGTGGAGATCAGCTCGATGTTGACGCCCGCGTCGGACAGCGCCTGGAAGAACGAGGCGGTGACGCCCGGGTTCGTCTTCATTCCGGCGCCGACCAGGGAGATCTTGCCGATCTGGTCGTCGTAGCGCAGGGAGTCGAAGCCGATCGCGCTCTTCGCCTTCTCCAGGGCGTCGATGGCCTTGTGGCCCTCGGCCTTGGGGAGGGTGAAGGAGATGTCGGTGAGGCCCGTCGAGGCCGCGGAGACGTTCTGCACGATCATGTCGATGTTGATCTCGGCGTCCGCGATGGCGCGGAAGATCGCCGCGGCCTCGCCCGGCTTGTCCGGGACGCCGACGACCGTGATCTTGGCTTCGGAGACGTCGTGAGCGACTCCGGAGATGATGGCGTGCTCCACCTGCGCGTCCCCTTGCGGATTCTCGTTGCTGACCCAGGTACCCGGAAGTCCCGAGAAGGACGAACGGACGTGGATCGGGATGTTGTATCGGCGTGCGTACTCGACACAGCGGTGCAGCAGCACCTTGGAACCGGAAGCCGCCAGCTCCAGCATGTCCTCGGAGGAGATCCAGTCGATCTTCCGGGCCTTCTTCACGACGCGGGGGTCCGCGGTGAAGACGCCGTCGACGTCGGTGTAGATCTCGCAGACCTCGGCGTCCAGCGCCGCGGCGAGCGCCACGGCGGTGGTGTCCGAGCCGCCGCGGCCCAGGGTGGTGATGTCCTTGGAGTCCGCGGACACGCCCTGGAAGCCGGCGACGATGGCGATGTTGCCCTCGTCCAGCGCGGTGCGGATACGGCCCGGCGTGACATCGATGATGCGCGCTTTGTTGTGGACCGAGTCGGTGATGACGCCTGCCTGGCTACCGGTGAACGACTGGGCCTCGTGGCCCAGGTTTTTGATCGCCATGGCCAGCAGGGCCATGGAGATCCGCTCTCCGGCGGTCAGCAGCATGTCGAATTCGCGCCCGGCAGGCATCGGGGAAACCTGCTCGGCGAGATCGATCAGCTCGTCCGTCGTGTCGCCCATCGCGGACACCACGACGACCACTTGGTGGCCGTTCTTCTTGGCGTCCACGATTCGCTTGGCGACGCGCTTGATGCCCTCGGCATCGGCTACGGAGGAGCCTCCGTACTTCTGCACGACAAGGCCCACGTGCGCTCCTCGCTCAGTCCGTCTCATTGCTGGTGCAGTCTAACGAGCGACCGGGATCCGACCGCCTCGTACCACATCATGAGACGAAAAGATCAGAGTACGGGTTCCCGCGCCGGACGATCACTTGCGGCCCAGGCCGCCGAGTTCCTCCGCCATCACCTGTCCGGCCTGCTCCGCGAGATCGTCCTCGGTCAGGTCCTCGTCCGTGTCCAGGCCGTCCAGGGCCGCCAGCGGCTGGTTCAGGCGCACGTGCGAGATCAGGGACTGGAGCGCGCGCAGCGTCGCCGACGCCGTCGGACCCCAGTTGGTGAAGTACGAGAACTGCCACCACCACAGCGCCTCCGTGATGCGGCCCGCCTGGTGGTGGATGAGGCCGTGCCGCAGATCGGCGACCACATCGGCCAGGTCGTCGGAGATCCGGTGGGCGACGGGGGCCTTGCGCGGCTCGTACGGGTCGAAGACCTCGGAGTAGACGTCGACCGGCTCCAGCATGATCGCGAACCGCTCGCGCAGGTCGTCGACGTCGGGCTCCGGGCCGAGGTCGGGCTCGTAGCGCTCGTCGGGCAGCACGTCCTGGTACGCGCCCAGCCGGCCGCCCGCCAGCAGCAGCTGGGACACCTCCAGGAGGAGGAAGGGCACCGCGCTGTCGGGGTCCTCGCCCTTGGCGACCTCGGTGACCGCGACGATGAACGACTCGATCTGGTCCGCGATCGAGGCGGCGAAGTCGTCCGGATCCTGGCCGAGAGCGTGCAGCGTTGCGTCAGACATCGAGAAGTCGCCTTCCTTCAAAGGCCCGCCCCAGCGTGACCTCGTCCGCATACTCCAGATCTCCCCCTACGGGGAGCCCGCTGGCCAGGCGGGTGACCTTCAGGCCCATGGGCTTGATCATGCGGGCGAGGTAGGTGGCGGTCGCCTCGCCCTCCAGGTTCGGGTCGGTGGCGAGGATCAGCTCGGTCACCTCGCCGTCCGCCAGGCGCGCCAGCAGCTCGCGGATCCGCAGGTCGTCCGGGCCGACGCCCTCGATCGGGCTGATCGCTCCGCCGAGGACGTGGTACTTGCCCCGGAACTCGCGGGTCCGCTCGATCGCGACCACGTCCTTCGGCTCCTCGACGACACAGATGACCGTCGTGTCCCGGCGCGGGTCGCGGCAGATGCCGCACCGCTCCTCCTGCGCCACGTTCCCGCACACCGCGCAGAACCGGACCTTGTCCTTGACCTCCAGCAGCGCGTGCGCGAGGCGGCGGACGTCGGTGGGCTCGGCCTGCAGGATGTGGAAGGCGATCCGCTGCGCGCTCTTGGGCCCGACGCCGGGCAGCCTGCCCAGTTCGTCGATCAGGTCCTGGACCACGCCTTCGTACAACGGACTGCCTTCTTTCGCTTTCGCCGGATGGGATCGGAGGGGGGGGTGGGACGGAATCGGAGGGGAGAGGTCCGGGGGAGGGTACTGCTAGAACGGCAGCCCGGGAATCCCGCTGCCGCCGCCCAGGCCCTGCGCGAGGGGTCCCAGCTTCTGCTGCTGGAGCGCCTGCGCGTTCTCGCCCGCGGCCTGGACCGCCGCGACCACGAGGTCGGCGAGCGTCTCCGTGTCCTCCGGGTCCACGGCCTTCGGGTCGATCACCAGCGCGCGCAGCTCACCGGAGCCGGTGACGGTCGCCTTGACCAGGCCGCCGCCGGCCTGGCCCTCGACCTCGGTCCGCGCGAGCTCCTCCTGCGCGGCAGCGAGGTCCTGCTGCATCTTCTGGGCCTGCTGGAGCAGCTGCTGCATGTTGGGCTGGCCACCACCGGGAATCACAGGGCACTCACTTCCTACGTCGCTGCCGTCGGGACCTCCGCGACCCCGAGACCTTCGGAACGCTTGGTCAATCCGAGCCTACGTGCTCCCCGGGCGCCGCGCCCTACGCCGTGAGGACCAACTCTTTCGAGTGAGAGTCGGGGCGTGCGCGTACCTGATGGAGACCTCCTTGCGAGCGGAAAACCCGGGATTCGTTGTCCATCGCCCGTCATTCGAAGGTAGGAAGAGCATGCGCATCATTGCGCACACGCGCACCACCACACGTCAGCGCAGGCAGAGGGAGTGCCGGGTGAGCCAGCCGGAGATGCAGCCCGAGGGGCCACCCCGGGATCCCCGGGAGGAAGGCGGCGGGGCGATGGCGGCGGGCGATCTGACCGGCCGGCCCTTTCCCCTCGGGGACTGGGGGGAGCCCGCCGAGCGGCTCGACGAGCTCTACCGGCGGGTCGAGGCGGACGCGCTGCGCACGGCCGAGTGGTATCTGTCCGACCGGGCGTGGAAGCGCCGCGGGGCGCGCGTACTGCGCGTCGGCGCGGCCCTGGGCGCCATCACGGGCGCCGCGATGCCGGTGCTGGAGCTGACGGGCTCGGCGCCGGGCGGATCGACGTACGGATACCTGGCGCTCCTGCTGGGCGCGGCCGCGCTGGCCTGCGACCGGTTCTTCGGACTGACCTCGGGCTGGATGCGGGACGTGGCCACGGCCCAGGCCGTGCAGCGCAGGCTGCAGACCCTCCAGTTCGACTGGGCCTCGGAGAACGTCCGAGAGGTGCTCGGGCCCACCGAGGGCACCGCCAGCGAGGCCGCCGAGCGCTGCCTGAACGTGCTGCGCCGCTTCTCCGAGGACATCACGGAGCTGGTGCGGTCGGAGACGGCCGACTGGATGGTGGAGTTCCGGGCCGGGCCCGCGCCGCTGGTGATGCAGTCGCTGGGGGCCTCCGGGGCGCGCGGCGCGGACGCGTACATCCCGCCGGCCCGCTTCCCGCTGCCGCCGGGCACCCGCCCGAACATGCCGCGCCAGCGGCCCCCGGAGCAGCCCCGCTGAACCTGTGGAGGGGGCGGGGCGCTGCCGCTCCGGCTCCGGCCCCAGCCCCGGCTCCGGCTCCCGCCCCGGCCCCGGCCCCGGATGACCCGTAGGCGCCCGGTCGGGCTCAGCTGAAGATGATCATCGAGCCCTGTCCGAGACTGCGCGTCGCCGCCGCGTGCAGACCCAGCCAGACGTGCCGCTCCCGGGCGAAGGGGCTGCCGTCGTACGGGATCGGTCCCGCCGGCTCCTCCAGAGACGTCGGCCGTCCCGGCGGCGCCGGCGCCGCGGGCGGGTTCCCCGGGTCTATCCCGATGGCGGGAGCGACGAACACCAGCTCCCGCAGGAGCCCCTGCGCGGACCCCAGCGGTCCGCCTCCGGCCAGCAGCTCCTCGTTCGCCAGGGGCGCCGGGAAGTCGACGGGCACGTAGGCGCCCGCGTGGTCGTAGTGCCACACCAGGTGCGACTGCTGCGCGGTGGGCTCGAACATCTCCAGCAGCTGTTCGTAGTCCCCGCCCAGCTCGTCCACCGGGGTCACCGGCAGGCCGCAGAGCTGGAGCAGGTAGGCCCGTCTCAGGAAATGCAGGGCGTCGTAGTCGAAACCGGCGACCGGGGCGACGTCCCCGCTCAGACCCGGCATGTACGCGAACACGGGCACGGACGGGAGTCCGGCCTCACCCAGCGCCTTGTCGTACGAGGCGATCTCTTCCGCGAAGGGGTTGTCGGGGCTGTGGCACAGCACGTCGACAAGGGGGACCAGCCACAGGTCACAGGCCACACGGCCTCCGATCAGTCGTTGTCGCCGATCAGGCCAGCGTAGTGCGCCGGACACCCTCCGCGAAGGGGTGCGCAGAACTGGGGCCGTCCTGCAGGTCGGGCCGGGCTGCCGGTCGGGCCGCTGCGCCGGTCGGGCCGGGCTCTCGGGCGCCTCCAGGGCTCGCGGGCGGCTCAGAGGCGCGGAGTCGAATCAGAGGCGCGCGGCCCAGGCCAGCGCGTGCTCGTTGTAGCCGTGCACGATGCGGCGCACCGCGTCGGCGTCCGCCAGGGTCACGGCGTCCACCAGGTCGCCGTGCCCGTCCCAGAGGGCTTCGCGCAGCTGCGGCTCGCGCTGGAGGTGGGGGACGGCGAAGACCCAGCACTGCACGCGGATGCGGTGCAGGAACTCGGTGATGTAGGTGTTGGCGACCAGCCCGCTCAGTTCCCGCCAGAAGCGCAGGTCGTAGCCGATCAGCACCTCCAGGGAGCCGCTCCGGGCCGCCCTGCGGGCCTCCTCGCCCCGGCGGCGCACGGACACCAGCAGTTCGCCGGAGCCGGGGGTGGTGCCCTGTTCGGCGAGCCGGCGGAAGATGCCGTCCACGACCAGCGAACGGGCCTCGATCATGCCGCGGAAGTCCTCGACCGTGAAGATCCGGACGCGGAAGCCCCGGTGCTGGACCAGTTCCAGCAGCCCCTGGGCCGAGAGGTCCACGAGCGCCTCGCGGACCGGGGTCGCGGAGACCTCGTACTGCTCGGCTATCTGCTTCACGGTGAACTCGGTCCCCGGAGGCAGGCGTCCCGCGAGCACCTCGTCACGCAGCGCGTCCGCGATCTGCTGGCGAAGTGTGTTGCGGGTGACAGCTCCGCTGCCTGGCATAGGGGTCCGTCTCCTGTCGTAGAGCTCCGGACACCATAGGCCAGACAGCGAGGCCGAAACCGGTCGGTTGGTAGGGGTTCTGTGTGGATCCGCCCCGGGGCCGGGGCGAGGATCACACCGGTGCGAACCGGCCACCGGCAGCGCCACCGCCGGCGGCCGCGGTTCCTACCGCGCGGTGGTGTGGCGGTCGGCGACCGTCAGCGCGTCGTCCAGCAGGGCCAGGCCCTCCTTCGCCTCCGCCTCCGTGATGGTGCAGGCGGGGACGACGTGGGTCCGGTTCATGTTGACGAAGGGCCACAGTCCGGACGCCTTGCAGGCCGCCGCGAACTCGGCCATCGGCGCGTTGTCCGCACCGGCCGCGTTGTACGGGACGAGCGGCTCGCGCGTCTCCTTGTCCCGTACGAGCTCCAGGGCCCAGAAGGCGCCGAGGCCGCGGACCTCGCCGACCGAGGGGTGGCGCTCGGCGAGCTCGGCGAGCGCCGGGCCGATCACGTTGTCGCCGAGGTGGGCGGCGTGCTCGACGACGCCCTCCTCCTCCATCGTGTTGATCGTCGCGACGGCGGCGGCGCAGGCCAGGGGGTGGCCGGAGTACGTCAGTCCGCCCGGGTAGGGGCGGGTGGCGAAGGTCTCGGCGATGGCGGCGGAGATCGCCACGCCGCCGAGCGGCACGTAGCCGCTGTTGACGCCCTTGGCGAAGGTGATCAGGTCGGGGGTCACGTCCCAGTGGTCGGCCGCGAACCACTTGCCGGTGCGGCCGAAGCCGGCCATGACCTCGTCGAGGATGAAGACGATGCCGTGGCGGTCGCAGAGCTCGCGGACGCCCGCGAGGTAGCCGGCGGGCGGGACCATGATGCCCGCGGTGCCCGGCACGCTCTCCAGGATGATCGCCGCGATCGACTGCGGGCCCTCGAAGGCGATGGTGTCGGCGAGGTGGGCGAGGGCGCGCTCGCACTCCTCGGCCTCGGTGGTCGCGTGGAAGGCGGAGCGGTAGAGGTAGGGGCCCCAGAAGTGCACGACGCCGGCGGCCGCCGTGTCGGAGGGCCAGCGGCGCGGGTCGCCGGTCAGGTTGATCGCGGCGGCGGTGGCCCCGTGGTAGGAGCGGTAGGTGGAGAGCACCTTGGCGCGGCCCGTGTGCAGACGGGCCATGCGGACGGCGTTCTCGACGGCCTCGGCGCCGCCGTTGGTGAAGAAGATCTTGTCCAGGTCGCCGGGGGTCCGCTCGGCGATGAGGCGTGCGGCCTCGGAGCGGACGTCCACGGCGAAACCGGGCGCGAGGGTGCAGAGCCGCGCGGCCTGCTCCTGGATCGCGGCGACGACCTTGGGGTGCTGGTGGCCGATGTTGGTGTTGACCAGCTGGGAGGAGAAGTCGAGGTAGCGCTTGCCCTCGTAGTCCCAGAAGTACGAGCCCTCGGCTCCCGCGACCGCGAGCGGGTCGATCAGGGCCTGGGCGGACCAGGAATGGAAGACGTGCTTCCGATCTGCGTCCTTCACGGCGGCAAGGGTGTGCGGGGTGGCATGAGGGGTCATGACGTCACGCTAGAAGTGCGCAGGTGGGGAGGGATATCGGCGGACTGTATGGGGGTGGCGGGCCGGTCTCGGCAGTCTGTCTGCGCCACCGGTGCAACCGCTCCACGTCTTGACAGCATCCTGTCGTTATGACAGTCTCTTGTCATAGGGGCTTTTCGTGGAAGTGGTGGAAGTACTCGCACCACGAGCACCGCAGGCACCGTGCGCATCACGCGCCGGCACGTCGGCACCTCGGCCACGGCGAGCGCCGCAGGCACCTCGCACCATCCGACGCTGGAGGCGAAACACCATGAGCGAGACCGCTCGCAAGCCCGTCCACCTCGCGGTCTACGACACCTACGCCGACTGGGAGACCGGCCACACCACCGCGCACCTCACCCAGCGCGGCCACGTCGTGCGGACGGTCGGCTTCGCCGCCGGAGCACCGGTCACCACCATGGGCGGCATCCGCATCCAGCCTGACCTGGGCCTGGCCGATCTGCGACCGGAGGACTCCTCGCTGCTGATCCTCACCGGGGCGTCCCTGTGGGACGCGGGCGACGAGCTCGCGCCCTTCGCGGCGAAGGCACGGGAGTTCCTGGCCGCCGGCGTGCCGGTCGCGGCGATCTGCGGCGCCACCGCCGGACTCGCCCGCGAAGGCCTGCTGGACGACCGCGCCCACACCAGCGCGGTCTCCTTCTACCTGGCCGAACAGCCGGGCTACGGGGGCGCCGGGAAGTACGTAGAGGCCGACGCGGTGACCGACAGGGACCTGATCACGGCGGGCCCGACGGAACCGGTCGCCTTCGCCCGCGAGGTCTTCGCCCGCCTGGACGTCTACAAGCCGGACGTCCTGGACGCCTGGTACGGGCTCTTCCACCACTCGGACGAGAGCGCGTACCCGGTCCTGATGGCGGCATCGGCGGCGGGCGATGCCTGAGTCTCCGCCGCTCGGGTCCCCGCGGACCCGGCAGGACCTGCTGAGCCGCACCGCGCTCGGGGTGTTCCGGCTGAACGGCCAGTTCCTCTCCCTCTCCGAGGAGCTGGCGCGGCCCGCCGGGCTGACCGCCGCCTGGTGGCAGGTGCTCGGGGCGGTGCTGCGGGAGCCGCTGCCCGTCGCGGGGATCGCCCGGAGCATGGGGATCACCCGGCAGAGCGTCCAGCGCATCGCGGACCTGCTGGTCGCCAAGGGCCTCGCGGAGTACGCGCCGAACCCGGCGCACCGGCGGGCCAAGCTGCTGCGCCCGACGGAGGAGGGCCGCGCGGCGGTGGACCGGATCGCTCCGGGCCACTCGGCCATGGCCGCCCGTCTCGCGGCGGAGCTGGGGGACGCCGCCTTCGCGGAGACGGTGCGCGTCCTGGAACGGCTGGCCGCGGCGCTGGACACGCTGCCCGCACCGCGCGACCCGTCGGACGCGTCCGACGGGTCCGACGGGTCCGATCTCACCTCCGCGTCCGACCCGTCCGACCTGGCCCCCGCGTCCGGCCCGTCGGCCTGAGTGAGCCGGGCCCGAACCCCCGTGGTTCGGGCCCGGCTCACGGTTCTGAACCAGCCCACGGCTCGGGCCCCGTCCGGTGCTCGGGCCCCGTACGGTGTCCGGGCTCGGTCCTGTGTTCGAGCCCGGCGGGGCCGGCCGGGAGGCAACCGGCGGGCGCCCCCGACCGTCCTTCCCAGCGGAGCTGTTCGGCCAGCAGGGGAAGGACCACCCGGCCATGGAACAACTGCATCCGCACGACCCGCACCGCATCGGCCCCTACCGCCTGTTGTCCCGGCTCGGCGCCGGCGGCATGGGCCAGGTGTACCTCGCCCGCTCCGACCGCGGCCGCACCGTGGCGGTCAAGCTGGTCCACCCCGGGCTCGCCGCCCACGAGGAATTCCGCATCCGGTTCCGCCAGGAGGTCGCCGCGGCCCGCCGGGTCGGCGGCGAATGGACCGCCCCGGTCCTGGAGGCCGACACCGAGGCCGCGACCCCCTGGTTCGCCACCGGCTACGTCGCCGGACCGAGCCTGCGCCGGGTCGTCGCCCACGACTTCGGCCCGCTGCCGGACCGCTCCGTACGGATCCTGGCCGCGGGCCTCGCGCACGCCCTCCAGGACATCCACCGGGCCGGCATCGTCCACCGCGACCTCAAGCCCTCGAACGTGCTGATCACCCTCGACGGCCCCCGCGTCATCGACTTCGGCATCGCCCGCGCCCCCACCGGGTACGACGCCGGCCTGACCCGGGTCGGCGAAGTCATCGGCTCCCCCGGCTTCATGGCCCCCGAGCAGATCCGCGGCGAGCCGGTGACCGCCGCGTGCGACGTCTTCTGCCTCGGCGCGGTCCTGGCGTACGCGGCCACCGGACGGCTTCCCTTCGGCGATGCGGAGCAGCCCGGCGGCCTCGCGGCGCTCCTGCTGCGCAGCACCGAAGCGGAACCCGACCTGGCCGGCGTACCGGCGGAACTGCTCGGCCTCGTGCGGGACTGCCTGCACCGGGACCCGGGCGCGCGGCCCGGGCCCGCCGAGGTGCTGGCCCGGGTCGGCGCGGACGACACCGTGGCCGACGGCAGGGCCCTGGAGCCGTGGCTGCCGAACGCGCTGGTGGCCCGGCTCGGGCGGCACGCCGTGCAACTGCTGGACCGCGAGGACGCCGGGCCGGACCGTGCGGTGCCGGCGCCGCCTCCGCTGCCGCCCTCCTATTCCGCGTACCCACCGCCGGAGACGGAACCTCCGCCCAGGCCCTGGACGGCGTCCACCGCCCTGCTCCTCGCGGTGGCCGCGGTCGTCGCGGTCCTGTCCGCCGGCACGGTGTACGCGGTCATGAGCGGGGCCGAGGATCCGCGGCCGCCCGTCACGAACTCCCGTACGCCGGTGGCGACGGGCTCCGGGCCGGATTCCGCTCCCGCTTCCGCTTCGGCTTCGGCCTCGGCTCTGGGGTCCGCTTCGGGCGCCGCTTCGGGGTCCGCGCACGGGGCCGGTCCCCTCCCCGAGGACTACGTCGGCACCTGGCAGGCCGTCCGCGGCAGCCAGACCTGGCGGCTCACGCTCACCCGCGGCGGAGTCGGCGAGCAGGTGATGTCCCTGGCCGTCCAGGACCCCGGATTCGCCTGCGCCTGGACCGCGGCCCTGCGCAGCGCTCCGGACCCCGGCCACGACCCCGACACCGGCCCCGACCTCGTGGAGTTGGACGCGTCCACCGTCACCTCCGGGGCCCCTCCGACCTGCACGGCGGGCGGCCGGAGCCGGCTGCGACTGCTGCCCGACGGCACCCTGCGCAGAGAGCTCGCGGGCAGCGACAGTCCCCCGCTCGACTACCGCAGGCAGTGAGCCGTACCGGTTTGTGTCGAGGTCAATAAGCCTGCAGGCAAAGCTTGTTGCCGCAGACGGCGCTGTCGGACACTGCGGCACATGGAGCCGTTGAGCGTAGTGGCACGACTGTGGGAGCGGATCGGGGCACGCGACTGGGAGGGCGTGGCCGGGCTCATCGCCGAGGACGCCGTCATCGAATGGCCCGTGAGCGCCGAGCGGATCGTCGGGCGCGCCAACTTCATCGCCGTGAACAGCGACGACGCGGACTCGGACGAGAAGCCCGTGAGGGTTCTGCGGATCCTGGCCGACGGGGACCACGTCGTCACCGAGGTGGAGGTGCCCCAGGACCACGTCCTCTACCGGGCCGTCTCCCTGTGGACCGTGCGCGACGGGGAGGTGGTGGAGGCGAGGGAGTACTGGACCAGCCCCGGCCAGGACCCCGCCCCGCGCTGGCGGGCCGGGTACGTCGAGCCCCTGGCGGCGGACTGAGCCCTGCGGTGTGCACGGGCGGGGTCTGCGGTGGCTCTGGAGTATGCCCGGTCATACCTGAGAGCTACGTACGCAGACGGCTCCGTGGCGGGACGCCGACCAGTGGCCGGGATTTCTAACTTCGGTGGTGGAGAAGGGCACTGACGCCCCTTCCGGGACACCGAAGGAACACACCATGGCGACGGGGACGGCACGGGCAGCGGGGACGGCAGGCACGGCGCGGGCAGCTGGCACAGGGGCCGGGCTCGGCTCCGGGAGGACGCGCGGTGCGCGGGGCGGGCGGCTGCGCCGCACGCTGCTGGCCGCAGTGATAGCGGCTGCCGTGATCGTCCCCGTGTCGGCCGCCGCCTCCGCGCAGGCGCCCGCCCCGGCACCAGCCGTGTTCGCCGAGGGCGCCCCGCCGCAGAGCCGCTATGCCGCCAACCGCGACAACATCGCCGAGGCGGTCCGGATGGCCCGGGACGCCGACCGCTCCGGCCGGGCCGGCCGGCTGCGGGCCATGGCGGCGGGCGGCACGGCGCAGTTCCTCGCCTTCGACGGCCGCGGCAGGGGCCGGGCCGTCGAGGTGTTCGGCGAGCTGGAGACCGCCGACCGGATCGCCGTCCTGGTGCCCGGCTCAGACACCACGCTCGACACCTACGAGAGGTTCCGGTCCGGAGCGGTCGCCCTCCAGGAGCGCCTCCGGGCCGATCACGCGCACACCGCCGTGGTCGCCTGGCTCGGGTACGACACGCCGGGCACGGTCAGCACGACCGTACTGACGGCCGGCCGGGCGGACGAGGCAGCAGCCGAACTGGGGCCGTTCCTGCACGGGTTGGAGGGCATGGCCGCGCCCGGCGTGCGGATCTCGCTGCTCTGCCACTCCTACGGCTCCGTCGTCTGCGCGCGGACGGTGACGGGAGCCGCGGTCGGTGACGTGGTCCTCTTCGGGAGTCCGGGCACGGGGGCCGGGTCCGCCCGGGAGCTGCCGACCTCGGCCCGGGTCTGGGCCGGCCGGGGTGACGCCGACTGGATAGCCGGCGTGCCCCACGTCCGGCTCGGCGGGCTGGGCTTCGGCACCGACCCGGTCGACCCCGCTTTCGGAGCACGGGCCTTCGCCGCCGGATCCGGCGGCCACAGCGACTACCTCAAGCCGGGCACCCGGTCCCTCGACGTGCTGGCGGGCATCGTCCTCGGCAGCGCTCCCGTCCGGGAGGCCGGCCGTGCGTGAGCTCCGTGACCGCTGGTCCGCGCTGGCGGCGGGTGTCGAGGCGGCCACGCCGGCCGGCCGGGACCGGGCCGTGGACGCGCTCCGGGCCCTCGCGATCCTGGGCGTGGTCCTCGGCCACTGGCTGGTGACCTCCCTGACCGCCGCCGACGGCGGCCTGGCCGGCACCAGCCCGCTGGCGCACATGCCCTGGCTGGCCCCGGTGTCCTGGGTGTTCCAGACGCTGGCGGTCTTCTTCCTGGTCGGCGGCCATGTCGCCGCTCTCGGGTACGCCTCGGCGCGCGAGCGGGGCATCACGTACGGAGCCTGGGTCGGGCAGCGGCTGGGCCGGCTGTTCCGGCCGGTCGCGGCGGTGCTCGTCCTCTGGACGGTCGTGGCGGGCGGGATGCTCGTCGGCGGGGCGGAGCTCGACACCGTGCGGACGCTGGTGAAGCTGGTCCTGTCGCCGTTGTGGTTCCTGCTGGTGTTCGCCGCGCTGACCGCCGCGACTCCGCTGGTGGCCCGGATGAGCCCGTTGT
The DNA here is from genome assembly GCF_040684695.1 of Streptomyces erythrochromogenes. Lineage (GTDB taxonomy): Bacteria > Actinomycetota > Actinomycetes > Streptomycetales > Streptomycetaceae > Streptomyces > Streptomyces erythrochromogenes_C. The sequence continues at coordinate 249,349 of NZ_JBFBGM010000002.1, forward strand.
GGCCGGCCGCCGTGGTGGCGGGCGTCGACCTGTGGCGCTTCGGGCCGGGCGGGCCGGAGTGGATCGGCTGGGTCAACGTGGCCGCGGGCTGGCTGGTCCCCTTCACGCTGGGCGCCGCGTGGTCGCGCGGGGCCCTCGCAGGGCGCGGCCGGCTGCTGCTCCTGGTCGGTGCCGCCGCCGCGGCCACCGCCGCGCTGGTCCTGTGGGGCGGGTATCCGGCGTCCATGGTGGGCGTGCCGGGGGCGGCCGTCTCGAACCTCAACCCGCCGACGCTGGCCGCGGTCGCGTTCGGACTGGCCCAGTGCGGGCTGGCCCTGCTGGCCCGCGACCGGCTGGCCCGGCTGATGCGCAGGCCGACGGCCTGGGCGAAGGTGGCGCTGGTGAACCTGTCCGCGATGACGGTCTTCCTGTGGCACCAGACCGCCATGATGGCCGTCACCGCCGTCGGCCTGCTGGTCCCGGTCCGTCTGCCCGGGCTGCACACCGCGCCCGACTCGGTGGGCTGGATAGCGGCCCGGGTGGTGTGGCTGCCGGTGTTCGCGGCCGCGCTGGGGCTCTGCTGGGCAGCGTTCCGCATCCACGAACAGGCCAGGCGTTCCCGGCCGGCCACGCTCACGGCCGCCCGCTCCGTTCCCGGTACTTCCGTCGAGGAGATCACCCATGCCTAGGCTGACCGGCGTGAACGAGCAGCGTGTGCCTCCGGCCGAGCCGAAGCCCTCCGACCCGGTCAAGGCTCCTTCGCCACGCCTGGCGTTGGCCCTGGAGCTCTTCACGCTGCGGCGCGATCCCCTTCCCCGGATGGGCCGGCCGCGATGGCTGGCCCTGCTGCCGCACGCACTCGTCGGCTATGCGGCGCTGTTCTTCGGCTTCCTCACCACCGAGCAGCTCATGGACCACTACCACGTCAAGGGCGGCCCGCCGCTGGCCGTCGCGCTCCTGACGGCCCTGTCCATCTGGCTCGCGATGTTCCGCCCGATCGCCGCCTGGTGGCTGGGGCTGCTCGCCGCGGGCTGGACCGCCTGGATGATCCACGACACCGTCGGGCAGGGCCAGACCTGGCCCTGGACGCCCGGCGGGACCTTCGCGTTCGCCCCCGTGCTGCTGCTCGTCGCCCTCCGGGTGCCGCCGCGGGTCACCATATGGGTCGTCGGCATCTCCCTCGCCCTCACCGGGGTGGCCGAGGCGGCCTTCCATCCGGACGGCAGCCAGATCTCCTCCGCCGGGGCCGCCGTCCTCTTCGGCTTCGTCGGGCTCCTGGGGTACGCGCTGCGCGCCCTGCGGCTGGCCCGTGGGGAACTGGTCGAGCAGGAGACGCTCACCGCGGAGGAGCGGGCCCGGCGCACCGTGCTGGAGGAGCGCAGCCGCATCGCCCGCGAGCTGCACGACGTCGTCGCGCACCACATGTCGGTGATCTCGATCCAGGCGCAGGTCGCCCCGCACCTCGTGGACAACCCGTCCGAGGAGCTCAAGGAGAATCTGGCGGGCATCCGGGAGAACGCGCTGGAGGCCCTCACGGAGCTGCGCCGGGTGCTGGGGGTGCTGCGCTCCGAGCAGCCCGGTGACCCTGCGGCCCCGCAGCATCCGCAGCCGACGCTGGCCGAGTTGGACGGCCTCGTGGACAACGTGCGGGGGGCCGGGCTGGAGGTCACCACCGAGGTGGCCGGGGTCCGCCGGCCGCTGGCCCCCGGCGTGGAGCTCACCGCGTACCGGATCGTGCAGGAGGCCCTGAGCAACTGTCTGCGCCATGCGCCCGGTTCGCGGGTGGAGGTCGGCGTCGCCTATGGGCCGCGCGAGCTGCACCTGTGCGTCGCCAACAGTGCGCCGACCCGGCCGGCTCCGCCCTCGCAGGGAGCGGGGCACGGGCTGCTGGGGATGCGCGAGCGGGCAGGCATGCTGGGTGGCGAACTGGCCGCGGGCCCGCGGCCCGACGGCGGGTACGAGGTCAGCGCAGTGCTCCCGATGGACCCGCAGAGCCCGCCCGCCGGCACCGGCTCCCGCACCGAGACGAAGAAGGCACCATGAGCACCCCGATCAAGGTGATGATCGCCGACGACCAGATGATGGTGCGGCAGGGCTTCACCGTGCTTCTCAACGCCCAGCCCGACATAGAGGTCGTGGGGCAGGCGGTGGACGGGGCGGACGCCGTCGCGAAGGTCGCCGAGCTGGCCCCGGACGTGGTGCTGATGGACATCCGCATGCCGGGCATGGGCGGCATCGAAGCCACGTCCGTGATCACCCGCGTTCCCGGCGCCGAGGTGAAGGTGCTCGTGCTGACCACCTTCGACCTCGACGAGTATGTGTACGAGGCGCTGCGGGCCGGGGCTTCCGGGTTCCTGCTGAAGGACGCGTCCGCCGATCAGCTCGCGGAGGCAGTGCGGGTGGTGGCGGCCGGTGAGGCGCTGCTGTCGCCGAACATCACGAAGCGGCTGATCACGGAGTTCTCCCGGCTGGGGGCGCCGCGCGCGCCGTCGCGGGCCCGGATCGACGTGCTGACCGAGCGGGAGACCGAGGTGCTGTCGCTGATCGCCCAGGGCCTGTCGAACGCGGAGATCTCCGAGCACCTGGTCCTGGCCGAGCAGACGGTGAAGACCCACGTGAGCCGGATCCTGGTGAAGCTCGGTCTGCGGGACCGCACGCAGGCGGCGGTGTTCGCGTACGAGAGCGGGCTGATCCGTCCGGCGGGCTACTGACGGACCCGTGTAGTACTTGAGAGGGACCCGGAGAAATCCCCATCAGCGGCGACGCGGGCGAAGGCGGTGCAGACCTACGGTGGTGCCTATGACCGAGACGACCACCGGGGGGACAGCCCGGACGCCTGAATTCCGACTGGCATCGGAGGTGATCGCGACCTTGCGCCAGGACCTCGTCACCGATGCCTTCGCCTACCGGCCGCTGCCGCCGGCGGAGGCCCTGGGGCGCTTCTCGCGACGGCTCCCCAAGGCGATACGACGGCATGCGCCGTGGCGGGCGCATGCGGCGGTGGGGGCCCTGGCCTTCGTCGCCGTGCTCTTCACCATGGACGGGCAGTCGAGCTACCTGGGCGATCTGGGGCAGCTCGTCATGGGGCTGATAGCCGCGGTTCCCGTCCTCATGACGCTGGTGCGGCCGGTCGGGGCGTGGTGGGCGGCCGTCGCGATGACGGTGGTGCTGGCCGCCCTCGGCGGGGGCGTCAGCTGGCCGTGGACCCCCGGCGCCTTCTTCTCCTACATCGTGGTGATGGTCGTCGTCACCCTGCGGACCGGGCCCCGGGTGGCGGCGTGGATGTGGGCGCTGACCCTCCTGCTGGGCGCCGCGATCTCCGTGGTGTTCACCGGCGAGTGGGGGTCGAACGCGCCCGAGATGGCGGTGACCTCGGCGTTCGCCCTGGTGATCGCGGGCAGCATCCAGATACGGCGGCACGCCAAGGCGGAGGTGAGCGCGCAGCAGGAGGTCACGGCCGTCGAGCGGGACAAGCGGACGCTGCTGGAGGAGCGGACGACGATCGCGCGGGAGCTGCACGACGTGGTGGCCCACCACATGTCGGTGGTGGCGATCCAGGCGGAGGCCGCCCCGTACCGCGTGAAGAACCCGCCGCCGGAGCTGGAGGCGGCGTTCGTCACCATCCGGGAGAACGCGGTGGCGGCCCTGACGGAGCTGCGGCGGGTGCTGGGTGTGGTGCGCTCCGCCGACTACGAGGCGCCGGACGCCCCGCAGCCGACGCTGGCCTCGCTGGACGGGCTGCTGGCCAATGTGCGCGAGGCGGGGCTGAGCGTGGAGAAGACGATCACGGGTGCGGTGCGGGAGCTGCCGCAGGGTGTGGAGCTGTCGGCGTACCGGATCATCCAGGAGGCCCTGAGCAACACCCTCCGGCACGCGCCGGGCGCGTCGGCCGGGGTCGAGGTCTCGTACGTGCTGGGCGGCCTGGGCATACGGGTCGTCAACGAGGCGCCGACCGGGGACGTGCGGCCCTCGCCGGGGGCCGGCCACGGGATCACCGGGATGCGGGAGCGGGTGGCCATGCTGGAGGGGGAGATGACGGCCGCTCGGACGGAGTCCGGCGGGTACGAGGTCGCGGTGTTCATCCCGGTGCGCAACCGACCCGAGCCGGTGCCCGAGCCTCAGGAGGGGTCGGCATGACGATCAGGGTGCTGATCGTCGACGACCAGATGATGGTCCGCGAGGGGTTCTCCGTTCTGCTGAACGCCATGGACGGCATCGAGGTGGTGGGCGAGGCGGTCGACGGCCGGGAGGCCATCGCGCAGGTGGCGGCGCTGCGGCCGGACGTGGTGCTGATGGACATTCGGATGCCGCAGATGAACGGCCTGGAGGCCACGCGGGAGATCGTGGCCTCGGACACGGACGCGAAGGTGCTGGTCCTGACGACCTTCGACCTCGACGAGTACGTGTACCAGGCGCTGCGTGCGGGGGCGTCGGGGTTCCTGCTGAAGGACGCTTCGGCCCGTCAGCTGGCTGACGGGGTAAGGGTGGTGGCGGCCGGAGAGGCCTTGCTGGCGCCTTCGGTGACGAAGCGGCTGATAGCGGAGTTCTCGAAGATCTCCGAGGCGCGCAGGCTCGCGGATCCGGCGGGGGTGGGCGAGCTGACGGAGCGGGAGACGGAGGTGCTCGTCCTGATCGCGCAGGGGCTGTCGAATGCGGAGATAGCCGACCGGCTGATCGTCGCGGAGTCCACGATCAAGACCCATGTGAGCCGGATCCTGGTGAAGCTGGGCCTGCGGGACCGGACGCAGGCGGCGGTGTTCGCCTATGAGACCCGTCTGGTGACACCGGCCTGATCCGGGGGCGGAGCGCTTAGTCTGCGGGGATGGGCTTTGATCCGTGGGATGCCGCGTTCGTCGCCGATCCGTACCCGGCCTACCGGGAGTTGCGGGAACGGGGGCGGGCCATCTGGTGGGAGGCCACCGGGCAGTGGCTGGTGCCGCACTACGCCGATGTGAGCGCCCTGCTGCGGGACCGGCGGCTCGGCCGCACCTACCTCCACCGCTTCTCGCACGAGGAGTTCGGGCGCGAGGCGCCGCCGCCGGAGCACGAGCCGTTCCATGTGCTCAACGGCAACGGCCTCCTGGACCTGGAGGATCCCGCGCACGCGCGGGTGCGCAGGCTGGTGGCGAAGGCCTTCACCCCGCGGACGGTGGAGCGTCTGGTGCCGGCCGTGCAGCGGATGGCCGGGGAACTGGTGGGGCGGCTGCTCGCGGACGGCGGCGGGGACCTGCTCGCGACGGTCGCCGAGCCCCTGCCGGTGGCCGTGATCGCGGAACTGCTGGGTGTGCCCGAGTCGGACCGTGCCCTGCTGCGGCCCTGGTCGGCGGACATCTGCGGGATGTTCGAGCTGCGGCCCGACGAGGAGACGGCGCGGCGCGCGGTGCGGGCCAGCATCGACTTCAGCGCGTACCTGCGGGAGCTGATCGCCGAACGGCGGGCCCGCCCCGGCGAGGACCTGATCTCCGGGCTGATCGCCGCCCACGACGAGGAGGGGCGGCTCAGCGAGCAGGAGATGGTCTCCACCTGCGTCCTCCTGCTGAACGCCGGACACGAAGCCACCGTGAACACCACGGTCAACGGGTGGTGGGCGCTGCTGCGCCACCCCGAGCAGCTCGCCGCGCTGCGCTCCGGCCGCGATCCGGAAAAGTTGTCCACAGCTGTGGATGAACTCATGCGCTACGACACTCCCCTGCAGATGTTCGAGCGCTGGGTGCTCGACGACATCCGCGTCGGCGACACCGACATCCCCCGCGGGGCCGAGGTGGCGCTGCTCTTCGGGTCCGCGAACCGTGATCCCGCGCGCTTCGAGGACCCCGACGCCCTCGACCTCGAACGGGCCGACAATCCGCACCTGACCTTCGGGGCCGGGATCCACTACTGCCTGGGGGCGCCGCTGGCGCGACGCGAGCTGGAGGCCTCCTTCGGAGCGCTGCTGGCGGACGGCGTCCCGCCACTGCGGCTCGTCGAGGAGCCGCAGTGGCAGGACGGGTACGTCATCCGCGGGCTGAAGAGCCTGCTGGTGGAGTTCTAGGCCGTCATGTCACGGCGGCGCAGGGCGGCGAGGCCGGCTGCCGTCAGCGCCGCCGCCAGGGCGGTCAGGGCCAGGAGCGGGACCCAGGACACCGGCTCCGCGCCCGGGAGCCGGGGCAGGTGGGCGAAGGGCGAGAGGTTCAGGGCGGCCTGGGGGAGGTTCAGCGCCGGGCCGATCCAGCCCAGGGCCAGAGCGCTGCCGGCCACCGCCCAGGCGGCCGCCGCGTACGCGGGGGCCGCGCCGTGGAGGAGCGCCGCCAGCGCCCCGATCACCCACACCGCCGGGAGCTGGGCGAGGGTGGCCGCGACCGTTGCCCTCATTTCGCCGCCGTGCCCGAGGCCGAGGCCCAGCCCCGCCAGCAGCAGCATCAGCGCCGAGCCCGCAAAGGCGACGGCGAGGTGGCCGCCGGCCCAGCGGAGCCGGCCGACCGCGTTCGCCAGCAGCGGTTCCGCCCGCTGCGCCGACTCCTCACCGCTCAGGCGCAGGACGGCCGATACCGCGTACAGGGCGGCGACCATGCCGAACAGGCCGGCCATCGTGGCGAGGAAGGCGTCGGTGAGCCCGCCCTGCCCGCCCATCCGCTCGATGATCTCCCGCGTCCTGTCGTTGCCGCCGACCAGTTCCGCGGCGCCGTCCGCCATCCCGCCGAAGACCGCACCGGCCACGAGGAAGCCCGCGCTCCAGCCCGCGAGGGTGCCGCGCTGCAGCCGCCGGGCCAGCGCGCCCGCCGTGCCCAGCCGTCCTTCGGCCGGACCCGGCCGGGACGGAAGGAAGCTCATCCCCAGGTCGCGGCGTCCGGCCAGCAGGTACCCGGCCGTCACCAGCACCACGACGGCCGCCGCGAACAGCAGGAGCACCCACCGGCGCTCACCGGCGAAGGCCCGTACGTTCTCCACCCAGCCGAGCGGCGAGGCCCAGGTCAGGGCGGAAGCGCCACCCGCCGTACCGGCGTCGCCCGCGGCCTTGAGGACGAAGGCCGCGCCGAGCAGCGCGGCCGTGCACCCCTTGGCGGCGCGGGCGCTCTCGGTCAGCTGGGCGGCGACGGCGGCCGCACCGGCGAAGAGCATGCCGGTGCCGGCGAGGGCCAGGGCGAGCGCTGCCGCGCCCGCCGCCCCCTGCCCGGCGAGGCCGGCGGCGACGAGCAGGCCGACACCGGTGTTGGCCACGAGGGCGGCCAGCAGGGCCGCGGTCAGCGGGGCCCGGCGGCCCACCATGGCCGCGGAGAGCAGTTCCTGACGGCCCGTCTCCTCCTCCTCGCGGGTGTGCCGGACCACGATGATCAGGCTCATGACAGCCGCGAGGACCGCGCCGAAGACCCCGGCGCGCCAGGCGGTCAGGGCGCCGAGGGAGTCGCCGAAGACCGGGCCGTACAGGGCGCGCAGGGAGCCGTTGGCGTTCATCGAGGTGGCGGCCTCGGCACGTTCGGCGGCGGTGGCGTACACGCTGCCGAGCGATCCGGGCATGCTCACCACCAGGAGTGCGGTCACCAGGATCCAGACCGGCATCATCACCCGGTCGCGGCGCAGGGCCAGCCGGAGCAGTGCGCCGGTGCCCGCGAAGCCGCTCGGTCGTCGCCTCATCGCGTGCCTCCCGCGCCGCCGTCGGTGTAGTGGCGCAGGAAGAGCTCTTCGAGGGTGGGCGGGGTCGCGGTCAGCGAGCGCACGCCCGACGCGGCGAGGGAGCGCAGTACGGCGTCCAGCTTGTCGGTGTCGGCCTGGAGCCGGACCTTCAGCCCCCGCACTTCGACGTCGTGCACGCCCGGCAGGTGGGCGATGCCGTTCGGCGGGCCGGCGAGCTCGGCTCTGATCGACGTACGGGTGAGGTGGCGGAGTTCGGCGAGGGTTCCGGTCTCCACGGTGCGGCCCTGGCGGACGATGCTGACGCGGTCGCAGAGCGACTCGACCTCACTGAGGATGTGCGAGCTGAGCAGGACGGTGCGCCCGGCGGCGCGGGCGTCGGCGACGCAGCCCTGGAAGACCCCCTCCATCAGCGGGTCGAGGCCGGAGGTGGGTTCGTCGAGGATGAGCAGTTCGGCGTCGGAGGCGAAGGCGGCGACGAGGGCGACCTTCTGCCGGTTGCCCTTGGAGTACGTGCGCCCCTTCCTGGTCGGGTCCAGCTCGAACCGCTCGACGAGCTCGGCGCGGCGCGCCCGGTCGAGGCCGCCGCGCAGCCGCCCGTACAGGTCGATGACCTCGCCGCCGGAGAGGTTGCGCCACAGGGTGACGTCTCCGGGGACGTAGGCGATGCGGCGGTGGAGCGCGACCGCGTCGGCCCACGGGTCACCGCCGAGGAGCTCGGTGGCGCCGGAGTCGGCGCGCAGCAGTCCGAGCAGGACCCGGATGGTCGTGGACTTGCCGGCGCCGTTGGGGCCGAGGAAGCCGTGGACCTCGCCGGTGGTGACCGAGAGGTCGAGTCCGTCCAGTGCGCGCGTGCGGCCGAAGGCCTTGTGGAGGCCGACGACGCTGATTGCCTTCGTCATGTTTCCGAACGTACGCTTATTTCATAAGTTTGTGAAGATTGGGAATCTCAAGAATCGCGTAAAGTCAGGAGGGTGGCGGACGACATGGTGAAGACGGACCTGGACGGAACGGACGGCGACGGGACGGCGGCTGCGGCCGCGACGGCGGACGCGACGACGGCCGCCGGGCGCGACGAGGGAGCGGTCTCCCGGTTCGTGGAGCGGTTCGCCGCGCAGCTGACCGAGGCCGGGATGCAGCGGATGGCCGCACGGGTCTTCGCGCAGCTGCTCGCGAGCGACGGTGGCGCGATGACCTCGGCGGAGCTGGGCGAGGCGCTCCGGATCAGCCCGGCGGCGGTCTCGGGGGCCGTGTCCTACCTGACACAGGTCAACATGGTCAGCCGCGAACGCGAACCGGGCTCGCGGCGGGACCGGTACGTCCTGCACAACGAGCTCTGGTACGAGACCTTCACCCGCCGCGACCAGGTCCTGACCCAGTGGGAGAAGACCCTGCGCGAGGGCGCGGCCGGCCTCGGCGCGCATTCGCCGGCCGGGGCGCGGGTCGCGGAGACGGCGGCGTTCTTCGAGTTCATGCAGGGCGAGATGCTGGGCCTGATGGACCGCTGGCGCGCCCACCGGGCGACGCTCGACCTCGGCTAGGAAGGACCTGCACCGCCGACGCCACTCCCGAGCCGGGCAGTCCGGCCAGGCCGACCAGGCCGTGCAGACCGGGCAGACCGGGCAGTCCGCACAGGCCTGGCGATGCCCAGCCGGCGGGCGTCGGGGACCCACAGGACCCCGCCCCGCGCGGGGTCCCCGGCCAGCAGCACCACCCGCACGGACGGCGCCGGCTGCCTGCGGGGCCACGGGCGCGGCGGCAGGACCCGCCGCCCCAGCACCCCCAGGGTCAGCGCGTGCCGCTGCTCGCCCTGCCTCAGGACCAGGGCCACCACCGGAGGGCGCCGGCGCGCCCGCACCACCTCGGCCTCGTACGGGATCCAGCGCACCGCCGGGTCCCGCAGCACACGGCGCGCCCGGAGCACCGCGCGCAGCTCCCACGCCCCGAGCACCACCGGACCCAGCAGCACCACCAGCATCACCGGGCGCGTGAGCACCGCCGCGACCGCCGCGGGCCAGCAGAACACCGGCAGCAGGCACAGCAGCAGCGCGTCCCGCCGCCAGTCGCCCAGCGCCTCCGCCACGACCACCGGCCCGGGCTCCGGATCCGGATTCGCCCCGGCCGCCAGCCCCGGCACCGGAGCCGCCCCGGCCGCCGGCCCGGGCCCCGGCTCCGTCACCGGGGCAGGGTGAGCATCCATGCCCCGGGGCGCAGCGTCCACGTACGACGGCGGACCGGACCGGCCATCGCCCCGTCGGCCCGGTAGCGGAAGTCCGCCCCCGACACCGTCACCGTCTTCGCCCGGGCCGTCACCGTCGAGCCGGCGAAGCCGCCGCCCGTGCGCACCGCGACCTCCGCCGGTTCGCCGTCGCCCCGCGTGCGCACCGAGACGTCCGCCACGGGCTGGTCCACATCGGCCAGCAGCACCCCGTCGGCCTCCACCCGCAGCCTGCAGTGCCCGCCGCCCACTCCGCCCGCAGCCGTCACGGGCCGGACCAGCGTCCGCACCAGCGAGCGGTACGCGCTCCACACCGACGGCCCGGCCGGCCTCGGGACCCCCCGCTCCGGCCCCCGCAGCGGCGGGATCCGCAACGCGCCCAGCACCACGCCGTCGCTGTCGTCCACCAGCAGGTCGCACGTCCGGACCGACCCGTCCAGGACCGCCCGGGCCGCCGCGACGGCGGACTGGGGCACCCCCAGGGACCTCGCCAGCGCCAGGGACCCCACCGGCCCCACCGGAACCAGCGCCAGAGCGCCCTCGCCGAGCCCCCGCTCCCGGTGCAGCAGCCCCACGGCCCGCACCAGGGCACGGTCGTCGCCCACGATCACCGGCTGCCGATGACCCCGGCGGGCGAGCGCCCGCGCAAACTCCTCCTGCGAATCCGGGAGGCAGATCTTCGCCGCCGCGCCCGCCGACAACACATCCTTCGCGATCCGCACGGACTCGCCGTCAAGACGGCGGGCGACCGGGTCGACGAGCACCAGCAGACCGCCTACCGGCGCGCCCGCTTCGCTCATGGTGGGCTCTGGAGCCGACACCTCGGTCCTTCCTCGGGTAGCATCTTTGTGCAAGAGGCCCTTGCGCTATTGCGCCAGGGCCTTCGTCTATTCCGGGGCAACCCGTCCGACGGCTCGGCCCGCGTACATCGTCGTACGCCCCCTGACCTTGGACATGCCCCATCCGGAAGAGGTGTACGCCTGTGCCCGCTCTTGTGCTGCTCGGAGCTCAGTGGGGTGACGAGGGCAAGGGAAAGGCCACCGACCTGCTCGGTGGATCCGTTGACTATGTAGTGCGCTACCAGGGCGGCAACAACGCCGGCCACACGGTCGTCGTCGGCGACCAGAAGTACGCGCTGCACCTTCTCCCTTCCGGCATCCTCTCCCCCGGATGCACCCCGGTCATCGGTAACGGCGTCGTCGTCGACCCGGCCGTCCTGCTCTCCGAGCTGCGCGGTCTCAACGAGCGCGGCATCGACACCTCCAAGCTGCTCATCAGCGGCAACGCGCACCTGATCACGCCGTACAACGTCACCCTCGACAAGGTCGGCGAGCGCTTCCTCGGCAAGCGCAAGATCGGTACGACCGGTCGCGGCATCGGCCCGACCTACGCGGACAAGATCAACCGCGTCGGCATCCGGGTCCAGGACCTCTACGACGAGTCGATCCTCACCCAGAAGGTCGAAGCCGCGCTGGAGGGCAAGAACCAGCTCCTCGCGAAGCTCTACAACCGCCGCGCCATCGAGGCCGGGGCGATCGTGGAGGAGATGCTCCAGTACGCGGACCAGATCAAGGGCTACGTCGCCGACACCACCCTGATCCTCAACAACGCGCTGGACGAGGACAAGGTCGTGCTCTTCGAGGGCGGCCAGGGCACCCTGCTCGACGTCGACCACGGCACCTACCCCTTCGTCACCTCGTCGAACCCGACCGCAGGCGGCGCCTGCACCGGTACCGGCGTCGGCCCGACGAAGATCAGCCGTGTCATCGGCATCCTCAAGGCCTACACCACCCGCGTCGGCGCGGGCCCGTTCCCGACCGAGCTGTTCGACCAGGACGGCGAGGACCTGCGCCGCATCGGCGGCGAGCGCGGCGTGACCACCGGTCGCGACCGTCGCTGCGGCTGGTTCGACGCGCCGATCGCACGGTACGCCACCCGCGTGAACGGTCTCACCGACTTCTTCCTCACCAAGCTGGACGTACTGACCGGCTGGGAGCAGATCCCGGTCTGCGTCGCGTACGAGATCGACGGCAAGCGCGTCGAGGAGCTGCCCTACTCGCAGACCGACTTCCACCACGCGAAGCCGATCTACGAATACCTCCCCGGCTGGTCCGAGGACATCACCAAGGCCAAGACCTTCGAGGACCTGCCGGCGAACGCCCAGGCCTACGTGAAGGCCCTGGAGGAGATGTCGGGCGCCCCGATCTCCGCGATCGGCGTCGGCCCCGGCCGCACCGAGACGATCGAGATCAACTCGTTCCTCTAGGCAGCACACGCACCACCGCAGGGCGGGACGCGCACGGCGCGTCCCGCCCTCGCGTCTGCCGGGCCCGAAACGTCTCGGGGGGCGCGGTCCGGGTCGGCGGAAATATGATGGGCACGTCCTTTCCGCGGCGGAAGCAGGGACGGATGCACCATCGTCGGAGCCTTCGATGAGCCGGCGCCGTCCCCCCCGGGTGGCCAGCGCCGACCTGCTCAGCATGCTGGGCCGGCTGACCGCACAGGCCCGCCAGGGCGTGGAGCTCCAGCAGGCCCGTGTCGAGCTGGCCGAGGCCCTGCAGCGCGAGATGCTGCCGACCGCGCTGCCTTGCCTGCCGGGGCTGCGCACGGCGGCCCGGTACTCGCCCGCCCGGCACGGCCTGGACATCGGCGGCGACTGGTACGACGGCTTCCGGCTCCCGGAGGGCGCCCTCGCCTTCTGCATCGGCGACGTCCAGGGGCACGACGTCGACGCGGCCGCCTTCATGGGACAGGTCAGGATCTGTCTGCGGGCCGTGGCGGCCGTGGTCGTCGATCCCGGCGAGGTGCTGAGCCGGGCCAACGAAGTGCTGCTCTCGATGAACCGCGACCTCTTCGCGACCTGCAGCCTGCTCCGCTTCGATCCGGACACCTGGGAGCTGGAGAGCGCCCGGGCCGGTCACGTCCCCGCTGTCTGGGCCACCGTGGACGGGCAGTACGGCATAGCCGAGGACAACGGCGGACTCCCGCTGAACCTGGTGCCCGGCTCGGCGTACGCGGTGACCCGGCGGCGGCTGACGCAGGCGGGATCGATCGTCCTGCTCACCGACGGCGTCGTCGAGGGCCCCCGCTTCCCGCTCGAAGTGGGGCTGGAACGCGTGGTCAAGGTCGTCAGGGAGGCGGCGGGCACCGATCCCGCCGAGCTGGCCGCCGAGGTGATGAAGGTGGCCGATTCGACGGGCCACGCGGACGACGCGGCCGTGCTCGTCCTCAGCCACGACGCGGCGGGCCCCGCCCCGGAAACCACACCGGAAACCACACCGGAAAACGGCCCGGACGCCGACCCGGGCCCCGGCCCCGGCCCGGAACCCCGTGGAACGGCGTAGCGCGTGTCACGCCCCACCCGGCCCGCGGCCTGTTGTCTGATGAAGCGGTGCGCACCGAGGGATGGCGACGTCCGGCCGAACTGCTCCTACTGATCCTCGCCGTCGCCGTCGCCTACTACATCGGCGGCCGGATCGGCCTGCGCCAGAGCGTGACCGTCGACGGCGCCCAGGTCACCCCGCTGTGGCTGCCCACCGGCATCGCGCTGGCCGCCCTGCTCTGGCTGGGCCTGCGGGTCTGGCCGGGGATCTCCCTCGGCACCTACTTCGCCATCGAACGCATCAGCACATTCGACCTCAGCGACCTCGGCATCCTCGCGGGGAACACCCTCGCGCCGGTGTGCGCGTACCTGATGCTGCGCCAGGTGGACTTCCGCACGCAGATGGACCGGCTGCGCGACGCGCTGGCGCTGGTCTTCCTGGGCGGTCTGCTGCCGATGCTGCTCAGCGCCACGGCCGGCACCTGGACCCTCGTCCTCACCGGCGATCTGCCCCACGGTGAGTTCTGGCCGGTATGGGCGGCCTGGTGGGTCGGGGACGCCATGGGAGTGCTGGTCGTGACCCCGCTGCTGCTGGTCCTGCGCCGGGCCAGGCTGCCGCGGGACGACTACCGGCTGGCCGAGGTGTCGGCCCTGGCCGTCACGTCCGTGATCGTCACCCTCGTGGCCACCCGCAGCCACCTGTCCGTGCTCTTCCTCGTCTTCCCGCTGCTGATCTGGGCGGCCGTACGCTTCCAGTTCGCCGGGAGCGCGCCGTGCTCGCTGCTGATCTCGGTCCTGGCGATCTCGGCGGCGCACGACCACGTCGGACCGTTCACCGAGTACAGCCTGCTGGAGCTCATGGTCAACCTGCAGGCCCTCAACGGGGCGGCCGCCCTGACCGGGCTGCTGCTGTCCGCCCTGGTCACCGAGCAGAACAACGTACGGCTGCGGATCGAGCAGGTCTGCGAGGACCTGGCCGAGCTGGTGGAGCACCTGGCCCCGGGCGGCCGGCCGCCCGAACGCTGAGCGCCCCGGGGGGCCGTCCCCGGGGCGCTCGGCGGTGGATCAGTTGGTCTCGTAGTAGCCGAAGATGTCGACGACGAGATCGGCCTTGTCCCAGCCCTGGTTCCAGAAGTCGACGATGCCGTTGTTCCCGGAGCCCGCCTGGACCAGGTTCGCGACGGTCTTGCCGGCCGTCCAGTTCAGCGTCGAGGCGGTGGGGCGCTCCGGGAAGACCTGGCGGCCCTGGCGGTACTGCTCGCGCGTGTTCGGGTCCGGGGCGACCGACAGGAAGCCGGCGCCGGCGGTGTTGGTGACCGTCGTGTTGAGGACGTAGCCGGCGATGCCGGGTTCGCCCGCGGACAGCGCCTGCCAGACGTACCCGCGGCCCTGCATCGGACCGTGGGGCCAGCGCGGGTCGCGGGTGTCGAGCATCCGGACCGACGTGATGGGCATGTAGGCGCCCTTGCTGTCGGCGCTGTAGAAGCCGACGACGTCGACGATGACGTCCGTGCCGGCCCAGGCGCCGTTGCGGACGTTGATGGTGCCGTCGGGGCCGACCGGCACGATCACCGCGTTCGCGACCGTCTGGCCGGCGGTGAAGTTCAGGTTGGACGTGATCGGCACGCTCCCGCCGCCCGGGAAGACGGACAGGTGCCCGGCCTCCTTCGGGTTGGTCACCGTGACGTTCAGCGCCACGGCCGTGATCCCTTCGGGCACGCCGCGCAGGCCGCCGATCCGCGTACCGAAGGTCTTCTGCCCCGCCAGCTGGCCCCGGGAGGTGCCGAGGCCCTCGCGGGTGTCGACGAACCGGGCGGGCGTCATCGGCGTGTAGCCGGCGGCGTCGGTGCGCGTGAAGTAGCCGGTCACGTCCGCGATCAGGTCGACCGACTCCGAGCTGCGGTTGGCGAGCTCGACGTGGCCGTTCTTGCCGACGGGCACGATGACCATGTTGGGGACGGACTGGCCGGCCTCGAAGTTCACGTTCGAGGTCGTCGGCCGCTCGGTGCCCTCGGCGAAGGCCGTGATGTGTCCGCCGCTGGTGGCGTTGGTGACGGTCACGTTGAGGGCGACGGCGGTGACCCCCTCGGGTATCGCGCCGTTGCCGCCGACCCGCACGCGGGTCGAGCCGTACGCGGGGACCTTGCCCTGCGCCGCGCCGGTCCCGTTGCGGGTGTCCAGCAGGCGGGTCGGGGTGTGCGCGACGAAGTCCGAGCCGGCGGTCATGATCTGGAACTCGTTGACGACCTCGGCCTGGTTGGCCGGGTCCGTCACGGTGACCTTGACGTCGTACTGGCCGAGCCGGGCGAAGGTGTGGCTGCTCCGCAGGACGGTCGAGCCGTACGCGTCCATGCCGTCGGGGCTGCTGCCGTCGCCCCAGTCGACGGTGACCTTCAGCGTGGAGTCGGCGCTGATGACGGTGGTTTCCAGGTCGAAGGCGTGCGCGGTGGTGGCCGCGGCGTTCAGGACGAGCGCCAGGTCCGGGTTGCCGGCGGCCCGCTGGGCGGCGGCCCCGCCCTTGGCTCCGGGCAGCGCCTTGCGGACGGAACGCTCCGCGGGGCTCTTGTAGGTCTTCAGGTCCGGCGCCGCGACCTTGGCCAGGTCGACGGCGGGCGCCCCCACCGCGGGCACACCCGCCCCGGGCGCACCCGCCCCGGGTGCGGCCGGCTCAGCGGCCTGGGCGATGCCCGGCGCGAGACCGATGGCTGCCGCGATGACGGCGACGGAAATTACGAGACGGCGACTGCGCACCGATCCCCCCATTTTTGAACGTGCTCAGGTCTGGGCTCTAGAGTACCCAGATCTTCACCCGCGAGATCGCGAATACATGTGCGATCAAGGGGAGTTGGCTCGATTCTGTCCCGAACTGGGCTCTATGTCCGACGGGATGGTCCCGACGCACCGACTGCCCTCTGCTCCCTGTGCAGGTCACAGGGCCGGGCCGATCCGACTGGGGGGTTCATGACTGTACTGCCGACCGGCAGAGGAAACCGGCGCAGACGGGGCCGGGGCGGCTCGATCGCCGCCTCGGGCGCCCTGCTGCTCGCCGTGCTGGCCTCGCTCACGGGCCAGGCCGCTCCGGCCTTCGCGGCCACGGCACCGCCTGCCGCCGCCCCGTCGCAGCAGCACACCGCGTCCGGGGGCGCCGCGGCCAAGGCCGGACCGGAGGCCCCGCCGAAGCGGGACCCGCAGGCCGAGCACGAGGCCGCCGTACGCGCACTGCAGAAGAGCGCATCAGCGGGCGACTGCCCCGCCGCCCTGGGCGCCCACGCCGTCGTCACCTGCACGCTCGAGCCGACCGGGACAGCCTCGTTCTCGCTCTCCCTGCCGCAGCAGAAGGACCTGGTGCTGCTCCAGGTCGTCATGCCGGGCACTATGGCCCAACCACAGCTCGTCGCACCCGACGGCACCACCACGGCCTGCGAGAACGTACTCGGCTCCGGCCACGGCTACGGCACGCTGCGCTGCCCCACCGCGCAGGCCGGCACGTACACCCTCAAGATCCCGAACTTCGACAACGGCATGGCCCGGGCCCTCTCGGTCTCGTACGTCCCGCTGCTCTCCTCCACCGCCTGCAAGGCGGTGGGCGCAGCCGACCGCAAGCTCGGCGCCCCCACGGTGTTCCCCGGCTCGCTGCCGGCCGGTTCAGCGGGCGACTGCTACGGGCTGGACCTGGCCGCGGGTGACGTGCTCCGGGCGTTCTCCCCCAGCTGGCAGGTCCTGCGGACCGTCTATGACGCCTCCGGCAAGGAGATCTGCTCGTCCAAGGACAACAGCAGCTACGCCCTGGACTGCAAGCTCACCGGCACGGCCCCCTTCCGGGCCTCCGTGATGTCCTTCGCGGGCACGGCGGAGACCTACGGGTTCACCGCCGCCCGGCTCTCCGCGCCGGAGGGCTGCGCCGTGGTGGAGCCCCAGGCCTTCGGGGCCTCCCCCGACCTGAACCCCACCGCGCGCTGCCGCACCCTGCGCGTGGCGCAGGCCGCCGGATACGCCTTCGGCCCCGTGAAGGCCGACGTCGAGCTCTACGGCGCGCTGTTCGCCCGGGACGGCACCCCGTCCGCACCCGAATGCGGACAGGGTGCCTGTGACCTGGCCCCCGGCGACCACACCTGGGCCCTGGACCCCCGGACCACCGACGCGGACACGTTCGGCATGCGGTTCCACTCCGCCAAGGAGACCCGCGGCTGTACGGCGACCCACGACAACGGCCTGGCGGCAGGTCCGGCCACGGGCACCTTCGGCGGGCCGGGCCAGCGCCTCTGCCTGACCCTGCCGACCGCCACCGGCCAGGGCGTGTACCTGCTCAACCGGCCCTCCGACGAGGACACCAGCGCCGCGGTGACGGTCTTCGACTCCGCCGGCGCCAAGCAGTGCGAGGTGGGTGGACACACGTACCACGCCTGCAAGCTGACCGGTGCCGCGCCGTTCCGGGCGGTCCTGAGCGGCGAAGCGACGAAGGACTTCCGGCTGGTGATCCACCGGACCGGCGATGCCACGGGCTGCGCCGCCTGGCAGCAGACCGGGTTCGACGGCACCTGGGGCGCACAGGCCCCCGTGTCGTCCCAGGTCCGTCAGTACTGCCTGAGCCTGCCCGCGGACAGGCACTCCACCGCGGAGATGATCGACTACACCAACGAGCAGAACCGGGTGAACGGGGACGTCGTCGTCGTGGACCCGTCCGGCACCACGGCCTGTTCGACCGCGCCCGGCTCCACCGCGATCTGCCGGCTCACCGCCGGTGTCCCGTACACCGCCATGGTGGTCTTCACCGGCTACGGGTCGGACACGTACAAGCTGGTACGGCGTGACATCTCACCGACCGCGAAGTGTGCCTCCCCCGCCTCCACCAAGGTCGGCGGCCAGTCGCTCCCCTTCGACCTGACGTCGGCGCTCGACGCCCGGTGCGTCCGGGTGACCGGCGCCGCCACCGACAAGTTCTGGCTGAGCTCCCGCGCGCTCAACGAGGCGCGGTACGGCCCCTCCACGACGATGATGGTGGTCGACGCCGACGGCAAGATCGTCTGCCGTCAGTGGGGGATCTCCTGCCAGGTGACCGGCTCGACCTCGTACGTCATGGTCGTGGTGGCCACCGGGTACAAGGACAAGCCCATCCACACCGACGTGGACACCTGGAAGGTCGCATCGGCGTCGGGCTGGTCACCGGAGTGCACGACTGCCAAGGTGTCGGTCGACGGCTTCCCCGTGCGCAGCGGTGTGCTCACCGAGTCCGCGACCGCCTACTGCGCCGTCATCGACGTGCAGCCCGGTCAGGCCTTCAAGGTGTTCGGTACCACCAGCGCCCCGGACATCGCGAAGCCCCAGATCGATCTGCTGAGCCTGAACAACTGGGACAGCACGTACCTCGGCTACCAGTGCGGCAGCAACTGGGGCGAGTTCGGTGCTCGCTGCCAGGCCACCCACAACGCCGACGCCGGGCAGGCCCTGCTGCTCCTGAGCCCGGCAAGGACCGCCACCCCGGTGGAGTACAGCATCCAGGGAGTCTGCGACACCGGGTGCGTCCGTCCGCCGAGCCAGGACCCGAAGGGCATCAGCCCGTCGTCCAGCCCCTCCGGGACGCGCACGCATGCCGTGGTCAGCGGCACCGGGCTGCACCTCGGTACCAAGATGAAGGTCAAGCGCGACGGCACCGAGCGGCCCCTGACCGCGGTCTCCGTCAATCCCGAGGGCACGGCACTGACCGTCGAGGTCGACACGGCCGACCTGACGCCCGGACCGTACGACCTGCTCCTGGACGGTGTCGGCTACACGACCGGGGTGCCGTCCCGGGGCTACCTGCCCAAGGCCTACACGGTCACCGCGCCCGCGCCCGCTCCGAAGGGGAGCCGGTTCGTGCCGCACGGCCCGTCGCGGTTCCTCGACACGCGTGACGGTACGGGTGCGGCCAAGCAGCGCGTGGGTCCGGGCGGGGTCGTCACCCTGCAGGTCGCCGGTGTGAAGGGCATCCCGGCCACCGGCGTCACCGCGGTCGTGATGAACGTGACGGCCGTCCGGCCGACCGAGGCCGGGCACGTGATGGTCTATCCGAACGGGCAGGCCGTGCCCAAGGTGTCGAACCTCAACTTCGCACCCGGCCAGATCGTCCCCAACCTCGTCACCGTCCCCGTCGTCAACGGCAAGGTCGACCTCCGCAACAACGCCGGATCGGTGGACCTGATCGCCGACGTGACGGGCTACTACACCGACCAGGCCGGGGCGGGCTCCGCGTTCAACCCGATCACCCCGTCGCGGTTCCTCGACACGCGTGACGGTACGGGTGCGGCCAAGCAGCGCGTCGGACCGGGCGGCGTCGTCACCCTCCAGGTCGCGGGCGTCAAGGGCATCCCGGCCACCGGCGTCACCGCCGTCGTCATGAACGTGACCGCCGTCCAGCCGACCGAGGCCGGACACGTCACCGTCTACCCGAACGGCCAGACCGCGCCGGGCGTGTCGAACCTCAACTTCACGCCCGGGCAGATCGTCCCCAACCTGGTGACGGTGCCGGTGGTCAACGGCAAGGTAGACCTGCGCAACAACGCCGGATCCGTCGACCTCATCGCCGACGTCACCGGCTACTACGCGGCCACCGGCTCGGCCTTCTCCGCGGCCGGCCCGGTCCGGCTCCTCGACACCCGCGACGGCACCGGCGCCCGCGCCGGAGCGGTCGGCCCCGGCGGCGCCGTCACCCTCCAGGTCACCGGCACCGCCGGTGTCCCCGCACAGGGTGTGACCGCGGTCGTCCTGAACGTCACGGTCACCAACCCCACCGAGGCCGGCCACCTGATCGTCCACCCGCACGGGACCGGACGCCCGGGCGTCTCCAACCTCAACTACACCCCCGGACAGACCGTCGCCAACCTGGTCGTCGTCCCCGTCGTCGACGGCAAGGTGACCTTCTACAACAACTCCGGATCCACCGACGTGATCGCCGACCTGAACGGCTACTTCACCTCCTGACACCAAGGGCGCAAGGACGAGGGCCCCGCCCGGTCGTGAGACCGGGCGGGGCCCTCTTCGTCGTGCGCGGACCGGCGGATCAGTTCGTCTCGTAGATGCCGAACACGTCGACGATCAGGTCGGCGTCCTTCCAGCCCTGGTTCCAGAAGTTGATGATCCCGTACTCGCCGACCCCCGTCTGGACCAGGTTCGGGACGGTGGCGCCCTTCGTCCAGTTCAGGGCGGAGGAGACGGGACGCGGCGGCTTGGGCGCGTTGGGGTCGGTGTTCTCCTCCCACGGCAGCGGACTCGGGGCCACGGAGAGGAATCCGTCGTCCGCGGTGTTGGTGACCGTGGTGTTGAAGACGAAGGCCTCGACGCCCTCCGGCTCGGGGGCGAACCACTGGGAGAAGTACCCGCGGGCCGGCAGCCTCCCGGGCCACGCCTCGGTGTCGCGGGTGTCGATCGCGCGCCACGGGCTGATCGTCCGCAGCGCCGCCTTGCTGCCCTTGCCGTAGTGGCCCACCACGTCCACGATGACGTCGGCGCCCGCCCAGGCGCCGTTGAAGACGCTGATCCTGCCGTCCGGGCCCACGGGCACGATCACCGAGTTGGCGACCGTCTGACCGGCCGCGAAGTTCAGGCTCGACGCCGTCGGGGTCTGGCCGCCGCCCGGGAAGACGGACAGGTGGCCGGCCTCCGCGGGGTTGGTCACGGTCACGTTCAGGGCCACGGCGGTGATGCCCTTGGGCACGCCCTTGAGACCGTCGATCTGGGTGGTGAAGGTTCCGCGCCCGGCGAGCCGGCCCTTGGCGGTGCCCAGGCCCTCACGGGTGTCGACGAACCGGGTCGGGGTGATCGACGTGTAGCCGCCGGCCGCGGTACGGGTGAAGTAGCCCGTGACGTCGGCGATCAGGTCCACCGGGCTCCAGCCGCCGTTGAACAGCTCCACGCTGCCGTCCGCGCCCACCGGCACGATCACCAGGTTCGGAACGGACTGGCCGGCGGTGTAGTTCAGGTTCGACGTGTCGGGCCGGGAACCCTTGCCCGGGTACACCGCGACGTGCCCGCCGTCGGTGGTGTTGGTGACGGTGACGTTGAGGACGACCGCCGTGGCCCCGGCGGGAATGCCGGAGTTGCCCGCCACCTGGACGCGGGTCGTGCCGCGCCCCGCGACCTTGCCCGCCTTCGTGCCCGTGCCGTTGCGGGTGTCCAGCAGCCGGGTCGGGGCGTGCGGGGTGAACTTGGAGCCCTCGGTGACGAAGGTGATCTGGTTGGCGGCCTGGATGCCGTTCGCGACGTCGGTGACCGTCACCTTCACCACGTACTCGCCGACCTCGGCGTACACGTGGTCGTGGTAGACCTCCTCGGTCCCCTTGACGCTCGTCTTCTCCGTCGTGCCGTCGCCCCAGTCGACGACGACGTCGAGGTCGGCGTCCGGACCCGTGATCTTGGTGGCGAGCCCCAGTCGGTGCGCCGACCAGCTCTCGCCGGCGATCTCCACGGACAGCCCCGGGTGGTCGGCGGCCGCCTTGTTGCCGGCGCCGGGCAGCGTCGTGCGGACCGTGCGGTCGGCCGGGCTGTGGAACTTCTCCCCCGCGGACGTGGTGGCCGCCTTCGCGGCCGTCCCGGCCTTGGCCTGGCCCGGCGCGACGGGCTTGGCCGGTGCGGGCTTGGCCGGCGCGGCGGGCTTGTCCGGCCCCTCGGCCGCCGAGGCCGGGACCTGAACGAGAGCCAGACCCGCCGCGATGAAGGCAGCGGAAACTACGAGTCGGTGATTGCGCACCGGCCCCCCCATTTTTTGTTGGTTCTTTGGCGCAAACTGATCAAAGCTTGACCAGAGTACCCAGCGTGTCGGCCCTCCCCGCCACCGGTTTTCGCCCTGGTCAGGGGCGGTGTGGCGGAGGGACCGAGTCCGCTACCAGGCCAGCTGGGAGATCTCCTCCGCGACCACCGCGCAGGCGTCCGCCGCCGGGTCGATCAGCGGGAAGTGCCCGACGCCGTCGAGCAGGGTCAGCCCCACCATCTCCCCCGCCTTGGCCGCAGCCGCCACGTACGCCTCGGCCACCGCCTGCGGGACCACGATGTCGTCCCGGCCCTGGACCACCGCCGTGGCGATGCCGGTCGGCAGCAGCGACGCCGGGTCGGCCGAGGGCAGCCGCTCGTCCCAGTGCTCCGCACCGCCCAGCAGCTGCGCGCTCGCCCCGCCGCACACGCCCAGCTCCTCCGCCACCGCGAAGTCCGCGATCGGCGCCAGCGCCACCACTCCGCGCAGTATCGGCGGGACGGACAGCCGCCACGGCGAGCCGTACGGGAGCACGTGCCGGGCCGCGGCCCACAGCGCGAGGTGGCCGCCCGCCGAGTGCCCGGTGACGACCACGCGGCGGACGTCCGCCTGCGGCAGGGCTGTCGCGGCGAGGCCGGGGAGGGCGTCCATCGCGGCGGCGACGTCGTCGAAGGTCTCCGGCCAGCGCCCGGCGACCGGCCCGTCGGCGTTCTGGTGCGGCAGGGAACTGCCGCGCCGGTACTCGACGTTGGCGACGGCGAAACCGCGCCGGGCCAGGAAGTCCGCGAAGGGCGTGATGTGCTGCCTGTCGTAGGGGGCCCGCCACGCCCCTCCGTGCAGGACCACCACCAGCGGGACCGGACCCGTGGCCGGGCCGCGCGGGGCGTAGAAGTCGACGACGTGGTCGGGGTGTTCCCCGTAGGCGGCGCTCACGTCCGGGGCGACCGCCGGATGGGCGAAGGCCGAGGCGGCCTCGGCGGCGTCCCGTTCCACGGCGGCGGGGTCCGTCATCGGCTCAACCTCTCGGTAACGCGTGGGACAGCGGGGACAGATGTTCCGGTGTTCCGGCAGAGCGGGACCGTATCAGTCTGGAACAGCCGCTTCCGTGCTGGGACCGGAATATGACAGGGCGGACGGAGCCGTAGCCCCGCCCGCCCTGTGATGTGACGTTTCGCTACCCCGTCACCCGAAAATGTGACCCAGCGTGCGCGCTGCGCGCTCCGCGTCGGCGAAACCGACGTAGAGCGGGGTGAAGCCGAAGCGCAGGACGTCGGGTGCGCGGAAGTCGCCGATGACGCCCCGGGCGATGAGCTCGCCCATGACCTCACGGGCGTTCTCGGTCCGCAGCGAGACCTGGCTGCCGCGGCGCTCGTGCTCGGCCGGGGTGACCGACTCGACCAGGCCCTGCGGGACGTACGCCGCCACGCATTCGAGGAAGAAGTCGGTCAGGGCCAGGGACTTGGCGCGCACCGCCTCGACGGCGACCCCGTCCCAGGCGTCGAGCGCCGCCTCCAGCGCCAGCATGGACAGGATGTCCGGGGTGCCGACGCGGCCGCGGGTCGCGCCCTGCGCCGCCTCGTAGGCCGGGGTCATCGCGAAGGGGTCCGCGTGGCCGTTCCAGCCGGGGAGCGGGGAGTCGAAGGCGTCCTGGTGGCGGGCGGCGATGTACAGGTACGCGGGGGCGCCGGGGCCTCCGTTGAGGTACTTGTACGTGCAGCCGACGGCCAGGTCGACGTCGTGCGCGTCCAGGCCCACGGGCAGGGCGCCCGCGGAGTGGCACAGGTCCCAGACCACGACCGCGCCGGCGGCGCGGGCCGCCGCCGTGAGGGCCGGCAGGTCGTGGAGGCGGCCGCTGCGGTAGTCGACGTGGTTGAGGAGGACCAGCGCGGTGTCCGCGTCGATCGCCTCCGCCGCCTGCGCGGGGTCGACCGGGACGACGGTCAGGCCCGCCAGCCGGGCCGCCGACTGCGCGATGTAGCCGTCGGTGGGGAACGTCGCGGAGTCGACCAGCAGCTTCGTCCGGCCGGGAGCCGCGAGGCGGGCGCCGCCGACCAGCGCCTTGAAGAGGTTGACGCTGGTGGAGTCGCCGACGACCACCTGTCCGGGGGCGGCGCCGATCAGCGGGGCGATCTTGTCGCCGATCCGCTCGGGCGCGGTCCACCAGCCGCTCTCGTCCCACGAGCGGATGAGGAGCTCGCCCCACTGCCGGGCCACGACGTCGGCGGTGGCCGCGGCCACGCCGGCCGGGAGCGCGCCGAGCGAGTTGCCGTCCAGGTAGACGACGCCCTCGGGGAGGGTGAACCGCTCGCGCAGCTTCGCCAGCTCGTCGGCGGCGTCCAGGGCGGCCGCGCGGGTGCGGAGGTCCGCCGCTATGTCCTCGGAGGTGTCAGACATGGCTGCGCGCCGTCCAGAGCTCCGGGAAGACGTTCTTCGTCGCGCGCTTCTCCAGCCAGGTCACACCGGCCGAGCCGCCCGTGCCGGTCTTCGCGCCCATCGCACGGCGGGTGGCCACCAGGTGGTCGTTGCGCCAGCGCCAGACGAGTTCGGCGACGTCGGTGAGGACCTCGCCGAGCCGGTGGAGGTCCAGGTTCTCGTCCGGGGCGGCGTACAGGCCGGTCCAGACGGCCTCGACCTCGGCCGAGGCCTCGTAGCGGAGCGAGAGGTCGCGCTGCAGGACGGATTCCGGGACCGGCAGGCCGCGGCGGGCCAGGAGGCGCAGCACCTCGTCGTAGAGGCTGGGCTCCTGGAGGGCCTTCTCCAGCTCCGCGTGGACGCGCGGCGCGCCGCGGTGCGGGACGAGCATGGAGGAGGACTTCTCGCCGAGCAGGAACTCCATCCGGCGGTACATAGCCGACTGGAAACCGGAACCCTCGCCGAGGGCACCGCGGTAGGCGTTGAACTGCGCCGGGGTGAGCTGGGCGAGCGGGCGCCAGGAGGCGTTCAGGGCCTCCAGTTCGCGGAGGGAACGTTTCAGCGCATCCATCGCGACCGGGATGCGGTCCTCGCTCAGGGCCTTCGCGGCGGTTTCCCACTCGTGGACGATGACCGTGAACCACAGCTCCATGACCTGGGTCGTGACCAGGAAGACCATCTCGCCGGGGTCGTCCGAGCGGAGGTGCTGGAGGTGGGTGAGGACGTCCGCCTGGACGTAGTCCTCGTACGGGGTCGTGCCGTCGAAGTCGAGGTTCGGGGTGTCCCCGCCGACTCCGGAGGCATCAAGGGTTTTCGACATCGCTGTCTCCTCGACACGTGCTTCCGGGTAGCGGTCCGCTCCTTCCGTGAGGTGAGTGGAGCCCCGGTCCCCTGCCCGCATCATAGGGCGCCGTCGCGTCGACGCTCCAGCGGGGAGTGACACAGACCACACGTTTTGTCCGCGTTGCGTCCGCGTCGTGTCCGCGTGTCACTCCCCGCCGTACGGGCTCAGGCGCCCAGCGTGTCCGCCGCCGTCGGGGACGAGTCGCGCAGGAAGGTCGTGCAGCGCTCGAACTCCTCCTTCTCGTCGATCGCGCCGGCCGCGCGGGCCAGGGCGTTCAGCGCGCGCAGGAAACCGCGGTTCGGCTCGTGCTCCCACGGGACCGGGCCGTGGCCCTTCCACCCGGCGCGGCGCAGCGCGTCGAGCCCGCGGTGGTAGCCCGTACGGGCGTAGGCGTACGACTCGACCGTGCTGCCGGCGGCGAAGGCCTCGTCGGCGAGGACGGCCCAGGCGAGGGAGGAGGTGGGGTGCGCGGCGGCCACCTCGACGGCCGGGGTGCCGGCGGCGATGGCCGCGCGGCCCGGCTCGTCGGGGAGGTGGGTGGGGGCGGGGCCCCCGAGCAGGTTCTGGTGAATGGACATGCCCCCAGTCTGCCGGGTGCGGTGGTCCGCAAAACCGGCGGCACAACCGCAGCCCCGGGCCGGGTGGGCCGCCGAGGCCGGGGGCGCCGAGCGCCGGACGGATCCGGGCCAGGGACCGCAGGCCGGGTCGGCCGTCGGGCCCGGGGCGCTACCCGCCGTGCGGGTCCCACCGGCTCCGGGGCGGAGTGGGCCGCCGCGCCCGGGGGCGCCGGACGGGCCGTCGGGCCCGGGGCGCTGCCCGCCGTGCGGGTCCCACCGGGGCCGGGGCGGAGTGGGCCGCCGCGCCCGGGGGCGCCGGACGGGCCGTCGGGCCCGGGGCGCTACCCGCCGTGCGGGTCCCACCGGGGCCGGGGCGGGGTGGGCCGCCGAGGCCGGGGGCGCCGGACGGGCCGGCGGGCCCGGGGCGCTGCCCGCCGTGCGGGTCCCACCGGGGCCGGGGCGGGGTGGGCCGCCGGGCCCGGGGCGCCGAACGCCGGACGGGCCGGACGGGCCGGGGCAGCCTGGGGCGCTGTGTGCGGGACGGGTCCCGCCGGGGCCAGGGGGCGGGCTCGGCCGCCGCGCCCTGGGGCGCCGGGCGCCGGACGGGCCGGCGGGCCAGAGCCGCAGGCCGGCAAGGCCGCGGGCCGGACGGGCCGCGGGCCGGCGGGCCCGGGAAGGCTGGGGTGTTGCGGGTGGGACGGGTGACGCCGGGCGGGCTGCCGGGGCGGGGGCTGTGTCAGGGGGTGGGGGCTGTTGCCGCGGCGGGCAGACGTGGCGTCATGGGGGGCTGCGGCACGGGGTGGTCGCACCGGCAGGCCTCGTCCAGGTCGTGCAACGCCCTGGCGCCGCGGCCCGGCGCGGTGTCGAGCCGCGCCGCGACGGCCGGGACCACCAGGCCCGGCATCACGGCCGCGTAGAGCGCCGAGACCTCCCGGTCCAGGTCGAGGCCGAGCGTCTGGGACATGACGTTGAGCCCGGCGAAGGCCCCGACCACGAGCCGCGCGGCCGCCGACGGATCGACGTGCGGCAGCAGTTCTCCGCGCTCCCGCGCCTGCGCCATCAGCTCGGTGTGCAGCTCGATCCACCCCAGGTACGGCGCCGCCCGGTCCAGTTCCCGCCCGTTGTGCTCCAGGGTGAGCCGCGCGCTGCCGCGCATCAGCACGTCGTACCGGAGACGGTGCGAGAAGACCATGCCGACGTCGACGAACTCCTGAGCCTTGAACTCCTGCGGGGCGACCGGCGCGTGCATGCTCACCTGGGCCTCGATCACGGCCTGCGCCAGGTGCTCCTTCGACTCGAAGTGGAAGTAGAGCGCGCCCTTGGTGACCTTGGCGAGCCTGACGATGTCCGTCAGCTTCGCCGCGTCGTACCCGCGGTCCTCGAACACCACCGCGGCGGCCTCCAGGATCGCCCGGCGGGTGCGCACCGCACGGTCCTGCTTCACCTGCGGTCGTCCAGCCCTCATGTGCCCCCGTCCCCCTTCACGCCCCCGACGCAGGATGCAGTTCACACCATCGTGGAGCCACCGTCCACCGTCCACCGACGCCCCCGCCCCGCCCCCACCCCAGCCCCCGTCCGGGAAGGCCGGAGGGCCCGGCCTCCGTCCTGGGACGGGGGCCGGGCCCTCCGGTGCGGCTGCGGCTGCGGCTGTGGCTCCGGCCGCGACCGGCTACTTGATCTTGGTGCCGGCGGAGCGCAGGTTCGCGCACGCCTCGACGACACGCGCGGCCATGCCCGCCTCGGCGGCCTTGCCCCAGGTGCGCGGGTCGTACTTCGACTTGGTGCCGACCTCGCCGTCGACCTTCAGCACACCGGCGTAGTTGCTGAACATGTGGTCCACGACCGGCCGGGTGAAGGCGTACTGGGTGTCGGTGTCCAGGTTCATCTTCACGACGCCGTTCTCCAGCGCGGTGGCGATCTCCTCGGCCGTCGAGCCCGAACCGCCGTGGAAGACGAAGTCGAACGGCGAGACCTTGCCGAACTTCTCGGCGACACCGGCCTGGAGGTCCTTGAGGAGCTCGGGGCGCAGGACGACGTTGCCCGGCTTGTAGACACCGTGGACGTTGCCGAAGGAGGCGGCCAGCAGGTAGCGGCCCTTCTCGCCCAGGCCCAGGGCCTCGGCGGTGCGGATCGCGTCCTCGACGGTGGTGTAGAGCTCGTCGTTGATCTCGTGGCTGACGCCGTCCTCCTCGCCGCCGGTCGGGGTGATCTCGACCTCAAGGATGATCTTCGCCGCGACGGCCTTGGCGAGCAGCTCCTGGCCGATGGCCAGGTTGTCGGCCAGGGTCTCGGCGGAGCCGTCCCACATGTGCGACTGGAAGAGCGGGTTCAGACCGCGGGCGACGCGCTCGGCGGAGATGTCCAGGAGCGGACGTACGTAGCCGTCCAGCTTGTCCTTGGGGCAGTGGTCGGTGTGCAGGGCGACGGTGATGTCGTACTTGGCGGCGACGATGTGCGCGAACTCCGCCAGGGCGACCGCGCCGGTGACCATGTCCTTGTTGTGCTGGCCACCCAGGAACTCCGCACCACCGGTGGAGATCTGGATGATGCCGTCGCTCTCGGCCTCCGCGAAGCCCCGCAGCGCTGCGTGCAGGGTCTGGGACGAGGTCACGTTGATGGCCGGGTAGGCGAACTTGCCTGCCTTCGCCCGGTCGAGCATCTCGTTGTAGACCTCGGGGGTTGCGATGGGCATCTGTCCGCTCCTTGGATGTGCGGGGAGTGTGCTTATTGCGGGCCCTGACCTGGGGGCGACGTCATCGTCGCGCCTATCTTTCCAGACTCCGCGCAAGGGTCCAGCCCGCCGGTGTCACCGGATGGGCGAACGGCCCGGGATGTTTCACGTGAAACATCCCGGGCCGCAGGGAAAGGCCAGGTCAGACCCGCCGCAGGGGCAGCCGAGGACCTTTGTCGCCCGTTGTCGCAGTGGCCGGTCAGGACAGGCCGAGGTCCTCGAGGCGGTAGCCGGTGAGGTACGGCAGGCCCGCCTCGGCGATCGCCCCGGCCGCGCCGCGGTCGACGATCGTGGCGACGGCGACGACCTCGCCGCCGGCCTCGCGGACGGCCTCGACGGCGGTCAGCGGGGATCCGCCGGTGGTCGAGGTGTCCTCGACCACCAGGCAGCGCTTGCCCTTCACGTCGGTGCCCTCGATGCGTCGCTGCATGCCGTGCGCCTTCTGCGCCTTGCGGACGACGAAGGCGTCCAGGCGCTGTCCGCGCGCGGCGGAGGCGTGCAGCATCGAGGTGGCGACCGGGTCGGCGCCGAGGGTCAGGCCACCGACGCAGTCGAAGTCGAGCTCGGCGGTGAGGTCGAGCATGACCTGGCCGACCAGCGGGGCCGCCTCGCCGTCGAGGGTGATCCGGCGGAGGTCGATGTAGTAGTCGGCCTCCCGGCCGGAGGAGAGGGTCACCTTGCCGTGCACGACGGCCTTGTCCTTGATCTGCTGCAGAAGCGCATCGCGTACGTCACTCATGCCGACGAGCTTAGTTGCGGGCTAGGCGAGCCGCCGCCACGTCCAGGTCGTGGAGACCTCCAGCGGGTCGACGGGGGTGACCAGGCGCGGAGCGGTGTTGATCCCGTTCGGCGGACCGGACTGCGGCTCGACGCAGACGGCCTCGTCCTGCTCGTCGTACACGACCACCCATTCGGACCTGCTGGTGATGCGCAGCTCCAGGGCCCCGGGCCAGGTGAGGGTGACGTCGACTCCGTCGGGCATGCCGAAGCAGTCGTCCCAGGGGCCGGTCTGCCGGTCGATGCGGTTGCCCGTGGGGAGGTGGTCGGCTCCGCGCTCCTCCTGCCAGGCGGGGTCGAAGGAGACCTCCACGTCCCGGCCGCCGAGGTTGCGCAGGAACCAGGGGTGCCAGCCGGCCTGGGCCGGGAAGGAGTCCCCGTACGTCTCGACGCCCATGGTGAGGGTCAGGGAGTCCTCGGCGAGGGTGACGACCTGGGTGACCCGGCCGGGGACCGGCCACGGGTCGGCGAGGTCGTAGGTGAAGGCGGCCTCGGTGGCGGTGGCACCGGCCGGCCGCCACGACGCGTCACGGCCGAAGCCGTGGAGGGCGTGCGGCGGGTGGTCGAGGGGCATCTGGTGCAGGGTCGCGCCGTTGTGGAACCGGCCGTCCTTCATCCGGCCGCACCACGGCACCATGGGGAAGGACCCGTACCGGGACCCCTGGCGCAGCAGCTCGGTGCCGTCGATGCGCAGACTGCTGATCCGGCAGCCGTTCTCCTGGTCGACAGTCACCTCGGTGCCGCCGGCGCTCAGTTGCGTACTCATGCGGTCGACCCTAGTGCTGTGGCCGCAGAGGTTTACCGGGTCCCGGCGTCCGGTGCGGTGGATCGAGGTGTCCGAGGCCCGCAGGTCAGCGGCGGCGGCGCAGGGCCCGGCCGATGACGACGGCCGAGGCGAGCGCGAGCGCGGCCGCCGGGGCGATCCAGCGCAGGCTGTCGCCGGTCGCGGTGGCGGTCGGTGCGGGCACCGGGGCGTACCGGCCGCGCGGGGGCGCGTGGTCCACCTCCTCGGCGCTGCGGCCGATCATGGTGCGGCGGGCGTGGGCGGCCTCGGCGGGGGGCCGTGGGGCTCCTGCCGCGCCGAGGTCCTCGAATCCGCCGGCCAGGAACGGGTCCACGGCGGGGTCCAGGGACGGCGGTGGCACCTCGGTCTCGAAGACCGTGGCGCTGACCTCGGTGACCTCGCCCTCCGTCCCCGCCGGGCCGTCGGCCTCCTCGGCCTCCGCTTCCGCCTCCGCGACCGGGTCGCTGACCGTGGACCCCGCGGCCAGCTGGCCCGCGGCCCGGTCGAGCAGCCTGCGCAGGGCCGCGGCCGCGGCCTCGGGGGCGAAGGAGGCGGCGC
This sequence comes from Streptomyces erythrochromogenes, assembly GCF_040684695.1. GTDB lineage: Bacteria > Actinomycetota > Actinomycetes > Streptomycetales > Streptomycetaceae > Streptomyces > Streptomyces erythrochromogenes_C. The sequence goes on from NZ_JBFBGM010000002.1 coordinate 279,861, forward strand.
GCCCGTCGGCGGTGGCCCGCGCGGTGAAGTCCAGGCGGGTCCCGCCCGGTACGGGGGCCAGACGCAGGCCGAGGGAGAACTTCACGGTGCCACTGCCGCGCACCTCCGTGCCCTCACCCTCGAAGGTGAAGTGGTCCGGGCCCTGCTCGATGACGGCCGCGGAGCCCCGGTAGGTCACGGTGGTCCCGCCCGCCCGCACCTTGAGCCGCCCGGAGAGCGGGCCGACGCCCGTGTCGGCGTCCTGCTGGAGTCCCGGCACGCACCGGGCCACCCTGGCGGGGTCGCGCAGCACGGCGCGGAGGTCGTCTGCCGGTACCGGGACGAACACCTGATGCTCCATGCGATCGAGCCTACGGCCTGGACCGCACCGGGTCACGAATACCGCGGATGCGGCAGCGTCGAGGGCGGAAGTCCGCTCACCCGGGTGCGTTCGGCATCGCGTGCCGCGTCCTGCAGGGAGCCGGTCGACAGCGAGCGCAGCGCGGGCGTCCCACGGTCCACGTGCAGCCGGGGCTCCTGATCGCGGGCGGCCAGGACGAACCCCCAGTCCTGCGGCGGCGCACCCGTGCCCCCGAGGGGGGACCGGTCGGGCCCGCCGGCGAAGCCCGTCAGGCGGCCGCCCGCGCTGTAGGGGGCGGTGCGCAGTCCGGCCGCGCGGAGCGTGGAGTCGACGGTCCAGTACGTACGCGGGCGCGTGGACAGCGGCCCGGCGTGCACGGCCATCCGGCCGCCGGGGGCCAGGGCCCGCGCGGCCAGTCCGTAGAACTCCTGCGAGTACAGCTTCGTGCTGGGGGTGATGCCGGGATCGGGGAGGTCGGAGACGATCACGTCGAAGCGGTCGTTCGCGGCGGGCCCGCGCAGCCAGCGGAAGGCGTCCTGGTGGACGACGGCCAGGCGCGGGTCGGCGTACACCCCGGCGTTGAGCGCGGAGAGCATGGGGTCGGTGCGGGCGAGGCGGACCACGCCCGGGTCCAGTTCGACGACGGTGACGGAGGCGACGTCCCGGTAACGGAGCACCTCGCGCGCGGCGAGCCCGTCACCGCCGCCGAGGACGAGGACGCGGGCGTGCGGGCCGGTCATCGCGGGGTGGACCAGGGCCTCGTGGTAGCGGTACTCGTCGTAGCCGCTGACCCGCAGCCGTCCGTCGAGGTACAGGTCGAGGGAGCGCGGGGAGCCGGTCGCGGGGCCGGTGAGCACCAGCTCCTGCACCCCGGTCTGGACGGCGACCCGCACCTCGGAACCGTAGACGGCGCGCCGGGCGAGCCGCTCGAAGTCGTCGGCGAGGACGGTCGCTGAGGCCAGCACGACGAGGACGGTCAGGTTCGCGGCGATGAGCAGCCAGCGGCTGCGCCGGCTCAGGTCGTGCCGGAAGAGCCACAGGACCAGCCCGCCTCCGACGACGGCGTTGACGGTGCCGGTCAGCATCGCGCCGGTGAGCTGGCCGAGCATCGGCAGCAGCAGGAACGGGAAGGCGAGGCCGCCGACGAGGGCGCCCACGTAGTCGGCGGCGAACAGGTCGGCGACGGCGCCGCCGGCGTCCTGTCTGCGGATGCGCTGGATGAGGACCATCAGCAGCGGGATCTCCGCGCCGATGAGCATGCCGATGGCGAAGGAGAACGCGACGAGCGCCGGGCGGGACTCCCCCAGCCAGGCGAAACTCGCGTACAGCGCTATGGCGGAGAGGCCGCCGAGGAGGGCGAGCCCGGCCTCGATGGCGGCGAAGCCGAGGGCGGGCCGGTGCCGCAGGCGTTTGGCGAGCAGGGAGCCGACGCCCATGGCGAAGACCATGACGGACAGCACGACCGACGCCTGGGTGACGGAGTCGCCGATGAGGTACGTGCCCAGGGCGAGGAGCTCCAGCTCGTACACCAGCCCGCAGGCTGCGCAGACGAACACGGTGGCCAGGACCAGGAGTCGGCCCGTCCGGGGCTGTACGGGCAGGGCGGCCGAAACGGTCGCGGCGCCTCCCGGCTCCGGGGCCGGGAGGACCCGGCGCGGGACGGAACGGTCGATCATGAAGCGAACCGTACGTCACCGCCCACTCGCATCCGGTCACCCACATGGGTGCAAGTGGCGCACCGATTGGGCCAGTTGGCGTAACCGCACGGCACACCCCGCACCGCGGAGCCCCGATCGGCCACGCACGGCCCGAACGACGCGCCCCCGTACGGCCTAGAGGAGCGCGGGAGTCTCCAGAGCGGGCGCCGCGGCGCCCATGCGCACCCCGACCCGCGTGCGGGTGGCCACCAACTGCCCTTCCTGCGGGTACGCGTGCCAGGTGCGCCACCGCACCTGGCCCTCGTACCGCTGGGCGAGCATGGCAGTGAAGGCGTGCGGGCTCCCCGGAAACGTCCCCGCTAGTCCGTTCGGGTGGTCGGCCACCAGTGCGAGCAGCTCCTGGGCCCGCCCGGCGAAGGATCCCCGGGACAGGGTCTCGACCCGCGCGGCGAACTCGTACTCCCAGTCGCCCACCCGCTTCGCCACGCCGAGCGGCAGCGGCGTACTGCTCCCGGGCATGCAGGCGACCGTCTCCGAACAGAGCACGTCCCGCTCCTCCAGCAGAACCTGATGGGAGGCCCCGAGCAGGCGCAACTCGACCTTCGCACCCGAAAGTTCGAGGTTCAGTACGGCCAGGGCGGGCAGCCGGTCCCGTCCCAGGGCCCAGGCGAGGTCGGCGGCACGCGTGTCGGTGTAGGAGGTCTGGAGGGTCGTGAGCATGAGTCGGCTCCGCAAACGCGCGAGGGAGATGGGCCGGGGCCCGCCAGCGGTAGCAAGCACGGGTGGGGGGACACCGGCACGGGTCCACAGGAAGTCCAGGGAGGTCCGAGGACTGGTCTACTCAACCGAGGGAATCATGAAAGGCACGGCACTCACAGCGTTTTTACCCAACTTGACGGGGTTTACATCCCCCCGGGGGCCCGGCAGTTCACGTGTTCAACAGGTTGCGTCCCGCGCGTCGGGATGCATGGACAACGCGCGGGGCGCCCGAGGGGAAACGGACCCCCGGACGCCCACGTCAGACGGCGTCGGCCGCCCCGTGCCGGCCGCCCCGTGTCAGCTGCCGCCGCCGCATCCCCCGCCCCCGCAGGAGGACGAGGAACCGCACGAGGACGACGACCCGCAGCCCGACGAGCCGGAGTCACCGGCCCACCAGCTGCTCCCGCCCCGGCTCGCCCGGCGCGTCCGGCTCGGACGGGAACCGCGCCCCGCCAGCTTGCGGACGAGCCGGCTCATGAGGAAAACGAGCAACGCGCAGACCCCGAGCACTACGAACAAGAACTCCATGTCCGCCCCCTCTCACACCCCGGTCCTCCCGGGGAGCGGGATCCCCGCGTCCCGCGTGCAGGTGGAATTCCCACGGCCCGCACGGCCCAAAGCACACTTGAGCAAGTCCAGAGGTTGCCCGCAGGATGGCGCCCATGAGCGCACCCGTGGGCAGCGACCGCCCCTTCCTGAACCGCCGGCTGGCGGCCTTCGGCACGACGATCTTCGCGGAGATGTCGGCCCTGGCCGCGCGCACCGGGTCGATCAACCTCGGCCAGGGCTTCCCCGACACCGACGGTCCGGCCGAGATCGCCGAAGCGGCCTCCCGCGCGGTCCTCACGGGCCTGGGCAACCAGTACCCGCCCGGGCCCGGCGTCCCGGAGCTGCGCACCGCGATCTCCGCGCACCAGCAGCGCTTCTACGGCCTCGCCCCCGACCCCGACACCGAGGTCCTGGTCACCGCGGGCGCCACCGAGGCCATCGCCGCCTCCCTCCTCGCGCTCCTGGAGCCCGGCGACGAGGTCATCGCCCTCGAACCGTTCTACGACTCCTACGCGGCCTGCATCGCGATGGCCGGGGCCACCCGGGTCCCCGTCACCCTGCGCCCGCACGGCGACGCCTTCGCCCTCGACCTGGACGAACTGCGCGCCGCCGTCACCCCGCGCACCCGGCTGCTCCTGCTGAACACCCCGCACAACCCGACGGGCACCGTCCTCACCGCCGACGAGCTCGCGGCGATCGCCGCGCTGGCGGTCGAGCGCGATCTGCTGGTCGTCACCGACGAGGTCTACGAGCACCTGGTATTCGAGGGCTCCCACACCCCCCTGGCCGGCTTCCCCGGCATGCGCGAGCGCACGGTCACCATCAGCAGCGCGGGCAAGACCTACTCGTTCACGGGCTGGAAGGTCGGCTGGATCACCGCCTCGCCGGAGCTGGTCTCGGCGGTCCGCTCGGCGAAGCAGTTCCTCACCTACGTCTCCTCGGGCCCCTTCCAGTACGCCGTCGCCGAGGCCCTGCACCTGCCGGACGCCTACTACGACGCCCTCCGCGCCGACCTCGCCGCCAAGCGCGACATCCTCGCCGACGGCCTCGCGGCGGCCGGCTTCCAGGTCTTCCGTCCGCGCGGCACCTACTTCATCACCACCGACATCACCCCCCTCGGCGAGAAGGACGGCCTCGCCTTCTGCCGCGCCCTGCCCGAGCGCTGCGGGGTCGTCGCCATCCCGAACCAGGTCTTCTACGACGACAAGTCCGCCGGCGCCACGCAGGTCCGCTGGGCGTTCTGCAAGAAGACCGAGGTCCTGCAAGAGGCCGCGGAGCGGCTGCGGCGGCTCTGAGCCGGACCGCCGGCCGCCGCGGGGCGCGGGCCCGCGCCCCGCGGGGTGTGCGATTTCACCGGAGCTTCCGAAGCCATTCACGCCCGGTGAGGGGCGGTGGCGCTTAGTGTGCCCGAGGCCCCTCCTCGTCCGGACGGGCGTTCCTCACGCGGCGCGGGAAGTCGGGGGTACGGGGGTAGATGACGGCGACGGGCAGTACGTCTGTTTTCGTGCGGCCGCGGGACGTCAGGGCCGTCGGTGTGCCCACGGCGGCGCTCGCACTCGGCGTGTTCGCCGCGATCCGCGTGGGCGGGGCCGCCGTGCTGGCCCTCGCCGCCTGGTGGGCCGGGCGCAGCCCCGTACGGGTGCTCGGGCACTCCTGGGACTCCGTCTGGTACCTCGCCATCGCCCGGCACGGCTACGGCCGCACCCAGATCTGGCCCGTCACCGGGCTGGTGCAGAGCGACTACGCCTTCTTCCCGCTGTACCCGGCGCTGGTGCGGCTGGCCGGCGGCGGCGAGTGGGGCGGGCTGTTCGTCTCCTGGACGGCCGCCGCGGTGGCCGCCGTCGGCGTCTACCGGGTCGGCGAGCTGGTGGCCGGGCGGCGCGTCGCGCTGCTGCTCGTCGCGCTGTGGGCGGCGGTGCCGCACGCCGTGGTGCTCACCCTCGCCTACACCGAGCCGCTGCTCGTCGCGCTCGCCTCCTGGTCCCTGTACGCACTGCTGCGCGAGCGCTGGCTGCTCGCCGCGTCGCTGGCGCTGGTCGCGGGCCTCACCCGGCCCACCGGGATCGCCGTCGCCGCGGCCGTGACCGTCACGGCCCTGCACGCGCTGCTCGTACGAAGATCCCGGGCGCCGGCGGTGTGGGCGGCCGGGCTGCTGGCGCCGGCGGGCTGGCTCGCGTACGTGGTGGCCGTCGGGGCGGCCCGGGACGACGTGACCGGGTACTTCGCCGTGCAGCGGCAGTGGGGCTCCCGCTTCGACGGCGGCCGGGCCACCGTGGCCAAGGTCGGGGAGGTGCTCGGCGGCGGACCGGTGGCACTCACCACGGCCGTGTCGGCGCTCCTGCTGGGCACGGCCCTGCTGCTGGCGGTACTGCTGTTCGCCGACCGGCCGCTGTTGCCGCTGCCGCTGCTCGTCTACACCGCGGTCCTGCTGGTGATCGCCGTGGGCGGGGCGGGCTACTTCGAGTCCAAGCCGCGGTTCCTGCTGCCGGCGTTCCCGCTGCTGCTGCCGCTGGCCGCCGTCATGGCACGAGCCCGGCCGCGCTCCGCGGTCGTGGTGACCGCGGGGCTGGCCGGGCTCGGTTACGCCTACGGGGTCTACCTCCTGGTGTACGCCAGGACGCCCCTGTGAGAGCGGGGGGAGCGGGGGGTCAGTTGTCCCCGCCGTCCTCGTCCTCGCCGTCGGTGGAGTCGATGTCCTTCTCCAGTCCGAGCTGCTCCGTGAGCCACTTGTCGAACTCGATGGAGGCGCGGACCCAGCTGACCGTGGAGGACACGAAGTGCTCCAGGTTGACGCCGGTGCCGATCAGCATCTGCGCCTCGCCGATCAGGCGGACGGAGCCGTCGTCGTGCGTGTGGCTGTAGACCTTCGGCCACAGGGTGCGACGGTTCCAGTCGTCGATCGACTCGAGGAGCTGCGGCTTCTCCTCGATCTTGTGCGGACGGTCGTAGAAGGTCCGCACCGAGAAGACCTGCTGCTCCGCCTCGCCGCGGAACATGAAGTACGTACGGAACTCCTCCCACGGCGCCGCGAGGTCACCCTCGTCGTCGACGACGTACTTGAGCTCCATCTGCTCCAGCAGCTGCTTGACCAGATCCTGGTCGGGGACGACGGGGCCCGCCGGTCCTGTGGCCTGCGGATCGGGCTGCTGCCCTCCGAAGTTCGGAATCGAGGCCGGGTCGATGCTCACCGTGTACTTCCCTTCGTGCGGATACTTGCATCCTCCCCCATCCCGCCCACCCCGTGTCCAGCCCGACGGTCACGGATCCGCTGCGGGCGGACAGGAGTGCACCCCGCGCACGTTCCCGTACGCGGGGTGCCCGGTGCCCGGACCGGTGGAATGCCAGGTCAGAGCGGTTTGCCCACCAGCAGGTCCTCGCCCGCCACGTCGACCCGCACGGTGTCGCCGTCGCGGACCTCGCCGGAGAGGATCTCCTTGGCCAGGCGGTCGCCGATCGCCGTCTGGATCAGGCGGCGCAGCGGCCGCGCGCCGTACGCGGGGTCGTTGCCCCGGTCCGCGACCCAGGCCAGGGCCTCGGGGGTGACGTCCAGGGTGAGGCGCCGGTCGGCGAGCCGCTTGGCGAGGCGGCCGATCTGCAGCTCGGCGATGTGCGCCAGCTCCTCCCGGCTCAGCGCGGAGAAGACCACCAGGTCGTCCAGGCGGTTGAGGAACTCCGGCTTGAAGCTGGCCCGGACCACGTCCAGGACCTGCTGCTTCTTCTGCTCGGGCGGGGTCGCCGGGTCCATCAGGAACTGACTGCCCAGGTTCGAGGTCAGGATCAGGATGGTGTTGCGGAAGTCCACGGTGCGGCCCTGGCCGTCCGTGAGCCGGCCGTCGTCGAGGACCTGGAGCAGGATGTCGAAGACCTCGGGGTGGGCCTTCTCCACCTCGTCCAGGAGCACCACGCTGTACGGGCGGCGGCGGACGGCCTCGGTGAGCTGGCCGCCCTCCTCGTAGCCGACGTAGCCGGGCGGGGCGCCGACGAGCCGGGCCACGCTGTGCTTCTCGGAGTACTCCGACATGTCGATGCGGATCATGGCCCGCTCGTCGTCGAAGAGGAAGTCGGCGAGCGCCTTGGCCAGCTCCGTCTTGCCCACGCCGGTCGGGCCGAGGAAGAGGAAGGAGCCGGTCGGCCGGTCCGGGTCGGCGATGCCGGCGCGGGTGCGGCGCACGGCGTCGGAGACGGCCCGCACGGCCTCGGTCTGGCCGATCAGGCGGCGGCCCAGCTCGTCCTCCATGCGGAGCAGCTTCTGGGTCTCGCCCTCCAGCAGGCGGCCGGCGGGGATGCCCGTCCAGGCGCCCACCACGTCGGCGATGTCGTCGGGGCCGACCTCGTCCTTGACCATCGTGTCCTTCGACGCGCCGGCCTTGGAGGCCTCTGCCTCCTCCTCGGTGGCCTCGGCCAGCTCGCGCTCCAGGGCCGGGATCTCCCCGTAGAGCAGCTTGGAGGCGGCGTCGAAGTCGCCGTCGCGCTGGGCCCGCTCGGCCTGGCCGCGCAGGTCGTCCAGGCGCTCCTTGAGCTCGCCGACCCGGTTGAGGGACTGCTTCTCCTTCTCCCAGCGGGCGGTCAGGCCGCGCAGTTCCTCCTCGCGGTCGGCGAGGTCCTTGCGGATCTTGTCGAGGCGCTCGCGCGAGGCCGGGTCGGACTCGTTCTTCAGCGCCAGCTCCTCCATCCGCAGGCGGTCCACCGAGCGCTGGAGCTCGTCGATCTCGACGGGCGAGGAGTCGATCTCCATGCGCAGCCGGGACGCGGCCTCGTCGACGAGGTCGATGGCCTTGTCCGGCAGGAAGCGGGAGGTGATGTACCGGTCGGAGAGGGTCGCGGCGGCGACCAGCGCGCTGTCGTTGATGACGACCTTGTGATGGGCCTCGTAGCGGCCCTTGAGCCCGCGCAGGATCGCGATGGTGTCCTCGACGGACGGCTCGGCGACCAGCACCTGCTGGAAGCGCCGCTCCAGCGCCGGGTCCTTCTCGATGCGCTCGCGGTACTCGTCGAGGGTGGTCGCGCCGACCATGCGGAGCTCGCCGCGGGCCAGCATGGGCTTGAGCATGTTGCCGGCGTCCATCGCGGAGTCGCCGCCGGCGCCCGCGCCGACGACCGTGTGCAGCTCGTCGATGAAGGTGATGATCTGGCCCTCGCTGGACTTGATCTCCGCGAGGACGGTCTTGAGCCGCTCCTCGAACTCGCCGCGGTACTTGGCGCCGGCCACCATGGCGCCGAGGTCGAGGGAGACGAGCCGCTTGTTCTTCAGGGACTCGGGCACGTCGCCCTTGACGATGCGCTGGGCCAGGCCCTCGACGACGGCCGTCTTGCCGACGCCGGGCTCGCCGATGAGCACCGGGTTGTTCTTCGTACGGCGCGAGAGCACCTGCACGACGCGCCGGATCTCGTGGTCGCGGCCGATGACCGGGTCGAGCTTGCCGTCGCGCGCGGCCGCCGTGAAGTCGGTGCCGAACTTCTCCAGGGCCTTGTACTGGCCCTCCGGGTCGGGGGTGGTCACCCGCCGTGCTCCTCGTGCGTTCTGGAAGGCGTCCAGCAGCTTCTTCGCCGTCGCGCCCTGGTCGGAAAGGACCTCACCGGCCGCGCCGCCCTTGGCGGCGATGGCGATGAGCAGGTGTTCGGTGGAGAGGTACTCGTCGCCGAGCTTGCCCGCCTCGCTGTCGGCCTCGGCGAGCACGGCGAGCAGGTCGCGGGTGGGCTGCGGGGGCGCGACCGTGGAGCCGGTGACGCTGGGCAGCGCGGCGAGGAGGCGTTCGGCGCCGCTGCGCACGGCGGCCTGGTCGGCCTCCGTGGCGATCAGCAGGTCGATCACGTTCTCGTTGTCCTCGCCGGCGAGCAGGGCCAGCAGCAGGTGTGCGGGGGTCAGGTCCGCGTGGCCTTCCTTGACGGCCCTGCCGGTGGCCGCGTTCAGCGCGTCCCGGCTCTTGTTGGTCAGCTCGGCGTCCACTGCGTCTTCTCCTCTCCGAGGGATGCAAAGGGTCTGACAGAGTCAGCGTATGCAAAGTTGAGTCTATTCCACTCAAGGCAGTTGAGGGGACGGCTTGCCCGTACCCTTCGGGCCATGTCCCATGACGTACTCAACCCGACGCCCGAGTACCTCGCCTTCTGGCGGGAGCGGCACGTCTGCACGCTGACCACCCCGCGCCCCGACGGGACCCCGCACGTGGTGCCGGTGGGCGTGACGTACGACCCCGAGGCCGGCCTGGCCCGGGTGATCAGCAACAAGCACAGCAAGAAGGTCCGCAACGTCCTGGCGGCGCAGGCCGCGCAGGAGGGCGGGGCGCGGGTCGCGGTCTGCCAGATGGAGGGGCGCCGCTGGGCCACGCTGGAGGGCCGCGCGGTGGTCCGCACGGACGAGGCGTCGGTCGCCGACGCGGTGGCGCGCTACGCGGAGCGGTACGGGCGGACGCCGTCGCCCAATCCCGACCGCGTGGTCGTGGAGATCACCCTGGACCGGGCCATGGGTCGCGCGTGAGCCGTTGATTCTTCATCTTGTCCGGTTCACGCACTGGACGGGGGCATCACAACGGCGCCATCGTGGTCAGGTCCACGATGGCGCCGTTGTGTGGGGGTAGCGCCTGAGCGATCTGCAACGACGGGGGAATCGCGTCAGGCACTGCGGGGGGTGGCGGTGGTGATGTCGGGTTCGAAGAGCTGGTGGTCCCGCTGGTCGAGATTGACGAAGACCATTCCGTAGCGCACCTCGCAGCGGACGGGCTGCGGCGCGCCGCGCGGGCGGCGCAGGCACCGGTAGGCACGTACGTCCTCGTCCTCCTCGCGCACGATGACGATCGGTTGGCCGAACAGGGTCACCATCAACGAGTCGCCGGGGTGGGGGATGGCCGTGGCGAGGTCGATGAACTGCCAGCCCGATCGGTAGGCGGACGCCATCTCGCGGCGGAAGCCGCGGTCGTCGGGGGTCATGCGGACACTCCTGCGGGAGCCTCGGTCCAGCCGGTGTCGTCCTTGCCGCCCAGCTCGGCGGCGGTCCAGCCGGTGTCGGCGTACTTGCCCACGGGTGCCGTGGTCCAGCCGGTGTCGAACTCCGTGCTCGTCAGGCTCGTGCCCTGACCGTCCCTAGCGCTCCCCGCGTCACTTTCGACGGCGCTGACTGCCCCAAATACCGCAACGGCGGAGAAACCTATGGCAAGCACCGAGCGAAGCATTCTCTTGTACATGGTCGGCTTCGTCCTCACTTGATGGAATCCTCTCCCCCGCGTGACAGACGATGGCTCATTCAGGCACGTCAATGCCACAGGGACGATGCATCATGTTCTTGCATGTTCAGGACCCTGGGGGGTGGAGATTTGACGCGAAACCAGACAATGGCGACACATCCCCACCCCGTCACGTCCATGTGCGCCGAGGGGACCCGGCTCTACGCGGCTGCCCTGAGCACCGGCCGGATCGCCCGGGGAGAGATCCAGAACGCCCCCTGCCTGCTGGAACTCGCCCTTCTGCAGCCCGACCCGGATGACGCGAACCAACTCCGGCCGGTTCCGCCGTCCGTGGCTTTGGCGCAACGGCTCCATCCGATTGAACGCGAGATCCAGGACCGCAGACGCAGCGCTGTAGATCTCACCGACACTTTCGAGCCTTTCCTCGCCATCAGCGCACAGAGTCCGGCCGACACCCATGCCATCACGGTGCTGGAGGGTTTCGAAAGGATCAACGCAGCGCTGAACCTCGCGACGGCCGAATGCCACACCGAGGTGCTGACCGTCCAGCCGGGCGGAGCACGCCCCTCCGAGGCTCTCACACAGGCCCTGGAACGCGACCAGCCGTTGATCGACCGCGGGGTCAGCATACGGACCCTGTACCAGCACACCGCGCGGCACAGCCAGGGCACCCTCGCCTACGTGGACCGCATCTCCACGGGCAAGGTCGAGATCCGCACGCTCGAAGAGCTGATAGAGCGCCTCATCATCTTCGACCGCACGGTGGCCTTCATCCCCGTGAGCGACGACCGCCGGGTCGCGCTGGAGCTGCGCCACCCCGGGCTCGTCGACTACCTCATCAAGGTGTTCGAGCAGCTGTGGCACCGCGCCGTGCCCCTCACGGAGGAGGTGACGTACCGCAGCACCCCCGGCGGCGTCACCGGCGTGCAGCGCACCATCGCCCAGCTCCTCATCGAGGGGCACGTGGACGAGGCCATCGCCCGGCGCCTGGGGATGAACGTGCGCACCTGCCGCGCCCACATAGCCAAACTGGCGACCACCCTCGGCAGCGGCAGCCGGGCCCAGCTCGGCTACCTCATCGCCCAGTCCGGCATCCTGGGCCGCCCCTCCGCCCCGCAGGAGTGCGAGGACGCCCTTCCGGACCGGGACCAGGGCCACGACCCGCACCGGGACCCGGAAGACCTCTAGAAGGCCTCTGGAAAGCCTTCAGGCCCCGCCCTGGGAGGGCGGGGCCTGAAGGTGCGGGCGCGGGGCGCCGCGCTCAGTCCATCGGGCGCTTGGGGCTGGGGCGCCAGACCACCAGGGCGCTGCCCGGCTGCGGGGGCTGGTACGGGACCAGGTCGCGCCGGTAGGAGGCGTGCACCTGGGCCTCGCGGGCCCGCAGGGTGGCCGCCGCGCCGTCCACCGCGGCCGAGAGCTCGGCGACGCGCTGCTGGAGCGCGGCCACCTGGTTCTCCAGCTCGATGATCCGCTTGATGCCCGCCAGGTTGATGCCCTCGTCCTGGGACAGCGCCTGCACCGTGCGGAGCAGCTCGATGTCGCGGGCCGAGTAGCGCCGGCCGCGGCCGGCCGTACGGTCCGGGGAGACCAGGCCGAGGCGGTCGTACTGGCGGAGGGTCTGCGGGTGCAGCCCCGAGAGCTGGGCGGCCACCGAGATCACGTAGACCGGGGTCTCGTCGGTGAGTTGGTAACCGCTTCCCAGACGGGAAGACTGTCGTCGGCGGCCGTCCATGTCATGCTCCCTTCGCGGACTCGAACAGCGCGGAGCGCGGGTCCTGCGACTCCGTCGCCTCGCGGTACATCTCCAGCGCCTCGCGGGCCTTGTCCGACAGCTCGGTCGGAACGGCCACTTCCACGGTGACCAGAAGGTCCCCGCGGGTGCCGTCCTTGCGGACCGCCCCCTTGCCGCGGGCCCGCATCGTACGCCCGTTCGGGGTGCCCGGGGGCAGTTTCAGCGTCACCGACGGCCCGTTCAAGGTCGGAACCTTGATGTCGGCGCCCAGCGCCGCCTCCGCGAACGTCACCGGGACGGTCACCGTGAGGTTGTCGTCCTTGCGGCCGAACACCGGGTGGGTACCGACGTGGACGACCACGTAGAGGTCGCCGGCCGGACCGCCCCGCTCGCCCGGAGCGCCCTTGCCGCGCAGCCGGATCCGCTGGCCGTCGGAGACGCCCGCCGGGATCCGGACCTGCATGGTGCGGGAGCTGCGGGCCCGGCCGCTGCCCTTGCAGACGTCGCAGGGGGTCTCCGCGATCAGGCCGCGGCCCTTGCAGTCCGCGCACGGGTCGGTCAGCGAGAAGCCGCCGCCGCTGCCCCGCGAGACCTGGCCGGTGCCGACGCAGGTCGGGCACACCCGGGGGGTGCCGTTCTTGTCGCCGGTGCCCGAACAGGCCTTGCAGGGAGCCTGCGAGGACATCCGGAGCGGGACCGTGGCCCCGTCCACCGCCTCCGTGAAGGAGAGGGTGACCTCCGACTCGACGTCCTGGCCGCGGCGCGGCTGGGTGCGGGTGCCCGCACCCGGGCCGGCGCCGCGGTTGAAGAGGCCGCCGAAGACGTCGCCCAGGCCGCCGCCGAAGCCGCCGGCCTGGCCGCCCTGCTGGGTGCCGCCGAAGAGGTCGCCCAGGTCGAAGTTGAACGAACCGCCGCCACCGCCCGGCCCGGGGCGGAAGCCGCCGTTGCCGAACAGGGCGCGCGCCTCGTCGTACTCCTTGCGCTTCTTGGCGTCCCCGAGGATGTCGTTCGCCTCGGAGATCTCCTTGAAGCGCTCCTCGGCCGAGGCGTCGCCCTTGTTGGCGTCCGGGTGGAACTCGCGCGCGAGCTTGCGGTACGCCTTCTTGATCTCGGCCTCGGTGGCGTCCTTCGGGACACCGAGGACCTTGTAGTAGTCCTTCTCGACGAAGTCCTTCGTGCTCATCCCCGGTGTCCCTCCTCCCGTGCCTCTACGTGTACTGCGTCAGCCCTTGTCGGCTGCATCCGTGTCCTCGCCGGACGGCTTGTCGCCCTCCGCGGACTCGGACTTGGGGGCCGCGCCCGGCTGGGGCTCGGCCACCGCGACCCGTGCGGGACGGATCGTACGCTCGCCGATCCGGTACCCCGGCTGCAGGATCGCCACGCAGGTCGTCTCGGTGACGTCCGGCGCGTACGAGTGCATCAGGGCCTCGTGGACCGTCGGGTCGAAGGGCTCGCCCTCCTTGCCGAACTGCTGCAGGCCCATCTTGGCGGCGACCGTCTCCAGCGATTCGGCCACCGACTTGAAGCCGCCGACCAGCTCGCCGTGCTCCCGCGCCCGGCCGATGTCGTCGAGCGTCGGCAGGAGCTCCGTCAGGAGGGACGCGACCGCGATCTCCTTGACGGTGATCCGGTCCCGCTCCACCCGGCGGCGGTAGTTCTGGTACTCCGCCTGCAGCCGCTGGAGGTCCGCGGTGCGCTCGCCGAGCGCGGTACGGGCCTGGTCCAGCTGCGCCAGCAGGGCGGTGTCCTGTGCGCTGTCCCCGGCCGGGGCCGCCCCCTCCGCCGTGTCGGCGGAGTCGGCGGCCTTCGGCTCGGCGTCGTCCTGAGCGGCGTCGGCGGGGACTTCGGGCTTCTCGTCGAAGCCCGGGGTCTCCTCCGACATCAGGCAGCGCCACCCTTCGGCTTCTCGTCGTCGACGATCTCGGCGTCGACGACGTCGTCGTCGGCCTTGGCCTGGCCCGCGTCACCGGCAGCGGCACCCGCGGCGCCCTGGCCGGCCTGCGCGTCGGCGTAGATCGCCTGGCCGAGCTTCTGGCTGACCGCGGCGAGCTTCTCGGTCGCGCTGCGGATCTCGCCGGTGTCCTCGCCCTTGAGCTTCTCCTTCAGCTCGGCGACGGCGGACTCGACCTCGGTCTTGACCTCGGCCGGGACCTTGTCCTCGTTGTCCTTGACGAACTTCTCCGTCTGGTAGACGAGCTGCTCGCCCTGGTTGCGGGACTCGGCGGCCTCCTTGCGGCGCAGGTCCTCGTCCGCGTACTGCTCCGCCTCCTGGCGCATGCGGTCGACCTCGTCCTTGCCGAGCGAAGAGCCGCCGGTGACGGTCATCTTCTGCTCCTTGCCCGTGCCGAGGTCCTTCGCGGTCACGTGCATGATGCCGTTCGCGTCGATGTCGAAGGAGACCTCGATCTGCGGGACGCCACGCGGGGCCGGCGGCAGGCCGGTCAGCTCGAACATGCCGAGCTTCTTGTTGTACGCCGCGATCTCGCGCTCGCCCTGGTAGACCTGGATCTGCACGGACGGCTGGTTGTCCTCGGCCGTCGTGAAGATCTCGGACCGCTTGGTCGGGATCGTGGTGTTGCGCTCGATGAGCTTGGTCATGATGCCGCCCTTGGTCTCGATGCCGAGGGACAGCGGGGTCACGTCGAGGAGCAGGACGTCCTTGACCTCACCCTTGAGGACACCGGCCTGGAGGGTGGCGCCGATGGCGACGACCTCGTCCGGGTTGACGCCCTTGTTGGCGTCCTGGCCGCCGGTCAGCTCCTTGACGAGCTCGGCGACGGCCGGCATGCGGGTGGAGCCGCCGACCAGAACCACGTGGTCGATCTCGGACAGCTGGATGCCGGCGTCCTTGATGACGTTGTGGAACGGGGTCTTGCAGCGGTCGAGCAGGTCCGCGGTCAGCTGCTGGAACTGGGCGCGCGTGAGCTTCTCGTCCAGGTGCAGCGGGCCCTCGGCGGAAGCCGTGATGTAGGGCAGGTTGATCGAGGTCTCCGTGGAGGAGGACAGCTCGATCTTCGCCTTCTCGGCGGCCTCGCGCAGACGCTGCAGGGCCATCTTGTCCTTGGACAGGTCCACGCCGTGGCCGTTGGCGAACTGCTTCACCAGGTAGTCGACGACGCGCTGGTCCCAGTCGTCACCACCGAGGTGGTTGTCACCGTTGGTGGCCTTGACCTCGACGACGCCGTCGCCGATCTCCAGGAGCGACACGTCGAAGGTGCCGCCACCGAGGTCGAAGACAAGAATGGTCTGGTCGTCCTTGTCGAGACCGTAGGCCAGGGCGGCGGCCGTCGGCTCGTTGACGATGCGCAGGACGTTCAGGCCCGCGATCTCGCCAGCCTCCTTGGTCGCCTGGCGCTCGGAGTCGTTGAAGTAGGCCGGGACGGTGATGACCGCGTCCGTGACCTTCTCACCCAGGTAGGCCTCGGCGTCGCGCTTCAGCTTCTGCAGGATGAAGGCGCTCATCTGCTGCGGGTTGAAGTCCTTGCCATCCAGGTTGATCTTCCAGTCAGTGCCCATGTGGCGCTTGACGGAGCGGATGGTCCGGTCCACGTTGGTGACCGCCTGGCGCTTGGCCACCTCGCCGACGAGGACCTCGCCGTTCTTGGCGAAGGCGACGACGGACGGCGTGGTCCTGGCGCCCTCGGCGTTGGTGATGACGGTGGGCTCGCCGCCTTCCAGAACGCTGACGACGGAGTTAGTGGTGCCCAGGTCGATGCCGACCGCACGTGCCATTTCGATTCCTCCAGCTGACTTGAGTGGAACAGACTCAACCATGCCGCATCGCCGCGCATGCGTCAACAGAACTGAGTCGGGTCGGCTCAACCTTTAGCTGCCGCTTACGCGCAACCTTGCGGCGGAGCGGCCGAACGGGGCACCCGGCCGCGCGCCACCGCACGGCGGACGGAGCCGTGCGGGAGCGTGCTGGCATGCCCCTCACACTCACCGCCGCCCGGCCACGGGTCCGCATGCCCGCGGTCCCGCCGGCGAAGCGGGTGCTGGACCTCGTCGGGGCGGTGGTGCTGCTCGCCGTGCTCGCCCTGCCGCTCGCGGCGGTCACCGCGCTGCTGTACGCGACCCGGGGCGGGCGGCCCTTCGCACGGCAGCCCGCGGCGGGCCTCGCCGGGCGGCCCTTCCGGACCTGGCGCTTCGACACGGCCGGCCCGGGGCGGACGGGCGCGCTGGTGGAGCGCTGCGCGCTCGACGGGCTCCCCCAGCTGCTGAACGTGGTCCGCGGCGAGATGTCGCTGGTCGGCCCGCGCCCCCAGGCGCGCACGGACCACCCGGAGCGCCTGCTCGTACGCCCCGGAATGACCGGATTGTGGCAGGTGAGCGCGCGCTCCGACCTCCCCTGGGAGGAGATGGAACTTCTCGACCGGCATTATGTGGAGAACCACTGGCTCGGGATGGACCTGGCGATCCTCGCCCAGACCCCGCGGGCGGCCTACCGACAAAGGCTCGCCTGAGCGACACAGATCACCGCACGCTCAGCTACATTGCGGCGTCGGGAATGGGTAACCTCAAGCCTTGACTTCATAAGTTACCGCTTAGTAAGTGCCGCCCGAGGAGCCCTCCCATGCAACTCGCCGCGATCATCGTGTCGCTGGTCCTGACGGTGGTCGGCGTCGCGCTGCTCGCACGAGCCGTGGCGCAGATCTACCGCTTCGTGAAGATCGGTCAGCCCGTACCGGCCGGCAGCCGCACGGACGACCCGAAGGCCCGAACGCTGACCCTCGTCCGGGAGTTCCTCGGCCACAGCCGGATGAACCGCTGGGGCATCGTCGGCTTCGCGCACTGGTTCGTCGCGATCGGCTTCCTGACGCTCCCGCCGACCCTGGCGCAGGCCTACGGCCAGCTCTTCCAGGCCGACTGGACGCTTCCGGTCCTGGGCGGCTTCCTGCCGTTCGAGCTGTACATCGAGTTCATCGGCCTGATGACGGTCCTCGGCATCCTGGTGCTGATCGCGATCCGCCTGCTCAGCCTGCCCTCGCGGGCCGGCCGCAAGTCGCGCTTCGCCGGCTCCAAGGCCTGGCAGGCGTACTTCGTCGAGTACATCATCCTCACCATCGGCCTCGCGATCCTCTGCCTGCGCGGCCTCGAGGGCGCCATCCACCACGTGGACGGCTGGGAGCCGGCGTACTTCATCTCGTACCCGCTGGTCATGGCCTTCGAGGGGCTTTCGCCGAGCGCGCTGCAGAACGCCATCTACTTCACCGCGATGATCAAGATCGGCACCTCGCTGATCTGGATGATCGTGGTCTCCCTGAACACCAACATGGGTGTCGCGTGGCACCGCTTCCTCGGCTTCCCGAACATCTGGTTCAAGCGGAACGCCGACGGCGCGACCGCGCTGGGCGCGCTCCAGCCGATGACAAGCGGCGGCAAGGAGATCGACTTCGAGGACCCGGGCGAGGACGACGTCTTCGGCGTCTCCCAGGTCGAGCAGTTCTCCTGGAAGGGCATCCTCGACTTCTCCACGTGCACCGAGTGCGGCCGCTGCCAGTCGCAGTGCCCGGCCTGGAACACGGGCAAGCCGCTGTCCCCGAAGCTGCTGATCATGTCGCTGCGCGACCACGCGCACGCCAAGGCCCCGTACCTGCTGGCCGGCGGCGGCAAGACGATGGAGGGCGAGGAGAAGGCCTCCGAGGAGCAGCTCGCCGGTGTGCCGGCCACCGCTCTCGCGGAGGCCGAGCGCCCGCTGATCGGCACGGTCGAGGAGAACGGCGTCATCGACCCGGACGTGCTGTGGTCCTGCACGACCTGCGGTGCGTGCGTGGAGCAGTGCCCGGTCGACATCGAGCACATCGACCACATCGTCGACATGCGCCGCTACCAGGTGATGATCGAGTCCGCGTTCCCGTCCGAGGCGGGCACGATGCTCAAGAACCTGGAGAAGAAGGGCAACCCCTGGGGCCTGGCGAAGAAGCAGCGCGTCGAGTGGACCAAGGAGGTGGACTTCGAGGTCCCGATCATCGGCAAGGACGCGGAGGACCTCTCCGAGTTCGACTACCTCTACTGGGTCGGCTGCGCCGGCGCCCTGGAGGACCGGGCCAAGAAGACCACGAAGGCCTTCGCGGAGCTGCTGAACATCGCGGGCGTCAAGTTCGCGATCATGGGCGGCGACGAGAAGTGCACCGGTGACTCGCCGCGCCGCCTGGGCAACGAGCCGCTGTTCCAGCAGCTGGGCCAGGAGAACGTGGCCATGCTGAACATGGCGTTCGGCGAGGACGACGACGACCCGGAGACGAAGAAGCCGAAGTCGGCGAAGCGGATCGTCTCGACCTGCCCGCACTGCTTCAACACCATCGCGAACGAGTACCCGCAGCTGGGCGGCGAGTACGAGGTCATCCACCACACGCAGCTGCTGCAGCACCTGATCGACGAGGGCCGGCTGACGCCGGTGACGCCGGTCGACGGTCTGATCACCTACCACGACCCGTGCTACCTGGGCCGCCACAACAAGGTCTACACGCCGCCGCGCGAGATCATGTCGGCCGTGCCGGGCCTGCGCCAGCAGGAGATGCACCGCCACAAGGAGCGGGGCTTCTGCTGTGGCGCCGGTGGCGCGCGGATGTGGATGGAGGAGCGGATCGGCAAGCGCATCAACAACGAGCGCGTCGACGAGGCCCTGTCCCTGAACCCCGACATCGTCTCCACCGCCTGCCCGTTCTGCCTGGTCATGCTGACCGACTCGGTCAACGGCAAGAAGAACGAGGGCCAGGCGAAGGAGTCCGTCCAGGTCGTGGACGTGGCCCAGCTGCTGCTGGAGTCGGTCAAGGCCCCGGGGCCGACCGAGGAGGAACTGGCCGCCCTGGCGGCCGAGGCCGAGGCGGAGGCCGCTGCGGCAGCCGCGGCGGCGGAGGCGGAGGCTGCGGCCAAGGCGAAGGCCGCCGAGGAGGCCAAGGCGAAGGCCGAGGCCGAGGCGAAGGCCAAGGCGGAGGCGAAGGCCAAGGCGGAGGCGGAAGCTGCGGCGGAGGCGGAAGCTGCGGCGAAGGCCAAGGCGGAGGCGGAGGCTGCGGAAGCCGCGGAAGCGGACGCCGCCGAGGTCGCTGCCGAGGCCGAGGCCGATGAGGCCGAAGCCGCGGACGTGAAGGCGGACGCGGCGCCGGAAGCCGAGCAGGAGCCGGCGAAGGAAGCCGACGCCGCGGACGAGCCGAAGGCGGAGGACGAGCCCAAGGCAGAGGCCAAGGCAGCGGACGAGGCCGAGAACACGGCCGAGCCGAAGGCCGAGGGCGCCAGGTAGGCAGCACAACGGAACGGCCGGTCCCCGCTCGGGGGCCGGCCGTTCCGGCGTTCGCGGTCAGCCCCGGGCCGGCACCACGGCGAAGCCGAGCCCGGCCGGACCCGCCGCGGCCGTGCCGCCGCCGCTCGGGACGACCCGGACGTGGTCCTTCCTCGGCTTCGGCGCGTCGACCGTGTACCGCTCGATCAGCCGGCCGTCGAAGTCGTACACCCAGCTGTTCCCGCCGCCCTTGCCGTCGATGACGACGAACTTCACGCGCTTGCCGTCCCGGACGAGCTCGTAGGTCCAGCCGTCGTTCTGCGCGCTCGGACGCTTGAGGTCTACGGTGCCCAGGACGTGGCCGTTCGGCGTGGAGACCACGACGTACTTGCCGCGCGGGCCGTCGACCAGCTTGGCGATCCGCCCGTCCGGCAGGGCGACCCGCACCGAACTCTCCACCGCGGGCTTCGGCGTCGGCGTCGGCTTCGGCGCCCCGTCGAGCCAGGACGTCACGGTGCCGTTCGGGTGGAGCACGACGTGCAGCCCGTTGCTCCGCCCGTAGGAGGCGGCCCCGCCCCGGCCGACCAGGGTGTCCAGCTTGACGGAGCCCGCGAAGACGTCGGCCTCGAAGTGGCTCCTGCCGATCCTGTAGACCTTGGCGACGGACCCGTCCGCCAGCTTCACGGCGGTGACGAAGGAACGGGCCCCCGGCGCCGGCCGGTCCTGCGTGTCCACCGAGGGCCTGACCGGCGGCTGCTCGATGCCGGGCAGCACCTTCGGCTCCGGCACGGCCGGGGAGTCGGCGAAGGCGGACCCGACCGGGAGGGCCAGGACGGTGGCCGCGCCGGCGACGACGGCGGCGGTACGGAGGGTGGTGCGGCGGGTGCTGCGCATGGTGGGACTCTTCCTCGTGCTCGTACGTCTGGTTCTTCGTTCTCGTTCGTCGTGGGTGGAGGCGACGGAGACGAAGCTACGGGCCCGATATGTGGGTATCCCGTAGAGAACGTAACGAAGAGCGGCAGAGCGCCACACAACCACGTAAACCGGACACTGGATGGCGGCGCGGCGGGGGTGGGGACAACCCCCCGGGGATCCCCTAAGGGATGTCACAGGTCAGCCGCAAAGGGTGCCTGTTCCGGCTGCCCGGTCACCGATGGCCGCCGGACCAGGTACGTTCGATCACGTGGCTGGATTCAGGATCGGACGCGGTCGTAACGACAACCGCCGCCCGCAACAACCCCCGCAGCAGCAGCAGTCGTACGGTCAGCAGCAACCGCCGCCGTACGGCCAGCCGCCCTACCCTCCCGTCGGCGGCCCGCCACCGCAGCAGCAGTGGCCGCAGCCGAACGCCGGGGGCCACGGCGAGCCGGAGTACTTCGACCCGTACGGGCAGCAGCACCCGCACGCGCAGCAGCCCCCGTACGGCCACGGAGGCGGCGGCAACTACTCCAACGACAACCCCGGGCACACGCAGGTCTTCGCCGTCGGCGAGGACCCGTACGGCCAGGGCGCGACGTACCAGGCGGGCGCTGCCGCGGCGGCGCCGTCCGGGCCGCGGCTGCCGTGGAAGGAACTGCTCCGCGGCATCGTGACGCGGCCCGGCCAGACCTTCCTCCAGATGCGCGACTACCCCGTCTGGGGTCCGGCGCTGATCGTGACCTTCCTCTACGGCCTCCTCGCGGTCTTCGGCCTCGACGACGCCCGCAAGGACGTGATCAACGCGACGCTGTCGCAGGCCGTCCCGATCGTGCTGTCCGCCGGCGTGGCCTTCGTCATCTGCGGTCTGCTCCTGGGCGCGGTCACGCACACCCTGGCCCGCCAGATGGGCGGCGACGGCAGCTGGCAGCCCACGGTGGGCCTGTCGATGCTGGTCATGTCCATCACGGACGCCCCGCGCCTGCTCTTCGCCGTGTTCCTCGGCGGCGACAACATGATCGTCCAGGTGCTCGGCTGGGCCACCTGGGTCGCCGCGGGCGCGCTCTTCACCTCGCTGATCAGCAAGTCGCACGACCTGCCGTGGCCGAAGGCGCTGGGCGCCTCCGCGATCCAGCTGATCGCCCTGCTGTCGATCATCAAGCTGGGCACGATCTAGGGACCCGCACCACGCACGTGAGGGGCCCCGGCCGTCGGCCGGGGCCCCTCACGCATGCGGTGGGACGGGAGACGCGATCAGGCGTCGAGGACCTGGCCCTCGCGCTTGACGACCGGCGGCTCGACCGACCAGGGGAAGTTGATCCACTCGTCCGTCTTCTTCCACACGTACTCGCACTTCACGAGGGAGTGGGACTTCTCGTAGATGACGGCGGAGCGCACCTCGGCGACGTGGCCCAGGCAGAAGTCGTGGACCAGCTTCAGCGTCTTGCCGGTGTCGGCGACGTCGTCGGCGATCAGGACCTTCTTGTCGGTGAAGTCGATCGCCTCGGGCACGGGCGCCAGCATGACCGGCATCTCCAGCGTGGTGCCGACGCCGGTGTAGAACTCCACGTTCACCAGGTGGATGTTCTTGCAGTCCAGGGCGTACGCCAGACCGCCGGCGACGAACACGCCGCCGCGGGCGATGCTCAGGATGATGTCGGGCTCGTAGCCGTCGTCGGCGATGGTCTGCGCCAGCTCGCGCACGGCGGCGCCGAAGCCCTCGTAGGTCAGGTTCTCGCGTACTGCGTTGCTCATGCCTCGTGCCTCACCTGGGTGCGGTGGAAGTTCTGGAAGGAGCGCGAGGCGGTCGGCCCGCGCTGCCCCTGGTACCGGGAGCCGTACCGTTCGCTGCCGTACGGGAACTCCGCGGGCGAGCTGAGCCGGAACATGCACAGCTGCCCGATCTTCATGCCCGGCCAGAGCTTGATCGGCAGCGTGGCCAGGTTCGACAGCTCGAGGGTCACGTGCCCCGAGAAGCCGGGGTCGATGAACCCGGCGGTCGAGTGCGTCACGAGGCCGAGGCGGCCCAGGCTGGACTTCCCCTCCAGCCGGGAGGCGATGTCGTCGGGCAGCGTGATGACCTCGTAGGTCGACGCGAGGACGAACTCACCGGGGTGCAGGATGAACGCCTCGTCCCCTTCGGGCTCGACCATCCGGGTCAGGTCGGACTGCTCGACCGCGGGATCGATGTGGGCGTAGCGGTGATTCTCGAACACCCGGAAGTACCGGTCGAGACGCACGTCGATGCTGGAGGGCTGCACCATCGCCTCGTCGAACGGGTCGATGCGAACCCGTCCGCTGTCGATCTCGGCCCGGATGTCTTTGTCAGAGAGAAGCACGTCCCGAGGATACGCAGAGCGCGCGGGCCACCCCCAATCGAGAGGGACCGCCCGCGCGCCCGGCCGTACGTCTCACACCCGGCGCTCAGCGCTTGGGCGCACCACCGACGGGTACGGCCTGCCGCAGGCGCGCGCACCGCGGACACCGCAGCAGCCGCCCGGGCCCGATCCGGCCGGCACCGAGGTGCTGCAGCGGGAAGGAGGCGGTACTGAAAACGTGCCCTTCGGCACAACGGACGACGGTGTGCTCCATCGAGTCCCTTTCCCCAACGAGCCGTACTGCGACGAATCGCCACATTAGGGGATGATCGGCACCCGCTCCAGCCGCCGCTCCGCACCACACGGTACGCCCCAACTCCCGCCCCCACACGCCCCGGTGCACGCCACGAACGACGACGACCCCGCGGCGAATACGCCGGGGGTCGATCATGAGGTAGAGTGTGCAACGGTAGGGATCCAGGCAACTGGCCCACTGCGCGGATGTAGTTTAATGGTAGAACATGAGCTTCCCAAGCTTATAGCGCGGGTTCGATTCCCGTCATCCGCTCCATAGCAAAGCCCCAGGTCAACGACCTGGGGCTTGTTTGTTGTCCTGGCCCCTCCGCTCCCGCCGTGCGTTTCGCGTGCCGCGAATTCGCACCCCAGAAGCGGAAGTTGGTCGGCGAAGCGTTCCGAGGCGGCGTCGGGGCAGTGACACGGGCGGAAAGGCCCGGCGCACATCTCACAGCTGTTTCACATGTACCCGCTACCAACGCCACAGGTGCCGGGGCCAGCCTTGCCGTCCATGGGATCTGTGATGAGAGGTCGGGCCCTCCTGGTCAACGGCACGCTGGCCGTGCTGCTGGCCGGGGGCATCGGCTTCGCGTACGTGTCGCTCAGCGACGACGAGGCCACCGCCTCCGCCACCACCAGGACCACGTCCGTGACGCGCGGTGACCTCACCGCCTCGGTGTCGGCGTCCGGCTCGGTGGAGAGCGCGACGAAACGGGCGCTGGCCTTCAGCGGCTCGGGGACCGTGGCGAACATCGGCGTCAAGGTCGGTGCCGCGGTGAAGAAGGGCCAGAAGCTGGCCGAGCTGGACCGGACCGAGGCGCAGGAGGAGCTCGATGCGGCCGAGGCGCAGCTGGCCGTGGCCGCCGACGGCGACACCAGTACGGCGCAGGGCAACGCGAGCTACGTACAGGCGAAGAACGCGGTGAGCGCGGCGCAGCGTGCCCTCGACGGGACCGTCTTGTACGCGCCGATCGACGGGACGGTCACCGCCGTCAACGGCAGCGTCGGGGAATCGGCCTCCGGGTCGTCGGCGTCCTCCGGCTCCTCGGGCTCGTCGACGTCCTCGGGGTCGTCGACGTCCTCGGCTTCGTCGGGCGGCTTCATCGACATCGCCAGCCCGGACGCGGTCCAGGTCACCGGCAAGTTCACCGAGGCCGACGCCACGAAGCTCAAGGTCGGGCAGACGGCGACCGTCACCTTCGCCGCCCTCTCGGGCGTCACGGCGCAGGGTGAGGTGGCCGCGATCGACAGTGCGCCCACCACCGAGAACAACGTGGTGAGCTTCGGGGTGACGGTCACCCTGAAGGAGAAGCCCGAACAGGTGCGGATCGGGCAGACCGCCAGCGCGACGGTCACGGTCTCCGAGGTCAAGGACGCCCTGTACGTGCCGACCGCGGCGGTCAGGAGCGCGGGCGGTCAGAGCACGGTGACGGTGCTGGAAGCCGGCAAGCCGGTGGTGAAGACGGTGACCGTGGGCATCGCCGGCAACGCGGGCACGGAGATCAAGTCCGGCCTGAAGGAAGGCGAGCAGGTCCAGATCACGGTCGCCACGGGCACGGGCACCGGCGGTTCGCAGATGCCCGGCGGCGGTTTCGGCGGCATGGGCGGCGGCATGGGCGGCGGCGGTCGCGCACCGGGCGGCGGCGGCGGTGGCCGATGAGCACCCCCGTCATCGAGGTCCGCGACCTCACCAAGGTCTACGGTCAGGGCGAGACCACGGTCCACGCGCTGCGCGGCACCAACCTGACCGTCCAGCAGGGCGACTACGTGGCGATCATGGGCCAGTCCGGGTCGGGCAAGTCCACGCTGATGAACATCCTGGGCTGCCTGGACGTGCCCACGGACGGCGACTACTTCCTGGACGGTACGGACGTCAGCGGGCTCAGCGAGACGCAGCTGTCCATCCTGCGGAACAGGAAGATCGGGTTCATCTTCCAGAGCTTCAACCTGATTCCGAGGATGACGGCCCTGGCCAACGTCGAGCTGCCGCTCGCCTACGGCGGGGTCAAGCCCGCCGAACGGCGCCGGCGGGCGCTCGCGGCCCTGGAGATGGTCGGGCTGTCCGACCGGACCGGCCACGAGCCGAACGAGCTGTCCGGCGGACAGCAGCAGCGCGTGGCCGTCGCGAGGGCCCTGGCCACGGCGCCCGCCCTGCTGCTGGCCGACGAGCCGACCGGCAACCTCGACAGCAAGTCGACCCTCGACGTCCTGGACATCCTGGACCAGCTCTCGGCGTCCGGTCGGACGATCGTCCTGATCACCCACGAGGACGAGGTCGCCAAGCGCACCAAGCGGGTCATCCGCCTGGTCGACGGCGACATCGTGGAGGACCGCAGACAGTGAACCCCTTCGAGATCCTCAGGTTCGCGCTGCGCGGCCTGGGCGCGAACAAGCTCCGCAGCGGCCTGACGACGCTGGGCATCCTCATCGGTGTCGGCGCCGTGATCCTGCTCGTGGCGGTCGGCAACGGCTCCTCCCAGCAGATCCAGGACAGCATCAGCCGGCTCGGCGCGGGCGCGCTGACCGTGTCGACGTCGACGACCGGGCAGGGCGGCGGATCCCGTCAGGCCGGCCCCGGCGGACAGCAGCAGTCCGGCAGTACGGGACCGCGTACCCAGGCCAAGAAGCTCACCGTCGAGGACGCCGCGGCGCTGGTCGACCCGGTGAACACGCCGTCGGTCGAGAGCGCGTCCCCGGTGGTCAACGCCAGTTCCCAGACGACGACGTACCTGACGACCAGCCACAGCATCGGCCAGTTCGTCGGCAGCGATCCCGCGTACTTCAAGGCGAGCAACAAGACGATCGAACGCGGTTCGCTCTTCACCGCGCAGCAGGTCAAGGAGGGCGCCAAGGTCGCCGTCATCGGGCAGACCGTGGCCGAGGAGCTCTTCGGCCGGGTCGACCCGATCGGCAAGAAGATGAACGTGGGCGGCGCCTTCTTCACCGTGACGGGGGTGCTGGCCGAGTCCGGCTCGTCCTCCAGCGGGTTCCAGGACGCCGACGACATCGCCGTCGCCCCGTACACCGCCGTGCAGGGGACGCTCACGAGCTACGGCGCGCTCAGCCAGATCGTCGTGCAGGCCAAGAAGGCGGGTGCGGTCGACGCGGCGCAGGCCGAGGTCACCGCGGTGCTGGACCAGCGGCACGGCAGCACCGACTTCCAGGTCTTCAACCAGGCCAGCCTCCAGTCGGCCGTCGCCGAGTCGAGCGAGACCTTCACGGTGCTCCTCGGCGCGGTCGCGGCGATCAGTCTCCTGGTCGGCGGGATCGGCGTCACCAACATCATGCTGGTCACCGTCACCGAACGGACCCGGGAGATCGGTATCCGCAAGGCGATCGGCGCCCCGCGCGGGGCGATCCTCGGCCAGTTCATCACCGAGGCCACGATCCTGTCGCTGATCGGCGGGGTGCTCGGGGTCGTCGCGGGAGTCGTCGGCGGCCAGTTCAAGATCGTCGGCGTGCAGCCGGTGATCGCCCCCTGGTCGATCGGCCTCGCGCTCGGCGTGTCGGTCGCCATCGGCCTCTTCTTCGGCAGCTACCCGGCCAACCGCGCCGCCGGCCTGCGACCCATCGAGGCGTTGCGCCATGAGTGAGGACAGAGCAGTGAACCAGGACACCGACGGCACGCACGACACCGACGGCACCGACGTACTGGCCGACTCCCCGTTCGCCGGGGACATCGACGCCGAACTCAAGGCCGCACCGGCACGGCGACGCCTGCCGGGCCTGGCGCTGTTCCTGGCCGCGGCCGTCGTGGCCGTGGGCGGGTTCATCGGAGGCGTGTACGTGGAGAAGGGCACCGGGGACGACACCTCCGGCGCCCGCCCCTCCGGGGGACAGATGCCGGGCGGCGGACAGATGCCCGGCGGGGGGCAGATGCCCTCCGGCGGGCAGATGCCCGGCGGCGGTGGCGGGGCCGGAGGCCAGGGACGGCAGGGCATGTCCTCCGGAACCATCAGCAAGATCAAGGACGGGGTGGTGGAGCTCACGACCCAGGACGGCAAGACCGTCGAGATCAAGACCGGGGACACCGTCCTGCTCCGGTCCCAGACCCAGACCCCTGCTCCGACGGAAGGAACGCCGAAGTGACCGTGGTGAAGCGGATGCTGGGCGGGGCGGCGGTGGCGGCGATGCTGCTGGCCACGGTGGCCTGCGGCAGCGACACGTCCGAGCAGCAACAGCCGTCCTCCGACAACCCCATGCAGGCATTCCAGGAATGCCTCCAGCAGCACGGCGTGACCATGCCCGACCGAGGGGGCCAGGGCGGCGGACAGCGCCCCGAAGGCGCCCCCAGCGGGCGGCCCACGGGCATGCCGGGCGGAGGCCCCGAAGGCGCTCCGTCGGGCATGCCGTCGGGCATGCCGTCCGGCCGGCCGTCCGGCATGCCGAGCGGGCGGCCCTCGGGCATGCCGAGCATGTCGGCGGAGCAGCAGGAGGCCATGCAGGCCTGCGCGTCGCTGCGCCCCCAGCAGGGCGGCGGCAACGGCGGCAACGGCGGCAACGGCTCGCAGAACGGAGGCTGACCCATGGCAACAGGCAGAAGGCGCCGGACGTCGGGAGCGGGAGGCGGCCGCCGGATGGTCGCCCTGTACGGGGTGCTCGGGGCCGTCCTGATGGGCAGCGGGGTGATCCCCGCGCACGCCGACGGCGCCGCCCCCTCCCCGACCAAGGAGCCGTCCCCGAGCGCCCCGGACGTGGAGGTCGGCACGGGCCCCTCCGCGTCGGGCACGATCGAGAGCCTCGACTCCCGGTCGTTGTCGTTCACCGCCGAGGGCACGATCGCAACCCTCAAGGTGAAGGCGGGCCAGAAGGTCGAGAAGGGAGACGTGCTGGCCGAGATCGACTCCACCGAGGCCGTCGAAAGCCGCTCGGCGGCCTACGCCTCCTACCTCGCGGCTTCCGAGGCCCTGGCGGAGTTCGAGAGCGGCACCGAGGAGTACCGGAAGGCGTACGCGAGCTACGTCAAGGCGCGCAACACCTACCGCAAGGCCCAGCGCACGGTGGACGGAACGAAGATCACCGCCCCGTTCTCCGGCACGGTCACCGCGGTCGACGCCGAGGCCGGTCAGTCGGTGTCCCGGGGAGCCTCCGTGCTCACCCTCACCGACCTGTCGGCACTGCAGGTCAGCGCCGACTTCACCGAGGCCGACATCGTCAGGCTGAACAACGGCCAGCAGGCCACGGTCACCTTCGACTCCCTGAACACCAGCGTCCAGGGAAGCGTCTCCTCCGTATCGCCCGTCCCCGTCACGTCGGAGAGTTCCGGCAGCGGCGGCGGGGGCGGCATGCAGCAGTCCTCGACGCAGGTCGTCCGCTACACCGTGCTGGTCTCCCTCGACAGCCTTCCGGAGACGGTCCGGGCGGGCCAGGCGGTCACCGTCGAGGTGCAGGTCTGAATCTCTCAGTGAATTCACAGCTCCCGACCACTTGATCCACAGGGAGCTCGGCCATGCTCGCGCCCATGCCGGAGCAGACCGACCCCCACGAGATCCTCAGGACCTCGCCGTTCGAGGGCACCCTCGAAGAGGCGCTGGCCGCCCATCCGCCGCGCGCCAAGGTGCCCCTGCTCACGGCGTTCCTGGCCGTCGGCGTCCTGGCCGTCGGTGGCCTCGTCGCCGGCATCCACGCCGACCGGTACTGGGGGGCGGAGAACACCGGGGCCGATCCCGGGGCGTCCACCGGACGCTTCGGCCAGGGGCAGCCCCCCGCCGGAGCGGGGCAGGGCCGGTTCCCGGGGCGGGGCGGCGGCCAGGGCCCGGGACAGGGACAGGGACCAGGTCAAGGCCAGGGCCAGGGCCAGGGCCAGCCGCCCGGGCAGCAGGTCCCGGGCGGGGCCCGGCCGAACGCAGGACTCGTCCAGGGCACGATCACGGCGGTGACCGGCGATTCCGTGACCGTGAAGACGTCCGACGGCAGCACCGTCACCCTGAAGACCGGAAACGAACTCAGGACGGCCCCGTCCTTCGGCCGCTAGGCAGAGAGCGGACCGGGCCCGACCGGGCCCGGTCCGCTCCGGTCCGCTCCGGTCATTCGTCGGTGAACGGGCCGCTCGCCGCGACGGCCAGCTTCTCGACCACGGCGATGCCGGTCGCCTGCGTCCGCTGGCCGTCGCACAGCACCGCCAGCAGCAGGGTGTGTCCGGCCACCTCCACCCGGCCGATGCTGTTGGTCACCCACAGCCCCGTCCCGCTGCGCGCCAGCCAGCCGTTCTTGAGCTGCGCGGACCCCGGGTCGTCCGCGGCCGCCGACACGCCCCAGTCCTGGTCGGCCGCGACGGAGCCCATCAGGTCGCCGAGGTAGGTCCGGGCGTCCTCGGACAGGACCGAGCCCTCGCCGAACACCGCCTGGAGCAGCCGCAGCTGATCGTCCGGAGTGGTCCGGGTGAGTCCCCAGTACGCCCCTTCGCCGGGGACCGTCTCGACGAGACCCAGCCGGGAGTTGGCCTTTGCCAGACCCTGCGAGCCGCCGATGGCGTCCCAGAGGGCGTTCGCCGCCGCGTTGTCGCTGTTCTCGATCATGGCCTTCGCCCACCGGCGTTCCTGGGCGGTCAGGGAGCGCCCGGCGTCGTCGGCCCGGAGGAGCAGGGCGGCGAGGATGTCGACCTTGACGATGCTGGCCGTGTCGAAGGTGTGGTCCTCGGCACCGTCGGTGCCGGCGGACGTGCTCGCGCCGGTGGTCAGGTCCAGCACCGCCACCGCCGCGTTCCCCCCGGTGCCCGACACGGCTTCCCGTACCGCTGCCTCGACCTCGGCCGAGAGGTCGGCCGCGGTCTCGGTGCGGGTGTCGTCCGCCGGGGGAGCCGTCGCCTGCGGACTCGGCAGCGCGGTCACCGAGGCGGCGGTCTGCACCGGGTCATCGTCCGTCCGGGACCACGGCGCCGCCTGGGTGATACCGAACGCACCAGCGAGCGCGGCCACCGTGCCGATCGCGAGGCAGCGGGGTATCCGGGACGGTGAGGTATGCCTGTGGCGTGCCATGGGGCGAAGCTACGAACCCTGCATGGGAATCGTGTTTGCGGCAGCTCTGGATCCGCTGTGAAGGCCCTCCGCTCACTGCGTCCGCCCGTACGGAGCAGGGGACCGGTGCGGGAGCAGCAAGCGGAAAGTGCAGCCCTCACGGGCCGACGCCGAGCCGGTCGAGCCGGCGCCGGGCCTCGGTCCGACCTCGGCATTCGGGTTCCGGCGGGCGGGCAGGCCACCCGAGCCCGGGGGCAGCGTGGAGGGGGGCGGGGCCGCGCCGACCCGCGCGTCGCTTCCTCCGGCGACCTCCTGCTGACGTTCGTCGTGCTCCGAAGCAGGCCCGGGTCGGCGACCCGGGCCTGCCGGTGCGGCGGGGGGTCAGCCCACCGCGACCGCAGCCGGGGGCCGGGCCTCCCCCCGTACGGGTCCCACCCCCGTTGCGGTGGTCGTCCGCGGCCGGTGGCGGCGCGCCACCACGAGGCCGCCCAGCGCGAACAGCGCCATGGTCGCCGCCACGCTCCAGAACCCGGCGCCGAGGGAGCCGTCGGCGAAGTGGCCCACGACCGGCATGAGGGCCGCCGTGCCCAGGCCGATGGCGAGCAGCCGCAGAGACGCCATCTTGGCCTTGTCGCCCTCGGCCGCGTGTTGCTGGAGCGAGGTCAACAGCCAGGTGAGGCTGTTGAGGTTGGCGAATCCCGCCAGGAAGAAGGCGGCGAAGTGGACCGCGCCCGTCCCGCTCAGCGCCAGCATGGCGGCCGCCGCGGCCTGGCCGAGCAGCCACACCGGCAGCAGGCGCTGCGAGACCAGGTACCGGGTCAGGAACGAGGCGCTGATCATTCCGGCCGCGAAGGTGGCCTCCAGCGCCGCCACGTACCATCCGCGGCCCCCGTGGAACTCCGCGGTCAGGGGGATGACCAGGGTGCTCAGGCCCTGGGCGAAGACGAAGTCCCCGCCGCACAGCACGATCATGAGGAAGACGGTCCGGTCGTCCCGGTGGCGGACCAGCATCCGCCGCCACTCGCCCACGGTGCCCGCCACGGCCCGGGTCAGCCGGCGCGCGGAGACGGGCGGATTTCCCTCGTCGGCCGTCAGACGCATCCGGCTCACCGCGAGGGCGCAGCACAGCGACATCAGGACGTCGATCGCCAGGGCATGCTCGGCGGTGCCCCAGGTCAGGATCAGGCCGAGGAGGGCCATGCCGCTCAGCGCCCCGGCCTGGAAGGCCACACCGATCATGCTGTTGAAGCGGGTGGCGTGGTCCGGATCCACGTGGTGCGCGGTCAGCTTGAACAGCGCCGACCGCTCGACGTTGTCGAAGACGGCCAGCAGCGCCGATGCCGCCACGATCCAGGGCACCGCGTCGGTGCCCGGCATCAGGGCCGCGACGCCCACGATCAGCGCGACGGTACCTGCCCGGCCCAGCCCGCAGAGCGCGTACACCCACTTGGAGTCGAGGGCGTCGACCAGCGGGCCGCACACCGGCAGGACGCACAGGGCCGCGACGCCCTGGACGGTCAGCACGAACGCGAAGGCGGCCGGGCTGCCGGTACGGCCGTACAGCAGCTGCCCCATGGCGAGCGTGTGGATGCCGACACCGACGCTGGAGAGGGTGATCACGCCCAGCATGGTGCGCGCGACACGGTCGGTCCTGAGCATCAGCGCACCGCCCCGTCCAGCCGGCGGTCGATGACGTTCTTGACCTTGCCGCTGACCGCGTTGCGCGGCAGCCCGCCCTCCGCGAGGCAGTCGATCCTGAGCTCGTACGCGTCGAGCGCGGCGTCGAAGTCCTGGTAGCCGCCCAGCACCGCGAACTCGTTGACCAGCAGCTCCCGTACGGCTTCGGGTTCGGGCGGGCAGGGGGCCTCGGTGCGCAGCGTCAGAATCTCCCGGCTGCCCTCGGTGGCCACCTCGATCTGGAGCTGCGAGACACCGAAGGGGGCCAGGGCGTCGAAGACCTCGCCGTACAGCACCGTTTCGCCCTTGAAGCGGACCAACCCGTCCGAGCGGCCCTGGTATTCGAGCACCCGGCCCGTCACCCCGCAGGCGCAGCTGTGCTCGTACGTGCGGCCCATGTCGCCGATGCGGTAGCGGATCAGCGGGCCCTCGAACTTCTGCAGCCCCGTGACCAGCAGTTCGCCCGTGGTCCCCTCCTCGACCGGACGGCCTGCCCCGTCCACGACCTCGATGAGGTTGTAGTCGTCGTTGACGTGGTGCACGGTCCCGCCGAGGAACCCGCACTGGTAGCCGAGCTGCGCGCCGTCGTTCGCGGCGAGGATGCTGGAGACCACACGGGCCCCCAGCTCCTGGCGCAGCCAGGTCTTGTCGGTCTCGGTCATCGGGGTGCCGCCGTAGATCACCTTCTCGACGCGCAGCTCGGGGCGGCGCTTCTTGGCGTCGCGCAGCAGCGGCAGGATGAGGGCGGGCATCCCGAGGATCACGTTGGCGTCGAAGCTCCCGGTGAGCATCAGCAGATCGTCGACGGTCACGAACTGCGCGGTCGCGTACGACTCCACGGGCATCCGGGACAGCTCGCTGAACGTGGTGGTCAGCCCGCCGTACATGCCGCCGCCGAACAGGGTGTTGACGATGCGGTCGCCCGGTTCGAGTCCCAGCGCGTACAGCATGGGCACGGCCTCGCGGACCATGTTCTCCCAGTCGGTGCGCGAGTAGACGATGTAGCGCGGCTCGCCGCTGGTCGCGCCCGAGCGCAGCACCTCTCCCGTGGCGGGGTCCCCGCTGCTCAGGTCCCGGCTGGCGGGCAGCGAGTGCGCCTCCAGCGCGGCCTTCTCCAGGACGGGCAGCCGGCTGAGGTCGCCGTCCCCGCCCACGTCGGGCAGCTCCCGGTAGTACGGGGTGCGCCGGGCGCGGGCGACGAGGTAGCGCAGGCGCGCCGCCAGGCGGCCCGTGCGCTCGTCGCGGTCCTCGCTGCGGGCCCGGTCCAGGGATACGCCCGGCAGGTGCCGGAGCCGGAACAGCCCCTGCGCCCAGGCGGCCCGGCAGTCCACGGCGAGGTCCCCGCCGGCCGGGAGCGCCGGTACCTCCAGCGGGTCCCCGGGCGCGGCGGCGCCGGGGCCGGTCACCTGCCCCGCCGGCAGCGGGACGCCGGCCTCCCGCAGCGCCGCCATGACCTGCTCCCACAGCTGCGGCCTCGCCGAGCGCACGGTCACCCGGTTGCCCAGGGCCCAGGCGAGGAGCAGGCCGCGCAGGGTCGCCTCGGCCAGCCGGTCGTCGAGGACGACGGTGCCCACCGGGCGCAGCTCCAGGACCTCGTCGCTGTCGGTCAGCGGCTGCCACGGGTACTGGCAGACCCCGCCGAGCAGCCGGTCCAGCCCTTCGAAGAGCCGCCCGCTGTCGAACCGGCGCAGCGGGTCGGCGACGCCGGCCTGCCGCAGCCGGGCGTCGAGCGGGGCGAGGGCGCCGGACGTGAGGGCGCGCTCGACGTGTTCGACGGCCAGCAGCAGGTCGGTGGGGTAGTGCCTCATGGTCATGTCCTCGTCGTAGGTGTGGGTGGCT
This sequence comes from Streptomyces erythrochromogenes, assembly GCF_040684695.1. Classification (GTDB taxonomy): domain Bacteria; phylum Actinomycetota; class Actinomycetes; order Streptomycetales; family Streptomycetaceae; genus Streptomyces; species Streptomyces erythrochromogenes_C. Next base: position 313,295 of record NZ_JBFBGM010000002.1, read on the forward strand.
GCCGGACGTCTCACTGCCGTCCCCGTGCTTCGAGACGCGCGGTGATCACCGCGGCCAGTCGGCGGACGCCCTCGTCGATCTGTTCCGCCGACGGGTAGGAGAAGGAGAGCCGCAGGTGCCGGGCGCCGCGGCCGTCCGCGTAGAACCCGGTGCCGGGGACGAACGCGACCCCGGCCGCCAGCGCGTGGGGCAGCAGCTCCCGGGAGTCCAGGCCCTCGGGGAGCGTCATCCAGATGAAGAAGCCGCCGTCGGGCACGGTCCACGACACCCCGGCGGGCATCGAGGCGGAGAGGGCGCCCAGCATGGCGTCGCGCCGGGCGCGGTAGCCCGCGCGGAAGCCGGCGAGCCGGTCCTGCCACGGCTGGGTGCGCAGGTAGCGGTCCACCGTCAGCTGGGCGAGCGCCGAGTGGGAGAGCATCGCGCTCTCGGCGGCGAGCACCAGCTTGCGGGTGAGGGGGGCGGGCGCGTGGACCCAGCCCACCCGCAGGCCCGGCGCGAGCGTCTTGGAGAAGGACCCGAGATAGACCACCCGCTCGGGGTCGTCGGCGCACAGGGCCCGCGACGGCGCGGCGTCGTAGTGCAGCAGGCCGTACGGGTTGTCCTCGACCACCACGACCCCGGCCCGGCGGCAGACCTCCAGGATCCGCGCGCGGCGGCCCGCCGGGAGGGTGGCACCGGTGGGGTTCTGGAAGGTGGGCACGGTGTAGAAGAACTTCGCGGGCCGGCCCTCGGCGGCCAGCCGGCTCAGTGTCGCGGCCAGTTCGTCAGGGACCACGCCGGCGCGGTCCATCGCGACCTGCACCACGCGGGCGCCGGCGGCTTTGAACGTACCGAGTGCGGTGACGTAGGTGGGGCCTTCGGCGACGACCGTGTCGCCGGGGTCGAGCAGGACCCGGACGAGCAGGTCCAGCGCCTGCTGGGAACCCACGGTGACCATGACGTCCTCCGGTCGGGCGGCGGTCCCCTCGACCGCCATGACGGAGCAGATGCTTTCCCGCAGGCCCGGATCGCCCTGCGCCGCCCCGTACTGGAGCGCCGTCGGGCCGTGTTCGCGCACCACGTCGGCGACCGTCGCGGCCATGACGTCCTGCGGGAGGGCGCGGACGTCCGGCATGCCGCCCGCCAGCGAGACGATGCCCGGCAGGGCCGCCACGCTGAAGAGGGAGCGGACCTCGGAGGGCACCATGGCGCGGGCGCCGCGGGAGAAGTGCCGCTCCCAGGGCACCGGCCCGCCGCCCCGCGCGGGCGGCCGCACCGTGTCCACGAGCGGTTCCGCTGTCAGTTCCATGGTCGGGCGCATCACTGTCTCCTGGGGTGGGAAGGGCGGGTCTTCTCGCCCGCGGTGGCGTCGGTGGTCCCGGCCGACGTCAGGAGCCCCACCGTGTAGTCGCGCAGGACCCGCTCCTGCCGTGCGTGCAGCAGCGTCACGTCCCTGCGCGGGCCGTCGGGGTCCCGGGTGACCAGGCACGCGGCCTGCCGGCGCAGCGCGTACGGCCGGGCGGCCGCGCCGTGGAAGGCGGCCGGGTCCGCGCGGGCCAGTTCGGCCCACTCCCGCTGGCCCTCGCCCAGCGCCGTGCACGCCAGGCCCAGCAGGTCGGAGGCGCACAGTCCGTGGCGGATGCCGGCCGGTTCGATCCCGCCGGCCGTGGTGGTGAGGTCCACGCAGGAGGGACCGTCACCGGCCCCGTGCGCCGCCAGCTCGGCCAGCGCCGTCTCGACGGCCCAGTCCTGCTCCGCACCCCGGCGCGGGAGCAGGAGGGCGCCGGGGAACTCGCACACGTCCGCAGGGGTCCCCCGCACGCTCCAGATGACGCAGATCCGGTGGGTGGGGCCGAGCGTCACGACGCTGATGTGCAGTCCGGTACGGACGTGTGCCATGGAACCCTCGCTCGCTCAGGGGGTGTGGTCGGGGGACGGCTCCGGGTCGTCGTGGCCCAGCCGTACGACTGCCTTGCCGGTGTTCTCGCCGCGCAGCATCCCGAGGAAGGCCTCGACGGTTCCCTCGAAGCCCTCGGTGACGTGGAGCCGGTCGGCGACGCGGCCGGAGCGCAGGTGCGGGACGAGGAACTCCTCCAGCTCCGTCTGTGCGTCGCGGTGGCGGGAGACGAGGAAGCCCTCCAGCCGGATGCTCTTCTCCACGAGGTCGAAGAGGTTGCGCGGTGCTGCCGGGGCGGATCCCGCGTTGTACTGCGCGATGGCTCCGCACCACGCGATCCGCCCGTCCTCGCGCATCGCACCGATCGCCGCCTCCAGGTGCGCGCCGCCCACGTTGTCGACGTAGACGTCGATGCCGTCGGGGGCCACCCGGGCCAGCTGCTCGGGCAGCGAGGGCCCGCCGCGGTGGTCGAAGGCCTCGTCGTAGCCGAGCTCCTCGGTGAGCAGCCGGACCTTGGCCGGGGATCCGGCGCTGCCGACGATCCGGCCGGCGCCCAGGAGCCGCGCGAGTCGGCCGGCGGCCGTGCCGACCCCGCCGGCGGCGGCCGAGACGTACACGGTCTCGCCGGCCCGCAGCCGGGCGATGCGGGTGAGGGCGATGTACGCCGTCAGGCCGGTCCCGCCGAGCAGGCCGAGGAAGGACTCGGTGGCGACCCCTTCGTAGCGGGGCAGGACCCGTACCTCGGCCGGGGTGACGACGGCGTGGGTCCGCCAGCCCTCCCGGTGGAACACCAGTGATCCGACGGGCAGTACGGCGCTGTGCGACTCCACGACCCGGCCGATGGACCGGCCTTCCAGCGGGGCGCCGAGCTCCCACTCCGCGTCCATGCACTCGCGCATGTACGGGTCCACGGAGAGCCACAGGTTCTCCACCACGGCCTGGCCCGCGGCCGGTGCGGCCAGGGGCAGTTCTGCCTCGGCGAAGTCCTCGGGCACGGGCATGCCCCGGGGTCTGCGGCGCTGTGTGATCACCCGCGTGGTGCGGACGGGCGTGTTCATGCCGCCGCCCAAACGGCCGGGGCGGTGCGCACGGAGATCGCGCGGGCACACTCCTGGAGGAAGCGGCGCAGTTCGCCGGCGTCGGTGTGGGAGGCCTCGACGAACACCGGCACCTCCCACTCCTGGTAGGTGATGTGGCGCGGGGTCTCCTGCTCCGGTGCGAGGACGTGCAGTCCGTCCACGCACGGGTGGGTCCTGATCCACTCGGGTACGTCGATCGTCCGTACGCCGTCGGCCGCCAGGTGGTGGCCGGGGAAGGCGATCCAGCCGTGGTGGCGGCCGCTGGGCGGGCCGGCCTCCGGCCGCTCCAGGCCGAGCCGGACGGCGATCTCGTGCGAGGGGAGGTGCACCCCGGTGTGCAGCTCGTGGGTGGACACCACGGCCGCGCCTCCGACCCGGTTGGCCACCTCCAGGAAGACCAGCTCGCCGTCGGGGGTCTCGAAGAACTCCAGGTGGACGCAGCCCTCCTCGATGCCGAGGACCGCCACGACCCGCTCGGCCAGAGCCCGTTGGGCGGGCGTGCACGGTTCCTGGTGCGAGCCGAGCGGGGCACCTTGCGCGTACTCGACGGGCTTGTTGACGTACCGGCTGACCGCCAGATCGAGCAGGCGGCCGCCCTCCACCAGCCCGTCGGCGTGCAGGATGTCGCCGTCGATGTGCTCCTCCAGCTGGAACTCGTCGGCGTGGGGGAGCCGTGCGTGGGCGTCGAGCGCCTCGCGGGCCGTCGCGTGGATCGTGACGTCCTCGCTGGAGGCGCCCTGGCGCGGCTTGAGGACCGTACGGCCGGTCCACGGCAGCGTGCCGTCCGGTGCGGGCCCGGCGACGAAGCGGGGGTGGCGCAGGTCGGAGCCGGCCAGCGCCTCCTTCATCCGCACCTTGTCGCGGACCCGCTCGACGGCGGCGAGGTCCGGACCCGCGATCCCGAGGTACTCGCGTACGTGGCAGGCCTCGATGATGCCGAACTCGGAGAGGGCGAGCACCTTCTCGTAGCCGTCTGCGGGCGAGGTGCGGGCGAGGATGCCCGCGACCAGGTCCTCGTCGGCGTCGAGGACGATCCGTCGGGCCGGCAGGCCCTCGGGGAGGTCGGCCATCCGGTGCGGATGGCCGATGTACGTCACCTGGTGGCGGTCGTGGTCGATGCCGCGCTCGTAGCCGATCTTCCGGTACGGCACCTGGTGAATGACGAGGATCTTCATCCGAGATACTCCAAGGTCGTGATGCCCCAGCTGAAGCCCATGGCGCTGGTGGCGAGCATGATCAGGTCGCCGCGGCGCAACCGGTTCCCGCGTTCGAGGTCCTGCAGGGCGATGAGGGTGTCCGCACCGCCCATGTGGGCCAGCCGGTCGTAGTTGAAGACGCTCCGTGCGGCGGGGATGCCCAGGGTGGCCAGCAGCCGCTGGTGCATGTCCCGGTCGCCGTGGTTGACGAGGAAGTGGGAGACGTCGTCCGGCGTGATGCCGAGCGCGGTCAGTGTTTCGTCCACCAGGGCGGTGAAGTGCCGTACGTAGGCGTCCGCGAGGCCCTTGCGGTGTGCGCCGCGCCGGATCAGAACGCGGCCCTCGGCCTGCTCTCCGGCGTAGTAGTCGGACCAGCCGCCGTCGGTGCGCATGGCGCAGTGGACGACACGGAAACGCCCCGGACCGCCGCCCAGCAGCACCGCCGCAGCCGCATCACCGAAGTTGAACAGAGCCTTGGAATCCGGGTCACGGTAGTCGACCATTCGGCTCAGCCGGTCCCCGACGAGGACCAGCGCGTAGGTGTTCTCCTCCAGGGCCCCCGTGGTGGACAGGAGCCGGATGGCGGTCATTCCCGCGTTGCAGAAGTTCGCCACTTCGAAGCAGTGGGCGCCGTCGATGCCGAGGGCGTGGGCCACCTTCGCCGCGGGCGACCAGAAGGGGCGGTCCCACGCGCCGGAGCCGGCGTAGACGACCTGCCGGATCCGCTCCGGTGGCACGCCCGTCCGGTCCAGGACCTTCCGGGCGGCGTCCAGGGCCAGTTCCCAGGCCTGCTCCCCGTCCGCGAGCACCGGGAAGGTCTCGCAGTGCGTGATCCGGGCCAGCTCCGCGACGGGGACGCCGGAGGAGGCGGACATGGCGCGGACGTCGGCCAGCGCGGACGGGAAGGAGACGTCGAAGTCGGCTATGCCGCCCACTTCTCGCCCTCTTCGATGCTCACGCGGTGCACGGTCCGCGTGGCACCGGGCTCGACGGCGGTGGCCGCGTGGTAGGTCGTCGCCGTCTTCCACACCACCAGGTCGTTGGTCGTCCAGCGGTGGGTGTAGACGTGCTCGGGGTCCTGGATGAGCCGGTCGATGAGGGCGAAGAACTCGGCGTTCTCGTTGGCGTCGAAGCCGACGACGGAGTCCATGTACTCGGGGGCGCCGTAGAGGTAGGAACGGCCGGTGACGGGGTCCTGCTTGACCAGCGGGTGCTCGGTCGGCGGGTACTCCATCTCGACCAGGGCCTTGAGCTCGGCGATGGAGAGCCCGACGTGCTCCGGCGAGATCCGCTGCCGCTTGCTCACGGTGTGCAGGGCCGTGCGGCCGGCGATCTTCTCCTTCCACTCCTGGGGAAGGCGGTCGTAGACGTCGAGGGCGCTGGCGTACAGGGTGTGGCCGCTGGTGGCGGGCACGTCGACGCCGTGCAGCATCGTGTAGGGCGCCGGGTCCTTCATGTACGAGGAGTCCTGGTGCCAGAAGTTGCCCACGCGGGCGACGCCGACCGGGCGGTTCGCCTTCATGGCGTTGGAGGAGATCATGATCTCCGGGTGGTCGGGGTGGCGGTACTTCGCCATGAGGAAGGGCACGGGCCGGCCGATCCGGGAGGCCAGCTCGATCTGCTGCTCCGGGGTGATGTCGAGACCGCGGACGACCACCAGTTCGCGTCGGTGGACGAGGTCGACGAGCCGGGCGAAGAGCTCGGGGTCCCGGAGGTCCTCGTAGCCGACGCCGGTCAGCTCCGAGCCGATGAACGGGGTGATTTCCTTGATCTGCATGAGCGGATCTCCTTGATGCGCTGAATGGCGGTGAAAAGGGATGGCGGAGTCGTCGACCGCGCTATCGGAGGTCGTCGAGGCAGGCGCGCAGGGCGCGGACGAATCCCTCGATGTCCGCGCGGGTACGGAACGGCGCGACCGTGACCCGGAAGCGCTCGCCCCCCTTCGCCACGGACGGGAAGTTGATGGGCTGGACGTAGATGCCGTACTCGTCGAGGAGGCGGCGCGAGATCCTCTTGACCCGCTCACCGCCCGGGACCAGCACCGGGACCAGGTGGGTGGGGGCGTCGATGAAGTCGATGCGGGCCTCGCGCAGGAGGCTGCGCATCAGCGCCGCGTTCTCCCGCAGTTTCAGGCGGAGTTCGACTCCCGCCGGGCCCTGGATGACGTCGAGGCTCCGCTGGGTGGCGTCCAGGCTCGAACGGGGAATCGTGGTCGTGAAGATGAAACCGGGCGCGTGTGAACGGACGTAGTCCAGAGCGGTGTCGGGTCCGGCGACATAGCCGCCCGTCGTGCCGATGGCCTTTCCGAAGACACCTTGGACAAATGTCGGCCGGTGCTCTCCGATCTCCTCACAGATCCCGGCCCCGGAAGGGCCGTTCACACCGATCGCGTGGGTCTCGTCGAGATAGGTCATGGCATGGTGGCGCTCGGCCAGATCACAGATCTCGGCGATGGGAGCGATGTCCCCGTCCATCGAGTAGACGGATTCGAAGACGATCAACTTCGGCTGTTCCGCCGGGTACTGGCCCAGCATTTCGTCCAGCGCGTCGATATCGTTGTGCGGGAATATGTGCCTCCGGTTCTTGGAGGCGCGGATTCCCTCGATCAGCGACCGGTGGTTGAGCGAGTCGGAGAAGACCACCATGTCCGGTACGGCCGCGAGCAGCGTGGTCAGCGTTTCGAAGTTGGCCACGTATCCGCTGGTGAATATCAGAGCGCGCGACTTTCCGTGCCACGCCGCCAGCCGGGCCTCCAGCGCGACGTGCGCCTCGCTGGTGCCCGCGATGTTGCGGGAGCCGCCGTTACCGGTGCCGTGCCGCCGGGTCGAGGCGACCTGGGCGTCCATGACCTGCGCGTTCTGACTCATACCCAGGTAGTCGTTGGTGCACCAGACCTGGACGCGCGCCCCCCGGTGCATCGCGTGACCGGGCTGCTCGGCCAGGTACGAGCAAGGGGTGAATTCTCGGTACAGACCCGAGCTCCTCAGGTCTTCCAAGCGCTCCTCAAGCCCGTCGAAGACGGACATGGGCCGTGCAGATACGGGAAGGGCTGACATGTCTCTCCTGTAACTAGAAATTAATGATCCAGGGACGGGGCAGGGCTCTCGCCCGCACCGTCAGCCCCACTGCGAGTCGCTCTTCAGGGCGGCGGTGACGACCTCCTGCTGCGGTGCGGATTCGTTGCTCACGACCACGCCGAGAGTCGCGAGAACCGTCACGGCGAGTGCACCGATGAGCTGCTGGAAAGTCGTCTTGAACATTGGTTCCCCCTGATGAGTGCTGCACGGCCGGGTTTCTCCGGCCCGTGACAGGAATCATGTGCTGGCCTTCTCGCCGAAAACAGGGATATCCGGGAGCATGATCACGCAATGCAGAGACTTGAAGGATGGGCAAATGTGCGTGAAACCGGACAGAGGGGTACGTGTTCCATCTGTCGAGCTCTGTACTGACGGGCTGGCCTCGTACGAGGCCGCCGTCCGAGGCGACCTCCCGGGGCAGGAGTGCCCGCAGTGCTTGCTCGACCTGGGCCTCCTACGAGAGCTGCCCGACGGCCGGCTGATGGCCCTGCCCCCGGGCCTCGCGGCCAACGCCGTCATGCGCCCGCTGGAAACGGACATCGAGGAGAAGCAGCGCGCCCTGGCGGCGGCCCGGGTGGCCATGCACCAGGCGGAGGAGATCTACCGCGCGCACACCGGCACCGGGACCGGCACCGGCATCCGTGCGATCAGCGGCGCCGACGCCATCAGCGCCACGCTGTCCTCGGTGGTGCAGTCCTGCGAGGAGGAACTGCTGACCGCCCAGCCCGGCGGCGGCCGACCGGCGGCACTCCTGGAGAAGGCCCTCGCCAGCGACGTGGCGGCCCTGGAGCGCGGCATCCGCCAGCGCACCATCTACCAGCACACCGTCCGCTCCCACGCACCGACGCTCGCCTACGTCGAGCAGATCTCGGTCGCGGGCGCCGAAGTCCGCACCCTGGACGAGGTGTTCGACCGGCTGATCGTGTGCGACCGGAAGATCGCCTTCGTCCCCGACCCGGGCGAGGAACGCCGGCAGCTCGCCCTGGTCATCGAGCACCCCGGGATGATCCGCTACCTCGTCGGCATCTTCGACAAGTCATGGGAACGCGCCGCCCCGCTGCGGCACACCCCGACGGAACACCGCCCGCCCCTGCTCACCGACGAGACCCGCCGGGCGGTCCTGCACCTGATGGTGAACGGCTACACCGACGAGACCATCGCCGGCCGCCTCGGCATGAGCGCCCGCACGGTGGCCACCCACGTCCGCAAGGCCTCCGAACAACTGGGCAGCCGCAGCCGCGCCCAGCTCGCGTACCTCATCGCGAGCAGCGGCATCCTGGACGAGGACCTGTACGCCCCCGCCCACGAGACCCGCCGGGCCTGACCCTGACCCCCGCCGGCCGCGGCCGGCGGGACGGGGCGGGTTGTGTTCCGCCGGGTGGGGTGCCGGTCGCCGTGTCGGCGTGGGGGCGGGCGGTGGCGCCAGGAGGATGTTGGCCGACGTTTCCCGGGAGCTCCCGCGCGTACCGTGGGAGGGGCATCCGGGGCCGCACCGGCGGATGGGGATGACAGGCGTGTCGACATCGAGTCACGAAACCTTCGGCGCACCCTGCTGGGTCAGCCTCATGGCGCGCGACGTCGCCGCCGCCCGGGCCTTCTACAGCGCGGTCCTCGGCTGGCGGTTCGGCGGCGACCGGCTCGGCGACGGCTTCGCCGTCGGCTTCAGCGACGGCGTCCCGGTGGCCGGCCTCGGTTCCATGCCCGACGGCGTCACGGTCCCCGTCGCCTGGACCCCGTACTTCGCCGTCGACGACGCCGACGTCACCGCGTCGCGCATCCTCGAACGCAGTGGAACCGTCGCCGTCGGCCCCCTCGCCTTCGGTACGGGACGGGCCGCGCTCGCCTCCGACCTCGACGGCGCGGTCTTCGGGATCTGGCAGGGCGACGCCATCCCCGACTGGGGCATGGGCGGCGAAGCCGCGCCGGCCTGGCTCGAACTGCGCACCAGGAACGCCTTCGACGCCGCCATCTTCTACGGTGAGGTCCTGGAATGGGCTGGTGACCACAGCGGATGCTGCGAGGTCGCCTACGTGGAGGAGGACCAGCGGATCCTGCTGCGTCACGCCGGCCGTACGGTGGCCCGCCTGTACGGCGGGACGCTCGCCGAGGCACCCGACCCGCACCTGCGGCCGCGCTGGCAGGTCCACTTCCGGGTCCCCGACCTGGAGACCGCGGTGAAGGCCGCGACCTCTCTGGGCGGCAGCACCGTCTCGGTGGCGGACTCCGGGTCCGGCCCCCACGAGGTCACCCTGCGGGACCCCGAGGGCGCGCTGTTCGGGGTCGTGGGGCCGGACGACTCGGTCCCCTTCTGATCCCCTTCTGATCCCCGCCGCGGATGCCCGCTCCGGATCCCCCTCTGTCTTTCGGCAGAGACGCGGATCGGCCGTACGGTCCATGCCGACGCGGATATCGGCATCGATACTGGTCAGCGTGGTCCCCTTCAGCCTTTCGCCCCGCTCCGCCCGCGTCCGCCCGGTCGTGGGGACCGTGGGCGCCGGCCTCGCCGGCCTGGGCGTGTACGGGGTCGTCGGCCACCTCGGCCTCCTGCCGTACCCGGCCCTCCAGCTCGCCGTCCTCGTCGCGGGCACCGGGATCCTCGCGCTGCGCCGCCGGCTGCCCGCGGCCGTGCTCCTGGTGCTCGCCGCGCTGACCGGCCCCGTACCGGCCGTCGGGCCCGTCACGGCGGTCGCCGCCTACTCGGTGGCCCGCCGGATGGCCCGGCCGCGCCTGCGGGCCCGGCTGCTGGCCTGCGCCGGGCTCCTCCTCGTGGTCTGCGCGACCGCGGCCGGGCCGCGCCTCGGCCCCGGCTCGGCCGCGTACGGGCTGGCCCTCGGCCTGGCCCTCGCGCCGACCGCCGTGGTCGTCCCCGGCCTGGTCGGCACGGCGCAGGGGCAGCAGGGCCGCCTGCTGCGGGCGCTGCGCGAGCGCGGTGACGCGGCGGAGCGGGCCCGCCGGCTGGCCGACAGCGAGGCCCGGATCCACGAGCGGTCCCGCATCGCCGCCGAGATGCACGATCTGGTGGGCCACCGGCTCAGCCTGGTGTCCCTGCACGCCGGAGGGCTGGAGCTGGCCCTGGAGCGGGCCGCGCCGGAGCTGCGCGAGGAGGCCGTCCTGGTCCGGCGCACCACCCGTGACGCCATGCGCGAGCTGCGCCAGGCCCTCGGCGTGCTCGGGCCGCTCGGCCGCGACACCGGGCCCGACGCGCTCACCGACGCGACCGGCACCCGCGCCGACATCGAGGCGCTGGTCGCGCAGTCGCGCGACGGCGGGATCGCGGTGGGGCTGGACTGGACGGGACCGGACCTCGACGCGCGCCCCGCACCGGTCCGCCGGGCGGTGCACCGCGTCGTACGGGAGGCCCTGACCAACGTGCACCGGTACGCGCCGGACGCGCACGTTCGCGTGACGGTCGTGCACGACGACGCGCTGGTACGGGTCAGCGTGCGCAACGGGGCGCGGCCCGGGCCGGCGGCCCCGGCGGAGGAACCGGGCACCGGGCGCGGCCTGACCGGACTGCGCGAGCGGGTGGAACTGCTCGGCGGGACGTTCGGGGCGGCCGCCCTGCCGTCCGGCGGTTTCCGGGTGGAAGCGGCCGTGCCGGCCGAGGCCGACGGCGACCCCGCCGCCGCGGGGCGCACCGCCCCCGGGCCGGACGGGTCCGGGCCGGACGTCCCACCGCGCCCGTCCGGCGCGGACCCGGCCGACACCAACGCAGTCGGCGCGCACCCGTCCGGCCGTGACCCGTCCCGCCCGGACCCGTCCGCTGCCGCTGCCGCTGGGCCCGACGGGCGCCGGACCGCCGAGGTCCTGACGCTCGGCTCCGGGCTGGCGGCGCTGTCCGCGCTCATGGTCGTCGGGATCGCCTTCGTGTACGCCGCCCAGCCCTCCGGCCGCTCCGGACCGGCCCCGCTGCCGCGCGTCGGCATGACGTACGCGCAGGTGGCGGGGCTCGGGGTACAGGACAACGGCGCGGTGCGGGCCGCCGCCACCGGCCACGAGCCGCCGCGCCCGGCCGGGACGGCCGGCTGTGTCTACCCCTTCAACGGCGCCACCGAGCGGCATCCCGGCGGCCTGCTCATCGCCCGCTACTGCTTCGACGCCGCCCAGCGGCTCATCGCCATCGACCGGTTCGACGTCCCGTCGGTCCGCGACGCCACGCCCTGGGAGATCCCGTGACCGAGCCCGTCCCGCCCATCCGTGTCCTGCTCGCCGACGACGAGACGATGATCCGGCACGGCGTCCGCCTGATCCTCCGGCACGCGGGCGACATCGACGTCGTCGCCGAGGCCGCCGACGGACTGCAGGCCGTCGAACTGGCGGCGGCCCACCGGCCCGACGTGGCCCTGGTCGACATCCGGATGCCGGTGTGCGACGGCCTGGCCGCGATCGCACCGCTGCTCGCCCTCGATCCGGCGCCGCGCGTGGTGATGCTGACGACCTTCGGCGACGAGGACAACGTGCTGCGGGCCCTGCGCGAGGGCGCCGCGGGCTTCCTCCTGAAGGACGAGGGCCCACAGGAGCTCATCGCCGCGGTGCGGGCGGCGGCGGCCGGCGACTCCGTGCTCTCCCCTGGTGTGACCGGGTCGGTGATCGCCCGGATGCTGCGCGGCGGCGGCGACCGGGACGGCTCCGACCCCGCGCTCACGGACGAGCGGATCGCGCGGCTCACCGTACGGGAGCGGGAGGTCCTGGCGATGCTGGGCGAGGGGCTGTCCAACCAGGACGTCGCCGGGCGGCTCGGCATCGGGATCGGGACGGTGAAGACGCACGTCGGCGCGATCCTGGAGAAGACCGGATCGGCGAGCCGGGTCCAAGCGGCCCTCCTCGCCCACCGGACGGGCCTGTCCCCCTGACACCACCCGCCCGCCCGCCTCTGCCCGGAGGCGGAGGCGGGCGGGCCGCCGCTGTGTCCGAAGACAGAGGGCACGGGCCCGGCGCCCTCCCTCCGACAGAGCCCAACTCCCGCCTCCAGCAGGATGTTTGCGCAGGTCAGGGTGGCGAGCATGGATGCGTCCCCCGGTCCGCCCGCCCCCTGGGCGTGCGAACCGTCGCACCTCGCACCCGAGGCGGAGTCCCCCATGTCGCAGTTGTCTCCTTCCCCTTCCCCCGAACCGGCCGCCCGCGCCACCGCTCTGACCAAGGTCTACGGGAAGGGGGACACCCGGGTGACCGCCCTGGACGCGGTGACGGTCGACTTCGCCCGGGGCCGGTTCACCGCCGTCATGGGCCCCTCCGGCTCCGGCAAGTCCACCCTGATGCACTGCCTGGCCGGGCTGGACACGGTGACCTCCGGCTCGGCCCGCATCGGCGGCACCGAACTGTCCTCGCTGGGCGAGAAGCAGCTGACCCTTCTGCGGCGCGACCACGTGGGTTTCGTGTTCCAGGGCTTCAACCTGATGCCCACCCTGACCGCGCTGGAGAACATCACGCTGCCGCTGCGGCTCGCCGGACGGCGGCCGGACGCCGCCTGGCTGGAGGCCGTCGTCGCCACCGTCGGGCTGGCGGGCCGCCTGGGCCACCGCCCGGCCGAACTCTCCGGCGGGCAGCAGCAGCGGGTCGCGGTGGCACGGGCGCTGATCTCCCGGCCCGAGATCGTCTTCGCCGACGAGCCGACCGGGAACCTCGACTCGCGCTCCGGCGCCGAGATCCTCGGCTTCCTGCGGGACTGCGTAAGGGAGTTGGGGCAGACGGTGGTGATGGTCACCCATGACCCGGCGGCCGCGTCGTACGCGGACCGGGTCCTCTTCCTCGCCGACGGCCACGTCGTCGACGAGCTGCACGAGCCGTCCGCCGCGGCCGTGCTCGACCGGATGCTCGGATTCGAGAGCGGCGGCGGGTCCGGGACCGGGGACGCGGACCGCCGGACCGAGGCGGTCCCCGGTGCGGGCCGCCACGCCCGCTGAGGCCCCCACATCACACCCTCACCCGCACCCGCACCCGCACCCGAAAGCTCCCCATGCTGCGAACAGCCCTGCGCAACGTCCTCGCGCACAAGGCCCGTCTGGCCATGACCGTCCTGGCGGTCTGCCTCGGCGTCGCCTTCGTCTCCGGCACCCTCGTCTTCGCCGACTCCTCCGCCGCCGCCTACCGCGCCGCCGCCTCGAAGAACTTCGCCGGCATCGCGGTCACCGTGACCCCCAAGGACTCCCCCGACGCGCCCCCCGGCGAAGACGGCGCGAGCGTCCTGGACGACGCGCTCGTACGGAAACTGGCCGGCGTGCCCGGTGTCGCCGCCGTACGGCCCGCCGCCGACGGCTCGGCCACCCTGTCCGCCGCGGACGGCACCCCGCTCCGGTCGGGCAAGGCCTGGGCCAACCTCGGCGCGGCGCACGTACCCGGCACGAACGGCGAGGACAGCCGGTATCCGCTGGTCGAGGGCCGTGCACCGCGCACCGGCGAGGAGATCGCCGTGGACCGCGGCACCGCCGCCGCCGGCCGGTTCCGCCTCGGCGACACGATCACACTGGCCACCGACGGCCCGGTCATGACCAAGCGGCTCGTGGGCATCGTCGCCACGCAGGACACCCGGGTGACCGCGGGCGGCACCCTCGCCCTGTTCGACAGGGCCACCGCCCAGCAGCTGTTCGCCTCCCCCGGCCGGTACACCGGGATCGACCTCACCGCCACGCCCGGCACCGGCCAGGCCGAACTCTCCGGCCGGGTCGCCTCCGTCCTCCCCGACGGGCGGGCCGAGGCCACCACCGGCGCCGCCCAGGCCGCTCAGCAGGCCCTCTACGTGGACACCCTGACCCGGGGTCACGCCAAGCTGCCGCTGGTCTTCGCCGGGGTCTCGCTGTTCATCGGCTCCTTCCTCATCGTCAACACCTTCACCATGCTGGTGACGCGGCGCACCCGCGAGATCGCCCTGCTGCGGGCGATCGGCGCCTCGCGCCGCCAGGTGGCCGGCTCCGTGCTCGCCGAGGCCGCCCTCCTCGGGCTCGTCTCCTCCGCCGCGGGCTTCCTGCTCGGGCTCGGGGTCGCCGCCGTACTGCCCGGCCTGCTCGGCACCGCGCAGGACACCCTGCCCGACGGGCCGCTGGTGATCGGCCCGCGGCCGGTCGTGGCCGCGCTCGGCGTCGGCGTGGGGGTCACGGTGCTCGCCGCGTGGCTGCCGTCCCGCAGGGCCGCGAAGGTCGCGCCGGTCGAGGCGATGCGCTCGGCGCAGCAGCCGCCCTCCGCCACACGGACGCGGATCCGCGCCTCCGCCGGGCTGGTCCTGCTCGTCCTCGGCGCCGGTCTGCTGGTGTCGCTGAGCACGGTGAAGGACGCCTCGGTGCAGAACCTCCAGGACGCGATGGTCGCCTGCGGCGTGCTCGTCGTCGCCCTGATCGTGCTCGCGCCGCTGCTCGCCGCACCGGTGATCCGGCTGGCGGGGCGGCTCACCGGCCGGTTCGGCCCCGTCGGCCACCTCGCCCGGGAGAACGCGCTGCGCGACCCGCGGCGCACCGCGGCCACCGCGTCCGCCCTGATGATCAGTACGGCACTGGTGGCCGGGCTGGCCGTCGTCGGGCACTCCACCGAGCGGGCACTGGATCGGCAGGCCGCGGCGGGACTCGGCGCCGACTACGTGATCGGCACCCGCACCCCCACCCAGGGCATCGACCCGGCCGCCGTCCGGCGGGTGGCCGCCGCCTCCGGGGTGCGGACCGCGGCGGCCGTCGCGGACGTGTCGCTGTTCGTCGGCGGCGGGGTCCGGCAGATCGCCGGCGTGGACCCGGCGGCCGTGGCCGCGGTCATGCGGCTGGACTTCACCGACGGCTCCGCCGAGCGGCTCGGGCCGGGCCGGATCGCCGTCTCCGCCACCCTCGCCCGGGAGCGGGGGCTCGCCGTCGGCGACCGGCTCGACGCGGGCATCGGGCGCGGCCGGGACCTGCGGCCGTACACGGTCGTCGGCGTCTACCGGGACAACCCCGTCGCCGGGGACGCGCTCGGCGACCTCGACGAGGTGCGCGGCGGCGGCTTCCTGCCCGGCTCCGTCCAGCGGATCCTCGTCACCACGGACGACGGCGCCGCCTCCGACGCCGTCGGAAAGCGGCTGCGCACCGCGGTGGGCGACAACCCGCTGCTGAAGGTCCAGGACCGGGCGGCCCTCGTCCACGAGGCCGCGGGCAGCGTCGGCGACCTGCTGACGCTGATGTACGGGCTGCTCGCCATCGGCGTCGTCATCAGCGCGCTCGGCATCGTGAACACCCTGGCCATGTCGGTCTCGGAGCGGACCCGGGAGATCGGCGTGCTGCGCGCCATCGGCATGGACCGGGCCGGCGTCCGGCGGATGATCCGGCTGGAGGCCGTGACCGTCGCGGGGTTCGGGACGCTGCTGGGGCTGGCGGGCGGGGTGTTCGGCGCCTGGGCGGTCGGCTCGCTGGCGAACGGCGCGATGGCCCAGTACGCGTTCGTGCTCCCGTGGGGGACGCTGCTGCTGGTGTGCCTGCTGTCGCTGGCCGTCGGCGCGGCCGCGGCGGTCGTCCCCGCCCGCCGGGCGGCGGCACTGAGCCCGCTGCGCGCGGTCGCCGAAGCCTGAGGGGCGTCCCGGGCGGCGTCACCTGGAGGGCCCAGCTGAACAGGCGCGCCCCGTGGCCGTCCGGTTCCAATGGCAGGGCGCGGCTGTCCGCCGCGCCCCGCCGTTGCCCAGTCGTCCCCGGGAGTGCCATGAGCGAGCCGTCCCCGTCACCCGGCGACCCGCCCGGCGCGGCGCCGACCTCCGGGCCGAACTCCGGGCCGCCCTCCGGGCCGGCCGCCACCCCGGCCGCGGCCCCGGCCGGCGGATCGCGCGGGGGGAGGATCGCGAAGAGCACCCTGTCGGCGGTGCTGATCACGCTGACGTGCATCTTCGTCCCGGTCTCCCTGCTCACCGTGTGGGTGCACGACATCGTGCTGGACACCGACCGGTACGTCTCCACGGTCAAGCCGCTCGCCTCGAACCCGGCGATCGAGCAGGCCGCCGTGCACCGCATCACGGAGGCGGCCGACGTCAAGGTGGACGGCTCCCAGGTCACGGCCGACCTGGCGAAGTGGCTGGAGTCCCAGGGACTGCCGCCGCGCGTGGGCGCGGCGGTCAAGGCGCTGGGCCCGCAACTGGACTCGGCAGCCGACCAGGTCGTCTCCAAGGTGGCGACCCGGTTCGTGGAGAGCGACCGGTTCGAGAACGTGTGGACGGTGGCCAACCGCGCCGCCCACAACGCCGTGGTGCACGCGCTCACCGGCAAGGGCCGGGGCGCTGTCGGGGTCGACGGCGGCACCGTCACCCTCGACGTCGGCGAGGCCGTCGACAAGGTCAAGGAAGAGCTCGTGGCCGCCGGGGTCTCCCCGGCGGAGAAGATCCCCGAGGTCAACAAGCAGATGGTGCTCTTCCACAACGACAAGCTGGGGCAGATCAGGGGCGCGGTGCACCTGCTCGACGTCCTCGGCAACTGGCTGCCGATCATCACGGTCGTCCTCGGCGCGGCCGGCGTGCTGCTCGCCCGGCGACGGCGGCGGGCCCTGGTGACCACCGCGCTGTGCGCCGCGTTCGCCTGTCTGCTGGTCGCCATCGCCCTGGTCGTGGGGCGCCGTTACTACCTCGACAACCTTCCCCCGGAGGTCCAGTCCCCGGAGGCGGCGGCGGCCGTCTTCGACACGCTGGTGCGCTTCCTGCGGGTCAGTCTGCGGACCGCGATCGTCCTCGGGATCGTCGTGGCGCTCGGCGCCTACCTGTCCGGCGCCGGCCGCATGCCGCGCGGCCTGCGCGGCCGGGCCGACCGTACGGCCGACTCCGCGGCGCTCTGGGGCGCGGGACACGGGGTGCACACCGGCGGCGCCGGCCGGTGGGTGGAGGCCCACCGCCACGCGCTGACCGTGGGAGCGCTCCTCGTGATCGCGCTCGTGTTCGCGCTGTGGAACCACCCGACCGTGCTGACGGTGCTGTTGCTGGTGCTGATCCTGCTCGTGGTGCTCGCCGTCCTGGCCCTGCTGGCGGCCGGCGGCCGGGTCCCCGACGGCGCGGGCGACCGGCCCGAGCAGCGCGAATGAGCCCGGCGGGCCCCGCCCCGGGCGGGGCGGGGCCTGCCGGACCGGTGCGGCTCAGGCCAGGATCCGGGCCTTGGCCCGCTCGAACTCCTCCTGGCTGATGTCGCCCTTGTCCTTGAGCGCGGACAGTTTGCTCAGTTCGTCCGCACTGCCGCCGCCACCGCCACCGCTGCCGGCGGCCTGCTGGACGTAGCTGCGGAAGGCCGCCTCGTTCTCCTTGATCTGCTTCGCATCGCGCTCGTGCATGCTGCGGCCGCGCGCGATGACGTAGATGAACACTCCGATGAAGGGGATCAGCAGCACGAGGATGAGCCATCCCGCCTTCCCCCAGCCGTGCAGGCTGTGGTCACGGAAGATGTCCGTGATGACTTTGAAGAGCAGGAAGAACCACATCACCCAGAGGAAGAACCACAGCATCGTCCAGAAGAGGTTGAGAAGTGGATAGTCGTCCATGCCCGACTCCGATCATGCACGTGGTACTTCATTGATACAGGCGGGTCCGCCACTCCGCATGCGGAGCGAATGGCGCATCTTTTGCACCCGTACGCGGGACGGCGCGACCATGGACGCATGAGCATTCCCTTCCCGGTCACCGAGAAGGGGGCAATCCGCCGACGGGGAAAAACCGATGGTGCTTGACCTGCTCGTCATCGGGCTGATCATCACGCTCTATCCGCTGCCCATCATGGCCTTCGTGCTGGTGGTGTCGGCGCCGGGCGGCCTGTGGAAGGGGCTCGCGTTCATCCTGGCCTGGCTGGGCTGCCTCGTCGCCGTCATCGCCGTCGTGCTCCTGCTGACCGGGGGCCAGCCCCCGCCGCCGCGGTCCCCGCCGTCCACCGCCGGCCTGGCCGTCCGGCTGGCCCTCGGCATCGGGCTGGTCGCGTACGCCGAGCACCGCCGCCGGCGGCGCCCCTCGGCGGACACGGCATCCGATGCCGAAGGCCCCGGGTCCGGCCCGGCGGGGGAGCCGCGCGCGCTCTCGCGCATGGACCAGGTGTCCGCGTGGTCCGCGGCCGGAATCGCGGTGCTCCTCCAGCCGTGGGGGATGGTGGGTGCGGCCGCCGCCACGGTCCTCCAGGCGGACCTGTCCGACAGCGCCACGTACCTGGCCCTGTTCGGTTTCTGCATCCTGGCCTCCGCCACCCTCCTGGCGATGGAGCTGTTCATGGTGTTCGCCCCCGGCCGGGCCGCGCTGGCGCTGACGGGCATGCGGTCCTGGCTGTCGGACCACAAGGACCCGGCGATCGTCCTCGCCTGCCTCGTCTGCGGCCTGTGGCTGGTCGGCAGGAGCCTCTACGACCTCACGCGCTGACGCCCGGCCCGGCTGCCCGCCCGGTCGCCGGCCCCGGCGCTCCGGTCGCCGGATGGGGTCCGGACCGTTCTCCTGAAGGCATGGAACGCAACGCCGCCCGCCGCCGCCGACGCGTCCTGCTGGGCCACTGCCTGCGCGCGACGGGCTCGGTGGCCCTGCTCACCGCGTTGTACTTCCTGGCGCCCCTGGAGGGCGGCTTCGGCGTCCTGACGGTCCTCACGCTCGTGCTGGGCATGCTCGCCTTCAGCCTGCTGACGGCCTGGCAGGTCAACGCCATCACCCGGTCGGAGTATCCGAGGCTGAGCGCCCTGGAGGCCATGGCCACGGCCGTGCCGCTCTTCCTGGTGGTCTTCTCCGCCACGTACTTCATGCTGTCAGAGAGCATCCCGGCGACCTTCAACGAGCCCCTGGACCGCACGGACGCCCTCTACTTCACGGTCACGGTCTTCGCGACCGTGGGCTTCGGCGACATCGCCGCCATGACCGGGACGGGACGCGTGCTGGTCACGATCCAGATGATCGCCGACCTGATCGTGGTGGGCGTGATCGCCAAGGCCCTCTTCGGCGCGATGAAGATCGGGATACGCAGACGGGGCGGCCGGGGAAACGCGGGTCCCCCGTTCGTGGACGACGAGGACGACGAGGAGCCCTGACCCCCGCCTGCCCCGGCCCCCGCCCCGGCCCCCGTGACGCGGAAGACCCCGCCCGGGGAACCGGACGGGGTCTTCCGCGCGGATTCTTCTGCGCGGACGGGGAGGCGGTCACCCGGTGGCCGGCCCGGTGGTCAGCACTTGAGGCCGGAGGCGGCGGCCGTCGTGGCCTGGTCGAGCGACTGGATCTGCGGCTGCAGCTGGGTGAGCGCGTCCTTGCCGGTCGTGTCGCCCGGCAGGTCCTCGTAGCCCTTCTTCAGGCCCTCGGCGGCGGACTGGACCGCCTCGCGCTCCGCGTCCTTGAGCTTGCTCGCGTTCTCCTTGACGTTCGCCCAGTCCTGCTGGACGGCGTCGTAGGCGTCCTTGATCTGGTCCTTGGTCGCGACGGCGGGGTTCAGGGCCTTCAGCTTGGCGTTGTCGGCCTTGAGGGCGTTCAGGTCGGTGCACAGGTCGGCCGCGGCCTCGGTGGCCTCCTCGGCGGGGGAGGAACTGTCGTCGGAACACGCGCTGAGGCCGAACACCGCGCTCAGGCAGAGCACACCGACCACCGGGAAACGCTTCATGGAGGGGCCTTCCTCGATCAGGGCAAACCAGGCGTACGGGACCTTCCGGTACTACGACAAACTATGCACAACCGGACACGCTCCGCATCCGCACCGCTTCAGGCGGCGGGCTGGATGTTCTGGTTCAGGTGGAAGAGGTTGCCCGGGTCGTACGTCCGCTTCACCGTTGCCAGACGGTCGTAGTTGCCCTTGTAGTTGGCCCTGATCCGGCTCTGGTCGTCCTCGGCCATGAAGTTGATGTAGCCGCCCTCCTCCGAGTGCGGGGCGGTGGCCTCGTAGTAGTCGCGGACCCAGGCGATGTTCGCGTCGTTGTCCGCGGGGTCCGGCCACATCCCGGCGATGACGGTGGCGAAGTTGGCGTCGCGGTAGGCGAAGGCCGTCTCGTCCGCTCCGACCCGGTGGCAGGCGCCGTTGATCGGATAGATGTGGACCGTCGAGTTCACGACGGGCAGCTTCGGACCGTGCACCAGGTGCGCCTCGATCGCGGAGTCGGTCAGCTCCGTCACGAAGTTGGCCTTCCAGTAGTGCTGCAGACCCGGCGGGACGAGCGCGTCGAAGGCGCTGTTGAGCGCCGGGTACGGCATGGGACCGACGTGTTCGGCCACCACCGGGGCGAAGTCGTGGAAGGGCTGCAGGGCCCTCTCGCCCTCCTCCGGCGGCCCGGCCCAGCAGGCCACGATCAGGGCGAAGGGATCGCCGTGCCGGTCCGCCGGGATGAACGGCAGCGGCGGGGCGAGCTGGAAGGCCGGGAAGCCGCCGAGCTGCTCCGGGGCGTCGGCGATGTAGTCGGCGAAGGAGCGCAGCACGGTCGCGGCGTCGTCCAGCTCGAAGAGCATCGGCCCGCCGTAGATGTCCTTGACCGGGCCGAGCCGGTACTCGAACGAGGTCACCGCGCCGAAGTTCCCGCTGCCGCCGCGCAGCGCCCAGAAGAGGTCCGGGTTCTCCTCCTCGCTCGCCACGACCACCCGGCCGTCCGCCGTCACCACATCGGCCGAGATCAGGTTGTCGCAGCTCAGACCCATCCCGCGGCACAGGTAACCGATGCCGCCGCCGAGGGTGAGCCCGCCGATTCCGGTGGTGGAGATGATCCCGCCGGTGGTGGCCAGCCCGTAGGCGTAGGTCGCCGCGTTGAAGTCGCCCCAGGTCGCGCCGCCCTCCGCGCGCGCCGTGCGGCGCGCGGCGTCGACGCGGACCCCGCGCATCCCGGACAGGTCGGCGACCACGCCGTCGTCGCAGGTGCCGAAGCCCGGCACGCTGTGGCCGCCGCCGCGGACGGCGAGGTCCAGCCCGTTCTCCCGCGCGAAGTCGACCGCCGCCATGACGTCGCCGGCGTTGGCGCACCGCACGACCGCGGCCGGCCTCCGGTCGATCATGGCGTTGTTGACCGCGCGGGCCTCCTCGTAGGCGGCGTCGTCGGGGGTGACCACCGCCCCGCGTACGCGTTCTCGCAGCTGGTCGATCGAGAACTTGCCCATGACCATCGCTCCTCGTCCTTCGTACCTCGCTCTCACGCCGCGCCGGAACGCGTGCGCAGGGTGCTGCCGCTACGGCTCCAGATGGCTGAAGCCCACCTCGAAGTGCTGGACCCCCACCACCTGCTGGCCCTCCCGCCGGGCGGTCTCCTCGCGGATCCGGCCGGCGAGTTCCTCGCTGTCCAGCATGCTCCGCTCGTCCTCCCACAGGGTCAGCGACCTGGCCTCCCCGGTGGCCCGGTCGACCAGGTAGTACACGCCCCGGAAGCCGGGTGCGTCCCGCACCTGCCGGACGATCTCCTCCGAATGCCCGACCAGGTCCCCCTCCGCGGGGACGGGGGAACCCTGGTAGGTGCTCAGCCTCGCGAACATCTGCGGCAGTCCTTCCTGGCCCGGCCGCCGTCGGGGGACAGGCAGCTCCACGACCAGCGTGCTCCGGCAGACCGCGCCCCGCATGCCGGAGCGGCGCGACAATGGTGGCGAGGACGCGTCTGCCGGTGCCGTTGCGGAGAGGCGGGACGACGAGGTGACGTACATAGCTGTGACCGCCCTGAGCCATGTGGGGCTGGTCCGCGAGCACAACGAGGACAGTCTCGTCATCGGGCCGTGGACCCTGTGCGGGACCGTCACCCAGAACCCCCAGACGCTGGTGTTCCCCTTCGGCAGACCGCTCGTCGTCGCGGTCGCCGACGGGCTCGGCGGCCAGCCGGCCGGGGAGGTGGCCAGCGAACTCGTGGTGCGCCAGCTCTCGTCCCTGGGCCCCTCGCTGGACTGCGCGGAAGCCGTCGGCGACGCGCTGCAGCTGTGCAACGACGCGGTGTACTCCGCCGCCGACGGCCGGCCGGACCTGACCGCGATGGGGACCACTGTCGCGGGCGCCCTCGTACTGGCCGAGTCGCTGCTGGCCTTCAACGTCGGCGACAGCAAGGTGTTCCACGCGGCGCGCGACGGCCTGCACCAGGTGAGCGTGGACGACAGCCCGCCGCCGGTGCCCGGCCACCGCACCACCTCCGCGGTCACGCAGGTACTCGGCGGCAGCCGCGGCCACAGTGCGATCACCCCGCACATCGAGGCCTTCGCCCTGGCGGAGGGCGACCGCTACCTGGTGTGCAGCGACGGCCTGACCGACCCGGTGCCGGACGACACCATCGAGGAACTGCTGCGGGTGCACGACGACGGCAGGGCGGCCTTCGAGCTGTGGAAGGCCGCGATCGACGCGGGGGGACCCGACAACATCACCCTCGCCCTGCTGCGCGTCGGGGCCTGACCGGAACCGGAAACGGCCAATCGTGGGATTTAAGGACCGGATATCCGATGGCGCAATGCCGGAATTATCGACCCGGAAAGCCTTTCCCGGCCCGCTGGTTATCACTGTGCTACGGTGACGCCAGTTGCGGTTGTGGTCCCCAAAAAGCTTACAAGTGCCTCACCCGATTTCCCGGTGAGTGCACTTTTCATTTCCGGTTCGATTTCCGGTCGGGGCAATCATCTCGTCGACGCCGGGTCCGCACAGTGCGGCCCGGGCACTGCCCCAAAGGAGAACGCGCATGGCATCCGGCACCGTGAAGTGGTTCAACGCGGAAAAGGGCTTCGGTTTCATCGAGCAGGAGGGTGGCGGCGCGGACGTCTTCGCCCACTACTCGAACATCGCCACCTCCGGCTTCCGTGAGCTGCAGGAGGGCCAGAAGGTCACCTTCGACGTCACGCAGGGCCAGAAGGGCCCGCAGGCCGAGAACATCGTTCCCGCCTGAGACCGGCACCGGCGCCGGTGCCCCCACCGGCGCCCGCGTCGACGGGAGAGCGAACGGGCCCGCTGCCCGCACCCCTGCGTGCGGGCGGCGGGCCCGCTGCCGCGCCCGTCGGAAATCGGCCGCCGTGACGCCGGAAGCCGCGCCCGGAGCCGGGCCCGCTTGCTAGAGTCCCTGCCCATGTCGATCCCTGACGACCTGCTCCGTGACATCGCCGCCAAGGTCGAGTCGGAGCAGACCAATCAGATGTCCCTGACGGTCGTCGTGAACGGCGCCGTCATCACCGGCCGCCTCGCCCCCGAACGCGTCTGGCGCCAACGGGTCGCGGAAGTCCTGCGGGACTCCGACCAGCTGGGCCCGTTCGCCGAAGTCTTCAGCTCCCCCACCACCGCGTCCGGACACCTCGGCGACCCGCCCTCGCACCTCCACTTCCACGTGGCGCGCATCCTCCAGGGCCCGGTGGGCATCCCCGAGACCGGCGGGATGTACCGGATCGCCCTCGGCGACGTCAGCGCCTGGACCGTCGGGGACTTCAGCTACTCCGACAGATGAGCCGCTGCCCCGGCCACCGCCCGCATCGCACAATGTCCGCATGCGGATCTCGATGCTGGGGGCCCTGGACGTACGGGGCGAGGACGGAAGCGGCGTCGGAGTCGGGGGAACACGACTGCGGGCACTGCTGATTCTGCTGGCGCTCGAACCGGGTCGCGTGGTCGCCTCCGAGCTGCTGATCGACGGGATCTGGGCGGAGGAACCGCCGGCGGGCGCGGCGAACGCCCTGCAGGCGCTGGTGTCCCGGCTGCGCCGGGCCCTGCCCGGTGCGGCCGTCGAGTCGCACCCCGCCGGATACCGCCTCCTCGTCGAGCCCGACGCGGTGGACGTGGTCCGCTTCGAACGGCTCGCCTCCGAGGGCCGCGGGGCGCTGGCCCGCGACCCGGAGGCCGCCGCCCGCGTGCTGCGCGAGGCCCTGGCCCTGTGGCGCGGCCCGGCCCTGCTCGACGTCGCGGGCTCCGACTCCTTCCGGGCACCGGTGACCCGGCTGTCGCAGCTGCGGACTGCGGTCCTGGAGGACCGGATCGAGGCGGACCTGCGCCTGGGGCGCGGCCGGGAGCTGACCGCCGAACTGGCCGCCCTCGTCGTCGAACACCCGCTGCGCGAAAGGCTCGTGGGCGCACTCATGCGGGCGCTCGTCGCCGCCGGACGGCCCGCCGAGGCGCTCACCGCCTACGCCGCCGCACGCGAGGCCCTCGCCGAGGAGCTCGGCGCCGACCCCTCACCGGAACTGTCCGCCCTGCACACCGCCGTCCTGCGCGGTGAGGTCCCCGCGGGCGCCGCACCGGCGCCGCACGCCGCCGAACACCCCTCGCCGGCGGTGCGGTCGGCGCCGCCCGCTCCCACGCCGCCCACCAACCTGCGGTCCGGACTGGCCAGTTTCGTCGGACGCGACGAGGATCTCGCCCATGTCGCCTCCCTCATGGGCGCGTTCCGGCTGACCACGCTCACCGGCCCGGGCGGCGCCGGCAAGACCCGGCTGGCCGTGCAGAGCGCCCGCCCGCTGCTCGACCGGTTCCCCGACGGCGTCTGGCTGGTGGAGCTCGCGCCGCTGGACGCGGAGGCCGACGTGGCGCCGGCCGTCCTGAACGCGCTCGCCCTGCGCGAGCACGGGGCGGCGGCGGGCGACCCCCTGGACCGGCTCGCCGCCGCGCTGCGCACCCGTACGGCCCTGATCGTCCTGGACAACTGCGAGCACCTGGTCGAGGCCGCCGCGGCCCTGGCCGACCGGCTGCTCGGCGAGTGCCCCGGGCTGCGGATCCTCGCGACCAGCCGGGAGCCGCTCGGCCTCACCGGCGAGGCGCTGTGGCCGGTCCGCCCGCTGGCCCTGCCGCCCGCGGACGCCGACGCGGCGCAGGCCCTGTCCTACGCCGCGGTCCGGCTGCTGAACGACCGTGCGGCGGCGGCGCGTTCCGGCTTCGCCGTCACCGAGGAGACGGCGGCGGCGGTCACCCGGATCTGCCGCGCCCTGGACGGGATGCCGCTGGCGATCGAACTGGCCGCGGCCCGGCTGCGCACGATGAGCGCCGAACAGCTCGCGGCCCGGCTCGACGACCGGTTCCGGGTGCTGACGAGCGGCGCCCGGTCGGCCCCGCGCCAGCACCGCACGCTGCGGGCGGTGGTCGACTGGAGCTGGGAGCTGCTGACCGAGCCGGAACGGGCGCTGCTGCGACGGCTCGCCGCCTTCCCCGGCGGCGCCACCGCGGAGGCGGCCGAGGAGGTGTGCACGGGCGGCCCGGTCGAGGCGTACGACGTCCTCGACCTCGTCACGTCGCTCGCCGACAAGTCCCTGCTGGTGACCGACGGCGACGGGCGCTACCGGATGCTGGAGACGATCCGGGCGTACGGCCTGGAGAGGCTCGCCGAGGCCGGCGAGGAGGAGGCCGTCCGCCGCGCGCACGCCGCGTACTTCACCGGGCTGGCCCGGGCGGCGGACCCGTACCTGCGCCGGTCCGAGCAGCTGCAGTGGCTCGCGCGGCTCACCGCGGAGCACGACAACCTGTCCGCGGCGGTGCGCGGCGCGATCGCGGCGGGCGACGCGCGGGCCGCCGTACGGCTGGTCGCGGCGGCCGGCTGGTACTGGTGGCTGGGCGGGCACAAGGCGGACGGCGCCCAGCTGGCGGCGCGGGCACTGGCACTGCCGGACCGGCCGGACCGGCCGGACCGGCCGGAGGACAACGCCGGCGGCTCGGGGGGCTCGGAGGACTCGGAGGGCGGGTACGAGGAGTCCCGCGCCGTCGCGTGCGCGCTGGCCGTGCTCTTCGCGACGGCCGGCCTGGGCGACGACCGGCAGACCGCGGAGCTGCTGCGCGAGGGGGTGCTGCTCGCCGGACGGACGGAAAGCCGGCACCCGGTGGTCCGCTTCCTCGACCCGCTGGACCGGATCCTGCGCAGTGCGGCCGCGGGCGAGGCCCCGCCGGCGGACGCGTGGGAGGGCGCCCAGGCCGATGCGGACCCCTGGGTGCGGGCGCAGGGCCTGCTGGAGGGGGCCAAGACCCTGCTCGGGACCGGCGGCCGGCCCGAGCGGGCGGAAGCCGCGATCGAGGCGGCCCTGGCGGGCTTCCGCGGGCTCGGGGAACGTTGGGGGACCTCCTTCGCGCTGACGCTGCTGGCCGACCTGGTCGCCCGGCGCGGCGACCACGCCGCGGCGATCGGCCACTACGAGGACGCCGTCGCGGTCCTCGGCGAGCTCGGGGTCGTCGAGGACCGGCTGTACGCCTGGGTGCGGCAGGCCCAGCTGCGCCTGCTGGCCGGGGACCCGTCGGGCGGCGCCGCGACGATGGCGCTGGCGCAGCGGGCCGCGGCGGCGGCCGGCTGGCCGGAGGCGCTGGCCATGGTGGCGCACGGCAGGGCCGACCTGGCGCGCTGGAACGGCGAGCCGGACCTGGCCCGGGCGGAACTGGCACGGGCCCGGGAGGCGATCCGCGAGGTGGCCGTGCACCCGGTCTTCCGGGCGGTGGTCCTCGACTCGCTCGGGTATGTGGACGCGGCCGGGGCCGGGCCGGCCGCCGCCCGCGCGCACCGGGCCGAGGCGTTCGACCTGGCGCTGGCCGCCGGGCACGCGCCGACCCTCGCCCAGGTGCTGGTCGGCGTCGCGGACCAGGCGGTGCGGCTGGACCGGCCCCGGGAGGCGGCGCGGCTGCTGGCGGCGGCCCTGGCCGTGCGCGGCGGGCCCGACCACTCGCGGGCGGACGCGGCCCGGGTGGAGCGGGCGGCGCGCGCCGCGCTCGGCGACGCGTACCCGGAGCACACGGACCGCACGGGGTACGGGGACTGCGCCGGGGCCGCCCCGGAGGCCGTGCGGGAGCTCGCGCGGGGCGTCCTGGCCGGCTGATCCCCCGGCCGCGGGAGGCGCGGGCCGACCCACCCCGTGTCCACATCCTGGACGACTACTCTCATTTCATGAACGCAGAAGCCGACGCCCTCGCGACCGTGAAAGACGCTGACCGGAAGCACGTCTTCCACTCCTGGTCGGCGCAGGAGCTCATCGACCCGCTCGCCGTCGCCGGCGCCGAGGGGTCGTACTTCTGGGACTACCAGGGCAACCGCTACCTCGACTTCTCCAGCGCCCTGGTCTACACGAACATCGGCTACCAGCACCCCAAGGTCACCGCGGCCATCCAGGAGCAGGCGGCCAGGCTCTGCACCGTCGCGCCCGGCTTCGCCGTCGACGTGCGCTCCGAGGCCGCCCGGCTGATCGCCGAGCGCACCCCGGGCGACCTCGACAAGATCTTCTTCACGAACGCCGGGGCCGAGGCGGTGGAGAACGCCGTCCGCATGGCCCGGCTGCACACCGGGCGGCCGAAGGTGCTGTCCGCGTACCGCTCGTACCACGGCGCCACCTCCACCGCGATCAACCTGACCGGGGACGCCCGCCGCTTCGGCAACGACTCCGCGACCGCCGGCGTCGTGCACTTCTGGGGGCCCTTCGCCTACCGCTCGCCCTTCTACGCGACGACGGAGGCCGAGGAGTGCGAGCGGGCCCTGCGCCACCTGGAGGACACCATCGTCTTCGAGGGTCCGCAGTCGATCGCCGCGATCATCCTGGAGACCGTCGGCGGCGCCCCCGGCGTGCTCGTGCACCCCGACGGCTACCTGGCCGGGGTGCGGGCGCTCTGCGACCGCCACGGCATCGTCTTCGTCCTGGACGAGATCATGGTCGGCTTCGGGCGCACGGGGAAGTGGTTCGCCTCCGAGCACTGGGACGTCACCCCCGACCTGATCTGCTTCGCCAAGGGCGTGACCAGCGGCTACGTACCGCTCGGCGGTGTGGCCATCTCGGCGGCCATCGCCGAGACCTTCGCCCGCCGGCCCTACCCGGGCGGGCTGACGTACTCCGGGCACGTGCTGGCCTGCGCGTCGGCCGTCGCCACGATCAACGTCATGGAGGAGGAGGGCGTCGTCGAGCAGTCCGCGCGCACCGGCGCCGAACTCCTCGGGCCCGGCCTGCGCGCGCTCGCCGAGCGCCACCCCTCGGTCGGGGAGGTCCGCGGCCTCGGCACGTTCTGGGCCCTCGAACTCGTCCGCAGCAAGGAGACGCGCGAGCCGCTGGTGCCGTACAACGCGGCCGGGGCGGACAACGCGCCGATGGCGGAGTTCGGGGCGGCGTGCAGGAAGGGCGGGCTCTGGCCGCTGATCGCGGGCAACCGGATCCACGTCGCGCCGGCCTGCAACATCACGCCGCAGGACGTCGCGAAGGGGCTGCGGATCCTGGACGAGGCCCTGACGGTGGCCGACGCGCACACGCCCTGACCTGCGGATCTGTGGGACCGCCCAATCCGCGGGTGCCGGTGTTCGGAGGATCCGTGCGGTGGTCAACCCACCGCACGCGTGCTGCAATCCGTGCAGGCCACGAACGCAAAAAGGGCCAAGCACCTACGGACCGGGATGCACGTCAGTCCCGGGGCGGCCCCCTCGGGGCCGAACGGCGGGGAGCGGGTTGACCGCTGGACGCCGGGCGTACGGGATCCAGAAGTACGGACTCCGTGTTCCCGAGTACCCGAAGGAAGACAGCATGAGCAAGCACGTCCTGGCCCAGAACCAGTACGGCAAGGCCGAGAACCGCATCGTGAAGGTGACCCGCAAGGGCAACGACGGCTCCTGGCACGAGATCCGCGACCTCAACGTCTCGGTCGCGCTCCGCGGTGAGTTCCGCGACGTCCACCTCACCGGCGACAACGCCAACTGCCTGCCGACCGACACCACCAAGAACACGGTTTACGCCTTCGGCAAGGAGCACGGCATCGAGTCGCCGGAGGCCTTCGGCATCCTGCTCGCCAAGCACTTCGTCTCCTCGCAGGCACCGATCCGCGAGGCCCAGATCCGCATCGAGGAATTCGCCTGGGAGCGCATCCCGGTCCCGACCCGCAAGGAGCAGCACTCCTTCGCCCTCAAGGGCCAGGAGGTGCGCACCGCGCAGATCACCTACAGCGAGACGACGGGCCTGCAGGTCATCTCGGGTCTGAAGGACCTGACGGTGATGAACTCGACGAACTCCGAGTTCCACGGCTACATCAAGGACAAGTACACGACGCTCAAGGAGGCGTACGACCGCATCCTGGCGACCAAGGTCACCGCGCGCTGGGCGCACTCGGCGCTGGCCGCCGACGACCCCGGGTACGACTGGGACCAGGCGTACAAGAAGGTCCGCAAGAACATGCTGGAGGCCTTCGCGGAGACGTACTCGTACTCGCTGCAGCAGACCCTGAACCAGATGGCCGAGCGGGTGCTCGACAACTGCCCCAAGGTCAACGAGGTGCGGCTCAACCTCCCCAACAAGCACCACTTCCTCGTCGACCTGGAGCCCTTCGGCCTCAAGAACGACAACGAGGTCTACTTCGCGGCGGACCGCATGTACGGACTGATCGAGGGCACCGTCCACCGTGACGGCGTGCAGCCGGTGATCGCGACGTCCGACTGGATCGTGGCCTGACCCGCCCCCGCCCGTAGCGGGCCGGGCCGGGCCCGGACCGCGTCGCGGGGTCCGGGCCCGGCCCCGTCTACGCCCCGGGCAGTTCGTCCTGCGGCCGGCCGACGAGGAGGTTCCAGCGCCCGGCCCGTCCGGTCAGGGTGGTGACCCACTCCGGCCGCACGTCGAGGCGCCAGAAGGCCGCCGCCGGGAGTTCCAGGGCGTGCACCACGGCCGCCCGTACGACGGCCTGGTCGACCTCCACCCGGTGCGTGCCCGGGGCCAGCGCCGCCAGCTCCGCCCCGACCCTGGCGATCAGCGCGTCCACGGACTCCCCGCCCGGGGGCGCGTAGCCGGGGTCGGTCAGCCAGGCGTGCAGGGCCTCCGGGGCCTCGGCCGCCACCTCCTCCAGGGTGCGGCCGGCCCACTCGCCGGTGTCCGGACCGCGCAGGCCCGCGTAGCCGGGACACGGCCGTGCGTGGCCGAAACGGCCCTGGCGGGCGGCTGCGTCCAATGGGGGGCGCACGAGGTGAACACGCACCGACTGACTCTTCATAAGGGGAGCGTAAGCGCGTACCGTCACGAATGAGACAAGTCCATGACGACGGTACGACGGAAGCACCGGTGAGAATCCGGCACGGTCGCGCCACTGTGATTCCTCCCGTGAGGGAGGTGAGTCAGACCCGTCACCGTCGTCGAGCGCACCACTGACCGGGACGCGTGTTCCCTCTGGAGGTTCTGCAATGGCCAACTCCGCCGTGCCCACGACGAACGCCCCCGCCATCGCCCCCATCTCGCTCTCCGCGCTCGCCCCCTGGGCGGTGTTCGCCGGCGTCCTGATGCTGGTCCTGCTCTACTTCGTCGGCGCCGAGCAGGGCGCCACCGCCGTCTTCGAGGGCGAGACCATCCACGAGTGGCTGCACGACGGCCGCCACCTGCTCGGGTTCCCCTGTCACTGATCCGCTTCCCCTGCCACCGACCACCCCTCGGCAAGGGATCCGTCTCAGCAAGGGAATCGATCCATGAACACCGCATCCCCCCGCGCCCTGCTCGTCCGGGGCATGCTCGCCGGCCTGCTGGCCGGCGTGGCCGCCTTCCTCGTCGCGTACCTCCTCGGTGAGCCCGAGGTGGACGCGGCGATCGCCATCGAGGAGGCCGCCGCCGGGGCCGGACACGACCACGGCGGGGAGGCCCCGGTCAGCCGGGCCCTCCAGGCCACGGCCGGCCTCGGCACCGGCGTCGTCCTCTACGGCGTCGCGCTCGGCGGCATCGCCGCGCTCGTGTACTGCTTCGCGCTCGGCCGCATCGGCCGCTTCGGCGCGCGGGCCACGGCGGCGCTGGTCACCGCCGGCCTGTTCGTCACGGTGACCCTGGTGCCCTTCTTCAAGTACCCCGCCAACCCGCCGGCCGTCGGCGACCCCGACACGGCGGCCCGGCGGACCGCCCTCTACCTCCTGATGATCGTGTTGGGCGCGCTGCTGGCCGCCGGCGCGGTGATCCTCGGGCGGCGGCTCGCGCCGAAGCTCGGCAACTGGAACGCCTCGGTCGCCGCCGGTGCGGCCTTCGTCGTCCTCATCGGAATCTCATACGCCGTCCTGCCCGGCATCAACGAGGTCCCGGCCGGTTTCCCGGCCGCTCTGATCTGGGACTTCCGCATCGCGTCCCTGGCCATCCAGACCACCTTGTGGACGACTTTCGGCCTGGCCTTCGGTTTTCTAGCCGAACGGGCCCTTGTGCCCGCCCCCGCACCCAAGGAGGCTGTGCAGCCGACGAGTTGACGATGAAAGGCCGATAGTCCATGGCGACGGCGATCAGGGAATGGCGGGGCTGGACGGGTGCGGCACCCTTCTGGCTGAATTCCTTCCTGCTGCTCCTGGCACCCTGCTGCGCCGTGACGCTGTTCGGCCAGATCGGCATCATCGCCGCCCTGGCCGCGCTCGGCGGTCTGGCCCGCCACCTCTGGTACGGCGACTACGGCCATCCGGCCATGCACCTGGCCGCCGCGCTCATGGGGGCGGGCACGGCGGCCGTCGTCCTGTGACCCCGCGGGCCGGGGTCACCGGGCGCCCCTGACCCTCACCCGTTCGGGCGTACCCCCGCCGGACCCGGCCGCCGGTGCGCCGAACCGGTGCGAGCTGCGAAGACTCCCCGATCGTGCGACGACACGCCCGTGACTCCATGTCAGTCCCTCGTGTTTCACGGTGTGCCGATGGGCAGAGGAAGTGTCCACTGCTCACATGACCCGGCCGCACGAGCCGGACAGGAGGAATCCCATGCCCCGCGCCAAGTGGGTCGTCGCCTCTCTGACGGTGGCTCTGCTGTCCACCACCGTCGTGGTGTTGCAGCGGACCGAGGGCGGCGCTCCCGCAGCCTCGACCACCGACGACGCACTGCCCTCGCGGGCGCTGGGCCTGTCCGGCCACCGCCGTCTCGTGCGGGAGCTGGAACAGTCCGGCGAGAGCCGGCCCGGGGAGGCGAACCGGCCGCACCGGGTCGCCGCCGGGCCGCTGAGGACGGTCTCCGGACCGCTGCGGGCCGCACGGCCGCTGCGGCTGCGCATCCCGAGCCTGGACGTCGACGTGCCGTTCGGCGGCGAGGGCGAGGCGGCGTCCTGGGACTCCGCGGGGCCCGCGCCCGGTGCCGCCGGAACCGCCGCGGTCACCGGAACGGGTCTGCGGCTGGGGGAGTTGCACCGGGGCCGGACCATCGAGATCCTGCGCGCGGACCGCCGTACGGCCGTGTTCACCGTCGTACGGGTCTCACCCGGCAGGGTCTCCGGGCGGGAGGAGCCGCCCGGCCGCGCCCAACTGCGCGTGATCGACGGGGAGACCGCCGTACTGGCCCGGCTGACCGGACACCGCAGCAGCAGCTGACATCTGGCGGACTGTCAGCCGAGGGGAGTCTCTTCGTCCCCCGGTCGGAGGCTTCTGGAGGTCCGTCCGGGAGTCCTCCGGCGTGGCGGGGCACACCCCTCGCATGACCTGGAGGCGACACGCACGCACGGCACTGACGAGGGCGCTCACCGCGGCCTGCGTCGTGCTGCTGTGCGTGTTCGGTGCCGGTCCGGCCGGTGCGGCCGCGGCGGAGCACCGCCCGGCCTCCTCGGCCCCCGTGGAGCCCACGGCTCCCGGCGAGCCCGCCGAGCCCGCGGAGGGCCCGTCCGATCCCGCCGCCGACCCCGAGGCGCGCGCGGCCGTACGGTCGGCCGCGCGCGGGCCGGTCTGCGCACAGCGGATCCCGCTCGCGGTGTTTCACGTGAAACAGGGCGATGCACCGGGGCGCGGGCCCCGCACGGGAACGGCCGAACCGGCCCTGTCCCTGCGGACGGTGCGGAGCGTGGTGCTGCGCTGCTGAGCGGACCGAGTCCCCAGCGCATCCCCCACACCCCCCTGAGCACCGTGAGGTTCCGCCATGCCCATCGACCCGTTCGCCGCACTGAACGCCATGCTCCGCGCCGAGGCCTCCCGCTTCGCGCCGCCCGTCCGCCCGTCCGAACCGATCGCCCCGCCGAAGACCCCGGCCCCGTCCGTCGAGGACGAAAGTGAACCGCAGCAGGCCACGGCCGCACAGACGGCCGTGGCCTCCCGGACGGTCGGTGCGAGGGCGGCGGCCGGCGACTCGGCCGCGTAGCGGCGCCCCCACACGGAGGGGCGCCGGCTCCCCCGCCCTCTGACCACGGGCGGGTGAGCCGGCGCCCCGGTGGAGACCGGGCGTGCGGTCCGGTTCAGTCCTCGTGCGTGTAGTAGCGGTAGAAGGCGGTGGCGCCGACGCCCACGGCGACCGCCAGGCCGATCACCACGGACTTGAGGATGGACTCGTCGGTGAGGCTGTGCAGGTAGCCCACCGCGATGCCGCCGAAGGCTCCGTAGGCGGCGGCGTGGAGTTCGCGCATCATCCGCGGGCCGACCCTGGCAAGGCCGAACATGATCCCCGCGAAGATCACGCCGCAGAGGATGCCGTAGAAGACGTTGGCCGCGGTGACCGGGCCCTCCTGGCGTTCGATGAACGCGCACCAGACCCCGTAGACCAGTCCGAGGAGCAGCGGCCTCACGTAGGCGCCCTTGCTCAGGTGGGTCATGTCCGCCATCTGCCGGTGCTGCCGGGGGGCAGCGGGTGCCGCATGTGCCATGACGGGCTCCTCTCTCCCATCCTCCAGGGCACACCCGCCGCCTCCGACCGGCAAGTGGATCAGCGGTCAGGGCGTGCGCACCGCCACGGCGTCGATCTCGAAGAGCATGTCGGGCAGGGCCAGTGCGGCCACCCCGATGAGGGTCTGCGCGGGCAGCTCGGTGCCCCAGGTGGCGTGCAGGTGCTTCAGGAGCACCTCCAGCTTCCGCTGGTCGTGGTCGACGACGTAGGTACCGATGCGGACCACGTCCGCGGGGCCGAGACCGACCGCGGCGAGGGCGGTACGGAGGTTGGCGAAGGCCCGTTCCACCTGGTCGGCGAAGTCGTCGGAGACGACGTGGCCGCTCTCGTCGGAGCCGTACTGGCCGGCTATGAAGACCTGCTCGCCGGGGGCGGAGACGATGTGGCTGTAGCCGTAGCCGGTCGGGGTGTGGAGTCCTGCCGGGTTGATGATGCTGCGCGTCATGCCGAGCTCCCTTGTTCCGTGTCCGTACGTGCGCGTGTGCCTGGGTGCTGGGTGCTGTGTGCTGCGTGCTCCTGCGTGCGCCTGGGTGCGTGTGCCGCTACTGCGCGGCGAGCCAGGCGCGGAGCCGCCCCGGGGCCTCGGGTGCCTGCCGTTCGGCCTGCTGCCGGATCTCGTCGAGGTTCTGGGCCGCCAGTGCCCTGCGCCAGGCCAGTTCGGCCCGGGTCATGGCGTGCGCGATGGCGCAGTCGGCGGCGTCGGCCCCGTCGGGCGCCGGTTCGCCCGCGCCGGGACCCTGCCTGCGGATCTCCGCACACCGGAAGGCCTTCTCGGGCCCCTCGACGGCGGCGACCACGTCCATGAGCGAGACGGCGGCGAGCGGGCGGGCCAGCCGGAAGCCGCCGCGCGGGCCGGGGCTGGAGGTGAGGATGCCCGCCCGGGCCAGGGCCTGCAGCTGCTTGTTGAGGTAGGCCGCGGGCAGGTCGTGCCAGGCGGCGAGCCGCGCCGCCGGGACCGCACGGTCCGGTCCGCTCCAGGCCAGGTTGACGCAGCTGTGCAGCGCCCACTCGACGCCCTCGCTCATCTTCATAATCTGGATATTAGATATCCAGGATTAGGAAGGCAAGGGTCCCACGCCGTCCGGCGGCACACCACCCGACCGCAGCAACCCCGCTCGCGCCCCGGCCCGTCCCCGTTTTCCCTGGTGACGTGCGCAGCATCCTGTCGGCGGTACTCATCGTGCTCGTGGCCCTCCTCGTGCCCGCGAGCGCCGTCGCGTACTGGGCCGACCGCGAGCTGGGCGACGCGGACCGCTACACCGCGGCCATGTCCCCGCTCGCAGAGAACCCCGCCGTGCAGGAGGTCGTCGTCACCCAGACCGCCCGCGCCCTCACCGGGCAGATCGACGCGGGCCCCTTCCAGGCCGGGGTCGACGCCCTGCTCGGCGAGGCCCTGCACTCCTTCGCCGACACCCCCGCCTACCGCACGGCCTGGGACGCGGCCAACCGCGCCGCCCACGCCGCCTTCCTCCACGCGCTCACCACCGGCCGCGGCAACGCCGTCACCATCGACCTCGCGCCCGTCGTCGCACAGATCAAGAGCGAACTCGTCGCCGACCAGGTGCCCTTCGCGGACCGCATCCCGGTGACACAGCTGTCCGTGGAGGTCATGGAGTACGACAACCTCGGCGCCCTCCGGAAGGGGTTCCGCATGCTCCAGATCGCCGGCGTCTGGCTCCCGGTACTGACCCTGGTCCTGGCCGTGTCGGCCGTGGCGGTCGCCGTCCGGCGGCGCCGCGCCGTCATCGCCACCGGACTGGGACTGGCGGTCGGGGCCGGACTGCTGTGGCTCACGGTGGAGGTGTGCCGCCGCCTCACCCTGGACGATCTGCCCGCCGACATCGACCGCGCCGCGGCGGGCGCGGTGTACGACGCCCTCACCGCGTTCCTGCGGACCACGGCCTGGGTCGTGCTGCTGATCGGGCTCGCGGCGGCTCTCGCCGCATGGGTGACGGGACGACTGCGCCGCACCCCATAAGCTCGGAAGGTACAACACGCGCAGAACGGCGCAGAAGAGCCCAGAAGAACCGAATCGCGAGCGGCGGCACGGAAGCGGGAATGAGCACCGAACGCACCGAACACATATCGTCGCGGCAGGCCCGGCACCATCCGCTGGCTCCGCCCGCGTGGCTGCTCCAGGGCCTGAAGCCGACCACCGCGCCCGTCCCCTGGGCCGCGGCCGCACGAGCGGGGATCGCCCTGTCCGTTCCGCTCGCCGTCGGCTTCGCCCTGAACGAGCCCGAATACGGCGCGCTCGCCTCCATGGGCGCCCTGTCCGGGGTCATCGGCGACACCGCCGACGCCTACCGGATGCGCGTCCTGAACATCGCCGTCCCGCAGGTCTTCGGCGCCGTCGGCGTGGCCCTGGGCACCCTCGTCTACGGGCACGGCTGGGTGGCCGTCGGCGTGCTCACCCTCATCGCCCTGGTCTCCGGGATGATCTCCTCCATCGGCACGGTCGCCTCCGTGTCCGGACTGCTGCTCCTGCTCAACGCCGTGGTCGGCGCCGGGCTCCCGATGCCGCAGCCCTGGTGGATCGCCCCGCTGCTGCTCGGCGCGGGCGGGCTCTTCGTCCTCGCCCTGACCCTGCTGGGCTGGCCGCTGCGCGGCCGCCGGCCCGAACGGACGGCGGTCGCCGCCACCTACCGGGCCCTGGCGGACGCCCTGGAAGCCGCAGGCGGCCCCGGCGACGTCTACGACGAGCGGCGCCGCCGGGTCACCAAGGAACTCGACCAGGCCTACGACCTGATCCTGGGCCGCCGGGCCCGCGTGCACGGCCGCAGCCAGTCCCTCGTCCGCATGCTCGCCCAGCTCAACGTCGTGATCCCGCTGGTGGAGGCCGCACCGGCCGCCCACCTGCGCGGCCGGCCGCTGCCCCCCGAGATCCCCGCCGCCGTACGGGAACTCGCCGAGGCCGTCGAGGACGGCCGCACCGCGGCGCCCGTCCTCGACCTGCCCGAAGCCCGCACCCCCGCCGAACGGGCCGTCGACGCGGCCCTGCGCCACGCCGCCAAGATCGTGCACCTCGCCGACGCGGACCCCTACAACGTGGACGACCGCCTCGGCCGGCCCGCCGCGCTGAAGGTGCGCGCCCGGCGGGCCGTGCGCGACATGATGATGTCCGAGGCCTCCTGGCGCTACGGGCTGCGGCTCGCGCTGTGCATCGGCCTCGCCCAGTCGCTCGTGTCGGTCGTCGAGCTCGAACGGTCCTACTGGATCGCCCTGACCGTCACCTTCGTCCTCAAGCCGGACTTCGGCTCGGTGTTCTCCAGGGCCCTGCTGCGCGCCCTCGGCACCGCGATCGGGCTGGTCGTCGCCGCCGCCGTGCTCTCCGAGGTGCCCCGCGGCTGGTGGGACGTACCGGTGATGGTGGTGCTCGGCGCACTGATCCCGGTCTTCTCCGCCAAGGGCTACGCCTTCCAGACCGCCGCGATCACCCCCGTGATCCTGCTGCTCTCGGACCTGCTCAACCACCAGGGCTTCGACCTGATCCGCCCCCGCCTGCTGGACAGCCTGATCGGCTGCGCCATCACCCTGATCGCCGGCTACCTGCTGTGGCCCGAGAGCTGGCACACCCGGATCGGGGACCGGCTCGCCGAGACCGTGGACGACGCCGCCCGCTACGTGGAACGGGCCTTCGCACCGACCGCGGACGACGCGGCGCTCACGGCGGCCCGGACCGCCCGCCTCCAGGCCCGGCGGCGGCTCTACCGCGACCTGTCGGGCGTGCGCAGCGAGTTCCAGCGGGCGCTGACCGAGCCGCCGCCGACCGGCACCCGGGCCGCCGCCTGGTGGCCGCTGGTGGTCGCCGTCGAGCGGATCGTGGACGCGTCCACCGCCGCCCGGGTCCGCGTCAACCACGGCGCCCCGCCCCCCGCGCCCGAGGAGGTGGCGGCCGTCGCGCGACAACTGCGCGAACTGGCCGGCCGGGTACGCAGCAGCACCACCCCGGTACGGGTCGAGGGCGAGGCGGAGGGGGACGGGTCGGGCGTCCTGGCCCCCGTGCACCAGGAGCTCGCGGCGGCCCGGGCCATCACCCAGCCGGAGCGCTGACCGGGCCGGGCGGCACCGGACGGGGGAGCATCGGAGCATGTACCGCGCCCCGGCCGTCCTGGTCCTCGCCCTGGCCCTGGCGGGGTGCGCCGACGTGGAGGGGCTGCAGAACGAGGGCGATCTCGGCACGGTGCACGCCCCGCAGAGCCTGTGGAAGGACATCCGCCCCGATCCGCCCGACCCGGACCAGAAGCCGGGCACCGCCGCAGTGGTGCCGGACCTGCCCAAGGCGGCGGGCCTCAGCATGCGCACGGTGAACCCGGTGAGCGTCGTGCGCGCCGACGTCACCTCCGCCGCCGAGCAGGACGGCGGAACGGGCCGGCTCGTCGACCCCCGGGCCGTCCAGCGGCTCGCGCTCTGCACACAGGCTGTGGACGGCGGCCCGGACTGCCCGGTGCGGCCCCCGGTCTTCCACGACCTGACGGGCAACGGCCGGGAGGAGCTGATCACCGCCCTGGACATCGACGGCCGGCTCAGCGAGCTGCGCGTCTACACCGTCCAGGACGACGGCAGGATCGCCCGGATCCTGTCCCGGCGGGCGGTGCTGGAGGGGGTGGAGGTGGCCGCCGAACACCTCGCGGTCCGCGAGCCGACGTCGAACCCCGCCTACGTCGCCGTCTCCGACTACGTGTGGGACCCGAAGGCCGGGATCATGAACCTCACCCAGCTCACCCTCGACGACTGCGCGTCCCTCACCGGCGTACCGCTCGGCCCGGACGACCAGCGATGCACGCGCTGAGCAGCCTCCGCTGGAAGATCGCCCTGACCACCACGGCGGTGTGCTGCATGGTCGCCGCCGCACTCGGGATCCTGGTGCACAACGTGGTCGCGGCGCAGATCGTCGGCGAGGTCCGCAAGGACGCGGGCACCGCCCTGGAGCACGCCCTCAGCCACTACGAGTACGGCACCACGCACGGCGACGTGAACATCGTCCTCGACCCGCCCCAGCTGCCGCGCCCGCTGCGCGAGCTGGTCGCCCGCGGCGACACCGGCAGCATGGTCGGCGCGTACGACGACAAGCCCGTCATGTGGGCCGCCGCCCCCGCCGACCAGCAGGCCCTCGCCGTCTGGATCCCGTTCGCGGGCACCCGCGAACGGCTGCGGGACATCGACACGGCGATCCTCGCCTCGGCCGTACTGGCCGCAGGTGTGGTGGCGCTGGCCGGCCTCTTCCTCGCCGACCGGATCAGCCGGCGGCTCGCGAAGACCGCCGCCGTGGCCCGCCGGATCAGCGCCGGCGACCTCGACGCCCGGGTCGGCTTCCCCACCCGCGCCGACGATGCGCGGCCGGGCCGCCGCTCCCGGGACCGGGACGAGGTACGGGACGTCGCGCAGGCGCTGGACCTGATGGCCGCGTCGCTCCAGGAACGGCTGGAGGCCGAGAAGCGCTTCACGGCGGACGTGGCGCACGAGCTGCGGACCCCGCTCACCGGCTCGCTCGCCGCGGCGGCCCTGCTGCCCGAGGGCCGACCCAAGGAGATGATCAACGACCGGCTGAAGGCCCTGCACCTGCTGACCGAGGACCTGCTGGAGATCTCCCGGCTCGAATCGGGCGTGGAACGGGCCGATCTGGCCCGGGTGGAACTCGGCCGGGCGGTGGAGCGGGCCGTGGCCGGGGCCGGGCCCGCCGTCTCGGTACGGGTGGTCCGCGACGCGGCGGTGCTCACCGACCGGCGACGCCTCGACCGGATCCTGACCAACCTGCTGGTCAACGCCCACAAGCACGGCCGGCCGCCGATCGAGGTGACCGTGGAGGGCCCGGTGGTCACGGTCCGCGACCACGGGCCCGGTTACCCGGCCGAGCTGATCGAGCAGGGCCCGCAGCGCTTCCGCACCGGAGACCCCGGACGCGGGCGCGGCCACGGACTGGGCCTGACGATCGTGGCGGGACAGGCGGCGGTGCTGGAGATCGCGCTGAGCTTCGCCAACGCCCCGGACGGGGGTGCGTTGACGACGCTCAGGCTTCCCGTCGGGCGTCTGCCGGAGGGAAGTTGACCTTGTGGGCCCGGTGTTTCACGTGAAACACCGGACCCCGCAAGGACGGTGCGGATCGGACGCGGTACGGATCAGACGCCGATGTTCTTGCCGTCCTTGCGCCAGACCGAGACGACGGCCGGGCGGACGATCTTGCCGGGGCCGTCGGGCCACACCGACTGCGGCTTCTCCACGGACGCGCCGTCGATCTCGCCCGGGTGCTGGACCGCGACCAGGACGCGCTTGTCCTGGATCAGCGGACCGCAGGTCTCGGCGCCGCGCGGCACCGTCAGGAACTGCTTGAGCTCGCCGCGGCGCTCACCGCTGGTCGCGACGCCGAACAGGCCGTCGTGGGAGCCGAGCTGGTTGCCGTCGGTGGAGATCCACAGGTTGCCGTGCGGGTCGAAGGCCACGTTGTCCGGGCAGGAGATCGGGCTGACCTTGTCCTTCGGGAAGCCCGCGAAGTAGGTCGCCGGGTCGTTCGGGTCGCCCGCGACCAGGAACAGCCGCCACGCGAAGCCGTCGCCGGCCGGGTCGTCGAAGTTCTCGGCGAGCTCCAGGATCTGGCCGTGCTTGTTCAGGTTGCGCGGGTTCGCCTCGGTCGCGCCTTCCTTGCCGGGCTTGCCGCGGTCGGTGTTGTTGGTCAGCGCGACGTAGACGCGGCCGGTGCGCGGGGAGGGCTCGACGTCCTCGGGGCGGTCCATCTTGGTGGCGCCCACCTTGTCGGCGGCCTGCCGCGTGAAGACGTACACCTCCTCGGCGGTCATGCCCTCGACGTGCGAGACGTTGCCGGTGGCGAGCTTGATCCAGACGCCGGAGCCGTCGAACTCGCCGTCGGAGGGCAGCTTGCCGGTGCCGTCGAGCTCGGCGGCCGGGGTGTCGCCGGTGAGCTTGGCGACGTAGAGGGTGCCCTCGTCGAGCAGCGTGAGGTTGTGCTCCTTCGCCGCGCGCGAATTGCCCTTCTTCATCTGCTTCGAGGAGACGAACTTGTAGAAGTAGTCGAAGCGCTCGTCGTCGCCCATGTAGATGACCGGGCGGCCGTCCTCGGTCAGACGGGGCTGCGCGGCCTCGTGCTTGAAGCGGCCCAGCGCGGTGCGCTTGCGCGGGACGGAGTTCGGGTCGTACGGGTCCAGCTCGACGACCCAGCCGAAGCGGTGCGACTCGTTGGGCTCCTGGGCCACGTCGAAGCGCTTGTCGAAGCGCTCCCACTTGCGCTCGGTGGCTCCGGTGGTCATGCCGTAGCGCTTCAGACGGGCGGCGGCGGTGGGGTCGGTGACCTGGCCGGCGTTGCCGAAGTACTGGTTGAAGTTCTCCTCGCCGTGGAGGGTGGTGCCCCACGGGGTGGTGCCGCCGGCGCAGTTGTTGAGGGTGCCGAGCACCTTGGTGCCGGTGGGGTCGACGGAGGTCTTCAGCAGGGCGCTGCCCGCGGCCGGACCGGTCATCCGGAACTCGCTGGTGGCCGTCAGGCGGCGGTTGAGCTGGTGGCGGGAGACCGCGGTCAGCTTGCCGCTGCGGTGGTCCTCCTGCACGACGACCACGGACAGGCCGTGCGCGGCCCAGGCGATCTCGACCTGCTCGCGGGTCGGGTTGGCCGGGTCGTACGCCTTGAACATCAGGACTTCGTCCGTGTACTCGTGGTTGGCCACGAGGAGCTGCTGGCGCTCGTAGTCCCCGCCGAGCGGCAGGAGGCTCAGGAAGTCGTTGTTGTAGCCGAACTGACCGGCCTGCGCGGCGGCGGTCTGCTTGTCGGCGTTGAAGCCCGGGGCGCCCTTGACGATCGGGTCGCCCCAGCGGATGACCACGTTCTGCTCGTGGCCCTCGGGGACGGTGACCTTGTCGTCGGTGTTCGGCGCGACGGCCTTGAAGCGCAGGCCGCGGGCGGCCTCGCCGCTCTTGCCCGCACCGGCGGCCGCGGCGTCGGCGGCGGGGGCCGCGTTGGCGGTCTGCCCGGGGGCGCTGAGCGCGACCGCGGAGCCGGCGGCGGTGGCGACCGTCACGACGGCGGCGGAGCGCAGCATCGAGCGGCGGGAGTAGGCACGGGCTATGACATCGCCCGCGTACTCGTTGTCGCTTGTGTTCGGCACCTCGTGGAAGCATGCGTCGCCACAGCGGTAACGACAGGTGAGAGCGGAACGTCCGCTCCCATGCGGGTTGCCGATGAACGGCAGGAGCTTGCGCACGAGTGTCCTCCGAGTAGCTGCGTGGCCGCCGACAACGTGTCGGAACAATCCAGCCGCGACGGTAGGCGCGGGTTGCGCCGAAGCGGCGGCGCGGGGATGAACGGTTGGTGAACCCGGCACGTCGGAGCGGCAGTTCAGAAGCCGGGTGATCACCTCTGGGAGCCGGGCGCCACGAAAGGCGCCCCTGCCGAAGATCCAGCCGGGCGGCCGATAACCTTACGTGTCCACTCTGGGCAGGGATCAACCGCGCAGCACGGACAAATGACGCACGCACTCATGCGAAAGGCCTGGCCCATGGGTATTCGGAGCTTGTTGCGCAAGGTGTTCGGACGGTCTGCGGAACCGGTTCCGGAAAATGCGGACGCCACTTCGGCGGCTGTCCCGAACCAGGCGGAACGCACCCCCCTGGATGTCGCCGCCGACCTCGTCGCGGCGTCC
This sequence comes from Streptomyces erythrochromogenes, assembly GCF_040684695.1. Taxonomy (GTDB): domain Bacteria; phylum Actinomycetota; class Actinomycetes; order Streptomycetales; family Streptomycetaceae; genus Streptomyces; species Streptomyces erythrochromogenes_C. Next base: position 355,527 of record NZ_JBFBGM010000002.1, read on the forward strand.
TTCGACAATCCGACGGTTCCTCCGCAGTCCACGCGGGACCGCGAGCCCGGCACGGTCCTGACGGCCCCTGCCCCGGCCGCCGACCCCACGGTCCCGGAGGCCCGCCGCCCCTCGCCTTCGGCGAAGCCCGACCCGGCATCCCCCGCCGAGGCGAAGACCCCCGCCCCCGCGGAGCCCGCTGCCGCCCCCGTTACGGAGCAGACCGAAGCCGCCGCTCCTGCGGAGCCGGACAGCGCCCCCGCTGCGGAGCAGCCCGAGGCCGCCGTCGCGGCAGAGCCGCAGGCCGAGGCTCCGGCCGAGCCGGACACCGCCCCTGCCGCGGAGCAGCCCGAGGCCGCCGCCCCGGCGGAAGCCGAGCCCGCGCCGCAGGCGCAGGACCAGCCGGAGGCCGAGGCCGCCGCGGCGGCAGAGCCGCAGGCCCAGGCCGAGCCCGAGGTGGAGCCCCAGGCGGCAGCCGACGCGGACGCGCCGCAGGCCGAGGCTCCGGCCGAGCCGGACACCGCCCCCGCTGCGGAGCAGCCCGAGGCCGCCGCCCCGGCGGAAGCCGAGCCCGCGCCGCAGGCGCAGGACCAGCCGGAGGCCAAGGCCGCCGCTGCAGCAGAGCTGCAGGCCGAGGCTCCGGCCGAGCCGGACACCGCCCCCGCTGCGGAGCAGCCCGAGGCCGCCGCCCCGGCGGAGGCCGAGCCCGCGCCGCAGGCGCTGGACGAGGCCCCGGCCGAGGTTGCCGCCCCGGCGGAGCCGGAGGCACAGGCCGAGGCAGAGCCCCAGGCGGCCGCGGCCGACGCCGACGCGCCGCAGGCGCAGGACCAGCCGGAGGCCGAGGCGTCCGCCGCGGCAGAGCCGCAGGCCGAGGCTCCGGCCGAGCCGGACACCGCCCCGGCTGCGGAGCAGCCCGAGGTCACCGCCCCGGCTGCGGAGCAGCCCGAGGTCACCGCCCCGGCGGAGGCCGAGCCCGCGCCGCAGGCGCACGACGAGGCCCCGGCGGAGCCGGAGGCTCAGGCCGAACCGCAGGCCACGGACGAACAGGCGGCAGACGCGCCGCAGGCCGAGGCCGAGGCCGTGGCCGGGCCCGCGCACGCCGCGGCGGCCGTGCGGCGGCGCGCGCCCGAGGTCGCCACCGCGTACAAGGCCGCCGGCCAGGTGCTCCGCGGCAAGGGGAAGGCCGGCGCCCGCGCCAAGGTCTACCTCGTCCTCGACCGCTCCGGGTCGATGCGCGGCTTCTACAAGGACGGCAGCGCCCAGTACCTCGCCGACCACGCCCTCGCCCTCGCCGCGCACCTCGACGACGAGGCGACGGTCCACACCGTGTTCTTCTCCACGGAGGTGGACGGCACGGCCGACCTGACCCTCGACACCCACTACGGCTCCTGGGTCGAGGGCCGCCACGCCGAGCTCGGCCGGATGGGCCGCACCAGCTACCACGTGGCCGTCGAGGCCGTCGTCGAGCACTACCGCACGGACGGCGGCGAGGGCCCGGCCCTGGTCGTCTTCCAGACGGACGGCGCCCCCGACAACCGCCAGCCCGCCCGGCAGGCGCTGACCGACGCCGCCGCCGCGGCCCCCGGCATCCACTGGCAGTTCGTGGCCTTCGGTGACCACGACTCCAAGGCCTTCGACTTCCTGCGCAAGCTGGACGCCGAGAACGCCGGCTTCTTCCACGCCGGCCCGGCCCCCGCCGAACTGTCCTCCTCCGCCCTCCTCAAGGGCGTCCTGGAGAAGTTCTAGCCACACCATGCGGAAGGGCCCGGGGTCATCGACCCCGGGCCCTTCCGCATACGTGCCGCCTGCCGCTTAGCGCGCAGCGTCCGGGTGCACGGACTCCGCGACCGGCTTGGCGTCGGCCGACTTCGTCTCGACCGGCTTGCGCAGCGCGATGTTCAGCTCGCGCAGACGGGCCTCCTCCAGGACCGTCGGCGCGCCCATCATCAGGTCCTGCGCGTTGCCGTTGAGCGGGAAGGCGATGGTCTCGCGGATGTTCGGCTCGTCGGCCAGCAGCATCACGATGCGGTCCACGCCCGGGGCGATGCCACCGTGCGGCGGGGCGCCGAGGCGGAAGGCGCGGAGCATGCCCGCGAACTCGCGCTCGACGGTCTCGGCCTCGTAGCCCGCGATCTCGAAGGCCTTCAGCATGACCTCGGGCTCGTGGTTGCGGATGGCGCCGGAGGACAGCTCGATGCCGTTGCAGACGATGTCGTACTGCCACGCCAGGATGTCGAGCGGGTCCTTCTCCTCCAGGTCCTTCATGCCGCCCTGCGGCATGGAGAACGGGTTGTGGGAGAAGTCGATCTTGCCGGTCTCCTCGTCCTTCTCGTACATGGGGAAGTCGACGATCCAGCAGAAGCGGAAGACGTTGTCCTCGAAGTGGCCGGCGCGCTTGGCGGCCTCGACGCGGACCGGGCCCATGATCTTGGAGACCTCGTCGAACTCGCCGGCGCCGAAGAACACGGCGTGGCCGGGGACCAGGCCCAGGCGCTCGGTGAGGACCTTGACGTTCTCCTCGGTGAGGAACTTCGCGATCGGGCCGGACAGCGAACCGTCCTCGCCCACGCGCACCCAGGCCAGGCCCTTCGCGCCCAGCGAGATCGCGTAGTCGCCGAGGCCGTCGAAGAACTTGCGCGGCTGGGCGGCGGTGTCCGGGACGGCCAGGGCGCGCACGTGCTTGCCGGCGAACGCCTTGAACTCCGAGCCCTCGAACACGTCGGTGATGTCGACGAGCTCCAGCTTGGCGCGCAGGTCGGGCTTGTCGTTGCCGTACTTCAGCATCGACTCGCGGAACGGGATCCGCGGGAACGGCGAGGTGACCTCGCGGCCGCCGCCGAACTCGGTGAAGAGCTCGGTCATCAGGCGCTCGATCGGCTGGAAGACGTCCTCCTGCTCGACGAACGACATCTCGACGTCGAGCTGGTAGAACTCGCCCGGCGAGCGGTCGGCGCGGGCGTCCTCGTCGCGGAAGCAGGGCGCGATCTGGAAGTACCGGTCGAAGCCGGAGATCATCAGCAGCTGCTTGAACTGCTGCGGGGCCTGCGGCAGGGCGTAGAACTTGCCCGGGTTCAGGCGGGAGGGCACCACGAAGTCACGGGCGCCCTCGGGGGAGGTCGCGGTGAGGATCGGGGTCGCCATCTCGTTGAAGCCGAGGGCCACCATCTTCGAGCGGATCGAGGCGATGACCGCCGAGCGCAGCATGATGTTGCGGTGCATGCGCTCGCGGCGCAGGTCGAGGAAGCGGTACTCCAGGCGGCGCTCCTCGTTCACACCGTCGTCGGTGTTGATCGTGAAGGGCAGCGGGGCGGCGGCGCCCAGCACCTCGACCTCGGAGACCTCGATCTCGATCTCGCCGGTCGGCAGGTCCGGGTTCACGTTGTCCGTGCCGCGGGAGACGACCTTGCCGTCGATGCGGACGACGGTCTCCTTGGAGACGCTGCTGAGGGCCTCGTTCGCGGCGGTGCCGGGGCGGGCGACCAGCTGCGTGATGCCGTAGTGGTCACGCAGATCGATGAAGAGGATGCCGCCCAGGTCTCGACGGTTGTGCAGCCAGCCGCTCAGTCGGACGTCGGCGGCGACGTCAGAGGCGCGGAGCTCGCCGCAGGTGTGGGACCTGTACCGATGCATCAGTCATCCAGTTCTTCGCGATACCAGGGTGGATTCAACCGTCCCAAGGTTACCGTCCGGGACGAAGGCGGGTCGGGCACTACCGTCAGCCTGCGCAAATGGGTCCGGTCACCGGCGAACAGGCACGTAACGGATATGACCTGTAAAGATGACCGGGTGCGTACCGAGGATGTCCTGGCTGCAGTCGCGACGGGTCTGTGGCGGTGGGACAACGCCTCCGGGACGGTCTCCCTCGACGGGGAGGCCGCCCGGCTCCTCGGGCTGCCCGCGGAGCCGGTGGTCCTCCCCGAGGTGGCCGTACGGTCCCGCTTCCACCCGGTGGACTGGAACGAGATCAACGGGATCGTGAACCTGGCCGTCGCCGAGGGCACCCTCGCCGAGGCCCGGCTGCGGATCATGGACGTGGACGGGCGGGTCATGCGGACCGTGCGCAGCCGCTCCAAACCGCTGGAACGGTGGTCGGCCGACGGAAGCGTGGACTACGAGCTGGTCGGCACCATCCAGGAGATCGCGGAGCCGCAGCCGGGCACCACCGCCGTGCACACGCCCATCACGGGGGACTGGCGGCGCTCCCGCGAGGCCTTCCTGCTGGACGCCGGCCGGGCGCTGGCGGAGGCCCGCTCGACGGCGGAGGTGCTGCGGGTCGCGGCCTCGCTGTCCATGCCGGGCTTCAACCCCGACGGGCTGGCCGTCTTCGGCGTGGCCGGGGACCGGCTGTCCGTCATCGGGCACCACGGGCACGACGCCGGGGACGAGGGTCCCTTCACGGACATGCTGCTGGAGACGGACTATCCGGCCGCGGAGGTCGTCCGGACCGGCCGGGCGATCTACCTGCCGACCCCGGACGACTACAAGCGGCGCTTCCCGGCCACCTGGCCGCTCGCGCAGCGCTTCGACCGGGTGTCCTGGGCCTTCCTCCCGCTGATCGTGGCCGGGCGCACCATGGGCGCCTGGATGGCCGCCTTCAAGCAGCCGGCGTCCTTCTCGCCCGACGAGCGGTCCGTCCTGACGACCGTGGCCCGGATGCTCGCCCAGGCCCTCCAGCGGGCCGGCGTGGCCGAGTCCGAGCGGGAGCTCACCACCGGCCTGCAGCGGTCGATGATGCCGCAGCTGGGCCCGGAGATCCCCGGCATGCGGATCGCGGCGCGCTACGTCCCCACCGGCGGCGGGCTCCAGGTCGGCGGCGACTGGTACGACATGATCCCGCTGCCGTCGGGCCGGTTCGCGCTGGTCATCGGCGACGTGCAGGGCCACGACGTACGGGCGGCCGGGCTGATGGGCCAGCTGCGGATCGCCGTACGGGCCTACGCGTCCGAGGGGCACCGGCCGGACGCGGTGCTCTCGCGCGCCTCCCGCTTCCTCGCCGGGCTGTGCGCCTCCCAGGAGTCCGGCGGCGCCGAGGACGACGCCGACGCCCAGAGCCCGCGGTTCGCGACCTGCCTGTACGTGGAGTGCGACCCGCAGACCGGGACCCTGGAGGTGGCCCGCGCCGGGCACCCCGACCCGGCGGTCCGGATGAGCGACGGCACCGTCCTGATGCGGCCCACCGCCGGCGGGCTCCCCCTCGGGATCGTCCCCGACACCGACTACCCGACCACGCGGTTCGTCCTGGAGCCGGGCGAGACGATGATGCTCTGCACCGACGGCCTGATCGAGACCGGCGGGCACGACCTGGACACCGGCTGGGCCCGGCTGCGCGCGGTCCTGGAGGCCGACACCCACGAGGCCGGCGGCGGCCACCCGGCCGGGCACCTCGAAGCCCTCGCGGACCTGCTGGTCCAGGCCGTGCACGGACCGTCCTCGCACCACACCACGGGCCCGCTGGCCGACCGCCGCGAGGACGACATAGCCGTGGTCCTGCTGTGCCGCCAGGGCGCGGGCTGCGGCTGCGGCACGGCGGTGGCGCACCCGGTCCGCCCGGCCCGCCGCACCATGCTGACCGTGGCCCAGGCGGAACCGGAACGCATCGCGGGCGCCCGTCGGCAGGTCCGGGAGCTGCTGCACGACTGGGCCGACGAGGAGCAGCTGGACGCGGTGGTGCTGATGGTCTCCGAGATGGTCACCAACGTCCTGGTGCACACGGACGGCGACGCGCTGCTGGTGGCCGAGGCGGTCGGCGAGCTGGGCGAGCGGCGGCTGCGCGTGGAGGTCGCCGACTCCAGCGACGAGCTCCCGCACAAGCGGCACCCGGGCGAGATGGCCTCCAGCGGGCGCGGGGTGCTGCTGATGGAGATGCTGGCCGACGCGTGGGGCGTGGACCCCCGCGGCGAGGGCAAGTCGATCTGGTTCGAGCTGTACGAGCAGTCGAAGCAGCCGGACGCCTAGGCGGTCCGGGCCCCGCGTGCGCCGTCCGCCGCCGGGAGGTGGATGGCGTACACGTCGCCGGGCCGCAGGTTCCGCGGGGTGCTGTACTCGCCGTAGGTGCCGATGACCGTGACCGTCGCCCGGGAGGCGGGGTGCGCGTAGGTGCGGAAGTACGGCGCGCTCGGCGGGCCATCGGGAGCGGGTACGAGGGGGGCGCCGCGGCGCTCCAGCAGCCGGTGCAGCTTGTCGGAGCGGAGCCGGGGCGCGAAGCGGCCGTACCGGGCGCGCAGCGCGCTGCCGGCGAGGGTGCGGTCACGGCGGGCGAGGCGGTGCACCTGGAGGCTGACGTGGTGGCCCGACCACGGGTCGGCGGTGTGGGACCGGTGCCAGTGGAACTCGATCAGGCCGTAGTCCCGCCACAGGGTGTCGCGGCCGCCGTTCTCCCCGTACTCCGTCCCCAGGACCTCCTCCACCCGTTCGGGAGAGGCGTCGGGACGCAGGCCGAGGACGGTGCCGGTCGTGACGGCGTCGAGGTAGAAGGCCAGGGAGTACGGGGTCACGTGCGGATCCTAGGCCGGATCCCGGGCGGCTTCCCGGGCGGCTCCGCGACGCCGTGCGACGGCACGGGCCGCGCCCCGGGGAAGGGGCGCGGCCCGTGATGCTTCGCGGCCTTCCGGCCTACTCCTCGTCCGCCCTGCCCGCGCCCCGGTGGCCGAGGCCGGTGCGGGCGGTGGTGGGGATGCGGCCCAGCCGGCCCGCCTGGAAGTCGTCGAAGGCCTGCTGGAGCTCGTGCTTGCTGTTCATGACGAACGGCCCGTAGTGCGCCATCGGCTCCCGGATCGGACGCCCGCCGAGGAGGACGATCTCCAGGTCCGGGGCGTTGGAGTCCTGGGACTCGTCCGCCCGCACCGTGAGGGATCCGCCCTCGCCGAAGACGGCGGTCTGCCCGGTGTGCAGGGGCCTGCGGTCCTCGCCGACCGACCCGCGCCCGGCCATCACGTACGCCAGGGCGTTGAAGTCCTCGCGCCACGGCAGGGTGAGCTGCGCCCCCGGCGCGACGGTCGCGTGGATCATCGTGATGGGCGTGTGGGTGATGCCGGGGCCCTCGTGGCCGTCGAGCTCACCGGCGATCACCCGGAGCAGGGATCCGCCGTCCGGGGTGGACAGCAGGGTGACCTTGCCGCCGCCGATGTCCTGGTAGCGCGGGGGCATCATCTTGTCGGAGGCCGGCAGGTTCACCCACAGCTGGAGGCCGTGGAAGAGGCCGCCGCTGACGACGAGCGACTCCGGCGGGGCCTCGATGTGCAGCAGGCCGGAACCCGCCGTCATCCACTGGGTGTCGCCGCCGTTGATGACTCCGCCGCCGCCGTTGCTGTCCTGGTGGACGAAGGTTCCGTCGATCAGGTACGTGACGGTCTCGAAGCCGCGGTGCGGGTGCCACGGCGTGCCCTTCGGCTCGCCCGGCGCGTACTCCACCTCGCCCATCTGATCCATCATGATGAACGGGTCGAGGTACTGGTAGTTGATCCCGGCGAACGCGCGCCGCACCGGGAATCCCTCACCCTCGAACCCACTCGGAGCGGAGACGACGGCCAGCACCTTGCGCGGGACGACGGCCTGCGGCTCGGCCACGCGCGGAAGCGTCAACGGGTTCTCAACAGTCACTGCGGGCATGGTCAGGACCTCCTTCTGATCCGAGTTTAGTTGAAACTCGAACTTTCTGCCACACCCCACAGAACAGCGGACCCCCGGGAACCATTCCCGGGGGTCCGCTCTCGCCCTGACCTGCCGTTTCCCCCGCTACGGCGTGTCGAGGCGGATCGAGTTGAACGGTGTGAGGTCGACCAGGTACGTCACACCGGGCGGGATCCGGTAGTTCTCGCAGGTGTAGCCCGCCGAGTCCCGGCACAGGGACGCGGTCCAGCGGTCGGTCTGGTTGTTGACCACGTAGTGCCAGTTGTACTGGTCGTAGAGGGCGTGGCCGCCCCACCGGGTGTACCGGTTGGAGGGACGGTCGCCGTTCCACGTCGCGTTGCCGTTCGCGTCGGTCGGGTAGATGCAGACCTCCCCGGAGTTGCAGCCGTGGATCGGCGGCCGCGGCGCGGCGTGCGCGGGGGTGGCCGCCAGGACCCCCGTACCCAGCGCCATCACCCCCGTGGTCGCGACGGCCGCGAGCTTGGTGCGTAACGACGTACGTGACATCGCGATCTCCCCTGATCGGTCGGAGCGGGATTCCCCCCGCGGCACCGATACTCGGCAGCCGCAGGCACCGGCGCGATGCTTTCGGGCGTCGCCGAAACGTTCAGCCGCCGCTGTGCAGCAGGTCCACGCCCAGCCCCGTCGCCGCGTGCAGGACCGCCTTGCCGTCCCGCCGGGTGGTGATCAGGCCGGCGGCGCGCAGGGTCCGGGTGTGCTCCGACACCGACGGCAGGCTGATGTGGAGGTCCCGGGCCAGCTCACTGGTGGTGCGCTGCTGGACCAGCAGCTGCAGCACGGCCGCCCGGGTACGCCCCAGCAGCGCGTCCAGCGCGCCCTCCGCCGGGCCCGGGCCGACCAGCGGCAGCGGGGTCATGGCGGGGTACAGCAGCACATGGCGCCCCGAGGGGTGCTCGGCGAGCAGCGGGCGCCCCGTCCAGAACGGCGAGGGCATCAGCAGCAGGCCCCGGCCCGCCAGCCGCACCTCGTACGCCGGGTCCCGGTCGACCTCGAAGGCCGTGCCCGTCCAGCCCGCCGCCGGGTGCGTGCTCGCCAGCGCCGCCCTGATGCCGTGGGCGGCCAGCAGCCGGGTGCGCCAGGCCACGTCCGCCTGGAAGGACTGCCGGATGCGCGGCCAGTGCGGGGCGACGAGCACCTCGTACGCGGCCCGCAGCGCGCCGTCGAGCTGGTCCCACGCCTCGCGGTCCTGCCCCCACAGCGCCCGCAGCCAGGATCCGCCGCCGGGGGCGCGGGCGGCGACGCGGCCCAGCTCCCCGGGGGTGAGCCGGGCGCCCGCCTCCCGTACGGCGGCGAGGCCTTCCTCCAGGGTGCGCGCGTACGGCTCGACGAACTGCGGGTTGTCGCCGTCCGGGCGCAGCAGGTGCAGCAGGGGACGCACCGTGCCGGGCAGCCCCTGGGTGGCACGGGACCGCCAGCGGCCGAAGACGGCCGCCTCGTCGGTGCGCTGCCAGGCGACCAGTGCCATGGCCAGCTCCACCATCGGCAGCGGCTCGCTCGCGAAGGTGACGTCGAACAGGTCCTCGGCGGTGAAGTGCACCCTCAGCAATGCCGCCCCCGTCAGGTCAGGCGTCTAGCCGTCTGCGAAGCAATGGCGTCTAGCCATACATGCGGCGCATGGCGAAGTCGACCATCTGCTCGACCGCCTTCGCGTCGAAGACCATCCGGTGGTCGCCCTCCATGTCGAGGACGAAGCCGTACCCGGTCGGCAGCAGGTCGATCACCTCGGCGCCGGTGATGACGAAGTACTTGGACTCCTTGCCGGCGTACCGGCGCAGCTCCTTGAGCGTGGTGAACATGGGGATGACCGGCTGCTGCGTGTTGTGCAGCGCCAGGAATCCCGGGGTCTCGCCGCGCGGGCAGTAGACCTTCGAGGTGGCGAAGACCTGCTGGAAGTCCTCGGCCGACAGCGACCCGGTGGTGAAGGCCCTGACCGCGTCCGCGAGGGAGGGCGGGGACGGCTCCGGGTACAGCGGCGGCGCCTGCCCGTACCCCTGCGGGGGCTGCTGGGGGGCGTACTGCTGCTGGGCACCCGGGTTCTGGTCATAGCCGTACATGGGCCGAAGCCTACCGAGCGCCTACGGCCGTACCGGCCGGTATTGGCCACGGATCCCCGGCGGGGTGCGGTCAGCAGCCCTTCAGTGCGGCCACGAAGGGCCCCCAGGCCGCGGCGCTGACCACGACCACCCCACCGTCGGGCCGCTTGGAATCCCGCACGGGCACCACCCCGGCGACCGCGTCCGCCACCTCGACGCAGTCGCCGCCCGTGCCGTTGCTGTAGCTGCTCTTGCGCCACTGGGCAGCGCCGAGGAAGCCCTCGGCCACCTCGACGCACTCCCCGCCCGTGCCGTTGCTGTAGCTGCTCTTGCGCCAGGTCGCGGTGCTCAGGTCAATTCCGCTGCGTGCCATTTCGGTAGTCCTCTGCCGCGGCGTCGAGGAGGGCCAGGGACGCCTCCGGCGGCAAGGCGGCGGCCCTCAACAGATCGTAAGACCTGCGGTACTCCTTCACGAGGGCCGGAAAGTCGATGAGTTGGCCGCTGTGCAGGCTCTCCACGTAGACCACGGGCGGAGCGTCCGGGAAGGTCATCAGCTTCGCCATGCCCATCATGAGCGCGTGCGCGGCGGTCGTTTCCGGGACGACTTGCAGAATGGACCTGGTCCGGCGGACCACGGCCGCGATGTGCTCCAGCAGCTCCGCCATCTGCGGCGCGGGCACGGCCGGGCGGCGGATCACCGACTCGTCCAGTACAGCCCAGAACTCGGGAGGGCATTCCGCGTCGAAGAGCCTGGCCCGGCCCATTCGGGCGGCCACCAGCGTCTCGATCGTCTCGTCGGTCGCTCGGGGCATCGCGGCGTGGCTGATCGCCCGCGCGTACGCGGGGGTCTGGAGCAGCCCCGGCACGAGCATCGGAGCCCACTCCTCGATGGTCTCGGCGAACGGCTCCATCTCCGCGACGTCCGCGAAGTACTCGGCGTACCCCGACTGCCTCGCGCGGCGCGCGTCTTCACAGCGGCGCTCGAAAAACCCGTCCGTCCCCAGCCGCGCGTCCACGTGCCGGGCCAGGTCCAGCGGCATCCGCCGCTCCCCGCGCTCGATCTGGCTCAGGAACGGCACGCCCCGGAAGCTGCCCTCGGCCAGCTGGTCGAGCGTGAGCCCGGCCGCTTCCCGCTTGTAGCGGAGTTCCGCTCCGTAGAACGACGGCACGTTCGCCGACGCGTCGGGGTCCTTGCGAGCCGGCACAACCCACCACCGCCATTTGCCACTTGTCCAGCGCAACCGGAAACCCTTCCCACGGTAGGGGGCAGGGCGCCAGCCTGTGAGGACTTCGTCACACTCCGCCACGGAAGGGTTCGCCATGAGCGACCACACCCACGACCGCGAGGCGATCGCGGCCCTCGACGCGCTGCGCGGCGCGCTCGCCGCGCACGGGATCACCCTGCCCTCGCTGGACCTGCACCTGCCCTCCTACGCCGGGCGCTACGGCACTCCGCCCCTGATCACCCTCGGCAACTGCAGCGCCGCCACCGCACAGCGACTGGCCACCGCCCTGGCGAAGCCGTGAACGAGCTCACCGTCCGGCTGCTCGCCACCCCGCAGGCGGCCCCCTTGCTGCGGCACGCCGTGCGGGAGCACCTCGGCCCGGGGTCCGGCGACGCCGAGCTGTGCGTCACCGAGCTGCTGGCCAACGTCGTCCGCCACCTCGGCGCGGGCACGCCCGTCACCCTGCGGATCAGCGCGAGCGGAAGGGCAGCCCGTACGCGGGTCGAGCTCACCGATCCCGATCCGCGCGCGTGGCCCGTACGGCGGGAGGCGGCCGGGGACGACGAGTCCGGGCGGGGGCTCGCCCTGGTCGACGCGCTGGCCGCCCGGTGGGGGGTCACGCGGGGCGCCCGGACGAAGACGGTCTGGTGCGAGCTTGACCCTGGTCACAGTCCGCGCGGAAGGGTTGCCGTTATTACCGGCGGGTAGCATCATGTTGTTACCGATTGGTATGTACGAGGAACCTGTCTCCCCGAGCCTTAACGGAGCCGTCGCCATGGGGCACTACAAGTCGAATCTCCGCGACATCGAGTTCAACCTCTTCGAGGTGCTCGGCCGCGACCAGCAGTACGGCACCGGTCCGTTCGAGGAGATGGACGCGGAGACCGCGAAGAACATCCTGTCCGAGATCGCCCGCCTCGCCGAGAACGAGCTGGCCGAGTCCTTCGCGGACGCCGACCGCAACCCGCCGGTCTTCGACCCGGAGACGAACACCGCCCCGGTCCCGGCCTCGTTCAAGAAGAGCTACAAGGCCTTCATGGACTCCGAGTACTGGCGCCTCGGCATCCCGGAGGAGATCGGCGGCACCGTCTCCCCGCGCTCGCTCGTCTGGTCCTACGCGGAGCTCCTGCTCGGCTCGAACCCGGCCGTGTGGATGTACTCCTCCGGCCCGGCCTTCGCCGGCGTCCTCCACGAGGAGGGCAACGAGGCGCAGAAGAAGATCGCGCAGATAGCCGTCGAGAAGCGCTGGGGCTCCACCATGGTCCTCACCGAGCCGGACGCCGGCTCGGACGTGGGCGCCGGCCGCACCAAGGCGATCCAGCAGGAGGACGGCTCCTGGCACATCGAGGGCGTGAAGCGCTTCATCACGTCCGGCGAGCACGACATGGAGGAGAACATCCTCCACTACGTCCTCGCGCGCCCCGAGGGCCACGGCCCGGGCACCAAGGGCCTGTCCCTCTTCCTCGTCCCGAAGTTCCACTTCGACTGGGAGACCGGCGAGCTGGGCGAGCGCAACGGCGTCTACGCCACGAACGTCGAGCACAAGATGGGCCTGAAGGCCTCCAACACGTGCGAGATGACCTTCGGCGACCAGCACCCCGCCAAGGGCTGGCTGATCGGTGACAAGCACGACGGCATCCGCCAGATGTTCATGATCATCGAGTTCGCGCGCATGATGGTCGGCACGAAGGCCATCGCCACCCTCTCCACCGGCTACCTCAACGCGCTGGAGTACGCCAAGGAGCGCGTGCAGGGCCCGGACCTGGCCAACTTCATGGACAAGACCGCGCCCAAGGTCACCATCACGCACCACCCCGACGTGCGCCGCTCGCTGATGACGCAGAAGGCGTACGCCGAGGGCATGCGCGCCCTCGTCCTCCACACCGCGACCGTCCAGGACGAGATCCAGGTCAAGCAGGCCGCGGGCGAGGACGCCTCCTCCCTCATCGGCCTGAACGACCTGCTCCTGCCGATCGTGAAGGGCTACGGCTCGGAGAAGTCCTACGAGCAGCTCGCGCAGTCCCTGCAGACCTTCGGCGGCTCCGGCTACCTGCAGGAGTACCCGATCGAGCAGTACATCCGCGACGCCAAGATCGACACCCTCTACGAGGGCACCACGGCCATCCAGGGCCAGGACTTCTTCTTCCGGAAGATCGTCCGCGACCAGGGCGCCTCGCTGAACATCGTCTCCGAGACGATCAAGAAGTTCCTGGCCGAGGCCGTCGGCGGCGAGGAGCTGGCCGGCGCCCGCGACGCGCTCGCCAAGGCCGCGGTCGACCTGGAGGCCATCGTCGGCCAGATGATCGTCGACCTCACCGCCACCGGCGAGGACGTCAAGAACATCTACAAGGTCGGCCAGAACACCACCCGCCTGCTGATGGCCTCCGGCGACGTCGTCGTCGGATACCTGCTGCTCAAGGGTGCCGCCGTCGCCGCCGAGAAGCTCCCGACGGCCTCCGCCAAGGACGTCCCCTTCTACACCGGCAAGATCGCCGCCGCGAAGTTCTTCGCCGCGGAGGTCCTCCCGGGCGTCTCCGTCCAGCGCCAGCTGGCCGAGGCCGTCGACAACTCCCTCATGGAGCTCGACGAGGCCGCCTTCTAAGGCGCCCCGCCCCACCCGCAGCACTGCTGCGCCGCATCCGCACAGCGGCCGGGTCCCCCGCACAGGGACCCGGCCGCTGCCGCGTGCCCGGAGCCCCCACCGGGGCCCTGTACTGCGGCTTTCCCCCGATGTCAGTCGTTCATGGGACGCTCGTACGCATGAGTCCACAGGATCAGCACGGCAGCAGGGGGTATTCCGTCCCCACCGGGCGGCCGTACGCCCTCAAGGAGCTGCAGGCGAGCCTGGGCAGCCTCGGCGACCACCTGCGCGAGCTCTACGACGGCGCCCACCCCGCCGAGTACGACACCATCGCCGACGCGCTGTACGTGGCCTTCCAGACGGCCGCCGGACTGGCCCCCGCCAAGAGCTACACCGGCTGCCCCGAACACCCCAACGGCGCCCTCGACCCCGAAGCCCCCGACGGCTGGGGCCGCTGCCTCATCTGCAACGACCGCCGACGCCTCGGACAGCGCCACCGCGGCGGCCCCGCCGCCGCGCCCGCCGGCGAGCAGCGGCGCCTGGGCTACCCCGTACCGGACGGCCCGTACACGCTCCACGCCCTGCGCGCCCACCTGCGCACCGTCGAGGACCAGCGGTTCCACCTGAGCCTGTCCTCACCCGCCGAGGACTTCGTCCGCATCGCCGACGACCTCCACCGCGCCTTCATCGTGGCCCGCGAGCTGTCCCGCCCGCGCAACGCCTCGGGCTGCTCCGAGCACCCGGGCGCCCCCATCGACCCCGACGCGCCCCCCGGCGAGGCCTGTATCTTCTGCGCCGGACGCCGCAGACGCGCACAGCGCTCCCCGCAGACCCCGGAGATGCTCCCGCGCATCCGCCGGGGCGAGCGCAGGCAACTGCAGCGCAGATTCGAGCGTCCGCCGGGCTGAGTACCGACGAGACCGCGGATCACCCGGCCGGCACGGGGCCGGTCCTCCCGGCGACCCGCCCGGTCCGGCCATGACGAACACGCACCCGACCCTCGTTAAGGTGAACCACTCGGTTCCTCCCCTCCCCTGACGGGGGCGAGTCCCACACTCACGCGTGAGGATCCCTGTTCCGCAACGAACCGCGCCGACCGAGAGGAGGAATCCCGATGAGGTCCCGCACCCGCTCCACCGGCGGCAACCGCAGCCGTCCCGGCGGCCGGCGGACCGATCCCGGCGTTCCCGTCCCGGCCGGCAGGGGTCCCGCGGACCGAGCGCCCCGACCGCGGCCGTCCGAACGACGGCGACCGTTCCACGGGCCGCGCGTCCGTCGGATAGAAACGGTACTTGCACGACCGCTGCGCGGAAGGAACACCCAGACCCCCGACGCCGCGGTCGGTCACGATCCGAACACCAGCACAGGTCACAGCCTCACGCCGCGGCACACCACCGCAGCGAGGCTCCGAGCCGGAACTGCGTTTCCTCACCCGGCTGAAGCCGGGGGCTTCCACACAAGGGAAATACGATGAGCTCTCCCGCCCGCTTCGACCGCGGCCACACCGACGATCTGATGACCTTCCTGACGGCCAGTCCGTCGCCGTACCACGCCGTGGCCAACGCGGCCGAGCGGCTGGAGAAGGCGGGCTTCAGGCAGTTGTCGGAGACGGACGCCTGGGACTCGGGCACCGGGGGCAAGTTCGTGCTCCGCGGCGGCGCGCTCATCGCCTGGTACGTCCCCGAAGGCGCCTCGGCGCACACGCCGTTCCGCATCGTCGGCGCCCACACCGACTCCCCGAACCTTCGGGTCAAGCCGCTCCCCGACATGGGCTCGCAGGGCTGGCGGCAGATCGCGGTCGAGATCTACGGCGGCACCCTCCTCAACACCTGGCTGGACCGCGACCTGGGCCTGGCCGGCCGGCTGACCCTGCGCGACGGCACCGAACGCCTCGTGAACATCGACCGGGCGCTGCTGCGCGTGCCCCAACTCGCCGTGCACCTGGACCGGTCGGTGAACAGCGACGGCCTCAAGCTCGACAAGCAGCGCCACATGCAGCCGATCTGGGGCCTGGG
This sequence comes from Streptomyces erythrochromogenes, assembly GCF_040684695.1. Taxonomy (GTDB): domain Bacteria; phylum Actinomycetota; class Actinomycetes; order Streptomycetales; family Streptomycetaceae; genus Streptomyces; species Streptomyces erythrochromogenes_C. The sequence continues at coordinate 371,011 of NZ_JBFBGM010000002.1, forward strand.
CGATCCGCACGAGGGCGACCTCATCGCCTTCCTGGAGGAGGAAGAGGGCCTGGAGCACGGCTCGGTGGCCGGCTGGGACCTGATGGTCCACTCGATCGAGCCGCCCTCCTACCTCGGCCGGGACCGCGAGCTCGTGGCGGGCCCCCGCATGGACAACCTGCTGTCCGTGCACGCCGGTGTCGCGGCGCTGGCCGCCGTGTCCGGTACCGCGAAGCTCGACCACATCCCGGTGCTGGCCGCCTTCGACCACGAGGAGAACGGCTCGCAGTCGGACACGGGCGCGGACGGCCCGCTGCTGGGCAACGTGCTGGAACGTTCAGTCTTCGCCCGCGGCGGCTCGTACGAGGACCGCGCGCGGGCCTTCGCCGGCACCATCTGCCTGTCCTCCGACACCGGGCACGCCGTCCACCCCAACTACGGTGAGCGGCACGACCCGACGCACCACCCGCGCGCCAACGCCGGCCCGATCCTGAAGGTCAACGTCAACCAGCGGTACGCCACCGACGGCAGCGGGCGCGCGGTGTTCGCCGCCGCGTGCGAGCGGGCCGGCGTCCCGTGGCAGACGTTCGTCTCCAACAACGCGATGCCGTGCGGCACGACGATCGGCCCGATCACGGCCGCCCGGCACGGCATCCAGACCGTGGACATCGGCGTCGCGATCCTCTCGATGCACAGCGCGCGCGAGCTGTGCGGCGCGGACGACCCGTACCTCCTCGCCAACGCCCTGGTCGCCTTCCTGGAGGGCTGAGCCGGCGGGCGGTGCCGGCAGGCCGCTCCTCCAGGAAGGCGGGGAGCGGTCTCAGCCCTCGTCGTCCATGCCGGCGAGGACCAGGGGCAGCCGGGCGGCGCCGTCGGCGGTGACCTTCACGGGCACGCCCCAGTCCTGCTGGTGGACGTGGCAGGCCGGGTACTCGTTGGCCGGGTCGTCGTCGCAGGACGCCGCCATCGCCGAGACGTGCAGCACGCCCTCGGTGATCTCCGGGTTCAGCTCCAGCTCCCGGAACAGATCGGTCCCCGCGCCCTCGCCGGCCGCCAGCAGCTCCGGCGGGGTCGAGGAGACGAGCAGGCGCGTGGAGGGGCCGTAGCGGGTGTCGAGCTTCTGCCCGCTCGGGGCCCGGAAGACCACGTCGAGGCGGAGCGTGCCGGGTGCCACCTCGGTGGCGGCGCGCTGGGTGCGGTGGGCGACCGCGTCCACCCGTACCGCCTCCTCCGGGAGCCGCAGCCGGGTCAGGCGGTGCCGGGCGGACTCGACGACGACGATGTCCTCGCCGGCCAGCACGGCGTCGCTGGGCTCGCGCAGGTCGGTCGCCAGGGTCGAGACCTGCCCGGTGGCGGGGTCGTAGCGGCGCAGCGCGTGGTTGTAGGTGTCGCACACCGCGACCGAGCCGTCGGGCAGGGCCGTCACACCGAGCGGGTGCTGCAGCAGGGCCTGGGCGGCGTCCCCGTCCCGGTGGCCGAAGTCGAACAGGCCGGTGCCGACGGCGGTCGAGACGGCGTGGCCGGTGTCGGTGGCGTGGACGTAGCGCAGGGCACTGGTCTCGGAGTCGGCGACCCACAGCCGGTCCCCGGCGGCGGCGAGCCCGGACGGCTGGGCGAACCAGGCCTCGGCGGCCGGCCCGTCGTGCAGTCCCTCGTTGGTGGTGCCGGCGGCGACCTCGACGGTCCCCTCGGCCGGGTCCCAGGTCCACAGCTGGTGGACACCGGCCATGGCGATCCACACCTTGCCCTGCCACCAGGCCACGTCCCACGGCGAGGACAGGTCCACCTCCAGGGCCGGCCCGGAGGTGGGCGAGCCCTGCCACCACTGGCGGCCGGTGCCGGCGACCGTCTCGACGGCCCCGGTCTCCGGGTCCAGGACGCGCAGGGCGTGGTTGACGGTGTCGGCGACGACCACCCGCCCGTCGGGAAGCAGCGCCAGCCCCTGCGGCTCACTGAAGCTGTCCCCGGCGAAGCCGCGCACGCCGCTGCCGATGCGGCGCACGACGCTCTCCCCGTCGGCGGCCAGCTCCACCAGCTGGTGCCGCGTCGAGTCCGAGACCAGGAAGTTCCCGCTGGGCAGGAGCAGCGCCTTGCCGGGGAAGCGCAGGTCGCTCGCGACGGGCTCGGGCGCCACGTACGGGCCGTCCCCGCGCCGCAGCGTGCCCTTGGCCTCGTGCTCGGCCTCCAGCTCCTCGACGAGCTTCTCGATGGCGTGCGCGTGCCCCTCGCCGGCGTGCTGGGCGACGACGTACCCCTCGGGGTCGATCACGACGAGCGTGGGCCACGCGCGCACGGCGTACTGCTTCCACGTGGCGAGCTCGGGATCGTCGAGGACGGGGTGGTGCACCTCGTAGCGCTCGACGGCGTCGACGACGGCCGCGTGCTCGGCCTCGTGCACGAACTTCGGCGAGTGCACGCCGATGATCACGACGGTGTCGCGGTGCTTCTCCTCCAGCTCGCGCAGCTCGTCGAGGACGTGGAGGCAGTTGATGCAGCAGAAGGTCCAAAAATCGAGGATCGTGATGCGTCCCCGCAGGTCGGCGAGGGTCAGATCCTTCCCACCGGTGTTCAGCCAGCCGCCCTTGCCGATCAGCTCGGGGGCACGGACACGGGCACGCTTGCGGGGTGCGGGCGCGGGGGTGGGCGCCGGGGCAGCATCGTTCATCCTTCAAGCTTGCCACTCCTTCCCCACCACCCCCACGGGTGACCGCCCCCCGCCACACGGCCGCAACGAACGGCTGTGTGGGAGCCTGGCTGACGGGCGGCGAAGGAGGCTTCCGGCATGACCACCGCGCACGACCATCCCGAAGGGATCGAAGCCGAGCGGGCCCTGAAGTACGCGGTGCAGCGGGTGCCCGGAGGGCGGGCAGAAGTGGTCGAGGGGGTCATCGGCCACCTGTCGTACGACTGGGACCACGAGCGCGCGCGGGGCGCCCTGCGGGCGCAGCTGTCCGAGGCAGTCGACCGACTGGACTGCATCGCGGGTTCCGGGGACCTGGACCTGCCGGGGTCGCTGAACTGGTACGTCCCCGACCTGGCCGTCGTACCCGGGCGCGTCGCGCGGGGAGCGGGCGCCTTGGTGCCCGGCCAGACCCTTCTCGTTGCCGAGGTCTCCTCGGCAACGAGCGCCAAAGCCGACCGGGTCGTGAAGCGCAGGCGGTATGCCGAGTACGGCGCGCCGCTCTACCTGCTCGTCGACCGGATGGAGCGGTCCGTCACCCTGTTCGCCGAGCCCGGGAGCCTGGGGTACACCAAGGCCGACGGACCGCATCCGTTCGGAACGGCCGTGCGGCTGCCGGAGCCGTTCGGGATCGACCTCGATACCGGCGGGCTCTGAGCAGCCGCCGGGGCGCTACGCCTCGTCGAAGAGGGCGCTCAGGCGCGGCAGGCGGGTGGCCAGTTCGGCCGTGTCGTCGAAGTCGAAGTCCCAGGACGGGTCCAGGGGCGGGTAGCCGATCGTGAAGGAGTCCGCCGGGAGCTCGCGGCCCGTGGCGCTCTCGTACGCGGTCCACGCGATCGAGAGGGCCTCCTCGTCCCACAGCTCCAGGCCCTCGGCCGCCGCCTCGCGGACCGCCGGGTGCTCCGCGAGGGAGTCCGGGTCGGCCAGGGCGGCGTCGAAGACGGCCCGGCCCTGGGTGAGGAGCCAGCCGCGGAAGTAGTCGAAGCCGTCGTCCGAGCAGCCGCCGTTGATCATGTAGGCCGCGGCCCACAGCGGGCTGCGGTAGGACTCCGCGAGCAGGTCCCACAGCACCTGCTGGGCCGCGGCGATCTCCGCGTGCGGACGGGCCGCGAGCAGCTCCGCGGCCCGCTGGGCCACCCCGTCCTCCCCCTCGCGAGCCGTCTCGATCAACTGCCAGAACGTCTGCTTGTCCATGGGAGGAGCCTGGCACCCGGCACTGACATCAGCCGAGGAAGGAGCGGAGGGATCCCGTGAGAGCGGTGACGAAGGCGTCCTGGACCTGCGCCGGGAGCAGGTCCAGGGACAGGTACGGGTTGAGGTCCTCCAGCTCGACGAGGAGCAGTTCGCCGGAGGGCGCCCGGCAGGCGTCCACCCGCTGGATGCCGTGGGAGAGGGTGTTCCACTCGACGAAGGCGCGGGCGAACGCCAGGTCCTCCCCGGTCGGTTCGTAGACGCTCAGCTCCCAGCGGCGGGCCGGATCGGGCGCGTGGAGCGCGTACTGGAAGGCGTCGTCGACGAAGTAGAAGGACACCTCGTACGCGAAGGCGATGCGCGGCTGGATCAGCACGGCCCCCGGCTCGCCGTCCGGTGTCGCGGTGAAGGTCAGGCCGATGGAGTCGGCGCCCTGCTTGGGCTTGACCACGTACTCGGGCACCTGCGGCAGCTCCGCGAGCCGGGCCGGGTCGTCGACGGTCGGGATGACCGGGTAGCCGGCGGCGGTGAGGTCGAGGAGGTACTGCTTCCCGGCCATGTCGGCGCGGCCGGTGAGGGGGTTGTAGACGGGCGTGCCGGCGTCGAGTGCGGCGGCGCGGAAGGCGTCGTACTCCTCCTGGTAGTGCAGGACCGGGCCGCTGTTGCGGACGACCACGGCGTCGAAGCCGGGCATCAGGGCGCGGGCGTCGGCGGGATGGCACAGGGCCAGGTCGAAGTGCTCGCGCAGGCGCGAGGTGAGGAATATGTCCTCGTCGCAGTAGCGGCGGCCGCGTGCCGGGTACGCCAGGTCGGTCACATAGAGGAGTGGCATGGGGGCAACCTATCGCGGGCACTGATCAGCGCATGAAATACCTCGTTCGGGACAAAATGCTGGCCATCGGGGACGACTACTGGATCGAGGACGAGGACGGGCGGCACGCCTTCCTCGTCGACGGGAAGGCGCTGCGGTTCCGGGACACGCTGGAGCTGAAGGATCCCGACGGCCGGATCCTGATCACCCTGCGGGAGAAGCTCTTCGGCTTCCGCGACGCGATGACCCTGGAGCGGGACGAGCAGCGGCTCGCGGTGATCCGCAGGAAGCGCTTCTCGCTGCTGCGCAACCACTTCCGCGTGACGCTGGTCGAGGGCACGGAGCTCGACGTGAGCGGGCGCATCCTGGACCGGGAGTTCAAGGTCGAGTACGACGGGGAGCTGCTCGCTCTGGTCTCGCGGCAGTGGTACCGGGTGCGGGAGACGTACGCGGTGGACGTGGTCCGGGAGGACGCGGACGCGGCGCTGCTGGTCGCGGTCGCGGTGTGCGTGATCCGGATGGCGGAGAAGGAGCGCGAGGACGCCCCGGGCGACTGAGTACGCGGCCCGCGGGGGAATGAGCATCCGCGCCCATGCCGCGGTGGCGGGCGGGCGGCGAGGATCGGGGACGTCCCCGCAGGGACCGCTCGGCACCTCGGCACAACGGAAGGAACCCACGGTGAACCCCAGCGCCCACGCCGCCCTCTACGGTCCGTGGCAGCCCGCGCAGCCGGTCCGCAAGGAGCGGCCCGCCGTCGTCGTGCTCGCCGCCCTGCTGTGGGTGGCCACCGCCGTCTCGGTCTCCCTGATCGGCGGCCTCGCCTGCATCGCGCTGCTCTGGACCGCCGCGGCCGGGGAGCCCGCCGCGGGCGCGGCCGTGCCGCTCCTGCTGATCCCGGCGGGGGCCGGCGCGCTCACCGCCCTGGCGCGCACGTCCCGTCTGCGCGCGATGGCCGCGTCCACGCGGATGCTGCTCCTCGGTGCGGTGGCGTGCCCCGTTCCGACCGCCCTCGCGGTCTGGTTCTGGACCCTGACCGGCTGACCGTCAGTGGCCCAGGCGGCGGTCCTTGAGGGCGGGGAACTGGTTGCGGGTCTCGCGGACCTTGCCCGGGTCCAGGTCCACCGTGAGGACCTCCTCGCCCGGACCCGCCTCCGCCAGCACCTCGCCCCACGGGTCCACGACCAGGCTGTGCCCGGCCTGTTCCACTCCGGCGTGCGTGCCGGCCAGCCCGCACGCCAGGACGTACGACTGGTCCTCCACGGCGCGCGCCCGGCTCAGCAGGGTCCAGTGGGAGCGGCGGCGCGCGGGCCAGCCCGCGGCGACGATCATCGTGGTGGCCCCGGCGTCGACCAGGCCGCGGAACAGTTCCGGGAAGCGCAGGTCGTAGCAGGTGGCGATGCCGAGGGTCTGCTCCGGCAGCTCCACCGTGGTCAGGGAGTCGCCGGCGGACATGAGGACCGCCTCGCCCTGGTCGAAGCCGAAGCGGTGGATCTTGCGGTAGGTGGCGGCCAGCTCGCCGGCCGGGGAGAGGACCAGCGCGGTGTTGTAGAGGGAGCCGTCGCCCGCGCGCTCCACGACCGAGCCCGCGTGCAGCCAGACCCCGGCGTCGCGCGCCGCCTTGGACATGGCCTCGTAGGTCGGCCCGTCCAGCGGCTCGGCCTCGGTCTCGAACTGCTCGTAGGCGAAGGCGCCGACCGTCCACAGCTCGGGGAGCACGACGAGATCGGACTCGTCCTGTTCCCGTACGAGATCGGCCACGCGGGCACGTCGGGAAGACACCGACTCGCCCTCGTTCACTGCGATTTGGATCAGCGAGGCGCGCACATTACCACCGTCCTGGCGTTCAAGCCGTCAACTCGGGCCTACGAATCGTCACACGAAAGCACTGCCGGGGTGCTCACGGGCAGCGTAGTTTTGGAAACTGAGTCCACTGCTTCCGAAACGCGCCACTGAACGACGCCACTGAACAGCACCGCGAGGGGTCCCGTTGACCGTCCATCCGCATCCCAGTCTTCAACCCTATGCCGACGCGTGGACGCACTCGATCGAGGCGATATCCGAGCTGGTCCTCCCGCTGACGGAGGGCGAGTGGAACCGGGCGACCCCGTGCCCGGGCTGGTCGGTCCGCGACGTCGTCTCCCACATCATCGGCATCGAGTGCGAGCAGCTCGGCGACCCCCGGCCGATCCACACCGTGGCACGGGACCTGCGGCACGTGGTGGACGAGTTCAGCCGGTACATGGAGGTGCAGGTCGACGTGCGGCGCCACCACACCGCGCCGGAGATGACCTCGGAGCTGGAGTACACCGTCATCCGCCGCGCGCGGCAGCTGCGCAACGAGAAGCGGGATCCGGACACGATGGTTCGCGGTCCGCTGGGCGACCAGGTGACCCTGGAACACGCGCTGCGGCTGCGGGCGTTCGACGTGTGGATCCACGAGCAGGACCTGCGGTGGGCGCTGGGTGCGCCGGGGAACTGGGACTCGCCGGGTGCGTACGTGGCGCGGGACATCCTGCTGGCCGGGCTGCCGAAGGTGGTGGCGAAGCGGGCGGGCGCCCCGGCGAACTCGGCAGTGGTGATCGACGTGCACGGCGCGCTGGAGTTCATGCGGACGGTACGGGTGGACGCGGACGGCCGCGGCACGGTGGACAAGTCCCCCTCGCTCGGCCCGGCGGTGACGCTGACCCTGGACTGGGAGACGTACGTGCGGCTCGCGGCGGGCCGGGTCCGGGCGCACACGGTCGCGGACCGGGTGAAGGTGGAGGGCGACGCACAGCTGGCGGAGGCCATCCTGACGCAGTTCTCCGTGACCCCGTGACCCCATGACCCCGTGACCGCTCACGGGGTGTGGCGTCGGCGAAGCCCCGGCGGCCGGCGAGGTCGTGCACCGGGCGGGCGGCGGCCTACGGCGTCTCGCGCCCCGCCGTTCCCGGCAGGGGCTCTCGCGCCTTCGCCCGTGCCGTCGCCCGTGCGGGAACGGTGACGCGGACGCGCGCGGCTTCGCGGGACAGGGCGCGCCGGCGCAGGCCCAGGATCCGGGTGACACCGAGCGCCTGGAGCACGAAGACCGTCGAGAAGGCGATGCGGTAGTCGTCGCCGGTGGCGTCCAGCAGGACGCCCACGGTCAGCAGGGTCGTCATCGAGGCGATGAAGCCGCCCATGTTGGTGATCCCGGACGCGGTGCCCTGGCGCTCGGCAGGATTGGCCGGGCGGGCGAAGTCGAAGCCGATCATCGATGCCGGGCCGCAGCCGCCCAGCACCAGGCACAGGGTGATCAGCAGCCACATCGGCGCGTGCCCGCCCGGGTACGCGAGGACCGCCGCCCACAGCAGGGCCGTCAGGCCGACCGTCCCCAGGGCGAGCGGAATCCGCGCGGCCTGGCGGCGGCCGATGACCTGGCCGTAGACCAGCCCCAGCGCCATGTTCGAGGCGACGACCAGCGTCAGCAGCCCGCTCGCGGTGCTCCGCGTCAGCCCCTGCGCCTCGATCAGGAAAGGCATGCCCCACAGCAGCAGGAACACCATCGCGGGGAACTGCGTCGTGAAGTGCACCCACAGGCCGAGCCGGGTGCCCGGCTCGCTCCAGGACTCCTTGATCTGACGGCGCACGAAGCCCGTCCCGCCGGTGCGCGCCGCCGGCTGCGGCCCGAGCCCCTCCGGGTGGTCGCGCAGGAACAGCACGAGCGGCACCAGCACCACGAGCCCGGCCGCCGCGCTGCCGGCGAAGGCGGCGGTCCAGCCGACCCCGTGCAGCACGGGCGCGAGCACGAGCGTGGAGACGAGGTTGCCCGCCATGCCGACCAGCCCGGCGAGCTGGGCCATCAGCGGCGCGCGCCGGGCCGGGAACCAGCGGGTGCCGAGCCGCAGCACGGAGATGAAGGTCATCGCGTCGCCGCAGCCCAGCAGTGCGCGGGCGGCGAGGGCCGTCTCGTACGAGGGGGCGAGGGCGAAGCCGAGCTGCCCCGCGGTGAAGAGCACGGCGCCCAGGGTCAGCACCTTCTTGGTGCCGAGCCGGTCCACCATCAGGCCGACGGGGACCTGCATGCCCGCGTAGACGAGGAGCTGGAGCAGGGAGAAGGTGGACAGGGCCGAGGCGTTGACGTGGAAGCGGTCCGCCGCTTCCAGACCGGCCACGCCCAGGCTGGTACGGAAGATCACCGCCACGAAGTAGACGGCGACGCCGATGCACCAGACGGCGACGGCCCTCCCGCCGCCCGGCGGATCCTCGGGCCCGGCGCCCCGGGCCGCCGAAGCGGTCGCGGCCACCGGGGCCGCCGGTATCCGGCCCGTGCGGCTCGTCCGGCCGCCGCTCACCGGCCCGGCCCCCGCACCAGCGACTCGACCCGGCCGATGTGCCCGCGCACCGCCGCGGCGGCCGCCGCGGCGTCCCCGGCCCGCAGCGCGTCCAGGATCTCGGCGTGCTCGGCCAGCGTCCGCTCCAGCCGGTCGGGGTGGGCGTGCAGCAGGGCCACGCCCATCCGCAGCTGCCGGTCGCGGAGTTGGTCGTAGAGCCGGCACAGGATCTGGTTCCCGGCGCTGCGCACGATCTCGGCGTGGAAACCCCGGTCCGCCGCCATCATCGCGGCGAGGTCCCCGGCCGCGGCGTGCCGACGCTGCTCGCCGAGCAGCTCTTCGAGCCGGTCCAGCAGGCCGGGAGGCGCCGGCACGGCCCTGCGTACGGTGAACTCCTCCACCAGCAGCCGGGTTTCGAGGACGTCGTTGATCTCCTGCGCGGAAACCGGGAGGACCAGCGCGCCCTTCTTCGGGTAGAGCTTGAGCAGCCCCTCGGTCTCCAGGCGCAGCAGGGCCTCGCGGACCGGAGTCCTGGACACCCCGACCGCCTCGGCGAGTTCGCCCTCGGTGAGGAGGGTGCCGCCCTCGTAGCGCCGGTCGAGCACACCGTGCTTGACGTGCTGGTAGACGCGTTCGGCGGCGGTCGCGGTGCTGGTGGCTGCAGGCATGCGCACAGCATAGATACAACAGAGGTGCAACCCGCGGCCCCGTCCGGGATGTGGACCGGGCGGGCATGCGGACCGGGACGGCATGTGGACCGGGACGGCATGTGGACCGGGACGGCATGTGGAGCGCGGCAGGGCATCGGCCGCCGGCAGGAGGCGGACCCCGATCTTCTCCGACCTCGGCCGCCGCCCGCCTCCACCGAAGGATGTAGCCCGCCTTCGTCCACCCGCAGGACGTACCCGGCCCCCCGCGCCGGGAGCCTGGAGTCATGGCCGACACCCTTGCCCCCGTGGTCCGCACGACCACCCGGCTCCCCCTGCTGGACGTCCTGCGCGGCGCCGCGATCCTCGGCACGCTCATGACCAACGTCTGGATCTTCGCCTCCCCCGGCTCGGAGTGGAACGTGGTCCGGGGCGGCCTGGGGGCACCCGACCCGATCGCGGACCCTTCCGCGGCGAACATCGCCGAAACCGCCTTCCGCTTCCTCGCCGACGGCAAGTTCCTGGCCCTGCTCACGATCCTGTTCGGCGTCGGCCTGGCCATCCAGTTCGACTCCGCCGCCCGCCGCGGCGAACCGTGGCCCGGCCGCTACCCGAAGCGCGCCGCCTTCCTCTTCGTCGAGGGCACCGTCCACTTCGCCCTCGTCTTCGCCTGGGACGTGCTGATGGGGTACGCGGTGACCGCCCTGCTCGTCGCCCGGCTGCTGGCCCGCTCGGAGAAGGTCCGGCGCGTGGCCCTGTGGACGGCCGGCGGCCTGCACCTGGCGCTGGTCGCGCTGGCGACCCTGGCCACGGCGGGCTCCTCGGACTCCTCGGACTCCTCGCCAACGGGACCGGCCGAAGGGCCCGGCCAGGCCGCCGTCGACCTCTACGCCCACGGGAGCTGGCCGGCGCAGGTCGCCTTCCGCCTGGAGCACTTCCTCATCCTGCGCATCGAGCCCGTCTTCTCCTTCGGGCTGCTGGTGTTCCTCTTCCTCCTCGGGGTGCGCCTGCACCGCGCGGGCGCCTTCACCGCGACCGCCGACGGCCGCCGCATCCGCAGCAGGCTGGCCGCCTGGGGCCTGGGCCTGGGACTGCCGCTGAACGCCGCGGCCACCCTCGGCGGCGAGGACTTCTTCGTCCTGGCCCGCTACGGAGCGGCCCCGCTGCTCGCCCTCGGCTACATCGGCCTGATCGGCATCGCCCTGGACCGGCTGTGGATCCCCGCGGCCGCGACCCGCGCCCTCGGCTCCGTCGGCCGGACCGCCCTGTCCTGCTACGTCGCCCAGAACCTGCTCTGCATGCTGCTCTGCTACGGCATCGGGCTCGGCCTGGCCCACCGGCTGGCCGGCAGCGGCCCCTGGTGGGTGATGGGCCTGTGGGCGGGCGTGAGCCTGGTCCTGGCCGCCGGGTCGTGGCTGTGGCTGCGCCGCTTCGACCGCGGCCCGCTGGAGGCCCTGCAGCACGCGGCGCTCAGCCCGCGCCGCCGCTCCCCGGCGTGACCTCCACGTCCAGCACGAACTCGTCGTACGGGGCCTCGTCCGGGTAGGGCGGCCGGACCTGTGCGAAGCGGATCCTGGCCCGGCCCCCGCCCGGGGGCCGGGCCCTGACGACGTAGCTCAGCTCCACCGCCGCCCCCGGCTGCGCGGTGCCCGCGACCGTCGGCCCCGGCGCCACCGACACCACGTCCGCGTCCCCCGTGACCTGCCAGGTCCACACGTAGCCGCGCGCGCCCCGCCCGGTGAGCCGCAGCTCGTACGGCTCACCGGGGCTCAGCACGACACTGCGTACCTCCATGCCCGCCCGGTCCTCTCATACGGGGCCGATGACCGGCCCCTCGTGCCAGCCCGCACCGTCGCGCCACCAGTGCTGCAGGCGGTGGTCGGTGCGCAGGACGACGACTTCCAGGTTGAACCCGAAGCTGCCCTGGAGCATCCCGGTGACCGAGGCGACGTCGTGGCCGAAGACCGCGCTGCGCCGCCAGGGGGAGCCGCTCGCGGTGCCCCGCCACCAGTGCTCCACCTGCCCGCCCGCCACGGCCACGCACAGTTCGTAGTTCCCGGCGGTGTCCTCGTCGACGGCCCCGTACTGGCCCTCGATCAGGCAGGGCGCGGACGTGGCCGGCGTACCGCTGCCGAAGACCTCCCCGGCCCGCCAGGCGAAACCGTCGGGGTCGTCGCGCCACCACAGCTGCATGCGGCCGTCGGTACGGGCGGCGACGAGGTCGAGGTGGCGGGAGCGGGTCTGGACCAGGGCCGGGCCGTAGTGGGCGATGCCGGAGGCGAAACGGCCGCCGTCGTTCCAGGTCCAGGGGGCGCCGTTGATCCGCCACCAGTGGTTCAGGCGGCCGTCGGCGGTGCGGACGACCACCTCGAAGTTGCCGGGCTTGCCGTAGTCACTCTGGATGAAGGCCGGGGTGGAACCGACGGCCGCGTCGCCCGGGCCGAAGACCCCGCCGTCGCGCCACACCGCGGCGGACTGCTCGTAGTACCAGTGGCGCAGCCGGCCGCCCGTGGTCACGTGCAGGGACTCCATGTTGCGGTTGTAGGTGCTCCCGGTGAAGGCCGGCTGGCCGGAGGCGTCGCCGCCGAAGACGCCCGCGCGGGCCCAGGCGAAGGGCGCGTCGCCCTCGCGCCACCAGTGCTGGAGGCGGGCGCCCGTGGTGGTCGCCAGGAGCTCGAAGTTGCGGTGGGCGCGGCCGTTGCCGCTCTCGTAGACGTTGCCGGTGTGCAGGCGGCGCTTGGTCCACGGGTCGGGGTTGGTGCCGCGCAGCCCGCACTTGGCCCAGTGGTCGATGTTGACCTCGCCGTAGGCGATCCGGCCGTAGCCGCCGACGTGGTAGCCGGTGCCCCAGGAGTTCTTGAACAGCCAGCAGCCCGCCGCGTCGTCGTAGCCGACGACCAGTACGCAGTGGCCGCCCGCGAGACGGTCGCTCGTGCGGTGGTAGACCCCCGAGCCGAGGCCGAAGAAGTCGTCGTAGACGTCGAAGCAGGCGGTCAGCGGGCCGACGGTGTCCAGCCACACCTTCTGCTGTTCGACGTCGCCGAGCCGGACGTAGTCGGAGATCCGGACGGTCCGGCCGGAGCGGTCCCAGCTGGGCGTGTACTCGGCGCGCCAGGCGTCGCGCCGGGCGGCCGGCAGCCCGGCGGGCGGGATGCTGTACGGCCAGCAGTCCGGGTCGGCGAGACCGCCGTTGGCCTTGATCCAGTCGAGGGCGGTCTCCGGATTGCTGCCCTGTCCGCAGCTGAAGCGCAGGCCGTCGTGGACGTCCCCCTCGGAGCGCTCGGCCCACACGTCGTGCTCGATGCGGGCCATGGACTCCACCAGGCCGGCGGCGCCGAAGGCCCAGCAGGAGCCGCACGGGTTCTGGTCCTTGACCTTGGTGATCCAGGGCCATCCCCAGCGGTTGCGCCAGTCCACGGCGGCGGGCCGGGCCCCGGCGACGAGATCCCGGCCGGCCGGCCCGGCCAGCAGCCCGTGGGCGGCCCGGCGCCGGGTCAGGTGCGGGTTGCCGCCGGCGTGCCCGATGATGCCCCGCAGGTCGATCGTGCCCGCGTCCTCGGCGAGCGTGAGGTTCGCCCCGGGCTCCAGACCGAGCGAGGGCCGGGGTACCGGCTCCTCGTCGGCCAGGTGCTCCAGGACCGACCAGCGCGCCCCCCGCGCGAGCAGCTGCGCACGCAACTCCCCCACCGATTGAACAGATTCCTGCGGCATGGCGGCCCCCCAGCTGCAACCGTTCGGATCCGAGATCCGGGGAGCGTCCCTCCGCCGCCGGAGCCCGTCAAGGGGGTCCGCGCGGTCGCGCGGTGGCACGAGGGGGGCGTGCCGTCCCCTGGCGCGGGGGGCGACGAGGGGGACCTGCCGCAGCGGCGGCGGCCGGCCGCGACCCGGCGGTCCGCGGCGCCGCGGGCCCGAGCCGTGGCGGGGGCGGGCTCGCTCAGTCCGAGCCGCCGCCACCGCCTCCGCCGCACGAGCCGCCGTCGTGCCCGTGCCCGTACCCGTGACCGTGCTCGGCGTCGTCGCCGCGGTCGGCACGGTCGAGTGCCCTCCCCATCCGGGCGAGGTACCGGCCGAGCCCCGACGGCAGCGGGGCCGCCTCCTGCACGACGCGCCGCAGCATGCGGTCGGGCACCGCCGGCGGGCCGTCGAAGACGTACGCGGGCCACGCGCCCCGCGCACGGGCCGCGGCGACCCGGCGCCGCCCCGCCGCGGTCGGCCGGGAGCATACGCGTCCCAGCAGCCCGGCGGCACGCAGCCCGTCCCGGATCCCGGCCGCCTCCGGCCCGCCGGCCACGGCCGTGAGCACCGCCGCCACGCTCCTGCCCCGCGGGCAGGCCCCGGTCAGGGCCCGCTCGACGGGATGCGCGTCGTCCGCGGGCAGACCGGCCCGCACGCGCGGCCCGACCACGCCCACCAGGCCGCGTTCCCGCAGCCGCAGCAGGGCCACTTCGGCCACCCGCCGCGGTCCGCCGGCGAGGTACGCCACCTCGTACACGTCCAGCACCATCGCCCCCCGCCAGTCCGGCCCGCTGTCGGAGCATGATGACCGCACGGGCCACCGCCCGACCGCACGAGCAGCGGATTCAGAGCAACATCTGAGGTTGCGCGCGCGGTTCGGACGGCTCACACCGCGGCGAGGGCCTGCCGGATCCGGGCCAGGGACGGGTTCACCATCGGCGGTTGGTCGCCGACGACCACCGTCGGGACCGTCTCGTTGCCGTCGGCCACCCCGCGGACGAAGGCCGCCGCGTCCGGGTCCCGCCAGATGTTGACCTTCCGGTACGGGATCCGCGCCGCCCGCAGCTGCGTGCGGAGCTTGATGCAGAAGACGCATCCGGGCCGCCAGTACACGGTGACGGCGCCATTGGGCCCCCTTGAGTCCGACCGCCCCATCCCCCGACCCCTTTCGACCGCCCCGGCACCCACCCCGACCGACAGTACCCGCGGCGAGGCGGAATGGGCCGACTTGCCCGTCGAGGGGTCCGTATAGGGTCCCCGTATGGGCACCTGGATCGCGCCGAGCGTCATCGAGCGAGAGCTGTACGAGGCCAAGAACGCGGGTGACTGGGCCGCGTACTTCGACGTGCTCGCGCGTGCCCAGCTCTACCTGGTGCAGCCCCGCGTGCAGTCGGACGCACACCCCGACTCGGTCTTCTTCCACCCCACCCCGGACCGGATGCTCGTCGTCCGCACCGCCGGCATGCTGCCCGCTCCCACCCCCGAGACCGTCTTCGAGTCCCGGAGCCTGGGCTGGTTCTCCAAGGTGTGGGCCGCCGACGACCCCGCCTTCCTCGCCGTGAACCCGGGCTCGCCCGCCGAGGCGTACCTCACCACCACCCCCGCCGACCTGGCCCGCTGGCGCGCGCACGCCGACGCCGCACCCTCCTACGGCCTGCCGGAACTGAAGGTCCACGCCCTCTTCACCGGCGGTCCCCTGCACGGGGACATCGCGCACGGCCTCGCCGTCGGCGGGCATCTCGCCGTCAGCAACGGCGAGTTCTGGAACGCCCTCGCCTACCACGGCCGCGGCTACCAGCACGAGCGCCGCCGCGTCGCCAAGAGCTGGGGCATCACCGACCGGGCCGACTGGCTCGCCACCCTCGAACAGCTCCTGAGCACCACGATGGTCAGCCCCGTCTGGGAGTTCGCGCTCCGCGTGCGCCGCGTCCTCGCCTCCGACTTCGCGGGGCCCGTGGACGTCGAGCACTGGCGGCACGCCGCCGAGGCGAGCCTGCGGCGCAACGCCGAACGCTCCGCCGAGCCGCAGCTCACCCCCGACGGGGTCACCGTCGCCCGGCCGCGCCCGACCGCCGAGGTCGAGGGGGAGATAGCCGGCGTCAAGCGGCTCATAGGCCGGATGGCCCGCTACGAACAGCGCTTCCGGGCCGACGGGCTGCTCCCCGAGGACGGCTGGGTCCGCTCCGTCGAGGCCTGGGACCTCGGCCGCGCCTCCCAGATGGCCCGCTGGGGCATCGGCTGCCGCTACGGAACCCTGCACGAGGGCGAGAAGGCCGTGCTGCGCGCCGGGGAGGCGGCCCGGCAGACGTACCGCTCGTGGGAGGAGTTCTCCGCCGGGTACGTCCTCGGCCGGTGCCTGCACTTCGACGAGGAGGAGTTCGGCACCTGGTACACGGGGGCCCTCGCCGCCCACGTCACCCTGACCACCGACCCCGCCAGCCCCTGGCTCAACATCCCCTGGAAATGACCGACCTCGGGTAGTCGGCGGCCCGGCCGGAATCCGCCCGCGTCCCGCACCGCCGACAACTAGCCTCGGCACCATGACTGTTGAGCTGAACGAAACCGTGCGCGGACTGCTCGACGCGCCGCACCCCGCCGTCCTCTCGACCATCAACCCCGACGGAAGCCCGCAGAGTTCCGTGATCTGGGTGACCCGCGACGGCGGCGACCTGCTGGTCTCCACCGAGCAGGGCCGCCGCAAGGAGCGCAACATCGTCCGCGACGGCCGGGTCGGCCTGACCGTCTTCGACCTGGCCAACCCCTTCCTCTACGCCGAGATCCGCGGCACGGCGACGGTCACCGAGGACGTCGGCCGCGCGGTGGCCGTCCGCATCGCCGAGGAGTACATGGGCCCGGGCGCCGGCAAGGAGTACCAGGACGCCCCGCCCCAGGACGTCCGCGTCGTCGTCCGCATCACCCCGACCAAGGTCCTCGGCAACGCCGCCCGCCAGGACTGAAACGCCCCGGAACAGCCCGGAACGGCCCGCAACGCCCCGGAGCCCCGGCCCCCGCACAACGCGCGGACCGGGGCTCCGTCGGCTACGGCAGCAGGGATCTGACCCGCGTCCAGGCGTCGACCGAAGCCGCCAGCGGGGTGTCGTCCGGGAGGTGGGGGCGGACCGACGTCAGCCACGGGATCAGGGACTTGATGCGGCGCAGGTGGCGGATGCGGTGGTGCGGGAGGTCGCGCCAGACGCGCCCCTGCACCGCCGCCGCCTCCGGGGTCAGGTCGATCAGCGCGAGCAGGTCCCGGCACAGCACCGCCGGGTCACCGCCGCGGTCCGGGCCGAACTGCTGGATCAAGTAGCCCTGTACGCAGGCCAGTTCGGGCGCCCTGACCAGCTCCGGTGTGCCTTCGGCCGCCGCGCAGCGGTGGGTGGCGGCCAGCGCCACCCGGCCCCAGCGCAGCCGGATCCCGTCCGGCAGCCGGTCGTCGCGCATCCGGACGCCGGCCAGGACGCGCAGGGTCCGCGGCTGGGGTTCGTCGCCCAGCGGCGGGTCCGTGGCCAGCCAGGCCTCCAGGTCCGCCAGCGAGTGCCCGTCGGGCGGCACCGAGGTCAGCACCTGCCCCCGGGAGAGCAGCGCGACCATGGCCCCGCTGAAGTGGACCTTCGCGGTGTGCCCGGCGTCGAAGGAGCCGACGGGCCGCCCGTACCGCTCGATGCGGCGCAGGCCCATCCGCGACTCGCCCACGGCGTAGACCTGCCCGGCGCGGGCCACCCCGCCGATGCAGCGGACCACGCACACGCCACCGGTGACGTCGGCCTCCTCCACGGAGTAGACCTGCAGTTCGGCGATGGACACCCCGGCCCCCTTCCCCGGGCGGCAGGTTACCTCCCGGGGACGGGCCCGGTTCAGCGCGCCGGGGCTTCCAGCACGAGGCGGATCTCGGTGACCTCGTAGCCGGCGCGGTCGAAGGCGGCGGCCATCGGCAGGTTCACGGTGTCCGTCGTCGCGGTGATGCGCTCGGCGCCCTGCGAGGCGTGGAAGCGGGTGATCTCGGCGAGGATCTCGTCGATCAGGCCCCGGCCGCGCTGCTCCGGTACGACGCCCAGGTAGCCGACGTTGCGGTGGTACGGGGTCGCCGAGGGCACGGCCAGGCCGGCGAGGCGGCCGTCGGGCAAGTGGGCCAGGCGCCACCAGGAGCGCTCGCCGGGGCAGTCGAGGTAGAAGTCGAAGTCCTCGCGGGCCAGCTGCTCGGCGTCCATCAGCTCCAGTTCGTGCCGCGTGGCCAGGTCGAGGCTGCCCCGGGAGAGCCGGACGAAGGCGTCCAGCATCTCCTCGTCGGTGCCCTCGCGGAAGACCAGGCGGCCGGTGGGCTCCGCCGTCCCGGCGGCCGGGGTCCACTCGTAGCGCAGGCGCTCGATCTCGCGCGTCAGCCCGGTGCGGTGCGCGGCCTCGCGCCGCCAGGCGACCGCGGCGGCCAGCTCCGGGTCGGCGCGCCAGCCGCGGGGCAGGGAGAGGTTGTAGCCGGGGAGCCCGCCGAAGGCGGCGTGCCCGGCGTCCAGCAGTGCGGCGGCGACCCCGGCCGGGTCGGCCACCCCGGCTGCCACCTGGAGGCAGTCGAGCGCGATCGGGTGCTCGCTGTCGGCCCGGCCCCACCACAGGGCGCGGGCCAGGATCCGCCCGTCGCCGTCCTCGGCGGTCCAGATCCACTCGGGCCTGATCCGGTTCTCGGCGAGCTCCTCGCGGACCTTCTCTGCGGTCAGGGCGGGGACGGGACCGTCGGCCGGGTGGGCGACGGCGCGGTCCAGGTGTGCGGGGTCTGCGGTGGCAGCGCGAAAGAGCATTCGCAGATGATCACACGGGGTGCACGGAGCGGACCACGGCTTTCCCGCCCCGCCCGAAAGGCCGGCGGCCGGCCTCCACGGGGAGGCCGGCCGCCGGCTTCGTGCTCGTGTCCGCTACGACCAGGTGACCAGTCGGCGGGGGTGTTCCAGGACCGCCGCGATGTCGGCGAGGAACTTGGAGCCGAGCTCGCCGTCGATGAGGCGGTGGTCGAACGACAGCGCCAGCGTGGTGACCTGGCGGGGCTTGACCTTGCCCTTGTGGACCCACGGCTGGAGCTTGATCGCGCCGACCGCGAGGATCGCGGACTCGCCGGGGTTCAGGATGGGCGTACCGGTGTCGACGCCGAAGACGCCGACGTTGGTGATGGTGATCGTGCCGTTCTGCATGTCGGCCGGGGAGGTCTTGCCGTCGCGGGCCGTGGCGACCAGCGAGGACAGGGACTCCGACAGCTCGCCCAGGGTCTTGGCGTGGGCGTCCTTGATGTTCGGGACGATCAGCCCGCGGGGGGTGGCCGCCGCGATGCCCAGGTTGACGTAGTGCTTGAGCACGATCTCCTGGGCCGCCTCGTCCCAGGACGCGTTGACGTCCGGGTTGCGGCGGATGGCCACGAGGACGGCCTTGGCGATCAGGAGCAGCGGGTTGATCCGCAGGCCGGCGAGGTCCGGGTCGTCCTTGAGCTCCTGGACCAGCTTCATCGTGCGCGTCACGTCGAGGGTGATGAACTCGGTGACGTGCGGAGCGGTGAAGGCCGAGCCGACCATGGCCTGGGCGGTGACCTTGCGGACGCCCTTGACCGGGATGCGGGTCTCGCGCGCCGACGCATCGGCCGCCGGGGCGGCGGACACCGCGACGGCCTCGGCCGCCGGCGCCGGGGCGGCGGCGGGAGCCGCGGCCGCGGGCACGGTCTGCGGGGCGATCGCCGCGGCGGCCGCCGCGTGGACGTCCTCCCGGGTCACGACGCCGCCGTCACCGGTCGGGACCACCGAGGCCAGGTCGATGCCGAGGTCCTTGGCGAGCTTGCGCACCGGCGGCTTCGCCAGCGGACGCTCGCCGGTCGGCTGCGCCGGAACCGCGGGGACCGCCGGGGCGGCGGGCGCCGCGGGGGCGGCCGCGACCGGGGCCGCGGTGCCGTTCTGCGCGGCGACGGCGGGCGCCGGTGCCTTGCGCGGCCGGCGCTTGGTGGAGGACTCGGAGACGCCGTAGCCGACGAGCACGGGCTGGCGGGCCGCCGGGGCGGCCTCCTCGGCCTCGGCGGGGGCGGGGATCTCCTGGGCCGGGGCCGGGGCCGCAGCGGCCTCGCCGGAGCCGGTCTGCACCGAGATGATGACCTGGCCGACGTCGACCGTGGTGCCCTCCTCGAAGAGGAGCGCGTGCACGACGCCGTCGAACGGGATCGGCAGCTCGACGGCGGCCTTGGCCGTCTCGACCTCGCAGACGACCTGGCCGTCGGTGACGGTGTCACCCGGCTGGACGTACCACTTGAGGATCTCGGCCTCGGTGAGGCCCTCGCCCACGTCGGGCATCTTGAATTCGCGGATGGTCATGGAACGTGGCTCCTCAGTACGCCAGCGAGCGGTCGACGGCGTCGAGCACCCGGTCCAGGCCCGGCAGGTACTCGTCCTCCAGGCGGGCCGGCGGGTACGGGGCGTGGAAGCCGCCCACGCGCAGCACCGGCGCCTCCAGGTGGTAGAAGCACCGCTCCGTGATGCGGGCGGCGATCTCCGAGCCCACGCCGAGGAAGACCGGCGCCTCGTGGACGACCACGAGCCGGCGGGTCTTCTCCACCGACGCCTGGATCCCGTCGAAGTCGACCGGGGACATCGAGCGCAGGTCCAGGACCTCGACCGACTTGCCCTCCTCGGCGGCCGCGGCGGCGGCCTCCAGGCAGACCTTCACCATCGGGCCGTAGGCGGCCAGGGTGAGGTCGGCGCCCTCGCGCACCACGCGCGACTTGTGCAGCTCGCCGGGGATGGCCTCGGTGTCGACCTCGCCCTTGTCCCAGTAGCGGCGCTTCGGCTCGAAGAAGATCACCGGGTCGTCGCTGAGGATCGCCTGCTGGAGCATCCAGTAGGCGTCGGTGGCGTTCGACGGGGAGACCACCTTCAGGCCCGCGACGTGCGCGAACAGCGTCTCCGGGGACTCCGAGTGGTGCTCGACCGCGCCGATGGCGCCGCCGTACGGGATGCGCACGACGACCGGCAGCTTGATCTTGCCCAGGGCACGCGCGTGCATCTTCGCGAGCTGCGTGACGATCTGGTCGTAGGCGGGGAAGACGAACCCGTCGAACTGGATCTCCACGACCGGCCGGTAGCCGCGCAGGGCCAGGCCGATGGCGGTGCCGACGATGCCGGACTCGGCGAGCGGGGTGTCGATGACCCGCTCCTCGCCGAAGTCCTTCTGCAGGCCGTCGGTGATCCGGAAGACACCGCCCAGCTTGCCGACGTCCTCACCCATGATCAGGACCTTCGGGTCCTGCTCCAGGGCCTTGCGCAGCGACTCGTTGAGCGCCTTAGCGATCGACATCTTCTCGACAGCCATCAGTGACCCTCCTCGGCCGACTCGAAGGACGCGAGGTAGGCGGCGAACTGGGCGCGCTCCTCGTCGACGAGCGCGTGCCCGTCCGCGTAGACGTTCTCGAAGATCGCCATGGTGTCCGGGTCGGGCATGGCGCGCACGGCCTCGCGCACGCGCTTGCCCATGGCCTCGCTCTCGGCCTCCAGCTCCTCGAAGAACGCCTCGTCGGCGCCCCCGGTGGCCAGCAGGTGGGCCTTCAGGCGCTGGATGGGGTCCTTGGACTCCCAGGCCGCCGTCTCCTCGTCCCGCCGGTACTTCGTCGGGTCGTCGGAGGTGGTGTGGGCGCCCATGCGGTACGTGAACGCCTCGACCAGGGTCGGGCCCTCGCCGCGGCGCGCCCGGTCCAGGGCCCAGCGGGTCACGGCCAGGCACGCCAGGACGTCGTTGCCGTCGACGCGGACGCCGGGGAAGCCGAAGCCCTGGGCGCGCTGGTAGAGCGGCACGCGCATCTGGCGCTCGGTCGGCTCGGAGATCGCCCACTGGTTGTTCTGGCAGAAGAACACCACGGGGGAGTTGTAGACGGCGGAGAAGTTGAAGGCCTCCATCACGTCGCCCTGGCTGGACGCGCCGTCGCCGAAGTAGGCGATCACGGCCGCGTCCGCGCCGTCCTTGGCCACGCCCATCGCGTAACCGGTCGCGTGCAGCGTCTGCGAGCCGATGACGATCGTGTAGAGGTGGAAGTTGTTGGTGTTCGGGTCCCAGCCGCCGTGGTTCACGCCGCGGAACATGCCGAGCAGGTTGGTCGGGTCGACCCCGCGGCACCAGGCCACACCGTGCTCGCGGTAGGTCGGGAAGACGTAGTCCACGTCGTTCAGCGCCCGGCCGGAGCCGATCTGAGCGGCCTCCTGGCCCAGGAGCGAGGCCCACAGGCCCAGCTCGCCCTGGCGCTGCAGGGCGGTCGCCTCACCGTCGAACCGGCGGGTCATGACCATGTCGCGGTACAGGCCGCGCAGGTCCTCGGTGGTGATGTCTGCGACGAAGGATGCGAACTCCGCGTTCTCCGCGTTGTCGACCCGGTCCCCTTGGGGCGTCAGCAGCTGTACGAGCTGAGGTTCAGCGTCCTGCGTCTGCGCGGTGGCAGCGGCGGGCTTGGCGGCGCTGGCCGCACCTGCCGCCCGCTTGGTGCCGCTGCTGCGTCGCGGCTTGCGCGCGGCAGTGCTCTCCACGGTCACTTGTGCTCCTCCGTCGGTCCGGCACCCGGGTTCTCCGGGGTCCAGTGCGGCTCACCTGCATCCGTAACGAGCGCACGGGGTGGGTGCGCGTCGCGTACGGGATTCAGGCGTGACAGGCGTCCCGGCGAGTGCCCTGCGCAATGCACGTTACCCAGTGCGCCGCATAACTGCGAAACCCCGTTTGACCTGCGTTTTTGCTTGGATTTCCAAGTAAATCCGCAGCGACGGGAACAACCACTGGTCACAGCCTTGCAGGGGCCGGGAACAACGGCACGTTATCCCGGGTAACTCCGGCAGGGAAGAGGTGAGTGTGTGAAACTGACTTCGTGCGCGAAGACGGAAAAATCAAGGTATTCCTCCTGGACGACCACGAAGTGGTCCGTCGGGGCGTCCACGAGCTGCTGTCGGTCGAGGAGGACATCGAGATCGTCGGCGAGGCGGGCACGGCCGCCGACGCGCTGGTCCGGATCCCCGCCACCCGCCCCGACGTGGCCGTTCTCGACGTCCGGCTGCCGGACGGCAGCGGGGTGGAGGTGTGCCGCGAGGTGCGCTCGCGCAACGAGGACGTCAAGTGCCTGATGCTGACCTCGTTCGCCGACGACGAGGCCCTCTTCGACGCGATCATGGCCGGCGCCTCGGGCTACGTGCTGAAGGCGATCCGCGGGAACGAGCTGCTGAGCGCCGTGCGTGACGTCGCCGCCGGCAAGTCGCTGCTGGACCCGGTGGCCACCGCCCGCGTACTGGAACGGCTGCGCGACGGCAAGGGCGGCAAGGGCGACGACCGCCTGGCCAACCTCACCGAGCAGGAGCGCAAGATCCTCGACCTGATCGGCGAGGGCCTGACCAACCGCGTCATCGGCGAGCGCCTGCACCTGGCCGAGAAGACCATCAAGAACTACGTCTCCAGCCTGCTGTCCAAGCTGGGCATGGAGCGCCGCTCCCAGGCGGCCGCCTACGTGGCCCGCCTCCAGGCCGAGAAGCGCTAGGGCGCCCCGGCCCCGCCGGCCCCGCCGTCCCCCTCGCGCCCCTCGCGCCCCTCGCGCCCCCGCGGAACGGCCGGACCCGTCCGCGTTCCACGGCCGCGGCGTTTCATTCGGGACCAACGTCCCCCGTCGTCGGGGCGGGCTCCTCTTTCCCGGCACGCTCGCGGTGGCGGAGAGTGGACGGCATGTCCCCAGAGGATCACCACGCCCTCGATCTGCTGCGCCGGGTGCCGTACGGCCGGGTGGCCACCAGCATGCGCGCACTGCCCGTCCTCGCGCCGGCCCGCCACATCGTGGTGGACGGCGGGGTCGTCCTGAGAATGCACGCGGGCCTGGGCCACCACCTGGCGTGCGACGGAAGCGTGGTGTCGTACGGGGCCGACAATTTCAATTCCCCGGACCCCCGTCTCTGGTCGGTGCAGTTCACCGGAACGGCCCAGGTCGTCGAGGCGGCCACGGCCGAACTGGAACTCTTCGGTCCGGGTCCGCAATTCGTGAACGGCGAGGTGTTCGACCCCGTCCACATGCGAATCGAACCCCAGTTCATCACCGTTCACTCGCTCGCCGGGAACGGGAATCCCGACCGGCTCCGCGCGCACGCCCTCTGACGGAGCGCCCATGCGAAGGGGCCCGGCGGAAATCGATTCCGCCGGGCCCGCTACGTGCCGTTCCGTGCCCCTTCCGGGCCCGTTCCGGGCTACTCCGCGCTGTCGGGCCCCGGCGGCGGCTGGGACTTCGTCGCCGTCGCGGTCGCCGTGGCCGTCTTCGTCGGCGTGGCGGTCGCGGTCGCCGTGCTGCTCTTGGTCGCCGTCGCGGTCGGCGACTGCGTCGCCGTCGCCGTGGGCTGCTGGCTGGCGGTCTGCGTCCGGGTGCGGGTCGCCGTCGGCTGGGTGTCGTTGTTCGACGGCGTGTTGTCCGTGGGCTGGCGCGAGTGCGTCGGGTTCGGCGAGTCGGACAGGCTCGGCTTGGCACTGGGGGAGGTCTGGGTCGTGCCCGGATCCTGCTTCTCGCCGCCGCCCTTGCCGCCGCCCCCGCCGTTGACCGCGTAGGCCACGCCGCCCGCGATGGCGACGACAGCGAGCACCGCGAACAGCCACATCTTCCAGCGGCCGCCGCCGTTGCCGCGCCGGTCGTCGTAGGCCTCGTAGCCGCCGCTGTGGCCTCCGCCGTGACCGCCGGGGGCACCGGGGAAGGCCGTGCCGTCGTCCGGGTTCAGCGGCGGCACCATCGGCTGCTGGAACTGCGAGGTCGAGGCGTTCGAGGCGTACCGCTGCCCGCCGCCGTTCCCGCCCACGGGCATGGCCGTGGTGGCGGCGACCCCGCCGCGCCCGTGCGGCAGCGACATGGTGACCGGGCCGGTGTTCCAGGTGCCGGTGTTCGGGCCCTGGTCGTGCAGCATCTGGAGCGCGTACTGGACCAGCCCGCGCATCTCCTCGGCGCTCTGGAACCGGTCGTCCGGGTCCTTGGCGAGGGAGCGCATGACGAGGCCGTCGAGCTCCTGCGGGATGTGGTGGCCCTCCGGCAGCTGCGAGGGCGGCACGGGCGCGTCCTGGACGTGCTGGTAGACCACGGAGAGCGGGGTCTCGCCGGTGAACGGGGGCCGCAGCGCGAGGAGTTCGTAGAGCAGACAGCCGGTCGCGTACAGGTCGGAGCGGTGGTCGACGGCCTTGCCGAGGGCCTGTTCGGGCGAGAGGTACTGCGGGGTGCCCATGACCATGCCGGTCTGGGTCATCGTCGCCTGCCCGCCGTGCAGGGCGCGGGCGATGCCGAAGTCCATCACCTTCACGGCGCCGGCGTCGGTGATGATGACGTTGGCCGGCTTGATGTCGCGGTGGACGATGCCGTGCTGGTGCGAGTAGGCCAGGGCTTCGAGCACGCCCGAGACGATGATGAGCGCCTGCTCGGGGCCCGGGGCCTCGGCGCTGATCAGCAGGTCGCGGATGGTGCGGCCCTCGACCAGCTCCATGACGATGTAGGGGACGGTGTTCGGGCCGACCCGGTCCTCGCCCGAGTCGTACACGGCGACGACGGCGTGGTGGTTGAGCCCGGCGACGGACTGCGCCTCACGCGTGAAGCGGGCCTTGGACACCGGGTCCTCGGCCAGGTCGGCGCGCAGCAGCTTCACGGCGACGGTGCGGCCCAGGCGCACGTCCTCGGCGGCGAACACCTCCGCCATGCCGCCGCGGCCCAGTCGGTGCGTCAGCCGGTAACGGCCGTCGCCCACCAGGCCACCGTCGCCCCAGTGCTCAGGACCATCGGTCATCCCGGCGCCGTTTCCCTCGGGTTCGGGTGCCATCAGTCCTCGCCGTCGTCTCTCTCGGCCGCCGCTGCGCGGTAGTCCTCTTTATTGGTGCTCCGGTGAACGCTACAGCCTCCGAACCGGTCACCGTTCGGACAAGGCCACCCTGTGCACGTGTGGTCACGGAACGGGCACCTGGCTTGACGTGTGCTTGCCCTGGGGCAGACTGGGCGCCACGTGCGCCCGGCCAGAGGCGTGAAGGCACATCCCGAGGGGAAGCAACAGTCATGAGCCAGGACGGCACTCAGGGCCAGTACGCGGGCGGCTCTCTGGCCGGTGGCCGTTACCAGCTAAGGGACTTGCTGGGTGCGGGCGGCATGGCCTCTGTGTACCTCGCGTACGACTCGGCGCTCGACCGGCAGGTGGCCATCAAGACCCTGCACAGCGACCTCGGCCGGGAACAGTCCTTCCGCGAGCGCTTCCGCCGCGAGGCCCAGGCTGTAGCGAAACTGTCGCACACGAACATCGTCTCGGTCTTCGACACCGGCGAAGGCGAAGTGACGTTCGGCGGCGACCGCTCGGGCGACGGCGCGGTGATGCCGTACATCGTCATGGAGTACGTGGAGGGCAAGCCGCTCGGCTCGGTGCTCGAAGCGGACATCCGGCAGTACGGTGCCATGCCGGCGGACAAGGCGCTGAAGGTGACGGCCGACGTGCTCGCCGCCCTGGAGACCAGCCACGAGATGGGGCTCGTCCACCGCGACATCAAGCCCGGCAACGTGATGGTGAACAAGCGCGGCGTGGTCAAGGTGATGGACTTCGGCATCGCCCGCGCCATGCAGTCGGGGGTCACCTCGATGACGCAGACCGGCATGGTCGTCGGCACCCCGCAGTACCTCTCGCCCGAACAGGCCCTGGGGCGCGGCGTCGACGCCCGTTCCGACCTGTACTCGGTCGGCATCATGCTCTTCCAGCTGCTGACGGGTCGGATCCCCTTCGACGCGGACTCCCCGCTGGCCATCGCCTACGCCCACGTGCAGGAGGAGCCGGTCGCCCCGTCCTCCATCAACCGGTCGGTGACCCCGGCGATGGACGCGCTGGTGGCGCGGGCGCTGAAGAAGAACCCGAACGAGCGCTTCCCCACGGCCGCGGCCATGGGCGACGAGGTCGCGCGGGTGCTGGGCTCCGGGCAGACCGGGGCGCCGGTCATCGTGCAGGGCCAGGGTCCGCTGAGCAGTGGCGCGGGGGTGTCCTCGGCCGTGTTCCCGCCGGTGGAGTCCGGCTTCCAGGCCCCGCCGCAGTCGGTGCAGCAGCCCTACCAGGCGCCGCACACCCCGACGCCGGCCCCGTACGCGCCCACGCCCGCCCCGCAGCAGCAGCACGCGCAGGGCGGCTACGCCTACCCGCACACGCCTCCGCCGCAGCAGGGTTACGCGCCGCAGACCCCGCCCCCGTACACGATCTCGCCCACGGGCTCGGCGGGCCCGTCGGGCTCCGGCGGCGGCAAGCGGAACATGCCGGTGGTCGTGGGTGCGGTCGCGGTGGCGCTGCTGGCGGTGGGCGGGCTGATCGCGGCGATCTCGATGAACGGGGACGACAAGGACAAGGGCGACACCACGGCCGACCCGGGTGCCTCCACGTCCGCGTCCGCGAAGGCCGGGTTCAAGGGCCCCGACGTCTCGCGCACGATCGACCCGAAGAAGTGCTCGGAGCCGGTGAAGCACTACAGCGAGGCCGGCAAGTACTCGGCGCCGGACCTGAAGTACAAGAACCTGCTGTCCGTGAAGGCCTGCATCCAGGCCTCGGGCGGCAAGTACACGATCGTCCCGAAGGACGAGGCCGTGTACGGCAAGGACACGGTGCTGAGCCAGACCCCGGCCGCCGGCGACAAGATCAACAAGGAGGGCACGGAGTACACGCTCACCGTGTCCACCGGCAATCCGGAGTAGCCGCGGGCGGCGGCCGTACGGCAAGCGGCCGAACGACACACCGGCATCCCGGGCACCCGACAGGGCGCCCGGGATGCCGCTTTTGCCCCACTATGTAAATCTGAGCGCATATCGCTGACTCCAGCGAGCACGCCGGCCGCTCGGGACGGGAGGGGCTCCCCGTGATCCAAGGCTTCCGTCCGTCGCACTGGCTGGCCGGGGCCGTGCTGACCGCAGCCGCCCTCGCGCCGGCCGCCTCCGCGTACGCGGGCCCCCTCGCCCCGGCCCACCCCGAGCGCACCCACGTCCAGCGCACGGCGTCGCTCCCGGCGCGTTCGGCCCCCGCCACGGCCGAAGAGGGCGAAGAGGGCGAGGGGATCCGAGGCGGCCACGCCGGTTACGACGGCCACGAGGAGCTCGCGGGGAGCGCCGCCGGGGTCGGCCGCGAGCGGCCCGGACGGGCGGCCGGGGAACCTGCCGATCCGGAGCTGCTGATCGCCTCCCGGCCGCTGCCGGCGCACCCGCGCACCGGGGCCACACCGCCGCCGCCCCCGCCCCCGCTCCCGCCCTCGCAGCCCCCTTCTCCGCCGCCACCGCGACCCTCTGCCGCCGCCCCGACAGCGCGTGACGACGTGACCGCGCTCGACACCGCGCTCGATACCGCGCCGAACGACCGCGCCGCGGACCTGGCCGCGCACATGCTGCCCCTGGGCACCGGATTCGCCCTGATGGGACTGGGTCTGGGCTATCTGGGCGTGCGGCTGCGCCGCAGCGCCTAGCGCCGTCCCCCTGCGGAAGTACGCACGCCGATGGTTGCCCTACGTGAACATACTCGGTATACATACCGAGTATGTCGATCCGTCACGGGCTACTCGCCCTACTGGAACGGGGTCCTCGGTACGGCTCCCAGCTGCGCACCGAGTTCGAATCCCGGACCGGCTCCACCTGGCCCCTCAACGTCGGGCAGGTCTACACGACCCTCGCCCGGCTCGAACGCGACGGCCTCGTCGCACCCGACGGTGAGGACACCGCGGGACACACCCTCTACGCCATCACCGACACCGGGCGGGCCGAGCTGCGCGAGTGGTACGAGCGCCCCGTCGACCGGGCCAACCCGCCCCGGGACGAGCTGTCCATCAAGCTCGCCATGGCCATCGGCGCCCCCGGCGTGGACATCCGCGCCGTCATCCAGTCCCAGCGGCACGCCACGATCCGCGCGATGCAGGACTACACCCGCCTCAAGGCCACCGCGCTCGCGGCGGTCGAGAACGGCCGGTCCGGCGAACGCGACGACGTCGCCTGGCTGCTCGTCCTGGAGCAGCTGATCTTCCAGACCGAGGCCGAGGCCCGCTGGCTCGACCACTGCGAGGCCCGGCTCGTCCGGCTCTCGCTGCCGGTGGACCGGAAAGCCGCCGCGCCCGAACCGCCCCGGGCCGCCGCCGAGACCACGGCCCCAGCCCCGGCCCCGGCCCCGACCACCACCACCCCGCACCGCACCGCCCGTACGCGGCGCGCCTGAAACACCGTCCCAGGGGGGAACCCTCATGCCTGACCAGCGCCAAACCCAACAGCCCGTACTGCAGTTGGAGCGGCTCGTCCGCACCCACGGCAGCGGTGCCACCGAAGTGCACGCCCTGCGCGGCATCGACCTCGCCGTGTACCCCGGCGAACTCGTCGCCGTCATGGGCCCTTCCGGCTCCGGCAAGTCCACACTGCTCACCCTCGCGGGCGGCCTCGACGTCCCCACCGGCGGCCGGGTGCTGGTCGAGGGCACCGACATCACCACGGCGAGCCGCAAGCAGCTCGCCGCGCTGCGCCGCCGCAGCATCGGGTACGTCTTCCAGGACTACAACCTGATCCCCGCCCTCACCGCCGCCGAGAACGTGGCCCTCCCGCTCGAACTGGACGGGACCTCGGCCCGCAAGGCCCGTGCCGCCGCCCTCGCGGCGCTGGCGGAGATGAACCTGGGAGTCCTCGCCGACCGGTTCCCCGACGAGATGTCCGGCGGCCAGCAGCAGCGCGTGGCCATCGCCCGCGCCCTCGTGGGCGACCGCCGCCTCGTCCTCGCCGACGAGCCCACCGGCGCCCTCGACTCCGAGACCGGCGAGTCCGTCCTCGGTCTGCTGCGCTCCCGCTGCGACGCCGGCGCGGCCGGGGTCCTCGTCACCCACGAGCCGCGCTTCGCCGCGTGGGCCGACCGCGTGGTCTTCCTGCGCGACGGCAGCGTGGTCGACGAGACCATACGCAGCCACGCCGACTCCCTCCTCTCCGGGCAGGCGGGCCAGTGACCTCCTCGCTCCAAGGCTGGTACCACTCGTGGGTCGCGGCCCTGCGCATCGCGCGCCGCGACGCCTGGCGCGCGAAGGGCCGCAGCTGCCTGGTCCTCGCGATGATCGCGCTGCCGATCGTCGGTGTGAGCGGAGCGGACCTCACCCTGCGCAGCGCCCAGCTCTCGCCCGACCAGGCCATCTCTCGAAAGATCGGGACCGCCGACGCCCGGGTCAGCCTCACCGGCCCGAACCCCATCCACCAGCTGCCCGACGGCTCCACGTACGCGCCGGTGCGCGGCCACGAGAAGGTCGACGGCCCGATGGTGCAGGACACGCCTCAGGAGCTGGACGCGTCCCAGCTCCCGGCCGGGACCCAGGTCCTCAAGGACTCCGTGGGCTACAGCATGGTCCGCACCAAGCACGGGCTCCTCCACACCAGACTGCACGAAGTCGACACCCGGAGCCCGCTGGTGGCGGGCATGTTCACGCTCGACCGCGGCCGGATGCCCGAGAACGCCGGGGAGGTCGCCGCCACCACCACCTTCCTGAGGGACTCCGGCTTCTACGTCGGCTCCAGGGTCACTCCGCGCGGCGCGAACACCTCGTACAAGATCGTCGGCGCGTACGAGCTGCCGAGCGAACTGGGCAAGGGCGAGATCCTCGCCCCGCCGGGAACCCTGATCGCCCCGCTCGACCGGACGCTCAGGGCTGCCGGAGGCTACGAGGTGACGGCCGACGACAGCTACCTGGTCAAGGTCGGCGGCGACGGTTTCACGTGGAACATGGTCAAGGCGGCCAACACCAAGTCCCTCCTGGTCGTCTCCCGGGTCGTGCACATCGACCCGCCCGCCGACGCCGACGTGCCGCTCTTCCAGCAGGAACCCAAGGAGCAGTACCAGCAGGGCGGCGGCTCGGCCTCCCAGGTGGCCATCCTGGCCACGGTCGTGGGCCTCGCCATGCTGGAGATCTGCCTGCTCGCCGGCCCGGCCTTCGCGGTCGGCGCCCGCCGCTCGCGCCGCCAGCTCGGCCTGGTCGGCGCCAACGGCGGCGACCGGCGCCACATCCGCTCCATCGTGCTCTCCGGCGGCCTGGTCATCGGCGCCGCGTCCGCCGTCATCGGCACCGTGATCGGCGTGGGACTCACCATCGCGCTGCGTCCCGTGCTGGAGCGACAGCTCGGCGTCCGTTTCGGCGGCCTGGACTTCCGCCCGCTGGAACTGGCCGCCATCGCCCTGCTCGCCGTTGTGACGGGCCTGCTGTCCGCGATCGTCCCCGCCGTCACCGCCTCCCGGCAGACCGTACTGGCCTCGCTGACCGGTCGCCGCGGGGTGCGCCGCTCCAACCGGGTGCTGCCGGTCGTGGGCCTGATCGCCGTCGCCGCGGGCGCCGCGATCGTCCTGTACGGCACCACGTCGCGGACGAGCACCACCGTCGTCGCGGGCGGCAGCGCCATCGCCGAGCTCGGCTTCGTCGCCCTCACCCCGGCTCTGGTCGGTCTCTTCGGCCGGCTCGGACGCTGGCTGCCGCTGTCGCCGCGGCTCTCGCTGCGCGACGCCGTGCGCAACCGGGGGCGTACGGCGCCCGCCGTGGCGGCCGTCCTGGCTGCCGTCGCCGGCACCGTCGCCGTGGCCACGTACGAGCACAGCCGGGACGTGCAGTTGCGGCACGAGTACGTCGCCGACCTGCCGCACGGCACCGGAATGCTGGAGGCCAGGGAGGCGGGCGACCACAAGGAGATTCCCGCGCTGCGCCAGGCGCTCTCCAAAGAACTTCCCCTGGCGGCGCGGGCGGACGTCGACCGGCTGTTCTACGGCATGCCGAGCTGTGAATCGTTCTCGAGGACCCCCGGCTGCGGCTACATCGAGATCATCAAGCCGAAGGAGCAGCGCTGCCCGCTCCACCAATCCCCCGACGGCTCCGCGTCCTTCACCGATGAGCAGGCCCGGGAGCTGCGCCGGGACTGGCGCTGCAAGCGCAGTGGGCCCAACGCGCCCGAACCCGTCGTCGTCGCCGACGAGAAGCTGTTGAACGTACTGGCGGTCACCGACCCCGGGTCTGTGTCCGCACTCAAGCAGGGTCGGCCCGTCGCGTTCGACAAGCGCCAGGTCAAGGACGGCAGGATCACCCTGCGGACCATCCTCGCCCAGCAGGAGGACGAGGCCTCAGAGGCGGTCGGCGAGGACCCGCCCGGTGAGGACAGGGTCCTGCCCGTCCACCTGGCACCCGAGTCGGTGCAGAGCTGGGGCCTCCAACTGATCCTGCCGCCCGCGACGGCCAAGGCCGCAGGCCTGTCCTTCGCCCCGGCCGGGTCGTACTTCACCCTGGACGGGAAGGCGACCAGCGAGCAGCGGCAGCGGATCGCCGGCGAGATCGACCGCACGGGCGTGGAAGCGGCCGTGCGCATCGAGGAGGGCTACCAGGGCAACGACAGCCTCGCGCTGCTCGCCCTGACCGTCTTCGCGGGTCTGGTCACCATCGGCGCGGCCGGCATCGCCACCGGCCTCGCCCAGGCCGACGCCGAGGCCGATCTGAAGACCCTGGCGGCCGTGGGCGCGGCGCCGCGGGTGCGCAGGACGCTGAGCGGCTTCCAGTGCGGGGTCGTCGCCCTCATGGGCGTCGTCCTGGGCATCGCGGCCGGCATCCTGCCCGCGGTCGGCCTGCGCCTGGTGGAGCGCCGGGAGGTGGAGGCCCTGCGCGAGGAATCGGTCGCCAAGGGCTACAGGACGGTGGAGGAGGCGTTGGTGTACGTGCCGATCTCCGTGCCGTGGGAGACCCTCGCCGGGCTGCTCGTCGTGGTCCCGGTGGGCGCGGCCCTGCTGGCCGCGCTGGTCACCCGCTCCAGCGGCGCTCTGGCCCGTCGCGCCGCGGGCTGACCGCGGGGACGATTTCCCCAGGCTGGTGCCCCCGTACAGGGTGGATCACGACTGTACGGGGGCACACCGTGTGAGAACGAAGGTGTGCGAGAGAATGACGGCATGGAGATGCCGAGGAGTGAACGGTCGCAGGACAGTCCCCCGCACGTCCTGATCGTGGGACAGGACGGGACGGCGGTCGGCGACGCCGATGACGAGTCGCGCGAGGTCCCGGTGACGGAAATGGTCGAACAGCCCGCCAAGGTCATGCGGATCGGCAGCATGATCAAGCAACTCCTCGAAGAGGTACGCGCCGCGCCCCTCGACGAGGCGAGCCGGGTCAGGCTCAAGGACATCCACGCAGCCTCCGTGAAGGAGCTGGAGGACGGCCTGGCCCCGGAGCTCGTGGAGGAACTGGAGCGCCTGTCCCTCCCGTTCACCGAGGAGGCCATCCCCTCCGAAGCGGAACTGCGCATCGCGCAGGCCCAGTTGGTGGGCTGGCTGGAGGGCCTCTTCCACGGCATCCAGACCGCACTGTTCGCGCAGCAGATGGCCGCGCGGGCCCAGTTGGAGCAGATGCGCCGCGCGCTCCCGCCCGGCGGTCCGCACGACGACGACGAGGACGGCGGCCACGGCGCGATCCGCTCGGGTCCCTACCTCTGACCTCCGGCGGTCGACAGCAACCACGGGCCCGGTCCCGCACCCGCACGGTGCGGCCCCGGGCCCGCGGCCTGCCCGGGGCCTGTCCGCTGCCTGCCTGCTGCCGTCCGGGGCCGGGCCCGCCGGGGCCGGCCGATAAGCACCCGGTAAGTGCGGCTCCCCGGAGGGGACATGGTCCGCGCATACTCATGGGCATGAGCTACGACGCGATCGTGCTGGCCGGCGGCGCCGCGCGGCGACTCGGCGGGGCGGACAAGCCCGCGCTGAGCGTCGGCGGACGGGCGCTCCTCGACCGCGTCCTCGACGCCTGCCCGGACGCCCGGAACACCGTCGTGGTCGGCGGCCGCCGGCCCACCGCGCGCCCGGTGGGCTGGACCCGCGAGGACCCTCCCGGCGGCGGCCCCGTGGCCGCGCTGGACGCCGGGCTGCGCGGCACCACCGCGGAGCTGGTCCTCGTACTCTCCGCGGACCTGCCGTTCCTGGACCGGGACACCGTACGGGCCCTGCTGGCCGCACCCGACGCGCACGGCACGGACGGGGCGATGCTGCGGGACCCCGGCGGCCGGGACCAGCCGCTGGTCGCCGCCTACCGGGCCGAGCCCCTGCGCCGCGAGATCGCACTGCTCGCCACCGAGCACGGCGGCCTCGCCGGGCTTCCGCTGCGCGCGCTCACCGCGGAACTGGAGCTGACCGCCGTCACGGCCCGGCCACTCGCCTCGTTCGACTGCGACACCTGGGA
Source organism: Streptomyces erythrochromogenes (assembly GCF_040684695.1). Taxonomy (GTDB): domain Bacteria; phylum Actinomycetota; class Actinomycetes; order Streptomycetales; family Streptomycetaceae; genus Streptomyces; species Streptomyces erythrochromogenes_C. The sequence goes on from NZ_JBFBGM010000002.1 coordinate 404,554, forward strand.
CGATCTCGCCGCCGCCCGCGCCCGGATCAGAGAGCATGGAACCGTGCTGGACCAATGGATCACCGCCGTCAAGAACGAGCTGGGCATCGACCTCGCCGTCGACACCAAGACCCTGCTCGACCTCGCCCGGGACGCCGCCCACGGCGTCGCCCGCCCCGCCGCGCCACTGACCACCTTCCTGGTCGGTTACGCGGCCGCCCACGCCGCCGCCACCGGCGCCGACCCCGCCCAGGCCGTCGCCGAGGCCTCCCGCAAGGCCGCCGACCTGGCGCTGCGCTGGGCCGCCGAGGCGGAGACCGGCGCCGCCGAAGAGAACGGCTCGGGATGACCCCCACGAACTCCGCCGAGCAGGACCTCGAGGAGGCCCTGGCCCTGGTCAGCCGCGCCCCCGAGGGCGGTGGCGCCGGCGGCCACCGGGCCGCCTCTTGGCCGCGCGCCCGGGACGCAGCCGCCCACGCCGGGGCCGGGGTGCGGGCCCGCACCCACGACGTCCCCCTCGCGGACGCCCTCGGTGAGGTCCTGACCGCCTCCCTGGACGCGCTGACCGACCTGCCGTCCTTCGACACCTCCGCCATGGACGGCTGGGCCGTGGCCGGCCCCGGCCCGTGGCGCGTCCGCGAGGGCGGCGGCGTCCTGGCCGGCTCCGGCCGGCCGGAGCCGCTCGCCGACGGCGAGGCCGTCCGGATCGCCACCGGCGCGCGGATCCCCGCCGACACCACCGCCGTCATCCGCAGCGAGCACTGCCGTGAGGCGGGCGGGCAGCTCTTCGCCGACCGGCCCGTCGTTACCGGCCAGGACATCCGCCCGCGCGGCCAGGAGTGCCGCTCGGGAGACCTGCTGCTGCCCGCCGGCTCCCTGGTCACCCCCGCCGTGCTCGGGCTCGCCGCGGCCGCGGGATACGACCGGCTGACCACCAGGCCCCGCCCCCGCGTGGAGATCCTGGTGCTCGGCGACGAACTGCTCACCGAGGGCCGCCCCCACGACGGGCTGATCCGCGACGCCCTCAGCCCCATGCTGGGGCCCTGGCTCACGCGCCTGGGCGCCGAGGTCACCGGCACCCGGACCCTCGGCGACGACCCGGCCGGGGCGGCCGCCCTGCTGAAGGCCGTCACCACCTCCACCGCGGACGTCCTGGTCACCACCGGCGGCACCGCCTCCGGCCCCGTCGACCACGTCCACCCCGTGCTGGAGAAGGCCGGCGCCCGGCTGCTCGTCGACGGGGTCGCGGTCCGGCCCGGGCACCCGATGCTGCTGGCGCGGATCGGCGACCGGGCGGACGGGCGGCACGTGGTCGGGCTCCCCGGCAACCCCCTCGCCGCCGTCTCCGGGCTGCTGACCCTCGCCGAGCCGCTGCTGCGCGCCCTCGCGGGCCGCCGCCCGCGCCCGCGCTACACGGCGACCCTGCAGGGCGACGTACCCGGGCACCCGTACGACACCCGGCTGGTCCCGGTCCGGCTCGACGACGAGCAGGCCGTGCCGCTGCGCTACCACGGCCCCGCGATGCTGCGCGGCGTGGCCGCCGCGGACGCGCTGGCCGTCGTACCGCCCAGGGGCGCCCGGTCCGGACAGGAGCTTGAGGTCCTCGATCTGCCGTGGGCCTCGGGAGGATGTTTCACGTGAAACTGCCCGGACAGGACGCCATGGCCCGCGGGGCCGACGAGAAACTCGTCTCCCGGCGCATCAAGCTGCCCAAGCGCATCGTCGAGCATCCGCTGCGACAGGTCGCCAAGCGTCTTCTGATGGCCTTGTTCGTGCTCTTCCTCACGGTCTTCATCGTGTGGCTGGACCGCGACGGCTACCACGACAACGCCAACGAGTCGGTCGATCTCCTCGACTGCTTCTACTACGCCACGGTGACGCTGTCGACGACCGGCTACGGCGACATCGTCCCCTACAGCGACAGCGCACGGCTGATCAACATCATGGTGATCACGCCGCTGCGCGTGCTGTTCCTGATCATCCTCGTCGGTACCACCCTCGAAGTCCTCACGGAACGGACGAGGGAAGAGTGGCGGCTGAAGCGCTGGAGGAAGAACTTGCGCGAGCACACGGTCGTCGTCGGCTTCGGCACGAAGGGCCGCTCGGCCCTGCAGACCCTGCTGGCCACCGGCCTCTCCAAGGAGCAGGTGGTCGTCGTCGACCCCAGCGCCAAGGTCATCGACACGGCCAACGCCGAGGGGTTCACGGGCGTGGTCGGCGACGCCACCCGCTCGGACGTCCTGCTGCGTGCCGAGCTCCAGAAGGCCCGTCAGGTCGTCATCGCCACGCAGCGCGACGACACGGCCGTCCTGGTCACGCTGACGGCCCGGCAGCTCAACCGCGGGGCGAAGATCGTCGCGGCGGTGCGCGAGGAGGAGAACGCCCCGCTGCTGCGCCAGTCCGGTGCCGACGCGGTCATCACGAGCGCGAGCGCGGCCGGCCGGCTGCTGGGCCTGTCGGTGCTCAGCCCGAGCGCGGGCACCGTCATGGAGGACCTGATCCAGCAGGGCAGCGGCCTGGACCTCATCGAACGGCCCGTCCGCAAGTCCGAGGTCGGCAAGTCGGTGCGCGACACCGAAGACCTCGTCGTCAACGTGCTGCGCGGGCACCGGCTGCTCCCGTACGACGACCCGCACGCGAGCCCGCTCCAGCTGACGGACCGTCTCATCACCATCGTGCGGGCGGTCCCGCCGACCGCTCCGAGGGCGACGCTGGGTCCTGCCGAGTAGCCGCGCCGTGGCGTAGCCTCCGGGCCATGCATGCGATCACCATCGAGCAGCCCGGCGGCCCCGAGGCCCTGGTCTGGGCAGACGTTCCCGATCCGGTACCGGCCGAGGGCGAGGTCCTCGTCGAGGTCGCGGCGAGCGCCGTGAACCGCGCCGACCTCCTCCAGCGGCAGGGCTTCTACGATCCGCCGCCCGGGGCCTCGCGCTACCCGGGCCTGGAGTGCTCGGGGCGGATCGCCGCGCTCGGGGCGGGGGTGTCCGGCTGGTCGGTGGGCGACGAGGTGTGCGCCCTGCTGGCCGGCGGCGGGTACGCGCAGCGGGTGGCGGTGCCGGCCGGCCAGCTGCTGCCGGTCCCGGCCGGGGTGGACCTGGTGACGGCGGCGGCGCTGCCGGAGGTCGTCACGACGGTGTGGTCCAACGTGTTCATGGTCGCGGGACTGCGCCCCGGCGAGACCCTGCTGGTGCACGGCGGGGCCAGCGGCATCGGGACGATGGCGATCCAGCTGGGCAAGGCGATCGGTGCGACGGTCGCCGTCACGGCCGGCGGCCCGGAGAAGCTGGCCCGCTGCAAGGAGCTGGGCGCCGACGTCCTCATCGACTACCGCGAGCAGGACTTCGTGGCCGAGCTGCGGGCCGCCACGGGCGGCGCCGGGGCGGACGTGATCCTGGACATCATGGGAGCCAAGTACCTCGCGCGGAACGTGGACGCCCTGGCCGTGAACGGCCGGCTCGCGGTGATCGGGCTCCAGGGCGGGGTCAAGGCCGAACTGAACCTCGGTGCGCTGCTGGCGAAGCGGGCGGCGATCACCGCCACGTCGCTGCGGGCCAGGCCGCTGGAGGAGAAGGCGGCGATCGTCGCGGCCGTCCGGGAGCACGTGTGGCCGCTGGTGGCCTCGGGCCGCGTCCGGCCCGTGGTGCACGCGGCGTTCCCTATGGCGCAGGCCGCGCAGGCCCACCGGGTCCTGGAATCCAGCTCCCACGTGGGCAAGCTGCTGCTCACGACGTGACCCCCCTCGCGCCTCGGGCTCCCCGGCGACGGCCGGGGAGCCCGAGGTACGGGGTGCGGCGCGGACCCTCAGGGCATCGGGCCGCGCCGCACGTCTACAGCGTGCGCAGCAGGACCGCCGGGGATTCCACGCAGTCCGCGACGTAGCGCAGGAAGCCGCCGGCCGTACCGCCGTCGCAGACCCGGTGGTCGAAGGTCAGCGACAGCTGGACGACCTTGCGCACCGCAAGCTGCCCCTCGTGGACCCACGGCTTGTCGATGATCCGGCCGACGCCGAGCATCGCCGCTTCCGGGTGGTTGATGATCGGCGTGGAGCCGTCGACCCCGAACACCCCGTAGTTGTTCAGGGTGAAGGTGCCGCCCGTCAGGTCGGCCGGGGCCAGCCTGCCCGAGCGGGCGAGCTCGGTCAGCCGCGCGAACTCAGCCGACAGTGACTCCGGGTTGCGGCCCTGCGCGTCCCGGACCACGGGGACCACCAGGCCCCGCTCGGTCTGCGCGGCGAAGCCCAGGTGCACCGACGGGAGCCGGACGATCTCCTTGGCCGCGAGGTCCACGGTGGAGTTCAGCTCCGGGTACTTGGCCAGCGCGGCCGTGCAGATCCGCGCCAGCAGCGCGAGCACCGAGATCTTGGGCCCGCCCACGGCGTTCATCGCGGCCCGGGCCGCCATCAGCTCGGTGGCGTCGGCGTCGACCCAGCAGGTGGCGTCCGGGATCTCGCTGCGGCTGCGCGACAGCTTCTCGGCGACCGCACCGCGCAGCCCCTTGAGCGGGATCCGCTCGCCCTGCGCCGCCACCGCGGCGGCCGCGGGGGCGGGAGCCGGGGCGGGCGCCCGCAGCGCGGCGAGGGCCGCCTCGACGTCGGCCCGCAGGATCAGGCCCTCCGGCCCGGAACCGTGCAGCGCGCGCAGGTCCACCCCGCCGTCCTTGGCCAGCTTGCGCACCAGCGGCGAGATGACGGGCACCGGCCCGGCGGCGGCCGCCGGATCCGCGGGAGCGGCCGGAGCCGCGACGACCGCGACCGGGGCCGCCGGAGCCGGGGCCGGAGCCGCGGCGGGCGCCGACACCGCGGCGGTGACGGGTCGCACCCGCCGCCGACGCGCCGGGCGCGAGTGGTCCGAGCCGTAGCCGATCAGCGGCCGGGGCGCATCGCCCGTGCCGTCGGCCGCGGTGACCTCCGCGGCCCCGGCGGGCACCGACTGCGCGCCCACCGCGACGGTGATCAGCGGGGCGCCGACCGGCAGCTCCTCGCCCTCCTCGCCGAACCGGGCGGTGACCACGCCGCCGTAGGGGCAGGGCACCTCCACCATCGCCTTGGCCGTCTCGACCTCGACGACCGGCTGGTCGATGGCGACGACGTCGCCCACCGCCACCAGCCACCGCACGATCTCGGCCTCGGTCAGGCCCTCGCCGAGGTCGGGCAGCTTGAATTCCATTACCTGCGGCATCAGTTCTCCCACTGCAGGCGGGCCACGGCGTCCAGGATCCGTTCCACTCCCGGCAGGTGGTGCTTCTCCAGCATCGGCGGCGGATACGGGATGTCGAAGCCCGTCACCCGCAGCACCGGGGCCTCCAGGTGGTGGAAGCACCGCTCCGTGACGCGGGCGGCGATCTCCGCGCCCGGCCCGCCGAAGCCGCCGGCCTCGTGGACGACGACCGCGCGACCGGTGCGGCGTACGGACTCCACGACCGTGTCCTCGTCGAAGGGGACCAGGGAGCGCAGGTCGACGACCTCCAGGTCCCAGCCCTCCTCGCGGGCCGCCTCGGCCGCCTCCAGGCAGACCGGCAGCGAAGGCCCGTAGGTGATCAGGGTGGCGCTCGTGCCCGTGCGCCTCACCAGTGCCTTCCCGATGCCCGGGACGGCCGCCGGCGCCTCGGGCGACCAGTCCGCCTTCGACCAGTACAGCCGCTTCGGCTCCAGGAAGACCACCGGGTCGTCGCTGGCGATCGACGCGCGCAGCAGCCCGTAGGCGTCCTCGACGGTCGCCGGGGTCACCACGGTCAGGCCGGGGGTGGCCACGTAGTACGCCTCGGAGGAGTCGCAGTGGTGCTCCACGCCGCCGATCCCGCCGCCGTACGGCACGCGGATGGTGATCGGCAGCGGCATCGCGCCGCGGGTGCGGTTGCGCATCTTCGCCACGTGCGAGATCAGCTGCTCGAAGGCCGGGTAGGCGAAGGCGTCGAACTGCATCTCCACCACGGGCCGCAGGCCGTACATGGCCATGCCCACCGCCGTGCCCAGGATCCCGGCCTCCGCGAGCGGGGTGTCCGTGCAGCGGTCCTCGCCGAACTCCTTCGCGAGGCCGTCCGTGATCCGGAAGACACCGCCGAGCGTCCCGACGTCCTCGCCCATGACGTGGACCGTCGGGTCCTCCGCCATCGCGTCGCGCATCGCCCGCGTCAGGGCCTGCGCCATCGTCGCGGGCTTGGCCCCCGTCTTCGCGGACTTCGCCGCCACCGTCGTCACGCCTGGTCCTCGGCTTCCAGCTCGGCACGGAGCATCTCCGCCTGCTCGCGCAGGCGGCCGGTCTGCTCCGCGTAGACATGCGCGAACAGGTCCATCGGGTCCACCACCGGATCGGCGTTCATCCCGTCGCGCAGGGACGCCGCCATCTCCTCGGCCTCGTCGCGCGCGGCCGTGATGCCCGCCTCGTCGAGGATCCCGCGCGCGGTGAGCTCCCGCTCCAGCAGGAGGATCGGGTCGTGCGCCTTCCACGCCTCGACCTCGGCGTCACCGCGGTAGCGCGTGGCGTCGTCGGCGTTCGTGTGCGCCTCCATGCGGTACGTGACGGCCTCGATCAGGGTCGGGCCGCCGCCGGCCCGGGCCCGCCGGACCGCCTCGGACAGCACCTCGTGCATCGCCGCGATGTCGTTGCCGTCGACCAGCCGGCCCGGTATGCCGTACCCGACGCCCTTGTGGGCCAGTGTCGGGGCGGCGGTCTGCTTGGCGAGCGGGACGGAGATCGCGAAGCCGTTGTTCTGCACGAGGAAGACCACCGGGGCCTGCCAGACCGCGGCGAAGTTCAGCGCCTCGTGGAAGTCGCCCTCGCTGGTGCCGCCGTCGCCGACCATGGCGAGGGCGACGACGTCGTCGCCGCGCAGCCGGGCCGCGTGCGCCAGGCCCACCGCGTGCGGCAGCTGGGTGGCGAGCGGGGTCGAGAGCGGGGCGATGCGGTGCTCACGGGGGTCGTAGCCGGTGTGCCAGTCGCCGCGCAGCAGGGTCAGCGCCTGTACGGGGTCCAGTCCGCGCGCCACGGCCGCCAGGGTGTCGCGGTAGCTCGGGAAGAGCCAGTCCTGCTCCTCCAGGACCATCGCGGCCGCGATCTCGCAGGCCTCCTGGCCGACGGTGGAGGGGTAGACGGCGAGCCGGCCCTGCTTGGTGAGCGCCGTGGCCTGGGCGTTGTAGCGACGGCCGCGCACCAGTTCGGCGTAGCAGCGGCGCATCAGCGCGGGGTCGAGGCGGTCGGCCGCCTCGGTGCCCAGCACCCGGTGGGGCTCGGCGTCCGGGAGCAGCGGAGCGGCGTCCGTACGGGGCCTCCAGGCGGGCGGCGGGGTGGAACGGTGGGACGCACCGGCACCGGGCAGCTCTTGGACCGTCATGGCGGCGTACACCTCCTCGTGGGAAGCGGGCAGGGGGTGCCCCGGGTGTGAGGCCCCTCACCTACCGATTGTTCGGTTGTCCGCGCAATTTGGCTACAGGCGGCTCCAGGCTGTGGACAAACTGGCGCCGGGGCCCTGGGATGGACGCAGGACGTCCAGAAGAGGGAGGCATCGGGCAATGCCGGATGAACAAATGGCCGCAGCGGGTTCCGCACCGGTCGCACCGGGGACCGCACCGGGAGCCCCCGCGGTCCCTCCCGTCGCGCCCCGCCCCCTGGACCCGATCGACCGGTCGATCATGCGTCTGCTCCAGGCGGACGGCCGGGCGTCCATACGGTCGGTGGCCGAGCAGGTGCACGTCTCGCGGGCGAACGCGTACGCCCGGATCAACCGGCTCATCGACGACGGCGTGATCCGCGGGTTCACGGCCCGCGTCAACCACGAGCGCGCGGGCCAGGGCGCCTCGGCCTACATCACCTTGAAGATCGTCCAGAACTCCTGGCGCACGGTCCGCGAACAGCTGCGCGAGCTGCCCGGCGCCGCGCACATCGCGCTGGTCAGCGGTGATTTCGACGTGCTGCTCCTGGTGCACACCCCGGACAACCGGACCCTGCGCGAGCTGGTCCTGACCCGCCTGCAGGCCATCCCGGAGGTCCTCTCCACGCGCACCCTGCTGGTCTTCGAGGAGACGGACCTCCTGGACGCGGGTCCCGGCCCGGCCGGCGGCCCCGCGATCGCCGAGGAATAGGCCGAACGCGCGACAGCGCCCCGGGAAGGGCCTGGAGAGCCGTTCCCGGGGCGCTGTCGCTGCGGCGACCGCGGGTGCTACGGGTTGATCACCGGGTTCTCGTAGTAGCCGGAGATGTCGACCACGAGGTCGGCCTTCTCCCAGCCCTGGTTCCAGAAGTCGACGATGCCGTGCTTGCCGCCACTCGCCTGGACCAGGTTCGGGACGGTCCTGCCCTTCGTCCAGTTCAGGGTCGAGGCGCCGGGCCGCGCCGGCGTGACCGCGGTGCCCTTCTCGTACTGCTCGGCCGAGTTCGGGTCCGGGGCGACCGAGAGGAAGCCCCCGCCGGCCGTGTTGGTGACGGTCGTGTTCAGCACGTAGGCGGTGAAGTCGGCGTTCTCCTCGGTGAAGAACGGCACGGCGGCGTAGCCGCGGCCGGCGATCGGTCCGCGGAGCGGGATGATCGCCGCGTCGGGGTTGCGCGTGTCGACGAAGCGCATCGGCGAGAGCGGCATGAAGGCGCCCTGGCCGGCCGGGCTGTAGTAGCCGAGGACGTCCACGATCACGTCGGCGCCGGCCCAGGCGTTGTTGCGGATGTCGATGGACCCGTCGGCGCCGACCGGCACGATCACCGAGTTGGCGACGGTCTGACCGGCGGTGAAGTTCACGTTGGACGCGAGCGGGATCTTGCCTCCGCCCGGGTGGACGATCAGGTGGCCGGCTTCCTTCGGGCCGGTCACCGTCACGTTGAGCGCCACGGCCTTGACGCCCTGGGGAACCCCGCGCAGGCCGGCGATCTGCGTGCCGAAGCTCGTCTGACCGGGGACCTGGCCCTTGCTCGTGCCGAGGCCCTCGCGCGTGTCGACGAAGCGGGTCGGGTCCATCGGCGTGTAGCCGTTGGCCGCCTTCGGCATGAAGTAGCCGGTGATGTCGGCGATCAGGTCGACCGACTCCCAGCCGCCGTTGTAGAGGTCCACGGAGCCGTCGTTGCCGACCGGCACGACGACCAGGTTCGGGACGGTCTGGCCGGGCTCGAAGTTGATGTTCGACGCGTTCGGCCGCTCGTTGCCGGCGTCGAAGGCCGTGATGTGCCCGCCACTGGTCGTGTTGGTGACGGTGACATTGAGGACCACGGCCTGCACGCCGGCCGGGATCGTGCCGTAGCCGCCGACCTTCACCCGGGCGGAGCTGTACGGGGCGACCTTGGCCTTCGGCGCGCGGAACCCCTCACGGGTGTCCAGCAGACGCGTCGGCTCGTACGGCGTGAACTCGGAACCCGAGGTCACGACGTCGAGCTCGTTCTCGATGGACACCTTGTTGGCGGCGTCGTTCACATTGACCGTGATCTTGTACTCGCCGACCTCGGCGTAGGTGTGCAGCGGCAACAGCTGGGCGGAGCCGGAGGCGGCGAGCTTTTCCACCTTCCCGTCGCCCCAGGAGACGGTGACCTCGAGTGCGGCATCGGCACTCGTGACCTCCGCCCACAGCTGGAGGGAGTGCGCGCCGGTGTTGGTGGCGCTCAGGGCGACCTTCAGGTCCGGGTTCCCGGTGGCGGCGGCGCCCGCCGCCCGGGCCACGCCGGAGGGCCCCTTGCGGACGGACTTGTCGGCGCCGCTGGTGAAGGTCCTGAAGTGGGACGCGCCGATCTTCTTCGGGTCGGCGGGCTTGGCGACCCGCTGGGCGCCCGGCGCCGACGGATCCGCGGCGTGGGCCGTGCCCGGCAGGAAACCGATGACGGCCGCGACGAGCGCGGCGGATGAGACTACGAGACGGCGACTGCGCACCGTTCCCCCTGTTTCGTTCGGTGCAAAGGCCCCGAGCGCGCGTTTTTGAACACGCTCAGGGCCGAGGTCCCGGTCAGAGTACAAAACCGCCCGACGGCTTCTCGGAGAGGGTGGCGACCGGCGGGCGGCCGGTCGAGCGGGCCGTGCGCGGGCCCGGCGACCGGCGGCCGGCCGGATCAGCGGCTGGTGCGCAGGCCGTCGAAGGCCATGTGGACGACGGCGTCCGCGAGTTGGTCCTGGCCCGTCCCCGGGTGCGGGCGGTACCACTCGACCAGCGAGTTCACCATCCCGAAGAGGAGGCGGGTGGCGAGGCGGATGTCCACGTCGGCCCGCAGGTCGCCGTCCGCGGCCGCGGCCTTGAGCAGCTCCGCGACCTGGTGGTCGAACTCGCGGCGGCGCTCCAGCGCCCACCGCTCGGTGCGGGTGTTGCCCCGGACCCGCAGCAGCAGCGTCACGTACGGCAGCTCGCCGACGAGCACCTCGACCGTGCGGCGCGTGACGTACTCGACGCGTTCGACGGCCCGGCCGCGGACCGCGCCCGGCTCCTCCAGGACGGCGAAGAGCCCGTCGAGGGCCCGGCTGACGGCTCGCCGCAGGAGCTCTTCCTTGCCCGTCACGTGGTGGTAGATCGAGGACTTGGAGATGCCGGCGGCCTTGGACAGGTGCTCCATCGAGGTGCCGTCGTAGCCGCGCTCGTTGAAGACCTGGACGGCCACCGACAGCAGGGTCTCGGGGGTGTAGGTGTCGCGCTTGGCCGTGGTCACTGCGTGCCCTCCTCGTCGCCGGCCGCGTAGCCCAGCTTGAACAGCGCCAGCGAGGGCGCGTACCGGCCGCCGGGGCAGCGCTCGTCGAGGTGGTGCAGCAGGTCGTAGGCCCAGTCCTGGCCGAGCCGGGCGTGCCATGCGGAGGGGCCCAGCGGGTAGTTCACGCCGAGCCGCATCGCGGTGTCGATGTCCTCGGCGGAGGCCACGCCGCGGGCGACGGCGTCGGCGGTGAGGTCGATCAGCATGGCGACGGTCCGGGCGACGATCATGCCGGGGACGTCGCCGATGACGGAGACCTGCTTGCCGAGCTTCTGGAACAGGCCGATCGCCTCGGAGAGGGTCCGCCCGCTGGTGTCCGCGCTGGCGGACAGCGCGATGCGGGTGGCTCCGCGGTAGTCGAGGGCGAGGTCGAAGTAGACGACGTCCGCGAACTCGACGGAGGTCTTGCCGTCCGCGAGCACCAGCTGCCCCTCGCCGGGGAGCTGGATGTACGGGCCCCCGTGCTCGGTGGCCGTGACCGCGATCCCGGCCTCCCGGAGCAGGTCGGCCAGCTCGGCGGCGGGGCCGAGGTCGCCGACGACGGTCACCTTCTCCGGCGCCTCCTCGGGCCCGGCGGTGTGCGGCTGCGCGGCGACCGCCTCGGGGCCGTACGGGTACCAGCCGTGCCCCGACTTGCGGCCCAGACGGCCCGACTGGACCAGCCGGCGCTGCGCGAGGGACGGGGTGAACTTGGGGCTGCGGAAGAAGGACTCCCACACGGAGCGGGTCACCGCCTCGTTGACGTCCTGGCCGATCAGGTCGGTCAGGGCGAAGGGGCCCATCTTGAAGCCGCCGCTCTCGCGGAGCACGGCGTCGATGGTGGCCGGGTCGGCTCCCTGCTCCTCGTACACCGCGAAGGCCTCGGCGTAGAAGGGTCGGGCGATCCGGTTGACGATGAAGCCGGGGGTGTCGGCGCAGCGGACCGGCGTCTTCCCCCAGCCGAGGACCGTGCGGTACGCGCGCTCGGCGGCGGCCGGGTCGGTCGCGGAGCCGCTGACCACCTCGACGAGGGGGAGCAGCGGGGCCGGGTTGAAGAAGTGCAGGCCGAGGAAGCGGCCGGGGTGCGCGAGGCCGGCGGCGAGCTCGGTGACGGAGAGGGAGGAGGTGTTCGTGGCGAGCAGCGCGTCCGGCCCGACCACCTCTTCGAGGGCGGCGAAGAGGGTCTGCTTGATCCCGACGTTCTCGACGACGGCCTCGATGACGAGGGCGGCCCCGGCGAGGTCCGCGAGGGCGCCGGCGGCCGCGATCCGGCCGGCCGTCTCCTCGGCCTCGGCCCGGTCCAGACGGCCCTTCGCGGCCATCCGCTCGACCCGGTCCTGAACGATCCCGACGCCGTCGGCGGCGAGGGAGGCGTCGATGTCGTAGATCAGCACGTGGTGACCTGCGAGAAGGGCGACCTGGGCGATGCCCTGGCCCATGGTGCCCGCGCCGACGACCGCCACAGTGCGGGACCGCTCGATTCCTGTCATGTCCTGATCCTCCCGCACCGACTTGTCCACAGGTCCGCCGGGCCCTCTTGTCCCGACCGATCGTTCGGTTACTCTAACTGCAGTCTGCTCTCCTTCGCCCGGCTCAACGAGGAGTTGGTCCCTGATGGCCGCCGAGCTCACCGTCCCCCAGCTGTCCGCCAAGCACCGGCCCACCCTGGACCAGGCCCTGTCGGCGATCCGCAGCCGTGCCTACTGGTCCCCCCATCCCGAGCACCCCAAGGCGTACGGCGAGACCGCCCCGGCCGACGGGCTCGCCGCCTTCGAGGCGCTCCGCGGCACGCGGATCGACCTCGGCCAGCCCGGCACCGACGGCTGGACGGGTTCCGAGAAGTCCCCGTACGGCCCGGAGCTCGGCGTCGAGTACCCGCACGTGGACCCGGACGTGCTGCTGCCCGCGATGAAGGCCGGCATGGCCGCCTGGCGCGACGCCGGACCCGAGGCGCGCGCCCTGGTCTGCATCGAGATCCTGTCCCGCATCTCCGCCCGGACCCACGAGTTCGCGCACGCGGTCATGCACACCAGCGGCCAGGCCTTCATGATGGCCTTCCAGGCGGGCGGCCCCCACGCGCAGGACCGCGGCCTGGAGGCCGTCGCCTACGCCTACGAGGAGCAGACCCGCGTCCCGGGGCAGGCCGACTGGTCCAAGCCGCAGGGCAAGAAGGACCCGCTGGAGCTCGGCAAGACCTTCACCCCGGTCCCCCGCGGCATCGCCCTCATGATCGGCTGCAACACCTTCCCGACCTGGAACGGCTACCCGGGCCTGTTCGCCTCGCTGGCCACCGGCAACCCGGTGCTGGTCAAGCCGCACCCGCGGGCCGTGCTGCCGCTCGCCCTGACCGTGAAGGTCGCGCGGGAGGTGCTCGCCGAGGCCGGCTTCGACCCGAACCTGGTGGCGCTCGCGGTCGAGCGTCCGGGCGAGGGCATCGCCAAGGACCTCGCCGTCCGCCCCGAGATCAAGCTGATCGACTACACCGGGTCCACGGAGTTCGGCGACTGGCTGGAGGCCAACGCCCGTCAGGCGCAGGTCTACACGGAGAAGGCGGGCGTCAACACGGTCGTCCTGGACTCCACCGACAACTACAAGGGGATGCTGGCCAACCTGGCCTTCTCCCTGTCGCTCTACAGCGGCCAGATGTGCACCACCCCGCAGAACCTGCTGATCCCGCGCGACGGCATCGCCACCGACGCCGGCCACAAGTCCTACGACGAGGTCGTGGCCGACCTCGCGGCCTCGGTCGGCGGCCTGCTCGGCGACGACGCCCGGGCCAACGCGCTGCTCGGCGCGCTGGTCAACCCGGACGTCAGGACCCGCCTGGAGGCGGCGGCCTCGCTCGGTGAGGTGGCTCTGGCCTCCCGCGAGGTCACCAACCCCGAGTTCCCGGACGCGGTCGTCCGTACGCCGGTGATGGTCAAGCTGGACGCCGCCAAGCCGGACCCTGAGGCGCCCTTCCTCTCCGAGTGCTTCGGCCCGGTCTCCTTCGCGGTGGCCGTGGACTCCACGGCGGACGCGCTCGACCTGCTGCGCCGCACCGTGCGCGAGAAGGGCGCCATGACCGTGGGCGCCTACACCACCTCCGCGGACACCGAGCGGGCCCTGGAGGAGGTCTGCCTGGAGGAGTCCGCGCAGCTCTCCCTGAACCTGACCGGCGGGGTCTACGTCAACCAGACCGCGGCCTTCTCGGACTTCCACGGCTCCGGCGGCAACCCTGCGGCCAACGCCGCGCTGTGCGACGGCGCCTTCGTCTCGAACCGCTTCCGCGTGGTGGAGGTCCGCCGCCAGGCGTAGCCCCTGTCGTGACGGCCCCGCCCGGCCCGGTCCCGGGTCAGGCGGTGGACGCCTCCTCCCCGAAGGTGCGGAAGGAGGCGTCCGCCTGGGCCATCCTGCGCAGGGCGGCGAAGATCGCGTCGCCCAGCACCGTACCGACGACCACCGCCTCGACGAGGTCCTCGCGCGCCACCCGGCGGGCGGTGTAGTCGAGGTCCGCGCGGCCCACGCGCCCGGCCGCCTCCGCGTAGTCGTCGAGCACGTCCATGAAGCCGCCGTGCCCCACCCGCTGGAGCGAGGCGAGAGCGGTCACCAGCGCCTCCGCGGCCCGGTGGCCGCTCGCGATCCGCCAGCCGCGGTCCTCGATCAGCCGCGCCACCCGCGCCCGCGCCAGCACGGTCTCCGCGTCCTCCGCGCCCCCCGCACCCCCGTCGCCGCCGGTTCCGCCGGCTCCGTCGCCGCTCGCGCCGCCGCCGCCGTATTCGGGCACCAGGCGCTGGGCCGCCGCGCCCAGCAGGTTGTGCACCGGCCCGTCCCCGTCGTCGACGGCGGCGAGGACCTCGCCGATGGCAGCCAGCGAGAGCCCGCCCACCTCCAGCAGCGCGCGGACCAGCCGCAGCCGGCGCTCGTGCGCGTCCCCGTAGCTGGCCTGGTTGGGGCTCGTCAGCTCCCCGGCGGGCAGCAGCCCCTCCCGCAGGTAGTACTTGATCGTCGGCACCGGGACTCCGGTCCGGCGGCTCAACTCTCCGATGCGCACGTGCGTTCACCCTGATTTCTCTTGCCCGGCTCACCCCCATCATAGATAGTGGCACTATCAGATAGCAGACAGTGCCGCTATCCATTCATGACGGGGGTATGAATGCTGATGTCGTCCTGGCGTACCTGGCACCGCCCGCTGGTGGTGTTCGCCCTGGTGATGGCCTTATGGGCGGTCGGCTCGGCCGTCGGACTCGCGGTCGACGACCGCGTGCTGACAGGGGCGCCGATCTGGGCCAAGCCGTTCAAGTTCTCGATCTCGTTCGTCGCCTACTGCCTCGCCCTGGCCTGGATGATCTCGCTGCTGGGCGAGGACCGGCCGCGGCTGCGCCGGACCGCCTGGTGGGCCGGCACCACCGTGGCCGTCGCGAGCGCCGTGGAGATGGTGCTGATCACCCTCCAGGTGCTGCGCGGGGTGCGCAGCCACTTCAACAGCGCCACGCCCTTCGACACCCAGGTCTACTCGCTCATGGGCAACACCGTGGTCGTGCTGTGGCTCGGCACACTCGTCGTGGCGGCCCTGCTCTGGCGCGCGAGGACCGCCGACCGGGCCACGGCCTGGTCGATCCGGATCTCCACCGTCCTCGCGCTGACCGGCGCCGGGCTGGGGTTCCTGATGTCCCTGCCGACGCCCGAGCAGCAGCGCAGGGAAGCCGCCGGCGTGCGGCTCCTGGAGAGCGGCGCGCACAGCGTGGGCGTGCCCGACGGCGGTCCCGGCATGTTCCTCACCGGCTGGTCCACCACCGGAGGGGACCTGCGCATCCCGCACTTCTTCGGCATGCACGCCCTCCAGCTGCTGCCGCTGCTCGTGCTCGCCCTGGCCGCGCTCGCCCCGCACCACGCCCGGCTGCGCGACGAACGGGTGCGGGTGCGGCTGGTCCTCACGGCCGGCGCGGTGTACGCAGGGGTGCTCGCCCTGCTGACCTGGCAGGCACTGCGCGGCCAGTCCCTGGTCCGTCCCGACGGGGCGACGCTCGGCGCGGACGCGGCGGTGCTGGCCGGGGGAGTCCTAGGAGTCCTCGTCGCCCTGTTCGGCCGCCGCCGGGGGACCGCCCCAGTGGAAGAGGGTCATGGCCACGCTGGTGGCGAGGTTGTAGCTGGAGACCTGGGGGCGCATCGGCAGTGACACCAGGTGGTCGGCCCGCGCGCGCAGCTCGGGCGAGATCCCGTGCCGCTCCGAGCCGAAGGCCAGCAGCGCGTCGTCCGGGAGGGTGAGGCCGCGGATGTCCTCGCCCTCCGGATCGAGCGCGTAGAGCGGCCCGGGCGGCAGCTCCTCCAGCGCGAGGCGTTCGACGGTGGTGGCGTAGTGCAGGCCGGCCCCGGCCCGGACCACGTTCGGGTGCCAGGGGTCGAGGTCGCCGCGGGTCACCACGCCGGTGGCGCCGAAGCCGGCCGCGAGGCGGACGACGGCCCCGACGTTGCCGAGGTTGCGCGGGTTGTCGAGGACGACGACGGGCGCCGGCCGGGGCATCCGTCCCAGGCCCGCGAGGCCCGCCGCCCGGTCGGGCCGTACGGCGAGGGCCGCGACCCCGGTGGGGTGGACGCGGGGCAGCAGCTCCTTGAGCACGGCCGGCCGCACCAGGCGGGCCACCTCGGCCTCGACGTCCGGAGCCAGCTCGCGGGCCAGTTCCCGTACGGCCCCGGGGTCGTCGGCGAGGACCCCGCGCACGTCGGCCCCGAAGCGGAGCGCGTGCTTGAGCGCGTGGAACCCGTCGAGGAGCACGAGGTCATCCCGGCCGGCGTCCTCCCGCCACTGCCGCACCGTCTCGTCCGCACCCGCCCGCTCGCTCATCCCCCGACCCTACGGCCCTCCGGCTCCGCTTCCGGATCCGGCCGCGACTGCGGCTCCGGCTGTGGCTGCGACTGCGACTGCGGGTCCGGCTCCGCACGGGCACCCGGCACCGCACCCGCGACCGCGACCGGGCGGAGGCCGAGCCCGTGCGCGAGCACCCGCCGCCGGGAGGCGACCCGCGCGCCGAGCCACACGAGGAAGCCGGTCGGCAGGAAGACGGCGTCGGCGGCGATCATCGCCAGCGAGAAGAACGGCAGCCCCAGCAGCACCGCGATGCCCGCGTGCTCCAGCATCATCAGGGCCAGCAGCACGTTCTTGATCCGCCGGTTGAAGAGCGTGAACGGAAAGGCCACCTGCACCGCCACGGTGCCGTACGACAGCAGCATCACCAGCGTCCCGCTGCCCGCCAGCAGCCCGGACAGCGCCGGCCACGGGGTGAAGTAGTCCAGGCCCAGGGGGTAGTACAGCGCCGTCCCGTCCTGCCACCGCGAGCCCTGGATCTTGTACCAGCCGGCCGTCGCGTAGATCAGGCAGACCTCCGCCATGATCACCAGCATGCCCGCGTTGTGCAGCAGGTTGGCGAGGACGTCCAGGACCGCCCGGCCCTCGCCCTCCGGATCGTGGCGGTCGACCGTCCACCACAGGCCGCAGACCACCCACAGCGCAGCGAACGCCGCGAGCCAGCCGTCGCTGAACCTCCCGGTGGCCGCCCCGTACGCGAAGAACGCCCCCAGCACCCCCCACAGCACGGGCCCGGCCGCCCCGGCCGTCGCGGTGCCCCGCGTCCGCGCCCTGCGCGCGTCCAGCGACCACACCTGCGCGCACCGGGTCAGCACCAGGTAGATCGCGACCAGGTGGATGACGTTGTCCCCGCCGTCGCCCATGAACACGCTGCGGTTCTGCAGGGACAGCACGCCGATCATGAAGACCACGGACGTCGCCCTGGTCCGCCAGCCCAGCAGCAGGCCGACGCTCGCCAGCACGGCCACGGCGTAGACGGCCTCGAACCACAGGGTCGAGCCCGACCACGTCAGGACGGTGAAGGCGCCGTTGGAGTCGAGCAGCCGCTGCGCCAGGTCGAGGCTCCACGGCCCGTCGGGGCCGTACAGCTCGGCCCGGTGGGGGAACTCCCGCAGCAGGAAGAAGAGCCAGGTACCGGCGAAGCCGATGCGGACGACGGCGCTCTGGTACGGGCCCAGCGCCTGCCCGCTGACCGTGGCGACGGCCCGTGCCAGTGCGGCGCGGGCCCGTCTCACACCTTCCACCACGGCAGCTCCCGGTAGTAGGTCTGGGTGTCGGTGGTCTCGGTGCTCCACTGCGGCGCGGGCACGGCCGTCGTCGCCGAGCGCATCTGGATCCGCAGGATGCGCCCGCCCTCGTGGGCCGGGGCGAGCCGGTTCACCGCGATCCGGCGCAGGTACTCCTCGGAGAGCTCGCCGCGCTCGCCGACGGGCTTCTCGTTCTCGTCGTGGGAGCCGGTGTAGAAGTCCCAGGCCCGGCGCAGCTCGTTCTGCTCGGTGTGGCTCGGCAGCAGGCTGTGCCGGATCGCCGCGGCGTCCTCGGCGCTCAGGTCCCGCCAGCCGGTGGTGATCAGCTCGCCGCCGGCGGTGCGGACCTCGGCCCGCACCTCCACGGCGATGTTCTGCTGGAGCGGGTTGGGCGCGAAGAGCTTCCAGTTCTGTTCGAACTCGGGATAGATCCAGGCGTCGATCGTCCGCGCGTGCTGCTTGCTGACCGTGTTGGAGGGGGCCACGTGCAGGAAGACGAGTGCGAGGTGCGTGCACGCGGCGATCCCCACGGCGCCCAGGGCCAGGGCCGTCACGACCCGGTACGGGGTCGACAGACCGGCGATTCCGGGCGCCCTGGGGGGTCGCGGAGCGGCCTCCTCGGCGAGCTCGTGCCCGTTCGAATCCATCCCGCCCCGATCGTCCGGCGTCCACAGGGTTGACCACAGAGGTTGACACCCTACGGGCCGCCGTCTCACCATTGAAGCGATGGAACCGAACGATCGGTCGGTCGGGCGGACGCAGACTCTGAGCAAGGGGCCGGAATGGTGGCAGTGACCCCGGAAACGGGCCCGGACACGGCCCTGGGGACAGACGGGACGGACGGGACGGGCATGACGGCTGACCTGGGCGCACAGCTCGCGGCGGCGTTCGACGCCGCCGTGGCGGCGGACGAGCGCGTGGAGCCGCGGGACTGGATGCCCGAGCAGTACCGCGCCTCCCTGGTCCGGCAGATGGCCCAGCACGCCCACTCCGAGATCATCGGCATGCAGCCCGAGGCCAACTGGATCACCCGCGCGCCCTCGCTGCGCCGCAAGGCGATCCTGATGGCCAAGGTGCAGGACGAGGCGGGCCACGGCCTGTACCTCTACAGCGCCGCCGAGACCCTCGGGACCAGCCGCGACGAGCTCCTCGACAAGCTCCACTCGGGGAAGCAGAAGTACTCCTCGATCTTCAACTACCCCACCCTGACCTGGGCGGACGTCGGCGCGATCGGCTGGCTCGTGGACGGCGCGGCGATCACCAACCAGGTCCCGATCTGCCGCTGCTCCTACGGGCCCTACGCCCGCGCCATGGTCCGGATCTGCAAGGAGGAGTCCTTCCACCAGCGTCAGGGCTTCGAGCTCCTCATGGCCCTGTCCAAGGGCACCGAGGCCCAGCACGCCATGGCCCAGGACGCGGTCGACCGCTGGTGGTGGCCCTCGCTGATGATGTTCGGCCCGCCGGACGACGAGTCGGCGCACTCGGCGCAGTCCATGGCCTGGCGCATCAAGCGCCACTCCAACGACGAGCTGCGCCAGCGGTTCGTGGACATCGCCGTCCCGCAGGCCGAGTCCCTCGGCCTGACCCTGCCCGACCCGGACCTGAAGTGGAACGAGGAGCGCGGCCACCACGACTTCGGCGCCATCGACTGGGCCGAGTTCTGGGACGTGCTCAAGGGCAACGGCCCGTGCAACGAGCAGCGCATCGGCCAGCGGCGCCGGGCCCACGAGGAAGGCGCCTGGGTGCGCGACGCGGCCGCCGCGTATGCGCAGAAGCAGGCGGCACAGCAAGCGGCGAAGCACGCCGGACAGAACGAGGAGGCACGGGTATGACGCAGAACTGGCCCCTGTGGGAGGTGTTCGTGCGTTCGCGCCGCGGCCTCTCGCACACGCACGCGGGAAGCCTGCACGCCCCCGACGCGGAGATGGCCCTGCGCAACGCCCGCGACCTCTACACCCGGCGCAACGAGGGCATCTCAATCTGGGTGGTCCCCTCCACCGCGATCACCGCCTCCTCGCCGGACGAGCGGGACCCCTTCTTCGCCCCGTCCGCCGACAAGCCGTACCGGCACCCCACCTTCTACGACATCCCGGAGGGAGTGAGCCACCTGTGACCGGCACCGACACCCACGCCGCCTCCGTCACCGCGGCGGCCCTCGCCCTCGGCGACGACGCGCTGATCCTCTCCCACCGCCTCGGCGAGTGGGCGGGGCACGCCCCCGTCCTGGAGGAGGAGGTCGCCCTCGCCAACATCGCGCTCGACCTGCTCGGCCAGGCCCGCATCCTGCTGTCCATGGCCGGCGACGAGGACGAGCTGGCGTTCCTGCGCGAGGAGCGGTCCTTCCGCAACCTCCAGCTGGTCGAGCAGCCGAACGGCGACTTCGCCCACACCATCGCCCGCCAGCTCTACTTCTCCCTCCACCAGCACGAGCTCTACGCGGAACTCGCCCGCGGAGAAGGCCCGTTCGCGCCGCTCGCGGCCAAGGCCGTCAAGGAGACGGCGTACCACCGCGACCACGCCGAGCAGTGGACCCTGCGGCTCGGCGACGGCACCGACGAGAGCCGTACCCGCATGCAGGCCGCGCTGGAGGCCCTGTGGAAGTTCACGGGGGAGCTCTTCCAGCCGGTGGAGGGCGTCGACGGCGTGGACTGGGCCGCCCTCGAAGAGCGCTGGCTGGCCGCCCTGAGCGAGGTCGTCGGGCGGGCCGGGCTCACCCTGCCCGAAGGACCGCGCACCGGCGCCTGGGCGGCCGGAGCCGGCCGTCAGGGCCTGCACACCGAGTCCTTCGGCCGGATGCTGGCCGAGATGCAGCACCTCCACCGCAGCCACCCGGGGGCGTCATGGTGACCACCGCCGACGTCCCGGCCACCCGCCTGGAGGCCGAGCTGGCCGAGCTGGCCGGATCCGTCCCGGACCCGGAACTGCCGGTGCTCACCCTCGGCGAGCTGGGCGTGGTGCGCGGTGTGCGGATGCACGAGGACGGCCACGCCGAGGTCACCCTCACGCCCACCTACACCGGCTGCCCGGCCATCGAGGCCATGTCCGCCGACATCGAGCGGGTCCTGACCGGCCACGGCATCCCCGAGGTGCGGGTGACCACCGTGCTGGCCCCGGCCTGGTCCACGGACGACATCAGCGCCGAGGGCCGCCGCAAGCTGGCCGAGTTCGGCATCGCCCCGCCCCGGCCGCACGCGGCCGGCGGGCCCGTCCCGGTGACCCTGTCCGTCCGCTGCCCGAACTGCGGATCGACCGACACCGAACTGCTGAGCCGCTTCTCCTCCACCGCGTGCAAGGCGCTGCGCCGCTGCACCGCCTGCCGCGAACCGTTCGACCACTTCAAGGAGCTGTAGATGGCCGCCCCCCGCCACGGCGCGTTCCACCCGCTGACGGTGGCGGAAGTCGACCGGCTCACCGACGACTCGGTGGCACTGGCCCTGCGGGTCCCCGAGGAGCTGCGCGAGGACTACCGGCACGCCCCCGGCCAGCACCTGACGCTGCGCCGCACCGCCCCCGACGGCGGCACCGAGGTGCGCCGCACCTACTCGATCTGCTCGCCCGCGCCCACGGCCGACGGCCCGGGCCCGGCGCTGCTGCGGGTCGGCGTGCGCCTCGTGGAGGGCGGCGAGTTCTCCACCTTCGCGCACAAGGAGATCGCGGCCGGCGACGTGCTGGACGTCATGGTCCCGGCCGGGCGCTTCGTCCTGGACCCCGCCGCCGCCCCCGCCTCCGGGCACTACGCCGCGATCGTCGGCGGCAGCGGGATCACGCCCGTGCTGTCGATCGCCGCGAGCCTGCTGGCCGCGCGGCCCGACGCCCGCTTCTGCCTCGTGCGCAGCGACCGTACGGCCGCTTCCACGATGTTCCTGGAGGAGGTCGCCGACCTCAAGGACCGCTATCCGTCGCGGTTCCAGCTGGTGACGGTCCTCTCCCGGGAGGAGCAGGAGGCGGGTCTGCCCTCCGGCCGGCTGGACGAGGAGCGGCTGGCCTCCCTGCTGCCCGCGCTGCTGCCGGTGGCGGAGGTCACGGGCTGGTTCCTGTGCGGGCCCTACGGCCTGGTGCAGGGAGCGGAGCGCGCCCTGGGCTCGCTCGGCGTCGCCCGGAACCGGGTGCACGAGGAGATCTTCCACGTCGAGGACACCACCCCCGCGCCGGCCCGCGCGACGGCATCGGCGGCGGCCACGCACGGCCGGGTCACCGCGCGGCTCGACGGGCGCTCCGGCACCTGGCCCGTCCAGGACGGCGAGTCGCTGCTGGACGCGGTGCTCCGCAACCGCGCGGACGCCCCGTACGCCTGCAAGGGCGGCGTCTGCGGCACCTGCCGGGCGTTCGTGGTGTCGGGCGAGGTCCGGATGGACCGCAACTTCGCCCTGGAGGCCGAGGAGACCGACGCCGGCTTCGTCCTGGCCTGCCAGTCGCACCCGGTCACCGAGGAAGTGGAGATCGACTTCGACCGCTAGGGGCTGCCACGCCCCGGCCCCGGCGCTGTCCTCCCTGCCCTCCCCTGTCCATTTACAGGAACGTGTTCTATCTTGACGCACCGTCAGGTCAGAACGGGAGGACAGGCAGTGGACTTCACCTTCACCGAGGAGCAGCGGGCCGCCGTCGAGGCGGCCAGGGCCGTGTTCGCGGACGTCGCACCCGACGGCGTGCCCAGCCCGGCGCTCACCCCGGGCGCCGTCGCCGACGACTTCGACCGCCCGCTGTGGGCCAAGCTCGCCGCGTCCGACCTGCTCGGCCTCGTCCTCGCCGAGGAACACGGCGGCGCGGGCCTGGACACCATCGCCCTGTGCCTCGTGCTGCGCGAGGCCGCCCGGGTGCTGGCCCGCGTCCCGCTGCTGGAGCACTGCGCCACCGCCATGGCCGTCCAGGCCCACGGCAGCCCCGAACTGGCCGCCGCCCTGCTGCCCGGCGCCGGACGCGGCACGCTCGTCCTCACCGCGGCCGCCCACGGCCGCTCCGGCCACGACCCCGCCGAACTCGCCGTCACCGCACGGCTCGACGGGGAAGCCTGGATCCTGGAAGGCACCCAGACCGCCGTCCCCTGGGCGCACACCGCCGACTGGATCGCCGTACCGGCCCACACCGGCGAGGGCGAGTCCGTCCTCGCCCTCGTCCCGCGCACCGCCGGGGGCCTCGCCCTCGCCGAGCAGGTCTCCACCACCGGGGAACGGTTCGCCGAACTCGCCCTGGACGGCGTGCGGGTGGAGCGCAGCCATCTGATCGACACCCCGGAGGCCTGGGAGCGGCTCCGCCAGGTCCTCACCACCGGCACCTGCGCCCTCGCGCTCGGCCTCGGCGAGGGCGTGCTCGGCATGACGAGCCAATACACCAGCAAGCGGGAGCAGTTCGGCTTCCCGGTGGCCACCTTCCAGGCGGTGGCCGTCCAGGCGGCCGACCGCTACATCGACCTGCGCGCCATGGAGGTCACCCTGTGGCAGGCCGCCTGGCGGCTCGACGCCGCCACGGGCGGCGCCGGCGGTCCGCTGCCGATCGCGGGTGACGTGGCGGTCGCCAAGATCTGGGCCTCGGAGGGCGTACGCAGGGTCGTACAGACGGCCCAGCACCTGCACGGCGGCTTCGGCGCCGACACCGACTACCCGCTGCACCGCTATCACGCCTGGGCCAAGCAGCTGGAGCTCCAGCTCGGCCCGGCGGCCGCGCACGAGGAGGCCCTGGGCGACCTGCTGGCCGCCCACCCCCTCGCCTGATCCCGGACCTAGAGGACGAAGGCCGGGTTCCCGCTGTCCGTCACCATCGGGCGCCCGGCACCGTCCCAGGCCTGCATCCCGCCGTCGACGTTCACGGCGTCGATGTCCTGGCGCACCAGGTACTGGGTGACCTGAGCGGAGCGCCCGCCGACCCGGCACATCACGTACACGCGGCGGCCGTCCTCGACGGCCTCCGTCAGCTCGCCGAAGCGGGCGACGAAGTCGCTCATCGGGATGTGCAGAGCGCCCTCGACGTGGCCGGCCGCCCATTCGTCGTCCTCACGGACGTCGAGGACAAAGCCTTCGGAGGGCACCGCGGCGGCATCCACCGAGGGAAGCGGTCCGAAGTTCATAACTGTCGCCTTCTCTCTTCACGGGTCTGCGGCCAACCTATCCGACCCGCTGCCCCGGCCACGTCCCCGAGGGACGCCCCGGTCTCACTCGGCGGCGAGCTCGGCCGCCAGCTCCGCCTCACGCTCGGAGACCTGTGCCAGCAGCTGCTCCGCGATCTCCTCCAGCAGCCGGTCGGGGTCGTCGGGAGCCATCCGCAGCATCGACCCGATCGCGCTCTCCTCCAGCTCCTTCGCCACGAGCGACAGCAGCTCCTTGCGGCGCGCCAGCCACTCCAGCCGGGCGTACAGCTCCTCGCTCTCACCGGGCGCGGCCGCCTCGGGCACCGGCCCGGCGGCCCACTCCTCGGCCAGCTCGCGCAGCAGCCCCTCGTCGCCCCGCCCATACGCGGCGTTGACCCGCGCGATGAACGCGTCGCGGCGCTCCCGCTCGCCCTCCTCCTGGGCCAGGTCGGGGTGGGCCAGGCGGACCAGCTCACGGTAGAGGCGGCGTACCTCCTCGGAGGGCCGCACCCGCTCCGGCGGCCGCACGGGCCGGTCGGTGAGCATCGCGGCGGCGTCGTCGGAGATGCCCTCCGAGCCCAGCCAGTCGTGGAAGAGCTCGTCCACCCCGGGCATCGGCATCACCAGCGAGCGCGCGTCCCGGGCCCGCCGGAGATCCTCGGCGTCGCCGGTGCGCGCCGCCTTCGCCTCGGCGATCAGCGCGTCCAGCTCGTCGAGCCGCGTGTACATGGGGCCGAGCTTCTGGTGGTGCAGGCGGGAGAAGTTCTCCACCTCCACGCGGAAGGTCTCCACCGCGATCTCGAACTCGATCAACGCCTGCTCGGCGGCCCGTACGGCCCGCTCCAGGCGCGCCTCGGGGCGTTCCTCGGAACGCTCCTCACCGGTGACGGCGGAGTCGCCGGATCCGCCGGGGACTGTCTGTTCAGGCTGCTCGGTCTGCTCGCTCACCCGGCCAGGGTACGGCCCGGCCGCGCGGGCGATGTTTCACGTGAAACACCGCCCGTCGCGCAGCGACCTGCGCGGCTGCGCGACCTACACTCCGCTCTCCGCGGCGATCCGGCCGGCCCGCACCGCGGCCACCAGGTCGGCGTGGTCGGCCTCGGTCCGGTCGGCGTAGGCCACGGCGAATGCCGCCATGGCCTCGTCCAGCTCGTCGTTCTTCCCGCAGTAGCCGGCCAGCAGCCGGGGATCGACGCTGTGCGCGTGGGCCCGGGCCAGCAGTGCTCCGGTCATCCGCCCGTAGTCGTCGATCTGGTCCGGGGCCAGTGCCGCCGGGTCGACGCTGCCCTTGCGGTTGCGGAACTGGCGGACCTGGTAGGGACGCCCCTCCACCGTGGTCCAGCCCAGCATGATGTCGGAGACCACCTGCATCCGCTTCTGCCCGGCCACCACCCGGCGGCCCTCGTGCTCCTCCGGGAGCGAGGTGAAGCCCAGCCCGGGCAGGTGCGGGAGCAGCACCGAGGGCCGGGCCTCCTTGACCTGGAGGACCAGCGGTTCGCCCCGGTGGTCCAGCAGCAGGACCACGTACGAGCGGGTACCGACGCTCCCGGTGCCCACCACGCGGAAGGCCACGTCGTGGATCGCGTAGCGGGCCAGCAGGGGCAGCCGGTCGCCCTGAAGGGTCTGCAGGTAGGGACCGAGCGAGGCGGCCACGGCCGCCGCCTCCCCGTCCGTGACGCGGCGCAGCACGGGCAGCGCGTCGACGAAGCGGCGGGCTCCGTCGGGGCCCGTCTCGGTCGACTTCGTCGCGAACCGCGCGGAGGTGTTGTTGCGGGCCTTCTCCGAGACCCGCTCCAGGGTGCCCAGCAGATCGCGGGCGTCGGCGTGCGAGACCAGTTCCTCGTCCGCGATGGCGTTCCAGGCGTCGAGCGCGGGCAGCTTGGCCAGCAGCCGCATGGTCCGCCGGTAGGCGCCCACGGAGTCCAGCGCTGCAGCCCGGCAGGTGTCCTCGTCCGCCCCGGCCACCCGGCCGGCCAGCACCAGCGAGGCCGCCAGGCGCTTGACGTCCCACTCCCACGGACCGAACACGGTCTCGTCGAAGTCGTTCAGGTCGATGACGAGCCGGCCGCGCGCGTCCCCGTACAGGCCGAAGTTGGCCGCGTGGGCGTCGCCGCAGATCTGCGCCCCGACGCCCGTCACCGGACCGCCGGACAGGTCGTGCGCCATCAGCCCGGCCGCCCCGCGCAGGAACGCGAAGGGGTTCGCGGCCATCCGGCCGACGCGTATGGGCGTCAGCTCGGCCACCCGCCCGGCGTTGGACTCCTCCACCGCCCGCACCGCGTCCGGCCGCCCGGCCGGCATCGTGAAGCCCGCGTGCGCCGCCCGCGGCACACGGGTGCGCAGCGCCTTGCCCGCCTCCTTCGGCGAGTCCGCCACCACGCGCGGCGCGAACCCCGCCACGTCCGGAATCCGCTGTCCCGCTGTCGCCGCCATCGGAGCCGCCCCCACCCGTTCGTTCATGTGATCGCTTCGAGAACGGGCTGACCGTATCGACAGCCCGGCATTCCTGGCCAGCGGCTACAGACCGGCGTCCCTGGCCAGCAGCGCCGCCTGGACCCGGTTCTCACAGCCCAGCTTCGCCAGGATCCGGCTCACGTACGTCTTCACGGTGGCTTCGCTCATGTGCAGACGGCGGCCCGCGTCCGCGTTCGACAGGCCCTCCCCGAGCAGCGCCAGCACCCCCCGCTCGCGCTCGCTCAGCTCGGCGAGCCGCCGGCGGGCCTCCTCACCGCGCGCGGCGGCCTTCCCCGACGCCAGCTGGTCCACCACGTGCCGGGTGGCCCCCGGCGAGAGGTAGGCGTCCCCCGCGGCGGCCGCCCGGACCGCCCCGATCAGCTCGCCCGGCGCCGAGTCCTTCAGCAGGAAACCGGCCCCGCCCTGGCCCAGCGCCCGCAGCACGTTCTCCTTCTCGCCGAAGGTGGTCAGGATCAGGGCCCGCACCTCCGGAGCGGCCCTCCGCAGCTCGCCCAGCGCGGTCAGACCGTCCATCACCGGCATCTGGATGTCGAGCAGCACCACCTCGGGGGCGTGCGAGCGGGCCAGCTCCACCGCCTCCCGGCCGTTCGCCGCCTCGGCGACGACCTCGATGTCCGGCGCCGACGTCAGGATCATCCTGATCCCGGCCCGGATCAGCGGCTCGTCGTCGGCGATCACCACTCTGATCACTTCGGCTGTCACCCCGTGCTCCTACTGCTTGACCTCGTACGCCTGCTTGTCCACGAGCTTGCCGTCCAGGAAGCAGAACCGGAAAACCAGGTCCGTGGTCAGTGTGTTGGGCTGGTCGTCGGCCAGCAGCACCAGGCACTCGGAGCCCTCCGGCCGCAGCGGCCCCTTGCGGTCCGCCCCCGCGGTCAGGAAGCTCCCGCCGCTCGGCAGCCGCCCGCGGACCGACTGCTCGCTCTCGCCCACGTGCACCGCGTCGTACTCGTCCCGGCCGATCATCGAGTCGCTCGCGGTGTCCATCAGCATCAACGCCGCGACGACCATCACGATCACCAGCACCACCACGGCCGCGAAGGCGATCCCGCACCCCACCGCGATCCCGCCCGCGCGGCTGGGCACCCGTACGGCCAGTTCCCGGTCCACCGCCGCCCAGTCCATCGGCTGCTGCTCGCCGCGCCGCCCCCGTACCGGCGGCTGGGCGCCCTTCTGGGCCTGCGCCCGCTGGCCGAAGTCGTCGGCCACGTCCTGGGCGCCGGCCGGCTCCGTGCCGTACGGGAGCACGCCGGCCACCCGGAACCCGCCGCCGTCGGCCGGGCCCGCGTGCACCATGCCGCCGACCAGCCGGGCCCGCTCGCGCAGCCCCGTCAGGCCCTGCCCGCCCGACACCACGTCCTCGCCCGGCCCGGCCGACGGCCCGTTGGCGATCTCCACCACCAGCGAGTCGTCCTCGTAGCGCAGCTCCACCGTGATCGGCGCCCCCGGAGCGTGCTTGTAGGCGTTCGTCAGCGCCTCCTGCACGATCCTGTAGGCGGCGTGGTCGCAGGCCGCGACCAGCGGCCTCGGCCGCCCCGAGGTCGTCAGCCGCACCTGGGTGCCCGCACCCCGCGCCGCCTCCACGACCTCCGCGATTCCGGCCACGCCGCGCGCCGCGGGCTGGGCCTCCTCCACCGGGGCGGGCGCCTCCACGCCGTCGCGCAGGATGCCGACGACCTCACGCAGTTCGTGCATCGCGGACACCGAGGCCTGCCGCAGCACGCCCACGGCCTCCCGCTGACGGTCGGTGAGCTCGGGATCCACCTCCAGCGCACCCGTGTGGACGGAGATCAACGCCAGCTGGTGGCCGAGACTGTCGTGCATGTCCTGGGCGATGCGCTGGCGCTCGCGCAGCCGCGCCTGCCCGGCGACCATGGCCCGCTCGCGCAGCAGCTGGCCGTTGCGCTCGTGCAGCGCCGACAGCAGGGTGCGGCGCTGCGACCAGTACCGGCTGGCGAGCCCCGGCATCACGGTGACGACCAGGAACATCAGCGTGGAGAAAACGATCACCAGCAGCGGCCGCATCTGCGACCACTGGTCCAGGACGCTGAGGGCGATCGACAGGACGAAGGCCAGCGTGAAGGCGCCGAGCGCCCGGCCCACTCCGACGATCCGCCGCCCGGCCGACCAGCCGAGCAGCGGCAGGACGAAGAACAGGCCCGGCAGGACGGCACTCAGCGCCGAACCCGTCACGAGCGTCGTCGCCGGCAGCCGCAGGCGCAGCAGGGCCAGGACGACCACGACGACGGCGCTCAGCAGCATGCGCTGTCCGGACCCCCGGTCGAGTTCCTCGACGCCCAGTCCGAGGATGGCCAGCACACCCGCGAGGGCGAGGTCGCCGGCCAGCATCCGCCCCGTCCACGGCTCGGGGCCCCGCAGCCAGTCCCAGCCCGCCCGTGTCTTCGCCATCACATCCACGCGCCCGACCCTAGACACCCGTCCCCCGCCCCGGCCGTCTTCTTTCGTCTCACCCGGGGCGACGAAAGTCGGATCCCGTGGGAGCCTCCGGCCCCGGACACCCCTGCGAGGGGTTCGGTCGTGACCGACGCCACACACCGGACGCCGGACATCGCTCGCCGGTGCGTTCCGGGTCACGCGCACCGGGTCGGGACAATGCGAAACGGCCGCCACCGCTTTCGCAGTGACGACCGTCTCGTCGATGTGGGCGAGGGGGGATTTGAACCCCCACGTCCCGAAGGACACTGGCACCTGAAGCCAGCGCGTCTGCCGTTCCGCCACTCGCCCGAGCAGCGTCCCAGTGGTCTTCCCTTTCGGGCCGTTCCCCTGGCGACGTCGAAACATTAGCACGTAGAACGGGGTGGGTTCACATCGCTTTCCCCGGGGGCATACGCCCCGGCGTGGACTGCCCCTCCCGCACTCCGCTCTCGGTGCGGGACACTGTTCCCGGAGCGCCCCTACGATCCCTTGTGAGGACCAACACTCGTCCTCACAGGAGCGATGGGGAACCACCCGAATCCGCCACGCGTGGATACGATCAGTAAGCAGTACAGGGCGACAACGACGGAGGAGGTGCCCCATGGGAGTTCTGAAGCGGTTCGAGCAGCGACTCGAAGGTCTGGTGAACGGCACCTTCGCCAAGGTCTTCAAGTCCGAGGTCCAGCCGGTGGAGATCGCCGGAGCCCTCCAGCGGGAGTGCGACAACAACGCCACCATCTGGAACCGCGAGCGGACCGTCGTCCCCAACGACTTCATCGTGGAGCTCAGCGCCGGCGACTACGACCGCCTGAGCCCCTACTCCGGGCAGCTCGGCGACGAACTCGCGGGCCTCGTCCGCGACTACGCCAAGCAGCAGCGGTACAGCTTCATGGGGCCCATCAAGGTCCACCTGGAGAAGGCCGAGGACCTCGACACCGGGCTCTACCGGGTCCGCAGTCGCACCCTCGCCTCCAGCACCTCCCAGCCGCAGGGGGCGCCGCCGTCCCCGGCGAGCGGCTACGGCTACCCGCCGGTCGCCGCACCGCCCATGCCCGCCGGCCCGCCCCCGGGCGGACCCGGTGCCCGACGGCCCGCCCCCGGCGGCCCCGGAGCACCGGCCCCGGCGGGATCCGGCGGCCCGCGGCGGCACTGGATCGAGATCAACGGCACCCGCCACCAGATCTCGCGCCCCACGCTCGTACTCGGCCGAAGCACGGAAGCCGACGTGCGGATCGACGACCCCGGCGTCTCGCGCCGGCACTGTGAGATCCGGACCGGAACGCCCTCGACGATCCAGGATCTCGGGTCCACCAACGGCATCGTGGTGGACGGGCAGCACACCACCCGCGCTACGCTCCGCGACGGCTCGCGGATCGTCGTGGGCAGCACCACCATCATTTACCGGCAAGCCGAAGGGTGAAGCGGGGGCAATGTCAGAGCTGACCCTGACGGTCATGCGGTTGGGTTTCCTGGCCGTTCTGTGGCTGTTCGTCATCGTGGCCGTCCAGGTCATCCGCAGCGATCTCTTCGGTACGAGAGTGACCCAGCGCGGCTCCTCCCGCCGCGGCGGCGCCGGCGGCGCCCCGCAGCAGGGCGGCGGCCGCCAGGCCGCTCCTCCGCAGCAGCGCCAGCGTCGCGGTGCGCCGACCAAGCTCGTCGTCTCCGAGGGCATCCTCACGGGTACCACCGTGGCCCTCGCCGGACAGACGATCACGCTGGGCCGCGCCCACGACTCCACGATCGTGCTGGACGACGACTACGCGTCCAGCCGCCATGCCAGGATCTACCCCGACCGTGACGGCCAGTGGATCGTCGAGGATCTCGGGTCCACCAACGGCACGTATCTCGACCGGACCCGGCTGACCACCCCGACGCCCATTCCGCCGGGCGCACCGATCCGCATCGGCAAGACCGTCATCGAGCTGCGGAAGTAGTACGAGAATGAGCGAGCGGAGCGAGCGAGCGGTGGTGATCCGTGCCACCGAGGACACGGACACGGGCGCGCTCCCGACCGGAGGGTGGGCAGTGTGGCTCGAGACCGGTTGTACCCGGAGGAAGCTTCGTCGACAGGGCAGGTGCGCATGAGTCTGTCCCTGAGGTTCGCAGCCGGATCCCACAAGGGCATGATCCGCGAGGGGAACGAGGACTCCGGTTACGCCGGCCCGCGTCTGCTCGCGATCGCCGACGGCATGGGCGGCCAGGCCGCCGGCGAGGTCGCGAGTTCCGAGGTGATCTCCACCCTCGTGCAGCTCGACGACGACGTCCCGGGCTCCGACATCCTCACCTCCCTCGCCACCGCCGTGCAGCGCGCCAACGACCAGCTGCGCGTCATGGTCGAGGAGGACCCCCAGCTCGAAGGCATGGGCACCACCCTCACCGCCCTGCTGTGGACCGGCCAGCGCCTCGGCCTCGTCCACGTCGGCGACTCCCGCGCCTACCTGCTCCGCGACGGCGTCCTCACGCAGATCACCCAGGACCACACCTGGGTGCAGCGCCTCGTCGACGAGGGCCGCATCACGGAGGAGGAGGCGACGACCCACCCGCAGCGCTCCCTCCTGATGCGCGCGCTGGGCAGCGGCGACATCGTCGAGCCCGACCTCTCCATCCGTGAGGTCCGCGCCGGCGACCGCTACCTGATCTGCTCCGACGGGCTCTCCGGCGTGGTCTCCCACCAGACGCTGGAGGAGACCCTCGCCGACTACCACGGCCCCCGCGAGACCGTGCAGTCCCTGATCCAGCTCGCCCTGCGCGGCGGCGGACCCGACAACATCACCTGCATCGTCGCCGACGTCCTCGACACCGACAGCGGCGACACCCTCGCCGCCCAGGTCAGCGACACCCCGGTGGTCGTCGGCGCGGTCGCCGAGAACCAGCACCAGCTCTTCGACGGCGGCAACGCCATGCAGACCCCGGCCGGCCGCGCCTCCGGGCTCGGCCGCCAGGCCCCGCCGCCCGCGGGCGCCTTCGGTCCCCCCGGCAGCGGCGACGCCTCCGGATACGGGTACGGCGAGCACGGCCAGGGCGGCGGCGCCGGCTACGGCTCCTTCGGCGAGGCCGACGGCTACGACGGCGGCTCCGGCTACGAGGACACGTACGACCACCCCCGCAGGCGCCGCAGCAAAGGGCGCAAGTGGACCACCCGCACCCTGACCCTGCTCGTCGTCGCCGGTGTCATCGGCGGCGGCCTCTACGCCGGCTGGCGCTGGACCCAGACCCAGTTCTACGTCGGCGTGAAGGGCGAGCACGTCGCACTCTTCCGCGGCATCAGCCCGAAGCTCGGACCGCTGGAGCTCTCCAAGGTGGAGACCGACCGCCCCGACATCGAACTGAAGTACCTGCCGCCCTTCAAGCGGAAGCTGGTCGAGGCCACCATCAGCGAGGGCAGCCTCGACGGTGCCCGCAAGAAGCTGGACGACCTCGGCGTCCAGGTCTCCGCCTGCAAGAAGGACGAAGAGCGCAGAGGCGCCGAGGCGCAGAACAGCCAGTCACCCGGCCCCAGCCTGACTCCCGAGGAGCAGCAGCTGGTCGGCCTGTGCGGAAAGTAGCCCGCGGGCACAGGGGGCCTGCCACACCATGAGCGTTGTCACCAATACGACCACCATCGGCGCCATCGAGCTGCCGAGCCGGCGGAACACCGAGCTCCTGCTGCTCGCGTTCGCCGTGGTCATCCCGATCTTCGCCTACGCCAACGTGGGTCTGGCGATCCACGGCAAGCTGCCCCCCGGCATGTTCGTCTACGGGGCGGGCTTCGCCGTCCTCGCCGGCATAGCGCACTTCGTCGTGCGCCGGTACGCGAAGTACTCCGACCCGCTGCTGCTGCCGCTCGCGACCCTGCTGAACGGCCTGGGCGTCGTCCTGATCTGGCGCCTGGACCAGTCCGAGCGCCTGCAGAACCTCGCCAAGCGCAGCTTCGGCGCCTTCTCGCCCTCCGCGCCCCGCCAGATGATGTACACGGCCCTGGCGATCGCCCTGTTCGCCGCCGTGCTGCTGATCCTCAAGGACCACCGCGTCCTGCAGCGGTTCACCTACATCTCCATGGCCGGCGCCCTGGTGCTGCTGATCCTGCCCGTCGTCCCGGGCCTGGGCGCCGACGTCTTCGGCGCCAAGATCTGGATCAGCGTCGGCGGCTTCTCCATCCAGCCCGGCGAGTTCGCGAAGATCGTCATCGCGATCTTCTTCGCCGGCTACCTGATGGTGAAGCGCGACGCGCTCGCGCTGGCCAGCCGCCGCTTCATGGGCCTCTACCTGCCCCGCGGCCGCGACCTCGGCCCGATCCTGATGATCTGGGCGATGAGCCTGCTGGTCCTGGTCTTCGAGAACGACCTCGGCACCTCGCTGCTCTTCTTCGGCATGTTCGTGATCATGCTGTACGTGGCCACCGAGCGCACCAGCTGGATCGTCATCGGCCTGCTGATGTCGGTCGGCGGCGCGGTCGTGGTGGCCTCCTTCGCCAGCCACGTCCAGGCCCGCGTCAACGCATGGCTCGACCCCTTCGGCTGCTACGCCACCTCGGGTGCCTGTGAGCAGGTCGGCCAGTCGATCATGAGCTTCGGCTCGGGCGGGGTGCTCGGCGCGGGATGGGGCCAGGGCAACTCCGACCTCATCGGCTTCGCCGCCAACTCCGACTTCATCTTCTCCACCGTCGGCGAAGAGCTCGGCCTCTCCGGCGTGATGGCCTTCCTGCTGGTCTACGGGCTCATCATCGAGCGGGGCGTCCGCACCGCCCTCGCCGCCCGCGACCCCTTCGGCAAGCTCTTCGCCATCGGTCTCTCCGGCGCCTTCGCGCTCCAGATCTTCGTCGTCGCCGGCGGAGTCATGGGGCTCATCCCCCTCACCGGCATGACGATGCCCTTCCTCGCATCCGGCGGTTCCTCCGTCCTCGCGAACTGGATCCTCATCGCCGTCCTCATCCGGATCAGCGACACCGCCCGCCGACCGGCACCGGCCCCGGCCCCGTCCCCCGACTCCGAGATGACCCAGGTGGTCCGCCCGTCATGAACAAGCCCCTGCGCCGCATCTCGCTGTTCTGCGGGCTGCTCGTCCTCGCGCTGCTGATCCGGACCAACTGGCTGCAGTACGTCCAGGCCGAGGAACTCAGCACGCGCAAGGAGAACCGACGGGTCCAGATCGCCCAGTACGCGACCGAGCGCGGCAACATCATCGTCCAGGGCGAGCCGATCACCGGCTCCGCGGTCACCGACGGCAGCGACTACAAGTACAAGCGCACCTACAAGGACGGGGCGCTCTGGTCCCCGGTCACCGGGTACGCCTCGCAGGCCTTCGGTGCCACCCAGCTCGAATCCCTCGAGGACGGCATCCTCACCGGCAACGACGACCGGCTGTTCTTCGACCGCACCATCGGCATGTTCACCGGCGAGAAGAAGCAGGGCGGCAACGTCGTCACGACGCTGAACCGCGCCGCACAGCAGGCCGCCTTCGAGAAGCTCGGCAGCAAGAAGGGCGCGGTCGCGGCCATCGACCCGCGCACCGGTGCCATCCTCGCGCTGGTCTCCACGCCCTCGTACGACCCCACCAGCTTCGCCGGCAACTCCACGGCGGACGGCAAGGCCTGGAACGAGCTGAAGGACAGCGAGGACAAGAAGCTCGTCAACCGCGCCCTGCGCGAGACCTACCCGCCCGGCTCCACCTTCAAGGTGGTCACCGCCGCGGCCGCCCTGGAGCACGGCGTGGTCGACAAGATCGACGACCCGACGGACACCCCCGAGCCGTACATCCTCCCGGGCACCAAGACCCAGCTGCCCAACTCGCACACCGGCTGCGAGAAGGCCAGCCTGAACGAGGCGCTGCGCATCTCCTGCAACTCCGTCTTCGCGAACCTCGGCGACAAGGTCACCCGCGACAAGATGGTCGAGACGGCCGAGAAGTTCGGCTTCAACAATGACAAGATCGACACCCCGGTCCGCGCCTTCGCCAGCGTCTACGACAAGAAGATGGGCCGGGACGGCAACGCCCAGAGCTCGATCGGGCAGTTCAACACCGCCGCCACCCCGCTGCAGATGGCCATGGTCACGGCGGCGATCGCCAACAACGGCAAGCTGATGAAGCCCTACATGGTGGACAACCTCACGGCCCCCAACCTGGACATCATCGAGAAGCACGAGCCGCAGGAGATGAGCCGGCCCCTCTCCCCGGGCAACGCGCAGAAGGTCCGGGAGATGATGGTCAACGTCGTCAACAAGGGCACCGGCGACAAGGCCCAGATCAAGGGCGTGACCGTCGGCGGCAAGACCGGCACCGCCCAGCACGGCGAGGGCAACAAGAAGCGCCCGTACGCCTGGTTCATCTCCTACGCCGAGAACCCGGACGGCACCTCGCCCGTCGCCGTCGCCGTCGTCATCGAGGACAGCGAAGGCACCGCCCGTGACGACATCAGCGGTGGCGGTCTCGCCGCTCCCGTCGCCAAGGCGGTCATGGAAGCGGTGCTCAACGGCCAGAAGTGAACGGGGGATCACGGACCGGGCGACGTGACGCGCGTCACTGAATCCGGTCCGGATCCGCGCGTACGGTACCGGTCCAGTATCAGCCTGTGGCCACGAACCGATCACGGACGATCGGCCGGTAGCCTTTGCGCGAACAGCACACCGCCGGACCACACACAGGTGCGGTCGGGACTGACGGAGAGGGCTGCAACGTTATGGAAGAGCCGCGTCGCCTCGGCGGCCGGTACGAGCTGAGCCACGTGCTCGGCCGCGGTGGCATGGCCGAGGTCTACCTCGCCCACGACACCCGGCTCGGCCGTACCGTCGCCGTCAAGACCCTGCGTGCCGACCTCGCCCGCGACCCGTCCTTCCAGGCCCGGTTCCGGCGCGAGGCCCAGTCGGCCGCGTCCCTGAACCACCCGGCGATCGTCGCCG
Organism: Streptomyces erythrochromogenes; assembly: GCF_040684695.1. GTDB lineage: Bacteria > Actinomycetota > Actinomycetes > Streptomycetales > Streptomycetaceae > Streptomyces > Streptomyces erythrochromogenes_C. Next base: position 440,094 of record NZ_JBFBGM010000002.1, read on the forward strand.
TCTACGACACCGGCGAGGACTACGTCGACAACATCTCCATCCCGTACATCGTGATGGAGTACGTCGACGGTTCCACGCTGCGCGAGCTGCTGCACTCGGGCCGCAAGCTGCTGCCCGAGCGCACGCTGGAGATGTGCATCGGCATCCTCCAGGCGCTGGAGTACTCGCACCGCGCCGGCATCGTGCACCGTGACATCAAGCCCGCCAACGTGATGCTGACCCGCACCGGCCAGGTCAAGGTCATGGACTTCGGCATCGCCCGCGCCATGGGCGACTCCGGCATGACCATGACGCAGACGGCCGCCGTCATCGGCACCGCCCAGTACCTCTCCCCGGAGCAGGCCAAGGGCGAGCAGGTCGACGCGCGCTCCGACCTCTACTCCGCGGGCTGCCTGCTCTACGAGCTCCTCAGCGTGCGGCCCCCGTTCGTCGGCGACTCCCCGGTGGCCGTGGCGTACCAGCACGTACGGGAAGAGCCGCAGCCCCCCTCGAACTTCGACCCCGAGATCACGCCCGAGATGGACGCCATCGTCCTCAAGGCACTGGTCAAGGACCCCGACTACCGCTACCAGTCGGCGGACGAGATGCGCGCCGACATCGAGGCCTGCCTCGACGGCCAGCCCGTCGCCGCCACCGCCGCCATGGGCGCGGCCGGCTACGGCTACCCGCACGACCAGGGCCACGGCTACGGCCCGCAGGGCTACGACCAGCCCACCACCGCGCTGCGCACCGCCGACCCGGGCGCCCAGACGTCGATGATGCCGCCCATGCCCCCGGGCGACGGCGGCTACGGCTACGGCGACCAGGGCCACGGCGGTTACGACCAGGGCTCGAACCGACGCCAGAGCCAGAAGAAGAGCAGGGCGTCGACCGTGCTGCTCGTGGCGGCCGGCATCCTCGTCCTGGTCGGCGCGATCCTCATCGGCCGGGCCCTGTCCGGGAACACGGCCGACAACCGGCCCGCGGTGCCCAAGCTCATCGGCCAGACCCTGGAACAGGCGACGAAGAGCGGCGAGAACTCCAAGCTCAAGGTGGTCAAGGGCGCCGACGCGCCGTGCGACGACCAGCCCAAGGGCAACGTCTGCAAGCAGGACCCGGCGCCCGACACCAAGGTCGACGAGGGCTCCACGGTCACGGTCACCGTCTCCTCCGGCGCTCCGAAGATCTCCGTCGTCGACGTGCTCAACATGAAGTTCGAAGAGGCCGAGAAGGCGCTGAAGGACAAGGGCTTCCAGGTCGACCGCAAGACCCAGGAGTCCGACCGGACCCCGGGGACCGTCCTGGAGCAGAGCCCGAAGGCCGGCTCCGAGGCGGAGAAGAACAGCATCATCACGCTGACGGTCGCCAAGGAGCAGTCCAAGGCCGAGGTCCCCGACCTCAGGGGCAAGACCAAGGACGAGGCGGAGAAGGCGCTCAAGGCCGTCAACCTCAGGCTCGGCAGCGTCACGGAGACCGACCAGCCGGGAGCCGCTCCCGGCACGGTCACCGGCCAGCAGATCGCGGCGGGCCAGCAGGTGGAGCAGGGCAAGGCGGTGGGCATCACCATCGCCAAGGCCGCGCAGGCGACGGTCGTCCCGAACTTCGCCGGCCGGACGGTGGGCGAGTACAAGAACGACCTCCGGCGCGCCAACCTGCAGCTCGGCATCGTCACCGGTCCGTCGGACGACAAGGCGATCGTGGTCGCCACGGACCCGCAGCCCGGAACCCCGGGCACCGCGGGGCAGGCCGTGAACGTGTTCACGACGCCCGGCCAGCAGGACGGCGGGAACAACAACGGCGGTCTCTTCGGAGGCCTGACCGGCGGCGGAGGCCGCCGCTAGCACCGGCCGCACCGCCGACGCAGCGCAAAAGGTCCGGCCCCGCTCTCGACGGAGAGGGGGGCCGGACCTTTTTGCGTACGCCCGGTTCACTCGGCCGGTTCGGGCGCCTGGTTCACACCACCGGTGCTCCGAACGCCGCCAGGCGGCCGCTGCGGGCCTGTACGGGGTGTCTGGGACTCCTGGGGCGGTCGGGGCGCCCCAGCGGCCCTGAGGGCTCTCCGGGGCCCGTTCGGACCTGACTCAGCGCAGCTCAGCCGGCGCGGTGCGCTTCGCGTCCACCTTCTCCGTGCGGACCAGCTCGCCCCACACGATGTACCGGTACTTCGAGGTGTAGACCGGCGTGCAGGTGGTGAGCGTGATGTACCGGCCCGGAGCGGTCTTCCCGGACTCCTTGGGGACCGCGTTGATCACGTCGGTGTTGTACTTCGAGGTCTGGCGCAGCTCCGCGAAGACCTTGTAGACGTACCAGGTGTCCCGGGTCTCGAAGACGATCGCGTCGCCGTTCCTGACCTTGTCGATGTTGTGGAACTTCGCCCCGTGCCCGTCGCGGTGCGCGGCGAGCGAGAAGTTGCCCTTCTCGTCCCACGGCAGCGCGGACTTCACGGGCTCCGTGTAGTAGCCGGCCACGCCGTCGTCGAGGATGTCCGGCGCCGTGCCCGCCTTGACGAGCACCTCGCCGTTCTTCATCGCCGGCACGTGCAGGAAGCCGACCCCGCCCCGGGTGTCGAGCGCCCCGGGCCCGGCCTGCTCGGGGGCCGGGTTCTGCCACTGCTGGCGGATCTCGTCGCCGCGCGCGGCGGCCTGCCGGTCCGCGAGGACGTTCGTCCACCACAGCGAGTACGCCACGAACAGGCCGAGCACCAGGCCCACCGTGATCAGGACCTCGCCCAGCAGGCTCAGGAACCCGGCGAGCACACTGCGGCTGCCGGCGGGCGGGGCCGCGGCGCGGCGGTGGGCACGAGACACGCTTGATTCGTCCTTAGCTGGTCAGCGCGGGCGGCGGGCCCTGGCTGCGGGGGCGTTCCTCGGTCATCCTGCCCCATACGATCAACCGGTAGGTGCTGGTGAACTCCGGGGTGCAGGTCGTCAGCGTGATGTACCGGCCCGCGGAAGTGAACCCCGAGCCCTCCGGCACGGGCTTGATCACCCCGATGTTCGTCGGCGGCGTCTGCGCCAGCGACGAGGTCATCTCGTAGGTGTAGTAGGCGTCCCGGGTCTCGACCACGACGGGGTCCCCGGGCACCAGCCGGTTGATGTAGCGGAACGGCTCACCGTGGGTGTTGCGGTGTCCGGCCAGCGCGAAGTTGCCCTGCTTGTCGGCCGGCATCGCCGTCTTCAGCGCGCCCTCGCCGTAGTGCCCGACCATGCCCCGGTCCAGGACCTTCGGTTTGCTGATGCCCTCGGCCACCGGGACCTTCACGTCCAGCTTGGGGATGTGGAGGATGGCGAAGCCCTGGCCCGGTTCGAAGGCCGTCGCGGGCGGTGCGGCCGTCCCGCCGTCCGGCCGGCTCTCCCAGGTCTGCCGCAGTGAGCCCGCGGCGCCGTTCGCCGTCCGCTCCGCCACCACGTTCGTGTACCAGAGCTGGTAGGCGACGAACAGCAGCATCACCAGGCCCACCGTGATGAAGAGCTCCCCGCCCAGCCGGCTCGCGATGACCGCCGGGCCGCCGGACGCCGGCCGTTTGCGCCGCCGCCCGCCCCGCCTGCGGGTGTTCCTGGCGGCCCGTTTCGCGGCCTCCTGAGCTGCCCTGCGTCGCGCGGCCCGGCCCTCGGTGGGCGCGGACGGCGCGACCGTCGTCACGCGACGGCCTTGCCCACCACCGGGGCCAGCCCCACCGAGCGCTCCACGGCTCCGGCGTCACCGCACCGGACCAGCCAGTTCGCGAGCATCCGGTGGCCCCATTCGGTCAGCACCGACTCCGGGTGGAACTGCACGCCCTCGACGTCGTGCTCCCGGTGGCGCAGACCCATGATGATCCCGTCCTCGGTCCGGGCCGTGACCTCCAGGACGTCGGGCAGGGTCCCGGGCTCGGCGGCGAGGGAGTGGTACCGGGTCGCGGTGAACGGCGAGGGCAGTCCCTCGAACACGCCCAGTCCCCCGTGCACCACGGGCGAGGTCTTGCCGTGCAGCAGCTCGGGGGCGCGGCCCACGACGCCTCCGTAGGCGACCGTCATCGACTGCATGCCGAGGCAGACGCCGAAGACCGGGACGCCGGTGTCGGCGCAGTGCCGCACCATGTCGACGCAGACGCCGGCCTCCTCGGGCGTGCCCGGCCCGGGGGAGAGCAGGACGCCGTCGAAGCCGTCCTGCGCGTGCGCGAGGGCGACCTCGTCGTTGCGCAGCACCTCGCACTCGGCGCCGAGCTGGTAGAGGTACTGGACCAGGTTGAAGACGAAGCTGTCGTAGTTGTCGACCACCAGAATGCGTGCGCTCACGGAGTGGCTCCCGATCCCTCGTCCACCGTCACATCGTTGAACGGAAGGAGCGGCTCGGCCCACGGGAAGACGTACTGGAACAGTACGAAGACCACGGCGAGGACCAGTACGAGGGAGATCAGCGCGCGTACCCACGCGTTGCCCGGCAGATGCCGCCAGATCCAGCCGTACATGCCGCCTGATTCCTTTTCGTCCACATTCGTTCAACGCACCGCGGAGGCGGTACGCGAACAGACTAAAGGCAGCGGCCCGGCGGGGAGGGTCACCTGGACGAACCCCCCGGCCGGCCCTGTGCGGCGGGGCGGGTTCCGGTCAGTTCCGCCCAGACCACCAGCCGGTGGCTGTGTCCCCATTCCGGGTCGCAGGTGGTCAGCGTGAGGTACTTGCCCGGTGCCGTGAACGGGGACTTCCGCGGGACCGGGTCGACGACTCCGACGTCGGTGGGCAGGGTCCGCAGGGGCCCGCCCCGGATCGTGTACGTGTACCAGGTTCCCCCGTCCCCCAGGATCACCTCGTCCCCCTGGCGCAGTTTCGGGAAGTCCTTGAAGGGGTCTCCGTAGGTACGGCGGTGGCCGGCCACGGAGAAGTTCCCGACGGCCCCGAGGCGGGCTGTGGCGGCGTAGTGGCCCAGGCCCTTCTTCAGCAGCTCGGGGTCCGTGCCCTCCAGGACGGGCCGGACCCAGTCCGGGCCGAAGCGCGGGACGTACATCTCGGCGAAGGCCCGGCCGGCGGGGTAGGGCGCGGGGGCGGCGCCCGGGGCGGCGGGCTCCGCGGGACGCGGGGTGGCCCCGGGGGCCACAGCCGGGGCCGGCGGCGGGGCCGGCTGCGCCGCGGCGGCCGCCCAGCCGTCGCGCAGCCGGGCCATCTCGCCGTCCGCGGCCCGGTCCGCCTTGACCCCGGTCCACAGCAGGACGTAGGCGACGAAGAGCACGATCAGCGTGCCCGCCGTCAGGCACACCTCGCTGAACGTCCGCACCGCCAGGCGCAAAACGGCGTCGGGACGGACCCGGTCACGGGGTGGTGCCCACCGGCTTCGCATAGTGGAGGTCCACTGTGCCGGAGTAGGCGGGAAGTGTCAGGGCCTTGTGCTCGTCCACTTTCCAGCCCAGGCCGTAGGCGTTCACGTACGCCTGGTAGTTCTGCAGGGCCGGGGAGGCGGCGAGAGCCTTCTTGAGCGCCGCCGGGTCGCCGACCGCCGAGATCTTGTACGGGGGCGAGTAGACGCGGCCCTGGAGGATCAGGGTGTTGCCCACGCAGCGCACCGCGCTGGTGGAGATGAGCCGCTGGTCCATGACCTGGATGCCCTCGGCGCCGCCCTGCCAGAGCGCGTTCACCACGGCCTGGAGGTCCTGCTGGTGGATCACCAGGTCGTTGGGCTGCGGCTCGGGCACGTTGGGGATGCGGGCGGTGGCGTTCGGCGGGGCGTCGTTGAGGGTGACGGTCAGGCCCTTGCCGGAGAGCTCCTCGGTCCCCGAGGCTGCGCGCAGGGCGGCCAGCTTCGCGTCCTCGGCCTTGGTGCTGCCGTCGTCGCGGTCGGCGAGGGCGTCCACGCGCAGGCGGGCGGCTCCGGTGCTCTCCTCCAGCTCCGCGTTGTCCTGACTGCGTTCCTTGATGAGGTCCGACAGCTTCAGGAGGGAGGCGTCCGTCCGGATGTTCGTACCCTTGGAGGTGTTGAAACTGGTGACGAAGAGCAGCCCGGCCAGGGCGAAGACGGCGGCCGTCAGCAACCGGACCGGCCTGGCCCGGCGACGGGGACCCGCGGAGGAGTCGTCTGAATTGCTCAACGTACCCTTCTCCTTCAACGCCACAGGTCCACTACGCTAACGGACGCCCGGGGCAGGCAAGGTCCCCAGCGCATCGACAGGAGAGCCCCTCGTGCCGAAGTCACGTATCCGCAAGAAGGACGACTACACCCCGCCGCCCGCGCGGCAGCCGCAGAACATCCGGCTGACGAACCGCAGCTGGGTCGCCCCGGTCATGCTGGCGTTCTTCCTGATCGGTCTCGCGTGGATCGTCGTCTTCTACGTGACCGAGACCCAGCTGCCGGTCGAGGCCCTGGGCAACTGGAACATCGTGGTCGGCTTCGGCTTCATCGCGGCGGGATTCGGCGTCTCCACGCAGTGGAAGTAGCACGTCCCGGTCTCTGACGGAAGCTCTCCCCATGAGTTATCCACAGCGTCATCCACAGCTGAGGAAAAGACAGAAGATCTGTGGATAACTCTGTGGAGAGTTGACGCCGGTGTGATCAGGTGAGTTCCGCCGTACGGAGCATGATCAGCGCCGCTGCCAGCAGGAACACCACCGCACAGGTGCCCCACTGGACGAGTGCGCGATGCTTCGCGGCGGTCGGCGTGAGCATGCCCAGTCCGAGCAGGGCGCCGGTGACCAGACCGCCCACGTGGGCCTGCCAGGACACGTTCAGGGTGCCGCCGAACGGGACGAAGGTCAGCACCAGCATCAGCACGACCATGACGATCACCGGCCGCATCTCGTAGCGCAGCCGCCGCGCCAGCACCACCGTGGCGCCGAGCAGGCCGAAGATCGCACCGGAGGCGCCGAGGGTCGGGGTGTTCGGCTCGGTCAGCAGGTAGACGAGGGCGCTGCCGCCGAGGCCCGAGAGCAGGTAGACGGCGAGGTAGCGGGCGCGGCCCAGGGCCGCTTCCAGCGGACCGCCGATGACCCACAGGCCGATCATGTTGCCGATGATGTGCCACCACTCGACGTGCAGGAACACCGAGGTCAGCAGCCGCTGGTACTGGCCGGTCGAGACCCCTTCCACAGGGCCGCCGAAGTACTCGACGTAGCGGCCGAGCAGTTCGAGCTGGATCACCATCGCCGGAGCCGCGAGGCCGGCGAGGAACACCGCGACGTTGATCCCGATGAGGATCTTGGTGACGAGGTGGGGGTCGTCGGCGACGACACCGCCCGCGATGGTGCGGGGCGCGTTGGCCGCGGGCCGGTGCCCGGTGCCGGAGCCCTCGCGGACGCACGAGGGGCACTGGAAGCCCACCGAGGCGCTGATCATGCACTCCGGGCAGATGGGGCGCTCGCAGCGGGTGCAGCTGATCCCCGTGTCGCGGTCCGGGTGGCGGTAGCAGCCCGGCAGACGGTCGGTGTCCATCGGTCCCCTCGGTCGGCGGCGGCAGGGTGTGCGCCCCGCCGGTGCGGTACGTATCCAGTACGGACGGGCGGGGCGGAAAGGTTCCCGGGGGTTCGGGGACTCAGCGCTTCTCGACGACGACAGACTTGATGATCACGTCTTCCAGCGGCCGCTCGGTGCGCGAGTTGGTGGGGCCGGCGGCGATCGCGTCCACGACCTTGCGGCTCGCCGGGTCGGTGACCTCGCCGAAGATGGTGTGCTTGCGCGTCAGCCAGGCGGTCGGGGCGACGGTGATGAAGAACTGCGAGCCGTTGGTGCCCGGGCCGGCGTTGGCCATGGCGAGCAGGTACGGCTTGGTGAAGGCCAGGTCGGGGTGAAACTCGTCCGCGAAGGCGTAGCCCGGGCCGCCGGTGCCGTTGCCGAGCGGGTCGCCGCCCTGGATCATGAACCCGCTGATGACGCGGTGGAAGACGGTGCCGTCGTAGAGCGGGTCCGTGGTCTTCTGGCCGTCCGTGGGACGGGTCCACTCGCGGGCACCCGTGGCGAGCTCGACGAAGTTCCGGACGGTCTTCGGAGCGAAGTTCTCCAGCAGCTCGATCTCGATGTCGCCGTGGGTGGTCTTCAGGGTGGCGTAGAGCTTCTCGGCCACGGATCTGCCTTCCATAGTCATCACTGTCGGTCCAGATGGTCGCACGGAGCGCTCCGCGGCACTGAAATCGTCCACCCGTATGCCCTGTCACGCATGCCTGCCGGCGCTGTGACAGGCATGATCCGACAAAGGGTGGAAAGGTGAACTGTGTCCGCCACCGAGGAGGAGGATCCCGTGACCGGCAAGGACAGCGCGCGCCTGGCAGCCGAGAGCGCCAGGGAGAGCGTGCGGTACGCGGCTGAAATGGTGGCGCCGTACGCGGAATCCGCCAGGGACGCTGCGGTGCACTACGCGCACGAGGCCAACGACCGGCTGACGCCGATGGTGTCCCAGGCGGCCACCGGCGCCGCGCGCCAAGCCCGGATGACCTACGACTGCCATCTGCACCCGCGTCTGAAGGCGGCGCGGGCGCACGTGCCGCCACCCGTGGACCGTGCCGCGACCAAGGCGGTCCACCAGACCCGTCTGGCGGCCCGTCAGGCGGCCGACTACACGCAGCCGAAGATCGAGAGCGCCATCGCGGCCGCCACGCCCGTGGCCGAGGAGGCCGCGTCGCGGTCGACCGCGGCGCTGGCGGCGCTGCGCGGCCAGGTGACGGCCAAGGAAGTGCAGAAGCTCGTGCGCAAGCACGAGCGGGCACGGCGCCGCGGCAAGGTCCTGCGCGGGGCCGCGCTCGTCGGCCTGCTCGCGGCCGGCGCCTACCTGGCGTGGCGCTGGTGGGACCAGCAGTCCAACCCGGACTGGCTGGTCGAGCCGCCCGCGGCGACCGAGCTGTCGGACCGCGACGCCGCACCGGCGAGCTTCGACGACGAGCTGGCGGAGAAGGAGCGCGAGGCGGGATCCGGACCGGAGCCCGGCGCGGTCCCGTAGGACGCCGGTCACCCGCCGGACGTCCCGGACGAGCCGGGCGAGCCGGGCGACCGACGGGTGACGCGGAAGGGCCCGGCCCCCGAGGGGGCCGGGCCCTTCCGCGTGCGTGTCCGCGTTCAGCCCGGGAGCGTCAGGACCGCACCCGGCGGCACGCGGTCGGGATCGGCCCCGATGACACCCCTGTTCATGGCGTAGAGCTCGCGCCAGCGCGCCTCGTTGCCGAGCTCGCGGGCGGCGATCCCGGCCAGCGTGTCCCCCTGCTTGACCGTGTAGGTGCGCTTCTTCGCGGTGGGCCGCGGCTTGGCCACCGGGGCCGCGGGCACCGCCTTGTGCGCGGCCGAGTGGGGCGTGGGCGTGTACGCCGCCCCCGGCGAGGTGGACGGCGGCGCGGGCTTCGGCATCGCGGCGGGCCTGGGCGGTGCGGGCACCGCCTTGTGCGCCGCCGAACCGGGGGTCGGGGTCGCGGGGGCGGGTCCCCGCTCGGGCGGGGCCGCGGCCGCCATGCGCTCGGCGGCGGCCCTGGTCGCCGACACGGCGTCGGCCGCGGCGCTCCTGGAGGGGCCCGCCCCCTTCTCCGCCTGCTGCTGCACCTGCGCCTGCGCCTTCTCGGCGTTCTCGTGCGCCTTCTTCTTGTCGGACTTCAGGAAGTCGAAGAGTCCCATGTCTGTACGCCTCCGGCGTGAGGGTTCCCCCCTGCGTCGATGCCCTCCCTCCACTGTCCGCCACCGGGCGGCGGGCGGCCCAGCGGCAGGGCCGTACGGGGGACGCCGGGCCTCCGGGCGCGGTCGCGGTCCGGCGCGCACCCGTCGAGGACCCGTCGAGGACCTGTCGAGGACCTGTCGAGGAGCTGTCGAGGGCTGCCGGGGACCTCCCGCCGGCCGTGGCCGTCAAGTGGGCCGACGGGTCGCGGTGTTGGGGGACCGTGCCGGCGCACGACCGGCCCGGACCGTCAACTCCGTGCCGGCCGGGCCGGAAATCCGGTCGGCGCGGGCCCGGGACTGCACCGCGGGCCCCGGGCCCCGGTCCGCGGGGGCACGGAGGGGAGGAACGGCCGGGCAGACCTTCGATACCCGCGGGCCACTGCCCGCCGCACGGCCGGGCACACCCCCGCGGCCGGGCACGAAAAAAATGCCCCCGAGCAGCGTTTCCGCAGGTCGGAGGCATTTAGATGTGGAGCCTAGGAGATTCGAACTCCTGACATCTGCCTTGCAAAGGCAGCGCTCTACCAACTGAGCTAAGGCCCCGTGGAACTGGACGCACCTGTCCCGTGCGAGGGATGTGGTCGTTCCGCAGAACAGAGTACCGGGTCTACCCCCGCATCTCGCAAAATGATAGGGACTCCCGCCCTGCGACCACTCTCCGTAAGATGCTCGCGAGGTTCGCACCAGCGAAGGGGAGTAGTAAGAGTGGACGCAGTGCAGCAAGAGGCCACGGCCAGAGCCAGAGAGCTTCAGCGCAGCTGGTACGGAGAGCCGCTGGGGGCGCTCTTCCGCAGGCTCATAGACGACCTCGGCCTGAATCAGGCCAGGCTCGCTGCCGTACTCGGACTGTCGGCGCCCATGCTGTCCCAACTGATGAGCGGCCAGCGCGCCAAGATCGGCAACCCTGCCGTGGTCCAGCGCGTGCAGGCCCTCCAGGACCTCGCCGGACAGGTGGCCGACGGCAGTGTCAGCGCGGCGGAGGCGACCGACCGGATGGACGAGATCAAGAAGACCCAGGGGGGATCCGTCCTCAGCAGCAGCGGTCAGGCCACCACCGGCTCCGGCGCGCCCACCGTCAAGCGCGTGGTCCGCGAGATCCAGTCGCTGCTGCGCTCGGTCTCCGCGGCCGGCGACATCATCGACGCGGCGAACAGCCTCGCCCCCAGCCATCCGGAACTGGCAGAGTTCCTCCGGGTGTACGGCGCGGGCCGCACCTCGGACGCGGTCGCCCACTACGAGGCGCACCAGAACTGACACGCACGACGGGGGACGACGGGGGACGACGGTGACGGGGGACGGGCACAGCGATGGGTGAGGTCTTCGCCGGCCGGTACGAGCTGATCGATCCGATCGGGCGCGGGGGCGCGGGTGCCGTGTGGCGGGCCTGGGACCACCGCCGTCGCCGCTACGTCGCCGCGAAGGTCCTCCTGCAGGGCGACGCCCACACGCTGCTCCGGTTCGTACGGGAGCAGGCGCTGCGGATCGACCACCCGCACGTACTGGCTCCCGCCAGCTGGGCGGCCGACGACGACAAGGTCCTCTTCACGATGGACCTGGTCGGCGGCGGATCCCTCGGCCACGTGATCGGGGACTACGGGCCCCTGCCGCCCCGCTTCGTGTGCACGCTGCTCGACCAGCTCCTGTCGGGCCTGGCGGCCGTGCACGCGGAAGGCGTCGTGCACCGCGACATCAAACCGGCCAACATCCTTCTGGAGGCCACCGGAAGCGGGCGGCCGCACCTGCGGCTGTCCGACTTCGGCATCTCCATGCGCAAGGGCGAGCCCCGCCTGACCGAGACCGACTACGTGGTCGGCACGCCGGGCTATTTCGCACCCGAGCAACTCATGGGGGCGGAGCCCGACTTCGCCGCCGACCTCTTCGCCGTGGGACTCGTCGCCCTGTACCTCCTCCAGGGCAGGAAACCCGACTCCCGGGCCCTGGTGGACCACTTCCGCACCCACGGGACCCCGGACGCCCCCCAGGGCGTCCCCGGCCCGCTCTGGGACGTCGTCGCGAACCTCCTTCAGCCCGACCCCCAGAACCGCTTCCGGACGGCCACAGGGGCGCGCAAGGCCCTTGCCGGGGCCGTTGAACTACTGCCCCCGCCCGCCGCGGACGAGGATCCGGTGGAGGTGTTCGACCAACTCGGTCCGCTCCCGCCCGGATTCGGCCCCGAAGGCCCGACGGGCACGCCCCCGTCCGCTCCCGACGCCGCGCCGGCCACGGCTTCCGGGGCGGCCGCGCAGCCGCCCACGGCGGGCGCCGCCGCGTCCGGCGGCTCCGCCGCCACTGTGGCCGCGCAGCCCCCGCGCACCGACCCCCGCAGCGCTTCCGCCACCGTGCCCCCGGTCCCGCGACAGGCCGCTCCCGCCGCGGTCCCCGCGCCCTCGTACGGCCCCCCGCACACGCCCCCGCACGACCCGTCGTACGGGCCCCCGCACACACCCTCGTACGGGCCCTCGTACGGGCCTTCGGAGACGGGCAGCTTCCACCTGCCCCCGCCGGCCGCACCCGGGGCGGCCGGTGCGGCGGTCCCGGCCGTCCCCGCGGCCGCGCCGGTCGGCAGGCGCGGCGGCATCGCCCCGCCCCCGCCGAAGGCGGTGGCCTCCCTGCTCGCCGCGGCGCTGCTGTGCTTCGCGGTCGGCGTCTGGGCCCTCACGCAGATGTAGGGCGCCCCCGCCGGCCGAGCAGGACCCAGCCGCCCAGCACCGCCAGCAGCAGCGCCCCCGCGCCGAAGCCGGCTCCCGCCACGACGCGCATCAGCGAGCGCGTCCCGGCCGCCTCGGCGGCCTCGGGGGCCGTGAGCCCCTCCCGCGCCGCCGCCCGGTCCGCTGCCGCGACCCCGAAGCCGCCCGCGGCCGGATCCTCCGTGTACGCGGGCGCCTTGACCGGGTTCCCGGTGACCTCCAGCCGCAGGGTCAGCGGGACGGGCACCGCGTCCTCGGTGAAGTCGGCGACCTTCGCGCCCATCGTCACGGCGACGTAGTACCAGCCCGCAACGCTCACGGGCCGGGTCCCGCGGTCGGCGGAGAAGCGGTTCGCGTAGTCGACCGGCGGGGTCTTCTCCAGGGTGACCCCGGCCTGCACGCCGTCGTAGGACACGGCCTTGCCCGAGACCTGGCCGCGGAACGGGCTGTGGAGGGTGACGCTCAGTCCGCCCGACGCGGAGGTGAACTCCTTGGTCCTCTTCGCGGCGGCCAGCTCGGCGCCGAGCCCGAGCCGCTGCCCCCAGTCCAGCGGGACGCGGTACCAGCGGGTCTGCCCCGGGCGCAGTTCGTCGCGCCACACGCCGGCGCCCAGGGCCCGTGCGTCGTTGAAGCCGGTGCCGCCGGCCCGGCCCACCGCCTCGGTGCCGGGCAGGGACGGGGCTTCCGTGGGCCGGCCGCTGGGCGCGGTGGTGGGGGCGCCCGGTCCGCGGCCCGGTTCGCGCTGGACCTTGAGTTCGAGCGGCCAGGGGCTCTGGTCGGACCCCTTGGCCGAAGTCCGGGTCACCTTGGCGTAGTACACGCCGGCGGGAGCGCAGTCGCCGTCCTCGGAACCCCGGCGGACCCCGGCGGCGGCCAGGGGCACCGCGTCGTAGCCGAAGGTCGCCCGCCCCGTGCTCTCCGGGCACGAGCGCCCGGCGGTGGTCATGATCTCGACCTCGACGCCGTCGCTGCCGGAGACCTTGGCGCCCGCCGGGGGCCGGAGCACGGCGGAGACGTAGGCGTCGGAGCCGTCCTGCTCCAGGACCAGCCGGTAGAGGCGGTCCCCGGGCCCGAGGGTGTCCTCGTAGGTGTTACCGGCCTCGATGAGCGGGGCGTCCGCCGTGGAGGGCTTGCCCTCGACCTTCCCGGCACCGTCGGCGGCGCGGTAGGCGGGCGGCGGCTGGGGCGCGCTCTGCCCGGCGTGCGCGGCGGCGGGAACGCCGGCCAGCACCGTGCCGAGGGCCGCCGCCCACACCGTCGCCCGTACCCGACCCATCACGCCCACCCCGAGTTTGCTAGCGCAAGCCAAATCTTTGCAAAACGTAAGTTTTCGTCACAGAACAGCACAAAGCCCCGGCCGCAGCGGCAGCCGGGGCTTCATGAACTCAGCCTTCGGTCTCACACACCGGAACCAGAGGGCACGGAGTCGGTTGCCTCCGTCCACAGGTCCTGCTCGGCGCGGTCCGCCTGGATCTGGCGGTACACGAGGAGCCCGCCGATGGCGGCCAGTGCGACCAGGAGCAGCTTCTTCACCGCGCGACCTCGTCTTTCGTTGACGTAGGGGACTTCTGGCGCCCAACAATACACACCGACCGATACCGATCGGTGACCTGTCGGTCCGCCAACTGGCCCAACGAAGAAGACCCCCAGGCCTTGGGCCTGGGGGTCTTCGACACTGTGGGGCTAACAGGATTTGAACCTGTGGCCTCATCCTTATCAGGGATGCGCTCTAACCAACTGAGCTATAGCCCCTCCGCGCTGCGCGCTGACTCCTGAAGATTAGCGCACAGACCCGGTCAGGCCAAAATCGGTTCCCGGGAGGCGTCTGCGCAGGTCATCCGACCCGTCACCGACGCTTCCCCGGAAGGCCTACTCGTCCTCGGCGAGGGTGAGCTCGACGCCGCCGACGAATCCCGCCGACAGGTTGTAGATGAACGCGCCCAGCGTCGCCAGCGCCGTCGCCAGCACCACGTCGATCACCGCGATCACCGACGTGAAGATCAGCACGCGCGGCAGCGACATGAACGACTGCAGGTCGAACCCGTTGCCCTCGTTCGAGCCGGTCGCCTCGCTGATCGTGCCGCCGACGGTCGAGAAGACGCCCATCGCGTCCATGACCATCCACAGCACCGCCGCCGCCACGATCGTGCAGACGCCCAGCGCGATCGACAACAGGAAGCTGACCTTCATCACCGACCACGGGTCCGCCTTGGCCACCCGCAGCCGCGCCTTGCGCGTCCTGGGGGCCGTACGGACGGCCGTACGCGGCTTGCGCTGGGTGGCGGCCGCGCCGCCGGCGCCGCGCGGGGCACCGGGGCCCGCGGGAGCCGCGTACGCCTGCGGCGGCTGGTAGGGCTGCGCGGGCTTGTCCTGCTCCGCGCCGGCCGCGGTCTCGACCTCGGCGCCGTCCGGTGCCTTCGGTCCTCGGGTGTCCGTCACGGTTCCCCCCTGGGAGTCCGCGGCGGGGCCACGGGCACCGTTCGCTCCAGTCTTGGCCGGTCCGGCGCCCGTGGCTCCACTCACGACTTACTCCTCGTGCTCCCCGGCCGAAGGCTGCGTGCCCTCGGCGCCCTCGACGGCCGGTGCGTCGGCCGCCTCGGTCTCGTTCTCGTCGACCTCGACCTCGTCAGCTTCCTGACCGGCTTCGGCGTTGCGGGCGATGCCGACCACGGCATCGCGCTTGCCCAGGTTGATCAGCTGGACGCCCATGGTGTCACGGCCGGTCTCCCTGACTTCATTGACGCGCGTACGAATCACACCACCGCTGAGCGTGATGGCGAGAATCTCGTCCGTTTCGTCCACCACGAGCGCCCCTACGAGCGACCCGCGGTCCTCCACGATCTTCGCGGCCTTGATGCCCAGACCGCCACGGCCCTGGACGCGGTACTCGTCGACGGCCGTCCGCTTGGCGTAGCCGCCGTCGGTCGCGGTGAAGACGAACGTACCGGGCCGGACCACGCTCATGGAGAGCAGTTCGTCTCCTTCTCGGAAACTCATGCCCTTCACGCCCGAGGTCGCACGGCCCATCGGGCGCAGCGCGTCGTCGGTCGCCGTGAAGCGGATCGACTGCGCCTTCTTGCTGATCAGCAGCAGGTCGTCCTCGGCGGACACCAGCTCGGCGCCGATCAGCTCGTCGGCGGTGCCGTCGGCGCCGTCGGCGCCGGTCTCCCGGAGGTTGATCGCGATGACACCGCCGGAGCGCGGCGAGTCGTAGTCCTTGAGCGCCGTCTTCTTCACCAGGCCGCCCTTGGTGGCCAGGATCAGGTAGGGCGCCGCGTCGTAGTCGCGGATGGCCAGGATCTGCGCGATCTTCTCGTCCGGCTGGAAGGCCAGCAGGTTCGCCACGTGCTGGCCGCGCGCGTCGCGGCCGGCGTCCGGCAGCTCGTACGCCTTGGACCGGTAGACCCGGCCCTTGTTCGTGAAGAACAGCAGCCAGTGGTGCGTGGTGGAGACGAAGAAGTGGTCGACCAGGTCGTCCTGCTTCAGCTTCGTGCCGCGCACGCCCTTGCCGCCGCGCTTCTGCGAGCGGTAGTCCTCGGTCTTGGTGCGCTTGACGTAACCGCCGTGCGTGATGGTGACGACGATGTCCTCTTCGGCGATCAGGTCCTCGATGGACATGTCACCGTCGAAGGGCACCAGCTTGGAACGCCGGTCGTCGCCGAACTTCTCGACGAGCGCGGCCAGTTCCTCGCTCACGATGGAGCGCTGGCGGTCCTCGGAGGCCAGGATCGCGTTGTACTCGTTGATCTTGGCCTGGAGCTCGTCGTGCTCGGCGACGATCTTCTGCCGCTCCAGCGCGGCGAGGCGGCGCAGCTGCATCTCCAGGATCGCGTTCGCCTGGATCTCGTCGATCTCCAGGAGGCCCATCAGGCCCTCGCGCGCGATCTCGACGGTGTTGCTGCGCCGGATCAGCGCGATGACCTCGTCGATCGCGTCCAGCGCCTTGAGCAGACCGCGCAGGATGTGGGCGCGCTCCTCCGCCTTGCGCAGGCGGAACTTCGTGCGCCGGACGATGACCTCGATCTGGTGCGTCACCCAGTGGCGGATGAAGGCGTCGATCGACAGCGTGCGCGGCACGCCGTCCACGAGCGCCAGCATGTTCGCGCCGAAGTTCGTCTGCAGGTCGGTGTGCTTGTAGAGGTTGTTCAGCACGACCTTGGCGACGGCGTCGCGCTTGAGCACGATCACCAGGCGCTGGCCGGTCCGCGAGGAGGTCTCGTCGCGGACGTCGGCGATGCCGCCGATCTTGCCGTCCTTGACGAGGTCGGCGATCTTCTGCGCGAGGTTGTCCGGGTTGGTCTGGTACGGAAGCTCCGTGACCACCAGGCACTGGCGGTTCTGGATCTCCTCGACCTCGACCACCGCGCGCATCGTGATGGAGCCGCGGCCGGTCCGGTACGCCTCCTCGATGCCCTTGCGGCCCACGACGAGCGCGCCGGTCGGGAAGTCCGGGCCCTTGATGCGCTCGATGAGCGCGTCCTGGAGCTCCTCATGCGTCGCGTTCGGGTGCTCCAGCGCCCACTGGGCGCCGGCCGCGACCTCGCGCAGGTTGTGCGGCGGGATGTTGGTGGCCATGCCGACCGCGATGCCGGCGCTGCCGTTGACCAGCAGGTTCGGGAAGCGGGCCGGGAGGACCGTCGGCTCCTGGTTGCGGCCGTCGTAGTTGTCCTGGAAGTCGACGGTCTCCTCGTCGATGTCCCGGAGCATCTCCATGGCCAGCGGCATCAGCTTGCACTCGGTGTAGCGCATGGCGGCCGCCGGGTCGTTGCCCGGGGAGCCGAAGTTGCCGTTGGAGTCCACCAGCGGCATGCGCATCGACCACGGCTGGGCCAGGCGGACCAGGGCGTCGTAGATGGAGCTGTCACCGTGCGGGTGGTAGGTGCCCATGACGTCGCCGACGACGCGGGCGCACTTGTAGAAGCCCTTCTCGGGCCGGTAGCCGCCGTCGTACATCGCGTACAGCACGCGGCGGTGGACGGGCTTGAGGCCGTCCCGCACGTCGGGCAGCGCGCGCGAGACGATGACGGACATCGCGTAGTCGAGGTAGGAGCGCTGCATCTCCGTCTCGAGCCCGACGGGCTCGATGCGCAGCACGGGCTGCTCCTCTTCCGCGGGATTCTCTGCGGTGGGGGTGGTTTCGTCGGCCATTGCTGGTCAGAAATCCTTTCAGGCGGCGGTCAGCGTCGGGCCGACTCAGATGTCGAGGAAGCGGACGTCCTTGGCGTTGCGCTGGATGAAGGAGCGCCGGGCCTCCACGTCCTCACCCATCAGCACCGAGAACAGGTCGTCGGCCTGCGCCGCGTCGTCGAGCGTGACCTGGCCGAGCACGCGGTGGTCCACGTCCATGGTGGTGACGCGCAGTTCCTCGGCGTTCATCTCGCCCAGACCCTTGAAGCGCTGGATCGAGTCTTCCTTGATCCGCTTGCCGTTCTGCTTGCCGAGCTCCACGAGGGCGTCGCGCTCGCGGTCCGAGTACGCGTACTCGAAGTCGTCGCGGCCCCACTTGATCTTGTAGAGCGGCGGGCGCGACAGGTACACGTGACCGGCCTCGACCAGCGGACGCATGAAGCGGAAGAGGAAGGTCAGCAGCAGGGTGTTGATGTGCTGGCCGTCGACGTCGGCGTCCGCCATCAGGATGATCTTGTGATAGCGGAGCTTCTCGATGTCGAAGTCCTCGTGGACGCCGGTGCCGAAGGCGCTGATCAGCGCCTGGACCTCGGTGTTCTGGAGGATCTTGTCGATGCGCGCCTTCTCGACGTTCAGGATCTTGCCGCGGATGGGCAGGATGGCCTGGTACATCGGGTTGCGGCCGGACTTGGCCGAGCCGCCGGCGGAGTCGCCCTCGACGATGAAGATCTCGCACTTGGTCGGGTCGTTCGACTGGCAGTCGGACAGCTTGCCCGGCAGCGAGGCGCTCTCCAGCAGGCCCTTGCGGCGCGTCAGGTCACGGGCCTTGCGGGCCGCGACGCGGGCCGTGGCCGCCTGGATCGCCTTGCGGACGATGTCCGCGGCCTCGACCGGGTTGCGGTCGAACCAGTCGTTCAGGTGCTCGTGGACGACCTTCTGCACGAAGGTCTTGGCCTCCGTGTTGCCCAGCTTGGTCTTCGTCTGGCCCTCGAACTGCGGCTCGCCCAGCTTGACCGAGATGATCGCCGTCAGACCCTCGCGGATGTCCTCGCCGGCGAGGTTGTCGTCCTTCTCGCGGAGCAGCTTCTTGTCCCGCGCGTAGCGGTTGACCAGACCGGTCAGCGCCGCGCGGAAGCCCTCTTCGTGGGTGCCGCCCTCGTGCGTGTGGATCGTGTTCGCGAAGGAGTAGACGCCCTCGGTGTACTGCGAGTTCCACTGCATCGCGATCTCGACCGAGAGCATGCGCTCCTTGTCCTCGGCCTCGACGTCGATGACGGTCGGGTGGATCAGCTCGCCCTTGCGCGAGTTGAGGTACTTCACGAAGTCGACGATGCCGCCCTCGTAGTAGTACTTCACCTTGCGCGCCTGGGGCTCGGCCGTGTCCGCGTCCGGGTCGTCCGCTCCGGCCGTCGCCTTCGCCGACTCGCGCTCGTCCGTCAGCGTCAGGGTCAGGCCCTTGTTCAGGAAGGCCATCTCCTGGAAGCGCCGCGACAGCGTCTCGAAGGAGTACTCGGTCGTCTCGAAGATGTCGCCGTCGGCCCAGAAGGTGACCGAGGTGCCGGTCTCGGCGGTCTCCTCGTTCTTGGCCAGCGGGGCCGTCGGCACGCCCAGCTTGTAGTCCTGGGTCCAGCGGTGGCCGTCCGTCTTGACCTCGACCGCGACCTTGGTCGACAGGGCGTTCACGACGGAGACGCCGACGCCGTGCAGACCGCCGGAGACGGCGTAGCCGCCGCCGCCGAACTTGCCGCCCGCGTGCAGGACCGTCAGGACGACCTCGACGGCCGGCTTGCCCTCGGACGGGACGATGCCGACCGGGATACCGCGACCGTTGTCGACCACGCGCACCCCACCGTCGGCGAGGATCGTCACGTCGATGGTGTCCGCGTGCCCGGCCAGCGCTTCGTCGACCGAGTTGTCGACGACCTCGTAGACGAGGTGGTGCAGACCACGCTCACCCGTCGAGCCGATGTACATACCCGGCCGCTTGCGGACCGCGTCCAGGCCCTCGAGGACCTGGATCGCACTGGCGTCGTAATTCTTCTCGTTGGAGTCGCCGGAATCGGCCACGAAGCGCCCTTTCTGGCACAGCGCAGCCCGTACTCCGGACCAGCAAGTGCGCCGGCGGGAGCGGCCGCGTCGATCTGCGTTGTCTGCGTGATCCCGCGAACGGGCGGGATTTGCTCCAGTCTACCGGTACCACGGACATGAATGGGGGTTTGCCGGTACCTGAGTCCGCATGTGCCGCCCTGAACCTCCTCTCTCCGACTCCCCACATTCGGGGAGGGGCTCAAAGAGGCTCACACGGGCACCCAGCGCTTCGGGCTGTCAACCTCCGGCTACCGTGAGGGACGCCACCCGCAAACGCGGGCACGGAGGCCGTCCGCGGGTGCTACTCACCCGTAGGTATCGCCGGGTCCGGTACTCCCCGGAGCCCGCCAGGGCCCGTAGCCCTTCGGGCGCCCGCCCGGTCCCTGCACCTTGATCAAGCGGACCGTGCCCTGCCCCAGATCCGCATTCAGCCGCGCCACCAGCTGCGGGGCCAGCAGCTTCAGCTGCGCCGCCCACGCCGAGGAGTCGCACCTCACGACCAGCTCACGGTTCTCGTACCGCTGCGGTTCACAGTGCGCCGCGATCTCCGGGCCGACGATCTCGGGCCAGCGCTCCATCACGCCCGCCACCGCCATCGGCATCTCCCAGCCGCGCTCGGTGCGCAGCCGGTCCAGCGCCGCCATCAGCGGCATCGGGTCCCGGCCGTCCGCACGGGCGCCCGACCGCAGCCCCGGCTGCTGCTGGCGCTTCCTGCCGCCCGCCGCGTTGCCCCGGGCCCGCGCCTGCTCGCGCGCCGCCGCCAGGGCCTGGCGGGCCAGGTCCACCCCGGAGGCCTCCGGGGGCCTGCGCCCCTGCTGCGATTCCTTGCCCTGCTCGTTCACAACCGGGTCACCTCACCGCCGGACACCCCGAACCGTGCTCCCACCAGCACGCCGGGCACGTCGTCGTCCACGGCCGCCGTCACGAGCACCTGCTCGCCCGGCGCCACCAGCTCCGCGAGCCGCTCGCGGCGCCGCGCGTCCAGTTCCGCGAAGACGTCGTCCAGGATCAGCACCGGCTCGCTGCCCTCCGAGCGCAGCAGCTCGTAGGAGGCCAGCCGCAGCGCCAGCGCGTACGACCAGGACTCGCCGTGGCTGGCGTACCCCTTGGCGGGCAGCTCCCCCAGCCGCAGGGCCACGTCGTCGCGGTGCGGGCCGACCAGGGTCACCCCGCGCTCGATCTCCTGCTTGCGCACCTCGCCGAGGGCGGCCAGCAGCACCTCGTAGAGGGCCTCACGGGTACGGGCCTCGCCGCTGTCCACCGGCTCGCCGGCCGAGCACTTGTACGCCAGCCCCAGCGGGCCGCCGCCGGGCGCGAGCTGCTCGTAGGCCTTGTCCGCCAGCGGCAGCAGCGTCCCGATCAGGTCCAGGCGCTGCGCGAGCAGCTCGGCGCCCGCGCGGGCGAGGTGCTGGTCCCACACGTCGAGCGTGGACAGGTCCATCGAGCGGCCGCCGTGCCGGCGGGCCATCGCCGCCGACTTCAGCAGGGTGTTGCGCTGCTTGAGGACGCGCTCGTAGTCGGAGCGGACCCCGGCCATCCGCGGGGAGCGCGCGGTGACCAGCTCGTCCAGGAACCTCCGCCGCTCGCCCGGGTCGCCCTTGACCAGGGCCAGGTCCTCCGGCGCGAACAGCACCGTCCGTACGATCCCCAGCACGTCCCGCGGCCTGACCTGCGAGGACCGGTTGATCCGGGCCCGGTTGGCGCGGCCGGGGTTCAGCTCCAGCTCGACCAGCTGCTGACGCTCGCCCTGGGTGACGGCCGCGCGGACGACCGCCCGGTCCGCGCCCATCCGTACGAGCGGGGCGTCCGAGGAGACGCGGTGGCTGCCCAGGGTCGCGAGGTAGCCGACCGCCTCGACGAGGTTGGTCTTGCCCTGGCCGTTGGGTCCCACGAAAGCGGTGACGCCCGGGTCGAGGGGAACCTCGGCCCGGGCGTACGAGCGGAAGTCGGCCAATGAGAGATGCGAGACATGCATGCGGCGCCGACCTCCCCCGGCTTCCCAACTGCTCTTCGTGGTGCTGTGCTGCGTGCCCGCCGCGGGGCGGCTAGGCCTTCTCGACCGCGTGGCCGCCGAACTGGTTGCGCAGTGCGGCGATCATCTTCATCTGCGGGGAGTCCTCCTGGCGCGAGGCGAACCGCGCGAACAGCGACGCGGTGATCGCGGGCAGCGGTACGGCGTTGTCGATCGCCGCCTCCACCGTCCAGCGTCCCTCGCCGGAGTCCTGCGCGAAGCCCTTGAGCCGCTCCAGGTGCTCGTCCTCGTCGAGGGCGTTCACGGCCAGGTCCAGCAGCCAGGAACGGATGACCGTGCCTTCCTGCCAGGAACGGAAGACCTCGCGGACGTCGGTGACCGAGTCCACCTTCTCCAGGAGCTCCCAGCCCTCGGCGTAGGCCTGCATCATGGCGTACTCGATGCCGTTGTGGACCATCTTCGCGAAGTGGCCCGCACCGACCTTGCCGGCGTGCACGGCGCCGAACTCGCCCTCGGGCTTGAGGGCGTCGAAGACCGGCTGGACGCGCGTGACGTGGTCCTTGGCGCCGCCGTACATCAGCGCGTAGCCGTTCTCCAGGCCCCAGACGCCGCCGGAGACACCGCAGTCGACGAAGCCGATGCCCTTGGCCGCCAGCTCCTCGGCGTGCTTCTCGTCGTCCGTCCAGCGGGAGTTGCCGCCGTCGACGACGACGTCGCCGATCGAGAGCAGCTCGCCCAGCTCGTCGATGGTGGACTGCGTCGCCGCGCCGGCGGGGACCATGACCCACACGACGCGGGGGGCCTGCAGGCTGTCCACAAGTTCGCGGAGGCTGTGGACATCCGCGAGGTCCGGGTTGCGGTCGTATCCGATGACGGTGTGGCCTGCGCGGCGGATGCGCTCGCGCATGTTGCCGCCCATCTTGCCGAGACCGACGAGACCAAGCTCCATCAGGTGGTTCCTTAAGCGTTGTGGCCGTCTTTGCCGGGGCAGCCCCGGCCGTGTCCTCGCGGGACGCGCGGGGGGTCGCCCACCGGATCCGAGCCTACGCCGGGCCGCGGAGACGGGCCTCGCGGGCGCTCCATGGCGGCCGGACCGGCTTGCCGGTTTTCCCGGCGCCCTCCCCAGCCTGTGGACGGCGTCGGGCCCGGTCCGCAGCAGCGTGCGAGACCGGGCCCGACGTCGACCGGCAGGGCGTCAGCCGGACAGGCGCACCGGCATGATCAGGTACTTGTAGGCCTCGTCGGCCTCTGCGTCGACCGCCGGGCGGCCGCTGAGCAGCGCGGGCTTCGTCGACGTGGTGAAGCTGAGCTGGGCCACGGGCGAGGCGATCGCGCTGAGGCCGTCCAGCAGGAAGGTCGGGTTGAAGGCGATCGAGATGTCGTCGCCGTCGAGCTGGGCGTCGACCCTTTCCACAGCCTGTGCGTCGTCGGAGGAGCCGGCCTCCAGGATCAGCACGCCCTGCTCGAAGCTGAGGCGGACCGGGGTGTTGCGCTCGGCCACCAGGGCCACGCGCTTGACGGCCTCGACGAACGGGGCGGTCTCGATCACGGCGACGGAGTTGAACTCGGTCGGGAAGAGCGTCCGGTACTTGGGCAGGTCGCCCTCCAGCAGCCGGGTGGTGGTGCGGCGGCCGGCGCCCTCGAAACCGATCAGGCCCTCGCCCGCACCGGAGCCGGAAAGCGCCAGGGTCACGGTGTCACCGCTGGTCAGCGAGTTGGCGATCTCCTGGAGCGTCTTGGCGGGCACCAGGGCCACGGCCGACGCCTCCGGGTTCTCCGGCTTCCACAGGAACTCGCGGACCGCGAAGCGGTAGCGGTCGGTGGAGGCCAGCGTGACGCGGTCGCCCTCGATCTCGATGCGGACACCGGTCAGCACGGGCAGGGTGTCGTCGCGGCCGGCGGCCGTGGCGACCTGCTTGGCGGCGGCGGCGAAGACCTCGCCGGGCACGGTGCCGGTCGCGGTCGGCATCTGCGGCAGCGCCGGGTACTCCTCCACAGGAAGGGTGTGGAGTGTGAACCGCGAGGAGCCGCAGACCACGGTCGCCCGTACACCGTCTGTGGAAATCTCCACCGGCCGGTTGGGGAGGGCGCGGCAGATGTCGGCGAGCAGCCGGCCGGAGACCAGGACCGTGCCGTCCTCCTCGACGTCCGCCTCGACCGAGACGCGGGCCGAGACCTCGTAGTCGAAGCCGGAGAGGCTCAGAGTGCCTTCCTCGGCCTTGAGCAGCAGGCCCGCGAGGACGGGCACCGGCGGCCGGGCCGGGAGGCTACGGGCCGCCCAGGCCACCGCCTCCGCGAGTACGTCGCGCTCCACCCGGATCTTCACCGGAACCGCCTCCTGCTGTTGCTCGCTCGTCTGCCGGCCTTCGTCGTCGGCTCGTCGATGCCTCGACCGATGCCGGGGACCAGTCTGACGTACGGCGCCGACACTCGGTGCGGCCGGCGGTCAAGTCGGGAGCGAGGCGCCGGGACGGACGACCGACGAGTTGTGCACAGGACCTGCTTGAAAACCGAAACCGGCCTAACTCTCTATGGGGGTAGTAGTAGGGCCTGTGGAAACGGTGGATAAGCCCGTCATCGCAGGTCAGAGTGCGTTTTTTATCCACCGACCCTGTGGGTGGCACCGGTGGACAACACGGTGTCCCTGTGGAGAACGAAAAGTTCTGCACAGGCTGTCCCCAGGTGGCCCCGACTACTCCACAGGTGCGTCCCCAGCTTTCCCCCGGTACTCCACAACCCAAACGTCTACATCCGTGTGACGGCTTTCACTCCGGGCGGTGAGAGGGGGTGGCGCGTTGCCGAACAGTGGACAAGGGTGTGGAGAAGTCCGCAGAACCTGTGCACAGCATGAGGGAACCTGTGGGGTGGCGGTGGACAACGACGTGGACAGACCTGTGGACGAGAATTTCGTCCACAGCCTGTGGATGACGCTTGCGCACAATTCCACAGGGTTCTGACCAGGCCTGATGGGTCCTCAACAGCCACCCCTGTGGACAGATTGTGGGCGACGCGGGCAGTCCCCAGGGTGTGGACGGAAGAAAGTCGCCGAATCTGTGGATGAGTTGCTCCCCAGGGGGCGTATTCGAACAGGTCAGGGGCGCACGCACGAAGAAGGGCGCCCCCGTTGTGGACCGGGAGCGCCCTCTGAATGCGTTTGAAGGGACTCTGACGCGGCGCCGGCCGAGCCGACCGGCGCCCGCGCTCAGCCGTTCTTGATGCGGTTGGTCAGCTCCGTGACCTGGTTGTAGATGGAGCGCCGCTCGGCCATCAGAGCGCGGATCTTGCGGTCCGCGTGCATGACCGTGGTGTGGTCGCGGCCGCCGAACTGCGCCCCGATCTTGGGCAGCGACAGGTCGGTGAGCTCCCGGCACAGGTACATGGCGATCTGCCGGGCGGTGACCAGGACCCGGCTGCGAGAGGAGCCGCACAGGTCGTCCACGGTCAGGCCGAAGTAGTCCGCGGTGGCCGCCATGATGTCGCCGGCCGTGATCTCCGGTGCGCTGTCCTCGCCGCCCGGGATCAGGTTCTTGAGGACGTCCTCGGTGAGGCCCAGGTCGACCGGCTGCCGGTTGAGGCTCGCGAAGGCCGTGACGCGGATCAGCGCCCCCTCCAGCTCGCGGATGTTGCGCGAGATGCGGGAGGCGATGAACTCCAGTACCTCCGGCGGGGCGTTGAGCTGCTCCTGGACCGCCTTCTTGCGCAGGATCGCGATGCGGGTCTCCAGCTCGGGCGGCTGGACGTCCGTGATCAGACCCCACTCGAAGCGGTTGCGGAGCCGGTCCTCGAGGGTGACGAGCTGCTTGGGCGGCCGGTCGGAGGAGAGGACGATCTGCTTGTTGGCGTTGTGGAGCGTGTTGAAGGTGTGGAAGAACTCCTCCTGCGTCGACTCCTTGCTCGCGAGGAACTGGATGTCGTCGACGAGCAGGATGTCCATCTCGCGGTAGCGCTTGCGGAACGCGTCGCCCTTGCCGTCGCGGATCGAGTTGATGAACTCGTTGGTGAACTCCTCGGAGCTCACGTACCGCACGCGGGTGCCGGGGTAGAGGCTCCGCGCGTAGTGCCCGATGGCATGCAGCAGGTGCGTCTTGCCGAGGCCCGACTCCCCGTAGATGAAGAGGGGGTTGTAGGCCTTCGCCGGCGCCTCGGCTACGGCCACCGCGGCGGCGTGCGCGAAGCGGTTGGACGCGCCGATGACGAACGTGTCGAAGAGGTACTTGGGGTTCAGCCGGGCGGTCGGCTCCAGCGGGCCCGAGGTGGAGCCGCCGGACGGGGCCGGGGGCGGGGCGGGCCGTCCCGGAGCCTGGCGCGGTGCGG
This sequence comes from Streptomyces erythrochromogenes, assembly GCF_040684695.1. GTDB lineage: Bacteria > Actinomycetota > Actinomycetes > Streptomycetales > Streptomycetaceae > Streptomyces > Streptomyces erythrochromogenes_C. The sequence continues at coordinate 465,858 of NZ_JBFBGM010000002.1, forward strand.
GCTGCTCGTAGGACTGCTGCTCGTATTGATGGGGCTGGTGCGACGGCTGCTGCTGCTCGTACGGGGACTGCTCGTACTGCTGCTGCTGGTGCTGCTGCTGGTCGTAGGAGCCCTTGTCATAGGAGGACTGGTCGTACTGCTGCTGGTCGTAGCCCGAGGGCTCGGACTGCTGGAGGTAGCCGGGCTGCGGGGAGGCGTACGGGTCGCGCTCGGGGAAGCCGCCCAGGCGCGGCTGCTGCCAGCCGTAGTCGTCCTGCTGCCCGCCGCGGGGCCACGCGCCGGGCTCGGGGCGCTGCTGCTGGTACTCCGGATAGGCCGGGCGGGCCGTGGGGAGCTGGTCGTCCGAGGGGCCGCCGCCGCCCGGGCGCTGGCCGCCGTAGGGCTCGTAGCCGCCGGGCTGCTGGACGGGAGGGGCGGCGGGTGCGGGCTCGCCGGCGGAGTCGTCCACCGTGATGGCGATCCGGATGGGGCGGCCGCACTCCCGGCTGAGCGCGTCGCTGATCAGCGGGGCGAGGCGGCCTTCGAGGACGCGCTTGCCCCACTCGTTGGGGACGGCGAGCAGGGCGGTGTCGGCGACGAGTGCCAGGGGCTGACACCGCTCGACCCACTGCTTGTCCTTGGGCTCGATGCCCGGCTGTCCCTCCCCGAGGAGCTTCTCGAGCACCCTTGGCCACACTGCGGCAAGATCGGCAGGTACGTCAGCCACAGAGCACGCTCTCTCACAGGGGTCCCACGAATGTGTGGTTCTTTGGGACGGTCGGGACAAAAAATCCGGGGTCAGGCAACGGTAGTCAGGCCAGAGGCTGCGGTTCAAGTCGTTGTCCACAGCCTGTGCACAGTGTGGGGCAGGGCGGGCTCGGTTTGACCGGATGGCGTAGCCGCGCGTACCGTAACGAGGTCGAGTTGTCGATGGCTGCTGCCGCCTGCCTACCGATGGGCGAAGGTCACTGATAGTGATCATTTAGCGGTGCCACTCGGGCGAACACGCGAGTTTCCTCGTGGGCGCACGGTGACAGCCAGGCGATGTCCCGCCACAACGATTCATTCTCTGGAGCCCCCGAGTGAGCAAGCGCACCTTCCAGCCGAACAACCGCCGTCGTGCCAAGACCCACGGCTTCCGCCTGCGGATGCGTACCCGTGCCGGTCGCGCGATCCTCGCGAACCGTCGTTCCAAGGGCCGCGCCGCCCTTTCCGCGTAACAACGCGCAGGTCGTGACGTCGTGCTGTCTCCCGAGAATCGGCTGAGGCGGCGCGAGGACTTCGCGAGCGCGGTACGCCGAGGACGCCGGGCCGGTCGCCCACTCCTCGTCGTCCACCTACGTACAAGCGGTGCAACGGACCCGCACGAGTCGGGGGAGATCGATCCCTCGTCGCGTGCGGGTTTCGTCGTCAGCAAGGCCGTCGGCAACGCCGTCATACGGAACCGGGTCAAGCGCCGTCTTCGCCATCTGGTCCGCGAGCGGCTGTCGCAGCTGCCCGCCGGTAGCCTGGTGGTGGTACGAGCGTTGCCCGGAGCGGGCGATGCCGGCCCCGATGAACTGGCCCGGGACCTGGATGCCGCTCTGGTGCGGCTCCTGGGAGGCGTGGCTCGATGAAGTACCCGCTGCTCGCTTTGATCAAGCTGTACCAGTGGACGATCAGTCCGCTGCTCGGGCCGGTGTGCCGCTACTACCCGTCGTGTTCGCACTACGGGTACACGGCCATCGACCGGCATGGTGCGGTGAAGGGGACAGCGCTGACCGCCTGGCGGATCCTGCGGTGCAATCCGTGGTCCCCGGGTGGCGTGGACCATGTCCCACCCCGTAAACGCCCGCGTTGGCACGAGCAGCTGCGCAGTGCGTTGCGTAGATCTCGCAATGCTCAAGGAGCCTGATTAGTGGACACGATCGCCGGTCTGTTCAGCTTTATCACCACACCCGTTTCCTGGATCATCGTCCAGTTCCACTCGCTGTACGGGGCGGTCTTCGGGCCGGACAGTGGATGGGCCTGGGGCCTGTCCATCGTGTCCCTGGTGGTCTTGATCCGCATCTGCCTGATCCCGCTCTTCGTGAAGCAGATCAAGGCGACGCGTGGCATGCAGGCGCTCCAGCCGAAGATGAAGGCGATCCAGGAGCGCTACAAGAACGACAAGCAGCGTCAGTCCGAAGAGATGATGAAGCTGTACAAGGAGACGGGTACCAACCCGCTCTCCTCGTGCCTTCCCATCCTGGCGCAGTCCCCGTTCTTCTTCGCGCTCTACCACGTGCTGGCGAACATCGCCGACGGCAAGACCATCGGCGTCCTGAACCAGCAGCTCGTCGACAGCGCCCGTGAGGCCAAGATCTTCGGCGCGCCGATCGCCGCCAAGTTCATGGACAGCTCCGAGAAGGTCGCCGCTCTCGGCGCCTCGCTCACGGACGTCCGGGTCGTGACCGCGGTCATGATCGTCATGATGTCGCTGTCGCAGTTCTACACCCAGCGTCAGCTGATGCAGAAGAACGTCGACCTGTCGGTCAAGACGCCGTTCATGCAGCAGCAGAAGATGCTGATGTACATCTTCCCGGTGATCTTCGCGGTCATGGGTATCAACTTCCCCGTCGGTGTCCTCGTCTACTGGCTGACCACCAACGTCTGGACCATGGGTCAGCAGATGTACGTGATCAACCAGAACCCGACGCCGGGCAGCAAGGCGCAGGACCAGTACCTGACGCGGCTGCTCAAGCACGCCACCTCGCACGGTGAGGTCAAGGGCCGGGGCAAGAAGAAGATCGTCGCTGCCATCGTGGCCAAGGGGCCGGACCGCAACGACAACGAGCGGAAGTTCATCACGGCCCTCTCGAAGCAGGGTCTGGCCGCCCAGGCGGACGGCTCCGTGATCAAGAGTTCCGAGGGCACGGCGGATTCGGACGCAGCGAGCGGCGGTGCCGCGAAGCGGCAGCAGCCGAAGCGGCAGACGAAGTCGCAGCGCCAGACGCCCAGCAAGCCCTCTCCCAAGAAGTAAGAAGGAGTCCCTCCCGTGACGGAAGGCACCACCACCGCCGCCGCTGAGAGTGGCGACACCCTGACCCGCCTCGAGCAGGAGGGTGAGATCGCGGCCGACTACCTCGAGGGTCTGCTGGACATCGCAGACCTGGACGGCGACATCGACATGGACGTCGAGGCCGACCGTGCCGCGGTGTCGATCGTCAGTGACTCCGCCAGCCGCGACCTGCAGAAGCTCGTGGGCCGCGACGGTGAGGTCCTGGAGGCCCTGCAGGAGCTGACCCGCCTGGCCGTCCACCGGGAGACCGGGGACCGCAGCCGGCTGATGCTCGACATCGCCGGGTTCCGCGCGAAGAAGCGCGAGGAGCTGGCGGCCCTGGGCGCGAAGGCGGCGGCGGATGTGAAGGCGTCCGGCGAGCCGCTGAAGCTGGCTCCCATGACCCCCTTCGAGCGGAAGGTCGTCCACGACGCTGTGGCGGCCGCCGGTCTGCGGAGCGAGTCCGAGGGCGAGGAGCCGCAGCGCTTCGTCGTTGTGCTCCCGGCCTGATCGCCAGCATGAGTGTTCGGCCCCGTCTGTATCGCAGGCGGGGCCGATGTTTGTCAGCCTGGCAAGTGAACGACGCGGCATCTTGAATACGTGGTCTTCGGGACCACGAGGTACGGAAGGACGGTCCCCGTGACGGAGGCAGCTGAGCTTCCCGAGGCGCCCGAAGAGGCGCGCGCGGTGTTCGGTGAGTTTTTCCCGGAAGCTGTGCGGTATGCGGAGCTGCTCGCGGACGCGGGAGTCAAGCGCGGCCTGATCGGGCCGCGCGAGGTGCCGCGGCTCTGGGAGCGGCACCTGCTGAACTGCGCAGTCCTGTCGGAAGTGGTGCCCCAGGGCGTCACCGTGTGCGACGTGGGCTCGGGCGCGGGTCTGCCCGGCATCCCGCTGGCGCTGGTGCGGCGGGATCTCAAGATCACCCTGCTGGAGCCGCTGCTGCGGCGGACCACCTTCCTTCAGGAAGCCGTGGAGCTGCTGGGCCTCGACCACGTCACCGTGGTGCGCGGGCGGGCCGAGGAAGTCCTCGGCAAGCTCCAGCCGGTGCACGTGGTGACGGCGCGGGCCGTGGCTCCGCTGGACCGGCTGGCCGGCTGGGGCGTTCCCCTGCTGCGCCCCTACGGCGAGATGCTGGCGCTGAAGGGCGACACCGCCGAGGAGGAGCTGGTGTCGGCCAAGACGGCGCTGACGAAGCTCGGTGTGGTGAAGACCTCGGTGCTGCAGGTGGGCGAGGGACGCGTGGACCCGCTGTCGACGGTGGTCCGGGTCGAGGTCGGAGAAAGCCCCGGTGGGGTGAGGTTCGCGGCCAAGCGGGCTAAGGCTGCCCGGGTCGGACGGACGCGCCGGCGTCGTTGATTCGCTGGTTCTGTGGGGCCCGCGCGGAGATTTCGTCTGCGTTGGGCCCTATAGGTATGCATTTCGGAGTGTCGTAGGGGCCTGAAGACTCCGTCCGGGCATCGTGTTTCACGTGAAACGTCGCTCTCTGCTGCACGGAATCATCAGCCGCGGTCGTGCGGCTGCGTCCCCCCTCCAGCGCAAGGACGCAAGGGGGACGGAGTTGTCCACATCGGTGGATTCATCCACAGGAGTACGGGCCCCGCTGGTTCGCGACCCCGGTGACATGGCAGGCTCTGTTCATCGCGAGCCTGATGTCGAGGAGAGTGACACCGTGCGGTCCGACGCCAACCTCGCGGGGCCGATGGCCGACCCGGTCCCCGGTCCCCGCTCTGAACCGGTGGGTGAGGATGTTTCACGTGAAACATCGCCCCCGCCCCTTGTAGACAACGAGACCCCCATCGGTCGATCCGCCCAGCTGGCGGTGGAGGCGATGGGGCGCTCCGGTGCAGCCATGCCGCGCCCGGATCAGACCCGTGTCATCGTGGTCGCCAACCAGAAGGGCGGCGTGGGCAAGACCACGACGACCGTGAACCTGGCGGCCTCGCTGGCTCTGAACGGAGCACGGGTCCTCGTGGTCGACCTCGACCCGCAGGGGAACGCGTCCACCGCACTGGGCATCGATCACCACGCGGACGTGCCCTCCATCTACCACGTGCTCGTGGACAGCAGGCCGCTGCTGGAGGTCGTCCAGCCGGTGGTCGACGTGGAGGGGCTCTTCTGCGCTCCGGCCACGATCGATCTGGCGGGTGCGGAGATCGAGCTGGTGTCGCTGGTGGCGAGGGAGAGCCGTCTCCAGCGGGCGATCCAGGCGTACGACCAGCCACTCGACTACATCCTGATCGACTGCCCGCCCTCGCTCGGCCTCCTGACGGTGAACGCCCTGGTGGCCGGCGCCGAGGTGCTGATCCCGATCCAGTGCGAGTACTACGCGCTGGAGGGCCTGGGCCAGCTGCTGCGCAACGTCGATCTGGTGCGGGCCCACCTGAACCCGGCCCTCCACGTGTCGACCATCCTGCTGACGATGTACGACGGCAGGACCCGGCTCGCATCGCAGGTGGCGGACGAGGTGCGCAGCCACTTCGGCAAGGAGGTGCTCCGGACGAGCATCCCCCGGTCGGTGCGTATCTCCGAGGCGCCGAGCTACGGGCAGACGGTGCTCACGTACGACCCGGGTTCCAGCGGTTCTCTCTCCTATCTGGAGGCGGCGCGAGAGATCGCGTATCGGGGGGTCGGAATGCAGTACGAGTCCCAGCACGCCCATCTGGGCGCGGGCATGAACAGCACGCAGAGTATGGCGGAGGGGATCCAGTGAGTGAGCGACGTAGAGGTCTGGGACGGGGGCTCGCCGCACTGATCCCGCAGGCTCCGCAGGAGAAGACGCTGCCGGCGAGCAATGCCGGGTCCGCGTCTCCGACGGCGGTTCCGGAGATGGCGTCCGAGCGGGGAATCGCGGCGGCGAAGCTGGCGGCGCTGGCGCAGGCCGATGTTTCACGTGAAACATCGCTCGCCGTGCTCCCGGTGGCCGAGCCGGAGCCGGCCCCGGAGCCCGAGGCCGAGGTGAACACGGTGGCGGGAGCGACGTTCGCGGAGCTCCCGATGGACACGATCACCCCGAACCCGCGTCAGCCGCGCGAGGTGTTCGACGAGGACGCACTCGCGGAGCTGGTCACCTCCATTCAGGAGGTGGGCCTGCTCCAGCCGGTGGTGGTGCGCCAGTCGGCACCCGGCCGGTACGAGCTGATCATGGGTGAGCGGCGTTGGCGTGCCTGCAGGGAAGCCGGACTGGAGGCCATTCCGGCGATCATCCGTGCGACGGACGACGAGAAGCTGCTGCTGGACGCCCTGCTGGAGAACCTGCACCGGGCTCAGCTCAACCCGCTGGAGGAGGCTGCCGCCTACGACCAGCTGCTCCAGGACTTCAACTGCACGCACGACCAGCTGGCCGACCGGATCGGCCGTTCGCGTCCCCAGGTGTCCAACACCCTGCGACTGCTGAAGCTGTCGCTGCCGGTGCAGCGCCGGGTGGCCGCCGGGGTGCTCTCGGCGGGGCACGCGCGGGCGCTGCTCTCGGTGGAGGACTCCGCGGAGCAGGATCGGCTGGCACACCGGATCGTGGCCGAGGGCCTGTCGGTGCGCGCGGTCGAGGAGATCGTGACGCTGATGGCCTCGGAGCCGTCGAGCACGGTGAAGCCGAAGGGGCCGCGTGCAGGAGCCCGGGTGTCGCCGGCGCTCAGCGAGCTGGCGACGCGGCTGTCGGACCGGTTCGAGACCCGGGTGAAGGTGGACCTGGGCCAGAAGAAGGGCAAGATCACCGTCGAGTTCGCTTCGATGGAGGATCTGGAGCGGATTCTGGGAACGCTGGCACCGGGCGAGGGCCGGGTGCTGGATCAGGGCCTCTCCGGGGAGTGATCCCCAAGTAGGCCGAGGGGCGGATCCCGCCGGTGTGAACCGGTGTGATCCGCCCCTTCGCTTTGCTGTCGAAGAACGATGGACCAGTGGATACGATGCGGTCATGGGTCGTCGGCTGGTACCGCTCACCTTGGACAACCTCCAGGACCTGCCTCGACGTTGCCGGTCCTGCGTCTTCTGGGAACTGGATCCGGTCAGCGGTGAGGCCGCTGTGAAGGCGGGTACTTCGGAGACGGAGAAGGAGGCGTGGATCTCCGCCGTTCTGCTGGAGTGGGGATCCTGCGGCCGTGTGGTCTACGTGGACGAGGTGCCCGTGGGCTTCGTGCTCTACGCGCCGCCGGCGTACGTCCCCCGGGCCACCGCCTTCCCGACGAGTCCGGTCTCACCGGACGCCGTTCAGCTGATCACCGCCTGGATCATGCCCGGATACCAGGGGCAGGGGCTGGGCCGGGTCATGGTGCAGACGGTGGCCAAGGATCTGCTGCGCAGGGGGTTCCGGGCGATCGAGGCGTTCGGGGACGCACGGTGGGAGGGCCCGGCCTGCCTGCTGCCGGCGGACCATCTCCTGGCCGTGGGCTTCAAGACCGTGCGTCCTCATCCGTCGCGTCCCCGGCTGCGGCTGGAGCTGCGGTCGACCCTGTCCTGGAAGGAAGACGTCGAGCTGGCCCTGGACCGGCTGCTGGGCGGCGCGCGCAAGGAGCCGGCCCTACGGCCGCTCTGACGGAGTACGGGAAACGGGCCCGCCCCCTCCGAGGGGGCGGGCCCGTTCCACGTGGAACACCGGCCGTCGTCAGGCGGTCTTGACCTCGACGAAGTCGGCGAGGTCCCGCAGGATGGCGGCCTTCGGCTTGGCGCCGACGATGGTCTTGGCGACCTCGCCGCCCTGGTAGACGTTGAGCGTCGGGATGGACATGACGCCGTACTTGGCGGCGGTGGCCGGGTTCTCGTCGATGTTGAGCTTGACGATCTCGATCTGGTCGCCGTACTCGGCGGCGATGGCCTCGAGGGACGGCGCGATCTGGCGGCACGGTCCGCACCAGGCGGCCCAGAAGTCGACCAGTACGGGCTTGTCGCTCCTGAGGACCTCGGCGTCGAAGTCGGCGTCGGTCACGTTCTTGAGGGTGCCGGCCACAGCGGCCTCCTTGTTCTTCCTGCGGGGTGGGGTGTGGGGCTGGTGCGGGGGGTGGGGACCGGTCAGACCGCCGCGTGCGCCTTCTCGGCATCCGCGAGGGCGGCGAGGAAGCGCTCGGCGTCGAGGGCGGCGGAGCAGCCGGTGCCCGCGGCCGTGATGGCCTGACGGTACGTGTGGTCCACGACGTCGCCGGCGCCGAAGACACCGGTGACGCTGGTACGGGTGGAGGGGGCGTCGACCTTGAGGTAGCCCTCGTCGTCGAGGTCGAGCTGGTCCTTGAAGAGTTCGGTGCGCGGGTCGTGGCCGACGGCGATGAACAGGCCGGTCACGGGCAGCTCGGAGGTCTCACCGGTCTTGGTGTTGCGCAGGGTGAGGCCGGAGAGCTTCTGCTCGCCGTGGATCTCGGCGACCTCGCTGTCCCAGGCGAACTTGATCTTCGGGTCGGCGAACGCGCGGTCCTGCATGGCCTTGGAGGCGCGCAGGCTGTCCCGGCGGTGGACGATGGTGACGGACTTGGCGAACCGGGAGAGGAAGGTCGCCTCCTCGATCGCGGTGTCGCCGCCGCCGACGACGGCGATGTCGTGGTCCTTGAAGAAGAACCCGTCACAGGTGGCGCACCAGGAGACGCCGCGGCCGGAGAGGGCGTCCTCGTTGGGCAGGCCCAGCTTGCGGTGCTGCGAGCCGGTGGTCACGATGACGGCCTTCGCGCGGTGCACGGTGCCGGCGGTGTCGGTCACGGTCTTGATCTCGCCGGTGAGGTCCACGGCCACGATGTCGTCCGGGACCAGCTCGGCGCCGAAGCGCTCGGCCTGGCCGCGCATGTTGTCCATCAGGTCCGGGCCCATGATGCCGTCCTGGAAACCGGGGAAGTTCTCCACCTCGGTGGTGTTCATCAGCGCGCCACCGGCGGTGACGGCGCCTTCGAAGACCAGGGGCTTGAGCGAAGCGCGTGCGGTGTACAGGGCGGCGGTGTAACCGGCCGGCCCGGAGCCGATGATGATCACGTTTCGAACGTCGCTCACGGGTTTCTTCCTCGTCTCTGCGGACTGCGTGCTGCCTACCGGGGGCCGGTGCGGACTCTCACCCCACCCAACGGATCCTACGGCGCCCGCATTCCCCACCCGTCGCACTGCAGACCTGAACGGGTCAGCTTCGCGGATAGGTGTTCTTCAGGAGGACCCTTCCCGGGGTGGCCGAGCCGGTGCTCTCGCACGCGGAGTCGACGAGGTAGGCGTCCACACGCGAGGCGTCGTCCGGGTGCGGCAGGACGAGCAGGTGGACTGCGGAGCCCTGGTAGCTGCCGCGTTCGGCGGCGAGCGGCGCATCGGAGCGGCCCGTGGCGTCCTGGACGCAGGCCGGGACGGCGGGTGCCACCCGCTGGTCGCCGGGAGCCACCCCGGGAGCGCGGGTGGTCTCGTCCAGCCCGTACGTGTTGTTCTGCCCGCCGGGGTCGGTCTTGGCCGCCGCTCCCGAAGCGATCAGCCGCTGGACGTTCTCCCGGAGCCCCTGCGCGGTGTAGGTGCCGCCGGCGGCGGCGCTGACGGGCGGATGGGCGGCGGAGTCCGAGGCCGCGGTATTGGGGTGGGGGGTGCCGGAGAAGTCGACGAAGAGGAAGAGGCCGAGGGCGCACACGGCGGCGCCGGCCAGACCGCCGAGTACGGCGATCCGGCGACGGGCGCGGCGCCGCCCGGGACCGGTTGGGCCGGTCGGGTGACCGGCGGGCGCTGTTTCACGTGAAACAGCGCGTTCGGTGGTGCGGGGGCGGGAGGCCGGCGTGGCCGGGTCCCGCGGCTGGGTCGCGTCGAGCAGGGCCTCGGCGGCGAGGGCCGCGTCGATCCGGCCGGCGATGTCGCCGGGCATGCGGGCCGGCCCGGGCAGCGTGCCGAGGAGGCCGCGGATCTCCTCCAGTGAGGAGAGGACGTCGGCGCACAGGGCGCAGCCGTCGAGGTGACGGCGGATTTCCGCGGACCGGGACGGGGAGAGGAGCCCTTCGGTCAGGTCGGAGATCTCCGAGACGTCCGGGTGCCGGATCGTTCCGGTCGTGCCGGGCGTACCAGTCGCAGGGCTCACGGTCGTCCACCTCCGCCCTTCACAGCGTCTGGGTCTGGTTGCCGGGGTTGTGCTGCCGCTGGTGGGACGGGCGTGCCCGGCGTCCGGTTCCTTCCCCGCTCGGCGTCGGTGTTATCCCCGGCATTCGTGCGCAGATGAGTGAGGAGCGGCAGGAGTTTCGCCCGGCCGCGCGCGCACCGGCTCTTCACCGTTCCCGTGGGCACGTCGAGGATGTCGGCGGCTTCGGCGACGGGGTATCCCTGCATGTCGACGAGGACCAGGGCGGCCCGCTGCTCGTCCGGGAGGGTTCTGAGAGCGGCCAGGAGCTGCCGGTGGAGGTCCTGACGCTCCGCGGGCGCCTCGGCGGACTCGTGGGGCTCCAGGAGGCTCTCCAGGCGCTCCGTGTCGTCCAGGGGTGCGGTCCGGCGCGAGGCGGCCTTGCGGGCACGGTCGAGGCAGGCGTTCACGGTGATCCGGTGCAGCCAGGTGGTGACGGCGGAATCCCCCCGGAAGGTGTGCGCGGCCCGGTACGCGGAGACCAGGGCGTCCTGCACGGCATCCGCGGCTTCCTCCCGGTCCCCGAGCGTCCGCAGCGCCACGGCCCACAACCGGTCCCGATGCCGCCGCACGAGCTCCCCGAAGGCATCGGGATCACCACCCACGTGCAGCGCCAGAAGCTCCTGGTCCGAGGTGGGGCCGAGGTCGTCAGCCGCAGGCCTCATGATTCCCCTTCTGTTGGGAGCAGAGCACCGGTCGAACCGGGTTCGTCCGGCAGCCGACCCCCGCGGCCGGGCCGCGGGTCTGCGGGAATTCGCTTCCCGCAGACCCTTTGCCCGGCCGGAGCCGGGCGAAGCGCCGTGAGCGCTAGGAGCGCTTGGAGAAGACGACGTTCGAGATGCCCTGCTTGTAGCCGGCCCCGCTGTACTCCGAGGCGCCGGCCTTCGGCATGGCCGTGAGCCACAGCACCACGTAGCGCGCCTTGACCGGAGTGGCCGCGACGAGCTCCAGCTTGTTGTCCTTCGTGGTCCCGTTGGCGATCGGCTGCATGCTCTTGATCGACGTCGACGATGAAAGGTTCGGTGCCGTGTAGATCGTGGCGGTGGTGTGGTCGCCGCTGTACCGGAGCGCTATCGACGCCGCACTCACGTCCTGTTCCTCGCCGAGGTCGAAGACCAGGCCGAGGCCCTCCTTGTAGGCCCCCAGGTCAGGACCGTCTTCGTAGCTGTAGGTCCGCCAGAACGATTCCGGGTCGCTGTCGTAGCTCTTGGGGACGCCGTCGACGTCCTGGGGCTTGGCGTCTGGGTAGTACTCCGCCGCCGCCTTGATGGGCAGCGGGGTGAGTTCGGCCTGCTTCGGGTTCTCGTCGTCCGTGCCGGGCTTGGTGTTGTTGCTCGTGCCGCTGTTGCCCTTCTGGGTACCGCGCTCCAGGAGGGTGTCGGCGAGCTGCCAGCTGCCCAGACCGAGGGCGGCGATGAGCAGGGCGGCGACGCCCCACTTGAGTGCGCGGCCGGTACGGCTCTGCAGGGGCGGCGGCGGGGGTGCGACGGGCAGGCTCTGGGCGGTGGTCACGCCGGAGGGCGTGGTGCGGCCGTAGCTGCCCTGCTGGTAGGTGGTGTGCTGGTACTCCGGCGGGGCCGTGAAGGCCGGCTCCGGCGGCCGGATGCGGGGCATCGCGGACACGGCCTTGGACAGCTCTTCCGGGGTGGTGCAGGCCGGTTCCTGACGGGAGGCGGTGGCCCCGTCGTTGGCGAGCGCGCGCATGGCGAGTTCGCCCAGGCCCCGGTGGACCCCGGCGCGGACCTGGTCGGGGGCGATCAGACCGACGCCCTTGGGCAGACCGGTGAGGCCGTACGCGTCGCTCTCGTACGGCCAGCGCTGCGTGAGGGCCGCGTACAGCAGGGCGCCGATGGCCTCGGTGTCGGCGCGCTGCGGGGTCTCGCTGGTGATGCCGCGCAGTGCGGCGTTCACGGCGAGGCCGCGGATGCGCCACTGGCCCGTGGAAGTGCGCAGTATCGCGCTCGGCGTCAGCCGGAGGTGGGCGAGGCCCTCTCGGTGCGCGGCGGCCATCGCCTGGGACACCTGGCTGACGAGCTGGTAGGCCTCGTGGGCCTCCAGCGGGCCCGCGGCGAGCAGGGCGGTGAGCTCGGTGGCGTCGGGCAGCCACTCGTGGACGACGTAGACGAGGTCGTTCTCCTCCACGGCGTCGAGCACCTGCACGAAGCGCGGGTCGCCGAGGAGCGCGGACGAGCGGGCCGCGGCCAGGACGGAGCGCGCCCGTGCGTGGTCGGCGGGCATCAGATGCACGCCCACGGCCCGGCGCAACTTCTCGTCCATCGCGCGCCAACTGCTGAATCCGTCCACACGGGTGACGCACTCTTCCAGCCGGTAGCGTCTGGCGAGCTTGTGGCCGCTGTGGAGTTCGGGTGCGGCCGTGGAGGCCGTCTTCGTGCGTTCGCCGTCCTTGTCGGGCATGGGTCCGTCCGCGGCTCGTCCGTTCTGGGTGTCCACCCCGTCGGACGTGGCCTGTGCCGCCTGAGCGGCAGACGGCTCGTTGCCGTCGTTGTCGGCCACGTCGACGGCAGCCGTGCTACGTTCCGCCACCGTCGTTCCTGCCTCCCCATCCGTTGCGCGCTGTAGGCCAGTCTGCGAAGCCAAGCCAATTGTGCCCACAGTCCGACGCTATGCACGACACACGAAAGGGGGCGACGGTTGTGCGGATCAGCGCCCCAAACGTCCTCGGACCATCCCGACCATCGCGTTGAGCTCCTCGATCCGCATCCGCTTGGCCGCGATGAGGAACACGGCCGCGAGGGCGATACCGCCGGCGACCAGGGCGGTGGCGGAACCCAGGACTCCGCTGCCCAGCCACTGGGTGACCGCGTAGGCGGCCGCGCCGGCCACGGCGGCGGCCGGGACACAGGCCCCGGTGAGACGGGCGTAGGTGCGCATCACATGGGCGCCGTCGAGGTCGCCACCGAGCCTGGTGCGCAGGCGGCGCCAGGCCACGCCCACGCCCACGGCGTAGCCGAGACCGTAGGAGGCGGCCATGCCGACGACCGCCCAGCGGGCGGGGAGGACGAAGAAGGAGATGGCCGAGCCCGCCGCGTTGACGGCGGCGACGATGACGGTGTTGTAGAAGGGCGTCCGGGTGTCCTCGTAGGCGTAGAAGCCGCGCAGGACGACGTACTGGACGGAGTACGGGATCAGTCCGAGGCCGAAGGCCATCAGGACGTAGCCGATGTTCTGGGCGCCGGAGCCGGAGCCCGCGTAGAGCAGGGTCGCCATCGGGACGCCGAGGGCGAGGAACGCGAAGGCGCAGGGGACGATCGCGACGGCCGAGGTGCGCAGTCCGTAGGAGATGTCGTCGCGGACCGCGGCGGCGTCCCCGTCGTGGGCGGAGCGGGAGATGCGGGGCAGGACGGCCGTCATGACGGAGACGGTGATGATCGCCTGCGGCATCTGCCACAGCAGCAGCGCGTAGTTGTAGGCGGTGATGCCGGTACCGGGGTGGCCCTGCTTCTCGGCGACCGAGCCGGCCCAGGTGGCGAGCTGGGTGACGATGACGAGGCCGACCTGGTTGGCGAGGACGAAGAAGAACGTCCACTTCGCCAGGCGGGCGGCCTTGCCGAGGCCGTGGCCCTTCCAGTCGAAGCGCAGGCGCGGCTTGAAGCCCGCGTCGCGCAGGTACGGGAGCATCGCGAGGGCCTGGACGGTCAGGCCCAGCAGGGTGCCGAGACCCAGCAGGCGGACGCCTTCCGGGGTGACGGTGGTGGCGTTGACACCGGAGGTGGTGAAGCCGCCGAAGGCCCAGATGAAGGCGCCGAAGGTGGCGATGACCACGATGTTGTTGAGGACCGGCGTCCACATCATGGCGCCGAAGCGGCCGCGGGCGTTCAGGATCTGACCGAGCACCACATGGACGCCCATGAAGAACATGGTGGGCAGGCAGTAGCGCGCGAACGCGACGGCCACGTCCATCTGCTGCGGGTCCGACGCGATCTTCGGCGACATCATCGTGATGAACACCGGTGCGGCCAGGACACAGATGGTGGTGATGCCCGCCAGCAGCACCACGACGAGGGTCAGCAGCCGGTTGGCGTACGCCTCGCCCCCGTCGTCGTCGTTCTTCATCGCGCGGACCAGCTGCGGGATGAAGACGGCGTTGAGAGCGCCGCCACCGACGAGCACGTAGATCATCGTGGGCAGCGTGTTGGCGATCTGGTACGTGTCGTTGAAGGTGCCGACGCCGATCGCCGCGGCGATGACCAGGGTTCTCAGGAAGCCGGTGATGCGGGAGACGATCGTGCCCGCGGCCATGAGCGCGCTGGACTTGAGCAGGCTCGCGGCACGTCCGGCCGGCTTGCTGGGGGCCGGGGCGGCCACGGGAGCGTCCTCGGCGGGGGTACGGGGCGCCGCCTCCTGGTCCCGGTAGAGGTGGGCGAAGGCATCCGGCTCGGGCTGCTCCTCCGAGGCCCGCGTGACGAGCGAGTCCACGCCCACGAACTCGGTGGTGGTGGCGTGGTCGCCGTACGGCAGGTGCCGGGAGGGGCCGTCCGGCTCGGGCGGCGGGGTCTGCGCCCAGACGCGCGGGTCGGGGGCGTACATGGGCGCACTCGGCGCCGCGTAGAGCGGACCGGGCTCCTGGAAGGTGCCGGGCGCCGGCGGCGGGTGCGCGGCACGGTCGTAGAGGACCTCGTCGACGGGGTCCTGGGCGGACAGGTCCTGGGACCGGTACGGGTCGTAGTCGTAGGCATCCTGGACATACGGGTCGCGGTCCGGCGCGGGCGCAGGCACGGGAACCTGCCCGGGCACCGGGGTGCCCGGGGCAGTGCCCTGGGAGGGCGCAGGCCCGCCAGTGCCCTGCGCGCGGTCACCGTCGTACGGCGCGTTCATCGAAACCCCACCTCATCGTCCCCAGGCCGACCGGCCACGGCATCGCTCAACGGTCCACTGTCTCACTCGTGCCGGACCCCTCGGTGCTTTGCGGTTCGGTGTCCGGGGACTCGTCACTCGGCTGCGTGCTCTCCTCGGCGGCGGCGCGGGCCGCGACACGCTTGCGACTGGCGTACATCTTGATGCCTGCCAGGACCAGGAGGAGCACACCGCCGGCGATCACGAGCATCACGGTGGGAGTGATCTCGGTGGCCTCCACGGTGAACCGGCGTTCCTTGCCGTAGGGGATGCCGTCCTTGGTGAAGAGCTGTGCGGTGACCTCGACGGGGCCGCTCGCGGTGGCGTTGGCGGGGAACTTCACCGTCTGGGTGTGGTCGCCCTGCACGGTGACCTGCTGTTCCGCCTGGCCGCTCTCGCCGAACATCAGGCGGGACGGGTTGGCGGACTTCACCCGCAGGACCAGGTCGTGCACGTCCTGCACGAGGCTGTTCTGGACGCTGACGGGGATGGTGGCGCTGTGTCCGGACAGGGTGGCATCGGACTTGGGGACGACCTTGACCTTCTCGGTGAGACCCATCAGGTATTCCTGCACCTGGTCCCGGTAGAGGCGGGCCTCGTCGGGACGCCCTCGCCAGGAGGTCGACATCTCGCGGTTGATGGTGTTGCCGAAGGGGATCTCCACGCGGTCCGGCGCGGCGAGGATCACCTTGAAATGGTCGAGCGTGTTCTGCGTGGTGCGGATCTTCTCGAAGGCCGATACCGGCAGCTCCTGCTTGCGCAGGTCCTCCGGGTACTGGCCGGCGCCGGGCACCTGGGTGGCGGCGCCCGGGTCGGGCTTGGCGGCGGCCGCCGCCTCGAGGTCCGCCGGCTGCGTCCAGCGGCCCCCCTGGAGGCCGCGTATGGCGGTCGCCATCGACCGCGCCTGGCTGACGCTGGGCATCCGCTGCGGGGCCACGACGAAGCTGCGCTGCTCGTCGGTCTTCTGCAGGTTCAGGGCGAGGCTGTGGGCGAGGAACCGCTGCACGGCGAGCGTGGCGGGCCCGGCGTTCAGCATGTCGCCCTCGAAGGCGGTGGACAGCTCGGCGTCCGCCACGACGGCGGTGGTGCCGGCCCCGATGGGCCGGGCGGCCGACGGCGTGTAGCCGAGGGCGCCGCTCTCCACGAGGCTGTCGCTGCGGGTCAGGACGTTGTGGGCACCGGCCGAGGTGGCCACGTTGACGATCGAGGGGTCGATGGCGCCGTTGACGGGCCAGGAGAAGTCGGTGGACGCGGGGACGTGCAGGACGGTCTGCACGGCGTTCTTCGCCTTGTCGGTGGCCGGGCGCAGCTGCCCCAGGGTGCCCGAGACGTCCTTGCCGTGGTGGGCGAGGGAGGCGAGGTCGGGGTCGGCGAAGGGCAGCGCGACGACCTTCTTGCCCTGGACGGCCGCCTCCAGGGAGCTCAGCCACTGCTCGGCGACGGCCTTGTTCTTGCCCTGGACGGACTTTCCGTTGGCGCCGCGGACCCGGTAGCCCTTGGTCATCGCGTCGACGGTGTAGAGCAGGTCGGGATCGATGACCCAGGTGACCGGCAGGTCCTTGCCGAGGGTGACCATCTGCTCCAGGCGGCCGCCCGGCTTGAGCTCCTCGGCGAGGGAGTCGTCGAGGAAGACCGGTGTCTGGAGCTCGTCGGACCCGGTTTCGGCGGTGACGCGGGTGGCGGAGATCAGCGGCCATACGTAGGTGAGCTGAGAGCGCTTGGCGGCGGCTTCGGGCTGCCAGGGCAGGAAGGTCCGCTTGATGCCCAGCACCTGCTCGGACGGCCGGCTCTCGGTCGCTCCGGACAGCGAGACCCCGAGCGGGTAGACGCCGTCCTTGTCGAGTTCGAGCTTGTTGACCGGGACGGTGAGCGTGAAGTTCTGGGTGACCTTCGACGGCAGGGAGGCGATCTTCACCGCGTAGGCCGAGTCGATCTCGCCGGGGTCGGCGCCGGCCCGGAAGCCGTTGCGGTCCGCCGTCTCGTCGATGGACGACCGGTCCGTGAGCGCGGAGCCCACCCGGAGTCCGACGTGGGCGTTCGTGATCGTTTCGGAGCCGGTGTTGACCACGGTGCCCTCGATGGTGAGGGTGTCGCCCTTCACAGGGGCGCTGGGCGCCATGGAGACCAGCTGCACGTCGACGGAGGAGGCCTGCACGGCCTCGGCCTCGGGGGCGGGGGCGTAGACGAGAGCGGCCAGCACGGGAGTCCCGGCGAGCAGGACGATCGCGCGCCGCAGCCATCGGCGCCGGACAGGGGCGGGTGACGCCCCTTGGATGTCTGCCGCCTCGGCCACGCGCTAGCCCGTCCCTAGAAGTGTCAGTGGTCGTCTTTTCTGCGTCCACGAATGGTAACGAGGTGCGCTGTGTGCGAGTGCCGCCCCTTGCTCCACATGATCGGCACAGCCCCGCGGCGGCCCCGTACCGGGGTCGCCGATAAACGGGGCGGTCCCCGGTGGGCCGGGCACGTACCCTTTTCAGTTGTGCCGAACGCCAACGAAGACAACCTCAGTGCCCTCAGTCAGGTGCAGCGCAGCGCGGTCAGTGACCTGCTGCGGGTGGCTCCTGTCGCCGACGAGCTCGGCCGCCGGTTCCAGGAGGCGGGCTTCCGCCTCGCTCTGGTCGGCGGGTCCGTCCGCGACGCGCTGCTCGGGCGTCTCGGCAATGATCTCGACTTCACCACCGACGCCCGCCCCGAGGACGTTCTGAAGATCGTCCGGCCGTGGGCCGACTCGGTCTGGGACGTCGGCATCGCCTTCGGCACCGTCGGGGCCCAGAAGAACGCGCGCGTCGGGGACGCCGTGCGGAACTTCCAGATCGAAGTGACGACGTACCGCTCGGAGGCCTACGACCGTACGTCGCGCAAGCCGGAGGTCTCCTACGGCGACTCGATCGACGAAGACCTCGTGCGCCGTGATTTCACGGTCAACGCGATGGCCCTGGCTCTGCCCGAGCAGGAGTTCATCGACCCGCACGGCGGCCTGGAGGATCTGGCCGCCGGCGTGCTGCGCACCCCCGGAACCCCGGAGGACTCCTTCTCCGACGATCCCCTGCGCATGCTGCGGGCGGCGCGCTTCTCGGCGCAGCTGGACTTCGAGGTCGCTCCTGAGGTGGTGGCGGCGATGAAGGCCATGTCCGACCGGATCGAGATCGTCTCCGCGGAGCGGGTCCAGGGCGAGCTGAACAAGCTGATCCTGTCCGCCAACCCGCGCCGCGGTTTGGGACTGCTGGTGGACACCGGGCTGGCCGACCGGGTGCTGCCGGAGCTGCCCGCGCTGCGGCTGGAGAGTGACGAGCACCACCGGCACAAGGACGTCTACGACCACTCCCTGATCGTGCTGGAGCAGGCGATCGCGCTGGAGGAGGACGGACCGGACCTCGTGCTGCGCCTCGCTGCGCTGCTGCACGACATCGGCAAGCCCCGCACCCGCCGTTTCGAGAGCGACGGCCGGGTCTCCTTCCACCACCACGAGGTGGTGGGGGCGAAGATGACCAAGAAGCGGCTGACCGCGCTGAAGTACTCCAACGACATGGTCAAGGACGTGTCCCGGCTGGTCGAGCTGCACCTGCGCTTCCACGGCTACGGCGACGGCGAATGGACCGACTCCGCGGTGCGGCGCTACGTCCGTGACGCCGGGCCGCTGCTGGACCGCCTGCACAAGCTGACCCGGTCCGACTGCACCACGCGCAACAAGCGCAAGGCCAACGCGCTCTCCCGTACCTACGACGGGCTGGAGCAGCGCATTGCTCAGCTCCAGGAGCAGGAGGAGCTGGATGCGATCCGGCCCGACCTGGACGGCAACGAGATCATGCGCGTCCTGGACGTCGGCCCGGGGCCGGTGATCGGCAAGGCCTACGCGTTCCTGCTGGAGCTGCGGCTGGAGAACGGCCCGATGGGGCATGACGCCGCTGTTGCCGCGCTCAAGGAGTGGTGGGCGGCCCAGGCCTGACCCGCGAGCCCCGGTGCCGATGTTTCACGTGAAACATCGGCACCGGGCAGACCGGTCGCGAGCGATGTTTCACGTGAAACATCGGCTGCGCCGGCCGAGCAACGCCGCTGTCAGGGCGTAGAGAACGGACACGCAGACGAGCAGGACCACGGACTGCCCGTCGGCGGGGAGCACGAGGGCGGCCACAGCCGCCGACCCGACGAACGCGACGTTGAACAGCACGTCGTAGACGGAGAACACCCGGCCGCGGTAGTCGTCGTCCACACGGGACTGCACTTCGGTGTCGGTGGAGATCTTGGCGCCCTGGGTGGCCAGGCCGAGGACGAACGCGGCGACCAGCATCGGACCCGGGGCGAAGAACAGGCCGAGGGCCGGTACGAGGATGGCGGAGCCCGCGGCGCAGGCGGTGATCCAGCCGAGGGTGCCCAGCCGCCCCACCATCCACGGGGTGATGACGGCGGCCGCGAAGAATCCGGCCCCGGAGGCGCCGACCGCGATGCCCAGGAGGGCGAGCCCCTCGGCCTCGTTGTCCGACCAGGCGTAGCGGCAGAGCATCAGCAGCATGACGAAAAGGGCGCCGTAACAGAACCTCATCATGGTCATCGCGGTGAGCGCCCGGGCCGCCCGGCGCCGGGCGGCGAGGTGCCGCAGGCCTTCGGCCATGCCCCGCACCGTGAGGGCGATGCCTTGGACCACGGAGGGGTGGGCCTGTCCGGCGGAGTGGTCGGGGCCGAGCAGCCCGATGGCCAGTCTCAGCGAGACGAGGGCCGCACACAGGTAGAGGCAGGCCCCGAGGAGCACGACGAGGGCGTTGGAGCCGGACCCGAGCAGGCGGACGAGGAAGGCCAGCCCTCCGCCGGCCACGGCAGCGAGCGTCCCCGCGGTGGGGGAGAGAGCGTTCGCGGTGACCAGCTGATCGGCGCCGACGACGCGGGGCAGTGAGGCGGCCAGGCCGGCCAGCACGAAGCGGTTGACCGCGGTCACGGACAGCGCCGAGGCGTAGAACAGCCAGTCGGGTACGTGCGCGACGATCAGTACCGCCGTGATGCAGGCGAGGAAGGCTCGCAGCAGGTTGCCGTAGAGGAAGACCTGACGTCGTCTCCAGCGGTCGAGCAGCACTCCGGCGAAGGGGCCGATCACCGAGTAGGGCAGAAGCAGTACCGCCATGGCCGAGGCGATGGCCGTCGGTGAGGTCTGTTTCTCGGGGGAGAAGACGACATAGGTGGCGAGCGCGACCTGGTACACGCCGTCCGCCGCCTGGGAGAGCAGCCGTACGGCGAGCAGGTTGCGGAAGTCCCTCAGGCGCAGGAGTACGCGCAGATCACGTACGACAGGCATGAGGGAAAGGGTCACATACGCGGAGGGTCCCCGGGCACATTGCCCGGGGACCCTCCGCGGAAGAACAGCCGAAGTCCAGGTGTCGACAGGACTCGCGGGCTTCGACTAGCGCTCGACCTCGCCCTTGATGAACTTCTCGACGTTGGCCAGGGCCTCGTCGTCGAAGTACTGGACCGGCGGGGACTTCATGAAGTAGCTGGACGCCGACAGGATCGGGCCGCCGATACCGCGGTCCTTGGCGATCTTCGCGGCGCGCAGGGCGTCGATGATGACACCGGCGGAGTTCGGGGAGTCCCACACTTCGAGCTTGTACTCGAGGTTCAGCGGGACGTCACCGAAGGCACGGCCCTCGAGGCGGACGTAGGCCCACTTGCGGTCGTCGAGCCACGCGACGTAGTCGGACGGGCCGATGTGGACGTTCTTCTCGCCCAGCTCGCGGTCGGGGATCTGCGAGGTGACGGCCTGCGTCTTGGAGATCTTCTTCGACTCGAGGCGGTCGCGCTCGAGCATGTTCTTGAAGTCCATGTTGCCGCCGACGTTGAGCTGCATGGTGCGCTCGAGACGGACACCGCGGTCTTCGAACAGCTTCGCCATCACGCGGTGCGTGATGGTGGCGCCGACCTGCGACTTGATGTCGTCGCCGACGATCGGGACACCGGCCTCGGTGAACTTGTCGGCCCACTCCTTGGTGCCGGCGATGAAGACCGGGAGGGCGTTGACGAAGGCGACCTTGGCGTCGATGGCGCACTGCGCGTAGAACTTCGCAGCGTCCTCGGAACCGACCGGCAGGTAGCAGATCAGGACGTCGACCTCACGGTCCTTGAGGACCTGGACGACGTCGACGGGGGCCTCGGCGGACTCCTCGATCGTCTGGCGGTAGTACTTGCCCAGACCGTCGTAGGTGTGGCCGCGCTGAACGGTCACACCGGCGTTCGGGACGTCGCAGATCTTGATGGTGTTGTTCTCGCTGGCGCCGATGGCGTCCGAAAGGTCGAGGCCGACCTTCTTCGCGTCGACGTCGAACGCGGCGACGAACTCGATGTCACGCACGTGGTAGTCGCCGAACTGGACGTGCATCAGCCCGGGGACCTTGGACGCCGGGTCGGCGTCCTTGTAGTACTCGACGCCCTGCACCAGCGAGGCGGCGCAGTTGCCCACGCCGACGATGGCTACGCGAACCGAACCCATTCCGGTTGCTCCCTGTTTGTTCTCGGACGAGGCCTGCAAAGCTGCAGGCCTCATTTTTCGGTTTCGTCGGACGGACCGGATCGTCTGCGATCCCGTCCCGCCCGCTCACTCTCGATGAGCTCGTTCAGCCAGCGCACTTCGCGCTCCACGGACTCCATGCCGTGCCGCTGCAGCTCAAGCGTGTAGTCGTCGAGGCGCTCCCGCGTTCGGGCGAGGGAGGCGCGCATCTTCTCCAGGCGCTCCTCCAGCCGGCTGCGGCGGCCCTCCAGTACCCGCATGCGCACGTCTCGTTCGGTCTGGCCGAAGAAGGCGAAGCGGGCGGCGAAGGACTCGTCCTCCCAGGTCTCGGGGCCGGTGTGGGAGAGCAGCTCCTCGAAGCGCTCCTTACCCGCGGCCGTCAACCGGTAGACGATCTTGGCGCGGCGCCCTGCGAGTGAAGCGGCGAGAGCGTCTTCCGGGGCGTTGCCCGGTTCTTCGATCAACCAGCCGTTGGCGACGAGCGTCTTGAGGCAGGGGTAGAGCGTCCCGTAGCTGAAGGCCCTGAACACTCCCAGCGAGGTGTTGAGCCGCTTGCGCAGCTCATAGCCGTGCATGGGGGATTCGCGGAGCAGTCCGAGGACGGCGAATTCGAGGATGCCGGAGCGTCTGCTCATCCGCCTGCCTCTCCTCCACCCCTGAGTCTTTATGTCGAGCTGATGTATCGACTCGATACATCCAGACGATAGAACGGGGCGCCTCCATCGACAAGGGGAGACATGGTGACCGGCATCACATCACCGATTCGCACCAGGCAGGTTGCCTGATTTGGGGTGAACTTCGGCACTGGGCTGGTTTTGAGCGTGCGTAGTCTGTGCGCCATGACACCGGGGGGAACCGGAATTCATCTGCCGCTTCCAGGCCACTCGCCTGCCCGAGGAGTAGTCGTTCGATGAGCGAGCACCGCCGCAAACCGCCGCAGCCCCAGGGCGGTGGGCGGGCCTCCGCCCGCCGCGCCGCCCAGCAGCGCCCCGGCCGGGGTGCCGGACGTGACGTCCCCACCGCGTCACACAGCGGCCCGTACGCACAGCAGCCCGCCCAGGGCAGTCGCGCCGACGCCCGCCGGGCCGCGCAGAGAGGGGCCCCGGGCCGTGGCAGAGGCGGAGCCGGCGGCGCACGCGGCGCCGGCCGCCCGGACAAGCGGCTGATCAACTACCCGCGGTCCGACCGGGACGGCTGGAAGCGCTTCGTACCCTCCTGGAAGCTGGTCTCCGGCACCGCCCTGGGCTTCTTCGCGGTCATCATCGCCGGTACCGGCATCGGCATCGCCATGGTGAGCACGCCGGACCCGAACAAGGCGGCCCAGGCGCAGAACAACGTCTTCTACTGGGCCGACGGCAGCCAGATGGTGGCGACGGGCGGTTCGATGAACCGCCAGATCGTCCCCATTTCGAGCATCCCCCGGTCGATGAGGGACGCCGTGATCGCGGCCGAGAACGAGTCCTTCGAGACCGACAAGGGCGTGGACCCGATGGGCATCGCCCGCGCCGTGTGGAACATGGGCACGGGCGGCTCCACCCAGGGCGGCTCGACCATCACCCAGCAGTACGTCAAGAACACCTACCTGGACTCCGACCAGACGCTCAAGCGGAAGGCCACCGAGCTCTTCATCGCGATAAGGCTCGGCGTCAAGGAGGAGAAGGACACGGTCCTGGCGGGATACCTCAACACCGCCTACTACGGTCGCGACGCCTACGGCATCCAGGCCGCGGCCCGCGCCTACTTCGGCAAGGACAGCCAGGACCTGAACCCCTCCGAGTGCGCCTTCCTCGCCGCCGTGCTCAAGGGCCCCAACCTCTACAACCCGGACGGCGGCATCGGCGCCGCCGCCACCCCCGTCCTCAACGAGAAGCGCGCCCGGGAGCGCTGGGCCTGGGTGCTGGACCGCGAGGTCGAGGTGGGCCGCATGGACCCGGCGGAGCGCGCGAAGCACACGGAGTTCCCCGCGCGCGTCGAGTCGGCGCAGGCCCGCGGCATGACCGGCCAGATCGGCTACCTGGTCGACACGGCCAAGGCGTACGTGATGAAGACCAAGGGCATCACCGCCGAACAGATGGCCATGGGCGGCTACCGGATCAGGACCACCTTCGAGAAGCCCAAGGTCGACGCCATGGCCAAGGCCGTCGAGGACATCCGCGCCGGGCTGATCGACGAGAAGAAGCGCCCCGACACCGACACGTTCGTACAGTTCGGCGCCGCCTCCGTGGACGTGAAGACGGGCGGGCTCGTGGCCCTCTACGGCGGCCCGGGCTGGGACCAGAAGTACTTCAGCAACAACGCCAACACCAGCGGTGTCCCGGTCGGCTCGACCTGGAAGCCGTACGTGCTGGCCGCGGCCATGGAGTACGGCACCCAGAACTCCAACGGCAAGGGCATCTCGGTCGACAGCAAGTACCAGGCGAACGACCTCACAGTGATCAACAACCGTGAGGGCAAGCCGCTGCGCGACTCCTCGGGCAACCCGTTCAGGCAGAAGAACGAGAGCCCCACCGCCTTCGGGTACGTGACCCTCAACGAGGCGATGGAGAAGTCCATCAACGTCCCGTTCGCCCAGCTCGTCTTCGACGTCGGCCACGACAAGGTCAAGAACGTGGCGAAGTCCACGGGCATCCTCGAGGAGTCGATCAACCCCAACAACGACGCCTCCTTCGCCCTGGGCACCTCCACCCCCAGCGCCATCCGCATGGCCGACTCGTACGCGACCTTCGCCGCCTCCGGCATGCACCGCGAGCCGTACTCCGTGACCCTGGTCGAGAAGAACGGCGAGAAGCTGTCCGGCTTCGAGCCGCCCAAGGACCAGCGGGCCATGGACAACGCGGTGGCGGACAACGTCACCAAGGTGCTGGAGAACGTCATCGAGAACGGCACCGGCAAGAAGGCCAAGAAGCTGGGCCGGCCGGCCGCGGGCAAGACCGGTACCACCGACGAGAACAAGTCGGCGTGGTTCGTCGGCTACACCCCGGAACTGTCCACGTCCGTGGTCCTCTTCCGCACCGACCCCAACTCGGCGGAGAAGAAGCTGATCTCCATGAAGGGCGTGGGCGACATCCCCTCCCTCCACGGTGGTGACATCCCGGCCGAGATCTGGACCGAGTACATGGGCGAGGCCCTCAAGGGCGCCCCGGTCAAGCAGTTCCCGGAGGCCGAGGACATCGGCGTCACGGCCGACTCCGCCGGCGCCCCCTCCCCCACCCCCGTGGCACCCGCCTCGCCGTCCCCGTCTCCGTCGTCCCTCCCGCCGAGCTCTCCGCCGCCGTCGCCGTCGCCGTCCAAGGGCGGGGGCCGGCCGTGCAAGCCGTGGGAGCTGTACTGCGACCCCGAGACCACGCGCGGCGGCACCAACGAGGGTGCGAACAGCGGCAGCAATTCGGGGATCATCGGCGGGCCCAGCGGGTCGCCGTCCCCGTCGCCCAGCGGCAGACCGGGCCGCCCGGGCGGCCTCACCGGATCGACCACCGGCACCGCGCCGGACTGATCCGCTCCGCCACCCCCGCCGACCGAGGAAGGCCGTCGCACGCACTGTGCGGCGGCCTTCCCCCGTCCCCGGCCCCGTACGGCAGGATGAGCCCCATGACCCAGGTGCACGAGGACCGCCCCGTACTGCCCACGCAGCAGGACGAGGTCGCCGCAGCCGGCAGTGAGCTCATCGGCGGCCCGCTCGGCCGCTACGCCCGCCTCGGCGGCCACTGGCTGGGACCGGTGCGCGTCGTGGCCCTCCTCGCCATCGGCATGTTCGCGCTCGGCATGGTGCAGAAGCTGCCCTGCTACGAGTGGGCCTGGTTCCGCGGGGCGTCCTCGCAGTACACCCACGCCTGCTACTCCGACATCCCGCACCTGTACGCGGTGCGCGGCTTCGCCGACAACCTGACGCCGTACTTCGACCGGCTCCCCGGCGACATGGAGTACCTGGAGTACCCGGTGCTCACCGGGCTCTTCATGGAGATCGCCTCCTGGCTGACCCCCGGCAGCGGCTCCATGCAGCACCGCGAGCAGATGTACTGGATGGTCAACGCGGGCATGCTGATGGCCTGCGCGGCGGTCATCGCCGTGTGCGTCGCGCGCACCCACCGCCGGCGGCCCTGGGACGCCCTGCTCTTCGCCCTCGCGCCCGCCTTCGCGCTGACGGCGACGATCAACTGGGACCTGCTGGCCATCGCCCTGACCGCGGCCGGGATGCTCATGTGGTCCCGTGGGCGGACGCTCCTCTTCGGCGTCCTCATCGGTCTGGCCACCGCCGCCAAGCTCTACCCCGTCCTGCTGCTCGGGGTCCTGTTCGTGCTCTGCTGGCGGGCCGGGAAGTGGCGCGAGTTCGGCCTGGCCGCCGTCGGCGCTGCCGGGGCCTGGCTCGTGGTGAACGTTCCCGTCATGTTCTTCGCCTGGGACGGCTGGAAGAAGTTCTACACCTTCAGCCAGGAGCGGCCCATCGACTTCGGCTCCGTCTGGCTGCTGATCTCCCAGCGCTCCGGCAACCCCCTGCACGACGCCAACACCTACGCGACCGGGTTGACGCTCCTGCTGTGCGGGGCTATCGCACTGCTCACCCTGACCGCGCCCCGCCGGCCGCGCTTCGCCCAGCTGGCCTTCCTGGTCGTCGCCGCCTTCATCCTCTGCAACAAGGTCTACTCACCGCAGTACGTGCTGTGGCTCATCCCGCTCGCCGCGCTGGCCCGGCCGCGCTGGCGGGACTTCCTGATCTGGCAGGCCGGCGAGGTCGCCTACTTCCTCGGGATCTGGTTCTACCTCGCCTACATCAACAGCGGGGACAAGCACCAGGGCCTGCCGGTGGAGGGCTACCAGCTGGCCATCGCCGCCCACCTGCTGACCACCCTGTACCTGTGCGCCGTCGTCGTCCGGGACATCCTGCTCCCGGAGCACGACGTCGTACGCCGGGACGGTTCGGACGACCCCTCCGGGGGCGTCCTGGACGGGGCGGAGGACGTGTTCGTGCTGTCGGACGCAGCGAGGGCGCCGCGGTACGCGACGCCCTCGGAGGGACAGCGGGTCGACTGGGGCACCGGCCCCAAGGACTGACCGGGACGGCTCAGGAGTCGAGCAGCCGGTCGAACTGCGTGGTGGTGTGGCGCAGGTGCGCCACGAGCTCGTCGCCGACCTTCGGCTCGGTCGCGTCGGCGGGCACGAACAGGATCGACACCTGCATGTGCGGCGGCTCGGCGAACCAGCGCTGCTTGCCCGCCCACACGAAGGGCGAAAGGTTCCGGTTGACCGTGGCCAGGCCCGCCCGGGCGACGCCCTTGGCGCGCGGCATCACACCGTGCAGCGCCTTCGGGGCCTCCAGGCCCACGCCGTGCGAGGTGCCGCCGGCGACCACGACCAGCCAGCCGTCGGAGGCGGCCTTCTGCTGGCGGTAGCCGAACCGGTCACCCTTGGCCACCCGCGTGACGTCGAGCACCGAGCCGCGGTACGCGGTCGCCTCGTGGTCGCCCAGCCACAGCCGGGTGCCGATGCGGGCCCGGAAACGGGTCTGGGGGAACTGCTGCTGGAGCCGTGCCAGCTCCTCGGCCCGCAGGTGGCTGACGAACATGGTGTGCAGCGGCAGCCGGGCCGCGCGCAGCCGGTCCATCCAGCCGATGACCTCCTCCACGGCGTCCGAGCCGTCCGGGCGGTCCAGGGGCAGGTGCAGGGCGAAGCCCTCCAGCCGCACGTCCTCGATCGCGCCGTGCAGCTGGCCCAGGTCCTGCTCGGAGATCCCGTGACGGCGCATCGAGCTCATGCACTCGATGACCACACGGGCACCGACCAGGCTGCGGACCCCTTCCAGCGAGGACACCGAGCGGATGACCCGGTCCGGGAGCGGTACCGGCTCCTCGCCCCGGCGGAACGGGGTCAGGACGAGCAGGTCGCCACCGAACCAGTCCTTGATGCTGGCGGCCTCGTACGTCGTGCCGACCGCGAGTACGTCGGCGCCCATCCGGGTCGCCTCCTCGCACAGCCGCTCGTGGCCGAAGCCGTAGCCGTTGCCCTTGCAGACCGGGATCATCCCGGGGAACTGGTCCTGGACCTGCTTCTGGTGCGCACGCCAGCGCGCGGTGTCGACGTAGAGCGTGAGCGCCATGCCCGTCCGGAACCTCTCCTGTGAAGCTGCGTGGTGCAGCGGGACTGTGCTGGGGAAAGCGGGTGGATCTGGGTGGGTCAGCGACGCGACATGTAGATGTCGAGCGCCTTGTGCAGCACCTTGTTCAGCGGGAAGTCCCACTCGCCGACGTACTCCACGGCTTCGCCGCCCGTACCGACCTTGAACTGGATCAAACCGAACAGGTGGTCGTTCTCGTCCAGCGTGTCAGAGATTCCGCGCAGGTCGTAGACGCTCGCACCGAGCGCGTACGCGTCGCGCAGCATCCGCCACTGCATCGCGTTCGAAGGCCGGACCTCGCGCTTGTGGTTGGCGGAGGCGCCGTAGGAGTACCAGACGTGCTGGCCGACGGTGAGCATCGTGGCGGCGGCCAGCGGCTCTCCCTCGTGCGTGGCGATGTACAGGCGCATCCGGTTGGGGTCCTCGGAGTTGAGGGCCGTCCACTGGCGCTGGAAGTAGCTGAGGGGGCGGGGGCGGAACTTGTCGCGCTCGGCCGTGATCTCGTAGAGGTGCTGCCAGGTCGGCAGGTCGTCGTAGCCGCCCTGGACGACCTCGACGCCGGCCTTCTCGGCCTTCTTGATGTTGCGGCGCCACAGCTGGTTGAAGCCCTTGAGGACGTCGTCCAGCGAGCGGTTGGCCAGCGGTACCTGGAAGACGTAGCGCGGCTGGACGTCGCCGAAACCGGCGCCGCCGTCCTCGGCCTGCTGCCAGCCCATGCGGCGCAGCTTGTCGGACACCTCGAAGGCGCGGGGCTCGATGACCGAGGCCTCCACGTCGCGCAGGCGCTTCACGTTCGGGTCCTGGATGCCGGCCTTGATGGCGGCCGAGTTCCAGCGGCGGATGACGACGGGCGGGCCCATCTTCACCGTGAAGGCGCCCTGCTGCTTGAGGTGGGCCAGCATCGGCTGGAGCCACTCCTCCAGGTTCGGGGAGTACCAGTTGATGACCGGCCCCTCGGGGAGGTAGGCGAGGTAGCGCTTGACCTTGGGCAGCTGGCGGTACAGCACGAGTGCCGCTCCGACGAGTTCCTCGGACTCGTTGAACCAACCGAGGTTCTCGGAACGCCACTCGTTCTTCACGTCGGCCCACGCCGGGACCTGGCAGTGGCTCGCCGAGGGCAGGCTCTGGAGGTAACCCAGATGCTGCTCTCGGCTGATGGTCCTCAGGGACAGGCTCATGCGGGGCGTCTCCTCGGCGGCTTCGCTGGCTATGGCGCGAAGCCTACTGCGACAGGGGCGCCACCCTTCTGGGGGACGGGCCGTGGGCCCGGGCCGGTGTGCGGCCGGCGCCCTGCCGCGGAGGTGCCCCGGGCGGCCCGGTCAGCCCCCGAAGAGGCCGCCGTGGAACATGCCCAGGTAGAAGCCGATGGCAGACGCGCCAAGGCCGATGATCAGCGCGAAGCGCTCGCGTGTCGTGACGGAGACGAACTGTCCGTACGCGCCGGTCAGGATTCCGATCAGCCCGGCCCACGAGCTGATCAGGTGCAGGTTGTGGAAGAAGGCCGTGACGAACGCCACGGCGCCGAGGGTCAGGGTGACCGCCATCAGGGTGTCCTGCAGCGGGTGGGGCTTTCCGTCGGTGGAGAGCAGGGAGATCTGAGGGGGCCGCATTGCCTGTGCCATCGGAAGGCACCTCCTGGCTGAAGCTGGCGGTGCTGCGGGCTGCCTCCGGCAGGGGGCCGAGGGCATAGCACCGAGCACACCCGATGGATACAGATTGTGGCCCTCTCCTGCCGGATTTCAACCGGAAGGACGCGAGCAGGTAGTCTGTACAGCTGCGCGGTGTCTGCTCTGCGGACGCCGTGCTCACGCATCACGACCCTCCTGCCACGGAACGACCGTGGCCGCTGAGTCCAAAGGAGGTGGGTTCCACATGCGTCACTACGAAGTGATGGTCATCCTCGACCCCGATCTCGAGGAGCGCGCTGTCTCCCCGCTGATCGAGAACTTCCTCTCCGTCGTCCGTGAGGGCAACGGAAAGGTCGAGAAGGTCGACACCTGGGGCCGTCGTCGTCTCGCTTACGAGATCAAGAAGAAGCCCGAGGGCATCTACTCGGTCATCGACCTGCAGGCTGAGCCCGCGGTCGTCAAGGAGCTTGACCGACAGATGAACCTGAACGAGTCGGTTCTCCGGACCAAGGTCCTTCGTCCCGAGACCCACTGAACTTCGGTTCAGCGGTAATCGGGATCGAGTAGCACAGCAGCCCAGCAGCAATCCCCGCCGAGAGGTTCATCCATGGCAGGCGAGACCGTCATCACGGTCGTCGGCAATCTCGTCGACGACCCCGAGCTGCGCTTCACCCCCTCGGGTGCGGCGGTCGCGAAGTTCCGTGTCGCGTCCACCCCCCGCACCTTCGACCGTCAGACCAATGAGTGGAAGGACGGCGAGAGCCTGTTCCTGACCTGCTCGGTGTGGCGGCAGGCGGCGGAGAACGTCGCCGAGTCCCTTCAGCGAGGCATGCGCGTCATCGTGCAGGGCCGGCTGAGGCAGCGGTCGTACGAGGACCGTGAGGGTGTCAAGCGCACGGTCTACGAGCTGGACGTCGAGGAAGTCGGCCCCAGCCTGAAGAACGCCACGGCCAAGGTCGCCAAGACCACCGGTCGCGGTGGCCAGGGTGGATACGGCGGCGGCGGTCAGCAGCAGGGCGGCGGTGGCGGCGGCTGGGGCGGAGCCCCCAGCGGCGGCCAGCAGGGCGGCGGAGCTCCCTCCGACGACCCGTGGGCGTCCAGCGCGCCGGCCGGTGGCCAGCAGCAGGGCGGCGGCGGGGGCGGTTGGGGCGGAAGCTCCGGCGGCTCCGGCGGTGGCTACTCGGACGAGCCGCCCTTCTAGGGCAGCTCCATCCAAACTTCTTGATCACACAGGAGAGACACAATGGCGAAGCCGCCTGTGCGCAAGCCTAAGAAGAAGGTCTGCGCGTTCTGCAAGGACAAGACCGCGTACGTGGACTACAAGGACACGAACATGCTGCGGAAGTTCATTTCCGACCGCGGCAAGATCCGTGCCCGCCGCGTCACCGGCAACTGCACGCAGCACCAGCGTGACGTCGCCACGGCCGTGAAGAACAGCCGTGAGATGGCGCTGCTGCCCTACACGTCCACCGCGCGATAAGGAAAGGGTGACCGACTAATGAAGATCATCCTGACCCACGAGGTCTCTGGCCTCGGTGCCGCCGGCGATGTCGTCGACGTCAAGGACGGTTACGCTCGCAACTACCTGGTCCCGCGTGGTTTCGCGATCCGCTGGACCAAGGGTGGCGAGAAGGACGTGGCGCAGATCCGCCGCGCCCGCAAGATCCACGAGATCGCGACCATCGAGCAGGCCAACGAGGTCAAGGCCAAGCTCGAGGGCGTGAAGGTCCGTCTGGCCACCCGCGCGGGTGACGCCGGTCGTCTCTTCGGCTCCGTGACCCCGGCCGACATCGCCACGGCGATCGAGGCTTCCGGTGGCCCGAAGGTCGACAAGCGCCGCGTTGAGCTGGGCTCCCCGATCAAGACCCTCGGTTCGTACCAGGTCTCCGTGCGTCTGCACGCCGACGTGGCCGCGAACGTGGGCATCGAGGTCGTCGCCGCCTAAGGGCTGCGCGTGAAGGGTCGCACCCCGATGGGGTGCGGCCCTTCGTCGTTTCCCGAGCTCCCCCACCGTGGATCCAGGGTTCCCGCAGACCGGTGTTTCACGTGAAACACGGCGACGGCCCCGCGATGTTTCACGTGAAACAGCTACCGGGTGGCACCCGCGATCGCCCATCGGCCGGAGCGGGCCCGCAGCTGAAGGGTGACCATCCGGACCAGCATCATCAGGGTCATGGCCCACCAGAGCGTCGTCAGCCCGCCCCCCAGGGTCGGGACGAGCAGGGCGACCGGGGTGAACACGGCAAGCGTCACGAGCATCGCCCGGGCCAGGTAGCGGCCGTCGCCCGCACCCATCAGGACCCCGTCCAGCACGAAGACGATGCCGGAGACGGGCTGGGAGAGGGCCACGACCAGCAGAGCGGGCAGCAGCGCCTTCTCCACCGCCGGATCGCTGGTGAACAGCGGAATGAACACGGGGCGGGCCAGGACCACCAGCAGGCCGAGCACGATGCCCGTGACGATGCCCCACTGCACCATTCGGCGGCAGACGGCCTTCGCACCGTCCGTGTCGCCCGAGCCCAGGTAGCGGCCGATGATCGCCTGACCGGCGATCGCAATGGCGTCCAGGGCGAAGGCGAGCAGGCTCCACAGGGAGAGCAGGATCTGGTGGGCCGCGATGTCGGCGTCGCCGAGCCGGGCCGCCACGGCGGTCGCGATCATCAGGATGGCGCGCAGGGACAGCGTGCGGACCAGCAGCGGGGCTCCGGCCTGGGCACAGGCGCGGATGCCGGCGGTGTCGGGACGCAGGGAGGCCCCGTGCCGTCGGGCCCCGCGGACGACCACGAAGAGGTACGCGGCCGCCATGGCGCACTGGGCCAGGACGGTGCCCCAGGCGGAACCGGCGATGCCGAGGCCCGCGCCGTAGACGAGGGCGACGTTCAGGACCGCGTTGAGGGCGAAACCGCCGATGGCGACGTAGAGCGGCGTGCGGGTGTCCTGGAGGCCGCGGATGACGCCCGTGGCGGCCAGGACCACGAGCATCGCCGGGATGCCGAGGGCGGAGATGCGCAGATAGGTGATCGCGTGCGGGGCGACGCTGTCCGAGGCTCCGAACAGGGAGATCAGCGAGGGGGCGGTGGGCAGCACCACGGCGATGACGGCGATGCCGAGCAGGAGGGCCAGCCAGATGCCGTCCATGCCCTGCCGGATGGCTGCGGGCAGGTCTCCGGCACCGACCCGGCGGGAGACGGCCGCGGTGGTGGCGTAGGCGAGGAAGACGAAGACGCTCACGGCCGTCGTGAGCAGGGCGGCGGCGATGCCGAGGCCGGCCAGCTGAGGGGTGCCGAGGTGTCCCACGATGGCGCTGTCGGCCATCACGAAGAGGGGCTCGGCCACGAGGGCGCCGAAGGCGGGGACGGCGAGTGCGAAGATCTCTCGGTCGTGCCGTCTCGGCCCCGCCGTGGGTGCTGCGAGGGCCTGTGTCATGCGCCCAATCTAATCTTCCACAGGTAACGGACGCAACATAGTATCGATCCTTACCTGTGCGCCGACTCGGGCGTTCTTCCCGCCTCGTTGGAGGCGTTCTCGAAACCCGGGCGAAGATTTTTCTCCCCCACTGTCGGTGGATGATGAAATCCCAGGTCAGATGGGGTAACGGGGTGCCCCGGGTGATTTTGTCCACAGCGTCGTCCCCCGGTCCGTGCACAGCTTCCGGGGAGTTACCCACAGCATTGGCGCCGTCGTCCACATCTCATCCACAGAGCCTGTGGATAACAAGATTGGCTGACGCCGCCCGCGGCCCTACCGTGGTGCGTTGCCCGACTCGCCGACAGCCGATCCGGGTGCCCCAAATGTCAGAGCCGTGTCGTAGAAAGAGTCGCACGGCGAGGTCCGCGTTGCGGACGGGAGGAGGCGGCCCGGTGAGCATGCCCGAGCCCATGGACGACCCCTGGGCCGACAGCGGTCCGAGTGACCGTCTGCCCGCCCGTCCGCGCCGTAACAGCGAAGGCCGGGGCCGCGGCGACGAGCAGCACGACCGGGGCCGCGAGGGCGGCTCCTGGGACGGTGGCGGCGGCGGCTTCGAGCGGGTCCCCCCACAGGACCTCGACGCCGAGCAGTCGGTCCTCGGCGGCATGCTCCTCTCCAAGGACGCCATCGCCGATGTCGTCGAGGTCCTCAAGGGCCACGACTTCTACCGGCCCTCGCACGAGACGATCTACCAGGCCATCCTCGACCTGTACGCCAAGGGCGAGCCGGCCGACCCGATCACCGTGGGCGCCGAGCTGACGCGGCGCGGCGAGATCAGCAAGGTCGGCGGGGCCTCCTACCTGCACACGCTGGTCCAGTCCGTGCCGACGGCGGCGAACGCCGAGTACTACGCGGAGATCGTCCACGAGCGGGCCGTCCTGCGCCGCCTCGTCGCCGCCGGTACGAAGATCACGCAGATGGGATACGCGGCCGACGGCGACGTCGACGAGATCGTCAACAGCGCCCAGGCCGAGATCTACGCCGTCACCGAGCAGCGGACCTCCGAGGACTACCTGCCGCTCGGCGACATCATGGAGGGCGCCCTCGACGAGATCGAGGCCATCGGTTCGCGCAGCGGGCAGATGTCGGGCGTGCCCACCGGCTTCACCGACCTGGACTCCCTGACCAACGGCCTGCACCCGGGCCAGATGATCGTCATCGCGGCCCGTCCGGCCATGGGTAAGTCCACGCTCGCGCTGGACTTCGCCCGGGCCTGCTCCATCAAGAGCAACCTGCCCAGCGTGATCTTCTCCCTCGAAATGGGGCGCAACGAGATCGCCATGCGCCTGCTGTCGGCGGAGGCCAGGGTGGCCCTGCACCACATGCGTTCGGGCACGATGACGGACGACGACTGGACCCGGCTGGCACGCCGGATGCCGGACGTCTCCGCCGCCCCCCTCTACATCGACGATTCCCCCAACCTGTCGATGATGGAGATCCGGGCCAAGTGCCGCCGGCTCAAGCAGCGCAACGATCTCTCACTCGTCGTCATCGACTACCTCCAGCTGATGCAGTCGGGCGGCTCGCGCCGTCCCGAGAGCCGTCAGCAGGAGGTCTCGGACATGTCCCGAAACCTCAAGCTCCTGGCGAAGGAGCTGGAGGTCCCGGTGATCGCGCTCTCCCAGCTGAACCGTGGCCCGGAGCAGCGCACCGACAAGAAGCCGATGGTCTCCGACCTGCGTGAATCGGGCTCGATCGAGCAGGACGCCGACATGGTGATCCTGCTCCACCGCGAGGACGCCTACGAGAAGGAGTCCCCGCGCGCCGGTGAGGCCGACCTGATCGTGGCCAAGCACCGTAACGGCCCCACCGCGACGATCACCGTGGCCTTCCAGGGCCACTATTCGCGCTTCGTGGACATGGCAAACACGTAGCATCCGATCTTGTAGGGTCTCAAATTTCGTGTCGGAATCTCACGGTCGAAGTCGGATGGAAGTCGGATCCGACACGGACCTGAGATTCGCAGGTCGCTGCTGTACCAGTGAAGGTGTTGCTGGTGTGCTCCCGTCGGCAGGTTGGGCGGGAGCATCGTGCTGACGGGGGGCAACTCCAACTCGGGAGTGGGGATGGAAGCGACGGTCAGCTTTCGTGGGCACGGCAGCCCGGAAGATCCAGGCTGAGACGGGCCTGTTGCACGGCGCTAGAGTCCAACAGCGGAGGAGGGAAGATGGCGCTGAACAAGAAGGGTTCCCGACGCATAACCGTTGACGGGATCGAGTACCGCTGGCGGATCCGCAGGAAGCCTTCCTACATGCAGGGACTCTGTTGGACGCCGATGACTTACGCCGTCGAAGCGGCCAGCGACACACAGCCGGGCACGGCCTTGATCGTCACCAGCGGGCAGGCCCATCCCAGTAACTGGGTGGGTGCCGAGGCAGTGCCCATCCGCCCAGCGCACGTTGCTGCCAGCATCCGAGAAGCACGGGATCAAGGCTGGGATCCAACCCGGGTCGGCTCTCCTTTCCAGCTCGACCGATCCGCAGGGTTCATCGCCCAGCCATGAGACAAAGCGGAGTAGCGCAACGCATCTGGCCCGGCATCATGGCCTGGTGACCACATGGATGCGCTGCCACTGGGACGAGGAAGATCTCTGGTTCTACTTCGAGGTCGACGCCGAAGGCTGGGTGATCCGGCAGGTCGAACTCGAAGGGCCTGAGCTGATCCCGATCGCAGCTGCCTCACTCGCCGAGTGGCAGGGGGCCCGCGACGCAGGCCGTCGCGACGAGGACGACGGCAGGTTCGGGATCACAGCCGAGCTGCCCGTCTCCGAATGGGAAGGCCACGACCCCGAACAACTCACCGTCGAGGAGTTCGAGGAAGTCTGGGCTTCTGCCCGTCGCCGGATCGTGTCCCGGCCCATCTGACCTCTCGGCGTCGCGGAGGCTTCTTGGGATCATCTCGACATGACCCCGCCCCTTCCCCGCACCGTCCGAGCCGTCGACACCGCTCAGCTCCTGGACCTGGCCCAGGAGGCCGCCATGCATGGCTTCAGCCAGCGGCTCCCGGTCGACTGGCTACGAGAGCACCTCGCCGCAGAAGGGACGCACTACCTGTTCCCGACACTTGTGCAGCGGCTCACGCACCGTCCCGAGGTGCCGCTGCAGTGGAGGTGCCAGCAACTGCTGACCGTCAGCACCGGCGAGCAGATCTGGGGTCTCCTCGACGTCCTTCCCGACACCTTCGACAAGATCCCGGAGACCTTGGACACGGCGTCCAAGAAGGACATCGTCAACCGCATCGAGCAAGCAGTGACGGTGCGGGAGTGGATGGAACGGACGGCCGCCGATGCAGGCTCACGAGGTCCGGCGCAGCCGACTGGGCAGTCTGGGGAAATGACATCGATCTGAGACAGCCGCCTGCCGACACGTCGTGAGACTGGAGGGGAACGTCCAGGTCATAGCGTCGGCGCACGACACCGAAAGTGAGAACCTACAGATCATGGATGAGCTTGCCGAGGACCGTGAACTGCTCCCCGCCACCCGGCGTGCGCTGAGGCACCGGATCGCCGTCGCCCAGAGCACGGGACGGGCGCCGTCGGTCGTGGCGGCCGTACTGCGCGGCGGGGAGGTGGTCTGGGAGGGCTCCCGGACCTCCGTCGAGGGGCACGGCCCGGACGGGAACGTGCAGTACCGGATCGGGTCGATCAGCAAGACCTTCACCGCCGTCCTGGTCATGCGCCTGCGGGACGAAGGGCTGCTCGGGCTGGAGGACCCGCTGGAGGAGCACCTCCCGGGAACGGCTGCCGGCCGGGTGACCATCGCCCAACTGCTCGCGCACACCGGCGGGCTGGCCGCGGAGACCCCCGGCGAGTGGTGGGAGCGCACCCCCGGCGCGCAGCGGCCCGAGCTCGCCGACGTGTTGGGCGAGGAGCCCTTCAAGCTGACTCCGGGCAGCAGGCACCACTACTCCAACCCCGGTTACACGCTGCTGGGTTCGCTGGTGGAGGCGCTGCGTGGCAAGCCCTGGGAAGAGGTGCTGCGCGCCGAGGTGCTGGAGCCCCTGGGCCTGGACCGTACGAGCGGACAGCCGCGGGCCCCGCATGCGGGAGGCTGGGCCGTGCACCCGTGGGCCGACGTGATGATGCCGGAACCGCTGGAAGACCTGGGGCTGATGGCGGCGGCCGGGCAGTTGTGGTCCACGACCCGGGACCTCGCGCGGTTCGCCGACTTCCTGCTGCGCGGTGACGAGCGGGTGCTGAGCGCCGAGTCCGTGCGGGAGATGCGCCGGTCGGTGGCGCCTCCGGAGCCCGGGCTCGCCGAACTCGGCTACGGGCTGGGCATGCAGCTAATGGCCCAGGGCGCGCGCCGGCTGGCGGGCCACAGCGGCTCGCTGCCCGGGTTCGTCGCGGGGCTGTGGCTGAGCGAGGCCGACGACGTGGCGGCGGTCGTGCTGGCCAACTGCACCTCGGGGCTGCCGGCCGCGGGCGTGGCCGCCGACCTCGTCGGGATCGTGGCCGATGCCGAGCCCCCGTTCCCGCGGCCGTGGCGGCCGTTCCGGGAAGCGGACCAGGTTCCTCTCGAACTGTGCGGCCCCTGGTACTGGGGGACTTCGGCGCAGGCGGTGCGGCTGCTCGCGGACGGTTCGCTGGAGCTGGGGCCGGTCGGCGGGCCGGGGCGTACGGCCCGGTTCCGGTCCGAGCCCGACGGCAGCTGGACCGGGCTGTCCGGGTACTACGCGGGCGAGGCGCTCAGGGCGGTGCGCCGTGACGACGGCTCGGTGAGCCACCTCGATCTGGCCTCCTTCGTCTTCACGAGGGAGCCCTACGACGCCGACGCCCCGGTGCCCGGCGGTGTCGACCCGCAGGGCTGGCGCGGCATCGGCTGACGGCCCGGGAGCGTCTCAGGCGACGAGTTCACGCTCCAGCGGCGTGCGGAAGCGCGGGGTGACGCGGGCGTCGCCCACCCAGGCGGCGAGGCGGGAGGCCTCGGCCGCGATCGCCTCCTCGGCGGTGCGGCCGGGGTCACCCAGCAGCCGCCAGACGATCTCGCCGTCCTGGCGCTGGGCCCAGCCGCCGACGATCTCGCCGTTCCACCACACGGTGGGGCCGATGTTGCCCGCGTAGTCGAACAACGCCGGCCTGTGGGCGGGATCGAGATGGAACCCCCGGTCGGCCCAGCCCATGCCGCTGGGATCGAGTGCGGGCAGCAGCGCCGCCCAGGGTTCGGGAGCCGGCTCGGGCGCGGTGTCCCCGGGGCTGACGAGAGCGGTGCTGCCGTCATCGAGGCGCACCTGGTCGGGACCGACGGCCGCGAGAGCCTTGCGGACGTCGGTCAGGGTCCAGCCGGTCCACCACTTGAGGTCGGCCTC
Organism: Streptomyces erythrochromogenes; assembly: GCF_040684695.1. Classification (GTDB taxonomy): domain Bacteria; phylum Actinomycetota; class Actinomycetes; order Streptomycetales; family Streptomycetaceae; genus Streptomyces; species Streptomyces erythrochromogenes_C. The sequence goes on from NZ_JBFBGM010000002.1 coordinate 503,757, forward strand.
GGTCGCCGGGCCGTAGGCGTCCAGCCAGCGGCGGGCGATCTCCGCGCGGGCCTCCGCGGCCGGTACCGCGGGCCAGGGCGCGGTATGGACCCAGCGGAACTGGCTGGAGGTCCACGATCCGCGCGGACGGTCCCGGCGGATCCGTCCGTCGGCGGCAAGGAGGCGGATGACCCGGGTGGCGACGCCCTGCTCCGTCTCGTACTTCTTGCCCCGGCTGATGGTGATCTTCTGGCGCAGGGCGGGCACCTCGGCGGACAGCTGACTGCCGGTGAGGGGACCGCGGGTGTCGAGGGCGTCCAGCGCAGCGGCTTCCGCCCGGGACAGCCAGGCGGCGTCGAGCCCCTGCCCGTCCTCGTCGAGGTGCTTGAGGAAGGTACGGCGCTCCCTGACGGCGATGGCCCGTGCGGTCGACGCGTCGACGTACGGGGCGAGTTCCGCCGACACCGCGAAGAGGGTGTTGCGCATGCTGAGCAACCGCACGAGGCGGACGTCCTCGTACAGCGCCTGCTCGACGGCTCCGGGGCCGCCCCCGGCCATCCGGGCCCGCGCGGAGAGGAAGACGGTCGCGGCGTCGGTGGCGTGCAGCGCGACGACGGAGTCCGCCGCCTCGGCGACGGTCGCGGCGCGGGCCGACGGGGCCAGGCCGTGGCGTCGACCGAGCCGGCTGCGGCGCTCGGTGGCGCTGATGAGGGGGAGGCTGGCGCTCATCTTCCCGATCGTAGGCCGGGCCGCCGACACGGCGGCCCGGCCCAGGAGGCGGCCGGTCAGAGCTGGAGCTTGAACCCGACGTGCGACGCGGTGAATCCGAGCCGTTCGTAGAAGCGGTGGGCGTCGGTCCGGGTCATGTCCGAGGTGAGCTGGACGAGCGTGCAGTTCTCGGCACGGGACTTCTCGATCGCCCACTGGATGAACCGGGTGCCCAGTCCGCTGCCGCGCTCGTCCTCGTGGACGCGCACGCCCTCGATGATGGCGCGGGTGGCTCCCTTGCGGGAGAGGCCGGGGACGATCGTCAGCTGGAGGGTGCCCACGACACGGCCTGCCCGGACGGCGACGACCACATGCTGGTTCGGGTCGCCCGTGAGGCGTTCCAGGGCCGTGCGGTACGGGGTGAGGTCCTCCGGGGACTCGCGGGTGGCGCCGAGCGGGTCATCGGCCAGCATGGCGACGATGGCGGGCAGGTCGGCCTCGGTGGCCGGCCGGATCACCGGTTCGGGAGTGTCGGTCACGATGTTCGTCCTTCCTCAGCCCGCGGCCACGGTCAGCGGTGCCCAGCGGCGGGTCCAGTCGCCGGGCAGGTCGGGGATGTCCCGCGTCATGACGGCGTTGAAGGCGACGGATTCCAAGCCGCGTTCCTTGAGCCACGCGAGCAGTTCCTCGTGCCGTACGTCGACGTCGGTGCGCAGGGGGCGGTCCGTGCCCCCGGCGAGGGTCGTGACCAGGGCCTTGGCGGTGGCGGTGTCGCGGGCGATCAGCGGGCCGATGACATGGGTGTGCATGTTGGGCCAGGCCGCGGCGTATCCCGTGAGCGTGCCGCCGCTGCTGTCCTCGGCGACCACCAGTTGGTCGGAGAAGGCGGGCAGGCGCGTGATCATGTGCGTGCGGTCGGCGCCGAAGACCTCGGCGTCCAGGTGCAGGATGCGCGGGAGGTCCTCTGCAACCGCCCGCCGGACCCGGACGGCGGCGTGCGGGCCGGATGTGGCTTCCTCCTGGAAAGAGCCCACCAGCATCTCGGCGCGGCCGGTGGTCTTGAACCCGAGCTCTTCGTAGAGCGGACGCCCGTAGGGCGTGGCGTGGAGGGTGAGCGGGACGCCCTTGAGCGTGTTGTCGCAGACATGGGTCATCAGGGCGCGTCCCAGGCCCTGACGCGCGTAGCGGTCGGCCACGAGAACCATGCCGATGGCGGCGAGCCCGGGGCCGGCGGAGGTGCTGCCGTACCGGGTGACGACGCAGGCGGCGGCGAGACCCCGGCCGTCCGGGGCATCGACGCCGTAGCCGTTGCCTGCCGCGAGCAGCAGTCCCCACTTGTGGTCCTCGCGGAGCCAGCCACGATCTTCGGACAGGTCGGCGCAGCGGTGGAGATCGTCCACGGTCAGCGCCCGGATCGGCAGATCGGTGATGTGTGGTGGTGTCACCGGCCCAGACTGGATCATGGACCGGGAGCCGTCCAGGGGATTTGGGCCGATGTTTCACGTGAAACATGCGAGCCCGGACGGACGCGCCGGCCGATGTTTCACGTGAAACGCGGTGTTTCACGTGAAACGAAACCACTAGCCTCGATGGCTATGACGCGCCTGCACCTCTTCGACCTCGACGGAACGCTGATGTACGGCTCGGCGGCTCCGGTGGAGATTTCCCGCCAGCTCGGAGTGAGTGCCGAGATCGCCGAGCTGGAGCGGTCCTTCTCCGCGCGTGAGATCGGACCGCACCAGTTCTCGGTGGCCGTGCACGCCCTGTGGGCCGAGCTGACGCCGGCACATGTCAGGGCGGCGTTCGACGGGGCCCCCTGGCTCGCCGGGATCCGGGATGTCTGGCAGGAGATCCGGCAGCGCGGGGAATACTGCGCGGTGGTCTCCCTGTCGCCGTCCTTCTTCGTGGAACTGCTGCTGGAGTGGGGCGCTCACGCCGCCCACGGTTCGGTCTTCCCGGAGGTGCCGTTCACCCGGCCCGTCGAGGAGGCCGGGATCCTGACCCCCGAGGCCAAGGTCATGGTGGCCGACCGGCTGTGCGCGCAGTTCGGCGTGACGCGGGGCGACTGCGTGGCGTACGGGGATTCGGGGACCGACATCCACCTCTTCGAGGCGGTGTCCGTATCGGTGGCGGTGAACGCGCGACCGCACCTGGCAGCGCGCGCGACCCACGTCTACGAAGGGCGGGATCTGCGGGAGGTATACCAGCTCGTGGCGGTGGCACGCCCGGGAGTTGACGCATCTTAGGAGGAAAGTGGGTTCGAGTCGCGGATTTTCCGCGTTTCCCCGCAGGCCCCTGGGGCGGGTGGCACGCTGTGAAACCGGGAACCACGGATTCATGACCGTGGCGTGTGCACACCGACCGAGATGCTCGAAGCGAGGCACCGCATGGACGCTCCGCCCACCAGATCGGCCAGACGCGAAGCGGCCCGGATACCCTCCGAAGGCAGTGCGGCCGAGCCCTCACCGGATGCCGTACTCATCCGCCGGACCCTCGCGGAGATCGCCCCGGTCGCCGACAAGGTGACCTCGTACTTCTACGCCCTGGTCTTCACCGGGCACCCGGAAGTGCGGGGCATGTTCCCGGTGGCCATGGACACGCAGCGCGACCGGCTGCTGAAGGCACTCCTGACAGCCGCCGAGCACATCGACAATCCCGAAGTGCTCGCCCCCTACCTCTGCCGGCTCGGCACCGGGCACCGCAAGTACGGAACCATGGCCGCCCACTACCCCGTGGTCGGCGAGGCCCTCGTCGGGGCGCTGGCCCGCTTCGCCACGCAGAGCTGGGGGCCGGAGACCGAGGCCGCGTGGGTGCGGGCGTACACCGCGATCTCCCAGATCATGATCGACGCCGCGGCGGAGGACGAGGTGAAGGCTCCCGCGTGGTGGCACGCGGAGGTGGTCTCCCACGATCTGCGCACCCCGGACATCGCCGTACTGACCGTCCGCCCCGACCAGCCCTATGCCTTCCTGGCGGGCCAGTACGCGAGCGTGGAGACCCCGTGGTGGCCGCGGGTGTGGCGGCACTACTCCTTCGCCTCGGCCCCGCGGGCCGACGGGCTGCTCTCCTTCCACGTCAAGGCCGTCCCCGCAGGCTGGGTCTCCAACGCGCTGGTGCGCCACGCGCGCCCCGGGGACGTGCTGCGCCTGGGGCCGCCCGCCGGGTCGATGGTGGTGGACCACACCACCGACAACGGGATGCTGTGCCTGGGCGGGGGCACCGGCATCGCCCCGATCAAGGCGCTGATCGAGGACGTGGCCGTACACGGCGAACGGCGGCCGGTGGAGGTGTTCTTCGGGGCGCGCAGCGACAGCGACCTGTACGACAAGGACACCCTGCTGGGGCTGCAGCGCTCGCACCCGTGGCTGTCGGTCCGGCCGGTGGTCGGAGACGGGCTCGCCGGACAGCTGCCGCACGCCGTGGCTGAGCACGGGCCGTGGAGTTCGTACGACGCGTTCATCTCGGGCCCGCCCGCGATGATCCGCAGCGGGGTCGACGAGCTGCTGCGCATCGGGATCCCTGGTGAAAGGATCCGGCACGACGAGGTCGAGGAGCTGGCGGGCATCGCCGGGTGAGACAGGCGGGCGGGGCAGAGCAGGTCAGAGCAGGGTGGGGCCGGGACCGGCGGCAGCCCACCGGCCCCGGCAGGGCCTCAGCCCAGGTCGGGCGCGTGCATGGCGCGCACGCCCTCGATGTTGCCGTCCAGGTAGTGCCGTAGGGACAGCGGGACGAGGTGGACAGCGGCGATGCCCACACGGCTGAAGGGCACGCGGACGATCTCGTACTCGCCCTCGGGCTCGTCCACCTCGGGGCCGTGCCGGAGGCCGGGGTCCATCGATTCGAGGCGGCAGACGAAGAAGTGCTGCACCTTCACGCCGGTCACCCCGCCGCCGGCGATGTGCTCGACGGTGTCGACGAAACAGGGCACGACATCGGTGATCTTCGCGCCGAGTTCCTCGTGGACCTCTCGGTGGAGGGCGTCGACGACGGTGGCGTCCGAGGACTCCACTCCGCCGCCGGGGGTGACCCAGTACGGGTCGACGCCGGGCTTGGTGCGCTTGATGAGGATCAGGTCGTCACCGTCGAGCAGGATCGCGCGAGCGGTGCGTTTGACCACGGGACGTTCGGTCATGGGAGAAGAGTGGCCCACCGCTCCGCTTCTGAAACGCGCCACGGGCCGGAAAGAGGGGGCTCACCAGTGCACGGCGGCGTCCAGCAGCCGCGCGCGCGCCCGGGCGAGGTGGGCGAGCGAGGGGCTGCCCGTCCGCAGGACCAGGAACCAGGTGCGCAGCGGTGGCACGGCAGGTTCCGCCACGGCCGCGATCCGGCCGCTGTCGAGGGCGTCCTGGCACAGGTAGCGGGGCAGCACGGCGAGCCCCGCTCCCGCGAGGACGCATTCCAGCACGGCGCGCAGGTCGGGTGCGACCACGGTGGCGGCGAGGGACCTGGCGTCCGGCAGGGTGTCGAAGACGGCACTCCAGTACCGGGTGACGAGCGGCAGGGTCTCGTGGACCTCGACGAGCGGGATGCCCTCCAGAGCCGCGGGGCCGTCGTCGCGCAGCCGGTCGGTGTCGACGAGGGCGGCCCAGTAGGGCGCGCCGACCAGGACGTGTTCCTCGTCGCACAGGGCGGTGGCCGTGAAGGGTCCGCCGCGGGGGTGCGCGGTGGTGACAACGAGGTCGTGGTGGCCTGCGGCGAGCCCGTCGAGGGCGCTCGCGGCATCGCTCTGCAGGGTGGCGCGCAGGGTGTGGCCCTGGCCGACGAGGGGTGCGAGGGCGGGGAGCACCCGCAGCGAGAGGAACTCGGGCGGTCCGGCGACATGGAGGGACCGCAGTCCGCCCGCGTCCTCACGCTCGGCCTCGGTGATCCGGAGCAGGGCGTCGAGGTGCGGGGCGGCCTTGTGGGCGAGCTCGTCGCCGACGGCGGTGGGAGTGACCCCGCGGGCCCGGCGGTGGAAGAGCGGCCGGCCCAACTGGCGCTCCAGGGTGCGGATCTGCGAGGTGACCGCGGGCTGGGACAGCCCGAGAAGGGCGGCGGCGCGCGTGAACGAGCCCGCCCGGTGAACGGTGACGAAGGTGCGCAGCAGGGCCAGATCCATCGCGGCACCTTTCGGTGGGGGCCTACAACTATAAATATGCAGATAGGCCCCTGTCGCTACCGTGATTGGACTCTGACGCAGAGTCAACTAGCCTTGTCGCGTGGTTCTTCGCGCGCGGAACCCGGGGCGGTCCGAGCCACTAGGGGGGAGGCTCGGACTGCCTTTCCACGTCGTGTTCAGCGGTCCTGACCGGTCGGGTCGAGGGCACGGTCGAGTGCCCGCAGGACGTCCGCGACCAGGTCCTCGGTGTCCTCGGCCCCGGCGGAGAAGCGGATGAAGCCCTCGGGCACGGCGTCGCCGCCCCACCGTCCGCGCCGCTCGGCGGTGGACCGGACGCCACCGAAACTCGTCGCGTCCTCGACCAGGTGCAGGGCGGCCATGAACCGTTCCGCGTGTGCCCGGTCGGGCAGGGCGAAGGAGACCACCGAGCCGAAGCCCCGCATCTGGCGGGCGGCCGTCTTGTGGGAGGGGTCCGTGGTCAGTCCCGGGTAGCGCACCCCGCTCACGTCGCGGCGGTCGACCAGGGCCTCCGCGACGGCCAGGGCGTTGGCCCACTGGCGCTGCGCGCGCAGCTGGATGGTGGCCAGCGAACGGTGGGCGAGCCAGGCCTCCATGGGACCGGGGATCGCACCGACGATCTTGCGCCATCCCCGGACGCGGGCCGCGAGGTCAGGGTCGCGGCACACGACGTACCCGAGCAGCAGGTCGCCGTGGCCGGTGAGGCCCTTGGTGCCGCTGGCCACGGAGAAGTCCGCGCCGAGCTCCAGGGGCCGCTGTCCGAGCGGGGTGGCGAGGGTGTTGTCCACGGCGACCAGGGTCCCGCCGGCGTGCGCGGCCTCCGCGAGGCGTCGTACGTCGCAGACGTCGAGCCCGGGATTGGACGGCGTCTCGATCCACAGCATCCGGGCCCCGTCGAGGACGCCGAGCTGGGCGTCCGAGCCGGTGAGCGCGGTGCGCACACGGATCCCGTAGGCCTCCAGCTGCTCGCGCAGCAGGGGCAGTGCCTGGTAGCCGTCATCGGGCAGCACGACGGTGTCACCGGTGCGCGTCTGGGAGAGGAGGACGGCGGAGACCGCCGCCATGCCGGAGGCGAAGACGACGGTGTGCACGTCCTGGCCGGGGGCCTCCAGTTCCCCGATCGCCCGTTCCAGCAGGGTCCAGGTCGGGTTGGTGTCGCGGCCGTAGGCGTACGGGCCCTCGACGTCTCCGGGAAGGTGGAAGTGGGCGGCGAAGACCGGCCCCGGCAGGGGCGGTTCGTTCTTGACGGCCTCGGGCAGACCGGCGCGCACGGCGCGGGTGCCGTCGCCGATCGCCTCGCCCGGGCCTTCGGGGGCGTATGCGTTCACGTGGTGTGCTCCTTCATCGCCTCGCGTACGGCGTCCAGCAGGCCGGGGCTCGCCGCCTCGACCAGTTCCAGGCACTCCTCGAACCCGTCGAGCGACCCGTAGTAGGGGTCCGGTACGTCCTGCTCTCCGGCCGGGGCCGCCGGATCGTAGGACCGCAGCAGCCGGACCTTGGCGGCGTCCCGCGCAGTGGGTGCGAGGGCCCGCAGGTCCCGCAGGTGCCCGGAGTCGAGCGCGATCACGAGGTCCAGGCGGGAGAACCAGGAGGACCGGAACTGTCTGGCCCGGTGGTCCTGGGCGTAACCGGCGGCCTCCAGGACGGAGACGGTGCGCGGATCGGCGCCGTCGCCCTCGTGCCAGCCGCCGGTCCCGGCGCTGTCCACCTCGACGAGGGCGTCGAGTCCGGCCCGTTCCACATGGGCGCGGAAGACGGACTCGGCCATGGGGGAGCGGCATATGTTGCCCGTGCAGACGAAGCAGACGCGGTACATGCGCAGCCCGTTCAGTCGTTGTCGGGAAGGACCATGTTCGCGGCCCAGGAGACGATGGAAATGATCAGGCCGCCGATCAGCGCCCACCAGAAGTTGTCCACGTGGAAACTGAGGTCGAACTGCTCGGCCAGCCACGAGGTCAGCAGCAGCATCAGCGCGTTCACGACGAGCGTGAACAGGCCGAGTGTGAGGATGAACAGCGGCAGCGAGAGCAACTTCACCACGGGCTTGACGATGAGGTTGACCAGGCCGAAGAGGAGGGCGACCAGGATCAGGGTCACCGTCCGGCGGCCCATCGTGCTGCCGTCGTCCAGGGTGATGCCGGCGAGCAGCCAGATGGCCACGGCCAGGGCCGCCGCGTTGGCGAGCGTCTTGACTACGAAATTCGTCATGTGTCTGATCGTGGCAGAGAAGATCCCGGTGGGACATCCGCAGATCAGCGGATGCGAGGGAACGATCGAGTACAAGGGGCACAACGACGATGAAAGCCTTCCGGCTTGACGAGCTCGAAGCGGAGCGGGCCGCCAACGACGGCGCCTATCTGCAGTTCCTGCGCGAGCGGAACATGTCGGTCGGGCTGTACGCGCTCGACGCCGGCCAGACCGATCCGCAGCGGCCGCACGGTCAGGACGAGGTGTACTTCGTCGTCAGCGGGAGGGCCTCGATCACGGTCGGGGAGGAGACCACCACCGTGGCGCGCGGCAGCGTCGTCTACGTCCCGGCGGGCGTACCGCACAAGTTCCACCACATCACCGAGGACCTGAAGGTGATGGTGGTGTTCTCCCCGCCGGAGGGCTGAGCGCAGGGGTCGGGTGAGGGGCGCCGCCCTGATCCCCCTAAGGGGCGGATCAGGGGACTCCGAGGGCTCGCGGGCCCCGATCGGAGCCTGCGGACTCCTAGCATCGAGAGCAGGAAGTCACGGACGGGAAGACCAGGAAGAGGTCGAGGACATGAACGGGATCCGGGAGATATTCGCAGGCATGCCCTGGTGGGTTAAGTGGGTCGCCGTTCCGCTGCTCGCGCTGTTCGTCTTCGGCGGCGTCATCACCAGCATCCTGGGCGCACTGATCTCGTTCGCCTTCAAGCTGCTGCTCTTCGTCGGCCTCGTCGGCGGTCTGATCTTCGTCGTGAAGAAGCTCGGCGGCGGGCGTTCGAAGTCCTCCTCCACCGAGTGGTAGGTGACGGGCCGGGGCGGTTCCCTCGTTAACCCAGCTGAGGGAACCCGACGCCCTGAACCGCTCACCGCCCCGGAATCGGTGGATAGAGTCGCGAACTGTGCCGTTCCCTGGGCACGAGAGCCGGCAGCACCGCCTGACCTGTGGTGACGCCGACGACCCGCCGAGCGCGACCCCCAGGACCCGGTATGTGCGGGGGCGGCCCCCGCGGGGCGGGCCATTGCTGAAGGCCCGCCGCCACGCCTGGGGGTGAGCTTGTCTCCGGTCCACAATGCGGGTGTGCCGACACTGATCGGTTCGGTGCAGAGGGCGCTCAGATTGCTCGAAGCCGCGGGTTCCCACAGCGGTGGAGCCCCGGCGAAGCAGCTGGCGCGTGAGGCCGGGCTCCCGCTTCCCACCGCCTACCACCTGCTGCGCACCCTGACGCACGAGGGCTACCTGCGCAGAGAGAGCGGAGTCTTCGTGCTCGGCGCCGCGGCCGGCAGGCTGGCCGGCGGGGGACTCCAGCAGAAACGTCGCACCATGATCCTCGACTCCCTCGCGCACTTCCGCGACGCGGTCGGGGCGCCCGTCTACTTCGCGGTCTACCGCGAGGGTGAAATCGAGGTCGTGGGCGTCTCGGACACCCCGGGCAGTCCGGCGTGCGAGGAGTGGGCCGACTTTCGCGCGACGGGATTCGCGCACGCGATCGGGCAGTGCCTCCTCGGCCAGCTCGACGAGCGCGCGCGCAAGGACTATTACGACCGTCATCCGGTCGAGGCCATCACCCCTTATACCGTGCGTGATCTGCACACCTTGGAGAACCGGATCGGGGCCCTCGGGCGAATGCAGCCTGTAATCGAGCGGCAGGAATATGCCCTCGGCACGGTCTGTGCCGCCATCCCCATCACGGCCGGGGATACGGCCGCGACGATGGCCATTTCTTTGCCCCTGCACCAGGAAGATCGATTGCTGTATGTAGTCGATCGGCTACGGAGTGAAGTAGGCGCGCTGTTGAGCAGCCTCTCGTTCTCTATCAGTATCTGAAAACTCACTCCTTGTGATCTGCATGCGCTTCCACCACTCTTGTCAAGAGGGCGCTGGGGGATCATTCCTGGCCACTTCCACTACAGCGGGGTAGGCAATGCGCGAGTCCGTACAGGCAGAGGTCATGATGAGTTTTCTCGTTTCCGAGGAGCTCTCGTTCCGGATCCCGGTGGAACTCCGGTACGACGCACGTGATCCCTACGCAGTCCGCCTGACCTTCCACCTTCCCGGAGACGCACCCGTGACCTGGGCGTTCGGCCGGGAGCTGCTCCTCGACGGCATCAACAAGCCGTGCGGTGACGGTGATGTGCACATCGCCCCCACCAGCCCGGAGGAGCTGTCCGACGTCCACATCCGGCTCCAGGTCGGCAGCGACCGGGCCCTGTTCCGGGCCAGTGCGGCGCCGCTCGTCGCGTTCCTCGACCGCACCGACCGCCTCGTTCCGCTCGGACAGGAGCGGAACACGGGCGACTTCGAGGAGCACTTGGACGAGGCGCTCGGCAGAATCCTGGCCGAGTCGAAGCAGAACGAGCAGAACGCGGGCTGAACCGCCGCCCCGAACGGCCCGCCACCGACCACCATTCGGGCCGAGCCGCCGTTCAGCGCTTGCGCCGCCGGCCCCGGCCGCCGCGCACCGGACCCGAGCCCGGTGCGACGGCCGGGGATTCCGGCCGGTCGGCCGAGACCACCAGCGCGGCCAGTGCCGTCGTGACGGGCACCGAGGCCACCAGCCCGATCGAGCCGACGAGGGTCCGTACGATCTCCACCGCGACCAGCTCGCTGTTCGCCACTGATCCCATGCTGCTGTTGGCGATCGAGAACAGCAGGAGCAGCGGGAGCGCGGCGCCCGCGTAGGCCAGCACCAGGGTGTTGACCACCGACGCGATGTGGTCGCGGCCGATCCTGATGGCCGCCCGGTACAGGGCCCTGGGCCCCTGCGACGGGTCCGCCTGGTGGAGTTCCCAGACGGCCGAGGTCTGGGTGACCGTCACGTCGTCGAGGACGCCCAGCGATCCGATGATGATGCCGGCGAGCAGCAGGCCGCTCATGTCGATGTCCGGATAGAGCCCGTGGATCAGCCCGGTGTTGTCGTCGGTGTTGCCGCTGAGGAACGCCCAGTCGATGAACACCGAACCCAGCAGGCCGATCAGCAGCAGCGACACGAGCGTGCCCAGAACGGCCACCGATGTGCGGGCGGTCAGGCCGTGGCACATGTAGAGCGCGATCAGCATGATCGCGCTCGCCCCGACCACCGCGACCACCAGGGGGTTCGACCCCTGCAGGATCGCGGGGAGGATGAAGAGCGTCAGCACGCCGAAGCTGACGACCAGTGCGATGAGCGCGAACAGCCCGCGCATCCGCCCGACGAGGACGACCGAGAGCGCGAAGATGCCGGCCAGCACCGCCAGCGGCAGCTTGCGGTTCACGTCGATCACCGAGTACTGGAGGTCGCGGGGCGCGTCCGGCGCGTACGCCACCACCACCTCCTGGCCGTCCGCCAACTGCCGTGGGGCGCCCGGCTGGACGATCTCGACGAAGGTGCGTCCCTTGTCCGGGCCGCTCCCGATCTCGACGGTGGCCTTCTTGCACTCGCCGGCCTGGGCGGCCCGGGACCCGCCGCCGGTCGACGTGGAGCCCCCGCCGGTCGACGGCACCTGCGAGGCGTTCACGGATTTGCAGTCGACGAGTTCCAGCGAGACGACCTTGGCCTGCTGGGTCTGCCGGTCGAAGCCCACCCCGGACCGCTCGTGGTCCGGCGTGCCACCCGGCCAGAGGACCGCCAGGCCGACGAAGACGGCGACGGCGAAGGGGATCAGTACGGCCGCGATGACCTTGCGCAGGTGCTTCGAGACGGGGGCCGCGGGTCCGTGACCGTGGCTGTGGGAGTGGCCGGAGGAGTGCCCGTGTCCGGCGTGCGCGTGGTCGGAGTGACCGTTGGGCTCGGTGGGCTCGGTGGGGGGCTGCGGCGAGGACGTCACCAGCAGATCATCGCAAGAGATGAGGGGGCCCACTGTTCAGCACGCCATGGATGGCGCTAGCGTGGGGGCTACTTTGCACAACGCGGGAGCTCGGAGCACCGGGCTGAGAGGGCGCTGATCACCGTACGCGATCACGAATGCGTACGGGAGGAGGCTGCGTCGACCGCCGAACCTGTTACCGGGTAATGCCGGCGTAGGGAGATCAGGTCTCATGACCATTCAGGACGCACGCACGCCTGCCGTCAGCCAGGACGCCGACGGCTCGACCGAGCGCAAGCCGGGCTGGCACAAGGGCTACGTGGCGGGCTCCCGCCCCGACATCCGGGTGCCGGTCCGCCAGGTCCACCTCACCAACGGCAAGGACGTGACGCTCTACGACACGTCCGGCCCGTACACCGACCCGCAGATCGAGACCGATGTGCGACGGGGCCTCGCGCCGCTGCGCGAGAACTGGATCATCAGCCGCGGCGACACCGAGGAGTACGCCGGCCGCCCGGTCCGCCCCGAGGACGACGGCATCAAGCACACCTCGCCGCGCGGTGGCCTCAAGAACCTCGACGCGGTCTTCCCCGGCCGCCCCCGACAGCCGCGCCGGGGCCGGGACGGCGCCGCCGTCACGCAGCTCGCGTACGCCCGCCGGGGCGAGATCACCCCGGAGATGGAGTACGTCGCGATCCGCGAGAACGTCTCCCCCGAGGTCGTCCGCGAGGAGATCGCCGCAGGTCGCGCCGTGCTCCCGGCGAACGTGAACCACCCGGAGATCGAGCCGATGATCATCGGCAAGAAGTTCCTGGTGAAGGTCAACGCCAACATCGGCAACTCCGCCGTCACCTCCTCCATCGAGGAGGAGGTGGAGAAGATGACCTGGGCGACCCGCTGGGGCGCGGACACGGTCATGGACCTCTCGACGGGCCGCAACATCCACACCACCCGCGAGTGGGTGCTGCGCAACTCCCCGGTCCCGATCGGCACCGTGCCGCTCTACCAGGCGCTGGAGAAGGTCGACGGCCGCGCCGAGGACCTGACCTGGGAGATCTACAAGGACACGGTCATCGAGCAGGCCGAGCAGGGCGTCGACTACATGACGGTCCACGCCGGCGTGCTCCTGCCGTACGTGCCGCTGACCGCCCGCCGCAAGACCGGCATCGTCTCGCGCGGCGGCTCGATCATGGCCGCGTGGTGCCTCGCGCACCACAAGGAGAACTTCCTCTACACGAACTTCGAGGAGCTCTGCGAGATCCTGGCGACGTACGACGTCACGTACTCGCTGGGCGACGGCCTGCGTCCCGGCTCCATCGCGGACGCCAACGACGCGGCGCAGTTCGCGGAACTGAAGACGCTCGGCGAGCTCAACACCATCGCCAAGCGCCACAACGTCCAGACGATGATCGAGGGCCCGGGCCACGTCCCGATGCACAAGATCAAGGAGAACATCGACCTCCAGCAGGAGATCTGCGAGGAGGCGCCGTTCTACACGCTCGGCCCGCTGACCACCGACGTCGCGCCCGCGTACGACCACATCACCTCGGGCATCGGTGCCGCGATGATCGCCTGGTGGGGCACGGCGATGCTCTGCTACGTCACGCCCAAGGAGCACCTGGGCCTGCCCAACCGGGACGACGTCAAGACGGGCGTGATCACGTACAAGATCTCGGCGCACGCCGCCGACCTGGCCAAGGGGCACCCGGGCGCCCAGGAGTGGGACGACGCGCTGTCCGACGCGCGGTTCGAGTTCCGCTGGGAGGACCAGTTCAACCTGGCCCTCGACCCGGACACGGCCCGTGAGTTCCACGACGAGACCCTTCCCGCCGAGCCGGCCAAGACCGCGCACTTCTGCTCCATGTGCGGTCCGAAGTTCTGCTCGATGAAGATCTCGCAGGACATCCGCCGTGAACACGGCGGGGACCTGAAGGCGGACGAGATCCAGGCCGGCATGGCGGAGAAGTCCGCCGAGTTCGCGGCCTCGGGCAACCGCGTCTACCTGCCGCTGGCCGACTGAGGCCGGTCGGGTACGACCGGCAGGACCAGTAGGACCCGTAGGACCAGTAGGACCGGCAACGGGGCGGACCCGCGACCCATGGGGGGAGTCGCGGGTCCGCCCCGCCCTTCGTGCCGTCAGGCCACCACCTGGTACTCCGGCCCGAGCTTGGCCAGGGCGAACGCCCGGTTCTCAACGACCCGTTCGTGCTGGCTCTGCGGAAGTGCCTCCTCCCGCAGGAGGCGGTCGCAGCACTCCAGCGATTCCTCGTACGCGCCGACCCAGTAGGCGGCCACCGCGAGCTCGTCGAGCGCGCGCCACTCGTACCAGTCGAACTCGACGAACAGGATGTCCTCGGGGCGCGGGATGCGCGCCGCCTGACGGGCGAACAGGTACGCCAGCTCGAAACGGCCGTCGAGCCGGCACAGGCGGGCCAGGTCGCCGAGTGCCTCGGCCCGTCCGGGACGGCTCTCGTGGGCACGCAGGTAGCGGTCCATCACCTCGGCCGCCGGGCGCTTCAGGCCCGCCGCGAGCCGTGCCGCGTAGAGCCGGGCGCAGAAGGCCTCCTCGGCGAAGCCGCCCATGTCCGCCCGGCGGTCGTAGGCGGCGAGGGACTTCTCGGGCTCCCCCGCGTCGCGCCAGCTCTGGGCCAGATAAAAGGCGTAGCGGGCATTCTCCGGCTCTTCGGCCAGCCCTTTTTCGAGGATCCCGGCATCGCGCAGGTACTTCTCCCGGTCGCCCCCTTCGCCCTGCCGGGCTCCGCCGCCGACGATGCGGATATGGAAGCCTTCGAGGACTCCGCGGGTGAACGGCGCTTCGCAGTCGAGGTACTCGTGCAGGACGCCGACGTATTTCCAGGGCAATCGTGTGGAGACCAGAGCGGGCCGCCAGTGGATGACGGGTCGGTGGTGCACCGCGATGCCGTACGAATCGAAAGTGAGCTCCGGCATCCGGAATCCGGGATCCACCTCGATCACGTCGTCCGCGTCCAGGAACAGCAGGTAGTCGGCGGCGGAGCGGGCCAGGTCGATCGCCTCGCTGCGGCTGCCGTCGAACCCCTTCCAGGGACGTTCGTGCAGGACACCGGGGAGATCGCCGAGGAATTCCCGGATGATCTCCTGGGTGCCGTCCGTCGAACCGGTGTCGACGATCACCCAGGTGTCGATCAAGGGACGCACGGATTCGAGACAGCGCCTGATCACCGCGGCCTCGTTCTTTACGATCATGTTCAGACAGACTTTTGCTTTCAAGGATCCCGTCCACGGTGGTGGTGAAGACGACCGTGAGGCGACCGTAGGGACCCGGCCAATGGGGTGCAAGGAAGCCACGGGGCGAGCCGCCATTGGGTGCCTGTTGATGGTCCGATGAGATGACTGTCAAGCGAGGCGTTCGACCGCTCTTCTTCTTGAATACCCACGCTGACCGAGGCGGCCCGTCCGGGGCCATCGCGGATCGTTCGATTCGGTTTCGAGAAGGAGCGGCGTATATGAGCATCGAGAGCAGGGCCAGGTCGCCTCTGGGCCCGCTGCCCCGGCGGAGCAGCTGGCTGGCGGGAGGCACGCTGGCATCACTCGCCCTGGTGATGGTCGGGGTCGCCAGTCCGGCCGTCGCCACCGCGCAGAACGTCCAGGCGGCCGAGAGGGTCCGGGCGGCGCAGGAGGCGGGCGGCGGGAGCGACTGCACGACGAACAACAACAAGAAGAAGCAGCAGAGTCCAAGAGCGGCGGAGGAGGCCCAGGCGGGCCCACGCGGCGGCGACAAGTGCCAGGGCCAGCGGGGCCCGACGGGTCCCACGGGCCCCCGTGGTCCGCGGGGCAAGGACGGCGAGGACGGTCAGGACGGTCAGGACGGCGCGACGGGTGCGACCGGTGCCACGGGCGCGACGGGAGCGACGGGAGCCACGGGTGCGACCGGCGCGACGGGCGTCGGCACCCCGGGCGCGACCGGTGCCACGGGTGCGACGGGTGCGACCGGTGCGACGGGCGTCGGCACTCCGGGCGCGACCGGTGCCACGGGAGCGACCGGAGCCACGGGCGCGACGGGTGCCACCGGCGCCACGGGCGCGGGTGCCTGCGTGGACGTCGACGCCGTACGGGACAACAACGACCGCGAGTTCAAGGCGGCCCTCACCCCCGACGGCATCGCGTACGCCGGTGTTCGCGAGGTCCAGAACACCACGGTGGGGAACTGGACCTGGTACGACCTCACCACCAACGAGGAGGGCGACTATCCGACCGGAGCCTGTGGGATTTCCATCGCCCACCAGGCCAACCGGCTGGAGATCGAGGTGATCACCCAGGCCGGCGTGATCTGGGACACCTTCTGCGACGTCAATCCGGGCACTCCTGACACCCTCACGTGCAACGGGGTGTGGAACGAAGCGGTACCGCAGCCCAGCCCGGGCGACCCGCCGCCGCTGCGCGCCCACCCGCAGCCGATCCGGCCCATGGACCCCAACCACCTGCCGAAGGCCCTGAAGTAGGGCGCCGGGCCGGCCGGAGGGCGTGATGCCGAGCGTCTAGTCCGGCCGGTGCTCGGGGCCGCCGAAGTCCGGGCTCGTGAAGTCCGGCGGCGTGTAGCCGGGCGGGGATCCCTGAGACGGGGTTCCCGGACTGGTGAAGTCGGGCCGGGTGTACCCCAGACTGGGGATGCGCCCGGCCCCCGGCGTGCGGGGGGTCGGGAAGCCCGGGCCGGCACTCGGATCGGCCAGCGCGTCCCGGAGGAACGGGATGATGCCGCGCTCCAGCAGGGCGTGGCGCCAGGCCTCGCGGGCCCGCGCCACCTCGTCGGGTATCGCCTCGGTCTCGTCCGCCGCCACCTCGGTCGCACTGTTGCGGACCGCCGTGACCAGCAGCCCGATCACGGCGAAGAGCAGGGCCGCCGCGGTGAGCGCCCCGAAGAGCCAACCCGCCGTCAGCATGGTCTGGGCGAAGGCCGGTTCGGGTTCGATCATCTTCAGGATGTAGCCGACGAGCAGGAAGATCAGCATGGCGGTGCCCGCCAGGACCGGTGCGAGGACCGCGACCACGGCGCTGACGCCCGCGCCGCTGCCGCTGTGGCTGTCATCCTCGTCCCCCGTCGTACCGGGTGCGGAGAGTGCCTCGTCGCGTCGTTCCTCGCGGACCTTCACGTAGTGGACGTACTCGGCGGCCGCCGCGGCCGCCAGCAGGGCGCTGGCGCCCTGGGCCATGGTGCGCAGCTGTTCTGCGTTCAGCCGCTCGCCGAGTGTGGCGAGTTCGGGCCGTTCGCTCGCTGCGCGCAGTGCTTCGTCGATGAGCCGGTCGAACTCGGGTCGGTCTTCGGTCAGCAGGTGCGGAGCGCTGGTCATGTGCATCCCCCGATGCTCCGTAGAAGCCGGTTTTCCCGCGTAGACCCGGGCGCCGGCCGAAACGGAGGAGAGCCTGCTACGGATAGAGCGATGGTAGAGCGCCCACACCACGCCGTGACAGGGGCTTTCCGGAAATACCCCTCTGCGTAAGCTCTCAGTCGCTCAGCGGAAGCCGTACGACGAGCAGCTTGCCGGCCATCGTCACGCCGCCGTCCATCGCGATGGCGAGCCCGTCGGCGTAGACGTGCGGGCCGTCCACGGCCTCCGGGCCGCGGGACTCGTCGCCGTCCTCGGTGCCCACTTCGCCGAGCAGGTACGGGATGGGGCTGTGGCCGTGCACGACGCGGCTGCCGCCGTAGGTGTCGAGCAGTTCGCGGACGGCCTGCGGGCCGGTCTCCTCGTCGCGGAACGCGAAGCGCTTGGTGAACTTCCGGAAGAGGTCCCAGGTGATGTCGACGTCGCCCCGGTTGAGGAGCTCGTGGATGGTGTCGTTGACGTCC
The DNA here is from genome assembly GCF_040684695.1 of Streptomyces erythrochromogenes. Taxonomy (GTDB): domain Bacteria; phylum Actinomycetota; class Actinomycetes; order Streptomycetales; family Streptomycetaceae; genus Streptomyces; species Streptomyces erythrochromogenes_C. The sequence goes on from NZ_JBFBGM010000002.1 coordinate 521,362, forward strand.
TCGATGGAGTCGCCGTAGTCGAGGTAGGCCGTGGTGTCGGAGTGCAGCAGCAGGTGGCCCTCCTCCAGAACGGCCGCGTCGAGCCGCGACATCCACTGGATGTGCACGTCCTGCAGGCGCTCCATGTCGGTGCGCTGGCCGCCGTTGAGGAGCCAGGCGGCCTGGAAGGTGGCGGTGCCGGCACCGGAGACGACCGGGGTGTCCCCGAACCGCTTGGCGCCGATGAGCAGCAGCTCGTGATTGCCCATCAGGGCCTTGCAGTAGCCGCCGGCGGCGGCCGCCTCGGCGGACAGCCGCATGACGAGGTCGATGACGCCGATGCCGTCGGGGCCGCGGTCGGTGAAGTCGCCGAGGAACCAGAGCCGGGCGTTGCCGGCGGACCAGCGGTTCTCCGCGTCGATCAGGCCCTGGGCGCGCAGTTCGGTGACGAGCTCGTCGAGGTAGCCGTGGACGTCGCCGACGACGTACAGCGGGCCGGGGCCCGCGGTGTCCTGCGGGACGTACTGGACCTGGACGGTGTCGCCGGGGCCGCCGAGCGGACTGCGTCCGATGACGGGCAGGTCCCGGTAGGTCGGGGTGTAGCCCTCGAGGTCGTCCTCCTCGGGGCCCTGGGGCGTCGCAGGCACCGGTTCGGCGTCGGAGGGCGCGTCGGCGTGTGCGCCGGGGTGCGGGAGGCCCTGGAGGCGCCCGTGCGGGTGCTCCTCGTGGCGCGGGTCCTGCCGCGGGTCCTGACGCGGATCGTGGTGCGGGACCGGCGGCGCGGGAGCCGCGGGCGGCTGCGGCGCGTAGCCGGGCTGCGGCGGCACGACGGCCTGCGCGGCGTCCTCGTAGTACGCGGGGTACTCGCCGTACACGGGGGCCTCGGCGGGCAGACCGGTGGATACGGCGTACGGAGCAGCGGGTTCGGTGACTGGCACCCGGAAGTCCCGCAGCGTTTCCGTCCGCATCGCGGGTCCCTGACCGGCCCCCTGAGTCATCGACCCCTCCACCACCGTCGCGCTGCCGTACACCTGCGGACCCTCCTGACCTCCGGGGAGGAGGGTCCGTGATGTCGTGCGCCCATCATAGGAATGCGGCTCGCGCTCTGTGACGCACCAGGGGTGGTGAATCCTTTGCGGAGCGTATCGTTCCTACCGTTTTTGCCCGATATTGCCGTTGCTGAAATCCTGGACAGGCCGCGGATCGGGCCGACCGGACGGTCTGCCGGTCAGTCCTGGGCCGGAGATCGGGGTGGGCTGACGGTCGTTCGGGGCTGCCTGCGCTGCGACGAGGTACGGATGATCAGCTCGGTCGGGACGACCTGTTCGACCGGTCGTCCGGTGTCCACGCCCTCGATCGCGTCGATGAGCAGCTGTACGACGGCGGTGCCGATGCGGCGCGGTTTGAGCGACAGGGTGGTGATGGGCGGCTCGGTGTTGGCGTACACGGTGGACTCGCTGCAGCAGACGAGCAGCAGGTCCTCGGGGACGCGCAGCCCGTAGCGGCGGGCGGCGGCGAGCAGGTCGGTGCCGTTGGGGTCGAAGAGCCCGTACACGGCGTCGGGGCGGTCGGGGCGGGCCAGGAGCCGGTCGGCGGCGACGGCGCCCGCGCACGGGTCGTGGGCGGGGTAGGACTCGTAGACCGGGTCCTGGCCGACGCGCTCGCACCAGTTGAGGTAGGCCGTGGTGGACAGGCGGGTGTAGGTGTCGGTGGTGGTGCCGGTCAGCAGCCCGATCCGGCGGGCGCCGGCCGCGGCGAGGTGGTCGAGGAGGCCCAGTACGGCGGCCTCGTGGTCGTTGTCGACCCATGCGGTCACGGGGAGGGAGCCGGCGGGCCGGCCGTCGGAGACCACGGGGAGGCCCTGGCGGACCAGCTCGGTGACGACGGGATCGTGGTCGGAGGGGTCGATGACGACGGTGCCGTCGAGGGCGACGTTGGACCACACGTCGTGGCGGGAGGTGGCGGGGAGGATGACGAGGGCGTATCCGCGGGCCAGCGCCGCCGAGGTGGCGGCCCGGGCCATCTCGGCGAAGTAGGCGAATTCGGTGAAGGTGAAAGGTTCATCCCCGTACGTCGTCACGGTCAGGCCGATGAGGCCGGACTTGCCGGTACGGAGGGTGCGGGCGGCGGCCGACGGGCGGTAGCCCAGCCGGTCGGCGACCTCGCGAACGTGGCGGCGGGTGGCGTCGGGCAGCCGTCCCTTGCCATTGAGCGCGTCGGAGACGGTCGTGATGGAGACGCCCGCTGCGGCGGCCACGTCCCTGATGCCGGCCCGGCCCTGTCGGCCGGCGGCCCGCCGGGTGGTCTCGGTCCGGCTCACCTGATGCTTCCCTGCTGCTGTCATGGCGAGCCGATAGTAGGGCTCGGCGGGGTGCTCGGTCCGGGTGCATATGCACGCGTTGACAGGCACGTTTCTGCATGGTTCGCCACCCCCAATGACCTTGGAAATGAAGGAATTTGATGTCTGGGTCGGGTGGTGGGGCTTGTCGGCGGGTCCGGGCATGCCAAACCGGCGTGGTTTCGGGCCGGTCTCAACTCACCTGCACGAGGGATGCGCGCCACGGCGCGGGCCACCGGCGCGCGCATATATGCGTGCGCTCCCCCTCATTCCAGGCGCCCCCATTCTCGGAAGGGCGGAATCCTCATAAGGTGAGCAGTATTGAGTCGACGGCGACGTCGTACGGGACGGTCGAGGAGGACCTGCGGTGAGCGAGAACAGCCCGAAGCTGCGCGCCGAGCTGGACGGCATTCCGACATACAAGCCCGGCAAGCCGGCCGCCGCGGGCGGGCCCGTCGCGTACAAGCTGTCCTCGAACGAGAACCCGTACCCGCCGCTGCCGGGCGTGCTCGAGAGCGCCGTCACGGCGGCCGGGAACTTCAACCGGTACCCCGACATGGCCTGCACCGGCCTGGTGAACGAGATCGCCGAGCGGTTCGGCGTGCCCGTCGAGCACGTGGCCACCGGCACGGGCTCGGTGGGCGTGGCCCAGTCGCTGATCCAGTCCACCGCCGGCCCGGGCGACGAGGTCATGTACGCCTGGCGCTCCTTCGAGGCGTACCCGATCATCACGCAGATCTCGGGCGCGACCTCGGTGCAGGTCCCGCTGACCGACGGCGACGTGCACGACCTGGACGCCATGGCCGCGGCGATCACCGAGCGGACCCGCCTGATCTTCGTCTGCAACCCGAACAACCCCACCGGCACCGCCGTGCGCCGGGCCGAACTGGAGCGGTTCCTGGACCGGGTGCCCTCGGACGTGCTGGTGGTCCTGGACGAGGCGTACCGCGAGTTCGTGCGGGACACCGACGTCCCGGACGGCATCGAGCTCTACCGCGACCGCCCCAACGTCGCCGTGCTGCGTACGTTCTCCAAGGCGTACGGCCTCGCCGGCCTGCGGGTCGGCTTCGCGGTCGCGCACGAGCGGGTGGCGGCGGCGCTGCGCAAGACGGCGGTGCCCTTCGGTGTCAGCCAGCTCGCGCAGGACGCGGCGGTGGCCTCGCTGCGCGCCGAGGACGAGCTGATGGGCCGGGTCGGGGCGCTGGTGGGTGAGCGTGCGCGGGTCCACGAGACGCTGCTGGCGCAGGGCTGGACCGTGCCGGACACACAGGCGAACTTCGTGTGGCTGCGCCTCGGCGAGCGGACCGTGGATTTCGCGGCCGCCTGCGAGAAGGCCGGTGTGGTGGTCCGGCCCTTCGCGGGTGAGGGCCTCCGGGTCACGATCGGCGAGCCCGAGGCGAACGACCTCTTCCTGCACACGGCGGGGGCGTTCTTCAAGGAGCTCTAGGCTCCGGGGCGCGAACGCGAACGCGAATGCGCGAATCCGCGAATCCGCGAACGCGGACTGCAGGGAGGACTGCAGGGAGTACTGCCGCGCGGAACGGTGCGCGGACGGGTGGGGCGGGAGCGTCAGGCCCGTTCCACGCGGACGGGGTCGCCGTCGCGGACGGTGGACAGCAGGCGGGGGTCGCCGTCGAACGAGCCGAGCACGTTGCACGGGCTCGCCAGGCGGCTCTCGCCCCCGCGCGAGATGGGCGTCGGGCCGTAGGGCAGCGCGAGGGCGTCGCCCTCGGTCCAGAACGCGACCGTGCCGGGTTCGACCACCTGGCGGGCGTCGTCCTCCAGGGCCACGGAGATGCCGGTGTCGAAGTAGACCTCCTCGCCCCACGTGTTCGCGGAGGCGGAGATCGGAAGGGCCTCGGCCAGCGCCTTGCTGGTCGGGGTCTCGTCGAGGGTTGCGGTGAGCTGGCCCGAAGGCCAGGAGATTCGAATCTGCATGAGCCGCATTCAACAATCTGTTGAATCGATTGGCTAGAGGGGTACCCCGCGTGAAGGCGGCCGAAAGTCGTGCGCCATAATGCTTGTGAATGTGAACGCGTTCACAAGCGTGTCGGCTTCCTCCCGTATTGGGCGGGCTCAGGAGTCAGACTCCCCCTGTGATCACGGCGACACGAAGGAGACGAGGACGTGGACCTGGCTCTGGCGCCAGAAACCCTGGCGCGATGGCAGTTCGGCATCACCACCGTCTATCACTTCCTCTTCGTGCCCTTGACGATCTCGCTCGCCGCTCTCACGGCCGGCCTGCAGACCGCCTGGGTGCGCACCGAGAAGGAGAAGTACCTCAGGGCCACCAAGTTCTGGGGAAAGCTTTTCTTGATCAATATCGCGATGGGTGTCGTCACCGGCATCGTCCAGGAGTTCCAGTTCGGCATGAACTGGTCCGACTACTCGCGGTTCGTGGGTGACATCTTCGGCGCCCCCCTCGCCTTCGAAGCGCTGATCGCCTTCTTCTTCGAGTCCACCTTCATCGGGCTGTGGATCTTCGGCTGGGACAAGCTGCCCAAGAAGATCCACCTGGCCTGCATCTGGATGGTGTCCATCGGCACCGTCCTGTCCGCCTACTTCATCCTGGCGGCCAATTCCTGGATGCAGCACCCGGTCGGATACCGGATCAACGAGGAGCGGGGCCGGGCCGAGCTCACCGACTTCTGGCTGGTGCTCACCCAGAACACCGCGCTCACCCAGTTCTTCCACACGATTACGGCCGCCTTCCTCGTCGGCGGTGCGTTCATGGCCGGCATCTCCGCCTACCACCTGGCGCGCAAGAAGCACGTCCCCGTGATGCGCAGCTCGCTGCGCCTGGGCCTCGTGGTGCTGATCATCGCCGGCCTGGGCACCGCGATCAGCGGTGACCTGCTCGGCAAGGTCATGTTCAAGCAGCAGCCCATGAAGATGGCCGCCGCCGAGGCCCTCTGGGACGGCGAGGCACCCGCGCCCTTCTCCGTCTTCGCCTACGGAGACGTCGACAAGGGCCACAACAAGGTGGCCATAGAGATCCCGGGCCTGCTGTCCTTCCTGGCCAACGACGACTTCACCTCCTTCGTCCCCGGCATCAACGACATCAACAAGGCCGAGCAGGAGAAGTTCGGGCCGGGCGACTACCGGCCCAACATCCCCGTCGCCTACTGGGGCTTCCGCTGGATGATCGGCTTCGGCATGGCCTCGCTCGGCGTGGGCGTGCTGGGGCTCTGGCTGACCCGCAAGAAGTTCCTGCTGCCGCCGGGGCTGCGCACCGGGGAGGACGAGGTCCCCAACCTGGTGCTCTTCAAGAAGGCGCTGAGCCCCAAGATCGGCAACCTCTACTGGATGGTCGCCCTCTGGACCACGGGCTTCCCGCTCATCGCCAGCTCCTGGGGCTGGATCTTCACCGAGATGGGCCGTCAGCCCTGGGTGGTCTACGGAGTCCTGCGCACCCGCGACGCGGTCTCGCCGCACGTCTCCCAGGCCGAGGTGCTCACCTCGATGATCGGCTTCACCCTGCTCTACGCCGTGCTCGCCGTGATCGAGGTCAGGCTCCTGGTCAAGTACGTCAAGCTCGGCCCGCCGGAGCTCACCGAGGCCGACCTCAACCCGCCCACCAAGATCGGCGGGGACGACAAGAACCCCGACCGGCCGATGGCCTTCTCGTACTGAGGCTGAGGAGAACGCACCATGGAGCTCCACGACGTCTGGTTCGTGCTGATCGCCGTCCTGTGGATCGGCTACTTCTTCCTGGAGGGCTTCGACTTCGGCATCGGCGTGCTGACCAAGCTGCTCGCCCGCGACCGTACGGAGAAGCGGGTCCTGATCAACACGATCGGGCCCGTGTGGGACGGCAACGAGGTCTGGCTGCTCACGGCCGGCGGTGCGACCTTCGCCGCCTTCCCCGACTGGTACGCCACCCTCTTCTCCGGCTTCTACCTGCCGCTGCTGCTCATCCTGGTCTGCCTGATCATCCGGGGTGTGGCCTTCGAGTACCGGCACAAGCGCCCCGAGGAGAGCTGGCAGGCCAACTGGGAACACGCGATCTTCTGGACCTCCCTGATCCCCGCCTTCCTGTGGGGTGTGGCCTTCGCCAACATCGTGCGCGGAGTGAAGATCGACCAGAACAAGGAGTACGTCGGCAGCTTCCTCGACCTGCTCAACGTCTACTCGATCCTCGGCGGGCTGGTCACCCTCACGCTGTTCACCTTCCACGGTGCGGTCTTCGCCTCGCTCAAGACCGTCGGTGACATCCGGGACCGGGCGCGCAGGACGGCGACCGTGCTGGGCCTCGTCACCGCTGTGCTGGCGCTGGTCTTCCTCATCTGGACGCAGGTCTCGCGCGGCGACGGGCAGAGCCTGATCGCGATGGCCGTCGCGGTGCTGGCCCTGCTCGGGGCGCTCGGCTTCAACCTGGCGGGCCGTGAGGGCTGGTCGTTCGCGCTGTCCGGGATCACCATCGCGGCGGCCGTCGCGATGCTCTTCCTGACGCTCTTCCCGAACGTGATGCCCTCCTCGCTGGACCCGGCCTGGAGCCTCACGGTCACCAACGCCTCGTCCAGCCCGTACACGCTGAAGATCATGACCTGGTGTGCCGCGGTGGCCACCCCGCTCGTGCTGCTCTACCAGGGCTGGACGTACTGGGTGTTCCGCAAGCGGATCGGGACGCAGCACATCGTCGACGCGCACTGAGCCCCGTGCCGGTGGACGCGCCCGTGTCCTCGCGCCCCTTGACCCGCCGGCCCGGCCGGCCCTCCCCCGGAGGATGTTTCACGTGAAACCGATCGACCCGCGCCTGCTCCGGTACGCCCGGTCCACCCGCCTCTTCCTGGGGGCGGTGGTGGCCCTGGGGCTTGCCGGGGCGGGGCTGGTCGTCGGTCAGGCGATGCTCCTCGCCGAGATCGTGGTCGGCGCCTTCGAGCAGGGTCTCGACGGCGCGGCGCTCCGTACGCCGCTGCTGCTGCTCGCGGCGGTGGCGCTCGGCCGGGCCCTGATCACATGGCTGACCGAGCTGGCAGCGCACCGTGCCAGTGCGGCGGTCAAGTCGGAACTGCGGGGCCGGCTGCTGGACCGGGCCGCGGAGCTCGGGCCCGCGCGTCCGGGCGGACAGCGGACCGGATCCCTGGTGTCGCTGGCCACCCGGGGCGTGGACGCGCTCGACGACTACTTCTCCCGCTATCTGCCCCAGTTGGGGCTCGCGGTCGTGGTGCCGGTGGCGGTGCTCGCCCGCATCGTCACCGAGGACTGGGTGTCGGCGGCCATCATCGTGGTCACCCTCCCCCTCATCCCGGTGTTCATGGTCCTCATCGGTATGGCCACGCAGTCCCGGATGGACCGCCAGTGGCGGCTCCTGTCGCGGCTGTCGGGGCACTTCCTCGACGTGGTCGCCGGTCTTCCCACGCTGAAGGTCTTCGGGCGGGCCAAGGCGCAGGCCGAGTCGATCCGCAAGATCACAGACGACTACCGGCGGGCGACGATGCGGACGCTGCGCATCGCCTTCCTCTCGTCCTTCGCCCTGGAACTGCTGGCGACCCTGTCGGTCGCGCTGGTGGCCGTGACCATCGGCATGCGGCTGGTCCACGGTGAACTCGACCTCTACACGGGCCTGGTCATCCTGATCCTGGCGCCCGAGGCCTACCTGCCGCTGCGGCAGGTGGGAGCGCAGTACCACGCGGCCGCGGAGGGGCTGGCGGCCGCCGAGGAGATCTTCGAGGTCCTGGAGGCTCCCGCCGCCGGCCCGGCCGGTACGGCGCAGCTGCCGGGCGGCGCTCCCCTGCGGATCGAGATCGACGGGGTCGCCGTCCGCTACGAGGGCCGCGACGAGGACTCGCCCCGGCCCGTTTCGCTGACGGTCGGCCCGGGGGAGTGCGTGGCCCTCACCGGCCCGAGCGGGGCCGGCAAGTCCACGCTGCTCCAGGTGCTGCTGGGGTTCGTGCGGCCGACCGCCGGGCAGGTGCGGATCGCCGGCGTGGACCTGGCCGAGCTGTCGCCGGAGCACTGGCGGGAGCGGATCGCCTGGGTGCCGCAGCGGCCTCACCTGTTCGCCGGCACCGTCGCCGAGAACGTACGGCTGGCCCGGCCCGCAGCCGGTGACGGCGAGGTGACCGCCGCCCTGAAGGACGCCGGCGCCTGGGAGTTCGTGTCCGCTCTGCCGCGCGGGGCCGAGACCCTGCTGGGCGAGGGCGGCGTGGGGCTGTCCGCGGGACAGCGCCAGCGGCTGGCGCTGGCGCGGGCCTTCCTGGCGGACCGGCCGGTGCTGCTGCTGGACGAGCCGACCGCGGCGCTGGACGGCGAGACCGAGGCCGGGATCGTGGACGCCGTGCGGCGGCTCTCGGCGGGACGGACGGTGCTGCTGGTCGTGCACCGGCCGGCCCTGCTCGCCGTCGCGGACCGGGTGGTCCGCATGACGGCCGGCCCCGTCCCGGACGGGTCCGTCGCGCTCCCCCGCGCCGCGGTGCCCGCGCCGGGCACCGCGGAGCCGGCCGCCGGCGAGCTGGGACCCGACGCCGGGGAGTGGATCCTCGGGGCGGCTTCCGAACGGGTGCGGCCCGGCGGGGCCCCCTCCGACGCGCGCGGGGCCGATCCGCTGCGCCGGGTGCGGGCGGTGGCCCGGGCGTGGCAGGGGCGGTTCAGGCTGGGGCTGCTGCTCGGGGCGCTGGCCGTGGGCTGCAGCGTCGGGCTGATGGCCGTGTCGGGATGGCTGATCTCCAGGGCCTCCGAACAGCCGCCCGTCCTCTATCTGATGGTCGCGGTCACCGCGACCCGGGCCTTCGGAATGGGCCGTGCCGTCTTCCGGTACGCCGAACGCCTCGTCAGTCACGACGCCGTCCTGCGGATGCTCGCCGACCTCAGGGTGTCCGTGTACCGGCGGTTGGAGCGCATCGCGCCCGCCGGGCTGCGCGAGCACCGCCGCGGGGACCTGCTGGCCCGGCTGGTCGCCGATGCCGACGCCCTGCAGGACTACTGGCTGCGCTGGCTGCTGCCCGTCGGTACCGCGGTACTCGTAGGGACCGGCTCCGTCGCCTTCACGACCTGGCTGCTGCCCGAGGCCGGAGCGGTGCTCGCCGTCGGCCTCCTCGCCGCAGGCATCGGGGTGCCGCTGGTGAGCGGCGCGTGCGCCCGCCGGGCGGAACGCAGGCTCGCGCCCGCACGGGGCGAGCTCGCCACGCGGGTGGCGGACCTGCTGACCGGTACCGCGGAGCTGACCGTGGCCGGGGCGCTGGCGGACCGCAAGGGCCGTGCCCGGGAGAGCGACCGCGTGCTGACCGGCATCGCCGCGCGGGGCGCCGCCGCGGGCGGGCTGGGCGGTGGGCTGTCCACCCTCGTCTGCGGGCTCACGGTCGTGGCCGCCGCGGCCGTCGCCGCGAACGCCGTCCACGACGGACGGCTGTCCGGGGTCGCCATGGCCGTCGCCGTCCTGACACCCCTCGCCGCCTTCGAGGCGGTGACGGGACTCCCCCTCGCCGTCCAGTACCGCCAGCGGGTGCGCCGCAGTGCCGAACGGGTCTACGAGGTCATCGACGCGCCCGTCCCCGTCGCCGAGCCGGAGCAGCCGGCCGGGGCTCCCGCCTCGCCGTTCCCGCTCAGGCTGGCCGGGCTCCGTGCCCGCCACCCGGGCCAGGAGCATGACGCGCTGCGCGGGCTGGACCTCACACTGGAAGCCGGCCGCCGCATCGCGGTCGTCGGCCCCTCGGGCTCCGGCAAGACCACGCTGGCGCAGGTCATGCTCCGTTTCCTGGACCCGGCCGAAGGCTCCTACCGACTGGGCGGCGCCGATGCGCGCACGCTCGACAGCGACGACGTACGGGCCCTCGTCGGCCTGTGCGCCCAGGACGCGCACCTCTTCGACAGCTCGGTCCGGGAGAACCTGCGGCTGGCCCGGACCGGGGCGAGCGAGGAGCAGCTGAGGGACGCGCTGGCCGCGGCCCGGCTGCTGGAGTGGGCGGACGGCCTCCAGGATGGGCTGGACACACTGGTCGGCGAGCACGGCGAGCGGATCTCGGGTGGCCAGCGCCAGCGCCTGGCCCTGGCCCGGGCGCTGTTGGCGGACTTCCCCGTGCTGGTCCTGGACGAGCCGGCCGAGCACCTGGACCTGGCCACGGCGGACGCCCTGACCGCGGACCTGCTGGCCGCGACGGAGGGCCGCACCACCGTGCTGATCACCCACCGGCTGGCCGGCCTGGAGGCGGTCGACGAGGTGCTCGTGCTGGACCGCGGCGAGATCGTGCAGCGGGGCCGGTACGCGGAGCTGGCCGCGGCCGAGGGGCCGCTGCGCCGGATGCTGGAGCGGGAGCGGGCAACGGACGGGACTTTGGCCAACTTTCCCCACTAATGGGGACTAACTACTCTCAAGGACATGTCAGCGCAGCCGTCGCAGGAATCACCGGATCCCCTCCCGGATCCGTCGCAGGGGATGCCGGAACCCCCGGTCGCCGCCACCGAGGCCACCAAGAGCCTGCACGGACTGTCCACCGAGCTCACAGCGCGGGTACCGCAGCTGCTGGAAGCGATGCGGTCGGTCGGCACCGGCCTGGAGCTGCACTCCACGCTCGACCGCATCTGCGAGACCGCGGCCGAGCTCGCGGGCGCCCGCTACGCGGCGATCGGTGTCGTCGACACGGAGGGCCGGGGGCTCTCCGACTTCGTCACCCACGGGATCAGTCCCGAGGTGGCCCGGAAGATCGGACACCGTCCGGACGGGAAGCGGGGCCTGCTCGGAGCGCTGATCTCGCACTCCGACACCGAGCGGCTCGCCGATCTGACGAAGGACCCGCGCTCGGCGGGGTTCCCGGCGCACCATCCGCCCATGAAGACCTTCCTCGGTGTCCCGATCCGGGTGCAGGGCGAGATCTTCGGCAACCTGTACCTCGCCGAGAAGAACGGCGGCGTCGAGTTCAACGACTACGACGTCCACATGGTCCGCGTGCTGGCCACCGAGGCGGGCATCGCCATCGGCAATGCCCGGCTCTACGAGGCGGCCACCCAGCGCGAGCGGTGGATCGACGGCTCGGTCGCCGTCACCACCGCCCTGCTGTCCGGCGGGGACGCCGACGACGCCCTCTCGGTGGTGGCCGAACAGGCCCGTCGGCTGGCCGACTCCGCAGCCGGGATCGTCCTGCTGCCGGCCGAAGAGGGCGGCATGGAGATCGTCGCCGTATCGGCGGAGAACCCGGCCACCTCCCTCGGGGTGGTACTCCCGGGCGACAGCCCGGTGGTCGGCCATCTGCTGCGCGGCGAGCCGGTCTTCACCGACGACGCCTCGACGGACCCCCGCATGATCAGCAGGCTCACCAGCCAGTACGGCCCCTGCATGATGCTGCCCCTGCACAGCGGCGGACGGGTGCTGGGCGCTCTGGTCACCCCGCGGGCTCGGGGCAAGCGCCCCTTCACCGAGGCCGAACGGACCCTGGCCACTCAGTTCGCCTCGCAGGCGGCGCTCGCCCTGATGATGGCCGAGGCACAACGCGACCGGGAGCGGCTGGCGGTCTTCGAGGACCGCGACCGGATCGCCCGTGACCTGCACGACCTCGTCATCCAGCGACTGTTCGCCACCGGGATGATGCTGGAGGGCGCCCAGCGCCGGTCGATCGTCCCCGAGGTCCGCGATGGCGTCGGCAAGGCCGTGGACGAGCTGGACGTCACGATCCAGGAGATCCGCACGGCGATCTTCGCACTCCAGCAGGGACCTGCGGAGGCTCCGTCCGGACTGCGCACCCGTGTCCTGAGGGAGATCAACATGGCGGCCGTCCCGCTCGGCTTCAAACCCGCGCACCGCTTCCTCGGACCCCTCGACACGGTCGTCGGCGAGCTGGTCGGCAAGAACCTGATCGCCGCGCTGCGCGAGGCGCTGTCCAACGCCTTCCGGCACGCCGACGCGTCCCGGATCGAGGTGGTCCTGGACTGCACCGTCACGCTGCCCGACGGAAGGCCCGGAGTCCGGCTGGAAGTCGCCGACGACGGGGTGGGCATCCCCGAGAGCGGTCGCCGCAGCGGCCTGCGCAACCTGCGGCGGCGGGCGGAGTCGCTGGGCGGTACGAGTTCCTACGGCCCGGGCATCGGGGAGGACGGCGGCGGGACCACCCTGGTGTGGGAGGCCCCGCTCCAGTAGCGCCGACAAGATCCGGAAGAGGCGGGCTAGGCCTGGTGGCCTGCGAGGCGTTCGGCCAGGATGCGCTCGATGACGAGGGCGACCCCGTCCTCGTTGTTGGCGACCGTACGCCCGGACGCGGCCGCGATCACGTCGGGATGGGCGTTGCCCATCGCGTAGGAGGTGCCGGCCCAGCTGAGCATCTCCACGTCGTTCGGCATGTCCCCGAAGGCGACGACCTCGGCGGGGGAGATGCCCCGCTCGGCGCAGCACAGGGCCAGGGTGCTCGCCTTGGACACACCGTGCCCGCTGACCTCCAGCAGGGAGGTGGGGCTGGACCGGGTGATCGACGCGTATGCGCCGGCGGCCGTGCGGGCCAGGGTGAGGAACTCGTCCGGGGCGATCTCGGAGTGGTGCGCCAGCAGCTTGAGAACGGGTGCGGCACCTTTGCCCGTGTTCTCGTGCAGCAGCTGCTCGGCGGTCGCGAGCTTGGCGCCCGGATCCTTGAAGAAGGGCGGGTAGGCCGGCTCGTAGTTGATGCCGGTGGTCAGCTCGACCGCGAAGGACGTGCCGGGTGCCGCCGCGCGCAAGGCTTCGACGACGGAGAGTGCTGCCACCCTGGGGAGGTCCCTGACCTGCACGAACTCCCGTCCTGCGTGCAGGTCGACCACCGCCGCGCCGTTGGCGCAGATCGCGAGGCCGTGGCCGTGGACGTGGTCGGCGACCACGTCCATCCACCGGGCGGGTCGGCCGGTCACGAAGAAGACCTCGATTCCCGCCTCCTCCGCGGCAGCGAGCGCGGCGACGGTGCGCGGCGAGACGGACTGGTCATCGCGCAGCAGAGTGCCGTCGAGGTCGGTGGCGATGAGCCGGGGCGTGGGGGTTTGCCCGTCCGGGCGCTGAGGAGCCGAGGTCACGGCTCCATCTTCGCCCATGGGAGGGGAGCGCCGGACCATGATCAAGCCAGGCTGCCGCAGCGGGCGGTCGGCGATGTTTCACGTGAAACACATCCGCAGGTCGATGTTTCACGTGAAACATCGACCCGCCGTAGGCTCGATGCATGAGTCTGCGTCTGAGCACGGTGATCCTTCCGGTACGTCGATGGCACGAGGGGGGCCGGGACCAGTGGCTGCGCGCCGAGCAGCTCGGGTTCCACACCGCCTACACCTACGACCACCTGTCGTGGCGGACCTTCCGCGACGGCCCGTGGTTCGGTGCGGTGCCCACCCTGACCGCGGCGGCCGCCGCTACCGAGCGGATGCGCCTGGGCACGCTCGTCACCTCGCCGAACTTCCGTCATCCGGTGACCCTTGCCAAGGACCTCATCACCCTCGACGACGTCTCGGGCGGCCGTATCACGCTCGGCATCGGCGCCGGCGGAAACGGGTTCGACGCGACGGCCCTGGGTCAGGAGGCCTGGTCCCCGCGTGAGCGCGCCGATCGCTTCGCCGAGTTCGTGCCGCTGCTGGACCGGCTGCTGACCGAGGACTCGGTGAGCCACGAAGGCACCTTCTACTCGGCCCAGGAGGCCCGCAACATCCCCGGCTGTGTGCAGGGACCGCGGCTGCCGTTCGCGGTCGCCGCCACCGGACCCCGCGGTCTTCGGCTCGCCGCCCGGCACGGGCAGGCGTGGGTGACCACGGGTGACCCGAAGCTCTTCGAGAACGGCACACCCGAGCAGTCTGTGGAAGCCCTGCGGGGGCAGATCGAACGGCTCGGGAAGGCCCTTGTGGAGATCGGCCGGGATCCCGAGCCGATGGAGAAGATCCTGCTGACCGGCTTCACGCCCGAGGCCAACACCGTGCTCGAGTCCGTGGACGCCTTCGTCGACTTCGCGGGCCGGCACCGCGAGCTGGGATTCACCGAGCTCGTGATCCACGCGCCGATCCCGGACTCCGACTTCGCCGCGGACGAGGCCGTCTTCGAGAAGATCGCGACCGAGGCTCTGGCGCAGCTCGACAGCTGACCCGCCGGTCGTCGCCGCTCCCGTGCGGAGCGGCGACGACCTCCGCGGGACACCGGGACCGTTACGCGTCCCGGCCGTTCAGCTGTGTCAGCAGCCGCTCGGCGGACGGCAGTAGCCAGTCAGGCACCTCGTCCTCGGGAAGGTCCCGTGCCTCGTCGATCAGCGCGGTGACGCGGGCCGCGCCCGCTTCCGTATCGCCGCGCTCCTGCTCCGTCCAGGCCGCGTTGTTCAGGCACTGGAACCGGTCCCGCAGGTGGTCCGGGCCGAGTTCCGCGTAGGTCCGGCCGGCCCGGTCCCACAACTCGATCTCCTCCAGGCGCAGTGCGTCCACCTGTGCCGGGCTCAGCACGGCCGACCCGGACCGCGCCGTGTCCTCGTCCCCGTCGGCCTCCCCCGAGGCGGCGACGTACCGGTCCAGCACCTGGGCCAGCTGGTGCCAGGTCTGGGCGAGCTCGGACCGCAGGGCAGGGACACCGGGATCGGCGGCGAGGGCCGCCTCCAGTACCGCCGCGGCCTCCCCCATGCGACCCCGGGCGAGGTCCACCGTCGCGGCGGTGATCTCCTTGCGCAGACCCAGCCAGGCCAGGGAGCGCAGCACACGCACCTCGGCGACCGGGTCGGCGCCCGTCCTGCGGTGCAGCTCCAGGGCCCGCTCGTAGGCGGCGACCGCCTCCTCGGCCATCCCCGCGTCGTCCAGGGTGTCGGCCGCCGACTGCGCGAGGCTCGCCTGCGGGCGCGGGTCCTCCCAGCCCTTGGTGACCTCCGCAGCCAGCAGGTACTGCTCCGCCGCGGGGCGGAGCTCTCCCAGCCGGCGCAGCAGGTCACCCAGGAACTCCCGTACGAACACGGTCTGCCCGTCACCGTGCTCCAGCAGGTCGGGCAGGGCCGACTGCAGCACCTCGGCGGCCTCGGCGGTGCGCTCGTTGCGCGCGTACGCCCTGGCCAGGAGCAGCCGGGCCTGCGCACCGCCGTCGGACCCGAGGCCGGCCCGGTCGAACCAGTGGGCCGCGGTCAGTGCGTGCGCCGCCGCCTCCGACGTCTCCTCCCGCCGCAACAGGATGTCCGCGAGGGTCAGCCGTGCGACGCCCTGCGCTTCGGCATCGGTCAGCTCGACGGCATGCTCCAGCCCGGACCGTGCCGCCTGCTCCGCCTCCTCGGCCCGGTCCAGCGACATCAGTACCCCGGCCCGCAGCACGAGGGGGTCCACCGCCTGCCAGGGCCGACCCGCCGCGAGCGCCCGCGCGGCACTCGCCGCCAGCATCGGCAGGGCCCGCTCCGGGTCGCCCTGTGCGAGGATCACCCGGCCCAGCATCTCCTCGGCCTCGGCCACCAGGTCCGGCGCGGCTTCCTCGTGGGTGGCGACGAAGGCCGTCAGCTCGGCGGCGAGCTCCCCGTGACCGTGTTCCCGGCCCTCTTCGTGGTGATGGCCGTGGTCGTGGTGCCCGCCCGGGCCGGTGGCCTCCACCGTGCGCAGGTACGACTCCAGACGGATCGCCGACAGTTCCGCGAGGGCGATCCTTCTGGCCCGCAGCGGCTCGGCGCGGTCCAGCGCTTCGGCGGATCGCAGGGCGGCCCGCAGCAGTGCGCGGATCTCGGCGGGCGCGGCTGCCGACTGGGCGGCCGCACCCGCCATCCGCAGCTCCGCGAGTGCCGCCCGCTCCGCCCGGCCGAGCGCCCGGTACTCGTCCCTGACGGCGGCCAGGAGTTCACGCGCCTCCGGTGCCCCGCCCCGCGCGGCGGCCAGTGCCCGCTGGTCCGCGAGGTCAGCCCGGATCAGCGGGTCCGTATCCGGCTGCGCGTCCAGCCGCAGGGCCACCTCGGCCCACAGGCCGTCCGCACCCGGATGCCCGAGGGCTCGGGCGCTGCGGGCCCGCGCCACCAGCTCGGTGAACCCGGTGGGCGCCGCCGCGTCGGGCCCCGGCGCGGCGGGAGCGGCTGCCACGGTGGCCGCGTCCGGGCGGGGCAGCCCGGCGCTGCGCACCCCCAGCGGCAGGTCCGACGCCAGTGGCTGCTGGGCGACGCGGGCGAGGAACCGGTCCGAGACCCGCGTGGTGCCGTTGCGCGCGTCGAACTGCCCTGCGATGTCGAGGCAGTCGGCGTACAGCACCTCGTACAGCCCGGAGACGGTCCGGGGGCTGCCCTCGTAGGAGACGGCCGGGAGATCTCCGTGTCCCTGTTCCCGCAGGTGGTGCAGCAGGACGAGGATGCCTCCGTGGAAGGCCAGCCGGTCGTCGAGGTTCGCGAGGGGCGCCACGTGGGAGGCGTGTTCGGCCAGGATCTCCAGACCGCGCGAGGTGTTGCCGGTGAGCGCGCAGAACTCGATGTGCTTGCCGACCGACGGCAGCAGGCTCTCGTTGCCGCGGGCCATGCGGTAGCCGCGCAGGTGGTTCGAGCGTGCCTCGTCGGTCCGACCGAGCCGCAGCAGCGGAAGCAGCGAACCGGCGAGGATGCGGTGCGGTTCCTCGGCGCAGACCAGCTCCCCCGTGAGGACCGGCCGCCACAGTTCCAGGGCCTCGGCGTCGTCGCCCTGCAGGACGGAGTAGTGTCCCTGGCCGCCGAGTTCGCAGGCCTGACAGTCGCTCATGTCGTCGCGCTCCGCCGCCAGCCAGCTCCGGAAGGCACGCTCCGCGCGCTCGTCGTCGCCCGTCGCATGGGCCAGCCACAGTTCGGCGTCGCGCACCGGCCGCTCGCCGTATCCGGCGAGCCGGTAGCGGCGTTCCATCTCGTCCAGCCAGCCGGCCGCCGACGCCAGCGGGATGCCGGGCGAGT
The DNA here is from genome assembly GCF_040684695.1 of Streptomyces erythrochromogenes. Lineage (GTDB taxonomy): Bacteria > Actinomycetota > Actinomycetes > Streptomycetales > Streptomycetaceae > Streptomyces > Streptomyces erythrochromogenes_C. The sequence continues at coordinate 538,462 of NZ_JBFBGM010000002.1, forward strand.
CGGCGATGGCCGTGGCCACCCACTTGAACTGCCAGAACAGCGAGTGGGCCTCCCACTCGGAGAAGGCGGCCGGGTCCTTGTCGTATTCCTGCAGCAGACGTGCGAAGGGGACGAGGATCTTCGGGGACTCGGAGCTGTAGAGGTAGGCGTTGATCAGGTTGTCGAGGGCCTCGCGGAACAGGGCCCGGTCGCCGCCGGCCTCGGCCGCGCCGGCCAGGGCCTCGGCGTGTGCGTTGCGCGCGGCACCGTTCGGCGCCTCGCGGTTCTCCGCCAGGCCCCGCACGATCTCCTCGTGCGTCAGGGTCGTCACTTCTGGTCCTCCTCACGGTCACGGGCATCAGTGGGGTGCGCGGCAGGGTGCGTCGCCCATTCCAGGAGCCCGAGGAAGGCCCGGTTGAGCAGCGCGGAGTCGGCTGGCCGCAGGGGCCGCTGGGACATCAACAGGGCCTGGCCGTAGAGGGATTCGACGGCGGTGCCGGTCAGTGCCTCGTCCCGCAGGCCGGAGATCCGGCGGATCAGCGGGTTGTTGTGGTTGAGGACCAGACGGGCGCGGGGTGCGGATCCGCGCAGCGCCCCGAGGATGCCGCTCCACAGCGAGTCGGCGCTCTCCATCGCGGCGGTGCGGTCGCGCTCCTGGCGGGCCTGGCGGTCGTCCAGGTAGAGCGCGGGCACGGTGACGGGCTGGAAGGCGCGCAGCACCACGTCGCAGCTCTGGGCTTCGAGGCGGGTGCGCGCGGTGGCCAGGAAGGGCGCGAGCGCCAGCTCGGCCTCGGTGGGCACCGGGTCGAGCCGTTCGGTGACGGCGCCGGCGTCCAGCTCGGTCACCTTGAGTTCGGGCCGGACGGAGGGCAGCAGGGCGAGCAGGTCCGCGTCGTAGGTGTAGCCGGCGTTGATGACGCCGAGGCCATGGGCCGCGGCGATCGGCGCGATCTGGCGGAACTCCTCGACGGTGCGCGTGAAGTGGATGTCGGTGTGGGCCGCCGCGAACTCCTGCAGGCTCATCGAACCGGCGCTGGTCTCGAACGGCAGCCAGGGCAGCATCAGTCCGAGCAGTTCGGAGTCGTGCCGGGCCATGGATTTCACACCGAGGTGGTGGACCCGGAGGAACGTGGCCAGACGGTCCGGGTCGCTCGCCGCGAGCTCGGCGAGCCAGCCGCGGATGCGGGCGCCGAGGGCCTCCCGTACGGCGGAGAGGGTCTCGTCGTCGTACAGGTTCTCGCGGGAGGCGGTGGGCCGCAGGGTGTCCGTGTCGATGACGGCGCGGACGAAGAAGGCCCAGTCCGGCAGCAGGTTGTCGGCCCGCTGCGTCAGCAGCATCCCCTTCAGGTGGACGCGGTGTCCGGCCCGGTGGGCGGGGCTGGTGGGGTCGGGCAGGACGTACGCCACCCCGCGGACGCCGGCGACCGGCAGGTCGAGGTCGATGCTGTCGAGCGGGGTGAAACCGAAGAGCTCCGCGCAGTGCCCGGCCAGTGCGGCGCGGCGGGCGGCAGGGGTGGGGAAGGCGCGCTCCCACACGGCGGGCCGGTCGGTGACGGGGCGCGGCTCGCCGCCCTGGCCGTCGTCGAAGGTGATGTCGTGGGGGAGCAGGGAGCCGTAGTCGCGGGCCAGTTCCTCGACCTTGGCCGGGACGGTCCACTCCGCGGCACCCGGCCGGGCTTCCAGGACGACGGTGGTGCCGGGTTCGGGGCGGGCCGCGTGGGGCAGTTCGCGCACCGTGTAGGAGCCGTCGTCGGTGGCCAGCCATTCCACGGGGGCGGCCCGGGGGTCGCGGGCGGAGCGGGTGACCACGCGGATCTGGCGGGCCACGACGAAGCATGCGAGCAGTCCGATGCCGAACTGGCCGAGGAACTCGCTGCGGGTGGCTTCCAGGGACTGGTCGTGGAGTTCGTCCCCGCCGCCCCGCTTGGAGCTGCGGCCGATGGTGGCGAGGAAGGAATGGGCCTCGGCGACGGTCAGACCGATACCGCTGTCCTCGATGGTCACCCGGCCGTCGGATGCCGAAAGCCGGATGCCGGCCTGCGCCCCCGGGTCGATCGCCTGGCGTGCGGTGACCGCGTCCACAGCGTTCTGCAGGAGCTCGCGGACGTAGACGCGCGGGCTGGAGTAGAGGTGGTGGGAAAGGAGGTCCACCAGACCGCGCAGATCGACCTGGAAGCTGTGGGGCGCGGACAGGGGCTCGGGTGTGGGTGTGGACGTGGGTGCAGACGTCATGGGGCGTCACCTCGCGTGCGTGCGGGAAGGGTTCGGCGATCGCGAGGTCCCCCCCTCACTGATCCCGGAGATGGGACACACATTAGGGGGATGTTCTGACAATCTCCGCGCGATTTCAGGCGTCCGCACCGGGGCTGCCGGCCGGGCTAGTGGAAGCGCAGGAACTGCGGTGGCACGGCGTCCACCAGCCATACCCCGTTGGCGCTGATCCGGAAGACGTGCCCGGCCGCACGCATCGCCCCGGCGTCCACGCTGAGGACGACGGGCCGGCCGCGGCGGGCGCCGACCCGGGTCGCGGTCTCGCGGTCGGGGGACAGGTGCACGTGGTGGCGGGCCATCGGGCGCAGCCCCTCGGCGCGGATCGAGTCGAGGGCGGCGGCCACGGTGCCGTGGTAGAGGTACGCGGGCGGTTCGGCCTCCGGGAGATCCAGGTCCACGGCCACGGTGTGCCCCTGGCTGGCCCGGATGCGGGTGCCGTCGACGGCGAACCGCTGCTTGTCGTTGGCGGCCACGACATGGTCGAGTTCGGCGCGGCTGAAGTGGAAGCCGTGTGCCGCGGCGGCGCTCAGGAGATCGTCGATCTCCACCCAGCCGTGGGGATCGAGCGCCAGTCCGATCCGTTCCGGCTGGTGCCGCAGGTGTTTCGAGACGTACTTGGACACCTTCACGGTGCGTCTTTCATCCATGGACCCCAGCGTGCCCCCTCGTGAGGCCCTCCGGCAGGGATTTTCGGCGGCCGTGCGGCGGTGGACGACCGGTGGACACCCTCTATCGCCATTCCGAGATGCGGAATATATTTTCCGTTGCCACTTCTGCCCTGGGGGAGAAACCATGACAGCCCATACCTCTCTGCCACGCCGTGCGGCTGCCGAGCTGATCGGGACCGCCGGCCTGCTGGTGGTCGTGATCGGCTCCGGGCTCAAGGCCGCGGAGCTCAGTGCCGACACCGGTGTCGCCCTCATCGCCAACTCGTTCGTGTCGGCCATCGGCCTCGGGCTGATCATCACCCTTTTCGGGCCGCTGTCGGGCGCCCACCTCAACCCGGTGGTCACCCTCGTCTCCTGGTGGGCCCGTCGCACCGGCGGCGAGGGGCTCGCAGGCCGCGAGGTGCTCGTCTACGTGATGGCCCAGACTGCCGGGGCCATCGGCGGCGCGGTCCTCGCTGAGGCCATGTTCGGCCGGACCCCGGGCACCTTCGCCACTCAGGCGCTCGACGGGGGGCACCTGCTCGTCGGCGAGGTGATCGCGACCGCCGGCCTCGTCCTCGTGATCCAGGGGCTGGGGCGCATCGGGCGCGCCGGCCTCGTCCCGGTGGCGGTGGCGGCGTACATCGCGGCCGCGATCTGGTTCACCTCCTCCGGCTCCTTCGCCAACCCGGCCGGCACCATCGGGCGCAGCTTCAGTGATTCCTTCACCGGCATAGCGCCCGGGTCGCTGCCCGGCTTCGTCGCCGCCCAGCTCCTCGGCGGGATCCTCGGCCTGGCCCTGGCGGGGTTCCTCTACGGGACCCGGGCGAAGGGCTCTGCCGCGGCCGAGGGCCCCGATGGCGCCGAGGTCCGGGAGGCCGAGCCGCCGGCGGGCGTCGGCCCCGACAGGACGGCGTACCAGACCGTCGGTTGAGACGCCGGCTCAGTTGCCCACAGGAAAACCGGACTTGTCCACAGCTGTTTGGGTGGGTTTTGACGGCAAACGCGCGATCCGCCCTGTGGAACCTGTGGACCCGTTCGGTTCAGGCGCTACGGGCGGCCCCGCTGCCGGTCACCTCGCTGCGGGGCACCCCTACCGGTCACCCCGGCGCGCCAGATCGTTCATCGTCCGGGCCTGGAGTTCCCGCTCCGTCGCCGCCCGCACGAACTCCGCCACGTGGTCGGCCCCGACCAGCTCCTGCACCGCTCGTACCGTCCCGGCCGGCAGCGCCACCGGCGAGGGGCCCGTCGGCTGCGGGCCCCCGGCCGCTCCCAAGTGCCTCTGGAGGTGCCGGGTCGCGAAGAGCCGCATCGCCCGCGCCAGCTCCGCGTCCACGGTCTGCTGGGCCAGCGGCCGCAGCCGCCGGACCATCGTCGCGGCTTCCGCGGCGTCGGCATCCGTGGGCGGCACCTGCCCGAGGTAGCGCGCGAAGACGTGCTCGGTGGTGAACTCCAGGAACCGCGAGGCGATGTGCTCCACCTGGCCCCGCAGTTCCCGGAGGTGTCCGGTGATGGCCGCGAGCGGCACCCCGGCCGCGTACAGCTCGGCCGCCACCGCCAGCTCCTGCGGGGACGGCACCAGGAACTGGTCCGGGCGGCCCGGGACCCGCTCCAGCACGCCCAGGTCGCAGGCCTCGCTCACGGCGTCTTCGTCCGGCAGGCCGCCGAACCGTTCGTTCAGCTCGTCCCGGCTGATCCGGGCCGCCTCCTCGTCGGTCCACGGCCCGTGCACCTCGGCGACCAGCCCCAGTACCCCGCCCAGCCCGCGCCCCGCGTCCCAGGCCTCCAGCAGCTCCTTGATGGAGGCCAGGGTGTAGCCGCGGTCCAGGAGGTCGGCGATCTGGCGCAGCCGCGCCAGGTGCGTGTCCCGGTAGACGTTGGAGCGGCCCCGCCGTTCCGGCTTGGGCAGCAGACCGCGGTCCTGGTACGCGCGGATCGTGCGCACCGTCGCTCCGCTGTGATGCGCCAGATCCTCGATCCGGTACTCGGCTACCGCCTGATCGGACAATCCCGGCTCCCTACGACATCGCGGCTCGGCCGACCGCGCCCGCTGCGGCCCGGGCGGCAGGTGAAGCCGCGAGGTGCTCGACCGCCCTGCGCAGCGAGCCCTCCTGCGAGGGATGGTACGACTGCCGGAAGTAGCAGGGTATGGCCGTGCCGGGCTCTCTCCTGACCCCGCTCACAGCCGGGGCTCCAGCCGTGCGATGCGCCGCAGGGCGCGCGGGGTGAAGCGGGACATCCACAGGGCGCCCTTGGACTCGGGCGTGACCGGCACGACCGCCTCGTTGCGGACCACGGCGCGCAGGATCGCGTCGGCGACCTTCTCCGGCGGGAAGTTGCGCAGACCGTACAGCCGGGAGGAGCGTTCCTGACGGCGCTTCTCCTCGGCCTGGTCCACCCCCGCGAAGCGCGAGGTGGCGGTGATGTTGGTGTTGACGATGCCGGGGCAGATCGCGGAGACGCCGATGGACTTCGAGGCGAGTTCCGCGCGCAGGCACTCCGACAGCATCAGCACCGCGGCCTTCGAGGTGCTGTAGGCGGGCAGGGTGCGGGAGGGCAGATAGGCCGCGGCCGAGGCGGTGTTGACGATGTGCCCGCCCTGACCGCGGTCGGCCATCTGCTTCCCGAAGATCCTGCAGCCGTGGATGACCCCCCACAGATTGACGTCCAGGACCTTCTTCCAGTCCTCGGCCGTCGTGTCGAGGAAGGCCCCGGACAGCCCGATCCCGGCGTTGTTGACCAGGATGTCGACGATCCCGTATTCGGCGGCGACCTTCGCCGCGAGCTTCTCCATCGCCTGCTCGTCGCTGACGTCCACGCACTCCGCCCAGGCCTCGGGGGCGCCCACGAGGCGGGCCATGTCGGCCGTGCGCGCCGCGCCCTCCGCGTCCCGGTCCACGGCCACGACCCGTGCCCCCGCCTCGGCGAAGGCGAAGGCGGTGGCCCGGCCGATGCCGCTGGCCGCGCCGGTCACCAGGACCAGCTGACCGCCGAAGCGGTCGGCGTACTTGGCCGGTGCCTTCAGCTCGGGTGCCCGCGCGATCGGCTCCTCCCTGGCCGTGACGAACTCGGCGATCCAGGAGGCCAGCTGGTCGGGCCGGGTCCTGGGTATCCAGTGCTTGGCGGGCAGGGTCCGCCGCAGCAGGTCCGGGGCCCACCGCTCCAGGCCGTCGTAGAGCCGCTCGGACAGGAAGGCGTCGCCGGTGGGAGTGATCAGCTGTACCGGCACGTGGGCGTAGGCGTCGGAACGGGGCCGGCGCAGCCTCGGGCGCACGTTGTCGCGGTAGAGCCAGGCGCCGTGCGCCGCGTCCGAGGGCAGGGAGGCCGTCGGGTAGGGGCCGGCCGGCACCTTCTCGACGCGCTCCAGCATCTTGGGCCACCTCTTGCCGAGCGGCCCGCGCCAGGCGAGCTCCGGCAGGACGGGGGTGTGCAGCATGTAGACGTACCAGGACTTGGCGCCCTGACCGAGGAGCTGCGCCGCCGCACGGGGGGTCGGCCGCGACATGCGCTTCTTGATCCAGTGCCCGAAGTGGTCCAGGGAGGGCCCCGACATCGAGGTGAAGGACGCGATCCGCCCCTCGGTGCGGGCGACCGTCGCGAACTCCCAGCCCTGTACGGAACCCCAGTCGTGGCCGACCAGGTGTACCGGCCGGTCCGGACTGACCGCGTCCGCCACCGCCAGGAAGTCGTCGGTCAGCTTCTCCAGGGTGAAGCCGCCGCGCAACGGCTGCGGCGCGGTGGAGCGCCCGTGGCCGCGCACGTCGTAGAGCACGACGTGCAAGCGGGTCGCGAGCCGCTCGGCGACCTCCGTCCAGACCTCCTTGCTGTCCGGGTATCCGTGCACCAGCAGCACGGTCGGGCGGCCCTTCTCGCCGAGCTCGACCACGCACAACTCGATACCGCCGGTGCGCACCCAGTGTTCCCGCGCACCCGCCAGCTCCGCCGCTCCTGCTCCCGTCATGCCGCTCATGCTGCCTTCTCCTCCTCGGCCCAGCGCCGCACGTGCGGCAGATCGTCGTCGAGCCAGAACGCGCTCTCCTCGGGGTCCCGTGAGTCGGTGACTACGAGGATCTCCTCGAACTTCGCCCCGGTGCCCCGGAAGCCCAGGTGCGGTTCCACCGCCCAGAGGCCGGGCTGCGGCGGATGGTCGGAGAAGTGGTACGGGCTCCACAGCGGGGACCAGCCCTCACGGTGCCCGTGCAGCGCGTCACTGGCCAGCCCCTTGAGGGACTGGGTGCCGAATCCGAACGCCGTCGGCGACCAGCGCCGCTCCTTCACCCGGTCGATCTTGTGGGCGATCACGCCGAAAGGGTAGGCGCGGTGCCGGTTGGCGTACCCCTGCCGGTTCATCAGCCGCTCGACGTCCTCGTAGATCTCCCGCAGGGAGCGGCGCTCGCGCACCTGCTCCAGGATCAGCACCCGGTGCGCCTGCAGATCGGACATGAGCCGGTCCTGCACCGGATTCAGGCCGAGGCTGCCGGAGTAGCCGATGTCCGCCGAGAAGCCCTTGTAGACCGGTGCCATGTCGAGGATGAACGGCATGCCCGGCTCCAGCCTCCGGTTGGTCGGGAAGAACTGCAGCGGTATCCGGAAGTTCGCGAAGGCGGTCCGGTCCCCGAACCACGCGAACGGCAGGTGGAACCAGTCCCGCACGCCGCGGTCGCGCAGCCACTCGCGCTGCATGCGCGCGGCCTCGCGCTCGGTCACTCCGGGCCTCAGCTGGGCCGCGACCGCCTCGGCGCACTCGTACGAGAGGCGCTGCACCTCTCTGAACCCGCTCAGGTCGGCGGAGAGCCGTCCGGAGTGCCGCGCGGTGCGTTGCCTGGTGTCCCCAGCCATGTCAGCCCGTCCATCCGTGTAGCCGTACGCGCCCGTAAGTTGACACTGATGAATGTGACAATGACCGGAGATCACGTCAAGGGCCGTGCACGGACCTGTGGACAAAGTTGTCCGGTGCACATCAGCCTCCAGTACGGGCATGTACGCCTGAAGGCGGAGACAGGATCCAGCTCCAGGTCTGACGCCTGGCGGGAACCGCACCACTAACGTCGGTTCCGTGACTGTCATCGCGACTGAAAGCCTGAGCAAGCGGTACCCCCGAGTGACCGCCCTCGACCGGCTCTCCCTGGACATCGGCCCCGGCGTGACCGGGCTCGTGGGCGCCAACGGAGCCGGCAAGTCCACGCTGATCAAGATTCTGCTGGGACTGTCCCCCGCCACCGAGGGCAGCGCCGCCGTGCTCGGCCTCGACGTCAATACGCATGGCAGCGCCATCCGTGAACGCGTCGGGTACATGCCCGAACACGACTGCCTGCCACCCGACGTCTCGGCCACCGAGTTCGTCGTCCACATGGCCCGCATGTCCGGACTGCCGCCGACCGCGGCCCGCGAGCGCACCGCCGACACCCTGCGCCACGTCGGGCTGTACGAGGAGCGCTACCGCCCCATCGGCGGCTACTCCACCGGCATGAAGCAGCGCGTCAAGCTCGCCCAGGCCCTCGTCCACGACCCCCAGCTGGTCCTCCTCGACGAGCCGACCAACGGCCTGGACCCGGTCGGCCGCGACGAGATGCTCGGCCTGATCCGCCGGGTCTACACCGACTTCGGCATCTCGGTCCTGGTCACCTCCCACCTCCTCGGTGAGCTGGAGAGGACCTGCGACCACGTCGTGGTCGTCGACGGCGGCAAGCTGCTGCGCTCCAGCTCCACCAGCGACTTCACCCAGACCACCACGACCCTCGCGGTCGAGGTCACCGACTCCGACGCCCACCCGGACGGCACCGCCGCCCTGCGCAAGGCGCTCACCGGGGCGGGCCTCACCCTGCACGCGGGCGAGGAGCAGGGCCTGCCCGGAGCCGGCCACATCCTCCTCGTCGAGGCCACCGGCGAGGACACCTACGACACCATCCGCGACACCGTCGCGGAACTGGGGATCGGCCTGGTCCGCATGGAGCAGCGCCGCCACCACATCGCGGAGGTCTTCCGCGACAGCGACCAGCCCGCGTACACCGCCCAGCAGAAGGGAGCCGGTTCCGATGGCGCCTGAGACGTCGACACAGATCCACAACATCGGCTACCGGTCCTACGACGGACCCCGGCTCGGCCGCGCTTATGCCCGCAAGTCGCTGTTCTCGCAGTCCCTGCGCGGCGCCTACGGGCTCGGCCGGTCCGCCAAGTCCAAGGTCCTGCCGATGCTGCTCTTCGCGGTGATGTGCGTCCCGGCGCTGATCATCGTCGCGGTCGCGATCGCGGTACCCGGTTCCACGGACCTGCCGATCAAGTACACGACGTACGCCCTGACCACCCAGGTGGTCATCGGCCTCTACCTGGCCTCCCAGGCGCCGCAGTCCGTCTCGCGGGACCTGCGCTTCAAGACGGTCCCGCTGTACTTCTCGCGGCCCATCGAGCGGGTCGACTACGTCGTGGCCAAGTTCGCGGCCATGGCCTCGGCCATGTTCATCCTCACCGCGACGCCGCTGCTGATCATGTGGATCGGCGCGCTCCTGGCGAAGTTCGACTTCGTCGACCAGACCAAGGGATTCGGGCAAGGACTCGTGTCGGTTCTGCTGCTCTCGCTGCTCTTCTCCGGGATCGGCCTGGTCATGGCCGCGCTCACGCCGCGCCGCGGGTTCGGCGTCGCGGCGATCATCGCGGTGCTGCTGATCCCCTACGGGGCGGTCACCGCGGTGCAGGGCATCGCCTACAGCACCGGGAACGCGGGAGCCATCGACTGGATGGGCCTGTTCTCCCCGATCACCCTGATCGACGGCGTGCAGACCGCGTTCCTCGGCGCCACCTCCGCCTTCCCCGGCGGTGAGGGCCCCTCGGCCGGCATCGGCTTCGTCTACCTGCTCGTCGCCCTCGGCCTGATCGCCGGCTCCTACGCCGCCCTGATGGCCCGCTACCGGAAGGCCGGGCTGTGACCACCATCGACATCGACCACACCTCCCGCTGGTTCGGGAACGTCGTCGCCGTCAACGACGTGACCATGCGCATCGGCCCCGGCGTCACGGGCCTGCTGGGCCCCAACGGCGCGGGCAAGTCCACCCTCATCAACATGATGGGCGGCTTCCTCGCCCCCTCCACGGGCACCGTCACCCTCGACGGCGCCCCGATCTGGCAGAACGAGCAGATCTACAAGCACGTGGGCGTCGTGCCCGAGCGCGAGGCGATGTACGACTTCCTCACCGGTCGTGAGTTCGTCGTCGCCAACGCCGAGCTCCACGGCCTCGACGACGCGGCCGCGCAGCGCGCCCTCGCCACCGTCGAGATGGAGTACGCGCAGGACCGCAAGATCTCCACCTACTCCAAGGGCATGCGCCAGCGCGTGAAGATGGCGTCCGCCCTCGTCCACGACCCGTCCGTGCTGCTCCTGGACGAGCCGTTCAACGGGATGGACCCCCGTCAGCGCATGCAGCTGATGGACCTGCTGCGGCGCATGGGCGACGAAGGACGCACCGTCCTGTTCTCCTCCCACATCCTGGAGGAGGTCGAGCAGCTCGCCTCGCACATCGAGGTCGTCGTGGCCGGACGGCACGCCGCCTCCGGCGACTTCCGCAAGATCCGCCGCCTGATGACGGACCGACCGCACCGGTACCTGGTCCGCTCCTCCGACGACCGGTCCCTCGCCGCGGCCCTGATCGCCGACCCCTCCACGGCCGGCATCGAGGTCGACCTTAAGGAGGGCGCACTGCGCATCCAGGCCGTCGACTTCGGCCGGTTCACCGAGCTGCTGCCCCAGGTGGCCCGCCGGAACGGCATCCGGCTGCTGACGGTCTCGCCCTCGGACGAGTCCCTCGAGTCGGTCTTCTCCTACCTCGTCACGGCCTGAAAGGAGCTGGCACCCATGTACGACCCCACTGTTGCCCGGCTCACCTACCGGGCCCTGCTCGGTAGGCGCCGCGCGCTGATCCTCTTCGCCCTTCCCGCCCTGCTGATCGTCATCGCCTGTGTGGTCCGCGCCTTCGTCGGTGTGGACGACAAGGTCGCTGCCGACCTTCTCGGGGGCTTCGCCCTCGCCACGATGGTCCCGCTGATCGGTGTCATCGCGGGCACCGGCGCCATCGGCCCCGAGATCGACGACGGCTCCATCGTCTATCTGCTGGCCAAGCCGGTGAAGCGGCCGAAGATCATCATGACCAAGCTGATCGTCGCGATCGCCGTCACGATGGCCTTCTCCGCGATCCCCACCCTGATCGCCGGCTTCATCCTCAACGGCAACGGCCAGCAGATCGCCGTCGCCTACACGATCGCCGCGCTCGTGGCTTCGATCGCCTACAGCGCCCTGTTCCTGCTGCTGGGCACGGTCAGCCGGCACGCGGTCGTGTTCGGTCTGGTCTACGCCCTGATCTGGGAGTCGCTCTTCGGCAGCCTGGTCTCGGGCGCCAAGACCCTCAGCGTCCAGCAGTGGGCCCTGGCCCTGGCCGAGAAGGTCGCCGGCGAGGGGTACGTCGATGCCACGGTGGCACTGCCCACCGCGTCGGTCCTGCTCGTCGTGGTCACGGTCGGAGCCACCGTCTACGCGGGCCAGAAGCTGCGTCGCCTCACGCTGGCCGGCGAGGAGTAGGTCCGCGGCCGCAGTCCGCGTGCAGCTGTGCCCCGCCCGGCCCACCGGCCAGGCGGGGCACGGCTTTGCGCGTCATCATCGGTGCATGAGCGAGCGCACCGACCCGGAGCCGTCCCGGCCCCTGCGGTCCTGGATACGTTCCTCGCCCGGGACGCACATATGGCTGCTGATCATCGCCGTGACCAGCATCATCGTCGCGATAGCGCCGGACCAGGTCGACCGCGTCCTGCTGCACCGCAACAGCAGCAACATCCACCAGCTCGTCCAGCACCCCGTCCGGGCCCTCATCAGCAGCGCGTTCTGGATCGTGAACCCCGCCTCCCTCGCCCTGTACGCCGTGCTCTTCGAGGTGTTCCACGCGCCCGTCGAGCGCTGGCTCGGAACCCTTCGCTGGCTCGCGATCGTGGCCACCGCCCATGTCGTCGCCACCCTGATCAGCCAGAAGGTCCTTCTGACTGCCATCCAGGACCACCGGGCCCCGCGCAGCATGACCCATGTCGTCGACATAGGCGTCAGCTACGGTCTCGCGGCCTCCATCGGTGTCCTCACCTACCACCTCCCCCATCCCTGGAGGTGGTTCTACCTGGCCGGAGTGATCGCCTTCTTCGGGATCCCTCTCGCCACCGGCGGCACCTTCACCGACCTCGGCCACGCCATCGCACTCGCCGTCGGACTGCTGTCCTGGCCGCTCACTCGGCACGTTGTTTCACGTGAAACATCGCCGCGTTTCACGTGAAACGTGACTAGTCGACCTCCGCTTTCGCGACGCCGTGCTCCCATGCCCATGCGGCGATCCCCACCCGGTTCCGGGTCCCGACCTTGGCCTGGACGTTCGCGATGTGGGTCTTGGCCGTGCCCGCGGTGATGAACAGCTCCGTGCCGATCTCGGCGTTGGTGAGCCCCCGCGCCACCAGACGTACGATCTCCAGTTCCCGCTCCGTCAGGGGGTGCGCCGCGGGCCGCGCGGCCGGAGTCGGCGGCGACAGCCGGCTCAGCAGCCGCACCGTGATCTGCGGACTGATCAGGGTGTCCCCCGCCATCGCGGCCCGCACGCCTTCGATGAGCAGTGCCGGCCCGGACCTCTTCAGCAGAAAGCCGCAGGCGCCGTTGCGCAGTGCGGTGTGGACGTATTCATCGAGGTCGAAGGTGGTCACGACCACCACCCGCGTCTCGGGCACCAGCAGTCGGGTCACCTCCAGCCCGTCGAGCCGTGGCATCCGGATGTCCGCGAGCACCACGTCCGGCCGCAGTTGCCGGGCCAGCGCCACCGCGCGCTCCCCGTCCGCCGCCTCCCCCACGACGGTCATGTCCGGCTGTGAATCGAGGATCAGCCGGAATCCGTTGCGGATGTCCTCTTGGTCATCGGCTATCAGGATGCGTGTGGTCACGCCGCCATGATCACCTGAGGGAGCTCCCCTCCGCCGGGAAGACGGCGCAAACCCGCCACCCGCCGTCCTCGGCCGCCCCGGCGCACAGGGTTCCGCCCGCCGCCTCCACCCGTGCGCGCAGACCGGCCAGCCCGGTGCCTCCCCGCCTGCGGCGGGCCAGCATCCCACCCCCGCCGCGCGGGGCGGCGGAGTTGGTCACGCTGAGCTCGGTGCCCGCGCCGGCCCGGCGTACGGCGACCCGGACCTCGGCCGCCCCGGGCGCGTGCCGGCGTACGTTCGTCAGCGCTTCGACGGCCACCCGGTAGGCGGTGGTGTCCGCCTCCCGTGACAGCTCCCGCACGGCCTCGGGGTCGGCTTCCAGGGAGCCACCCTCGAACCGGTCCACCAGCTGCGGCAGTTGGGCCAGTCCCGGGACCGGAGCCGTCGGCCCGCCGGCGGCCTCCTGCAGTGCGTGCACGGTGCGGTCCATGGAAGCCAGCGCGCTCAGCCCCGCCGTCTCGATCCGCTCCAGCGCGCGTACCGCCTGCCCCGGGTCCTGTTCGGCCACGAACCTCGCGGCCTGGGCCTGCACGACGATGGCGCTCACGTCGTGTGCGACGAAGTCGTGCAGATCGCGGGCCAGTTCCAGCTGCTGGTCGCGCCGCGCGTCCCGCACGGCCCGTTCCATCCGGGACGCCTGACGGCGCAAGTGGCCGCCGGCCAGCACGGCCCCGATCGCCGGGACGGCCCAGAAGCCCGCCACGCCGCTGAGGTCCAGCCACGAACCGGTCTCCCACACGAGCGGCACGGGCCACACCGAGACCGCCACCACGCCCAGAGCACCCGCGACGGCTCCCGGGCGCACCGGCGACCAGCGGGCCACGAGGGCGAGCAGCAGGAGCAAGAAGCCCGCCCAGAGCATCAGCCACGCAGCGGGCACCCCCAGGAAGGTCCCGGCGATCCCGGCGAGCGCGGCCGAAGCCAGTAACGGGGCCCATATGTCACGGAGGTTGACGGCCATGAGCCGACCCTACGAGCGCAGGACGGCGCCCGGCCATCTGCCGTCCGGCAGATCCACAGGCCCGGCCGCGCCCACCGGACCTGCTGATCGGCGGATGGCTCGAGGGGGCCGACGCCGACGAGGCTCGATCCATCAACCGGCCCCTGCCTGATCGGACGTGGACGATGACCTCCACCCCCGCCTCCGCCGCCCTCGCGGGGGCATCGGACACCGTGCCCGGAGTCTCCCCGCACCTGCGGCGGCTCGCCACGCTCGCCTCGCTGACCGTGCTCCCCAGCTGCCTGTGGCGGCTCGCGATCGCGGCCGGCGTCCCCATGGGCTGGGGGCCGGGCAGCGATCTGCACCACTCGTACTACCCGGGGCGGGAATCCCTGGTGCTCGTCCTCGTCACCCTCCTGCAGGAGTGCCTGGGCCTGTTGAGCCTCGGTCTGGTGCGGCGCTGGGGCGAGGAACTGCCCCGCTGGATCCCCAGGCTCGGCGGGCGCCGGTTCCACCCGCTGGTGGCGGCGGTCCCCGCAGCGCTGGGCGCGCTCGTGCTCACCGGCATCACCTGCCTCGGCGCCGCGACATGGGCCGAGGTCAACGCCGCGAACCCCGACGCGCCCACCGGACTCGCCCTGCGGATCTTCAGCCTGTCCTACGCACCCCTGTTGCTGTGGGGGCCGCTGCTGGGCGTGCTGACCGTCGCCTACTGGCGGCGGCGTCGGATTCATGGCTGATGCGCGGAAATTCGCTGGTACGCGGCTTCGGGGCGGGGCAGAGTGAGTCGTGCGGGGAGCAACAAAAAGTCCGGGGCAGCCACTTCGAGCGCGCCTTCTGGCGCGGGCTGCCCCGGACTTCTTCCACATCCTGCGCGTTATGCGGCGCCCAGCAGACGCTCCAGCACCACGGCGATCCCGTCCTCCTCGTTCGAGGTCGTGACCTCGTCGGCCACCGCCTTGAGTTCCGGGTGCGCGTTGGCCATGGCCACCCCGTGGGCGGCCCAGCCGAACATCGGGATGTCGTTCGGCATGTCGCCGAAAGCGATCGTCTCCGCCGCCTTCACCCCGAGCCGGCGCGCGGCCAGCGACAGGCCGGTGGCCTTCGTCAGGCCCAGCGGCAGTATCTCGACGATGCCGGGACCCGCCATGACGACGTCGACCAGGCTGCCCACGGTCTCCCGGGCCGCCTTGACGAGCTGGTCGTCGTCCAGCTCCGGGTGCTGGATGTACAGCTTGTTGAGCGGAGCCGTCCACACCGCGGTGGTGTCCTCCAGGTAGAGGGCCGGGAGGCCGTCCTGTACCTGGTAGCCGGGCCCGAACAGGACCTCACCGTCCACCCCGTCACGGCTGGCGGCCAGGGCCAGCGGACCGACCTCGGCCTCCAGCTTCGAGAGCGCCAGCCCGGCCAGCTGCCGGTCCAGCGTCACCGAGGTCAGCAGCCGGTGCGCACCCGCGTCGTAGACCTGGGCGCCCTGTCCGCAGACCGCGATCCCCTTGTAGCCGAGGTCGTCCAGTACGTGACGGGTCCAGGGCACGGCGCGACCGGTGACGATGATGTGCGCCGCGCCCGCCGCGGTGGCCGCGGCGAGCGCTTCACGGGTGCGTTCCGAGACGGTGTCGTCGCCACGCAGCAGCGTGCCGTCGAGGTCGGTCGCGACGAGCTTGTACGGGAACGGGACCGGGCTCACTTGTTGATCGGCTCCAGGACCTCGCGGCCGCCGAGGTACGGGCGGAGCGCCTCGGGCACCCGCACGGAACCGTCGGCCTGCTGGTGGTTCTCGAGGATCGCCACGATCGTGCGCGGAACCGCGCACAGGGTGCCGTTCAGCGTGGACAGCGGCTGGGTCTTCTTGCCGTCGCGGTAGCGGATCGACAGGCGGCGGGCCTGGAAGCTGTCGCAGTTCGAGGCGGAGGTCAGCTCGCGGTACTTGCCCTGGGTCGGGATCCAGGCCTCGCAGTCGAACTTGCGCGAGGCGGAGGCGCCCAGGTCACCGGTGGCGACGTCGATCACCTGGAACGGCAGTTCCAGGCTGGTCAGCCACTGCTTCTCCCACTCAAGGAGCCGCTGGTGCTCGGCCTCGGCGTCCTCCGGCGCGACGTAGGAGAACATCTCGACCTTGTCGAACTGGTGGACGCGGAAGATCCCGCGGGTGTCCTTGCCGTACGTCCCGGCCTCACGGCGGAAGCACGGGGAGAAGCCGGCGTACCGGAGCGGCAGCTTGTCGCCCTCGATGATCTCGTCCATGTGGTAAGCGGCGAGCGGGACCTCGGAGGTGCCGACCAGGTAGTAGTCGTCCTTCTCCAGGTGGTAGACGTTCTCCGCGGCCTGGCCGAGGAAGCCGGTGCCCTCCATGGCGCGTGGGCGGACCAGCGCGGGGGTCAGCATCGGGATGAAGCCGGCCTCGGTGGCCTGGGCGATCGCGGCGTTGACCAGAGCCAGCTCCAGCAGCGCGCCCACGCCGGTCAGGTAGTAGAAGCGCGAGCCCGAGACCTTGGCGCCGCGCTCGACGTCGATGGCGCCCAGCAGCTCGCCGAGTTCCAGGTGGTCCTTGGGCTCGAAGCCCTCGGCGGCGAAGTCGCGGATGGTCCCGTGCGTCTCCAGGACGGTGAAGTCCTCTTCGCCGCCCACGGGGACGTCCTCGTGGACGATGTTGCCGAGCTGGAGGAGAAGGCGCTTGGCGGCTTCGTCGGCCTCGTTCTGCTCGGCCTCGGCGGCCTTGACGTCCTGCTTGAGCTGTTCGGCCTTCTTCAGCAGCTCCGCCCGCTCCTCCGCGGAGGCCTTCGGGATGAGCTTGCCGAGCGACTTCTGCTCATTGCGCAGTTCGTCGAAGCGCATGCCAGAGGACCTGCGGCGCTCGTCCGCGGAGAGCAGGGCGTCGACGAGTTCGACGTCCTCTCCACGAGCGCGCTGCGAGGCGCGGACACGGTCAGGGTCTTCACGGAGCAGCCGGAGGTCAATCACCCCTCCAGGCTACCGGGCGGGGCTTCCTGGGATCACACCGATATCACGCTGCGTGTCGCTATGTCCTAATTGCAACGAATGGATAAGGCTTGATCGCTGACCGGAAGTGACCCTTCTCGGGCAGTCAATAAAAGGGGCCCCATTCCCCGAAAAGGGGCACAATGCCGGATCCCGGGCCGTCCCTGAACAGGGCCGGAGGCGGTTCTTGTCCACAGGAATTGTGACCGTCCGCAGCTTATCCACAGGCTGTGTGCTGCATCTGTGGACACAGGAATAGATCATTCCTGATCGGTGGATGGCCGAGGTGAATCAGGGTTCAAACCGCCCTCACACACTCATTCGGGTGGGAATGACTCGCTCCAAAGAGTTGATCGGCGATACGGGGGTGACACCGTTCACCCACCGCTTCCCAGCGCGAAACCTGAGCCACCCGACCGATTTGTCGACCTTGTCGTGCCGCTCTGTCGACTTGTCCCCAGGTCCCCATCTCGGCCTGTGGATAACTCTGTGGACAGTGGACGACGCTACGCCCGGCCGTCGAGGCAGCGCGCCAGCCAGTCGGAGGCAGCCGTGAAGTCGCCATCGGTGGTTCCGTGGCGAGGGGAGCGGACGTCACTCTGCGCGACACCGGCACGCGGGTAGGAGCCGAGGAAGCGGACCTGGGGACAGGTCCGCTTGAGGCCCATGAGCGCCTCGCTGACCCGCCGGTCCGAGATGTGGCCCTCCGCGTCGACGGCGAAGCAGTAGTTGCCGATGCCCTGTCCGGTCGGACGGGACTGGATCAGCATCAGGTTCACCCCGCGGACCGCGAACTCCTGGAGGAGTTCCAGCAGCGCACCGGGGTGGTCGTCGCCGAGCCACAGCACGACGGACGTCTTGTCGGCGCCGGTCGGCGCGGCCGGTCGCGCGGGGCGTCCCACCAGCACGAACCGGGTCTCTGCGTTCTCCGCGTCGTGGATCTCGGTGACGAGGGGGACGAGGCCGTAGGTGGCGGCTGCGAACTCGCCGGCGAAGGCGGCGTCGAAGCGCCCCTCCTGGACCAGCCGGGCCCCGTCGGCGTTCGAGGCCGCCGACTCCCACACCGCGTCGGGCAGGTTCGCCCGCAGCCAGTTCCGTACCTGGGGCTGGGCGACCGGGTGCCCGGTGACGGTCTTCACGTCCGACAGGGCGGTGCCCGGCCGCACGAGCAGGGCGAACGCGATGGGCAGCAGCACCTCGCGGTAGATCATCAGCGGTTCGCCCGAGGCCAGCTCGTCGAGAGTGGCCGTGACCCCGCCCTCCACCGAGTTCTCGATCGGCACGAGGGCGGCGGCCGCCTCGCCGTTGCGCACGGCGTCCAGCGCGGCCGGGACCGACACCATCGGGACGAGTTCCCGGGTCGCGGCTTCCGGCAGGGTGCGCAGGGCGGCCTCGGTGAAGGTGCCCTCGGGACCGAGATACGTGAAGCGGGTGGCTGACATGCGATCAGCCTAATGCCGGGGTGCCGGCCACCGCGGCGCTGTTCACCCTTCGAGCAGCCGCTGACCCACGTACTCGCCGCTGCGCGGCCCGGCCGGTACCGCGTACAGGCCGCTGGACTCGTGCCGGATGAAGGCCGACAGCGCGTCCCCGCGGTCGAGCTTGCGCTGTACGGGTACGAACCCGCGCAGCGGGTCGGCCTGCCAGCAGATGAACAGCAGCCCGGCGTCGGGGGCGCCGTCGGAGCCGATCCCGTCGTGGAAGGAGAAGGGGCGCCGCAGCATGGCGGCCCCGCCGTTCTGCTCGGGGGCCGAGATCCGGGCATGGGCATTGGACGGGATGACGGGCTTGCCGTCGGGGCCGATCTTGTCGAGTTCCATCTCCGTGGTCTCGTCGCCACCCGTCAGCGGGGCACCGGTGGCCTTGGTCCGGCCGATGACCTGCTCCTGCTGCGCGAGGGACTGCTTGTCCCAGTCGTCGAGGAGCATGCGGATGCGCCGCACGACCGCGTACGAGCCCCCGCCCATCCAGGCGTGCTCCGCGGGCCCGGGCCCTGCGGCGGGAACGAAGATCCGCTTGTCGAAGTCGGGCTCGGAGGGCTTCGGGTTGCCGGTGCCGTCGACCTGCCCCATGAGGTTGCGGGCGGTCATCGGGGTGCCGGTCGCGCCGGGGGACCGGTTGAAGCCGTTCATCTGCCAGCGGATCCGCGCGGCGTCCCCGGCGTCCTTCTGAAGTGCGCGCAGGGCGTGGAAGGCGACGAGTCCGTCGTTCGCGCCGATCTGCACCCACAGGTCGCCGTTGCTGCGCTGGGCGTCGAGCCGGTCGGAGGAGAAGTCGGGCAGCGGATCGAGGGCGGTGGGGCGGCGGGCGCCGAGGCCCGTGCGCTCGAAGAAGGAGTGCCCGAAGCCGAAGGTGACCGTGAGGGAGGACGGCCCGGCGTCGAGGGCGATACCGCTGTCGGCGGTCGGGGCGGTCTCCCCTGCCATGAGCCGCCGGGCGGTGTCGGACCAGCGACGCAGCAGTGCCGCGGCCTCGGTACGGCCCGCCCCGGGTGCCAGGTCGAAGGCGACGACGTGTCCCTTGGCCTGCAGGGGCGTGGTGATGCCGGCCTGGTGCTCCCCGTGGAAGGCGACCTGGGTGGCTCCGAGGGAGGAAAGGCTGCCTGCTGCACCGGCGGCGGAGCCGCCGCCCGAGCCGGCGAGCGCGGAGTGTGCGAGGGCGCCGCTCGCGCCGCCGAGGGCCAGGCCGGCGGCGCCTGCGGCGCCGACGGTGCCCAGCAGCCGGCGCCGGGAGATCTCGATGTCGGGGTTGCTCTCGGTCACGCTGCTCAGCCGATCTTCACGGTCTTCTGGACGGTGGTCTGGTCGATGTCGGACGTCCGGACGGTCACGTCGATGCGCCATTCGCCGGCCAGCGGCAGCTGTACGCCGGATGCGGTCCAGTGTCCGGGGGCGGCCCGGTCGGGGACGACCGGCAGGGGGCCGATGTCCTTGGCCGGGAGGGTGAAGGCGACCTTGATCTCGGGGAGGTCGAAGGGCTGCCCATTGCCGGTGTCCGCCCAGAGGTGCAGGGTGTTGGCGCCGACCCGGCCCGGGTCGAGCTCCAGCCGGACGGAGCCCTTGCCGTTCGGGCCGCCGGTGTCGAACGGCAGGGTGATCTTCACGGCGCGGTCGGGAACCGCGGTGGAGGCGGAGCCGCGGGCCGCTTCCTGCTCGACGGTGCGCCCGGGTTCGGTGCTCGTGAGGACCGTGGTCACGACGAGCAGGACCACGGCGATCGCCGCCTCGGCGAGGACGGAGCGGCGCAGGCCCGCACGGTCGGGGTCCGCGTCACGCACCCGCTTCTCGCGTGCACTGTCCAGAGCGGCCCGCTGCCGGGCGAGCTGGGCGGCTCGCTCCGGATCCGCGGGGACGGCCACGGACGATGTTTCACGTGAAACATCGTCGGTTGCGACCACCTGCGCGCCCACCTTCGCTGCGTCCTCTTCGCGTGCCGCGGGGGCTTCGGCGAGCCGGGCGGTCCACTTGCGTGACAGGTGGGCGACGAAGAGCAGGACGGCGACCAGGGCGACCTTGAGGAGCAGCAGCCGCCCGTACTCGGTGCCGGTGAGGGCGGACCAGGTGCCGGTCTGCCGCCAGGCCTGGTAGACGCCGGTGACGGCCAGGACCACCACGCTGACGAAGGCGACCCGGGAGAACCGCCGGATCGCCGCGCGCTCGATCCCGGGCACCTTGTGCAGGGCGACGAGCAGGGCGGAGAGACCGCCGAGCCAGGTGGCCACGGCCATCATGTGCAGGATGTCGGCGGGCATGGCGAGGCCGGGCTGGATGCCGGTGGACGCGTGCTCGGAGAGGGCCCAGGTGGCCGCGATGCCGCCGGAGACCACCGCGCCGCCGATGGCGAGGCCGAAGGTGAGGTCGTTGGTGTCCCCGGCCCCCTCCTCCCCGGTCTCCTTCCCCCCGGTCTCCTTCTCCCCGTTCCTCTCCTCTCCGGTCCCGGCGTCCTCCAGGCGGCGTGCGTAGACCCCGAAGAGGACCGCGACGAAGAGGGCGGCCGCCCCCAGCAGGAGGAGCCGGGAGACCAGCGACGCGCCCGTCTTGGTCTCCAGGACCGCCCTGAGCCCTTCCAGGTCGAAGGCGTCGGCGAACCGGCCGGATCCCGTGTACGGAGTGCGCAGCACCAGCATCGCCAGGGTGGCGGCGGTCAGGGTGACCCAGGCCCGCACGACGAGCTTCTGGAGCGGCCGCTCGGCGGCGCCCCGGCGCCAGCACAGCAGGATGAACGCCGCGCCGCCCACGAGGACGGTGAAGCCGGCGTAAGCGGCGTAGCGGGCGATGCCGTAGGCGATCCCGACGGGCCCGCCGCCCGCCGTCGCGGTGGGAAGGGAGACCTCGGTGGCCGAGGGAGCGCCGATGGAGAAGGTGAACGCGCCGGAGATCGGGTGGCTGTCCGCCGAGACGGCCTGCCAGGCCACGGTGTAGGTGCCGTTGGGCAGGCCGGAGTGCAGGGCGGTGCCGTAGCGGATGGTGTTCCCGCTGCACATGTCGCGCAGTTCACCGGTGTCCACGCGCCGGCCCTGGGGGTCGAGGACGCGGATCGAGTCGTCGCCCATGGCGACCTGCTCCGAGAAGGAGAGCGTGACCTGGGCGGGCGCCGTGGCGACCACCGCCCCGTCCGTGGGGTCGCTCGCGGTGAGTGCGGCGTGCGCCGTGGCCGGTGCGGCCGCGGTGAACAGGGTCGCCAGCAGTGCTGCGAGAACCAGCGCGAGCCGCGGCAGGAATGCCGTGGCACGGGCGCGGGCCGTGGAGGGGGCGGGGGCGGTGGCCGTCATGGCGTGTCAGTCCTCGGTCCGTCAGTGGCCGTGGCCGGCCGCGGTGGTCGGAGCCTGCGCGTTGTACGTGCGGTCCTTCACGTCCAGCTCGACCTTGACGGAGCCGGCCTTCTCGAAGCGGAGCTCGACGGTGACCTTGTCGCCGACCTTGGGAGTGCTCTTGAGCCCCATGAACATGATGTGGTTGCCGCCGCGCTCCAGCTTGAGTTCGCCGTTCGCCGGCACGTCCATCGACTGGACCTGCTGCATCTTCTGGTCCTTGGTCTCGTGGATCTGGAGATCGTCGGAGAGCGAGGAGGTCGCGCCGGTGAGCTTGTCGGCGGTGCCGGAGCCGTTCTTGATGACCATGAAGCCGCCGGCCATCTTGTCGTTGACCGGCTGCGGCATGAAGGCGCCGCCGACGGTCATCTCGGGCTTGCTGTCGCCGGAGCAGCCGGATATGGCGAGCGCTGCCGTCAGGGAGAGCGCGGCGGCGAGGGTACGGGTGGTGCGGGTGTTCACGGGTTCTCCCCCTTGACGAGCTTCGGCAGATCCTTGGCGTAGTCCTCGACGGTCGTGCCCTCGCCGTAGAGGACGTAGCCCTCGTCGGTCTTGGGCGAGAACGCGATGACCTGCGCGCCGTGCATGGAGACGACGCTGCCGTCGGCCTCCTTCTTGGCGGGATCGATACCGATGCCCAGGGTCCGCGCGGCGGCCTGGATGGTCGGGAAGTCCCCGGTGAGTCCGACGAAGGACGGGTCCTGTGCCTTGAGCCACGCACCGAGGGACTCGGGAGTGTCCCGTTCGGGGTCGGTGGTGACGAAGACGACGCGGAGGTTGTCCTGGTCCTCCTTCGGGAGGTTCTTCTTGGCGACGGCGATGTTGCTCATCGTCAGCGGGCACACGTCGGGGCAGTTGGTGTAGCCGAAGTAGATGAGCGTCGGCTTGGCCTTGGTCTGCTCGCGGAGGTTCCACGGCTTGCCGGTGGTGTCCGTCAGGACGAGCTCCGGCTTGTTGAACGGGCGGTCCAGGACGGTGGCGGCCTTCTTGGCGTCCTGGCCGCCGGAGATCTGGGTGACCCCGCTGTTGTTCTTGGCGGGCTCACCGCCGCAGGCGGTGAGGGTGAGTACGGCCGCGGCGAGGAGCGCGGCAGCCGTCACACGTGTGGTGCGCATGGAGAGATGTCCCTGGGATCGGGGATGTTCGGGATGCGGTGATGGGGATGTGCGGAGCGACTGCGCCCGGGGCGCGGGCCCGTCAGGCGGAGCGGCGGCGCGAGGCGATGCCGAAGGCGACGCCGCCGAGTCCGACGACGATGCCGGCGATGCCGAGGGCACGCGCGGTGGTGTCGGAGCCGTGATCGGAGGCGGCCTCGTCATGGCCGTGGCCGGCGTCCTTGGCGGCGTCCTTCCCGGTGTTCTTCGCCTCGTCGCTCGTGGCACCGGCGTGGTGGTCGTCGGCCTTCGCGGCGGTCAGCTTCAGCACGGGGGCCGGGGTCTGCGGCTCCGGGGCGCCTTCCTTGGCCTCCTCGATCCAGCGCACGACCTCGTTGTTGTCGTAGGTCTGGATCGCCTTGAAGACCATCTGGTCGGCGTTCTCCGGGAGCTTTCCGACGGACACCGGGAACTGCTGGAACATGCCCGGGCCGATCTTGCCGCCGGACCAGGTCACCTTGGTGACGACCTCGTTGACCTGCTTGCCGTGCACGGTCAGGGGCTTGTCGAGCTTCGTCTTCTCGACGTTCACGGTCCAGCCGGGGATGTCCTGCGGCATGACGGACGTGAGGGGCTGGTCGACCGGGAAGTTGACCTCGAGCTGCGTCGTCGAGGCGTTGTCGCGCTCGTTGGGGACCTTGAAGTTGAGCGTCGCGTACCCGCCCTTGGCGGCTTCGCCGATCGGCTGCACGCCGACGTGCGCGAAGGCGGTCCCCGAGAGGAGGAGGACGGAGCCGGCGGCGAGGGCGGCGGCGAAGGAGACGCGAGAGGTCTTCATGGCAGAAACACTCCACGGAAGCAGTGGTGGCGGTGGCTCCGCGCACGGGCGCGCGCGGAGTACGCGGCACCGGTGCTCCCGTGTGTGTCCCGGGGAGGAGGGCGCCGCGTCAGGCTGCGAGGGCGAACGCCGCGGGCGGCCCGCGGCGGATCACCGTGTGCTGGAGTGCTTCCCGGCCCGTGGGGGCCGCGGAGTCGGTTCCGGTCCGGCGGCCGGTCCGCGGGGTGCGGGAGGCCGTGCCGAGTCCGGCGCCGAGGGCGCGTACGAAGGCGAGTGCGGCGCGCAGCGGGCGCATCGGGGCCGCCTCGGCGGTGAGCCGGGAGAGTTCGACGAGCCGGAAGAGCGCGGCGTCGCCGCGTCCGAGCAGCCAGCCGGCGACGAGCGCGGCCAGCAGGTGCCCGAGCAGCATGGCCGGGCTGAACAGGCCGGTCTCGGGCGCGGTGGTGACCGCTTGGGCCACGTGCGCGCCGTGGCCCTGTTCCGCGGCCTGCTCGGCCAGGGCGGCCGGGTCCAGGCCGGCGGACTCCAGGATCCGGCGTGCGTCGGCCGGGCTCAGGGGTACGGAGTTGCCCCCGCACACCAGCCGCGCGGCGAGTTCGGCGAGTGAGCCGTCGGAGGCGCTGCCGGGAGTCTGGGCGGCCGCGGTGCTGTGCTGGCCGAGGCCGAACAGCGCGTGCAGCGAGAGCTGTCCGGCGGTGAGCCCGGCGGCGAGGCCGGGCAGCGTCCGGCGGCGTCCCGCGAGCGGGGCCGCGATCGCGAAGACGGCGAGGAAGCCGATGCACAGGGACCACCAGGGCACCTTGGCGCAGGACGCCAGGGCGTGCCCGGCCGCGGACAGCACGACACAGACCGCGGTGAACACCGCGGCCCGGATGAGCCGGAGGCCGGCTCCGGCGTGCGTCGCGTGGGGGTCAGACATGGCCGGGACATCATCGCACTGCGCTGATGTCCTCCATACGGCAGGTCCGGAAGATCCGCATCCGCCGGACGTGTGCAATGAGGTCCCGGACGGCCCAAGGGCGCTTACGGCCCCTCGCGGGCGGCAATAGGTAACCGTATGAGCATCTGGTGGTCTCTCCACTTGAGGCGCGAAGCCGCGAGCGTGTCGCTCGCCAGGCGACTGCTGCTGGGGACGATGGAGACCGCGGGGGTGGACCCGGACATCTCCTTCGATCTCTCGGTGGCGCTGAGCGAAGCCTGTGCGAACGCGGTGGAGCACGGCGGGGGCGGCGACATCCCGGACGAGACCGAGGCGTACCACGTCACGGCCTACCTGGACGGGGACTGCTGCCGCATCGAGGTGACCGACTCCGGGCCGGGATTCCCGCCCGCCACGGTGGCCCGCCGCAGACCCGCCCTGGCCGAACACGGCCGGGGCCTGCACCTGATCGCCGAACTCTCCGACCACGTCCGGTTCCGCAACCGCCCGGGCCGGGGCGCGGTGGTGAGCTTCGACAAGATGCTGAAGTGGCGCGACGACGCGTTGCTGAAGGCGTCCTAGTACGCCGGTGGGCGGGACCCCCTCCGGGATCCCGCCCACCGGCACGCTGCGGCGCGGACGTTGGTCCTGTCGGCCTCGGTCCGGCCCGCGTCAGCCCTTCAGCCGCGCCATCCAGGCTTCGACGTCGGTCGAGGTGCGCGGCAGCCCGGCCGACAGGTTCCGGTTGCCGTCCTCGGTGACGAGGATGTCGTCCTCGATCCGGACGCCGATGCCGCGGTACTCCTCGGGCACGGTCAGGTCGTCGGCCTGGAAGTAGAGGCCGGGCTCGACGGTCAGGCACATGCCCGGCTCCAGCGTCCCGTCCACGTACGCCTCGGTGCGCGCGGCGGCGCAGTCGTGGACGTCCATGCCGAGCATGTGGCCGGTGCCGTGCAGGGTCCAGCGGCGCTGCAGGCCGAGCTCCAGGACGCGCTCGACCGGGCCCTCCAGCAGACCCCATTCGACGAGCTTCTCGGCCAGCACGTGCTGGGAGGCGTCGTGGAAGTCGCGGAACTTCGCGCCCGGCTTCACCGCGGCGATGCCGGCTTCCTGGGACGCGTAGACCGCGTCGTAGATCTTGCGCTGGATGTCGGTGTACGTGCCGTTGATCGGCAGCGTGCGCGTGACGTCGGCGGTGTACAGGGAGTGGGTCTCCACACCGGCGTCGAGCAGCAGCAGGTCACCGGAGCGGACGTCCCCGTCGTTGCGCACCCAGTGCAGGGTGCAGGCGTGCGGGCCGGCGGCGCAGATCGAGCCGTAGCCGACGTCGTTGCCCTCGACGCGGGCGCGCAGGAAGAAGGTGCCCTCGATGTAGCGCTCGGACGTGGCCTCGGCCTTGTCGAGGACCTTCACGACGTCCTCGAAACCGCGGACGGTGGAGTCGACGGCCTTCTGCAGCTCGCCGATCTCGAACTCGTCCTTCACGGCGCGGGCCTCGGAGAGGTAGACGCGCAGCTCCTCGTCGCGCTCCTTGGTCACCTTGTCGGTGAGGGCGGACTCGATCACCGCGTCGTGGCCGCGCACGGCGCGGACCGGGCCCTCGGCCTCGGTGAGGGCCGCGGCGAGCTCGCGCACGTCCTGGGCGGGGATGCCCAGGAGCTGCTCGGCCTCGGTGAGGGAGTGGCGGCGGCCGACCCACAGCTCGCCCTGGCCGGACAGCCAGAACTCGCCGTTCTCGCGGTCGGAGCGCGGCAGCAGGTAGATGGTCGCGGTGTGGCCGGTCGCGCCGGCGGGCTCCAGGACCAGGACACCGTTCTCGGTCTGGTCGCCGGTGAGGTACGCGTACTCGGTCGAGGCGCGGAAGGGGTACTCGGTGTCGTTCGAGCGGGTCTTCAGGCGGCCCGCGGGGACGACCAGGCGCTCACCCGGGAAGCGCTCGGACAGCGCGGCCCGCCGGGCGGCGGTGTGCGCGGCCTGCGCGATCGGCTCCAGGCCGTGCAGCTCGGTGTCGGCCCAGCCGGTGCGCATGTTCTCGGCGAGTTCGTCGCTGACGCCCGGGTACAGACCGTTCTTGCGCTGCTTGTGCGTCTTCTTGGGCTGCTCTTCTTCCGGGGTCTCCGGGGTGAGCTCGTCAGCCACGTCTTCTCCTCAGCTACGACGGTACGGACCTGGGTGGGGACCTCATCCATCGTATGCGTGTACGGGGAAGCCGTGGTCCGGATCGTGCGGGTTGTCACGGTCCGGGACTCGCGGCGGATCACTCGAAGCGGATGGCGAGCAGCACGATGTCCTCGGGGGCGTCGGACGGCCGCCCGTCGGGCAGCACGGTCCGCAGGATGTGGTCGCACAGGGCCGCCGGGTCCTCCCGGGCGGAGCGGGGTACGCCCGCGGCCGCCGCGTGCAGCCGTGCGTACGCCCGGTCCATCGGGTCGCCGGTGTGGTGGAGCAGCCCGTCGGTGTAGAGAAGCACCGTTTCTCCGGGTGCGGGTTCGATCTCGATGCTCGGCGCCTCCCAGCAGGACAGCATGCCCAGGGGAGCGGAGAGCGAGGTCTCCACGTACTCGGTGCGGTGCTCGCCGATGAGGAGCGGCGGGGTGTGTCCGGCCCCGGCCAGGATGATCTTGTTGCCCTGGCCGTCGGCCTGCGGCCCTGCGGCGGGCTCGCAGTAGGCGAAGAGCGCGGTGGCCGAGCGGGCGGGCTCGGTCAGCCGCATCAGCAGTTCCAGGTCGGACAGGACGGCCACGGGGTCCTCGCCCTCCATGACGGCGTAGGCGCGCAGCGAAGCGCGCAGCCGCCCCATGGCGGCCACGGCGCTCGGGCCGGATCCCGTGACCGAGCCCACGGCCAGTCCCAGGGCGCCCTCGGGCAGCGGCAGCGCGTCGTACCAGTCGCCCCCGCCGCGCGGCCCCGTGTGGTGGCGGGCGGCCAGTTGCACCCCCGGGATCCGGGGGAGCCGGCTGGGCAGCAGCTCCTCCGCGACGGTGGCCAGGCGGGTGCGGGATCGTTCCACCTCCAGCATCCGGGCCAGGTGCTCGGCGGCGTGCCGCACGTACAGCCCGGCCAGATCGCGCTGGCGGTCGTTCGGCTCGGCCTGCTCGTCGTAGAGCCATACGGCGGCGCCGAGCCGGCCGGTGGCCTCGGCGGTCAGCGGGAGCGCGTAGCTGGCGGCGTAGCCGAGCCGGGCGGCGACCTCGCGGTGCCGGGGGTCCACGGGGACACCGAATCCGCCGGTGCCGGGGGGCGCGTCCGGTTCGGGGAGGAACTCCGAGCCGCCCTGCGCGTCGGGCAGCCCGTCGAGGATCCGTCCGTAGCGGGTGGCGCTGCGCGGCACGGTCTCGATGTGGCCCAGTTCGGCGTGGCCGAGTCCGAGGCCGATGGTGGCGGTGGGGCCGAGCCCGTCGGAGGGCTCCAGGACGATCAGGCCGCGGCGGGCGCCGACGAGCGCGGCTCCGGCGCGCAGGAATTCGCGCAGGGAGGTGTCGAGGTCGCCGGCGCGGGCCAGGCGCTCGGTGAGCTCGTGCAGGGTGGTGAGGTCCGAGACCATGCCCGCCAGCCGGTCCTGGATGACGCTGCCCGGGGCGGTCGGAGGGACCGGTGCGGGAGCGGTCCGGGCGGGCACGGGCGCCGCAGTGTGCGGCGACGCGGTGACTGCTGGATCGATTCCAGCCACTTTCGGCAGGTGCGGGGCGCTCATGGCGTCCGCCTTTCCACCTGGTGCGATTCGCCGAATAGCATCGCAAACCCCCAGACCGTGCTGCGCCGCCATCAAGGAATCCACATCTACACGCACACATGGATGCATGTCCAGCATTGCCCAGGTGGGAATCCTGGTGTCCATGAGGCGGCAACTCACTGTCGGGCCAAGGCTAGAACTTGGCCGGAAAAAGCTGGAAGCGGTCGGTTTTTGAGGTCGACTGGGCGGGCTGCGCAGGGGGGTCGGGTACGTACTCGGTGGTGGCCGAGGTCAGTTGGCGTACCGGGAACCGCTCGGTCGTGGTCTGTCGTCCTAAGCGGCGGCAGCCGGTCTCGGCAGTCGGCGCGGGTCGCGCTCCACCCCCGCCGGACGTTTGATGGACCCGTAAGAAAACTGCACGAACCGTGTGAACCTGCCCCTGGCGGACAGTGACGCGAAACCTGTACGTGTGGTGAGTCACCGGTTACATGGTGTGATGTGGCCCTCGGCGTTCAACGGAAAGGAACGAGCGCTCATGCGCGAGATCCTCGGAAGGCGTCTCCAGCGGCTCCGCGATCGCTTTCAGTCCCTGCGCCCCGACCGGGGTCCGAGCGGCGACACTTCCGCTCTCCTCGAAGCGGCGCTCACCTGCGCCACCACATGGCAGTGGCCCGTCCTGCCCGGTGTCGGCCGGTCCGGTACGGACGGCACGCGCTGCGCCTGCCCCGACCCCGACTGCGTCGTCCCCGGCGCCCATCCCTTCGACCCGGGTCTGCTCGCCGCCTCCACCGACCCCCGCATGGTGTCCTGGTGGTGGACCAACCGGCCCACCGCACCGGTCCTGATGGCGACCGGCGGCGCCGCCCCCTGCGCCGTGAGCCTCCCGGCCGGCGCGGCCGCACGGGCCCTCGTACGGCTGGACGCGCAGGGCCTGAGGCTCGGTCCGGTCGTCGCCACGCCCACCCGGTGGGCGCTGCTCGTGGCGCCGTACTCACTGGAGCGGCTCGGGGAACTCCTGTACGCGAAGGACCACGTGCCCTCTTCGCTGCGGTTCCACGGCGAGGGCGGCTACCTGCTGCTGCCGCCGTCCGCCGCGTCCAGTGGCGGCCGGGTGCGCTGGGAGCGCGAACCGCGTGCGCTGCCTCCGCATCCGGCCGATCCGAAGTCCCCCGGCGCGCAGCCGTCCCAGGCCGCGGGGGCGAAGCTCTGGCTGCCCGACGTGGAGGCGGTCGTGGACGCGCTGGTCGAGGCGAGCAGCAGTGCGCCCGGCGGCGGAAGCCGGCTCGCGTACTGACCGGCGAGGCCTCGCAGGATCACTCGTACGGGTGCCAGCGGGGCCGGTTTCCAAGGGAATTGGGCGCGGGGATCTCCGCGCCCCTTTCCCGCGTCGCTATCTTCGGCGAATGAATCTCCGCCTGATCGGTATCGGCGCCGGTGTGCTGATCATCTTGTCGCTCCCGCTCGCCGGCGCGATCGCCGGGCCTGATTTTGCCGGTCAGGACGACGGAAAGGGCGGCGGCCTGTTCAGGACCCTCGGCCTTTCGGACCCCGCGCGTACCTCTCCCGCTCCGGCCGGGCGCGCGGCGGCGGCCGCGGCCGAACAGCCGGGCGCGGCGGAGCAGCGGGGCACGGCGGAGCAGCAGCCCCGTACGGATTCCCGCTGCGGTCCCGAACTGTCCTCGCCCCACGGGGTGGAGGCGCAGACGTGCGTGCTCGTGGCCGAAGGCCAGACGTGGGGCAGGAGTTACTACAGGAACACGAGTGGTCACGCGCTGGATGCCGTGCTGACGGTGATGGGGCCCGCCGGGCGCACGGTGCAGATCCGTTGTCAGGTCGGAGCCGGTGACGAACCCGGTCTGTGCGAGACGCCGAGGGAGGACTCGTCCGGGGCGCCCGAGAGTTACTCGGCCGTTGCGGAGTTTGCAGTTCCGGATGATGAAGGCCGGCTGCTCTTGCGGTCCGGGAGCAACTCACCGGCACCGGGTGACGGTTGAGTACCGCCGTAAATGGAAGGGCCCGGTCGCTGGCGACGGGGGATGCACCAGCGACCGGGCTACAAGAACGGTAACAAGAGATCGCCTGTACGCAAATTCGATCTCTGATATTCAGACACCGATTTGCAGACGATTAACGGGAGTTGTGACTCCCGTCACCGGCTCCGCGCGGACGCGCCGCGTCAGCTCAGGGTCACCTGGCGGTTGGTGAGACCGCCGCGCGCCCGGCGCTCCTCCGTGGTCAGCGGAGCGTCCGCGGTCAGCGCCTTGGCCAGCCGCTCCGCGAACTCGGCAGCCGGCTTCTCGACGTCGTCGGCCGTCACTCCGGTCGGCAGGTCCCAGACCGGGACCATCAGACCGTGGGCGCGGAAGGAGCCGACGAGCTTCGTGCCCTCGCCGAGCGAGGAAGTGCCGGCCGCGTGCAGCCGCGCGAGGGCGTCGAGCAGCTTCTCCTCGGGGTGCGGCATGACCCAGCGCAGGTGGTTCTTGTCCGGGGTCTCGCACCAGTAGGCGGCGTCGACGCCGGTCAGCTTGACGGTGGGGATGGCTGCCGCGTTGGCGCGCTCCAGCGAAGCGGCGATCTCCGGCGATGCGTTCTGGCCGCCCTCGGATTCCGGAATCCAGAATTCGAAGCCGCTGTGCACAACCGGCTCGAAACCGCCGTCGACGTCCAGGAGATCCTGAAGTCGGGGACCCTCGGCGGGGACGCGGCGGGCAGCGACCGGAGTTCCCGGCTCCGCCACGAGTGCGCGCTCCAGGGTGTCGGCCATGTCGCGGCTCAGGTCCCCGGTGGTCGTCTCGTTCTGCAGGCCGAGCAGCACCGACCCGTCCTCGCGGCGCAGCGCCGGCCAGGCCATGGGCAGTACGGTCACCAGCGTGACGGAGGGGACGCCCTCGGGCAGACCGCCCTTCAGCGACAGCGGGATGGTGGCCGCGGGCACGAGCTCGCGCAGCGCGACCCAGTCGCACTCGCCCGGCAGGCCCTCGAAGGGACGCTGGACGTGCTCGGTGACGGCGTGCGCGGCGGCTGCGCCGTGGCAGGCCTTGTAGCGGCGCCCGGATCCGCAGGGGCAGGGCTCGCGTGCGCCGACAACGGGGATCTCACCGTTGTTGAGCTGCGGCTTTGCGGTCTTGGCTGCGGGGCGCTTCTTGGCCATCGTGGGTGTCTCCCGGTTGCGGCGGTACGGCGTCGTGTCTGGGCGCGAGCCTAGCCGTTCGTACCGCCGGAACCGGTGGGGTGCGGCCGGGAGCACGGTCGGCGTGCGCTCCCGGACGGCCGCCTGTGCGGATGACCGGTACTGCTGTGCTGATGTTGAGCTGCTGTGCGGTCGGGGATCCCGGTCCCGTGGAGGTCCTGGCGCCGGGGTCCGCAGGGTCAGACGTCCAGATCGTCGAACGCCGTGCTGAAGTCGATCGCCGGGGGCGCAACGCGCGTAGCGAAATCCTCGTGCCGGGGCCCACAGGCGACGACCACCCAGACGGTGACCTCACCCGCCGCTCCGTCCCGGACACCCCAGTCCTGGGCAAGGGCGCTGATGATGTTCAGCCCCCGGCCGCCGCGGGCGGTGACCGAGGGCGTGGCAGGAACAGGCCGGGTGGGCCCACCCCCGTCCGTGACCTCGACCGTCAGCCGCCCCACTCCGTCGATGCGCCATGCGGCGCGTATCTCCCCGTCCCCGACTTCCCGAGCGCCCAGCGGCCTGCCGTGTCGGCAGGCATTGCTGAGTAGTTCGGAAAGGATCAGTACGGCATCGTCCACGACCGATTCGGCCACCCCGCTGATGCGCAATTGTTCGCGCATCCGGTGCCTGGCCTCGCCCACGCCCGCAGGACCATGGCGTACGTCCATGCACGACGACGTGGGCACTTCTTGTGCCACCACCAACGCCACCCCCGGAACCTCCTTAGCCCCACGCATGGTCTGGATGCCCCCTTGGCCTGGACCGGAAACCGCCCAAGCAGGCCGCTCTGACGCATTCGCGCCGACCGAATGCGGAGCGGATGCGCCGGAGCACACCCTGTGACGGAGGGGGCGGGGGTTGTGGGTGTGCAAACCGGGACGTCAGCGCCCCAGTTGGGACAGAACTTGACGCGGTCTGTTCGTGATGATCGCTTCAACACCTAGATCAGCGCAGAGCTGAACGTCTTCAGGCTCGTTCACTGTCCATACGTGAACGGAATGGCCCGCGCCCTGGAGCTTGCGGATGTATCCGGGATGATTGCGGACGATCCGCATCCCGGGGCCGGCGATGGTCACCCCGGCCGGCAGCCGCCCGTCGCGCATCCGGGGCGAGATGAACTGCATCAGGTACACGGTCGGGACCGTCGGGGCGGTGGCCCGTACCCGGTGCAGGGAGCGCGCGGAGAAGCTCATGACCCGGACCGGGTGCGGGCCCTCGGCCGGCGGGGCGTCCAGGCCGAAGCGCTTGAGGAGGAAGAGGAGGCGCTCCTCCACCTGTCCGGCCCAGCGGGTCGGGTGCTTCGTCTCGATCGCGAGCTGTACGGGCCGTCCGGTGTCCGCGACCAGCTCCAGCAGGCGTTCCAGGGTGAGGACGGAGGTGCGCTCGGGGTCGGCGTCCCAGTCCGGGGACTCCTCGCGGTCCTTCCAGGAGCCGAAGTCCAGGGCGGCGAGATCGGCCAGCTCCAGGGCGGAGACGGCCCCGCGGCCGTTCGAGGTGCGGTTCACCCGGCGGTCGTGGACCAGGACCAGATGGCCGTCGGCGGTCAGCCGGACGTCGCATTCGAGGGCGTCCGCGCCGTCCTCGATGGCCTTGCGGTAGGCGGCCAGGGTGTGCTCGGGGGCATCCTCCGAAGCGCCGCGGTGGGCGACGACCTGGATGGTGCGCGGCATTGCGTGGGTCACCGGGTCATGGTGCCACCGTCAGCCCTTTGGAGGTCGGGCTCCGGCCTCCGGAGGCCGGACTCCGGCCTTGCGAACGCATCCGAAATGCCGGATATAAAGAATGGGAGGAGATGCACAGGTCCGGCTTACAGTGCTCTGACGGGGCATGGGAAAGGCTTTGCCCTGGAACTTGTACGGCACGTCGAACGTTCAGCCGGATCGATATCGCCGGATTTCTGCAGCTGTGTGTGACGAGGAGAGAGAGCTGTGAGCACCGAGAACGAGGGCACCGCGGCCCCCACACCCCCCGCGGCCCCGTCTGTGACCCCTGCTCAGGGCTCCGAGACGGCGCAGGCCGCCTCCGCGCCCGCTCCGCAGCCGGACCACGCCCCGCAGGCCGCCGCGCCGGCGGCCCCGGCCGTGCCGCCGGCCCCGCCTGCGGCACCCGCCGCTGCTCCGGCGCCCGCCGCCGGTGAGCAGGTGACCCAGCAGCTCCCGCCCGCGCCCGGGGCGCCCGCCCCCGGCTACGGCCAGCCCCCCGCGCCCGCCGCGCACGGAGCCGAGGGCTGGCCGCCCCCGCCGCCCACCGTGCCGGCGTACGGTGCCGGCGGTGCGGGCGGCGGCCCCGTCTGGGGCGCTCCCCCGGCCGCCGAGGGCTATCCCGCGCCCAAGCCGAAGGGCAAGGGCGGCATGATCGCGGCCGTGCTCGTCGCGGCCCTCCTCGCGGGCGGCATCGGTGGCAGCGTCGGCTACTGGGCCGCCGAGCGCAGCAACGACGGCAGTGGTTCGACCACCATCAGCGCAACCAACACCCCGAAGGACCTCAAGCGCGAGGCGGGCTCCATCGCCGGGCTCGCCGCCGGCGCACTGCCCAGCGTGGTCACCATCGAAGCCTCGGCCGGAGACGGCGAGGGCGGCACCGGCACCGGGTTCGTCTACGACCAGCAGGGCCACATCCTCACCAACAACCACGTGGTGGCCTCCGCGGCGAACGGCGGCAAGCTCTTCGCCACCTTCTCCGACGGCAAGCGGTACGACGCCGAGGTGGTCGGCCGGGCCCAGGGCTACGACGTGGCCGTGCTCAAGCTGAAGAACCCGCCGGCCGGCCTCAAGCCGCTGGCGCTCGGAGACTCCGACAAGGTCGCGGTCGGCGATGCCACGATCGCGATCGGTGCCCCGTTCGGCCTGTCGAACACGGTCACCACCGGCATCGTCAGCGCCAAGAACCGCCCGGTCGCCTCCGGTGACGGCACCGGCAGCAAGAACTCGTACATGAGTGCGCTCCAGACGGACGCCTCGATCAACCCGGGCAACTCCGGTGGCCCGCTGCTCGACGGCCGCGGCGCGGTCATCGGCATCAACTCCGCGATCCAGTCGGCCGGCAACGGCGGCTTCGGCGGCGGCCAGGCCGGCTCCATCGGCCTCGGCTTCGCCATCCCGATCAACCAGGCCAAGAACGTGGCCGAATCCCTGATCAAGACGGGTAAGCCGGTCTACCCGGTGATCTCGGTCTCGGTGGACCTCCAGGCCAAGACCGAAGGCGCGAAGATCTCCGAGCAGGGCGCGGCCGCCAACGAGCTCGTCGACCCCAACGGTCCGGCCGGCAAGGCGGGCCTCAAGCCGGGCGACATCATCACGGACTTCGGCGGCAAGCCGGTCGACAGCGGCCCGACCCTGATCAGCATGATCTGGACCTACAAGCCCGGCGACACGGTGAAGCTGACCTACCTGCGCGACGGCAAGCCGACCACCGTGGACATCACGCTCGGCTCCAGGATCGGCGACAAGTAGCACCACCGGCCACGGCAGTGGCCCGGTGACGAGGGGCCGTGGGCGCGATTGTGCCCACGGCCCCTCCAACGTCCGCTTATGCTTCGCTCGTGTTCGATTCCCGGCACATACGGACGTTCCACACGGTGGTCGCCGCCGGCTCCTACTCGGCGGCCGCGCGCGTGCTCGGCTACACCCAGCCCGCCATCACCCAGCAGATGAAGGCGCTCGAACGCGCCGTCGGAACCCCGCTGTTCACCCGTGTGGGCCGCAAGATGCAGCTCACCGAGGCCGGAGAGTCCCTCTCCCGGCACGCCGAGACCATCCTCGGCAACCTCTCCGCCGCCGAGGCCCAGCTGAGGGCGTACGCACGCCTGCGCACCGGCCGGGTCAGACTGTGCGGCTTCCCCAGCGCCAACGTCACCCTCGTCCCGGAAGCCCTGAGCGGCCTGGCCAAGGACCACCCGGGCATACAGGTGGAACTGCTGGAGGGAGAGCCCCCGGAGTCGCTGCGACGGCTGGAGCGCGGCGAGTGCGACATCACCCTGGCCTTCACCTATCCCGGCCTGCACGAGGAGGTGCCGGAGGAAGTAGCCGAGGTCAGGCTGCTGGAGGACCAGCTGACGGTGCTCCTCCCGACCGGGCATCCGCTGGCCCGGCGCCGCGCCGTGCATCTGGCCGACCTCGCCGAGGAGCGGTGGATCGCGGGCTGTCCGCGCTGCCGGGCGAACCTGCTGCACGAGTGTGCGGAGCTGGGCTTCGTGCCCGACATCCGCTTCGCCACGGACGACAACCTGGTGGTCCAGAGCCTGGTGGCCCAGGGGCTGGGCGTGGCCATGATGCCCGCGCTGGTCCTGCCCTCGCTCTCGCTGAGCCGGGTCTGCGGACGTGCGCTCCAGCCCGCCGCCCGCCGGCACATCGCCGCCTACGTCTACCGGGACCATCTGAGGATCCCGGCGACGGCCGTGGTGCTCGACGCGCTGAAGCGGGTGGCCGCCAACCGGATCGGCTGCTGACCAACCCATAAGCCCTGCTTGGGATTTCAGGTCACAACTGTCGTTGGACGCGATGGAACGGCGCCCGCACGCTGCCCGTATGACCACCACCACACCGGCCCGCACCACCGCGAGGATGGCCGCCCTCGTCAGTGAGATCCGCTCGGTCGTGGAGCGGGGACTGGCTCCCGACCTCACCGCCTACCTCGTGGGCGAAAGGCTCGCCCCGCACCTGGGGACGCCCGACCTGCTGACGCCGACACAGCAGGAGGGCGACCCCGAGCGCTACCGGCAGCACATCCTGCACGCGGAGCCGGACGGCAGTTTCTCCGTGGTGGCGCTGGTGTGGCTGCCCGGACAGGAGACCTGCATCCACGACCACGTGTCGTGGTGCGTGGCCGGTGTGCACCAGGGCGAGGAGAGCGAACGCCGATTCCGCCTCGCACCCGGCATCGGTCCCGCCCGCCTGGTGGCGACGGAGGACGTGGTCAACGGACAGGGCGACGTCTGCGGATTCGCGCCGCCCGGGGACATCCACAAGGTGCGCAACTCCTGTGCGACAAAAGCCATATCGGTGCACGTGTACGGCGCCGACGTGTCCCGGCTGGGGACCAGCATCCGCCGCGTCTACAAGCTCCCGGTCGACTGATGGCCCTCCTCCATCGCCCTCAGGGCGTAGCGGTTCGGCATGTTTCACGTGAAACATCCACTCCCTGGCCCGGGTTGGCGCTGGCGGTGGGTGGAGCCACGGTCGCCTGGTGCGTCCACCGCCTCATACCGGCCGTACCGATGCTGACCGCGTCCGTTGTGCTGGGCATCGCGGTGGCGCACCTCCCCGGACCGCGGACCTTCGTGCGGGGAGCCGGGCGCGCGGGGCTCTCGCTGGCCGGCCGGCGGCTCATGCGCATCGGGATCGTCCTGCTCGGCCTCGGCCTGGGGCTGGACCAGGTGCTCCGGCTGGGCTGGGCCACGGTGGCCATGGTGGTCGCAGTGGTCGCGGCGACGTTCTTCGGCACCCTCTGGCTGGGCCGGCGTCTGGGACTCCCGGGCGACCAGCCGCTGCTGATCGCCACCGGGTACTCGATCTGCGGCGCCTCGGCGATCGGCGCGGTGAGCCAGGTCTCGGGCAGCGACGAGGAGGACGTGGCGGCCTCGGTGGCACTGGTCACCCTGTGCGGGACGCTCGCCATAGCCGTACTGCCCCTCCTCCAGGACCCGTTGACGCTCTCCGACCCGGCCTTCGGGAGGTGGGTCGGCGCCGGTGTCCACGACGTCGGGCAGGTCGTGGCGACCGCGCAGACCGCGGGCCCGGACGCCCTGGGCGAGGCGGTACTGGTCAAGCTGATGAGGGTGGCCCTGCTCGCTCCTCTGGTGGCGGCGGTCGCCTTCTCGGTACGGGCCCGGCGGCGCGGAGCGCGTACCCCCTCGGGGCGGAGGCCGGCCCCGGTGCCGCTGTTCGTGGCCGGGTTCCTGGCCGCGGCCGCGCTGCGCGCCACCGGCGTGCTGCCCGACGTCGTGCTGGAGTGGTCGCACACCGCGCAGGAGGCACTGCTGGCCGCGGCCCTGTTCGGGCTGGGGAGCGCGGTCCATCTGCCGACGCTGGCCCGGACCGGGGGGCGCGCGGCAGCGCTGGGACTGGGCGCCTGGGTGGTCGTCGCCGGAGTCTCGTACGCGGGCGTGATGCTCACCGTATGACGCAGCAACGGCCGGGAGTTGGCCAAATCCTGGCCGGAACCGACCGAACGTTCTGACTGCCCGCTGACATTGACGCGGGGCCGTGCCACTCTGCCCCGGCAAGCCGCACCACGTACGACGCACCACGCACAGCCGATCCGCACCGACCGCTCTTCACCCCCACCCTGCCCGGCTCCCACCGGTCCGGGCACGGCAGAAGGAGTCATGCGTGAATCGTCATCGCACGGCCTTGTCCGTCCTGCTCTCGGCGGGCGCCCTGGTCGCGGGCGTCCTGACGGCGGCCACCCCCTCGATCGCTGCGGACGCCCCGACGTCCTTCCGCCCGCAGCACACCCAGGGCTTCTGGACCGCGGAGCGGATGCGGGCAGCCACCCCGCTCGATGTGACGGCGGTCCCCGGCGCTGCCCGTACCGCGGTGGCCACCTCCGCCACCCCCACCGCCATCGCCCCGACGGCTGCCGCCTCCGCGGTGTCGCCGACGGCGTTCCCCCAGGCGGGCGGGGCCTGGACGGGCAGCGGCGCGGTCGTGAAGACCTCGGGCCGGGTCTTCTTCACGATGGGCAGCCGCACTGCCTCCTGTTCGGGCAACTCGATCACGAGCGCCAACGGCAGCACGGTCATGACGGCCGGCCACTGCGTGAAGTACCAGGGGGCCTGGCACACGAACTGGGTCTTCGTGCCCGCATACAACAACGGGTCCGCGCCCTACGGCCAGTGGTCGGCCACCAAGACCTTCGCCACCGACCAGTGGGCGGCGAGCGAGGACATGAACATGGACGTCGGCCTGGCCGTCGTCGCCCCGCTGAACGGCCAGACCCTCAGCCAGGCGGTCGGCGCGCAGGGAGTCCTCTTCAACGGGGGCTACAACAAGCGGATGTACTCCTTCGGCTTCCCCGCGGCGGCCCCGTACGACGGAACGAAGCTGGTCTACTGCAGCGGCAACAGCGGTAAGGACTTCCTGCTCACCAAGGACCACAGCCTGGGCTGCAACATGACCGGCGGCTCCAGCGGCGGCCCCTGGTTCCAGGACTTCAACGAGGCCACGGGCCTGGGCACCCAGGTTTCGGTGAACAGCTTCGGCTACACCTTCCTGCCGAACCGCATGTACGGCCCGTACCTCGGCAACGAGGCGAAGGCGGCCTACGACAAGGCACAGGTCTCCTGATCCGGCAGTCGCCCCGCCACCCCCACCTGGCCGGTACTCTGTACCGGCCAGGTGGGTTGCCCGAGCGGCCTAAGGGAACGGTCTTGAAAACCGTCGTGGCGCGAGTCACCGTGGGTTCAAATCCCACACCCACCGCTTGCAGGTCGCAGAAGTAGCAGTTCAGAGGGCGGGTACCCGAACCGGGTGCCCGCCCTCGCTGCTCAGCCCGGCTCGCCTTGATGGGCCCCGTATCCCGCTGTCGACGGGCGCGTACCGATAGGACGGTCAGGGGCCTTTCTCGGTACCCGGCCGGCCGGGCGCTCCGTCGGGGTAAGGCGCGCGGTTCGATTCCCGGCTTGCGGGTCGGCAACCGGTGTGCCGGGGCGGTGGCCCGGGCCTGACCTGGGCCCATGCGGCTCCGGAGGACCGACCGCCAGAGGCCGCGAGGTGGGCTGAAAAGTCAGATTGATCCTTCCGGGTGGTGTTTGTCGGAAGATCGGCGCGTGTGATGAGCGCAGTGCAGTTGCCCCCACATCATGACGAATGTATTCAGATCCGCCCGTCGGAACAAAGCGAATCGAGGCACTCCGTCATGGCTCACCGCAACATCCTCACGTCGATCTGGACCTCGGTCCTGGCCGCCCTCGTGGCTGTCCTCTCCTCCCTCGGCTTCGGCGGCAAGGTGGCTCCGGCCGCTGCCGCCTCCACCGCCGGTGGCGCGACTGCGGCCGCCGTCGCCGCCGCCCCCGTGCGCCGGCCGGCCGTCACGGCCCCGAGGAGTTGGAGGGAGATGATGCGGGGCGGTTCGCTGCCGCCGACCCTGAAGCAGCGCATCCGGGCCGAGGCTCACGGCAAGACCCCCGGTGTCCGTCGCTCGACCACCGCCGCTGCCATGGGCGCCGCTCCGGGAACCGCCGCTCGCGTCCTGACCCCTTCCGCGGTGCCTGCCCCCCGTGCCCCTCGTGCCCCCCATGCTTCCCGCGTCGGACGCGCCGCCCGCGCCACCCGCGAGACGCTGGCACTCGCCGCGTAGCCCGCACGGACGGGCAGGACGAAGCGGGACCGCAGGCAGAAGCAGGGCACGTGGACAGCAGCAGAGACAGAAGTAGAAGCAGCAGAAGTAGAAGCAGCAGCAGAAGAAGAAGCAGAAGAAGAAGCGGGATCGGAAGAGGCGGAAGCAGCAGGTGCGCGGGCAGTAGCAGGTACGCGGAAGCAGGAACGTAGGCAGGCGCTGGAGCCCGGTCGGTCGTGACCGCGGATCGCGTCGTGCGGTGCCCCGGCAGCGGGGCACGGATGGATCACCCCGGCGTGCGCCGGGGAGCGTGCAGGGGGCGTGGAGCTTGGCATTGCAGGGCCGCAGGCCCGGGAGACGGTGGGGTTCCCGGACGGCGCGGCCCTCTTCGGCATGTCCGGGCCCGGCGGTTTGGCGGAACGCTTCCTCTCTTGCGCGGGGCGGGATTCAGCCGGTTTCAGGGTGCTGACCTGGGCCCTCAGGGGGCGTGAATGGGTTTATCCGGTGTTGGTCATACTTGCGGGGGATTCGGGGACTCCGGGGTGGTTCGCCGGGGATTCGGTGGGCAACTCTGGTCTCGCGACGTCGTCAGCACAACGGAACGACCGAGGCGGTCGGCCAACTGCCTTGGAGTAATTCCCACTTCGTTTTTCTGGAGGAATGAAGACATGGCAAGCATCCGTACCGCCCGCGCCATCGCCGCTGTCGCCGCCCTTCCCCTCGCCGTCGCGCTCTTCGGCGGGGTGGCATCGGCCGACAACGGCGCCTTCGCGAACGACGGATCGAATGCGAGCGTCGCCGACATCATCGGCAGTGGCGTGGGTGGCGACAACAACGGCAACTCGTCCACCTCGCAGCAGGTGGCCACCGGCTCCGGTGCCTCCAACCAGAACAACACCGCGCAGGTCAACGGTTCGGCCTTCACCGCGATCAACCAGGGCAACTCGAACGTGGCACTCAACTTCCACCCCTGGTGGTAGCAGCGGCACCAGCCGCTCCGCATCCTGAGGGCGTCTGTGCGACCGGACCGGCTGGGGTCCGGTAGCGCAGGCGCCCTCGCGCGTCCGGCTCCCTTTCCGACCTTGACACCACGGGCAGATCTGACGGACAGTCAGTTATCTCGATGATGTGGACGCCGGGAGGCCTGCGCCGTGCACCTCGCCCCGACCGAAGGCCAGTTGCGGCTCCGTGCCGAACTGCGCGCGTACTTCAAGGAACTGCTGCCCGACGGGGTCCCCGAGGACCCGGCCGACCAGCGCCGACTGCTGCGCCGCATCGGCGCCGACGGGCTGCTCGGGCTCGGCTGGCCCGTCGAGTACGGCGGGCAGGGCCGCGGCGCGGACGAGCAGTTCGTCTTCTTCGACGAGGCCTATCGGGCCGGCGCCCCCGTCTCCATGGTCACCCTGAACACCGTCGGCCCGACCTTGATGAAGTACGGGACCGAGGAACAGAAGGACTACTTCCTCCCCCGGATCCTCGCGGGCGAGATCGTCTTCGCCATCGGCTACTCCGAGCCCGAGGCCGGCACCGACCTCGCCTCCCTGCGCACCCGGGCGGTCCGCGACGGAGCCGACTGGCTGATCGACGGGCAGAAGATCTTCACCTCCAACGCCCAGAACGCGGACTGGATCTGGCTCGCCTGCCGCACCGACCCCGAGGCCCCGAAGCACAAGGGCATCTCGATCGTCCTCGTGCCCACCGACGACCCCGGTTTCTCGTGGACCCCGATCGACACCGTCGGCGGGCTCACGACCACGGCGACGTACTACGACTCCGTCCGCGTACCGGCCGGCAACCTCGTCGGCCCCGAGCACGGCGGCTGGGGACTGATCACCAACCAGCTCAACCACGAGCGCGTGGCCCTCGCCGCCATCGGCATGCAGGCCGAGGACTTCTACGAGCGCGCCCTCCACCACGCCCGCACCCCCGACCCGGCCACCGCAGAGCGGCCTGCCGACCTTCCGTGGGTGCGGTCCCGCCTCGCCGAGGCCCACGCCAGGCTGGCCGCCGTACGCCTCCTCAACTGGCGTCTCGTCCAGGACGTGGGCAGCGGCGGCCTGGCGCCCGGCGACGCCAGCGGTGTGAAGTTCCTCGGCACCGAGTCGGCCGTCGAGGTGTACCGGATGTGCCAGGAGGTGGTGGGCGAGGAGGCGCTGGTACGGGGGCCCGCGGCCTTCGCGGGCGGTGAGCTCGAACGGATGAACCGGGCCGCGCAGATCAACACCTTCGGCGGCGGAGTGAGCGAGGTCCAGCGGGAGATCGTCGCCATGATGCGGCTCGGCATGAAGGGGAGGAAGCGATGACGGCGGACGCGATCGGTACGGCCGGGGAGGCGGCTCGGTTCCACGCGCTGCTGGCGGCCTTCGAGGGCGCCCCGGCCGCCACCGCAGGCCGGGGCAAGGACCCGGTCAACGAGCCGATGATCCGCCACTGGTGCGAGGCGATGGGCGACGCCAACCCCGCTTACACCGGGCCGGACGCCATCGCACCGCCCACCATGCTCCAGGCCTGGACCATGGGCGGGCTCTCCGGCCACACCGACCGCTCCTCCGCCTACGACGAGCTCTTCGCGCTCCTCGACGACGCCGGATTCACCTCCGTGGTGGCCACCGACTGCGAACAGGAGTACCTCCGTCCGCTGCGCCCCGGCGACGAGGTCACCTTCGACGCCGTCATCGAGTCCGTGTCGCCGCGCAAGACGACCAAGCTGGGCACCGGCCACTTCGTGACGACCCGCATGGACATCAGGGCCGGCGGGGAACCCGCCGGCACCCACCGCTTCCGCATCCTGAAGTACGCGCCCGCCGCCCGGCCGGCGAAGGAGGCCGCGCCCCGGACGAAGACCGCGGCGCAGCGCCCCCGCCCCGTGGTGAACCGCGACAACCAGGGATTCTGGGACGGTGTCCGGGAGCACCGGCTGCTGATCCAGCGCTGCACCTCCTGCACCACCCTCCGCTTCCCCTGGCTCCCCGGCTGCAACACCTGCGGGAGCCCCGACTGGGACACGGTCGAGGCTTCCGGTACCGGCACCGTGTTCAGCTACGTCGTCATGCACCACCCGCCCTTCCCGGCCTTCGACCCGCCCTACGCGGTCGCGCTCGTCGAACTCGCCGAAGGGGTCCGCATGATCAGCAACATCACCGGTGTCCCGTACGACAAGGTGCGCATCGGCCTACCTGTCCAGCTGGAGTTCCTGCGCGTCGACGACGACCTCGAACTCCCCGTCTTCCGCGGGAGCGAGGGCTGATGGACTTCCGCCCCACCGAGGAACAGGCCGCCGCGGCCGGTCTCGCCGCCCGGATCTTCTCCGACCTCGCCACCCACGAACGGCTCGCCGCTGCCGGTACCGGCAGCGATGCCGAACTCTGGAAGGCCCTCACCGCGGCCGGGCTCACGGCCGCCGTCGAGGAGATCGGCCTGCTCGGACTGGTCCTGCTGCTGGAGGAGCAGGGCCGCACCACCGCCCAGGTCCCCTACGCCGCCACCTGCACGTACGGGATCCTCCCGGTGGCCGCCCACGGCAGTCCGCAGCAGCGCGCCCGCCTGCTGCCCGCGCTCGGCAGCGGGGACGCGGTGGCCACCGGAGCCTTCCCGGCCCGCGGTCGGATCACCGCCGAGGGCGGCCGGCTCACCGGGACCGCCCCCACCGTCCCCTGGCTGCGTGACGCCACGCACGTGCTGGTCCCCGACGCCGAGCGGGACCTGTGGCTGGTACGGACCGACGCGCCCGGCGTGCGGACGTCCCCCATCGAGACCACCGCCCCCTGGGCGGCGGGCCGGCTGGTCCTGAGCGGGGCCGCCGCCGAACGCATCGGCTCCGACGGCGCCTACGAGCACACCCTCGCCTCCGCGCGCACCGCCTTCGCCGGGCTCCAGGCGGGCGTCTGCGCGGGGTCGCTCGCCCGCGCGGTGGAGTACACCTCCACCCGTGAGCAGTTCGGCCGGCCCCTCTCCACCAACCAGGGGGTCATGCTGCGCGCCGCCGACGCGTACATGGACACCGAGGCGATCCGGGTGACCGCGTACGAAGCGGCCTGGCGCATCGACCGGGGGCTCGCGGCGCACGAGCACGCGCTCACGGCGGCCTGGTGGGCCTCCGAGGCGGGCAAGCGCGTCGTGCACGCGGGCCAGCACCTGCACGGAGGCATGGGCGCCGACCTGGACCATCCCGTCCACCGGCACTTCCTGTGGGGGCGCCAGCTGGACGCGTACCTGGGCTGCGGCAGCGAGCTGCTGGCCGAGCTGGGAGCTTCGATAGCCGAGGGGGAACAGGCATGAACGTCGGCGACACGCTGCCGCCGCTGGAGATCGCGGTCACCCGCACCCTGATCGTCGCGGGCGCGATCGCATCCCGCGACTACCAGGACGTGCACCACGACGCGGCGCTCGCGCGGGAGAAGGGCTCCCCGGACATCTTCATGAACATCCTCACCACCAACGGTCTGGTGGGCCGCTACATCACCGATCACCTCGGGCCGCGGGCCGTCCTGCGCAAGGTGGCCATCCGCCTCGGCGCGCCCAACTATCCCGGGGACACGATGACCCTCACGGGCACCGTCACGGCCGTGTGCGGCAACCGCGTCGAGATCCGGGTCGTCGGAGCCAACGGCATCGGCCGGCACGTGTCCGGGACGGTCACCGCGGAGGTGGCGGCATGAGCGTCCGCACCCGCGACCAGCTCGGCGGCCGGGCCGCGATCGCCGGCATCGGTGCGACCGAGTTCTCCAAGGACTCCGGTCGCAGCGAACTCAAGCTCGCCGTCGAAGCCGTGCACGCCGCCCTCGACGACGCCGGGCTCGCCCCCGCCGACGTGGACGGGATGGTCACCTTCACGATGGACACGAGCCCCGAGATCACCGTCGCCCAGGCGGCGGGCATCGGGGAGCTGTCCTTCTTCTCACGCATCCACTACGGCGGGGGCGCCGCGTGTGCCACCGTCCAGCAGGCCGCCCTCGCCGTCGCCACCGGGGTCGCGGAGGTCGTCGTCTGCTACCGCGCGTTCAACGAGCGCTCCGGACGCCGCTTCGGATCCGGCGTCCAGCAGCGCGAGGCCTCGGCGGAAGGCGCGGCGCTGGGCTGGTCCCTGCCCTGGGGACTGCTGACCCCCGCCTCCTGGGTGGCCATGGCCGCCCAGCGCTACCTGCACACCTACCACCTCACCCCGG
This sequence comes from Streptomyces erythrochromogenes, assembly GCF_040684695.1. Taxonomy (GTDB): domain Bacteria; phylum Actinomycetota; class Actinomycetes; order Streptomycetales; family Streptomycetaceae; genus Streptomyces; species Streptomyces erythrochromogenes_C. The sequence continues at coordinate 583,225 of NZ_JBFBGM010000002.1, forward strand.
AGGCCTTCGGGCACGTCGCGGTCACGGACCGCCGGCACGCCGCGAACAACCCGGCCGCCTACTTCCACGGAAAGCCGATCACCCTCGCCGACCACGCCGCCTCGCGCTGGATCGTCGAGCCGCTGCGGCTGCTCGACTGCTGTCAGGAGACCGACGGCGGCCAGGCCCTCGTCGTCACCACGACCGAACGGGCCCGCTCCCTGCGACACGCACCCGCAGTGATCACCGCAGCGGCGCAGGGCGCCGGACCCCGCCAGGAGGGCATGACCTCCTTCTACCGCGACGACCTGACCGGGCTGCCCGAGATGGACGTGGTCGCGCGCCAGCTGTGGCGCACCAGTGGGCTGCGGCCCTCCGACATCGACGTCGGCATCCTCTACGACCACTTCACGCCCTTCGTCCTGATGCAGCTGGAGGAGTTCGGCTTCTGCGGGCCGGGTGAGGCAGCCGACTTCGTGGCCGCGGACGCGCTCCCGCTCAACACCCATGGCGGCCAGCTCGGAGAGGCGTACCTGCACGGCATGAACGGCATCGCCGAGGCCGTCCGCCAGCTGCGCGGCACCTCCGTCAACCAGGTGGCGGGAGCCTCGCACGCACTCGTCACGGCCGGCACCGGAGTGCCGACGTCCGGGCTGATACTCGGCGCCGACGGCTGAGACCCCGGTCCCCTCCCGGTCCCCGCCCCCTCCACCTTCAGGGGGTGGGGATGGCCCTACTCCTACAACCTGAGATGGATCCCCCATCGGCACCTGCGGGCGATTCCAGCGATGACGGGCGCTCCTAGCGTGGAGACATGACCCCGCCTGTGTGCACGCTCGCCTCGAATCCGACGCCGTACCCGTCGTTCTCGGCGTACGTCCGTACCCGCGGCACCGTCCTGATGCGCACCGCGCGCTCCCTCACCGCCAACCCGTGCGACGCGGAGGACCTGCTCCAGACGGCCCTCGCGAAGACGTACGTGGCCTGGGACCGTATCGAGGACCACCGCGCCCTGGACGGCTACGTCCGGCGGACCCTCGTCAACACCCGGACCTCCCAGTGGCGCAAGCGCAAGGTCGACGAGTTCGTGTGCGACGAGCTTCCGGAGTCCGAAGGCGCCCCCTCCTCCGACCCTGCCGAGGCCCAGGCGCTGCGCGACGCGATGTGGCGTGCGGTCACCCGGCTGCCCGACCGGCAGCGGGCCATGGTCGTCCTGCGCTACTACGAGGACCTGAGCGAGGTGCAGACCGCCGAGCTGCTGGGAGTCTCGGTCGGCACGGTCAAGAGCGCCGTCTCCCGCGCGCTGGGCAAGCTCCGCGAGGACCCGGAGCTCACACCAGTCCGCTGAGGCGGGCGGTGTTTCACGTGAAACCAGAGGATGTTTCACGTGAAACACGGAGCGGTTTCTACCCCCGGGTAGTGACAGACCGAGCGGTACGTGCGCAGAATCGGCAGCATCCGTAGCCGCCGCAGCGCCGCAGCGCTCACCGGGAGGACGCTTTGCTCAGCACCATGCAGGACGTACCGCTCCTCGTCACCCGCATACTCCGTCACGGGATGACGATCCACGGGAAGTCCCAGGTCACGACCTGGACCGGGGAGGCCGAGCCGCACCGACGCAGTTTCGCCGAGATCGGCCTCCGCGCCACCCGCCTCGCCGGCGCCCTGCGCGACGAGCTCGGAGTGCAGCAGGACGAGCGAGTCGCCACCCTCATGTGGAACAACGCCGAGCACGTCGAGGCGTACTTCGCGATTCCCTCCATGGGTGCGGTCCTGCACACGCTGAACCTGCGGCTCCCCCCGGAGCAGCTGGTCTTCATCGTCAACCACGCCGCCGACCGGGTCGTCCTGGTCAACGGCACGCTGTTGCCGCTGCTCGCCCCGCTGCTGCCCCACCTGCCGACCGTCGAGCACGTCGTCGTGTCCGGCATCGGCGACCGCTCCGCGCTCGACGGCCTGAACGTGCGCGTGCACGAGTACGAGGAACTCCTGGAGGGCCGCTCCGACAGCTACGACTGGCCCGAGCTGGACGAGCGCCAGGCGGCCGCGATGTGCTACACCTCCGGCACGACCGGGGACCCCAAGGGCGTCGTCTACTCCCACCGCTCGCTCTACCTGCACTCCATGCAGGTCAACATGGCCGAATCGATGGGGCTGACCGACAAGGACACCACCCTCGTGGTGGTTCCGCAGTTCCACGTGAATGCCTGGGGCCTGCCGCACGCCACCTTCATGACCGGCATCAACATGCTGATGCCGGACCGCTTCCTGCAGCCCGCACCGCTCGCCGAGATGATCGAGCGGGAGAAGCCCTCGCACGCCGCGGCCGTCCCCACCATCTGGCAGGGGCTGCTGGCCGAGGTCACCGCGAACCCGCGGGACCTGACCTCGATGAAGCAGGTCACCATCGGCGGCGCCGCCTGTCCGCCCTCCCTGATGGAGGCCTACGACAAGCTCGGGGTCCGCGTCTGCCACGCCTGGGGCATGACGGAGACCTCCCCGCTGGGCACCATGGCGCACCCGCCGGCCGGTCTGAGCGCCGAGGAGGAGTGGCCCTACCGGATCACACAGGGCCGCTTCCCCGCGGGGGTCGAGGCCCGCCTCGTCGGCCCCGGCGGCGACCTGCTGTCCTGGGACGGCCGGTCGGCAGGCGAGCTCGAAGTACGCGGCAACTGGATCGCGAACGCCTACTACGGCGGCGCATCCGGCGAACCCTTCCAGCCCGAGGACAAGTTCAGCGCCGACGGATGGCTCAAGACCGGTGACGTCGGCGTCATCAGCCCCGACGGCTACCTCACCCTCACCGACCGCGCCAAGGACGTCATCAAGTCCGGCGGTGAGTGGATCTCCAGCGTCGAGCTGGAGAACGCGCTGATGGCACACCCCGAGGTCGCCGAGGCCGCGGTGGTCGCCGTCCCCGACGAGAAGTGGGGCGAGCGGCCGCTGGCGACCGTCGTGCTGAAGGCCGGCGCGACCGTGGACTACACGGGACTGCGCGAGTTCCTCTCGCAGTCGATTGCCAAGTGGCAGCTCCCGGAGCGCTGGACGATCATCGATGCCGTGCCGAAGACCAGCGTCGGCAAGTTCGACAAGAAGGTGATCCGCCAGCAGTACGCGGACGGTGCCCTGGAGGTCACCAAGATCGTCTGATGGTCACCGGCCCCGCCGGGGACTAGCCCCGCGTGAGCCATGGCCGCAGCAGCCTGCTGACGGCGGGCATGGCCACGTAGGTCATCAGCGTGCTGAAGACGACGGCGAAGGCGGCTGTCCGCAGCACGAAATGCAGGTCCACCAGGTACGGCCCGAGCACCGCGTTGCCCGCGAGCGAGATCGGGAAGATGGCCAGCCCCGAGCTGATCGCCATCTTCCACCGCGGCGGCGCGGGCCGGGTCGTACCCGGCTTGGCGAACCACGTCTCCATGCCGTGCAGTTCCCGCCGGGCTATCTCCGTGTGGTGGTGGCCCAGGCAGTTGGAGAACCACTGGGCCCGCTCCGGGGAGTCCTGCCAGCGCTGGAAGGCGGCCTGGTTGCGGAAGCGGTGCACCAGGAACCACGGCCCGCCCTCGGTCGCCGGACGGAAGAGCCCGTAGCCCAGGTGGCCGGGAAAACCGGCGGCCGTCTCCAGGATCCCGTGGGCCCAGGCCTCGAACGTCTCCTCGTGCCCCGGCTCGACCTGTCGCGCGATGAGCAGGTTCACCTCCCCGTTGTCGGCGGGGACGGTGTGCTCGGTCGTGTTGGTGATGGCCATCGGGCCAGGATCGCTAGTTGGTGCCGATCTTGGCCAGCAGGTCCACGATGCGGCCCTGGACGTCCGTCGTGGTGGCCCGCTCGGCGAGGAAGAGCACACTCTCGCCCGAGGCCAGACGCGGCAGTTCGGACGGATCGATACCGGTCGCCGTGTAGACGACCAGCGGGGTGCGGTTCAGCTGCCCGTTCGCCCGCAGCCAGTCCACGATCCCGGCCCGCCGACGGCGCACCTGCATCAGGTCCATGACCACCAGGTTGGGCCGCATCCGCGTCGCCAGCTCCACGGCGTCGGTGTCCGCGCCCGCCCGGGCGACCTGCATGCCGCGCCGTTCCAGGGCTGCCGTCAGCGCGGTCGCGATCTCGTCGTGCTCCTCGATCAGCAGCACCCGGGAGGGATGCTGCTCACTGTCGCGCGGTGCCAGCGCCTTCAGCAGCACGGCCGGATCGGCGCCGTACGCCGCTTCGCGCGTGGCGTGCCCCAGCCCGGCCGTGACCAGCACGGGCACCTCGGCGGCCACGGCGGCCTGCCGCAGCGACTGCAGGGCGGTCCGGGTGATCGGCCCGGTCAGCGGGTCGACGAACAGTGCGGCCGGGAAGGCGGCGATCTGCGCGTCCACCTCCTCACGGGAGTGCACGACCACCGGGCGGTAGCCGCGGTCGCTGAGCGCCTGCTGCGTCTGCACATCGGGCGCCGGCCACACCAGGAGCCGGCGCGGGTTGTCCAGGGGCTCCGGCGGGAGTTCGTCGTCCACCGGCTGCGGCACGGGCCGGTTGACCACCTCGACCGCACCGCCCGGGCCGTCCAGCGGCTCGGGGCCCTCGTCGGACCCCGCCTCGGGCGCCCCTATGGCGAAGGCGCGGCCCTGCGGGCTGGGCTCGGCGAGCCGGCGACGGCGGCCGGAGCCGGACCCGGTGCCGGGGGCCGCCCCGGCGGGATCGACAGCGATGCCCTGGCCGAGCGTGCCCAGGGCGCGCACGCTGATCGGCTGCGCGGCCTGCCCCTGTGCCGGGGCGTCCTGCGGCTGGCGCGCTCCCGGGACCGCCACCTGGCCGGAGGCCCCGTCGTCCTCGGCAGCGGCACGGGCCGCCGGAACCGGCCACGCGGGGGCACCGGACAGGGCACGCCGCCGTCCGGTCGGGTTCTCGCCGGGCGCGTCGGACGGTGCGGCCGCAGCCTCGGGCTCGGTTCCCGGAGCGCCCAGCGCGCGGCGGCCACGGCGCCCGGCCGGTGTCGCGGCGTCGGGCCCGGCTCCAGCCTCGGAGGCGGCGGGGCCCGGTTCTGCGGGGACCTGTGCGGCGGGAGGAACGGGGGCCGGGCCGGCGGGCAGTGCGAAGCCGCCCTCGGGGGCGATGGGCCGTGCCGGAGCGGGCGTCGGGCCGAGCCCCGTCGCGGGGACGGGACCGCCGGGCTGCGCCGGACCGGCCGGACCCAGCGCCCGCCGGCGGCCGGCGGGGTGCTCGGTCACCGGGACCGGGGGCACCGCGGGCACCGGCGGGAGCGCGGGCATGGCGGTGCCCTGGGGCTGCGCGGGCCGGCCGGGGCCGCCCTGGCCCTCGGGGCCGCCGCTCTCCCCACTGTCGTCACCGGCCCGGCCGCGCCTGCGTCCGGTGCCGAGGCCCGCGGGGTTCACCGGGGACTGCGCGAGTTCGGGACCCGCCTGAGGAGCGGCTTCGCCCGCCCGCCGCCGGCCCGAGGGCAGCGCCAGGGCGCTGCCGCCCTGGCCGGCCTGCGCGGCCTCGGGGTCCGGGGTCTCGTCCTCCAGGAAGGCATCCACTCCGCGCCGGCCCCGCCGACCGCCGGAGACCTTGCCGGGTGCGGCGCCCGCGGCCTCGGCGGCGCCGTCCGGGCCGCTGCCCGCCGGGGGCTCCTCCGGGGGCTCGGGCAGGGTCACCGTGCCGGCACCCGCACCGAGCGGGAGTTCCAGCACGTAGGCCCCGCCGGGCGCGCCCGGCACCTCCACCGTCTGCAGCACGCCGCCGTGCGCGGCCACGATGCCCCGGACGATCGGCTCGTGGACCGGGTTGCCGCCCTCGTAGGGGCCGCGCACCTCGATCCGTACGACGTCGCCGCGCTGCGCGGCGGCCACCACGATCGTCGAGTCGCTGTAGCCGCTGCCCTGACGGGTCTTGCCGGTGGCGTCCACCCCGGCGACGTCCGCGACCAGGTGCGCGAGGGCCGTCGAGATCCGCTCGGCGTCCACCTCGGCCTCGATGGTCGGTGCGTGGACGGCGAACTGCGCACGCCCCGGCCCGATCAGCTCGACCGCGCCGTCGACGCCGGCCGTGACGACGCCATTGATCAGGACCTTCTTCTTGGAGAGCTTGTCGCGGCCGGAGTCCAGGCGCTGGAAGCCGAGCACGTTGTCCACCAGGGTGGTCATCCGCGAGTACCCGGCGGCCAGGTGGTGCAGCAGCTGGTTGGCCTCGGGCCACAGCTGGCCGGCGTCGTCGGCGGCCAGGTTCGCCAGCTCGCCGCGCAGCTCGTCCAGCGGCCCGCGCAGGGAGTCCCCGAGGACGGCGATCAGCTGAGCGTGCCGCGCGGCCAGGGCGTCGTAGGGCCGGCGGTCCGTGAAGGTCATGACGGCGCCCACGAGCTGCTCCCCGTCCCGTACGGGAGAGGTCGTCAGGTCGACGGCGACCGGCTGCCCGGCCTTGTTCCACAGCACCTGCCCGCGCACCCGGTGCTTGCGTCCGCTGCGCAGGGTGTCGGCGAGCGGGGACTCCTCGAAGGGGAAGGGCGAGCCGTCGGAACGGGAGTGCTGGACGAGGCCGTGCAGTTCGCGGTTGCCGAGGTCGGTGGCGCGGTAACCGAGGATCTGGGCGGCCGCCGGGTTGACGAGCACCACGCGTCCGTCGGTGTCGGTGCCCACGACGCCCTCGGCGGCGGCGCGCAGGATCATCTCGGTCTGCCGCTGGGAGCGGGCCAGCTCGGCCTCGGTGTCGACGGTCTGGGAGAGGTCCCGGACCACGAGCATCAGCAGCTCGTCACCGGTGTAGGCGGGTTGCGGCTCGCGGTAGGCGTCGCGGCCGTCGAGGTGGGCGCTCGTGACCTCGACGGGGAACTCGGAGCCGTCGGTGCGGCGGGCGACCATCCGCTTGGGTTTGGTGCGGCCGCCCTCGTCCTCGCCGGGCCGGCGCATGGAGCCGGGAATCAGCTTGGAGTCGAACTCGGGCAGGAGGTCGAGCACGCCCCGGCCGACCAGTCCGGTCCCGGGGCTCTCCATGACCTCGAGCGCGATCGAATTGGCGTTGACGACCGTGCCGTTGGCGTTGACGAGCAACAGCGCGTCCGGAAGGGCGTCGAGTATTGCTGCGAGGCGAGCAGCGCCTCGGGATGGCCTGCTGCTCACGACGAGCTTCCTCCCTGACCAACGACTACCGGCAAGTCACGGGAGGAGTCTAAGGCCACAGGCTCGCGGCGGGGTGGCCGATGTGAGGCCGGCAACGCCCTTTCCGGGCATCCTCCCAGGTCAGGAACGCCCACTCGGAAGCAGAGGTTCCAACTCGTCCCAGCGCTTGATTTCGCATCCGTCCGTCCGGCGGAAGGTGGCGTTCACCTTGTGTCCGTTCCATGTTCCGGTGACGCGGGCGGTGGCGGGTCCGCCGTACTGCTTGGTGCAGATCTGGTCCGGGGGGACGGGGGCGAAGGGGTTTCGCCCCTCTGCGGCGAGCTGGTCCAGCCGTGCGCAGGCGCCCTCCGCCTCCGGGTGGTCGCCGCCGACGGGTCCGCATTCGAGCGTGTACTCGCGGTCCAGCTGGCGGTTGCCGGTGTCGGCCATGGTCATGGTCAGCCGGTCGGGTGCGGCCAGCAGCTGTCCCAGGGGCAGTGGGGGCAGCGGCCCGGCGGCCGCGGTGGCCAGGGCCGAGGTGACGGCGAAGGCGGCGAGACGCAGCATGGGGCACTCCAGGTCGTCCGTACGTCATACGCCTGACCAACGACGAGAGCCCGCCGATGTTGCGTGCGGCGGGGTCTTTAAGGCTTTGCCCTCGGCCCGTCCCGCCTAGTACCGTGGAGGCGGATTGGTGAGGGGCCCTGCGCCTGTGTCATCATCTGCACGCACCTTCGTACGCGGGGGTGTGCTGGAGGCGTCGCCTAGTCCGGTCTATGGCGCCGCACTGCTAATGCGGTTTGGGTCTTACCACCCATCGAGGGTTCAAATCCCTCCGCCTCCGCAGTTCATCGAAGCCCCGGTCCGTCAGGACCGGGGCTTCGATGCGTTCCGGGGTCCGCGCGCCGACCGGGGTGCTCCGGTTGTGTTCCGAGCCTGCCCGGCCGCTGGGCCGACCGATGCGGACGATCTCCATCCAGCGCGTTTCCGCAGGTCAGCGTGGGTTTGGGTAATGGATTTCGCGTCCCGGCGAGGTCCATGTATTGTTGTTCTCGCAAGGCCAACGGGGCGAAAAACCCCGGGAAGCCCAAGCACTCGTAGCTTAACGGATAGAGCATCTGACTACGGATCAGAAGGTTGCAGGTTCGAATCCTGCCGAGTGCACAGCAGGACAGAGGCCCCGGACGAAAGTCCGGGGCCTCTGTCGTATGTCCCGGACGCATCGGGGGATGTCCTCCTTGATGGGGAGGGGATCCCCCGGGAGATGTCAGGGGCGGGATGGCTCTGGCGGGGGACGCCGACCACCCGGCGCCGTCGGTACGGTTCTTGAAGATCGTCCGAAGCTGGAAAACGGGGGCAACCATGGGACTGTTCGGGAATGCGCACACCGTCGACCCCGTGTCGGCGCAGAGGGACTACGCGCGGCTGCTGGGGCAGGGGGAGCAGGTGCACGCGGCCTTCCTGCTGATCCGGGACACGATCCTGTTCACCGATCGGCGGTTGGTGCTGGTCGACAAGCAGGGGCTCACGGGCAAGAAGGTGGAGTACCACTCCGTTCCGTACCGGAGCATCACGCACTTCTCCGTGGAGACCGCCGGCCACTTCGATCTGGACGCCGAGCTGAAGATCTGGATATCCGGCAGCTCGACGCCGATCGAGAAGACCTTCACCAAGGGCGTCGACATCTACGAGGTGCAGGCGATCCTGACGCAGTTCGTCGCCCGGTAGCCGGCGTCCGTCCCGTCGGCCGGCCTCAGAGGACCCGGGGGAGGCCGGTCACCGACATCACCAGCGAGTAGAGGGACGTGGTGGCGGTGATGAAGAGGCGGTTGTTCTTGGGGCCGCCGAAGGCGATGTTCGAGACGGGCTCGGGGACGCGCAGGCGGCCGATGAGGTCGCCGTCCGCGGCGTAGCAGTGGACGCCGTTCTCCATGGCGGCCGCCCACAGCCGGCCCTCGTCGTCGAAGCGGATGTTGTCGATTCCGGCGCAGGTCGTGAAGACCCGGTCGCCGGTGAGGGTGCCGTCGTCGGTGACCTTGAAGGCGCGGACGTGGCCGGCCCTGGTATCCGCCGCGTAGAGCTCGCTCTCGTCGGGGGAGAAGACGAGCCCGTTGGGGCCGAGGAAGCCGTCGGCGACCAGGCGCACCTCGCCGCTGGAGGGATCGGCCCGGTAGAGGTTGCAGGCTCCGATCTCCCCGGGTGCGCGGTGGCCCTCGTAGTCGCTGGTGATGCCGAAGTCCGGGTCGGAGAACCAGACGGAGCCGTCCGAGTGGACCACCGCGTCGTTCGGGCTGTTGAGCCGCTTGCCGTCGAAGCGGTCGGCGATGACGGTGATGCTGCCGTCGGGCTCGGTCCGGGTCACGCGCCGGTTGCCCTGTTCGCAGGAGATCAGGCGGCCTTCGCGGTCGAGGGTGTTGCCGTTGGAGTGCCCGGCGGGCGAGCGGAAGACGGAGACCGCTCCGGTCGCCTCGTCCCAGCGCAGCATCCGGTCGTTGGGGATGTCGCTCCACACGAGTTGCCGCCAGGCCGGCAGGTACAGCGGCCCCTCCGCCCAGCGGCAGTCGTCGTAGAGCCGGTCCAGCCGGGCGTCGCCGTTGGCGCAGCGACCGGTCTTGAAGCGCTCGTCCAGGATCTCGTACAAGGTGAGGTCGGCTATGGCAGACATGATTCCCCCTGAGAGCAGACTGCCGAATTATGTTCGGTCCGATGGTGAGATTGCAGGATCAGGTACCGTCTTCGCAAGGGTTGTCGGGCCCAAGAGAGGGAGATTGCGTGGACGACATCGACCGGGCGCTCGTCCTGCGCCTGCAGCAGGACGCAGGGCAGTCCTATGCGGCCCTCGGCACGGCCGTCGGGCTTTCGGCGGGCGCCACCCACGAGCGCGTACGCAAACTGCGCGAGCGCGGGGTGATCCGGCGGACCACCATCGACGTCGACCCGGCCGCGGTCGGCAGCGGGGTCCTCGCCTACGTGATGGTCGACTCCAACGCGTGGATGGGCGAGTCCGGAGACGACTTCGCCGCGATCCCGGAGATCCAGGAGGCGCACATCATCGCCGGCAGCGCGTCGGTGCTGGTGAAGGTGCGCACGGCCTCGACCGGGCAGCTGCAGGACGTTCTGCGGCGCCTCTACGCCATCAACGGCGTCAGCGGTACGCACGCGACCGTCGTCCTGGAGACCTTCTTCGAGCGGCCGCTCCCGCTGTGACCTGGTGGTGCACCGGGATCCGGTGGAAGGGCTCCGCCCCGGTCATCGGCTGGTACGGGCAGGAGCGCGGCGAGCGCGTGAGCACGCCGGAGTACGGGCAGCGGCTGGCTTTCGTCGCGCGCGGGGAGCGGCACTGCCTGGGCGTGTGGAGGGCCGGGAAGCGGACCCCCTGCCCGGCCTCCGCCACCGTGCCCGGCCGCGCAGGCAGCGCGCAGTGCCCCGAATGCGCCCGCCTCGACCGGTCGTTCTCCGTGGCGGCCGACACCAACGCCGCCGATCCGCGGACCTACCGGGTCTATCTGGCCTGGTTCGGGCCCGGCATGGTCAAGGTCGGGATCACTGCCGAGGAGCGCGGCTCGGCCCGGCTGCTGGAGCAGGGGGCGGTGTCGTGGACCTGGCTGGGCCGCGGGCCGCTGATGGCCACCCGGCGTACCGAGGAGCTGTTGCGGGCGGCGCTCGGGGTGCCGGACCGGATCGCGTACGCGCGCAAGCGCGCCGCACGGGCGCATCTGCCCGTGCAGCCCGAGCGGGCGCGGGAGGTGGCCGAGCTGCACGGCCGGGCGGCGGCGCTGGCCGGCTGGCCGGAGTCGCTGGAGCGGCTGGGGTGCGAAGTCACCGACCACGCGGCGGTGTTCGGGATGGACGGCTGGGACGGGCTTCCCGCCCCGGAGCGGGTGGTCGCGGAGATGGCGGCCGGCCGTGCCGTCGTGGGCCGGCTGGTCGGCGCCGCCGGGCCCGACCTGCACTTCGAGGACGGGCTCGTGGTCGACACCCGGCTGCTGGCCGGCTGGGAACTCGCCGCCCCGGACGAGGGTGCGGTGACCTCGGCGCCGGTGGCGCGGATCCCGTCCGCGGCGGCTTCTCCCGTGGAGCAGGACGGCCTGTTCTGACATCCTGGGCCGGGGATCCACGAGGCCGGGGCCATGGTCAAGTCTTGGATCCCTTTCGCCTTCCGGGGCCGCTTCGGGTGGACATGCCGGGGTCGCTCCGCCGAGGGTGGTGGGCATGACCACTCAGCCGGTGGCGGCCTTTGAACCGCCCTATGTCATGGCCGTTTTCAGCAGCGTCCGCACCGCGGACGACACCGGACTCGACGAGCTCAACGACCGGATGGAGGAGATCGTCCAGGCGATCCCCGGGTACCTCGGCTACGAGTCCGCGCGCAATCCCGAAGGGCTGGGCATCACCGTCGCCTACTTCCGGGACCAGGAGTCCCTCACGGTGTGGCGCGAGAACATGGAGCACCAGGCGGCCATGAAGAAGGGCCGCGCCGACTGGTACGAGAGCTACACCCTGCACGTCGCGACGGTCGAGCGGAGCCACGGCTTTGTCCGCAACGGCTGATGCGGTCCGCGCCTTCCGGGAGCGGCTCGGGCTGCCCGGACTGGTCGACGTCCACACGCACTTCATGCCCGAGCGGGTCCTGGACAAGGTGTGGGACTACTTCGACGCGATCGGTCCGCTGACCGGTGTCGAGTGGCCCATCACCTACCGCCACGAGGAGGAGCAGCGCGTCGCGCTCCTGCGGGAGTTCGGGGTACGGGCCTTCACCTCCATGCTCTACCCGCACAAGCCGGAGATGGCCGCCTGGCTCAACGCATGGTCCGCCGATTTCGCGGCCCGGACCCCGGACTGCCTGCACACCGCGACCTTCTTCCCGGAAGAGGGTGTGGACGCGTACGTCCGCCAGGCCGTCGAGTCGGGTGCCCGGATCTTCAAGGCGCATCTCCAGGTCGGCGGATACGACCCGAACGACGACCTCCTCGACCCCGTCTGGGGGATGCTGGCCGAGGCGGGCATCCCCACAGTGATCCACTGCGGATCCGGTCCCGTCCCCGGCAAGCACACCGGCCCCGACCCGGTCGCCCGGCTGCTGGCCCGCCATCCGCGGCTGCCGCTGGTCATCGCCCACATGGGCATGCCCGAGTACGCGGACTTCCTCGACCTCGCCGACCGCCACCCGGCGGTGCGCCTCGACACGACCATGGCCTTCACCGACTTCTCCGAGCGGTTCAGCGGGTTCCCGCCCGCGGACCTCGGGCGGCTCGCGGACCTCGGCGACCGGATCCTGCTCGGGACGGACTTCCCGAACATCCCCTACCCGTACGAGCACCAGCTCGCCGCCCTCGAACGGCTGGGCCTGGGCGACGACTGGCTGCGGGCGGTCTGCCACGACAACGGCGCCCGGCTGTTCCGCCTCGACGGCTGACCCGCCCCTTTCTCAGGAAATTCACAGGTTGGGGCAAGAACGCTCTCAGAGGCGCCGGGGAGCGTGTCCGTATGACTGCGACGACCACCTCCCAAGCGTCCACGTCCACCGGCAACCACACGGCCCTGGTACGGCCCGACGGCGGGCCCTGCCGGGTGCTCGTCGTCGACGACGAGGCTTCTCTCTCCGAGCTGCTCTCCATGGCCCTGCGCTACGAAGGCTGCGAGGTCCGCAGCGCCGGTGACGGCGCCGGGGCGTTGCGGGCAGCGCGCGGTTTCCGTCCGGACGTGGTCGTCCTCGACGTCATGCTTCCCGACATGGACGGTCTGACCGTCCTCGGTCAGCTGCGTCGGGAGATCCCCCAGGTCCCGGTCCTGTTCCTGACCGCCAAGGATTCCGTGGAGGACCGGATCGCGGGCCTCACCGCGGGCGGCGACGACTACGTCACCAAGCCCTTCAGCCTGGAGGAGGTCGTGGCCCGGCTGCGCGGCCTGGTGCGGCGTTCGGGCGCGGCACAGGCGGCGCGCGGCGGCTCGGTGCTGACCGTCGGCGACCTGCGCCTCGACGAGGACAGCCACGAGGTCGTGCGCGGCGGCCAGGACGTCCACCTGACCGCCACCGAGTTCGAGCTGCTGCGCTACCTCATGCGCAACCCGCGGCGCGTGCTGAGCAAGGCGCAGATCCTGGACCGGGTCTGGTCCTACGACTTCGGCGGCCAGGCCAACGTGGTCGAGCTCTACATCTCCTACCTGCGCCGCAAGCTGGAGAGCGGCCTCGGGCTGCCCTCGATGATCCACACCCGGCGCGGCGCCGGCTACCTGATCAAGCCGGCCGAGTAGTGGCACGGCGCAGGAGCCGGCGACCGGGCGGGCGCCGGCCCTGGTCGCTGCGGACCCGGCTCGTCGTCTCGGCCGTGGCCCTGATCGCCGTGGTGGGAGCGGCCATCGGAACCGTCACCACCCTCGCGCTGCGCTCGTACCTGGTCAACCAGCTCGACGAGCAGCTGGACACCTCCATGAGGATGGCCGCCCGGATGTCCGGCGGAAAGGCCGCCCGGGAGGGCGGCGCGGGCTTCGTCATGGCCCCCGGCAGTCCGCTGGACGCCGTCGGCATCCGCCTGGACCACACCGGCGCGGTCGTGGCCAGTGCCCGCAACACCCGCGGCGAGGGATGGTCTCCCGACCAGGTGCCGCCGGCCCTCACCGAAGGCCAGAGCGCGGTCCTCGCCCAGGCGGCCCAGGAGGCCTCGCAGGGCTCGCCCGGGCGCGCGGCGGGCGCGGAGCTGCCGGGCCTGGGCACCTACCGGGTGCTCGTCTCCCCGGACCGGGCCGTGGTCCTCGCCTATCCGCTCAGCGAGGTCGACTCCACCGTCCGCACCCTGGTCGGGGTCGAGGTCTGCGTCACCCTGGCCGGGCTGATCGCCGCCTCCCTCGCCGGGCAGGCCCTGGTCGGGGTCGCCCTGCGCCCGCTGCGGCGGGTCGCCGCCACCGCCACCCGGGTCTCCGAACTTCCCCTGCACAAGGGCGAGCCCGCGCTCCACGAACGGGTCCCGGACGCCGAGGCGGACCCCCGCACCGAGGTGGGCCAGGTCGGCGCCGCCATCAACCGGATGCTCGGCCACGTCTCCTCCGCGCTCACGGCGCGTCAGCAGAGCGAGACGAGGGTGCGGCAGTTCGTCGCCGACGCCAGCCACGAGTTGCGCACGCCGCTGGCCTCCATCCGCGGCTACGCCGAACTCACGCGCCGGGGTCGCGAGGAGCCCGGCCCCGACACCCGCCACGCCCTGGGCCGGATCGAGTCCGAGGCCACCCGGATGACCGGCCTGGTCGAGGACCTGCTCCTGCTGGCCCGGCTCGACGCGGGCCGCCCGCTGTCCACCGACGACACCGAGACCGACCTGGCCCCGCTCGTCATCGACGCCGTCAGCGACGCCCGGGCCGCCGGGCCCGATCACCACTGGCGCCTGAACCTGCCCGAGGAGCCCGCCTCCGTACGCGCCGACGCCGCCCGCATCCAGCAAGTGCTCGTGAACCTGCTCGCCAACGCCCGTACCCACACCCCGCCCGGCACCACCGTCACCGCCCATGTTTCACGTGAAACATCCGCCGTCCGGCTGCGCGTCGAGGACGACGGGCCCGGCATCGCGCCCGAGCTGCTCCCCCGCGTCTTCGAGCGCTTCGCCCGCGGGGACGCCTCCCGCTCCCGTGCCGCCGGCTCCACGGGCCTCGGGCTGGCCATCGTCCAGGCCGTGGTCACCGCCCACGGCGGGAGCGTCGACGTGCAGAGCGAGCCGGGGCGGACCTGTTTCGAGGTCGTCCTGCCGCCCGCCGGGTCCACCCGAGCGGCGGCTGCGGACTCACAGACGGGCCACAGGCTCAGCACACTGAGGTGACAGGCCGCTCGGCGAATGTCAGAGCATGCCAACCGACACCTCTCCCGGGGCCCTTCCGGCACGGGCGCCCCTCGCGCCCCTGCCCGGCGAGCCCGTCCTCGACGTGGTGATCCCGGTCTACAACGAGGAGAAGGACCTCGGGCCGTGCGTACGCCGACTGCACGAGCACCTCACCCGGACCTTCCCCTATCCCTTCCGGATCACGGTCGCCGACAACGCGAGCACCGACCGCACCCCCGAGGTCGCGGCCGGGCTCGCCGCGGCCCTGGACGGCGTACGCAGCACCCGCCTGGAGGAGAAGGGCCGCGGCAGGGCCCTGCGTACGGTCTGGTCCGGTTCCGACGCCCCCGTCCTGGCCTACATGGACGTGGACCTCTCCACCGACCTGAACGCGCTGCTGCCGCTGGTCGCCCCCCTGATCTCCGGTCACTCCGACCTCGCCATCGGCACCCGCCTGGCCCGCTCCTCGCGGGTCGTGCGGGGAGCCAAGCGGGAGTTCGTCTCCCGCGCCTACAACCTCCTGCTGCGGTCCTCCCTCGCCGCCCGGTTCAGCGACGCGCAGTGCGGCTTCAAGGCCATCCGGCGCGAGGTCGCCGAGCGCCTGCTGCCGCTGGTGGAGGACACGGGCTGGTTCTTCGACACCGAACTGCTCGTGCTCGCCGAGCGGGCCGGGCTGCGGATCCACGAAGTGCCCGTGGACTGGGTCGACGACCCCGACTCCACCGTGCACATCGTCAAGACCGCCACCGAGGACCTCAAGGGCGTCTGGCGCGTGGGCCGGGCGCTGGCCGTCGGAGCGCTCCCGCTCGACCGGCTCGCCCGCCCGTTCGGAGACGATCCGCGCGACCGCACCGCGGTGCCCGGGGTGGACGGCGGACTCGCCCGCCAGCTCATCGGATTCTGCACCGTCGGAGTCCTCTCCACCCTGCTCTACCTGGTGCTGTACTCGGCCTTCCGGGGCGGCGCCGGCCCCCAGCTCGCCAACGGCGCGGCTCTGCTGCTCTCCGCCGTGGCCAACACCGCGGCCAACCGCCGGCTCACCTTCGGCGTCCGCGGCAGGGAGCGCGCCGTGCGCCACCAGGCCCAGGGCCTGGTGGTCTTCGGCATCGGGCTGGCCCTCACCAGCGGCTCCCTGGCCGCCTTGACGGCAGCCACGCCCCACCCCGCGCACGGCACCGAACTGGCCGTCGTGATCACCGCGAACCTCGCAGCCACCGTGCTGCGCTTCCTGCTCCTGCGCGCCTGGGTCTTCCCCGAGCGGCGCGGCACCCATGCCCGCACATCCACATCCAAGGAGGGCCGATGACCACGGCAGCACTCCCGATCTTCCCGGCCGCCGTGGCCGGCGCCCGTACCGCCCGGCCACGCTGGGAACGCCCCGCCCGGCCACGCTGGGAACGCCCCGCCCTCGCCGGGCTGCTGATCGCCACCGCGGCCCTGCTCCTGTGGGACCTGGGCTCCTCCGGTTACGCGAACTCCTTCTACTCGGCCGCCGTCCAGGCCGGCAGCGAGAGCTGGAAGGCCTTCTTCTTCGGTTCCTCCGACGCGGGCAACTCCATCACCGTCGACAAGCCCCCGGCCGCCCTGTGGCCGATGATGCTGTCGGTCCGCCTCTTCGGCCTGGGTTCCTGGCAGATCCTCGTTCCGCAGGCCCTGATGGGCGTGGCGACCACCGGCGTGCTGTACGCCTCCGTACGCCGCCAGTTCGGGCCGGGAGCCGCGCTGCTCAGCGGCGCCGCCTTCGCGCTGACGCCCGTCGCCGCGCTGATGTTCCGCTTCAACAACCCCGACGCGCTGCTGACGCTGCTGCTCACCGTCACCGTGTACTGCCTGCTGCGGGCCCTCGAAGGAGCGCACACCCGCTGGCTGCTCTGGGCCGGGGTCGCGGTCGGCTTCGCCTTCCTCACCAAGACCCTGCAGGCCTTCGTCATCCTGCCGCCGCTCGCCGTGCTGTACGCCGTCTGCGCGCCCACCGGGCTGCGCCGCAGGCTCGGTCAGCTGCTGCTCGCGGGCGGCGCGATGGTGGTGGCGGGCGGCTGGTGGGTCGCCGTCGTCGAGCTGTGGCCCGCGTCCTCCCGCCCGTACATCGGCGGCTCGCAGAACAACTCCTTCCTGGAACTGACCCTCGGCTACAACGGCCTCGGCCGGATCAACGGCAATGAGACCGGCAGCGTCGGCGGCGGCGGAGCGGGTGGCCCCGGCGGCGCCGGCGGTGGCGGACGCTGGGGCGAGAGCGGGATCGACCGGCTCTTCTCGGGCAACATCGGCGGGCAGATCTCCTGGCTGCTGCCGGCGGCCCTGGTACTGCTCGTGGCCGGGCTGGTGATCACCTGGCGGGCCCGCCGCGCCACCGACTCGGTGGACGGCATGGCGCGCGCGGCCTTCCTGGCCTGGGGCGGCTCGCTGCTGATCACGGCGGTGGTCTTCAGCTACATGCAGGGCATCTTCCACGAGTACTACACCGTGGCGCTGGCGCCCTTCGTGGCCGCGCTGATCGGCATGGGCGTCGCCGTGCTGTGGGAGGAGCGCGGCAGCACGCCGGCCGCCGTCGCCCTCTCCGGCACGCTCGCACTGACGGCGATCTGGTCGTACGTCCTGCTCGGCCGCGCCACCGGCTACCTGCCGTGGCTGCGCTGGGCGGTACTCGTGGGCGGGCTGCTCGCCGCGGTCGCGCTGCCGTTCGCGGGGCGGGCGGGCCGGCGGATGCTGCAGGCCACCGCGGGGCTCGGGGTGGTTGCGGCCCTGGCCGGGCCGTTCGCGTACTGCATGACCACCGTGAGCACCGGCCACACCGGCTCCATCGTGACCGCCGGACCGGCGGTGGCGGGTGGCCGGGGCGGCCCCGGCGGGATGATGGGCGGCCCGGGCGGCCCGGGCGGGTTCGGCGGGTTCGGCGAAATGCGGCAGGGCGGTCCGGGCGCCGGTCCGGGAGGCGGCTCGGGTGGCCAGGACGGCGGCCAGGGCGGTGGCGGTACGTGGCCGGGCGGCGGGCAGCAGCCCGGTGGCGCGCTGCCGCAGGGCACCGTACCGCCGGGCCAGGGACAGGGCCAGGGCGGTATGCCCGGAGCGGACGGCCGCGGAGGCGAGCGGCCGGGAGGCTTCCCGGGCGGCACGGGGGGCGGCGGCCGGGGCGGAGCCGGTGGCCTGCTCGACGGGGCCAAGGTCGGCGCCGAGGCCAAGGCGGCCCTCACGGCCGACGCCGACGCGTACACCTGGGCGGCGGCGGCCATCGGCTCGCAGAACGCGGCGAGTTACCAGCTGGCCTCCGGTGTGCCCGTCATGCCGATCGGCGGCTTCAACGGCAGCGACCCCTCGCCGACCCTGGCGCAGTTCAAGGAGTACGTGCGGGACGGGAAGATCCACTGGTTCATCGGGCAGGGCGGCACGACCGGGGGCGCGGGCGCCGCCGAGGACGGTGGTCGCCGCGGCGGCGGTGGCCCCGCAGGACCGGGCGGTGGCACCAGCACCGAGATCGAGAACTGGGTCAAGGCCACGTTCAAGGAGTCCACGGTCGGCGGAGCCACCTTCTACGACCTGACGGCGCCCACGTCCTGATCCGGCCCGATCGACGGCACAGCCCCTAGCATCGAGAGGGCGGACCGGGCATTCCGGGCTGGTCCGGCCCCTCGATGCCAGGGGCTGTGCCGTCGCGAGGAGGGTGCCCGCATGGTGACCGCGGCCGATCCGGGCGAGACCCGGACCAGCGTGTGGCTGGCGGCAAGGCCCGCCCCGCCCGGCAGACGTCGCACCGAGGCACCCTCCGGGCTCGACCGGGACCGGATCATCGCCGCCACCGTGCGGCTGCTCGACGCCGACGGACTCACCCGGTTCTCGATGCGGCGGCTGGCCGCCGGGCTCGGCGTCACCGCGATGTCCCTGTACTGGTACGTGGACACCAAGCACGATCTGCTCGAACTGGCCCTGGACCGGGCCCTGGGCGAGCAGGCCCTGCCGGCCGGTCAGCCCGTCTCCGGCGGGGCCGGCTGGCCGGGCGGGCTGAAGGAGCTGGCCCGCGGCTACCGGCGGGTGCTGGCTGACCACCCGTGGGCGGCCCCGCTCAGCGCCGCCTACCCGAACATCGGCCCGCACGCGCGGGCCTTCGACGCCGCCCTCCAGCGGCTCATGGACGCCACCGGCCTGGCGGGCCCCGCCCGGACCGGCGCGCACCTGGCCGTCCGGCAGTTCCTGCACGGCTGCGGGGGCGCGGTCCGGCGGACGCCCGAGGGCGACTTCTGCCTGGCGCTCGACGTCCTGATCGCGGGCATCGAGGCCAAGGCCGCCACCGCCTGAGAACGAGCCCCGGTACGGCCTGCGTGCGGCCGGCACGGCCTGAGGGCCGCCTCGGAACGGCCTCGGAACGGCCTGAGCGCCGCCCGGTGACCGGGCGGCGCTCAGTGTGCGTGCGGGGCGGGGATCAGGCCTTGGCGGCCGCGTCCGCGACGTCGCCGACCCGGGCGGTCCCGGCGGGCGAGGTCCCGTCCGAAGCAGCCGCCGGGGTGTGCACCGCGGGCTTCGACTTCAGGGCGACCTCCTTGATGAACACCACCAGCACCAGTCCGAGGAGCGCGAACGGGGCGGCGTAGAGGAAGACGTCGCCGACGCCGTGCCCGTAGGCGGACTCGATGACCTCGCGGATGGGCGCGGGCAGCTTGTCGAGGTCGGGGATCCCGCCGCCGGCGGTGCCGCTCTGGCCCAGGGCCGCGGCCTTCGGGCCGAGGGCGGTGAGCCCGTCCTGGACGTAGTGCGTGACCCGGTTGGCCATGACCGCACCGAGCGCGGAGACGCCCATGGCGCCGCCGAGGGAGCGGAAGAAGGTGACGACCGAGCTGGCCGCGCCCAGGTCCTCGGGGGCCACCTGGTTCTGGGTGGCGAGGACCAGGTTCTGCATCATCATGCCGAGACCGAGGCCGGTCACCGCCATGTAGACGGCGATGTGCCAGTAGGGGGTGTCGTAGCGGAGGGTGCCGAGCAGGCCCAGTCCGGCCGTCAGCAGCACACCGCCGGAGACGAGCCAGGCCTTCCACCGACCGGTCTTGGTGATCACCTGACCGGAAACGGTGGAGGAGACGAAGAGCCCGGCGATCATCGGAATCGTGAGGACTCCGGACATCGTGGGGGACTCGCCACGGGCCAACTGGAAGAACTGGCTGAAAAACACGGTCCCCGAGAACATCGCGATGCCCACGAAGAGCGACGCGGCCGAGGCAAGAGTGATCGTCTTGTTGCGGAAGAACCGCAGCGGGATGATCGGGTCGCTCGCACGGGACTCGACGAGGACGAAGAGCAGTCCGAGGACCACCGAGCCGCCCGTCATGGCCCAGGTCTGCCAAGAGATCCACTCGTAGGAGTCGCCGGCCTGGGTGACCCAGATCAGCAGCAGCGAGACGGCGGCGCTGATCAGGAAGGCGCCCAGCCAGTCGACCTTGACGTCGCGCCGTACGACCGGCAGCCGCAGCGTCTTCTGCAGGACGATCAGCGCGATGATCGCGAAGGGCACGCCGACGTAGAAGCACCAGCGCCAGCCCAGCCACTCGGTGTCGGTGATGACGCCGCCCAGCAGCGGGCCGCCGACGGTGGCGACGGCGAAGACCGCGCCGAGGTAGCCGCTGTACCGGCCGCGCTCGCGGGGGGAGATCATCGCGGCCATCACGATCTGGGCGAGCGCCGAGAGGCCGCCGACCCCGATGCCCTGGACCACGCGGCAGGCGATGAGCGTGCCGGTGTTCTGGGACATGCCCGCGACCACGGAGCCGAGGACGTAGATCACCAGGGATATCTGGACCAGCAGCTTCTTGCTGAAGAGGTCGGACAGCTTGCCCCACAGCGGGGTGGCCGCCGTCATGGACAGCAGGGCGGCGGTGACCACCCAGGTGTACGAGGACTGCGTGCCGCCGAGGTCGCTGATGATCTGCGGCAGGGCGTTGGACACGATCGTGGAGGACAGGATCGCCACGAACATGCCCAGCATGAGCCCGGACAGTGCCTTCATGATCTGTGGATGGGTCATGTCCACGGATGTGGACACGGGGTCGGTCGTCGTCTCCGACTGGGCCATGTCTTTCCTTCCTCTAGAAGCTCGATCGGAGTCGGGCCAGCAGGGTGTTGAGTACGTCGATGTCCTGGGCGGACCAGTCGTGGAGGGCTCTCTCCAGCGCGGCCGAGTACCGGGCGCCGATCTCGGCGAGCAGCGCCCTTCCGGCCGGGGTGAGCCGCAGGATGCGGCAGCGTCCGTCGCCCGGGTCCGGCTCGCGCTCGATCCAGCCGCGGGCGGTGATGTGGGTGACGTGCCGGCTGGTGACCGAGATGTCGACGGCCATGAGGTCGGCCAGCCGGCTCAGCCGCATCTCCCCGTGCCGGTCGAGCACGGTGAGCACGGCGGCGGCGCCGGGCGGGCAGTCCGGGGGCAGGTTGCGGGCGAGTTCGCGCTTGACCGCACCGATGCCGGTCAGCCGGCGGGCCAGCTCCTCGTGCGGAGTGGTCCGCGTGGTCTGTGTCGGCACCGGGCGACCCCCATCTTGTTGCTTGAGGCAACCATAGAAGCCGGTGGTTGCTACAGGCAAATGAATCCGGGGGGTGGGGCGGTAAAGGAATCGGAAAACCGGCTAGGGTCCTGCTCCATGGCTGAGAACCACAACTCACAGGTCCCCGAGGGCAACTACGACCCGGCGGGCAGCACCCAGATGTTCCGGGCCTTCGTCGAGGAGGCCGCACCGGCCCGGCAGCCGGGCGGCCCGGGGTCGCGCCAGCAGCGCCGCGCCGAGCAGGAGGCGTCGAAGTCGTCCGGCCCGGCCGTGAAGATCGCCCTGGTCCTCGCGCTCGTGCTCGTGATCGGCGCGGCCGCCTGGGTCGTCCTGAGCTGACGTCCCGGGGCCGCCGGGGCCGCCGGGGCTCCCGGGGCTCCCGGCGCTCCCGGGGCCGCCACGGCTGCCGGGGCGGCCGGGGCGGCCGGTCCTGCCGGGGCCGGTCAGTTCCAGGTCGCGGTGACCTTCCGGGTGTCCACGTGCATGCCCAGCGGCACCCGCCAGGCCTCCAGGCACACCGTGTAGGTCTGCGTCTTCGAGGCTCCGCCCGCGACGGGCGCGGGCAGCGGCTGGGTCGTGGTGATCGTGGCCCAGTCGATGCCGAGGGCGCCGATGACGTGCGTCGCGAAGCTCACCGTGCCCGAACGGGCCGCCGTGGTGCTGGTGTTGGTGAAGGTCACCGTGACCCGCTCGCACCAGCGGTCGGCCGCGGCGGACCGGGCGGGCGCGGAGAGCGTCAGCTGCGCCGGGGTGGCCGGGGGTGGCGGAGGGGGTGTCGGGCCGGGCTTCCCCGGAGGCCCGGTGGGGCTCGTCGGACCTGCGGGGCCGCTGGGGCCCGAAGGGTTCGTCGGCGTGCCGGGAGTGCCGGGAGCGCCGGGTGGTGCGGGCGTACGGCCCGGGCCGGCGGTGCTGCCGGGGGCGCCCGCGGAGCCGCCGGGGGCGGTGCTCGTTGCTCCGCCCGGCGCGGGGCCGCCCGCGGTCCCCGATCCCCGGGGACCGGTCGGCGTACCGGAGGACCCGGCGGATCCACCTGCCGCGGACGGGTCGCCGAGCTGCTGGAACTCCACTCCGCCCTGCGGGGCGACCTGCTCCCCCGCGCCCCGCTCGGGGCCCGGGGCCGCGGCGCCCACGGCGGAGAAGCCCCCGCGCGCCGGGCCGCCGCAGCCGGTGAGGCCGGCGGCGGCCGTGCAGCACAGGGCGAGCAGGGCGGTGGCCGCGCGCGTTCCCTTTCGCATCGCGCCAGTGTTCCTGACGGACCGTCAATTGGGAAGCGCTGCGAAGTACCGGGCAGCGCCGGGGCGCGCCGGGAGAGAGGTCGGGCGCCGGACCGCCCCGGTGGGCGATCCGGCCTCTGCCTCAGTCCCCGATCAGGCCCACGCGCAGCTGCGCGAGCGTGCGCGTCAGCAGCCGGGAGACGTGCATCTGGGAGATGCCGACCTCCTCGCCGATCTGCGACTGCGTCATGTTCGCGAAGAACCGCAGCATGATGATCTGCCGTTCCCGGGGCGGGAGTTTGGCGAGCAGCGGCTTCAGGGACTCGCGGTACTCGACGCCCTCCAGCGCGGTGTCCTCGTAGCCGAGGCGGTCCGCGAGCGAGCCCTCGCCGCCCTCGTCCTCCGGGGAGGGCGAGTCGAGCGAGGAGGCCGTGTAGGCGTTCCCGACGGCGAGGCCGTCGACGACGTCCTCCTCGGAGACGCCGAGCACGGCGGCGAGTTCCGGCACGGTCGGCGAGCGGTCCAGCTTCTGGGCGAGCTCGTCGCTGGCTTTGGTCAGCGCCAGGCGCAGCTCCTGGAGCCGGCGCGGGACGCGCACGGACCAGGAGGTGTCCCTAAAGAATCGTTTGATCTCGCCCACGACGGTCGGCATGGCGAACGTCGGGAACTCCACCCCGCGTTCGCAGTCGAACCGGTCGATCGCCTTGATCAGCCCGATGGTGCCGACCTGGACGATGTCCTCCATCGGCTCGTTGCGGCTGCGGAAGCGGGCGGCGGCGTACCGCACGAGGGGCAGGTTCAGCTCGATCAGGGTGTCGCGTACGTACGCCCGTTCGGGGCTGTCCGCGTCCAGGGTGGCAAGTCGCTGGAAGAGCGAGCGGGAGAGGGTGCGGGTGTCGATGGCTTCCGAGCGTTCGGACACTGCCGGCGGCGTCACGGGCTTTACGAGCGTGAGCACCTTGGAGCTGCCCTGGTCTACGGACATGCCACCCCCTTGAGGTCGCGGACGGTCGCGTACGGCGCGCCCGTCAGAGGAACGCAGCTTCCACCTGAATACCGGAGGCGGGGCCGCGGCAAACGCGGTTCACGCAGAATGTCACATGTCGGCAACACGCTGTAGCGCCATGTCGACATATAGCTCCGGCGACAGAAGGGGGCAGAACGTGATCAGCCCGTTCTGTCGGGAAACGCGTGATTGATCTACACCCGTTCCGGTTACGCCTCGATCCTGTTTGCGGATCTCAGACGGGCGAAGCTGCGGGCGAGCAGGCGCGAGACGTGCATCTGGGAGACGCCGAGTTCCGCACTGATCTGTGACTGCGTCAGGTTGTTGTAGTACCGCAGGAGCAGGATCCGTTGCTCGCGCTCGGGCAGTTGTACGAGGAGGTGGCGGACGAGGTCGCGGTGCTCGACCCCGGCCAGCTCCGGGTCCTCGTAGCCGAGCCGGTCCAGCAGCCCGGGCATGCCGTCGCCCTCCTGGGCGGCCTCCAGCGAGGTCGCGTGGTAGCTGCGCCCGGCCTCGATGCAGGACAGCACCTCGTCCTCGGTGATGCGCAGCCGCTCGGCGATCTCGGCGGTGGTCGGGGTGCGGCCGTGGAGGGTGGTGAGGTCCTCGGTGGCGGCGTTGACCTGCACCCACAGCTCGTGGAGGCGGCGCGGCACGTGGACGGTGCGGACGTTGTCGCGGAAGTAGCGCTTGATCTCGCCCACGACCGTCGGCATCGCGAAGGTCGGGAACTGCACGCCGCGGTCCGGGTCGAACCGGTCGATGGCGTTGATCAGCCCGATGGTCCCGACCTGGACCACGTCCTCCATCGGCTCGTTGCGGCTGCGGAAGCGGGCGGCCGCGTACCGCACGAGCGGGAGGTTCGCCTCGATCAGGGCGCCGCGCACCCGTGCGTGCTCGCTGGTGCCCGGCTGGAGGCCCTTCAGCTGGCCGAACAGGACCTGGGTGAGGGCCCGGGTGTCCGCGCCCCGGCTCGCGGGTCTCGGGGCCACTGGGGCCACTGGGGCCGCTGGGACCGGGGCTCCCGGGACAGCCGGCACTGCCGGGACAGCCGGCACTGCCGATGCTGCCAGGGCTGCCGGGACCGCCGGGGGCTCCTCGGGCGGCTGCCCCTGACGGGTCCCGTTCCGGGGTTCCTGCTGGGGTGGCACCTGGGGGTCCTGCTGGGGTGGCACTTGAGGCGCAGTACTGGCCGGCACGGTCACGCCACCCCTTCAGTCAACTCATCCGTCAAAAGCGGTCATAGCATCACAAGAGATGTGCACTGTGTGCAAGCACCGTATATCGCCGTGTTGAGGGCAAGTTGGGCATATCAGGGCATTATGCCCGGCGGTGGGTACGCAAAAGCCCCCCACCCGTCGAGTGGGGGGCCGGAAGTCCGGGAACCGCTTCGGCGTACGGGTCAGCGCACCAGTTCGGTTATGAACTCGCCGATGCCGGAGGCGGCATCCGATATCCCCTGGAAGCCTATTTCCACGATCTCGGCGGCTCGCTTCGGCTGGGTGATGATCACGAAGAGGGCGAATACGGTGAGGGCACCCGTGATGAGCTTCTTGGTGTCCACGTGCGGGCGGCCTCCCCAACCGGTCCTTGCGAGTCGGGTGAGTCTAACCGGTCAGGATGGGGCACTCATCTGTCCTTTAAGGACCAATGACCCGGTGCTCCGGGCCTTTTGCCGGTCGGCCCGCGGTCGCTGCGGGCGCACGATGGAGGGGAGCCCACCGGTTCTGGCAGGAAACCGGTGGGTGAGGGACAGGGCCTCACTGCGGGGTCCGGGCCGCGAGCTTCCCCCTGACTGCGGCCCGGACCGGCAGGTCCCGTCCTCGCCGGGGGAAGCGGCTTGTCCCCCCGATGCCGCTTCCCCCGTCCAACGCGTCGAAGGTCCCGACCCCCGGTCGGGGCCTTCTTCGTGTCCGTGCGCGCGGTCGCCGCTACTGGACGGCGCCGGCCAGGTCCGTGAGCGGCTGCACGGGGGCGATCACGGGCGCCAGCTGGTTGGGCAGGTCGGTCAGCGCGTTGAGCCCGTTCGCGCCGTCGCCGACCTTCCCGACGACCTCCTGGACGGAGGCGGGCTGGACCCCCGCGGGCGTACCGGGCGACGGGATCGGCACGTCCGGGAGGGTCAGCGGGGAGATCGGGGCCGTGTCCGCGGAGGCGGCGGGTGCGGCGAGGCCCGCGGCGGCCCCCGCGAGGGCGAAGGCGGCGAGGATGCGCTGGGTCTTGGTCATGCCGTGACAACGGCCGAGGGGGCGGGCGGTCACGCGGCTGTCCTCCGGAGAGGCGATCGGGACGCCTTCGGGGATCACCTCGGGGATCATCTCGGGAATCGCCCCGGAGCACCCCGGCAACCGCCTCGGAATACGCCGAGAGCCCCGACCCTTGCGGGGCGGGGCTCTCGATCGAAGCGGTAGTGGAGGGATTTGAACCCCCGATGGGTTGCCCCATACTCGCTTTCGAGGCGAGCTCCTTCGGCCACTCGGACACACTACCGAGATGGATCCTAGCCTAAGGACCCCCATCCGCCGAAATCGGTGGTCCCGGGGGTGTCCCGGCGGGGCCCGGAGGCCGGGTCACAGGTCGCGGAAGAAGTCCGTCAGCTGCCGTGCGCACTCGTCGCCGAGCACACCGCGCACCACTTCCGGCCGGTGGTTGAGCCTGCGGTCCCGTACGAGGTCCCACAGCGAGCCGGCGGCGCCGGCCTTCTCGTCGTCCGCGCCGTAGACGACCCGGGCGACCCGCGACTGCACGAGTGCGCCCGCGCACATCACGCACGGCTCCAGGGTGACCACGAGGGTGCACCCCGGGAGCCGCCACTCCCCGAGCGCGGCGGCGGCCCTGCGCAGGGCCAGGACCTCGGCGTGCGCCGTGGGGTCGCCGCTCGCCTCGCGCTCGTTGTACCCGGTGGCGAGGACGTCCCCGTCCGGGCCCAGCACGACGGCGCCGACCGGCACGTCGCCGGCCGGCACCGCCCGGGCGGCCTCCTGGAGCGCCAGGCGCATGGAGGCCCGCCACGGGTCCCGTACGGGATCGACGGGATCGGTGGTGTTCGTGGTGAGCACTAGCGGACGGCCTCCAGGACCTCGGTGGCGCCGAGGGACTCGGCGATCTCCGAGAGCGCGTCCCCGTCCAGGGTCATCAGTTGCTTGTTGGGCACGCCGAGGTCGTCCAGCAGCCGGGGATCGCCGAGCGGACCGGCCGGTACCGGCTCCGAGCCGGCCCCGCGCTCCCCGTCCTCGTCGGCGTCCTCGTCCGTGAACGCGGCGATGGATTCCTCCTCGCCGTCCTCGGTGCCGTCCAGGTCCAGCTCGTCGAGTTCGTCGTCCTCCTCGTCGCTGCCCAGCAGCTCTTTGGTCAGCATCGAGCCGTAGGAGCTGCGGGCGGCCGCTGCGGCGTTCGACACGAAGTACCGCGGGTCCTCCTCGCCGTCCACGCGGACGACGCCGAACCAGGCGTCCTCCTGCTCGATGAGGGCGACCACCGTGTCGTCGTCGACAGCGGCGGAACGGGCGAGATCGATCAGATCACTGAGGGACTCGACGTCGTCGAGTTCCATGTCGCTCGCTTCCCACCCGTCTTCGGTGCGCGCGAGCAGTGCGGCGAAATACACCGTGACTCTCCCACTGGTCTTAGGCGTGCCGGTTGGAGGTCCCCCCGGCCGGAGGATGGAGCGGAACGGCCGTGCTGCTCGCCGCCCTGCCCCGCCCAATCGGCATCGTGGCAGAAACAGCGGCGTTGCGAGAGGTCTTCCGCGCTTGCGTCGTGCCGCGCCGTGTCCCGCCGGGGCCGGTGTGGGGCTGTGGCGCGGGGGCGTTCCGGGGTGGCGGGGGCCGTGCCGGTTGCCCGACGGGCCGCTCGTGTCGCGGGGGCGACACCCCGGATCGCGCACGGACCGTCCCCCGGTCACCAGCGGAAAGTACGCATCCGCATCTGCTGGCGCATACGGGCGGCACGGGCGCGGCGGGGCTGTACGCGATCGCGCAGTGCGCGGGCCTCCATCAGGTCGCGCAGGAACTGCGCGCGGCGCGCTCGCCGCTGCGCCGCGGTCTCCGGAGTGTCGTCGCTCGGCTGCGTGTCGGGCATCGGCCACCACCCTGGGCTGGTCGGTCGTTTCCCCCTGCACCCACCTTCCCCCGGACAGCGCGTTTGATGCCACCCCCGTGCAGGTCAGACGTCGTCCTCCAGGGTCGGGACGATCGCCACCGGGCCGTGCGCGTGGTGCAGTACGGCATGGGCCACCGAGCCGATCTGCAGTGACAGGGCGGTGCGCCTGGGGTGGTGGCGGCCGACCACCACCAGGGCCGCCGACCGGGAGGCGTCGACCAGCCGGCCCGCCGGGTCGCCGGGGACGGCGGCCTGCTCGACGGGAACGTCCGGGTAGCGCGTGCGCAGCGGCGCCAGCCGCTCCGTCTGGGAGCGGAGCATCTCCCGTTCGGCCGGTACGCCGTCCCCCTCGTCGGCGAGGCCCTCCGGCGGGATCACCTCGAAGGGCCGGTCGATCACCAGGGCCGGGGCGGGCGGGACGGCGTACGCGGAGACCACCTGGACGGTGGTCCCCCGCACGGCCGCCTCCTCGAAGGCGAAGGTCAGCACGTCGTCGGGCGTCTCGGCGGCGTGCAGCCCGAGCACGACGCGTCCGGCGGACTCCTGGGGGGCGGCCGTCCCGGCGTCGCGCTCGGCGTGCGGGACCACCACCACGGGGCAGGCCGCGGTCGAGGCCACCGCCCTGCTGCTCGACCCGAGCAGCAGACTGGCGAAGCCGCCGCGGCCCCGCGAGCCCATCACGAGCATCAGGGCCCCCGTCCCGATCACCCGCAGGGCCTCGGGGACGGAGCCCTCCAGCGACTCGTACCGGACTCCATCCGGCAGGGCGGTGCCCCCGCCGATCATGCTCCGGACCCAGTCGTGCACGGGGTCGGGGTACTCCTCGGGCTCGGAGGCGTCGTGCAGCGACGCCCGCCGGCCGGCGTACAACTGGGCGTGATCGGGCAGTACATGGGCGACGAGAAGCCCGGTACCGTGCCGCAGGGCTGCTCCCCGCGCCCACTGGAGGGCCTTGAGGCTGTGCTCGGACCCGTCGACGGCTGCGATCACCGGTGCGTTGCTCACCAGTCCAGCGTGCTGGGCGTCCGGGCGGGTCGCATCCGCAGGCCGCCGCGGGCGTGGCTGCCGCCGGGGACGCGAAGGGGCGGCGTCAGCGCGTAGCCTTTTGGGTGCAGGTCGCGTCGTGCGACCGTTTTTGCTGGTCGCAGGCTGAGTCTTGGAGGATGTTGTGCGTTTGCAGGTCGTCGATCACCCCTTGGTGGCGCACAAACTCACCACCCTGCGCGACAAGCGCACCGATTCCGCCACGTTCCGGCGGCTCGCGGACGAGCTGGTGACCCTGCTCGCCTACGAGGCCACCCGTGACGTGCGCACCGAGCAGGCCGACATCGAGACCCCGGTCGCCCCGACCACGGGCGTGAAGCTCTCGGCCCCCCGGCCGCTGATCGTCCCGATCCTGCGGGCGGGCCTGGGCATGCTGGACGGCATGGTGCGGCTGCTGCCGACCGCCGAGGTGGGCTTCATGGGCATGGTCCGCAACGAGGAGACCCTGGAGGCCTCCACGTACGCGACCCGCATGCCGGAGGACCTCTCCGGCCGCCAGGTCTACGTCGTGGACCCGATGCTCGCCACCGGCGGCACGCTCGTCGCGGCGATCCAGGAACTGATCAAGCGCGGCGCCGACGACGTCACGGCCGTGGTGCTGCTGGCCGCGCCCGAGGGTGTCGAGGTCATGGAGCGCGACCTGGCGGGCACGCCGGTGACGGTCGTGACGGCCGCGGTGGACGAGCGCCTCAACGAGCACGGCTACATCGTGCCGGGCCTGGGCGACGCCGGCGACCGGATGTACGGCTCGGCGGAGTAGGTCCCGGCGGCCCGATGGCCCGGTGGCCCGAGAGCCCGGTGGCCCGGCGTCCGGCGCCGGGCCGATCGGGCCGTCCGCTCAGCAGTTCTTGACGGGCGCGGGCGCGGGGTTGGCCAGCAGGGCCAGCGCCTTGTCCGCGTCCTCCTTCGTGCTGAGCTCCTTGAAGGCGTCGCCCAGGATCAGGTCGACGTCCGCGGTCTCGCGGGTGTCGGTCTGCTGGGTGGTGCCGGCGAGCTGGGTGCCGAGGACGGCGAAGACGGCCTTGTCGGTCGTCGGGGAGCCCAGCAGTATCCCGGTCCCGGGGACCTTCTTGTCGAAGTCGGCCGGGGCGTTGCCGACGGTGCCGATGAGGAAGCCGCGTTTGGCGAGTTCGTCGCCGACGGCCTTGGCCAGGCCCGCACGCGGGGTCGCGTTGTAGACGTTCACCGTGATCGTGCCGGGCTGGGGGAGCACGACCGCCGGTTTGGCGGGTGCGGACGCCGTGGCGGCCGCGGGGGCACCGCCCTTGGCCGCGGCCTCGGGTGACTTCGTCGGGCAGTCCTTGGCACCGGCAGCCGTGTTCCGCTTCGGGCCATCGCCCCGGAACACGCCGATGAGCTGCAGTGCCCCGTAGCCGACCAGGGCAAGCGCGAGGACCGAACCGAGCACGGCGAGGACGATCCGACGTCGGCTCCGCTTACGGCTCATGCGGGGGTAGGCGGTCCCCGTGACGCGGTACTTTCCGCCCATGCCGGGGGGAGTGAGCATGCTCATGGGCGCAGCGTAATGCGACCCGGTGGCGATGCCTACTAAATGATCTGCTGATAGGTCAATGGTGACCCGAAAGGCGCAATCTACGCGAAGCGTCAGTCCATCTCGAGGACGCGGGCGTGCAGCACCTGACGCTGCTGCAGGGCCGCGCGGACGGCGCGGTGCAGCCCGTCCTCCAGATAGAGGTCGCCCTGCCACTTCACGACGTGGGCGAAGAGGTCGCCGTAGAAGGTCGAGTCCTCGGCGAGCAGCGTTTCGAGGTCCAGCTGGCCCTTGGTCGTCACGAGCTGGTCGAGCCGGACCGGGCGCGGCGCGACGTCCGCCCACTGCCGGGTGGTTTCCCTGCCGTGGTCGGGGTACGGCCGCCCGCTTCCGATGCGCTTGAAGATCACACGGAAAGCCTACCGGGCCCGTGCCTGCGGGCGCAGCCTCGCAAGGGTGGTGCAAAAGTGGCGGACAGTGCTATTTGGGGAGTGATCCATGAGTGAGAGCACCGACGCCGCCGCCGCTGCGGACCGGACGGACCCCGCCGGGCAGATCGCCGCCGGGTACGCCTTCACCGGTCCCGCGCTCGATCTGGGGGCCCTCCTGTGGGACGGCGCGTGCCTGCCCGACCGTCAGATCCGCATCCCCCTGGCGATGCTCAACCGGCACGGGCTGGTCGCCGGCGCCACCGGCACCGGCAAGACCAAGACGCTCCAGCTCATCGCCGAACAGCTGTCGGCGAACGGGGTCCCCGTCTTCCTCGCGGACATCAAGGGCGACGTCTCGGGGATCACCGCGCCCGGCATGCCGGGCGAGCGGATCGACGAGCGGGCCCGGGACGTCGCCCAGACCTGGGAGCCCACCGGATACCCGGGCGAGTTCTACTCGCTGGGCGGGATCGGCCCCGGCATCCCGGTCCGCTCGACCGTCACCGCCTTCGGACCGGTGCTCCTGTCGAAGGTGCTCCAGCTCAACCAGACCCAGGAGCAGTCCCTCGGGCTGATCTTCCACTACGCCGACTCCAAGGGCCTGGAGCTGATCGACCTCAAGGACCTGCGCGCGGTCGTCGCCTTCCTCGTCTCCGACCAGGGCAAGGCCGAGCTCAAGGGCATCGGCGGACTGTCCACGGTGACCGCCGGGGTGATCCTGCGGGCGCTGACCGCCTTCGAGACGCAGGGGGCCACGGAGTTCTTCGGCGAGCCCGAGTTCGACACGAGCGAGCTCCTGCGCACGGCCGCCGACGGCCGCGGGGTGGTCTCTGTACTGGAACTCCCGGCGGTCCAGGACAAGCCGCAGCTCTTCTCCACCTTCCTGATGTGGCTGCTGGCCGACCTCTACAACGACCTGCCGGAGGTCGGCGACCTGGACAAGCCCAAGCTCGTCTTCTTCTTCGACGAGGCCCACCTGCTCTTCAGCGGGGCCTCAAAGGCCTTCCTGCAGTCGGTCACCCAGACCGTCCGGCTGATCCGCTCCAAGGGCGTCGGCGTCTTCTTCGTGACCCAGACCCCCAAGGACGTGCCGGCCGACGTGCTCGCCCAGCTCGGCAACCGCGTGCAGCACGCCCTGCGCGCCTTCACCCCCGACGACGCCAAGGCGCTGAAGGCGACCGTGAAGACCTTCCCGCGCTCCGCCTACGACCTGGAGGAGCTGCTCACCGGGCTCGGGACCGGCGAGGCGGTGGTCACCGTGCTCAGCGAGAACGGCGCCCCCACCCCGGTCGCGGCGACCCGGCTGCGCGCCCCGCAGTCGCTGATGGGGCCGATCGCGGCGGCGGACCTGGAGCGGGCCGTGAAGGCCTCGCTGCTCTGGTCGCGCTACGCCGAGCCGGTCGACCGCGAGTCGGCGTACGAGAAGATCAGCGCCGAGCAGGCCGCCGCGGAGGCGCAGGCGGAGGCTGCGGCGGCGGCAGCCGAGGCCGAGAAGCAGGCGAAGGCGGCGCAGAAGGAGGCCGCGCGGACGACCGGGCGCGGCGCCGCGAAGGCGGACCCCTCGCTGGCCGAGCAGGTGGTGGGCAGCGGGCTGTTCCGTTCGCTGGCCCGCTCGATCGGCACGCAGCTGGGCCGGGAGATCTCGCGCTCCCTCTTCGGTACGGCGCGCAGGCGCAGATGACGCGGTGACAGACTCGGGGCATGCGGACCGAACTCACCGACACCACGTCCAGCAAGGTCAACCGGGCCCTGCTCGCAGCACGCCGGGCGATAGGCAGCCCCACCATGGGGCTGGTGCTGACGCTCGTCGTCGTCACCGACGAGGAGAACGCCTACGACGCGGTACGCGCGGCCTCGGAGGCCTCGCGCGAGCACCCCTGCCGCATCATCGTGGTCATCAAGCGGGTCTCGCGCGGCCCGCACAAGCTGCGCGCGAGCCGGGTGGACGCCGAACTGCGGGTCGGGTCGGACGCCGGGACCGGCGAACTCGTGCTGCTGCGCCTGCACGGGGCACTGACCGAGCAGGCCGGATCGGTCGTGCTGCCGCTGCTGGTGCCGGACGCGCCGGTGGTGGCGTGGTGGCCGGCCGACGCCCCCGCCGACCTGGCACGGGACCCGCTGGGCGCCCTCGCGCAGCGCCGGATCACGGACGCGGCCGCCGCCTTCGACCCGGTGGGCGTGCTCGACGAGCGGGCCACCGGATACCAGCCCGGCGACACCGACCTGGCCTGGACCCGGCTCACGCCGTGGCGGGCCCTGCTGGCCGCGGCCCTGGACCAGAAGCCGCTGGCGGTGACCGGTGCGGCGGTGGAGAGCGAGCCCGACAACGCGAGCGCCGAACTGCTGGCGCGCTGGCTGGAGGACCGGCTCGGGGTGCCGGTGGACCGGGTCGCGACCGCCGGCCCGGTCATCACCGGGGTGGTGCTGCGCAGCGCGGGCGGGGACGTCCGGGTGGACCGGCCCGCGGGCGCGCTGGCCACCCTGACCCTGCCGGGGAGCCCCGACCGCAGGGTGGCCCTGAAGATCCGCAGCGGCGCCGAACTGATCGCGGAGGAGCTGCGCCGCCTCGACGCGGACGTGGTCTACGGCTCCGCGCTGCGCCGGCGGCCGCTCCAGGCGGGGCTCTCTGCGTAGTGGTTGTCGTAGGTCGCCGAGCTGTCCTTGATGTCCTGCACGGTGGCCTCGCCCGCGTTGACCCGGCCGAGGAGCCGGTAGTAGTCGAAGCGGCCCATGCCGGGGGTGAAGCCGACGAAGACGCTCGCCGTGTGCCCGGCGGCGGGGGCGAAGGCGTGCTTCACGCCCGGCGGGACCGCGAGGAAGTCGCCGGCGTCCAGGGTCTGGATCTCGTCGCCGACGAGGACGTCGAGGCGTCCCGCGGTGACGTGGAAGAACTCGGTGGCCCTGGTGTGGAAGTGCACCGGGGCACCCGCCGCGCCCTCTTCGAAGGCGGCGGTGTTGCAGGTGAGCTCGGCGGTGTCGGTCAGCAGGGTGATGAGGCTGCCGGGGGCGTCCTGGACGGTTTCGGCGGTGGCTGCGCGGGTCGCGATCTCTGTCATGTCTTCAATCTACGAGCGTGATCGACCGGTGGCAGGGGCCAATCCGCACCCCGTACCGCCGGTCAATTCGACAGGGCGGAGCGGCGACGACCGGGAGACGGGTCAGGACCCGCCTGCCGCCTTCGTGCCTTTCGCGGCCTTCGCGGAGGCCTTCATCTCCTGCTTGTGCGCGCGCACCTTGGCCAGGGACTCGGGCCCGGTGATGTCGGCGGCCGAACGGTAGACGTTCGCCTGGCCGTAGCCGCCCGCGGCCTGCCGCCAGCCCGTCGGCCGCACCCCGAACCGCTTGCCCAGCAGGGCCAGGAAGATCTGCGCCTTCTGCTCCCCGAAGCCCGGCAGCGCCTTGAGCCGCCCCAGCAGCTCCTGCCCGGTCGCGGCGTCGGCCCAGACGGCCTCCGCGTTCCCGTCGTAGTGCTCCACCAGGTACGCGCACAGCTGCTGGATCCGGGTCGCCATCGACCCCGGGTACCGGTGCACGGCGGGCTTCTCGGAGAGCAGGGCGGCGAAGGCCTCCGGGTCGTACGCGGCGATGGCGTGCGCGTCCAGGTCGTCGGAGCCCAGCCGCTGCGCGATCGTCCAGGGCCCCGAGAACGCCCACTCCATCGGCACCTGCTGGTCCAGCAGCATTCCGACGAGCGCGGCGAGCGGGCTCCGGCCGAGCAGCGCGTCGGCCTCCGGCTGCTGTGCCAGCCGGATGGTGATGTCCTTGTCCATGGCTCCAGCGTCCCGCGCGGGCGCGCTCCCCGCGCGGTCGGCACACCGCGCGCCTAGCGTGAGTACGACGTGACGACAGCGAGGAACGAGCCGAGGAGTCGATCGACCATGCCTGATTTCCCCGAGGGCGCGCCGTGCTGGGTGGACGCGATGTTCCGCGACGTGGAGGGTGCCAAGACCTTTTACGCTGACGTGCTCGGCTGGACCTTCGGCGAGTCCAGCAGTGAGTACGGCAACTACACGCAGGCCTACTCGGACGGCAAGGCCGTCGCGGCCGTCGTACCGCCGATGCCCGGGGTCGACGCCCCCTCGCAGTGGTGCCTGTACTTCGCCTCGCCCGACGCGGCGGCCACGGCCGGGAAGGTGACCGAGAACGGCGGCGAGGTCCTGATGGGTCCGATGCAGGTCGGAGCCTTCGGGACGATGCTCATCGCGAAGGAGCCGAGCGGCGCCGTCTTCGGCGTCTGGCAGCCGGGCGAGCACAAGGGCTTCGAGAAGATGGGCGAGGCGGGCGCCTACGCCTGGGCGGAGGTCTTCACCCGGGAGCCGGCCGGACCGGACGCCTTCCTGCCGAAGGTCTTCCCGTACAGCGCCCAGCAGATGGACCCCGGCGACGACCCGCAGCCGGCCGACATGGACTTCAAGGTCTTCAGCGCGGGCGACCCGGAGCAGCCCGTGCTGGGCCGGATGAAGATGGACGACGACTTCCCGCCGGAGGTGCCGCCGTACATCCAGGTCTACTTCGCGGTCCCGGACTGCGACGAGGCGGTGTCGAAGACCCAGAAGCACGGCGGGAAGCTGCACTTCGGCCCGATGGACAGCCCGTTCGGGCGGTTCGCGGCGGTCGCCGACCCGCAGGGCGCCGCCTTCGCGGTGATCGACCTGTCGACGACGGTCGGCGAGATGCCGAACTTCGGCTGACCCGGGCCCCGCCCCGCCCCGCCGGGCCGTGGCGCCCTGCGGCCCGGCAGACTTCGCCTCTGATACGTGAGTTCGAGCGTGCGGGGGCGGATCAGATGAGGCGTGGAAGACGTGCGGCGGCCGTGGCGGCGGCGGGATGCGGGCTGGCGGTGCTGGCGACGGCCTCGTGCGCGGTGCCCCCGGCGCCGCCGCTGTCACCGCGGGCACTGCCGACGGCCACGGCCACGGCCACGGCCACGAGCCCGGCCGCGCCTTCGCCCTCACCCGATCCGTCTTCTCCTTCTCCCTCTGCCCCCGCCTCCGCCTCTGCGGCGGGGCCGTCCGAGCCGGCGCCCGAGTCCGGGCCCGCCGAGCCGGTCGGGGACGGCAGGGCCACGGCCGCCGACGGGCCGCTCCTGGCGGCGGTCCGGCGCGGCACCGACGCCGCCGTGCCGGACGACGACGCCGTGATCGTGATCAACCGCGGTCCGCAGGGCACGGGCGAGCTCGCCTGGATGCCGGACGACCGGAGCTACTGCCTGGCCGTCGTGCGCGAGGACAGGGCGGAGACGAGCTGCAAGCCCCTGCCGAGTTCCTGGGCCCGGATCGGCGTCCGGCTGGTGATCGCGGACCGTACGGTCTCCGCCCGTACGGTCTTCTTCGCCGTCGTGGACGGCGGCCACGGTCCGTACGGCTACCAGGGAACGGCAGCCGCCGCTCCCGGCCCCGGCATGGGCCCGGTCCACGACGCCACGGCCGCCTTCGCCTCGGGCCGGACGCTGAGCCTCCTGACGTACGAGCGCCCCATCGCGGTCAGTACACCGGGTGACCAGTACATCTGCAGCGCGGACAACGCGATCTGCTTCCCGGCCCTCGACGCCCACAGGGGCTAGCCGGGAGCTCAGCGGGCTGTCAGCGGCCTGTCAGCACGTCCGGGCATCGTCCTGCTCACCAAGAGGGCGACCGCCGGGAGAAACGTGATGAGCAGCAGGAACGACCAGATCTCGCAGGACGTGCAGATCTCGCAGGGCGCGCTGGCCGGGTTCGTCCGGGCGAAGGCCGCCGAGTTCGGGATCCCGGGCGCCGCCGTCGGCGTGTGGGTGGACGGCCGTGAGATCCACGTCTGCCACGGCGTGACCGACGCGGACGCCGACGAGCCGGTGGCGGTGGACCGGGACACCCTGTTCCAGCTGGGTTCGGTCACCAAGACGTACACGGCGACCGCGCTGATGCGGCTGGTGGCCGAGGGCCGCGTGGAGCTGGACGCGCCCGTGCGCCGCTACGTTCCCGAGCTCGTCCTCGCCGACGAGCGGGCCGCGGCGGAGATCACCGTGATGCAGCTGCTCAACCACACCGCCGGCCTGGACTGGAACGTGATCACCGACACCGGGGACGGCGACGACGCCCTGGCCGGATTCGTCGCCGCGATGGAGAAGCTCCCGCTGATCGCGCGGCCCGGCGCCCGGGCCTCGTACAGCCAGGCCGGGTTCAACCTGGCCGGGCGGATCATCGAGAAGGTCACCGGCCTGACCTACGAGCAGGCGGTCGCCGAGCTGGTCCTGCGGCCGCTCGGCCACTCGCGCACCGGCTTCGACGCCGGCGACCTGCCCGGCGGCCGGGCGGGGAACACCGCCGCGGGCCACAACCTCAACGAGGACGGCACCCTGTCCGTCTCCCGGGACTGGACGGTGGGCCGCGGCGACCGCCCGGGCGGCGGCTTGCTCTCCTCGGTGGCCGAGCAGCTGCGCTGGGCCCGCTTCCACCTCGCCGACGGCCGTACGGCGGGGAGCACGGACGTCCTGCCCGCCGAAGGGCTGCTGCGGATGCGCCGGCCGACCGTGGAGCTGCGGGGCAGCGCGCTCGGCGACGCGTTCGGCATCTGCTGGTTCCTGCGCGAGGTGGACGGCGTGGCGACGGCCGGGCACGGAGGCTCCACCAACGGCCAGTTCGCCGAGCTGCTGATCGTGCCGGAGCGCGACTTCGCGGTCGTGGTGCTCTCCAACTCCGCCCCGAACAGCATCCCCTTCAACCAGGCCGTGGTCCGCCGGGTGCTGGAGACCGGCCTGGGCGTGGTCGACCGGGACCCGGAGCCGCTGCCCTACGACCCGGCCGGTGCCCCGGAGATCGTCGGCCGCTACGACAACGACGCGATCACCCTCGTCATCGCCGCCGACGGGGAGGGCCTGACGCTGGAGGTCGGCATCAAGCCGGAGATCCGGGCGGCGTCCGACGGCGAGATGCCCGCGGACTACCCGCCGGAGTCCATCGGCCTGCTGCCGGGGCGCGGTGACGAGTACATCGTCACGAGCGGCGGCCTGCGGGGCCAGCGCGGCTTCTTCACCCGCGACGCCGCGGGCGCGGTCGTGGGGGTCGACCTGGCCGGCCGCCTCTTCGGCCGGGTGCCCTCCTGAGCGCAGGGGCGATGAGGCCCCGGACTGCCCCGGACGAAACACGCGGAGCCCGATGAACGTGCCGGAATCCGACAGATGTTCTATGTTGCGCATGGGTGGTGGCGGGGGTGACGGACGGCACGTACGAAACCGTGCCCGGGCACGACCGACGGGCGGAACCACCGCCTGAACCACATCGTGTACGAGGCCGAGTGCCGAAACCGCCAGACCTTTAAGGACCGTACGAGCCCATGACAACGGACGTCATAGCCCTCTCCCCGCGGATGCCGGACGCCTGGAGCGTGCTGGCCGGGCTCCTCTCCGGCGGCCCCGACAAGCTCGTGGACACCACCGGCGAGGGCGCCGTCGTGCAGCTCTGCGACGCCCAGGGCCGGCCACTGGTGGCGGTCGAGGCGCCGATGCTCATACAAGTCCCCGGCGAGGCCGCCAGGTTGTTCGCAGCCGTGGAGCCGCCGGTGCCGTTCTGGTGGACCGAGGCCCGCGCCACCACCGGCGTCGCGGAGGCGGAGCGGCTGGCGGGTACCTTCGCGGCACGGGTCGCCGCGCTGACCGGCGGCACGGCCTGGCCGCCGGAAGCCGCGATCTCCGTGGCCGTGGTCCCGTCCGAAGGTGTGGGCGTCGCTCCGGAGCCGGCCGCCGCACAACCCGCCGTGGACGTCCTGACCGACAAGGTCGCCGTGGTGATCACGGATCGGTCCGTCGTTGCGATGACGGCCTGGCTCTCGGATGCCTTCCGGGCTGCCGCAGCCTCGGAGCGCGGACTCCAGATCGTCAGCCCGGCGGGCAGCACTCTCACCCCGGCCGTACGCGACGCCCTGCCCGGCTCGCCCTCGCGCTGGGTCGTCCGGGACGCGCGGGACGGGTATTACGACGGCCGTACGGGCGCGGTGCTGCGCTGGCAGGAGGGCATGTTCGCGCCGGTCGTGCAGCCGGACGGGGTCGGGGGCGAACTGCACACGCCGGTGGCGGCCTCGTTCCAGGAGTTCCACGACACGGGCGAGCGCCAACTCGCCCTCTCGTTCAGGACGATCCGTCCCGCTGATGATCGGCTGGTGCTGGGTGGCGCCCTGGAGGCGGTCTGGCGCGAGCTCACCGGCGGAGCGCCGGCCGGGTGGTCCACTGCCGAGCCCGCCAATCTGCCCTGGTCTCCCGAAAGACTGACCGAGGTCGCGCACGCGCGGTCGCCCGAGCCGAGCTGGTTCGTAGTCGTCGGGTCCCCGTCGCGGCCGGGACTCGCCGGGGTTCGGGTGACCCGTACCAAGGCGGGTGTGGAGGAGGACGTCACGCTGGCGTTCGGCTACGGGGCCCACGAGGAACTGCCGTTGGACGTGCTGCCGCGGCTGGCGGAGACGCTCGCCACCCGTCACCACTTGTGCTCGATGCTCGTACAGCTCCGCAAAGCCCGTCGCGATCTGGCCGTCCCGGCCCGTTTCGAGGGCCCCGGTGTGCCCCTGGCCTTCGTCCTGGGAGCCGATGAGGTCCGGGCGATGCCGGACGACCGCGCACGGCGGACGCCGCTCGCGGTGCAGCCGGTCATGCTGGGGTCGAAGGCGCGCCCGGCGCTCTACTACCCCTTCCTGGGGGATCCTTCGGACCTCTCGGGATGGAGCGATTTCGAGCGACTGGTGCGCCACCTGAAGGGCGACTGACGGGCCTGCGGGTTTGTCAGGCTTGTGTCACAGCTCGTCGGTTGCTGGTTGCATTAGCTATTTGAATTGATAGAAACGATCATATCTACGATCGTTCGAGTGTCGGGGAGAGTGACGTCGTCGTAGGGGCACAGGGTCCGGCGGGCCTGGTCGGCCCCATGGCGAACGGCCGCCACGCCAGGGAACTGGGTCGGAAGCGTGCCTCGCAGGAGGTGCGTATGTCGGAGCTTCGGGGGAGCCATGACGTCGTGGGACATCAAGCCGCAAGGTGTGCAGAGCCAGCTCAAGCTCACCGGTGAGCGGGCAGGTGATCTGGAGCACGCACTGAACAAGCTGATGTCGGACATGGCGGAGGCCGCGTACGCCGCGGGTACGGCGGTCCCGGGTTCGGCGGCCAAGGTGCCGTCACCCGCCATGCAGGGGCCGGTGGCCACCGGACAGGTGCCCTTGTCGCACCGGGGCAGCACGGGGCCGGTGGGCGCTGCGCTCAGCCAGTACCTGGAGAAGCGGCAGACGGACCTCAAGTCCGTGGTGGAGCGCATCCAGGCCGCGATCCTGGGCGCGGGCAAGGCGACGAACGCGTACATCCAAGGTGACCTGGAAGCCGCCAAGCAGGCCCAGGACGCGGCGAGAAGCGTGCGCCTCGATCAGCTGAAGGACGCAGCGGGAGGCGCGAAGTGAGCAACGCACCGGTAGACGCCGCCAATGTGCCCGTGTTCACGGGTCAGCTTTCGGTGTTGGACGAGAAGGTGAAGGCACTGTCGGCGGACGGGGGTGCGCTTGCGAACGCGGGCTCGTCGGTCCACACGACGTTCGGCGGGATGTCGGCGTACTACCAGGCTCCCGAGGCCGAGCAGTTGTTCGCGGTGACGAAGCCGGTTGTGGACATCACGCTGTCGTTCAGCAGCGACATGTGCACCATCGCGGGGGCCCTCGGCACGTATGCGCAGGAGATCCGGCCCCTGGTGAAGAAGCTGGAGGAATTGAAGGCGGAGGCGGCGTCGTTCCAGTCCAAGGTCTCCCGCGACGAGGACTGGATCGAAGACGAGGATCTCATCGACGAGAACCTCGCCCGCCGGAACGAGATCGCAGAGGTGTGGGCGCAGTTCCAGACGGCGGAGCGGCATGCCCACGACAAGATTGTGGCCTTGGTGTGCGGCGCGCCGCTGAAGGTGAACGACGGCTCCAACGGTGAGGGCATGTACGGCTACGACGCCGAGGCCCTCAAGCAGTCGAAGTCCTTGCCGTGGGGTGACGCGGTGGAGGAGTCGGTTCCGGCGTGGCAGGTGTGGGAGCACCTCTATGACTTCGGCAAGGGCGTCTTCGTGGACGGCGTGTGGGGCACGATCAAGGGTCTTGGGACGCTGGTCGGGTTCGACGGCTGGGACGCGGCGGGACAGGCGTGGACCGGTCTGGGGAAGCTCGCGACGGGGGTGATCATCACCGCGACACCGGCCGCGGCGGTGTTCTGGCTCGCGGACGACAAGGACCTGCCGCCGTGGATCCGTGATTCGCGGACGGCCATGAAGGAGACCGGCAAGGCGCTCCTCGCGTGGGATCAGTGGGGTTCGAACCCTTCCCGCGCGGCGGGAGCGGTCACGTTCAACGTGGTGACGACGGTATTCACCGGTGGCACCGGTGGTGCGGCGGCGGGCGCGGGTAAGGCGGGCCTTGCGGCGAAGACGCTGTCGCTGGCGGGCAAGGCGGGTCGTGCGATCGATCCGATGACGTACGTGTTCAAGGGTGCCGGAGCCGGAGTCTCGAAGATCGGCGACGTGATGGCCGGTCTGAAGAACATGGGGAAGGTCGAAGTTCCCAAGATCGACGAAGGGGCGTTCAGTCTGCCCGACGGCGCCGTGGAACTGCCTGACGGAACGATTCGGCTCCCCAAGGGCACTCCGACACCGGAGGGGGCGCTCAAAGTCTCCGACGACACCATCAAGCTCCCCGAAGGCACTGCGTCCCTGCCCCCGGGCACGGTCAAGTGGCCCTTCGACGGCCCCGCCAAGTACGCCGACCCGGCCGGCAACCTCTACAAGGAGGACGGCAGTCTCTACCAGAAGGCCGGCGAAGCCAGGCCCGAGCCGTCCCCGAAGATCGACACTGGCGCGAACACCCCGAGGACGGAGGTCCCGGTCCGCCGTGAGACGCCGGTCCTGGCGGGAGTCGGCGGCCGCGTCGACGACGTCGTCCGTGTCGGCAGCGACATCTCCGACCCGGTCCGCGCGATGGACAACGGCGCCCACGGCCTCGACAACACCCCCACGGGCCGCGCGGGCGACCATGCCCCGGGCGGCCGCGCCCCCGACGGCATGCCGCGCAACAGCACCGACAGCCACTCCCCGGGGACGGGAGGCCACCAGGAGCCCCCGTCCACGGCGGGCCACACGGACGGTCCGGGCGGCGGCGGCCACGGCCACGGGGACGGTCCGGGCGGCGGCCACGAGTCTCCGTCGACAGGTGGCGGCAGCCACGAGCCCCCGCCTGCGGCCGGCAGCCACAGTGACACCCTTCCGGGCGACGGTCGGGGAAGCGGTGGGCTCACCGGCGCCGATGGACCGAACGGTCCTGCCGCCTGGGAGCGGTCCGCTGACGGAACGGGTCCGCTCCAGCGGGGCAGCGAACTGGAGCAGCAGGTTCGGGATCAGATACGCGCCGTCAAGGTCAAGCATCCGGACATCGAACCGGTCCTGAAGACCTTGTCGGAGTCCCCCTTCGGCAAGGAGATGGCCGACACCATCGCCTCGGGCCGTTTCACGGACGCCGACGGCTTCAAGACCGTGGTGTCCAACCTCGTCCGGCCCTCCGAGATCCCGGGCAGCCTGGAGGCCATGCGTCTGGGCAACCGACTGCATGACAGTGGTGTCACCGACGTCTCCTTCGAGGTGAAGCAGGGCGGCAACGAGATCAGGCCGGGTGTCTTCACAGGCGAAAAGACCGATCTCGATGTGATGGCCAGGGACGCGGACGGCAGGGTTCACGGCTGGCAGTTCAAGGACATGACGGGACCGGACTCGTCGCCCATCGCGGCGAAGTCCGTCCAGCGCATCTTCAAGAGCATTCATCAGCTCCTGGACTCGAACGCGGACGTGCAGACCTTCGTGATCGACTCAAAGATCCCGAGGGCCGAAATGGAGACACAGCTCGCTCGCCTTCAGGAGAAGTACGACACGAAGGGCGTGCAGTTCGTCATCCGCACGCCGGACGGAGTCATCTTCGTCCCTGTGGACGGTAAATTCATGCCGGAGGTGGCACCGTGATCGCCAGTACGCCAGTGGCCCGATGGACGTGGGGCGACTTCATCGAGGATGTGGACCCTCTGGTCCGGTGCCTCGGGGACCTGATGGCGGCCCGGTCCGTGCTGGCATCGCACCGGCTCGCGCTGGGCGAGCCGACCTTCCGTCTCGCCGTCTCCGAGGCCGGCACGCCGGCCGGCATGCTGTTCGAGAGCGACCTCACGGCTACCGGATCCGCTGAGGAGCTGGCAGGCGCGATCAGGGCCGCCATGCGCCCCGGTCGCATCGGATCGGTGGATGCCCGGTGCACCGTGGCCGCCTCGCTGTCCACCGGTGCGGAGGAGACCCGGACGGAAGGAGTGTTCGACCTCACCGTCTTCGTGGACCCCGGCTTCGCCACAGTGGATTTGATCACATACTCCGATGCCTGGATGCGGTACGACCTCCGAGGCCGTGACCAAGCTGCCGTCTACGAGGCGAACGCGCCTCGTTTGGAGTCCGTGCTCGCGG
Organism: Streptomyces erythrochromogenes; assembly: GCF_040684695.1. Classification (GTDB taxonomy): domain Bacteria; phylum Actinomycetota; class Actinomycetes; order Streptomycetales; family Streptomycetaceae; genus Streptomyces; species Streptomyces erythrochromogenes_C. The sequence continues at coordinate 626,373 of NZ_JBFBGM010000002.1, forward strand.
AGCTCACCGAGGTGCTGGGATCCGACATGGACCCCGAGGACCCCACCTACTTCGGCACGCCGACGCAGACGGGTGTGGTTCCCCATCTCGAACAAGACGGAACTCCGTCCGACTCCTGGTCCCGGTACGAGGTCTCCCGGCGGTACGACGTGTTTACGCACGCCCCCGGCTTCGGGCACATCGGATACCGACGTTCGGTGCCGGGCGAGGTCCGGTACGTGCCGGTGACCGACGACCGCGGTGTGCTCGGATATCTCTGGGCCTCCGAGACCGAGCCCGCGGCGAGCTTCGAGCCTCTCGATCTCGACGACGACGAGAGGTACCGGACCGCTCTCGCTTGGCTGGACCGCCTGCGCTCCGCCTTCGACCGGGGATTGTCGCCGTGCCAGGCCCTCGTGGAGCTGACGGGCCGATCGCTGAGTGACACCGAGGGGCCGGTGGGCCTGACGGAGCTGCGAGCACGGGCGGAAGGCGTCTGACCTTTCCGTCCCTGTCGCGTGAAGCCGGAAGCGGTTCGAGGGCCCTTCCTGCGGGCGACCGAGGAATCGACGAGGCACCCGACCGCTCAGCGGGCGGGTGCCTCGTTCGCCTTGGCGGGCACCCGCAGAACGCCGCCGGGACGGGGGCTGGGGCCACGGAACGACGAAGGGTCCGACCGCTGAGCGGTCGGACCCTTCGTTGCCCTTGCGGGCGAGTGCGGAGGATACGAGATTCGAACTCGTGAGGGGTTGCCCCCAACACGCTTTCCAAGCGTGCGCCCTAGGCCTCTAGGCGAATCCTCCGCGGCAAACAATACAAGACGTGGAGGGGTGCTCGCGAACGTGATCGTCCGGCGGGGATCCGGCGGGGGCGGCTCGCGGGTGCGGGCGGGGGCGGGGTCGATTCCGGGGGCCCGGATCCGCTAGGGTGGGGCCAGCCCCTCACGTGGCGCTATCTCACCCAACTCCCCCAGGGCCGGAAGGCAGCAAGGGTAAGTGGGCTCTGGCGGGTGCGTGGGGGGCGCTTTGCGTTCCGGGGGCCTTCGTGGCGCCGGCGGGCCGCTGTTGTCGGTGGGCCCGGATAACCTCGTAGACGTGTCGTCCCTTGCGCTGTACCGCCGCTACCGCCCCGAGTCGTTCGCCGAGGTCATCGGTCAGGAGCATGTCACTGCACCCCTGATGCAGGCCCTGCGGAACAACCGGGTCAATCACGCGTACCTGTTCAGCGGGCCGCGCGGGTGTGGAAAGACCACCAGCGCGCGCATCCTCGCCCGGTGCCTGAACTGTGAGCAGGGTCCCACTCCGACCCCCTGCGGGGAGTGCCAGTCCTGCCGCGACCTCGCCAGGAACGGGCCGGGCTCCATCGACGTCATCGAGATCGACGCCGCTTCGCACGGTGGTGTGGACGACGCCCGCGACCTGCGCGAGAAGGCCTTCTTCGGCCCCGCCTCCAGCCGCTACAAGATCTACATCATCGACGAGGCCCACATGGTCACCTCGGCGGGCTTCAACGCCCTGCTGAAGGTGGTCGAGGAGCCGCCGGAGCACCTCAAGTTCATCTTCGCCACCACCGAGCCGGAGAAGGTCATCGGGACCATCCGGTCCCGGACGCACCACTACCCCTTCCGCCTGGTCCCGCCGGGGACCCTGCGGGAGTACCTGGGCGAGGTCTGCGGACGCGAGGGCGCGCAGGTGGAGGACGGCGTACTGCCGCTCGTCGTGCGCGCCGGCGCCGGCTCCGTGCGTGACTCGATGTCCGTCATGGACCAGCTCCTCGCCGGCGCCGGCGAGGAGGGTGTGACGTATGCCATGGCCACCTCGCTGCTCGGGTACACCGAGGGCTCGCTCCTCGACTCCGTCGTCGACGCCTTCGCCTCCGGGGACGGCGCGGCCGCCTTCGAGGTCGTCGACCGGGTCGTCGAGGGCGGGAACGACCCGCGCCGGTTCGTCGCCGACCTGCTGGAGCGGCTGCGCGACCTGGTCATCCTCGCCGCCGTGCCCGACGCGGGGGAGAAGGGGCTGATCGACGCCCCCGCCGATGTCGTGGAGCGGATGCAGGCCCAGGCGTCCGTGTTCGGTGCCGCCGAGCTCTCTCGCGCGGCCGACCTGGTCAACGCCGGTCTCACCGAGATGCGGGGCGCGACCTCGCCGCGGCTGCAGCTGGAGCTGATCTGCGCCCGCGTGCTGCTCCCCGCCGCCTTCGACGACGAGCGGTCCTTCCAGGCCCGTCTGGACCGCCTGGAACGCAGCGGCGCCGCCGCCTTCGCCGCCGGGCCGCCCGCCATGGGCTACGTGCCCGGGCCCGAGGCGCACGCCATGGCTCCCGCCGGTCCGGGCGGGGGGCCCGCCGCCGCGCGGGCCGCCGCCGCGTTCACACAGGCCCCGGCCCAGGCCCCCGTGCAGGCTCCCGCGCCGGTCGCCGCGCCGCCCGTCGCCGCGCCCGTTCAGGCTCCCGCGCCCGTCCAGGCTCCCGCTCCCGCGCAGCCGGAAGCGGCGCCCGTCCAGGCCGCGCCCGCGCCCGGGGCGTGGCCCGGTGCCGCGCAGCCCGGCAGCGGTGCCCCGGCCGCCCGGCCCGCCGCCGCGGCTCCCGCGCCCGGTGCCTGGCCCAGCGCGGCCGCTCCCGGTCAGGGCGCGCCCGCACCCGCGCACGTTCCGGCCACGCCGGCGCCCGCCGCCCCCGCCGCGGCGGCCGCCGCACCCGCCACCTCCCCCGGCATGGCCGCCGGAGCCGGACAGGTCCAGGCGATGTGGCCGGGCGTCCTCGACGCCGTCAAGAACCGCCGTCGTTTCACCTGGATCCTGCTCAGCCAGAACGCCCAGGTCACCGGCTTCGACGGGACCACCCTCCAGCTGGGCTTCCCCAATGCCGGAGCCCGCGACAACTTCGCCAGCAGCGGCAGCGAGGACGTGCTCAAGGCGGTCCTGGCCGAGCAGTTCCAGGTCAACTGGAAGATCGAAGCCGTCGTGGGCGGCGGTGGCCCGGCCCCGGTGTCCGCGCCCGGCGCGTCCTACGGCGGCCCGTCGTACGGCGGCGCGCCGTCCGCGCCCGCCCCGGCCTACAGCCCGCCGCCCCCGCAGCAGCAGGCCCCCGCCCCGCAGGCCCCGCCCTCGCCGCAGCAGCCCTCCCACCAGCCACAGCAGCCGCAGCAGCCCCAGCAGTCGGTCTCCGCGCCGCAGCCCCCCGTACAGCAGGCGCCCCCGCCGGTCGCTCCCGAGGACGACTTCGCGGAGGACGACGACCCCGACCTCGTCGAGAGCGCGCTGACCGGACACGACCTGATCGTGCGCGAGCTGGGAGCCACCGTTGTGGAGGAATACACAAACGAGTAGGCCGTCCCGGTTGGGTGGCCGCACGAAGGAGCCGCCGCCGTCCCGGCTAGGCTGAGCAGCGTGAAGGTCCTCGTCATCGGCGGCGGCGCCCGCGAACACGCCCTGTGCCGCTCTCTGTCCCTCGACCCCGACGTCTCCGCGCTGTACTGCGCTCCCGGCAACGCCGGCATCGCCGAGGTGGCCGAGCTCCGCCCGGTCGACGCCCTCGACGGCGAAGCCGTCGCCGCTCTCGCGACCGAACTCGGCGCCGACCTGGTCGTCGTCGGCCCGGAGGCCCCGCTGGTCGCCGGGGTCGGCGACGCCGTGCGCGCGGCCGGCATCCCCGTCTTCGGCCCGTCCGCCGAGGCGGCGCAGCTCGAAGGCTCCAAGGCCTTCGCCAAGGACGTGATGGCGGCGGCCGGGGTCCCGACCGCGCGCAGCTACGTCTGCACCACCCCGGAGGAGGTGGACGCGGCCCTCGACGCCTTCGGCGCCCCCTACGTCGTCAAGGACGACGGTCTGGCGGCCGGCAAGGGCGTCGTGGTCACCGAGGACCGGGAAGCTGCCCGCGCGCACGCGCTCGCCTGCGACCGCGTGGTCATCGAGGAGTACCTCGACGGCCCCGAGGTCTCCCTCTTCGCCATCACCGACGGCGTCACCGTGGTCCCGCTGCAGCCCGCGCAGGACTTCAAGCGCGCGCTGGACGGCGACCAGGGCCCCAACACCGGCGGCATGGGCGCGTACTCCCCGCTGCCCTGGGCCGACCCGAAGCTGGTCGACGAGGTCATGGAGCTCGTGCTCCAGCCGACCGTCGACGAACTGCGCCGCCGCGGCACCCCCTTCTCGGGGCTGCTCTACGCGGGCCTCGCGATCACCGGTCGCGGCACCCGGGTCATCGAGTTCAACGCCCGGTTCGGCGACCCCGAGACCCAGGTGGTCCTGGCCCGGCTGCGCACCCCGCTCGCGGGCGTGCTGCTGAACGCCGCCAAGGGCACGCTGGCCGACGAGGCGCCGCTGGTGTGGCGCGAGGACGCCGCCGTCACGGTCGTCATCGCCTCCCACAACTACCCCGACACCCCCCGCACCGGGGACCCGATCGAGGGCCTGGCCGAGGTGGCCGCCGAGGACGCCCCCGACGCCTACGTGCTGCACGCCGGGACCCGGCGCGAGGGCGACGCCGTCGTCAGCGCGGGTGGTCGCGTGCTGTCGGTGACGGCGACCGGTTCCGATCTGGCGCAGGCGCGCGAGAAGGCGTATACGGCGGTCGCGCGGATCCGGCTGGACGGCTCGCAGCACCGTACGGACATCGCCGCCAAGGCGGCCGGGCTCGGCTGACCAGCCGCTCCACGGACCCGCGGGCCCGGTGCGCACATCCTGCGCCCGGGCCCGCGGGCGTGTCCGCGTGCGACTGCATCCGGCCTCGTTCGAACGCACCCAGCTTTACCCAAAGCCATTCCATCGGGTGATCGTCACCTCGTCTGCCTGACGGCCGGGCGTGCCCCAACTAGGGTGCGGCGCAAGCATTCCGGCACTTGGCCCACCGACCTTGCGATGTCGGTGGCGGGTGTCACAGTGGGGGAGTGAGCAACGCAGCCGCAGGGCAGAGGGGGTGAGACCGGCCGTGTCCGGAATCGGTTCGATCATGGAGGCGGGCGTTCCGTCCGCGCGGTCCCGCGCCCTGGCCGTGCTGCGCGTGCGCAGCCGGGCCCTGGCCCTCGTGCTGCTGCCCGCCGCCCTCGCGGTGGTGCTGGTGGCCGCCCGGGCGACGGGCCGGCTGGCCGGCGAGCCCTGGGCCGCCGTGACGCTCGTGGTGTGCACGGTCGCGGCGCTGGTGCTGCTCCTCGGCGGGATCTTCGCCGCGGTGGTGCTGCGGGCGAGCCCGGCGGTCACGCCGACGGTGCCGCTGTCCGAGGCCGCCGCTCCCGATCTCTACCGGCTGGTGCGCGACCTGGCCGACCGGATGGACGTGCCGCCGCCCTCCGCGATAGCCCTGACGCCGGACTGCGACAGCTGGCTGGAGGACCGCACGCATGCGGCCCACCGCCGGGCCGGCATAGCCGGCGGCCCGGCGTCCGCGCCCGGTGCCGCTCCCGTGCTGGTGATCGGTTCGCCGTTCCTGTGGTGGATGCGGGTCGCGGAGCTGCGGGCGGTCCTGGCGCCGGTCGTCGCCGGTACGGGTCCTTCCGCCCACCCGGACATAGCCGACGCCCGGGGCTTCGTACGGGGCCTGGACGCCGCCGTGGACGTGGGCGGCCGTCGCGGCCTCGGCTGGATCGCAGCGCCGGCCCGGCTCCTGCTGAGGCTGTGCCGGACGGACGCGGCCGAGATGGAGCGCGGGGTGGCCGCCGCCGCCTCGGACCGCGCACAGGACGTGGACTACGGGCTGCGCATCGTCGCCCAGGAGCAGGTCGGCCTCGCCTACGCGGGCTGGGACCGGCTGCTGACCAGGGTGGCCCTGCCCGCCTGGCGGATGGGCCGTTGGCCCGCGCACCTGGACGCCGGGGTGGTCTCGGCGCTGACCGAGCTGTCGCGGCGGGACCGGCTGGCCGAGGGCTTCACCTCGCGCCTCGGCGAGCGGCCCGCCTGTGACCTGCTGGAGCAGCCCGGAGTGATCGACGAGGCGACCTCGCTGCTGGCCGCGCGGCTCTTCCACGGCGGTCCGGCCGAATCCGGGCCGGACTGGTCCCCGGTGGAGTGGGCCGCGTATCCGGAGGAGGTCGTCGACCGGAAGTGGCGTGCCGAGGCCGCCCGCCTGCACACGGCGCTGGACGCGCTCGCGGACCCGGTGGGACTGCCCGCCGGACCGGCCGGGACGACCGGGACGGCCGGACCCGCCGCTTCCGTCGCCTCCGTGAGCCCGGCCGGCGCCGGTTCGGCCGCCCCCGCCGCCTCCGTGGCTCCGGCCGCCTCCGTGGCTCCCGCCGCCGCGGCCGGTGCCTCCGGTTCGCCCGCCGCGGCCGGCTCCTCCGCCACGGCGGGGTCCGCGACGATCGAGGCCGCCGCCGCGGCTCCCGCGGCCGTGGACGGCTTCGCCGGACCCACGCTGGAGCGGGTGCTGGGCTGCCTGACGGGCGCCTCCGGCGAGGGAGGGCTCGGCGAGGCCCTGGCCGGCCGGCTCAGCGCCGACCTGGCCCGCGAGGAGCGGGCCGCGGGCACCGCCGGCGGGGCCGGGAAGGCGCGCGGCGCGGACGCGGTGCCGCTGTTCCCCCTCCAGCCGCCGCGCAGCGGCCGGGACCTGTTGGCCGACCACGTGATGGCGATGGTGTGCTGCGCGGCCGTGGACTCGGCCGGTGCCGCACCCGGGATGGACTGGCTCGACGGGCCGGTCCTGCTGGTCGGCGGCGACCGCCGGGCCGATCTGGCCCCCCGCGTGCTCTGCCTGGTCGAGGACGGCGATCCGGAGCCCCTGCGGGACTGGCTGTCGGCCCTCGGTGTCCGCACGGAGAAGCCCGTCCGCCTCGTCTGAGACCCCGCCCCCGTCCGGAGCCCCGGACACCCTCCGACCTGGCCCGGAGGGGCGGGGGATCGCACACACAAGCGGATGTCAATGTTCCGGTCTCGTCAATTCGCGACGAACGGTGACGGACTGCGTGCGTTATGTGATGTGCTGGGACCGGTCGCGGCTGGATGCTCCCGGAGCGGAAGATCCGAGAAGCCGCGCCGGCGCACGGGGCGCCGTTCACCGAGGCGATGCACGCCGGCCGGGGGAGCGAGGGAGGGGAGCGGTCATGGGTACGGACCAGATCCGGCGTTGGGAGTCGGGTGCGCTCGCGCACGCGGTGAACGACCCCTTCGGGCAGGGCCCCCTGCCCTGGTTCCGCGGCAGCGAGCTCTACTTCGACGACACCGGCCACGTCGTCCCCTGGTACGTGGACCCGGCGGCCGCGGCCGCCGGAACCGGCCAGATCCCCCGAGCCCGCGGCAACGGCGGCCCCCGCACGGCCGACGACGTGCACCGCCAGATCAAGGGCTTCGCCTCCACCGGCGCCGTGGCCCCGGGCGAGGCCATCGACTTCCACGTCACCGTCGACCCGCCCCAGCAGTTCTCCGTCGACGTCTACCGGATCGGCCACTACGGAGGCGACGGCGCCTCGAAGATCACCACCAGCCCCCGCCTCTCCGGCATCGTCCAGCCCGCCCCCCTCGCCGCCGACCGCACCGTCTCCTGCCACCACTGGTGGCTCTCCTGGCGCCTCCAGGTCCCGTCCTACTGGAGCGTCGGCGCGTACGTGGCCGTCCTGACCACCGCCGACGGCTACCGGTCCCACATCCCCTTCACGGTCCGCGACGACCACCCCGCCGACCTGCTGCTCCTGCTCCCCGACATCACCTGGCAGGCCTACAACCTCTACCCGGAGGACGGCCGGACCGGCGCCAGCCTCTACCACGCCTGGGACGAGGCGGGCCGGCTCCTCGGCGAGCAGGACGCGGCCGTCACCGTCTCCTTCGACCGGCCCTACGCGGGCGCCGGCCTGCCCCTGCACGTCGGCCACGCCTACGACTTCATCCGCTGGGCCGAGCGCTACGGCTATGACATCGCCTACGCCGACACCCGCGACCTGCACGCCGGCCGCGTGGACCCCACCCGCTACCGCGGCCTGGTCTTCCCCGGCCACGACGAGTACTGGTCGGCGCCGATGCGCCGCACCGTCGAGCGGGCCCGCAACCACGGGACCTCGCTCGTCTTCCTCTCGGCGAACACCATGTACTGGCAGGTCGAGCTCGGCCCCTCGCCCTCCGGGGTCGCCGACCGGCTCCTCACCTGCCGAAAACGCCGCGGACCGGGCCGCTCCAGCCTCTGGCGCGAGGTCGACCGCCCGGAGCAGCAGCTGCTCGGCATCCAGTACGCGGGCCGGGTCCCCGACCCCGCGCCGATGATCGTGCGCAACGCCACGCACTGGCTGTGGGACTCCACCGGCGCCGGCGAGAACGACGAACTGCCCGGCCTGGTCGCGGGCGAGGCCGACCGGTACTTCCCGCGCACCCAGCTCCCCGAGCACGAGGACCGGATCCTGCTCGCGCACTCCCCGTACCTCGACAGCGAGGGCCAGCGCCGCCACCAGGAGACCTCCCTCTACCGGGCGCCCAGCGGGGCGCTGGTCTTCGCCTCCGGCACGTTCGCCTGGTCCCCGGCCCTCGACCGCCCCGGTCACGTCGACGAGCGCGTGCAGCGGGCCACGGCCAATCTCCTCGACCGGATCTGCAAGCACGACTGACACGGCGGCGGGCGGCCCGGCGCACCCCTGTCCCCGGAAGGGGACCCGGGTGCGCGAGAATCGGGGTGCGCGTCATACAGAACCACAGGGAGACCCCGTGTCCGGATTCGTAGAAAAGCCCGAGCCGGTTCAGGTTCCGGGCCTCGTCCACCTCCACACCGGAAAGGTGCGCGACCTCTACCAGGACGAGGACGGCCGCCTCGTCATGGTCGCCAGCGACCGCATGTCCGCCTTCGACTGGGTGCTGCCCACCGAGATCCCGGACAAGGGCCGCGTCCTGACCCAGCTCTCCCTGTGGTGGTTCGACCAGCTCGCGGACCTCGTCCCGAACCACGTCGTCTCCACGGATCTGCCCGCCGGCGCCCCCGCCGACTGGGCCGGGCGGACGCTGATCTGCAAGAACCTCGACATGGTCCCCGTCGAGTGCGTGGCCCGCGGCTACCTCACCGGATCGGGCCTGGCCGAGTACAAGCAGACCCGCACGGTCTGCGGCCTGGGCCTGCCCGAGGGCCTCGTGGACGGCTCCGAGCTGCCCGGCCCGATCTTCACCCCGGCCGCCAAGGCCGAGGTCGGCGAGCACGACGAGAACGTCACCTACGAGGAGGTCGCGCGCACCACCGGCGCCGAGACGGCCGCCCTGCTGCGCCAGACCACGCTCGCCGTGTACAGCCGCGCCCGGGACATCGCCCGCGAGCGCGGGATCATCCTGGCCGACACCAAGTTCGAGTTCGGCTTCGACCGGGAGGACCGCACCCTGGTCGCCGCGGACGAGGTGCTGACCCCGGACTCCTCCCGCTTCTGGCCGGCCGACCAGTGGCAGCCGGGCCGTTCGCAGCCCTCCTTCGACAAGCAGTACGTCCGCGACTGGCTGGCCTCCGCGGCCTCCGGCTGGGACCCGAAGGGCGAACTGCCGCCGCCGGCCCTCCCGACGCAGGTCGTCGCGCAGACCCGCGCGAAGTACATCGAGGCGTACGAGCGCCTGACCGGCCTGGACTGGGTGTAGGAAACGAAGAAGCCCCGGTCCGAGGACCGGGGCTTCTTCCTTACAGAGCGGACAACGCGACTCGAACGCGCGACATCCACCTTGGCAAGGTGGTGCTCTACCAACTGAGCTATGTCCGCAAGCGCCGTAAGGCGAGACCTACTATACCCAACCCCGCTCCCTCGCGAGACGCACTGCCGTGTGCCGGTTCTCGGCACCCAGCTTCGTGGCCGCCGAGGACAGGTAGTTGCGGACGGTCCCCTGCGAGAGCGAGGCCCGCTCCGCGATCTCCGCGATCGGGGCCCCGTCCGCCGCCAGCTCCAGTACCTCGGCCTCCCGGGCGGTCAGCGGGGAGTCCCCGGCGCTGATCGCGTCGGCCGCCAACTCCGGGTCCACATAACGGCCTCCGGCGTGCACGGTGCGGATCAGCTCGGCCAGCCGCTGCGCCGAGACCGTCTTCGGGGCGAAGGCCCGCACCCCCGCCGCCAGGGCCCGCTTCAGGTGTCCGGGGCGCCCGTGACTGGTCACGATCATCGTCCTGCAGTCGGGGAGTTCGGCCCGCAGGGATGTGGCGACACTCACACCGTCCGCCCCGGGCATCTGCAGGTCCAGTACCGCCACGTCCGGCCGGTGCGCCCGCGCCATCGCCAGTGCCTCGGGGCCGGACGCCGCCTCCGCGACGACCAGCAGGTCGTCCTCCAGCGCCAGGAGCGCGGCCAGCGCCCCGCGGATCAAGTGCTCGTCGTCGGCGAGCAGTACGCGTACGGGGCTCACGCCCGCACCTCCAGTCCTTCGGGCCGTGGGCCCGGTATCTCCGCGCGCAGCCGGAACCGGCCGTCGCCGACCAGCCCCGCCTCCAGCGTCCCTTCCAGTACGGCGAGCCGTTCCCGCAGCCCGGCCAGTCCCGAGCCGGGCGGCCCGGCAGGGGCCTCCGGCGCGCCGTCGTTCTCCACCACCAGCGTCACGGGTCCGCTGCGCGGAGCCGTCAGCCGGATCCGGCAGCGCTGTGCGTCCCCGTGCCGCAGCACGTTCGTCGTCGCCTCGCGGACCACCCAGCCCAGCGCCGACTGCACCTCGGAGGGCAGTTCGCGGTCCGGCCGGAAATCGACCCGGCAGTCCATTCCGGCCGCGTTCAGCACCCCGCGCGCACCTTCCAGCTCCACCGCGAGGTCCGCCTCCCGGTAGCCGCGCACCACGTCCCGCACCTCCCGCTGGGACTCCCGGGCGATCCGCTGGACCTCGATCATCTGGTCCACCGCCTCGGGGCGTTCGCGCCGGGCCAGCTGGACGGCCAGCTCGCTCTTGAGGGCGATCACGGCCAGGTTGCGGCCCATCACGTCGTGCAGGTCGCGGCCGAAGCGCAGCCGCTCCTCGGCCACCGCCAGCCGTGCCTGGACCTCGCGGGAGCGGTCCAGCTCGTAGACGGTCCTCAGAAGCCAGCCCGAGAACCCGCAGGTGGCTCCGAAGAACAGGCCTCCCAGCAGCACGCCGACGGCGTACCCGAGCGCCTTGCCCACCGGCATCCCCAGGCCCAGGGCCGCAAGCCCCGTGGCGACGGCCGCGGACGCCGCGACGTACCACATCCGCCGGACCGACTTCAGGCACAGGACGAGCGATCCGGAGGTGAACCAGGCCAGCCCCGCCACCATGGTCGGTGCCACGGTCGCCTCGGACCCCTCGGTGGTCCGCAGGACGAGGACGCCCAGGATGCAGCCGGCCGTCACCAGGGCGGTGGCCACCGCCAGCCGGGTGGGCCGTTCGCGCCGGCCCACCACCCAGTGCAGCGCCCGGGAGGTGAGCACCCCGCACAGGACCGCGTGCGCGCACATCATCAGGAAGAGCGAGAGGGGCACCACGAAGGAGGTCCGGTCGGCGGCCGCGGCGGCCAGCGGGGTCAGCCCGAAGGAGAGGATCTCCAGGAACACGAAGAGGTGGAACGACCCCCTGGTGTACAGCTCGACCTTCCCCGCGGTACTGCGGTTCTTCCACCACCCGGTCAGCTTCGACACGGTCCCGTCCCCCGACTCGTCCTAGCGCCGCGGTTCCCAGCGGAACCACCGCTGGACAGCAAACACGCTGATCACGATCCAGGCCAGCACGTTCAGCCCGGCGCCCAGCAGGTCCCCGCTCTCCGCGCCGCCGCTCCAGCCGGCTCGTACGAGGGTCATCACGCCGCTCAGCGGCAGCAGTTCGCACAGCGAGGCCGCGAGGTCCGGCAGCGAGTCCGTCGGCGCGAACAGCCCGGAGCCGAGCACGGTCGCCAGGAACAGGGGCAGCGTGGTGAGGCCCGCGGTCTCCACGGTGCGGGTGAAGGAGCTGGTCACCGCGGAGAGTGCGGCGAGCAGCAGGATTCCGGCGAGGACGGCCGCCACGAGCAGCAGCGGGTTCTGCGGCATGCGCGCGTCCAGGGCGACCGCCCCGGCGACCGCGAGGACGACGACCTGGCCGAGGGCCAGGCAGGCGGCGGGCAGCGCGGTCCCGGCCAGGATCTCCAGGTCCCGGGCCTCGCCGGTGCGCAGCCGCTTGAGGACGAGCTCCTCGCGCCGGGCTACGTAGGCGGAGACCAGGTTCATGTAGACGACGAGGAGCAGCACCATGCCGATCCCGCCGGTCAGGGTGGCCTCCCCGACGGCCCGGGCGCCTTCGACGCCGCTGAGGGAGGAGCGCAGGACGAACACCATCAGCAGGGGCATCAGGAGGGCCACGCCGAGGGTGGCCCGGTTGCGCACCAGCAGGGTGAGCTCGAAGCGGCCGAGCGCGGTGATCCGGCCGGGGTGGAGGCTGAGCGTGTTCATCGGGTCCCCGCCATCGTGTCGTCGGTGCGGTCGCCGGCGTTCCGGCGGTTCTGGGCGATCTCCAGGAAGGCCTCCTCCAGGGAGGCGGACCGGGCGTCGAGCCCGGCGAGCTCCACGCCGTTCTCCCGGGCCCAGCCGAGCAGTTCGGTCAGGTCCTCCTGGAGCCGTTCGGTACGGATCTCCACGCGCTGTCCGAAGGCGGCGGCCCGCAGTGCCAGCGGGAGCCGGGCCGCGGGCACCCCGGCCGGGAGGGTGAAGCGGATCCGGGCCGGCCGGGTGGCGGTCACCTCGGCCGGGGTGCCGGACAGCACCAGTTCGCCCTCGTGGAGGATCGCGAGCCGGTCCGCGAGTTCCTCGGCCTCTTCCAGGTAGTGGGTGGTCAGCAGCACCGTGGTGCCCTGCTCCCGCAGTTCGCGCACCAGGGCCCAGGTGTCCCGGCGCCCCTCGGGGTCCATGCCGGTGGTGGGCTCGTCCAGGAAGAGCACCTCGGGCCGGCCGAGCAGGGCCAGCGCGAGGTCCAGGCGCCGCCGTTCGCCGCCGGACAGCTGCTTCACCCGTACGGAGGACCGTGCGGCCAGGCCGACCAGTTCCAGCACCTCGGCCGCCGGGCGGGCGCCGGTGGTGACGCCGCCCCACATCCGCACGGTCTCGGTGACCGACAGGTCCGAGGGGAAGCCGCCCTCCTGGAGCATGACACCGGTGCGCGGCCGGACCTCGGCCCGCCGGGTGAGGGGGTCGAGGCCGAAGACGCGGACCTGCCCGCCGCTCGGCGCGGCCAGTCCTTCCAGCAGCTCGACGGTGGAGGTCTTGCCCGCGCCGTTCGTGCCCAGCAGGGCGAAGATCTCGCCCCGCGCCACGGAGAACGAGACGCCCCGTACGGCCTCGAACCCTCCGGTGTAGCCGCGGCGCAGGTCCCGGGCTTCGATCACGGTGTCAGTCATGACCCAAGCGTCTCGGCGGCCGGAGACGGTCGGCAGTGCGCGCTGTCATGACCGGGGATGACATTTGTCAGGGGACCCCGTGTCCGGGGGCGGGGGAAATACGAAGAAGGCCCCGATCGCAATGATCGGGGCCTTCTTCTCACAGAGCGGACGACGCGACTCGAACGCGCGACATCCACCTTGGCAAGGTGGTGCTCTACCAACTGAGCTACGTCCGCAAGCAGTGCACTGCCGGGGCAGTACGTGCATCACTCTACCCGATCCACCGGAGTGGTCGGAAAGTCATGCAGAGCGGGTGACAGGAATCGCACACTGCGCCTTCCCTCTGGAAGAGGGATGTTCTGCTACTGAACTACACCCGCACGACCTCGGAGGCTCTGACCTGCGGCCTCGCCCCTCGGCGTGATCCACACACTAGCGGACGGATGGGGGGCCTTGGCAAATCGGCCCTCAGTGGGCCGCGTTGTAGGCCTCGTAGATCTTCTTCGGGATGCGGCCCCGCGGCGGCACGTCGTGCTGGTTGGACCGGGCCCAGGCGCGGACGACGGCCGGGTCGGGTGCGACCGAGGTGTGCTTGAAGGTCTTCCCCGAGCGCGACTGGCGGCGGCCGGCGGCCACGAAGGGCGCGAGGCTCTTCCGCAGTTTCTTTGCGTTGGCCACATTGAGGTCGATCTCGTAGGACTTACCGTCCAGGGCGAACATGACCGTTTCCGCCGCTTCTCCGCCGTCGATGTCGTCGGAGAGCGTGACCACTACGCGCTGCGCCACGGATATCGGTCCCTTCGTGCGACGCCGCCACCTGCATGACGTGCGGCGATGTCGCCTGTTCGGATGTTTTGGGGCAATGCAACTTTCGACCGGAATCCCGGTTGATTCCTTTGTACCTCGATTCCCATTGCATTGCGAAGCTCAGTTAATTCTCTCCGCGTGTCCCGCCGCAATGCCGGGTACGTGGTTTTCCTGGGGATTTTGCGAAGCGTTGGTGAAGCCGAAACGGCGCGGTGATCAAGGCCGTCAGATATCTACCCGCGTAGAAATTTCGGCCGGGTACGCTGAGGGAACCGCCTTGCACCAACCACCTCATCGGGAGTGCCAGTGGCACGCGTCGTAGTCGACGTCATGCTCAAGCCGGAGATCCTCGACCCCCAGGGCCAGGCGGTGCAGCGTGCACTGCCGCGCCTGGGCTTCGAGGGCATCGCCGACGTCCGTCAGGGGAAGCGCTTCGAACTGGAAGTGGAGGGTCCGGTCGACCAGGCCGCCCTCGACCGCATCCACAAGATGGCCGAAACGTTCCTCGCCAACACCGTCATCGAAGACTTCACCGTGAAGGTCGAGGCCTGACGGTGACCACTCGCATCGGAGTCGTCACGTTCCCCGGAACGCTCGACGACCGTGACTCGCTGCGCGCCGTCCGCCTCGCGGGGGCCGAGCCGGTCTCGCTCTGGCACCGCGACAAGGACCTCCACCAGGTCGACGCGGTCGTCCTCGCGGGCGGCTTCTCCTACGGGGACTACCTGCGCGCCGGGGCCATCTCCCGCTTCTCGCCGGTGATGGAGACCATCATCGAGCAGGCCAGGGCCGGCATGCCGGTCCTCGGCATCTGCAACGGCTTCCAGGTCCTCACCGAGGCCCACCTGCTGCCGGGGGCGATGCTCCGCAACAACCACCTGCACTTCATCTGCCGCGACCAGAAGCTGCGGGTGGAGAACGCGGAGACCGCGTGGACCGGCGACTACACCGCCGGCCAGGAGATCTCCGTACCGCTCAAGAACATGGACGGCCGGTACGTCGCCGACGAGCGCACGCTCGACGAACTGGAGGCCGAGGGCCGAGTGGCCTTCCGGTACCTGGACGTGAACCCGAACGGGTCGCTCCGCGACATCGCCGGCATCACCAACGCCGAGGGCAACGTCGTCGGCCTGATGCCGCACCCCGAGCACGCGGTCGAGCCGCTGATCGGGACCGGCCGCACCGACGGCCTCCCGTTCTTCACGTCGGTCCTGAAGAAGCTGGTCAGCGCATGAGCCTCGACACCGTCAAGAACGCCACCGAAACCCCGGACGCCTCCCAGCCCTGGAAGGAGCTCGGCCTCAAGGAGGACGAGTACGCCCGGATCCGGGAGATCCTCGGCCGCCGCCCGACCGGCGCCGAGCTCGCCATGTACTCGGTCATGTGGTCCGAGCACTGCTCGTACAAGAGCAGCAAGGTCCACCTGAAGCAGTTCGGCGAGAAGGTCCCCCAGAACGACGCCATGCTCGTCGGCATCGGTGAGAACGCCGGCGTCGTCGACGTCGGCCAGGGCTACGCGGTCACCTTCAAGGTCGAGTCGCACAACCACCCGAGCTACATCGAGCCCTACCAGGGCGCGGCCACCGGCATCGGCGGCATCGTCCGCGACATCCTCGCCATGGGCGCCCGCCCGGTCGCCGTCGTCGACCCGCTGCGCTTCGGCGCGGCCGACCACCCCGACACCAAGCGCGTCCTGCCGGGCGTCGTCGCGGGCATCGGCGGCTACGGCAACTGCCTGGGCCTGCCCAACATCGGCGGCGAGGTCGTCTTCGACGCCTGCTACCAGGGCAACCCGCTGGTCAACGCCGGCTGCATCGGCGTCATGAAGCACGAGGACATCCACCTCGCCCAGGCCTCCGGCCCGGGCAACAAGGTCATCCTCTACGGCGCCCGCACCGGCGGCGACGGCATCGGCGGCGTCTCGGTCCTCGCGTCCGAGACCTTCGACGACACCAAGCCCACCAAGCGCCCCGCCGTCCAGGTCGGCGACCCCTTCCAGGAGAAGCTCCTCATCGAGTGCACCCTGGAGATCTTCAAGGAGAAGCTGGTCGCGGGCATCCAGGACCTCGGCGGCGCCGGCCTGTCCTGCGCCACCTCCGAGCTGGCCTCCGCCGGCTCCGGCGGCATGCGCGTGGAGCTCGACACCGTCCCGCTGCGCGACGCGACGCTCTCGCCCGAGGAAATCCTCATGAGCGAGTCGCAGGAGCGCATGTGCGCGATCGTCGAGCCGCAGCACGTCGACCGCTTCATGGAGATCTGCGAGAAGTGGGACGTCATCGCCACCGTCATCGGTGAGGTGACCGACGGCGAGCGCCTGGAGATCTTCTGGCACGGCGAGCAGATCGTGGACGTGCCCCCGGGCACCGTCGCCCACGAGGGCCCGGTCTACAACCGCCCCTACGCCCGCCCCGAGTGGCAGGACGCGCTCCAGGCGGACGACGCGGGCAAGCTGCCCCGCCCGCAGACCTCCGAGGAGCTGCGCGCGCAGGTCCTGGCCCTGGTCTCCTCCCCGAACCAGGCCTCGAAGTCCTGGGTCACCGACCAGTACGACCGGTTCGTGCAGGGCAACACCGTGCTGTCGCAGCCCGAGGACGCGGGCATGGTCCGCATCGACGAGGAGTCCAACCTCGGCGTCGCCATGGCCACCGACGGCAACGGCCGCTACGCCAAGCTCGACCCGTACACGGGCGCGCAGCTGGCCCTGGCCGAGGCGTACCGCAACGTCGCCGCGACCGGCGCCAAGCCCCTCGCCATCTCCGACTGCCTGAACTTCGGCTCCCCCGAGGACCCGGGCGTCATGTGGCAGTTCGCCGAGGCCACCCGCGGTCTCGCGGACGGCTGCCTGGAGCTGGGCACCCCGGTGACCGGCGGCAACGTCTCGCTCTACAACCAGACCGGCGACGTCGCGATCCACCCGACCCCGGTCGTGGCCGTGCTCGGCGTGATCGACGACGTCAACCGCCGTACGCCGATGGCGTTCGCGGAGGCCGGCCAGCTGCTCTACCTGCTCGGCGACACCGCCGCCGAGTTCGGCGGCTCGGCCTGGTCCCAGGTCGTCCACGACCACCTCGGCGGCCTGCCGCCGAAGGTGGACCTGGGCCGCGAGAAGCTGCTCGCCGAGATCCTGATCTCCGCGTCGCGCGACGGCATGATCGACGCCGCGCACGACCTGTCCGACGGCGGTGTCATCCAGGCACTGGCCGAGTCCTGCCTCAAGGGCGGCAACGGCGCGCGCGTCGTGGTCCCCGAGGGCCTGGACGCCTTCACGTTCCTCTTCTCCGAGTCCGCGGGCCGCGCCATCGTGGCCGTCCCGCGCAGCGAGGAGCTCCGCTTCACCGACATGTGCGGTGCGCGCGGCCTGCCGGTCGCCCGCATCGGCGTGGTGGACGGCGAAGAGATCGAGATCCAGGGCGAGTTCAGCCTCCCCCTGGCCGAGCTCCGCGAGGCGCACGAGGCGACGATCCCGGCCCTGCTGGCCTGATCCCGCCGCTTTCGTACGAGCCCCCGGCCGGTGACCCACCGGCCGGGGGCTCGGCGGTTCCGGGCCGCCGTCCCTGTTGGTACGGTCGGCGCCACAATCGCAGGTGCAAGAGTGGGGGGACGGGGATGTTCGAACCGCTGGGGCCTTCCAGGGGCGGGCCGTTGCCCGATCGGGGCCGATGGCGCAATGCGGTCAATTTGCTGCTGTGCACGGCCGGTGTGGGCGGCGTGGTGTTCGGCGGCTGGGCGCTGCACGACACGTACACGACGCACCAGAACGCCAAGGCCTCCCGCGCGCTGATCACCCGGGCGTGCGCCGGGCTGGTCGACGCCGACGCGGTCATGCGCCTGGACGGCGGCACCGACCGGGTGGTGCTCGGCGGCGACGAGCCCCGCACCGTCGACTTCGAGGGGATCCCGGACGGCTGCGTGCTGAGCCGCGTGGAGGAACGCCACGGCCGGGAGGCGCAGGTCAGCCAGTTCACCCTCGACATCAGGGGGCTGCCCCAGGAGCGCGTCCTGCACACCGTCGAGGACTTCCCGGACGAGCCCTTCACCACCCTGGACCTCGGCTCGCAGGGCGACATGACCGCCCGGACCAGGCTTCCCGACCGGATGCCGCTCGGCGACGGCCGGCTCGGTGACTACGGCCCCGACTACGTCACCGTCGTGGCCCGCTGCGAGCAGCCCGCCGAGGCCGGCACCACGACCCTGATCGTGACCGCCACCTCCCCCAGCACCCGGGACGAGGCCGGTGACCGCCCGGTCCTGGCACGCCTCGCCCGCCAGGCCGCCGTGGGTGCCGCCGCGAAGTACGGCTGCCGGGCGCAGCTGCCCGACCTCCCCGACCGGCTGCCGGCGCCCGTCGTCGCTCTCGGTCCGGCAGCGGGTGACCGGTCCGACAGCTGCGGCTGGTTCGCGGCCCACCTGCGGACCGCGGACGGTGCGACGCTGCCCGACCGGGCGGCCGGAGTGCCCCTCGGCGGAGCCGCCCGCGAGGAGGGCTGCCTGCTCGCGGTCGGTCCCGATGCGACCCGGCGCATCCATCAGACGCTGGACAAGGAGCAGCGCGCCCACCTGGACCTGGACGCCGTCCTGCGGATCTCGCCCTGGTGGGTCCGGACCCGGTCGTACTTCGGTGACGACGCCGCCGCGTTCGCGGTCGAGAGCCCGGGCGGGCGGATCCCCGACCCGGTGGCCCCCGGCACCGCGGGCCGCCTCCGCGACGTGCTCCACGCTTCGGCGACCTGCCAGGGCCGGCCGGCGACCCTGACCATGACCGTCCCGTACCGCTACCGGTCCGTCCTCGGCGCGCGCCTCGACGAACTGTTCAAGGCGTACGCCACCGACGCGGCCGCGCGGCGCGGATGTACCGGCCTCGTGCTCCCACCGCCCGAGTAGGGTCGGGGCATGCCGCCCGCCAGGAAGAAGCCGCGCGCCTACGACCCCGTGAAGATCCGCGCGGCCGTGACCGCGCAGTTCGCCCATGTCGGACGAGCCGTCGGGGAGTTGGGCCCCGAGCAGCTGGCGCGTCCCAGCGGGCTCGGGGACTGGACCGTCGCCGACCTCGCCGCGCACGTCGCGTGGATCGCGGACTCGCTGGCCGCCGGCCTCGCCCGGCCGCCCGCCGCCGTCCCCGAGCTGACCGCGACCGAATGGCCCTTCGCCACCGCCTCCCTCGCCGGGAAGATCTCCGAGGCGGCCCGGGAGACCCTCACCGGAGCCCCGCTGCCCGAGCTGTACGAGCGGGCGGCCGGCGCCATGGCCGGGGCGCTCGCGGCGAACCCCGGCGGGCGCGTGCTCCAGCTGTGGATCGGCGACATGACCCTGGCCGACTTCCTGGTCACCCGGACCGTGGAGCTGGTGGTCCACACCGACGACCTCAACCGGGCCGCCGGACTGGACATCCCGATCGAGCGGCAGGCGCTGGCCGCCTGCACGCGGCTGCTCGCCGACTCCCTCGCCCTGAAGGCCCCGGGCGGTTCGGTCGAGGTACGGATCCCGCCCTTCGCGGTGGTCCAGTGCATCGAGGGCCCGCGGCACACCCGGGGCACCCCGCCGAACGTGGTCGAGACCGACCCGCTGACCTGGATCCGGCTCGCGACCGGACGTACGGGATGGGCCGAGGCGCTCGACGCGGCCCGGGTACGGGCCTCCGGCGAGCGGGCCGACCTGTCGGCGCTGCTCCCCCTGATGAGCTGAGCGGGGGCGCGGCCGTGGTGGAACCGACGGGGGACCGCGTCCGTCCCAGGGGCATGCGTACCCTCCGGCACGTCCACATCCCCGCGGGGCTGGCCCTCGTCCTCGCGCTCACCGCGGCCGGCTGCGGCCGCGCCGAGGAGCAGGGCGCGGGCGCGGTGCTCCCCGATCCCGTGGGCCGCTGGGCCGTCGAGTCCCTGACCACGGGCGGCCGCACCCTGCACGCCCCCGAAACCGCCCGCATCGACTTCGGCGAGAAGGAGGCCAAGGGCAACTACGGCTGCAACGGCTTCACGGCCGGCGTCTCCTTCGCGGGCACCGACGCGGTGACCGTGACCCCGGGCGCCTCGACCACCATGGCCTGCGCGGACATGGAGTTCGAGACGGCCTTCGCCAAGCTGCTCACCGGGCGCCTGACCATCGACCGGGGGCCCGACCGGCTCACCCTGAAGACCGCCGACGGGAGCACCATCGCCATGACCCCGGCACCCGCGACCCCGGACGCCTCCCTGACCGCGGTCGAGTGGACCGTCCAGTCCCTGATCAGCGGTACGACGGTCTCCTCGCTGCCCGCCGGGGCCACCGGCTCGGCACGGTTCACCGTCGACGCCGACCTGTCCGTGAGCGGGACCCTCGGCTGCAACCGCTTCAGCGCCCAGGTCACCCGGGACGGCGACCGGCTCACCTTCGGGCCGCTCACCACCACGCGGATGGCGTGCGACGGCCCGGCGGGCGAGGTCGAGGCGAAGCTGACCGACCTGTTCGCGAGCGGCCCCCTCACCTCCAGGATCGAGGGCCGCCGGCTGACCCTCACCGCCGCGGACGGCAAGGGCCTGATCGCCGAGGCGGCGTCCGACGCCGAATAGCGCCGTCCGGGCCGTCCGGCCCGTCCGGGCGGGGCGGGCGGGGCGGACGGGCGGAAGGCGCACGGCCGCCCGCCCCCGCCGCCCGGTTCACGCCGGGTAGGGCAGCAGGCCCGCGTCCACGCTCTCCCAGGCCCTGCGCAGCTCCGCCAGCCGGGCGGGCTCCGCGGCGGCCCTGTCGGCCTGTTCGCGGATGTCCCCGGCCAGGTTGAACAGCTGGTCGCGGCCGGTCCTGCCGCGGTAGTACTTCCAGTCCCCGCGGCGCAGGGCCCGCTCCCCGCGGACCCGCCAGAACAGGTCCCGCTCGGCGGCCTTCTCGCCGCGCAGCAGGTATCCGGCCAGGCTCACGCCGTCCAGCGGGTAGGCCGGGTGCGGGCGGGCACCGGCCACCTCCAGCAGGGTCGCGGTCCAGTCCGGGCTGAACACCGGCACGTGGCTGACCTGGCCGCCGTCCAGCCTCGCGGGCCAGCGCAGGATGTTCGGCACGCGGATGCCGCCCTCCTGGAGGGAGGCCTTGTTGCCCGACAGCGGCCAGTTGTAGGAGAAGCGCTCGCCGCCGTTGTCGCTGGAGAACACCACGACGGTGTGCTCCTCCTGGCCGGAGCGCCTCAGCGCCTTCAGCACCTCGCCGACCGACCGGTCGAGGTCCTCGACCATCTCCTTGTACTTCTCGACCGAGCCGCCGTCCTGGTGCCACAGGGCCCGCCCGTCGCCCGCCTTGATGCGCCGGACGATCTCGGCGCTCTGCGCGGTGTCCCCGTCGGCGATCCACGGCCAGTGCGGGGTGGTGAAGTTCAGGTTCAGCAGCCAGGGCCGGCCGTGGTGGTCGCGGGAGACGTACTCGCTCGCCCGCTCGGTGATGATCCGCGTGTAGTAGCGCAGGTCCTTGTACTCGGCGTCGCCCTCGTAGAGGTCGTACTCGCCGCCCAGGCCCAGCTTGGAGTAGTACTCCAGGGCTCCGCCGAAGTTGCCGAAGAACTCGTCCCAGCCGGACTTCGTCGGGCTGTAGTCGGGCAGGTAGCCGGCGTGCCACTTGCCGATCAGCGCGGTCGCGTACCCGGAGGCCTTCAGCAGGGAGGCCAGCGTGGGGTGGGTGGGCTCCAGGCCGACGGACTTGTCGGCG
Source organism: Streptomyces erythrochromogenes (assembly GCF_040684695.1). GTDB lineage: Bacteria > Actinomycetota > Actinomycetes > Streptomycetales > Streptomycetaceae > Streptomyces > Streptomyces erythrochromogenes_C. Next base: position 648,048 of record NZ_JBFBGM010000002.1, read on the forward strand.
ATCGGCTCGGCCAGCCCGCCCCTGGTCCGGGCCGGGTAGCGGCCGGTGTAGAGGCTGAACCGGGTCGGCGAGCAGGTGGCGGAGCCCGAGTAGGCGTCGGTGAAGCGGACGCCCTGGCGGGCGAGCCGGTCCAGGTTCGGGGTCTTGATGTGGGGGGAGCCGTACGCCGAGAGGTCGGCCCAGCCCAGGTCGTCACCGAGGATGAACAGGATGTTCGGGCGGCGCGACGAGCGGCCCTTGGAGGCCCGGAACTCCCGCTCCGCGGGACCCCCCTGCGGGCCCTCGGCGGCCTGGGCGGGGGTGGCTCCCAGCCCCGTGGCGGCGGCCGCCGCGGTGACTCCGACGGCACCGGTGAAGGCACGTCGGGACAGCTTGTTCTCGTACGAAGACACAGGTACTCCAAAGCACGGTCCGCCGGCCGGCTCCGGGCGGGGCGCGGCACGGCGGAGCAGGGCGGGGCGGAGCGGAAAAGGGAAAGGCGCAGGAAGAGTTGTGGCTACGCGAAGCAGCGACAGATGGCGCTCGCGACACGGACCAGGTCCACGTGCCGGCGCTCGAAGAGGGTGACGGTGCGGTCACCGAGAGGCTGCATGGACCGAGAGCCTGTACGAATGCCTTCGTAGATGTCAACAAGGTGATCCGAATACCGAGACGGGGCCGTGCGGTCACCCTCTGTGCTGTGACATTTCCCGGCCGTCCCCAATTCGGACCAGTGGTCGATCTCGCCTACACTCGGGAGCGTGCCTCGTGGTGATGGACGACTCAACCACGACCTGCTCCCCGGCGAAAAGGGCCCCCAGGACGCTTGTGGCGTCTTCGGTGTCTGGGCTCCGGGTGAAGAGGTCGCCAAGCTCACCTACTTCGGACTGTATGCGCTGCAGCACCGTGGACAAGAGTCCGCGGGAATCGCTGTGAGCAACGGTTCCCAGATCCTCGTCTTCAAGGACATGGGCCTCGTTTCCCAGGTCTTCGACGAAACCTCCCTCGGCTCGCTCCAAGGTCATATCGCGGTCGGTCACGCCCGCTATTCGACCACCGGCGCGTCCGTGTGGGAGAACGCGCAGCCCACTTTCCGCGCGACCGCCCACGGCTCCCTGGCCCTGGGACACAACGGCAACCTGGTGAACACCGCCGAGCTCGCCGAGATGGTCGCCGACCTCCCCCGTCAGGACGGCCGTGCCACCCAGGTGGCCGCCACCAACGACACCGACCTGGTCACGGCCCTGCTGGCCGGCCAGGTGGACGCGGACGGCAAGCCGCTGACCATCGAGGAGTCCGCCCGCGTGGTGCTCCCGAAGGTCAAGGGCGCCTTCTCGCTGGTGTTCATGGACGAGGGGACCCTCTACACCGCCCGTGACCCGCAGGGCATCCGCCCGCTGGTCCTCGGCCGCCTGGAGCGCGGCTGGGTGGTCGCGAGCGAGACCGCCGCCCTCGACATCTGCGGCGCCAGCTTCGTCCGCGAGGTCGAGCCGGGTGAACTCGTCGCCATCGACGAGAACGGTCTGCGCACGTCCCGATTCGCGGAAGCGAAGCCCAAGGGCTGTGTCTTCGAGTACGTCTACCTGGCGCGCCCGGACACCGACATCGCCGGCCGCAACGTCTACCTCTCGCGTGTCGAGATGGGCCGTCGCCTGGCGAAGGAAGCCCCGGTCGAAGCCGACCTGGTGATAGCGACGCCGGAGTCCGGCACGCCCGCCGCGGTCGGATACGCCGAGGCCAGCGGGATTCCGTACGGTTCGGGCCTGGTCAAGAACGCCTACGTCGGCCGGACCTTCATCCAGCCCTCGCAGACGATCCGCCAGCTCGGCATCCGCCTGAAGCTCAATCCCCTCAAGGAAGTCATCCGGGGCAAGCGCCTGGTGGTCGTGGACGACTCGATCGTCCGCGGCAACACCCAGCGCGCCCTGGTCAAGATGCTCCGCGAGGCCGGCGCGGCCGAGGTCCACATCCGGATCTCCTCGCCGCCGGTGAAGTGGCCGTGCTTCTTCGGCATCGACTTCGCCACCCGGGCCGAGCTCATCGCCAACGGCATGACGGTCGACGAGATCGCCACGTCGCTGGGCGCGGACTCCCTCTCCTACATCTCGCTCGACTCGATGATCGAGGCGACGACGATCCAGAAGCCCAACCTCTGCCGTGCCTGCTTCGACGGCGAGTACCCGATGGAGCTCCCGGACCCGCAGCTCCTCGGCAAGCAGCTCCTGGAGACCGAGCTGGCCGGCGGCGCGGACGCCGCCGACGCGCTCCGTCGCCCGTAAGTCCCCGGCTCCACCTGCGCGGGGCCCTGTCTTTCAGGCTTTTCCCAGGGCCCCGCACCAACCGCAGTAACGACACGAAAGCTCTCTCCTGTCATGACAGAGAAGACCACCGGTGCCAGCTACGCAGCCGCGGGCGTCGACATCGAAGCGGGAGACCGCGCCGTCGAGCTGATGAAGGAGTGGGTGAAGAAGACGCAGCGCCCCGAGGTCCTCGGCGGCCTCGGCGGTTTCGCCGGCCTCTTCGACGCCTCCGCCCTGAAGCGGTACGAGCGCCCGCTGCTCGCCTCGGCCACCGACGGGGTCGGCACCAAGGTGGACATCGCCCGCCAGATGGGCGTCTACGACACCATCGGCCACGACCTGGTCGCGATGGTCATGGACGACATCGTCGTCTGCGGCGCCGAGCCGCTCTTCATGACCGACTACATCTGCGTCGGCAAGGTGCACCCCGAGCGTGTCGCCGCCATCGTCAAGGGCATCGCCGAGGGCTGTGTCCTCGCCGGCTGCGCCCTGGTGGGCGGCGAGACCGCCGAGCACCCCGGCCTGCTGGGCCCGGACGACTTCGACGTGGCGGGCGCCGGTACGGGTGTCGTCGAGTACGACCGCCTGCTCGGCGCGGATCGCATCCGTACGGGGGACGCCGTCATCGCGATGGCTTCGTCCGGCCTTCACTCGAACGGGTACTCGCTGGTCCGCCACGTCCTCTTCGACCGCGCCGGGATGTCCCTCGACGCCCACGTGGACGAGCTCGGCCGGACCCTCGGCGAGGAGCTCCTGGAGCCCACCAAGATCTACTCGCTCGACTGCATGGCCCTCACCCGGACGGCCGAGGTGCACGCCTACTCGCACATCACCGGCGGCGGTCTCGCGGCCAACCTGGCCCGGGTGATCCCCGATCACCTGCACGCCACGGTCGACCGCTCGACCTGGACCCCCGGCGCGGTCTTCGACCTGGTCGGCAAGGCCGGGCAGGTGGAGCAGCTGGAGCTGGAGAAGACCCTCAACATGGGCGTCGGCATGATGGCCGTCGTTCCGCAGGAGTCGGTGGACGTGGCGCTGACCGCGCTGGCCGACCGGGGCGTCGACGCCTGGGTGGCGGGCGAGATCCTGGACCGCGGCGACCGCACCGAGGGCGCGACCCTCACCGGTTCGTACGCGAGCTGAGCAGCACTGAAACCCGGCCCGGGGCTAAGCCCTGGACCGGGTTTCAGTCTTTGATGTGTCGTGCAGACGCCTCAGGGCGTCAAGCGCCGCGACGCTGTGCCGACGGACCGGACTCGTCGTCCTCGTCGTCGTCATCGCTGTTGTAGAGGTCCGCGTACCGAGCGTACGGGTCGTCCTCGTCCAGCTCGTCGTCGTCTACCTCGACCGGCTCGCTGACAGGCAGCGGTTCTGCGGTCGATGCGCCCAGCTCGTTGGCCAGACGCGACAAGTCAGTCCCGCCGCTGCTGTACTTCAGCTGGCGGGCGACCTTCGTCTGCTTGGCCTTTGCCCGGCCGCGCCCCATGGCTCGACCCCCTCGGTGACGGGGCTCGACGGCCCCAGAGTCTGACACGCGTTCATGGTTCGGAGCGGGCTCTCCGTGGAGAGACCGTCCGTAGGGGTTTAACGGTACCTGCTTCCGCGGCCATACGGTACGCCGCCCGCATGACGCGCCCCGGTGCAGAACCAACAAGGCGCCCCGTCCTCGCTGGTCAGCTGCGATTTTAACCCTTTCCTGGCGGGCGACCCGCCGAAGTGCAGTGAGTTCCGTCTCGCCGCACCCCGGCGGGCCCGCGAGCAGGCCCCTAGGAGGCCGTCACCGGGAGGGTCCGGCGCCCGTCCGCCATGCGCTGCTCGGCGATCCGGTCGGCCGCGGCGGCCGGCGGAATGCCGTCCGCCTTCGCACGAGCGAAGATCTCCAGCGTGGTGTCGAAGATCTTCGTGGCCTGCACCTTGCACCGGTCGAAGTCAAAGCCGTGCAGCTCGTCGGCGACCTGGATGACGCCGCCCGCGTTGACCACGTAGTCCGGGGCGTAGAGGATGCCGCGGTCCGCGAGGTCCTTCTCGATGCCCGGGTGGGCGAGCTGGTTGTTGGCCGCGCCGCACACGATCGTGGCGGTGAGGGCCGGGACCGTCTCGTCGTTCAGGGCGCCGCCGAGCGCGCACGGGGCGTAGATGTCGAGGCCCTCGACACGGATCAGGGCGTCCGTGTCGGCGACCGCGGTGACCTTGCCCGGGTGCTTGTCGAGGATGCGCTGCACCGACTCCTGGCGGACGTCGGTGATGACGACCTCGGCCCCGTCCTCGAGCAGGTGCTCCACCAGGTAGTGGCCGACCTTGCCGACGCCCGCGACGCCGACCTTGCGGCCGCGCAGGGTCGGGTCGCCCCACAGGTGCTGCGCGCTGGCGCGCATGCCCTGGAAGACGCCGTAGGCGGTGAGCACCGAGGAGTCGCCGGCGCCGCCGTTCTCGGGGGAGCGGCCGGTGGCCCAGCGGGTTTCACGGGCGACGACGTCCATGTCGGCGACGAAGGTGCCGACGTCGCAGGCGGTCACGTAGCGGCCGCCGAGGGACTCCACGAAGCGGCCGTAGGCCTCCAGGAGTTCCTCGGTCTTGATGACGTCGGGGTCACCGATGATGACGGCCTTGCCGCCGCCGAGGCCGAGACCGGCCATGGCGTTCTTGTAGGACATGCCGCGCGAGAGGTTGAGCGCGTCGCGCACGGCCTCGTCGTCGGAGGCGTAGGCGTGGAAACGCGTACCGCCGAGGGCGGGGCCCAGGGCGGTGGAGTGGATCGCGATGACGGCTTTCAGGCCGGTGGCTCGGTCCTGGCACAGCACGACTTGCTCGTGGCCGCCCTGCTCCGTGCGGAACAGGGTGTGCAGGACGCCGTCGGTCATTTCGGTCACGGTGGTGACTCCCATGGAAGAGATGCGGCGGGAAGACGCCCTCCTGCGGGTGGGGGAGGACGCGCTGGGAGCAGAGTAAGACCTGTGGGCCGGATGGGGGTGTCCTGTCCGGGGATCGAAACACTCCCGGAGTACGGGAGGCCGTCCGGGCCCGGCGACCTGCGGCCCGGAGGTGAAGCGGGCCCCGGAAGGGGGGAGGACGAGAGGGTGACCGAATCCCCGGATCCCCTGCTGCCGTCCGCGCGCTCGGCGCCGACCGTCCCGTACGCCTCCTACCTGCGCGTCTACGAACCCCTGGCCGCCTTCGCGGAGCCGGAGCGCACGCACTGGGCGCAGTACGCCCGGCGCGGGACGGCCCCGACCGCCCAGGACGAACTGCGCCGGTCGCTGGCGGACTTGGTGCGGGTCCCGCTGGTGGGGGTGCCGGCGCAGGAGAGCGCCGACGCGTTCACCGCTGAGGTCGGCGGGGTGCTGCTGGTCTGCCCGTGGCGCACCCGGCTGCGCGGCTGGCTGGCGCTGGAGGAGCTGGTCGACCAGTTCCCGGGCCCGGTGCTGGACGCGGCGCTGCCGCCGGTGGCGCGCCGGCGGGCGGCCGAGGAGTACGAGCGCTGGCGCGAGCGGAACCCGGACGCGCGCCCGTGGATCCGTACGGGCGTGTGGCAGATCCCGCTGCGCTGGTTCGTGCTGGTCGCGGACGAGGAGCGGGAGTACGTGCCGGGTGAGCGGCTGCGCTACCGGACGCCGATGGTGCAGGCGCGCCGGCGCCTCGCCCGGGCCCTGCGGACGCTGCGCGCCGCCGAGGGGTACGGCATGCTCGCGGAGGGGCTGGTCGAGGTGGGGAGCTGGCTGGAGGAGTTCCATCCGCGTTCGATGGTCGAGCTGGACTACGGCGGGCTGGTGCACGCCCTGCCGGCGGACCGGCTCGCGGCCGACCGTTCGGCGGGGGACCTCGCGGCGGGCGTCGAGGCGCTGCGGGCGGGGGACGCCGAGGCCGCGGCGGAGGTCTACGAGGGGCTCGCGGAGCGCTGGCGGGCGGTCCGCGAGCGGCTCTTCGCGAATTAGGCCGAAAACCACCGGTGTGGCTGGATTCACCTTTCGGAGGTCCGTACGTACCGCCGCGTATCGGTCGTTCGGTCAAAACTGGCTGATCAGGGCCCTGATCGTGCCATTCGGGACGTAGTGCCAGGACCTACGTCCCGATACGGGCCATTGGCCCAAGCGTGACGGACCGCACTAACCACACCCTTGCGCCCTTCCCCTACCCTCGTGCCAAAATAGGACAAGGAGTCCGGGGAGGGTTCCTTCCGCCCAACTAAGGGCGGAATGCTCGGCATTGCACTCTACGGGGGGTCTGACGACTCCTGATCGCTCTGTGACTGATCGTCACAGTGGGGTGACTGTCCGTTATAGGGCGGTCCATCGGGCTTCCGCCGCTGATGAACACCTCGGAGGGCAATTCCGTCGGTTTGGCCGTCGAGGCTGGACGGATGGTGTAGTTGTAGTGCCGAGGACAAGCCGTTCGTCCTATAACCGACTCGGCCCGCGTATGTCCATTTCGGGCAACGCGGGCCAAGGTGCAGAATTTAGAGGAAAGAACCGAGATGGTTCGGTTCTCCCGAGGAGGCCGCTCATGACCGCTCGCACCCCTGATGCCGAGCCGCTGCTGACCCCGGCTGAGGTTGCCACGATGTTCCGCGTGGACCCTAAGACGGTCACCCGCTGGGCCAAGGCTGGCAAGCTCACGTCCATCCGCACCCTGGGTGGACACCGCCGGTACCGCGAGGCCGAGGTCCGCGCACTGCTGGCGGGAATTCCGCAGCAGCGCAGCGAGGCCTGAGGTCGCGTAAACACCCCGCTTTAAACGGGTCTCCATCGGGTCCCCCAATCCGATGAGAACCCACATTGCTTCATTCGACCCGGCCTGCCCCAACAGGTTCTCGGGTCGTTCGATCGCGCTGGACTCCGCCGGGTCCAGCGCGATCTTTTTTATGCCCAGGTCAGGGGGGTGCCGGAAGCCCGCCGGGATGCCTGACGGGGTAGGTACCATTGCACATATTAAATCGAGCCGGCGTATGGATGCGATAAAAGTGTGAGTCCGAAAAACTCATGCGGTGACACCCGTCACAGATGATCACTCTTGTATATCCGCCAATGCACCCCGTAATGGGGAAGTCCGTCGCGGTGAGCATCATGCGAACGGGGGATTCTCCGCCGAAGGGACGATGCGCGGGCGCGCGCGGGCCGGCGGGACGCCGCGACGGGAGGCCGCGACGGAAGGCCGCGACGGAAGGGCGCGACGGGAGGGCGCCGGTCGGGCCGACGGGAGGCTGCGGCGAGAGGGCGGCGGAATCGGCCGGGGAGGCGTCCGCCGCGAGTCGGGCGGTCCGCGTCCCAACCCGTGGCGGGCGGAGGGGCGCGCCAACGCGTCAGGGCCCGTATCCCCGGGGGGATACGGGCCCTGACGTTGTTGCGATCCTGACGGGACTTGAACCCGCGACCTCCACCTTGACAGGGTGGCGAGCTAACCAACTGCTCCACAGGACCTTGATTCGCGGCCACTCGGCGGCGGCTGCGAATCAGACTGTACAGCAGCTCAGGGGGTGCGGTCGAACCGATCAGGGGGCGGCCGCATCCACCGCCTTCACGATCCGCTTGTCGGAGATCGGGTACGCCGTGCCGAGCGCGTGCGCGAAGTAGCTGACGCGCAGCTCCTCGATCATCCAGCGGATGTCGGTGACGGTGGCCGGGACGGGCCGTCCCTTCGGCAACTGCTCCAGCAGCCAGGCGTACTCGTCCTGCATCTCGTGGACCTTCTCCATGCGCGTCGTGTCGCGCTGGACGCCCGTGGGCATCTGCTGGAGCCGCCGGTCCGCCGCCACCAGGTAGCGCATCAGGTCCGGCAGCCGGCGCAGACCGGTGAGCGTCACGAAGCCGGCCGGCACGAGGGCCGCCAGCTGCGTCCTGACGTCCTGGATGTTCGACACCAGCGCGAGGCTGGAGGTGGCCTTCAGGCGCCGCTCACAGGCCTGCCAGGCGGCCAGCACCTGCTGCACCTGGTTGACCGCCCGCACGGTCGTGTCCACCAGGTCCGCGCGGACCGCCTCGTAGAGCCGCCGGAAGCCCGCCTCGTCCCACGCCGGGCCGCCGTGGTCGGCGATGAGCTTGTCGGCCGCCGCGGTCGCGCAGTCGTCGAACAGCGCCTGGATGGAGCCGTGCGGGTTCCGCGACAGGGCCAGCTTCTGCTGGTTGGTGAGGTGGTCGGAGGCGAACTTCGCCGGGTTCACCGGGATGTTCAGCAGGATGAGGCGGCGGGTGCCCAGCCACATCGCCTGCTGCTGCTCCGCCTCGGTGTCGAAGAGCCGTACGGAGACGGTGCCCGCTGCCGCGCCCTCGTCGACCAGCGCCGGGTACGCCTTCACCGGCTGGCCCGCACGCCGGGTCTCGAAGACCTTGGTCAGGGTGCCGATCGTCCAGTCGGTCAGCCCGGTGCGCTCCACCGACTCCCCGCCCGCGCGCTCGGCGGTGGCCGCGGCGGCCTTGGAGAGTGCCTGGCGGGCCTTGGGCTTCAGCCTGAGCCGCAGGGCCTCCAGGTCCTTGTCCTCGGCGATCTTGCGACGCCGCTCGTCGACGATCCGGAAGGTGATCTTCAGGTGGTCGGGGATCCGGGTCAGGTCGAAGTCCTCGGCCGTGACCGGTACCCCGACCATCCGCTGGAGCTCGCGCGCCAGGGTGACCGGCAGCGGCTCCTGCAGCGGTACGGCCGTGTCCAGGAAGCGGCCCGCGTAGTTCGGCGCGGGGACGTAGTGCCGGCGGATCGGCTTGGGCAGCGAGCGGATCAGCTCCGTGACGACCTCCTCGCGCAGGCCCGGGATCTGCCAGTCGAAGCCCTCGTCGGTGACCTGGTTCAGCACCTGCAGCGGGATGTGGACGGTCACGCCGTCCGCGTCCGCGCCCGGCTCGAACTGGTAGGTCACCCGGAACTTCAGCGGCCCCTGCCGCCAGGAGTCCGGATAGTCGGCCTTGGTGACCCCGGCCGCCTTCTCCGTGAGCAGCATCTCCCGCTCGAAGTCGAGCAGTTCCGGCTCGTCGCGCTTCTTGTGCTTCCACCACGAGTCGAAGTGCGCCCCGGACACCACGTGCTCGGGGATCCGCTGGTCGTAGAAGTCGAAGAGGGTCTCGTCGTCCACCACGATGTCGCGGCGCCGGGCCCGGTTCTCCAGCTCCTCCACCTCGGTGAGGAGCTTGCGGTTGTCCGCGTAGAACTTGTGGTGCGTGCGCCAGTCGCCCTCGACCAGCGCGTTGCGGATGAACAGCTCGCGCGAGACCTCGGGGTCGATACGGCCGTAGTTGATCTTCCGTTGGGCGACGATCGGCACGCCGTACAGCGTCACCTTCTCGTAGGCCATCACGGCCGCCTGGTCCTTCTCCCAGTGCGGCTCGCTGTAGGTGCGCTTGACCAGGTGCTGCGCCAGCGGCTCCACCCACTCGGGCTCCACCTTGGCGTTCACCCGGGCCCACAGCCGCGAGGTCTCCACCAGCTCGGCGGACATCACGAACTTCGGCTGCTTCTTGAACAGCGACGACCCCGGGAAGATCGCGAACTTGGCGCTGCGCGCGCCGAGGTACTCGTTCTTGTCGGTGTCCTTGAGCCCGATGTGCGAGAGCAGACCGGCCAGCAGCGAGACGTGGACGACCTGCTCGGGGGCGTCGGCCTCGTTGACGTGGATGCCCATGCTCTTGGCGACCGTGCGCAGCTGCGAGTAGATGTCCTGCCACTCGCGGATCCGCAGGAAGTTCAGGTACTCCTGCTTGCACATCCGGCGGAAGGACGAGGAGCCGCGCTCCTTCTGCTGCTCCCGCACGTAGCGCCACATGTTCAGGAACGAGAGGAAGTCGCTGGTCTCGTCCTTGAAGCGGGCGTGGTTCTGGTCGGCCTGGGTCTGCTTGTCCGAGGGGCGCTCGCGCGGGTCCTGGATGGACAGGGCCGCCGCGATGACCATGACCTCGCGGACGCAGTTGTTCTTGTCGGCCTCGATGACCATGCGCGCCAGCCGCGGGTCGACGGGCAGCTGGGACAGCTGGCGGCCCATCTGCGTCAGGCGCTTCTTCGGATCCTTCTCGGCCGGGTCCAGCGCCCCGAGCTCCTGGAGCAGCTGTACGCCGTCGCGGATGTTGCGGTGGTCCGGCGGGTCGATGAAGGGGAACTTCTCGATCTCGCCGAGACCGGCGGCGGTCATCTGGAGGATGACGGAGGCCAGGTTCGTGCGCAGGATCTCGGCGTCGGTGAACTCGGGACGGGCGTTGAAGTCGTCCTCGGAGTACAGCCGGATGCAGATGCCGTCGCTGGTACGGCCGCAGCGGCCCTTGCGCTGGTTGGCGCTGGCCTGCGAGATCCGCTCGATCGGCAGGCGCTGCACCTTGGTGCGGTGGCTGTAGCGGGAGATCCGGGCGGTGCCCGGGTCGATCACGTACTTGATGCCGGGGACGGTGAGCGAGGTCTCGGCGACGTTCGTGGCCAGGACGATCCGGCGGCCCGTGTGCTGCTGGAAGACCCGGTGCTGCTCGGCGTGCGAGAGGCGGGCGTAGAGGGGGAGGACCTCGGTGAAGCGCAGCTTCTTCTTGATGAGCGCGTCCGCGGTGTCGCGGATCTCGCGCTCGCCGGACAGGAAGACCAGGATGTCGCCGGCGCCCTCGGCCTGGAGCTCGTCCACGGCGTCGCAGATCGCGGTGATCTGGTCCCGGTCGGACTCCTCGGAGTCCTCTTCCAGGAGCGGCCGGTAGCGGACCTCCACCGGGTACGTGCGGCCGCTGACCTCGACGATCGGGGCGTCGCCGAAGTGGCGGGAGAAGCGCTCCGGGTCGATCGTCGCCGAGGTGATGACCACCTTGAGGTCGGGCCGCTTGGGCAGCAGCGTCGCCAGGTAGCCGAGCAGGAAGTCGATGTTCAGGGACCGCTCGTGGGCCTCGTCGATGATGATCGTGTCGTAGGCGCGCAGCTCGCGGTCCGTCTGGATCTCGGCGAGCAGGATGCCGTCCGTCATCAGCTTCACGAAGGTCGCGTCCTGGTCCACCTGGTCGGTGAACCGGACCTTCCAGCCGACGGTCTGCCCGATCTCGGACTTCAGCTCCTCGGCGATGCGTTCCGCGACCGTGCGGGCGGCGATCCGGCGGGGCTGGGTGTGCCCGATCATGCCCCGGACGCCGCGGCCCAGCTCCATGCAGATCTTGGGGATCTGCGTGGTCTTGCCGGAACCGGTCTCACCGGCGACGATCACGACCTGGTGGTCGCGTATCGCCTCGGCGATCTCGTCCTTCTTCTGGCTGACGGGCAGGTTCTCGGGATACGTGACCTCCGGCATCCGCGAGGCACGGCCGGCCAGTCGCTCGGCGGCCTTCGCGGCCTCCGTGGCGATCTCGTCGAGCACGGCCTGCTTGGCCTCGGGCTTGCGGATGCGGCGGGCGCCTTCGAGGCGGCGGCCGAGGCGGTGCGCGTCACGGAGGGAGATCTCACCGAGAAGCGTCTGCAGGGCGGCGAAGGAAGTAGACATACCTGATCGAGGATCTCACCTGGGCCCTCCGGGTGGCGAACGCATTTGTCGGGTGGACCCGTACCATTTCGGGACGAGTCCCTCGGCCGCACGAGTGAGAGGCAGCCCACCTTGTCCCGCCCCCGCCTCTTCGGCTGCGCCGTGCTCGCGGTCCTGGCGGTACTGCTGGGCGGGACGGCCCCCGCCGCTGCCGGACCGTTTCTGCCGGATTCCGTGCCGGCCGTCCGGGCCGCGGCCCCGGCGGGCTCCGGTGCGCCCGGATCGCTCCCGGCCGTCGCCGGGCACCCAGGGACCCTCGCGGACGGTGCCGCCCGGACCGAGTCCGCCCCGGCTCCCGGCCCCGCCGTCCGCAGCGGCGGGCCCTCCTGCGCCCCCGCGGCCCCCGACCACGGAGGGACGCCCGTGGTCCCGGCCCGGTCCGGGGGCGACCACGCCCAGGTACCGCCGGGCCGCCCGGTCCCGCCGGCCGCCCGGCCGTACGCGGGCCTGCCCGTACGGGCGCCCGTCCGCGACCCCGACCGGCCCGCCCCCGGCCCGGTGGAGCTGTCGGTGATGCGGGTCTAGAGGTCTCGCCCCGGCGGTCCTTCTCCGGCCCGTGGGACCCCGTGTTCCCGCCCGCCGCCCCGGAGGCCGTCCGGCCCGGCCCGTACCGACCCCACCCGCAGAACCGGAGCACCCGTATGTCCTCGTCCAAGAACAACCGCACGACCACGTCCGCCGCCAAGCCCCTGCTGATCTCCGCGGGGGTCGCCCTCGCCGCCGTCACCCTCGGCCTCGTCTCCTGGCAGGCCACCGCCCCCGCCGACAGGGACGCGGGCTCCGCCGGCTCCGCGCCCGCGTCCGCGCCCCGCGACGACACCTCCGCCGCGCTGCTGGCCCTGGCCCGCCGGGAGCCCGGCGACAAGCTCGCGGTCGGCCGCGCGGACGCGCCCGTCGTGCTGATCGAGTACTCCGACTTCAAGTGCGGCTACTGCGGCAAGTTCGCCCGGGACACCGAGCCCGAGCTGGTGAAGAAGTACGTCGACAACGGCACCCTGCGCATCGAGTGGCGCAACTTCCCGATCTTCGGCGCCGAGTCGGAGGCCGCCGCCAGGGCCGCCTGGGCCGCGGGGCAGCAGGACCGGTTCGCCGCATTCCACGCGGCCGCGTACGCCGACGGCGCCAAGGAGAAGGGCTTCGCCGAGCCGCGTCTGCTGGAGCTGGCCCGCGAGGCCGGGGTCCCCGACATCGAGCGCTTCAAGGCCGACATGGCCGGCGAGCCGGCCGCGGCGGCCCTGAAGAAGGACCAGGAGGAGGGCTACCGCATCGGCGTCACCTCCACCCCGTCCTTCCTGGTCAACGGCAAGCCGATCGCCGGCGCCCAGCCGCTCGGCGCCTTCGCCGCCGCCATCGCGCAGGCCGAGGCGGCGGCGAAGCAGTGACCGACATCGGATACCTGGCCGCGCTGCTGGGCGGCCTCCTCGCGCTGCTCAGCCCGTGCAGCGCGCTGCTCCTGCCGGCCTTCTTCGCGTACTCGATCGACTCCGCCTCACGCCTGCTGGCCCGTACCGGCATCTTCTACGCGGGCCTCGCGAGCACCCTCGTACCGCTGGGGGCGGCCGGCTCGTACGCCGGGCGGTTCTTCCACAGCAACCGCGACCAGCTGGTCCTCGCCGGCGGCTGGCTGATCATCGCCCTCGGTGTGGCGCAGATCCTGGGCCTGGGCTTCGCCTCGAAGCGGATCTCGGAGCTGTCCGGGAGGATCCGGCCGACGACCGCGCTGTCCGTGTACGCGCTCGGCGCGGTGTACGGGCTGGCGGGCTTCTGCGCCGGCCCGATCCTGGGCAGCGTCCTGACGGTCGCGGCGGTCAGCGGCAGCCCGGTCTACGGCGGGATGCTGCTGGCGGTCTACGCCCTGGGGATGGCCGTGCCGCTCTTCGTGATGGCCCTGCTGTGGGAGCGGTTCGAGCTGGGCCGGCGGCGCTGGCTGCGCGGCCGGGCCTTCCGCGTGGGCAGCCGGGAGCTGCACACGACCTCGCTGCTGTCCGGGCTGTTCTTCATCACCCTGGGCGTGCTGTTCCTCGTCTACGACGGGGCGAGCGCGCTGCCGGGGCTGCTGGACGTGGACGACTCCTTCGCGGTGGAGCAGCGGGTGCGCACGCTGGCGGACGCGGTTCCGGACGGAGCGCTGCTCGGGCTGGTCGCCGTCGGGGCGGCGGCCTTCGGCCTGGTGCAGTGGCGCCGCCGGGCGCGGGCGGCCGAGGAGGCGAAGGTGGAGGCGGGGGCGGAGTAACCACAGAAGGCCCCGTCCGATGGACGGGGCCTTCCTGGTGGTGGCTGGGGCCGGGGTCGAACCGGCGACCTATCGCTTTTCAGGCGATCGCTCGTACCAACTGAGCTACCCAGCCACGAGACCGTTTCCGGCCTCAGCGATCCTGACGGGACTTGAACCCGCGACCTCCACCTTGACAGGGTGGCGAGCTAACCAACTGCTCCACAGGACCTTGCAGTGTGCGAGACAAAGTCTTGCACACGGTAATGCGTACCCCCAACGGGATTCGAACCCGTGCTACCGCCTTGAAAGGGCGGCGTCCTGGGCCACTAGACGATGAGGGCTAAAGGCCCGCCTGGGCGCTTTCCAGCGCGTCGGGGACGTGAGAAGCATATGGGATCCGGGGAGGTATCGCCAAAACGGTTTCCCCCGGAGGGACAATGGCCCGGTGCTGGAGATGACGCGCGAGGAGTTCGAGGAGCTCGTCGCAGAGGCCCTGGACCGGATCCCGCCGGAGCTGACGCGGCTGATGGACAACGTGGCGGTGTTCGTCGAGGACGAGCCGCCCGCCGACGACCCGGACCTGCTGGGCCTCTACGAGGGGACCCCGCTGACGGACCGCGGCGAGTGGTACGCCGGGGTGCTGCCGGACCGGATCACCATCTACCGCAATCCCACGTTGCGGATGTGCGAGGACCGGGAGAGCGTGGTCGCGGAGACGGAGGTCACCGTGGTGCACGAGATCGCCCACCACTTCGGGATCGACGACGAGCGGCTGCACGCGCTGGGGTACGGGTGAGCCGTAGGGGCTCCCGGCCCGGCGCCGGCCCCGGCCCCGGCCCCGGCTCCGGTGCCGAGGCGATCGACCCGGACGTCGACCTGCACGTGCCCGCGCAGCGGGCCGAGCCGCAGGGCCGGGTGCTCGCGGCGGTGGCCGCCGGAGGCGCGGTCGGGGCCTCGGCCCGGTACGGGATCTCCCTGCTCTGGCCGGCCGCGCCCGGGACCTTCCCGTGGGCGACCCTGTGGATCAACGCCTCCGGGTGCGCGCTGATCGGCGTACTGATGGTGCTGATCAGCGAGGGCGGGCGGTCGGCTCCGCATCCGCTGCTGCGCCCCTTCGCCGGGGTCGGCGTGCTCGGCGGCTTCACCACCTTCTCCACCTACGCGATGGACTTCTCTCGGCTCCTCGACGAGGGGGAGGCGCGGTCCGCGCTGGCGTACGCCGGGCTCACGGTGGTGGCCGCGCTGGGCGCGGTGTGGGCGGCGGCCTCGGTGACCCGGCTCGCCCTCCGCGGGCGGGGACGGGGACGGGGAGAGGGGCCTGACCGCGAGCCGGGGCCGGGGACGGGCCGGGTGGTCCGGTGAACTGGCTGTTCGTGGTGGCGGGCGCGGTCGTCGGCGCTCCGCTGCGCTATCTGACGGACCGTGCGGTGCAGCAGCGCCACGATTCGGTCTTCCCCTGGGGGACCTTCGTCGTGAACGCGGCCGCCTGCCTGGTGCTGGGGGTGCTGACCGGCGCGGCACTGGCCGGGGCCGCCTCCTCGTGGGTGGTGCTGCTGCTGGGGCCCGGGCTGTGCGGGGCGCTGAGCACGTACTCGACCTTCTCGTACGAGACGCTGCGGCTGGCCGAGCGCGGGTGGGGCTTCCTGGCGGCTGCGAACGTCGTGATGTCGGTGCTGGTCGGGCTGGGCGCGGTGCACCTCGGCTCGCAGGTGGCGCGACAACTGTTCGCCTGAGGGCGTGTCCCTTGCGGGGCAAAGGGAGTTGGGCACATCGACCCGCTTCTGCGGGCCTCTCGCCTCTCGTCCCCAGGCTCCGGAGGTGCCCCCGTGCGCCAGTTGTCCGCTTCCCTCAGACTGGCCGTCACCGCTCTCGCGGTCGCGGCGACGGCCGGCTGCATGAGCGTCGGTGAGGACGCGGCCAAGCCCGGGCCCTCCGCCGCGGCGGACCGGCGCGCCGGTTCGGAGGCGGGCGCAGGTGCCGCCTCCGGGCGGGGTTCCGGGATCCGCGGCAACGGGCACGGCGGCAAGGAAGCCGCGGAGGGCCAGGACGGCAAGCACAAGGAGGACGGCAAGGCCTCCGGCGCGACCGGGGCCTCCCCCGGCCCGGGTGCGCCGAGCGGGGCGCCGGGCGCGCCCGCGCCGTCGGCCGGACCGGGCGGCGGCGCCGGCGGGCAGGGGCCCCAGGAGCCGTCGACGGGCGGTTCCGGCGGTTCGGGTTCCGGCGGTCCGGGAGGGCCGGGCGGCGGCCAGCAGTCGGCGAGCCCGACGCCGGCGCCCCCGATTCCGACGCCCCCTGTGACGGAACCCACTCCGCTTCCGTCGAGCCCGCAGCCGGAGCCCACCACCCAGCCGGCGCCCCAGGCGTAGGGGCGCGACGTCCGGCGCCGCCTCCGGGAGGCGCGGCCGAGTCTTCCCGATGCGGGCATTTGTGCAGGTCGGGGACGTTTTCGTGGGAGCGACTTGCCAGACCCGGGGGAGGGTGCGTATGATTATAGATCGTTTGATCCCATTGCCCGGCGCCGAATCCGAAGAGCGCCGTGTGGCGCGTACTCTCCCTAGCCGTGGCTGACCGCATTGAGGCGGTCGATTTGCGATTCACGGAGTTTGGGCGCGTGCCGAGACTCCGGAAGGTTTCGCATTTCGCATGTCCATTTCCAGTTCTGACCGTTCCGTCATGCCCGAGAACGACTCCAACGAGCTCATCGACGCCGAGGCCCTCGTGGTCACCGAGGCGATCGAGGCCGCTGAGGCCGAGGGAATCATCGAGGCCCTCGAGGCGGACGTGAACGGTGAGTCCTTCGAGGACTCCACCGACGACTTCGACGCCGATGCAGACGCCGACGCCGAGCCCACGATCACCTTCGGTGACCTGGGTCTGCCCGAGGGCATCGTCCGCAAGCTCGCCCAGAACGGCGTCACCACGCCCTTCCCGATCCAGGCCGCGACCATCCCGGACGCCCTGTCCGGCAAGGACATCCTCGGCCGCGGTCGCACCGGCTCCGGCAAGACCCTCTCCTTCGGTCTGCCGACCCTGGCCACGCTGGCCGGCGGCCACACCGAGAAGAAGAAGCCCCGCGCGATCATCCTCACGCCGACCCGTGAGCTCGCGATGCAGGTCGCGGACGCCCTCCAGCCGTACGGCGACGTCCTCGGCCTGAAGATGAAGGTCGTCTGCGGCGGTACCTCCATGAGCAACCAGATCTACGCTCTGGAGCGCGGTGTCGACATCCTCGTCGCCACCCCGGGCCGACTGCGCGACATCATCAACCGCGGCGCCTGCTCCCTGGAGAACGTCCAGGTCGCGGTCCTCGACGAGGCCGACCAGATGGCCGACCTGGGCTTCCTGCCCGAGGTCACCGAGCTGCTCGACCAGATCCCCGAGGGCGGCCAGCGCATGCTCTTCTCCGCCACCATGGAGAACGAAATCGGCACCCTGGTCAAGCGCTACCTGTCCAGCCCGGTCACGCACGAGGTCGACAGCGCCCAGGGCAACGTCACGACCATGACGCACCACGTGCTCGTCGTGAAGCCGAAGGACAAGGCGCCGGTCACGGCCGCCATCGCCGCCCGCAAGGGCCGCACCATCATCTTCGTCCGCACCCAGCTGGGCGCCGACCGCATCGCCGAGCAGCTCGTCGAGGCCGGCGTCAAGGCCGACGCCCTGCACGGCGGCATGACCCAGGGCGCCCGCACCCGCGTCCTCGCGGACTTCAAGGACGGCTACGTCAACGCGCTCGTCGCCACCGACGTCGCCGCCCGAGGCATCCACGTCGACGGCATCGACCTGGTCCTGAACGTGGACCCGGCCGGTGACCACAAGGACTACCTGCACCGCTCGGGCCGTACCGCCCGCGCCGGCAAGTCCGGTGTCGTCGTCTCCCTCGCGCTGCCGCACCAGCGCCGCCAGATCTTCCGCCTGATGGAGGACGCGGGCGTCGACGCCTCGCGCCACATCGTCCAGGGCGCCGGCGCCTTCGAGCCCGAGGTCGCCGAGATCACCGGTGCGCGTTCGCTCACCGAGGTCCAGGCCGACTCCGCGAACAACGCCGCCAAGCAGGCCGAGCGCGAGGTCGCCGAGCTCACCAAGCAGCTCGAGCGCCTGACCCGCCGTGCCGGCGAGCTGCGCGAGGAGGCCGACCGCCTGGTCGCCCGCTCCGCCCGCGAGCGCGGCGAGGACCCGGAGGCCGCTGTCGCCGAGGTGGCCGAGGCCGCCGAGGCCGAGGTCGCGGCTGCCGCCGCTGCCGCTGCCGCCGAGATCGCCGCCCAGGAGCGCCGCGAGGAGAACCGCGCCCAGCGCGACGACCGCGGCAACTTCGAGCGCCGTGACAACCGCGGCGGCGACCGCGGTGACCGTGGCGGCTACCGCCGCGACGACCGCGGTGACCGCGGTGGCGACCGTGGCGGCTTCCGCCGTGACGACCGTCCGTCCGGTGGTTTCCGTCGTGACGACCGTCCGTCGGGCGGCTTCCGCCGTGACGACCGTCCGTCCGGTGGTTTCCGTCGTGACGACCGTCCGTCGGGTGGCTTCAACCGTGACGACCGCGGTGACCGCGGTGGTGACCGTGGCGGCTTCCGTCGCGATGACCGTCCGTCCGGTGGTTTCCGTCGTGACGACCGTCCGTCGGGTGGCTTCAACCGTGACGACCGCGGTGACCGCGGTGGTGACCGTGGCGGCTTC
>NZ_JBFBGM010000002.1:666774-696519 GCF_040684695.1 Streptomyces erythrochromogenes
CCGCCGTGACGACCGCCCCTCCGGCGGCTTCGGCGGCGGCCGCCGCGACGACAAGCCGCGCTGGAAGCGCAACGGCTGAACCCGGCTGAGCTGAACCCCTGACAGGGCCCCCACGACTTCGGTCGTGGGGGCCCTGTCGCGTGTTGCTAAGATCCACGGACTTTTGCTGTGGGGGGCACGGCGACGCGGAACCGCGACCGCCCCCGCGCACTTCCTGGGGGTGGGACTTCTTTGAGACGGTCACGCGTACTGGGCGCCGCGGCGCTCGCCTTCGCCATCGGCCTCGGCGGCCCGGCCGCCGTACCGGCCGCGGCGGGACCGACGGCCGCCGACGACCTGACCATCCCGGCACCGCCGCACCAGGACCCCGCCCGGAAGCCGGTCTTCGCGGCCGGCGCCGGCCTGACGATGGGGCGGGGCTGGAACGGGGAGAGGTACTGGCAGAGTCTCCAGGACGGTCGCGAAGCGACGGTGGCCCCCTGCCCCTCCGACGCGAACGAAGTGGCCTTCCACGGGGATTCCATGGCGTGCGGAGTGGGGCCCTCCGGCTATGTCGCGTCCGACAACACCGGGCCGCTCACGATCCGGGACCTCGGCTCCGGCGCGAGCGAGACGCTGACCGCGCCGCCGGGGCGGGCCTGGATGCGGGCCTTCTCCCCCACCCAGGCACTCGCCGCGGAGGTCGACCAGGCCGGGTGGCTCACCCTGCACCTGATCGGCCGGGGTGCCGAGCCGCGCAAGGACGTGGTCGTCACCTCGCCCGAGAGGTTCGGTACGTACGCCTTCCGCGTGCGCGCCTTCGACCGCAACGGCGCCCTGGTCACCTACTTGAAGGGCAGCGGCGGTCATTCCGTCGCGCTGCTCGACTTCGCCACGGCGACGCTGCGCCCCGTGCCGATGGCGAACGGTGTCACCGGCACCGACCACACCAGGTTCGGGCTCGGTCCGCAGTGGATCGCGATGGAGAACTCGGGCAAGGTGACGCTGCGTTCGCGCAGCGACGGCAAGGAGACCCGTACGGTCGACCTGGGCGCGCTGTCGGCGACGGCCGTGCAGCCCTTGGGCGACTGGTTGCTCGCGCGGGGCGCCGCCGGACTGGTTGCGGTACCCACCAAGGGAGGTGCGGCGCGCACGCTGCTGGCGCAGACCGCTGGTGAGGAGATCACGACCGGCGCCGACGGGGCCGCCTACGTGGTCGGCGGATCCGATTCCTCCCACTGGGGAGTCCACCGCATCGCGCCGGGCCCCGACGGCGCGCCCGTGGTGCAGAAGGTCGTGGACGTTCCGCCGGATCCCGCGAACCGCGTGGGTCTCGCCTTCGCCCAGGGACAGCTCGCCGTGGGTCAGACCGACCCCGCCACGAGCGTTCTGGGATACACCGCTTCGGTCTCGGGCCCGCCGGCGGTGTCGCAGAAGCCCGTGTGGAAGTGCGACCTGTCGGTGAACGCGAAGGTCTGCGGTGTCCAGGACGCCGTCGGCGCCCGGAGCGCCGCGACGGGCGACGGCCGGTTCGTCTCGCTGTCCCGTGCCGACGTGGGGGACTGCATCGCCTGCGCACTCGCGGTGAACGTGATCGACACCGCCGCGGGCGGCACGGTGCGTCAGGTGCTGCCGGCGGGCGGCCGCGAGCTGTGGCCGGGCGTCATCAAGAACGTGTCCGGCCGGTACGTCCTGTTCACGGCTGCCGGCACGTCCGACTCCGGAACCTATGTCGCGGACATCGACGCCGGGAAGGTCCTCGACGTCCGTCCCGACCCGTCGTCCGTCCTGTGGGGATCCACGCTCTGGCAGCCGGAGGGGAACAAGGGCGTGGTGGTCGGCACGGACCTGCGGACCGGGCAGACCACCCAGCGGGTCGACCTCGGTTCGGGCTGTCGTCCGCAGGGACTCATGGCGGCCGGCAGCTGGTTGTACTCCGCGTGCTCCTCCACCGGTGACGGCGCCGCCGCCTTCCACGTGCCCTCCAAGAAGCGCGTGCCCATGCCCTTCACGACCGCGCTGCATCTCGTGCGGCTCGGAGACGGATACGTCGTGCGCATGGAGGGCGTGGGCCTGGAGGTCTACAACGTGCGCTCCGGCACGGCGGTCCGGGAGCGCGAGATCGGCCAGTGGTTCAACAGCCACGGCATCGATTGGACCGTCGACCGGTTCGGCGGCCGGCTCGCCTACACGGACCCGGGCCAGACCGTGCACCTGGTCGGCGTGACCGGCGAGGCCTCCCCGCTCGCCCTGCTCGACCAGGACGTCGCCGCCACCGCGGACTTCAGGCAGGTGAAGACCTGGCAGGCCCGCTGGTGGCTGTCCAAGCCGGTCTCCTCCTGGAAGCTGACGGTGCGCGACAAGGCATCCGGCATCACCACGACCGTCCGCACCGGCACCGACGCGCGCGGCCTGATCGCCCCGGCGTGGGACGGCAGGTCCGCGACGGGCGGGTACCTCTTCTCCGGCGAGTACGAGTGGACGCTCACCGCCCGTCCGGCCGACGGCCGGGGCGGAGAGGTCAGCACGTCGGGGACGGTGTCCGTGACCCGGCCCCCGACCTCCGGCCGGCCGCCGGCGCGCCCCTGAACTGACGCCGACAGGCCGGTCGGTCGATACCCGATCGGCTGACCGGCGCTGTCCGGCTATGCTCTGGGGTGAGCACCCGGAGGGCCATTAGCTCAATTGGCAGAGCAGCGGACTTTTAATCCGTTGGTTGTCGGTTCGAGTCCGACATGGCCTACCGCTCCCGGCGCCCCGTCCGCACACCGCGGACGGGGCGCCGTGTTGTGTCCGGGGCCGGGCCGTAAACCGGGTGAACCACGGGGCGGCCGGCGGTAGCGTCACCGCCGTGACTCCGGTTCTGCGTACCGAACGCCTGCTGCTCGACCCGTACACGCCCGAGGACGAGGAAGCCTTCGTGGCGCTCTTCCAGGACCCCCGGGTCTCCCGGTGGATGGGCGACGGCCCCGCCACCGAGGCCGAGGACCGCGCCCTGTTCGGGCGGGTCTTCACGAAGGTCTACGCCGAGGGCCTCTTCGACGTCTGGGCCGTGCGCAGGGACGGCCGGCTGGTCGGGCACGCCGAGATCAAGCGGACCGACGAGGTCGACGGCCACGAGATCATCTACGCCCTGGCCCCCGAGGCCTGGGGATCCGGCCTCGGCACCGAGATCGCGGAGGCGGTCGTCGCGTACGGCTTCACGGGCCTCGGCCTGGCCGAGGTGCACGCCACGGTGGCCGCGCCCAACACCGCCTCCCTCGCGCTGCTGACCCGCATCGGCTTCGCCCACGTCCGTGACGTGCGCGAGGACGACGGCTCCACCACCCACGTCCTGACCCGCCACCGCGAACGGGCCGCCGCCTGACGGCACGTCCGCGCGCAACGGGGAGCGCCCCGCCCGAGGGATCGGGCGGGGCGCTTCGGGGTGTGGGGAGGTGCGATCAGGCGTGGGTGCGGCGGCGACGGCCGAGCCAGGCGGCGGCCGCGCCGAGCGCGACCAGGGCCGCGGCGAGGCCGGCGTACAGGCCGGTGGACGAGCCGGCGCCGGTGGTGGCCAGCGAGCCCGTGGAGGAGCCCGTGGTCGTCACGTTGGAGTTGCCCGTGGAGGTGGCGACGGCCTGCTGCACCGCGGAGGAGGAGGTGGAGGAGGGGGTCGGGGACGGGGACGGGGTGGTGGTGGTCGGGGTGGTCGGGTTGGCGGTCGGCTCGGTCGGCGCCGGCTCCGTGATCGGGACCAGCGGGAACTGCACCGGGACGGTCATGAGCGGCCAGGTGTTGCCCTCGGCCTGGCGGACTTCGGCCTCCATCGTGATGACGGTCCGCTGCGTCAGCTTGGAGTCCTTGCCCAGGCTGAGGCGCAGCGGCTGGGTGTGGACGCCGGAGGCGGCGCCGAAGCCCTTGGCGATGCGCGGCAGCTCGTAGCGGCTGTCCTTGGCGTTCACGTCCTGCCAGCGGCCGTCGATCAGTGCCTGGAGGCGGAAGTCGGCGTTCTGCGTGCCCGGGTGCGACAGGGTCAGGCTGGTGGCGAGGGCGGTGCCGAACGTGCCGTCGCCGGTGGCCTGGTAGTTCAGGTCCAGGTAGGCGCGCTGCTCCTGGCCGTCCTTGCCCGAACTGACCTGCTTGAACCAGGTCTTCAGCTCGCCCGTCTTGATCTGCGGGTCGACCTTGAAGAGGTGGGAGTCGGCGCCGCCGGGGGCGACGGAGTTGTTGTAGCTGGTGGCGGTGAAGTTGAAGTCGCCGTTGTTCGTGGGGTAGTTCGCGCCGAGACCGAGGGTGACCTTCCAGGTCATCTTGCCGTTCGCGGGGATGTCGAAGCCGGCGCCGGGCTCCTTGGCCGAGGGGGAGAACAGGCCCTGCCACTCGCCGTCCTGCCGGCCCACCGAGGACTTGGTCGCCGGGGCGTCAACCGCCTCGACCTTGAAGACGACGTCGTTCTCGCCCAGCAGGCTCGGACCCTTCGGGTCGAGGAGCAGCCACGGCTTGTACTCGACGGCCTTGCCGGTCGGGTTCTTCACCGTCAGGTCGAAGGTCTCGGTGGCGCCGCCGCGGGACAGCGGGCCGCCGGGGATGGGAGCGCCCATCTCCGTGCGCAGTACGGCGTGGTCGTCGGCGGCGGGTGCGGCGGACGCGGCGGTGGCCGAGAGCGGCAGCAGAGTGGTGACAACGCCGGCGACGACTGCGATGGCGGCTGCGGTGCGAACGGACATGGTGGACTCCCCCCAGGAATCACGAGGGCATCGGCAGAGTGCCGAGCCGGTTGGTGTGGTCTGTGCCGCCCGGCCGGTTCGTGTTCCCCCTGGCCTTGGCGACAGATGAATCTTCGCCCGGATCCGATCGCGGAACCATCCCTGCAGTGTCACTGCCGTGCAACAGAGATGATCTTCGTTCGCGGGATGCCGGATTCGGCCAGTTTTATGGCTTTGACCTGCGGCGATGCCGGTTCCGGGGTGGGTCGGGGACCAATTGGTGAAGGGCTGCTCCCGGATGGCGTAGAGTTGTGTTCACCGACGCGGGGTGGAGCAGCTCGGTAGCTCGCTGGGCTCATAACCCAGAGGTCGCAGGTTCAAATCCTGTCCCCGCTACTGAAGACGAAGGCCCGGTTCCCTTGGGAACCGGGCCTTCGTCGTGTTCCCGTCCCTCCTCGCGCCCTGTCGCCCGTGGCCCGTCACCCGTACGGCCACCGCCGGGTCGCCGTACGTCCGCTCCTGCCGCCAGCCTTGAGGGGCGCGGCGGCGGGCCCGCACCCGCGGAGCGCGGGGACCGGGCGGCAGGAGAGCGTGTGGTGGGGCTGGGCCGGAAGGGCAGCGGTGGCGGGCGGCGTGCGGCCGGCGTCGGGAGCGGTCCGGCCCGCCGGTTGCTCCGGGTGCTGCCGGGCGTACTGATCGCCGCCGGCCTCGCCTTCGACCTGCTGACGCCGCCCAGCTTCACCGGATCGCCGTCCTTCTCCGCGGCGCCGCTGATCGCCGCCCCGCTCTACACCCTGTGGGCCACGGCCCTGACGGGCGTGCTGGCCGTGCTCGCGGTGTTCCTGCTGCACCTGCACCACGGCACCTCCTGGACGGCCCACGGGCTGACCGAGCTGGCCACCATGGTGACCGTGGCCGGGCTGGCGCTGCTGATCAACCGCGTGGTGCGGCGCAGCGGTGAGCGGCTGGCCTCCGCCCGCGGGATCGCCGAGGCGGCGCAGCGGGCGGTGCTGCCGAAGCCCGCCGAGCGGATCGGGGGGCTGCACGTGTCCGCCTGGTACGAGGCCGCGCAGGCCGACGCGTTCATCGGCGGGGACCTGTACGCGGTGCAGGAGACCCCGTACGGGGTGCGGCTGGCGGTGGGTGACGTACGGGGCAAGGGGCTCGGGGCGGTGGAGGCCGTCGCGGTGGTCCTCGGGGCGTTCCGCGAGGCGGCGGAGACCGAGCCGACGCTGGAGGCGGTGGCGCAGCGGCTGGAGCGGGCCCTGGACCGGGAGGGCGCCCGGCGCGAGGGCCTGGACGCGGTGGAGGGGTTCACGACGTGCGTGCTCGGGGAGATCCCGCCGGATTCGGGGGTGCTGCGGCTGCTCAACCGGGGCCATCCCGAGCCGCTGCTGCTGTACGGGGACGGGGACCTGGCGGTGCTCGCCCCGGCGGAGCCTTCCCTGCCGCTCGGCATGGGCGACCTGGGCGTCCGGCCGGGCCGGGCCGAGCAGTGGGCCTTCCCGGCGGGGGCCGTGCTGCTGCTCTACACGGACGGGCTGACGGAGGCCCGCGACCGGGCGGGGGCCTTCTACGATCCGGCGGCCCGGCTGCGCGGCCGGGTCCTGGCCGGGCCGCACGCCCTGCTCGGTGCGCTGAGCAGCGACGTACGACGGCACACGGGTGGCGGGACGACGGACGACATGGCGCTGCTCGCGGTGGGCCGGCCCGGGCGGCGGGCGGAGCGGCGGCGGACCGTGCCGGTGGTGCGGCGGGGCGACGACGCCGCATGACGATGTGTAACGGAACGGGTGCTCTGTGCAAGCTGATTGATGGTCAGTCATTTCGGGCATGTGGCCGAGGAGATGGGTGACTCGTTTGAATTTTGCCCTAGTTGGTCTAGGTATCGGCTGAAAAGGAATGGCCAAAGCAAGCCAGGCCGTGGCCAATTGGTGGGAATGATCAAGCGCAACAGCTTGGAATCACTCCCTCACTTCTATTACCTTTCGATAACGCAGCGCGGTCGTCCCGGCCGTCGCAAGAGACGGCACCGTGCGCGTGCGTGTCAATGAGGAGTGTGCCCCCGTGGCCTCCAACTCGCCTGCTCCTGAAGGCACCGAGATCCAGGAGCCGCCCACCGCGGGTGCCTGGGGCGAGTGGAACCCCACCGAGGACTCGGTCCGTCCGGTCCGGGGCAAGCACCGGGTCGCCAAGCAGCGCGGGGGACTTGCCCGCAGCTCCACCGTGCTCGGCGTCGGTGTCATCGCCGCGGTCGGCGCCAGCGGCATCGCCACCGCCCAGGACCGGCCGCAGGTCGCGATATCCATGCCGTCCCTCCCCGACCTGATGCCCGGCGGCAACGACCGTCAGGCCGACGGGGGTTCCGGCCAGGAGGCCGACCGCGCCGGGACGGCCGGCATCATCGCCCAGCAGGCCGACCGCGGTGCGGACGCCGGCGAGATCCTGCGCAACCGCATCCTCCAGCAGGCCGAGTCGCAGCAGGGCGCCGCCGAGGCGGCGGCCCGTGCGGAAGCCGAGCGCACCGCGCGCGAAGCGGCGGCCCAGGAGGCCAAGGGCAAGCTGGAAGAGGCCCGCCGGGCGGCCGAGGAGGCCAAGGCCCAGGCCGAGGCGAAGGCCGCGGAGGAGGCCGAATCCGCCAGGAAGGCCGCCGAGGCGAAGGCGGCGCAGGAGCGCCCCGCCGCATCGGCCGGAGGCTGGTCCCTGCCCACCTCCGCCTACACCCTCACCTCGCACTACGGGGTTTCCGGTTCCATGTGGTCCTCCGGCCACCACACCGGCCTCGACTTCGCGGCCCCGACCGGCACCCCCGCCAAGGCGGTCGGCGCCGGGAAGATCACCTCGGCCGGCTGGTCCGGGGCGTACGGCTACCGCATCGTGCTGGAGCTCGAGGACGGTACGGAGATCTGGTACTGCCACCTCTCCTCGATGTCGGTGACCTCGGGCTCGGTCGGCGCCGGGGACACCATCGGCCGCGTCGGAGCCACCGGGAACGTCACCGGACCCCATCTCCACCTGGAAGTACGCAAGGGCGGATCGACGATGGACCCGCTGGCGTGGCTGGAGTCCAAGGGCCTGAACGTCTGACGGACGGCTCCTGGCGCCGCGGCCCGGGGACACCGGCCGGGCGGGCCGCAGCCTCTGCAGCCACTACCGCCTCTGCCGCCTCTCCAGCCTCTCCCGCCTCCGGCGTCCCGAACGGCGCCAAGGGGTCGAAGCCGTGCGGTAGCAGTTCCTCCATCACCGCCGCCCGGGCCAGTGCGGGGCCTGCGGTCGCCCGGCGCTGCCACAACCGGTTCAGCAACTCCCGTTCCCGGCGTGCGAAGTCCGCCTCGCGCAGCGGGCCCCCGCGGCGCGCCCGGTTCCGCAGCATGGCCAGGGCGACGGCGTCCGCCTCGTAGCGGGCGACGGCCCGTCCGGCGGCCCGGCCCCCGCTGCGCCGCGCCAGCGAGCGGGCCAGCGACCGGGCCGGCATCGAGGCCAGGGCCGGTACCTCGGCGGGCGCGAGCCAGCCCGCGGCCGCGTACAGCGAGAGTTCCGCGGCGACGGCCCGCAGCCGGCCGCGCCGTATCCGCACGGCCAGCCACACCAGCAGCCCGAACAGCGGGACCATCACGCAGCTGTAGACCACGTAGAAGCCGTGGTCACCGAACCGCGAGGATCCGTTCCACAGGGCGTGCATTCCCATGGCCAGTGCCAGGCCGAGCAGCGGCAGGCACAACCGGCGCGCCCGGCGCGCGCTGACCGCGGCCGCGCCGAACCCGAGCCCGGTGAGCACCGTGAACAGCGGGTGCGCGAACGGCGACAGCACGATCCGTACGAAGAAGGTCGCCGCGGTCACCGAGTCCAGGACGCCGGTGCCGTCGGCCAGGTCCTGAACGAAGGCGTTGCCGAGGTAGAGGATGTTCTCGGTGAAGGCGAAGCCGATGGCGGTGAAGCCGGCCACCACGAAACCGTCGGCGGGCCCGGTGAAATGCGGTCTCCGGAACGCGAACACCAGCAGCAGGGCGGCCGCCTTGGCGCTCTCCTCCACCACCGGGGCGATGGCGACCGAGCCGAGCTGGTCCGCCTCCGAGGGGTCGGCGGTCGCTGCGGCTATCCACTGGGTGGCGAAGTTGTTCGCCAGTATGGCGATCAGCGCCGCGGTGCAGGCACCCCAGGCGAAGCAGAACAGCAACTGCGACCAGGGCGCCGGCGCTGCCCGGCCCAGCCAGCGGAACGCCGCCATGAGCGGCGCCACCGGCAGCAGGGCCAGCCCGAGGCCGACGAAGAAGCCCGGCGTGCCGGTCTGCTCCCGGACGAGTTCGAGGATGGCGATGCCGGTGGCGGCGAGCAGGACGAGGAGTACGCACGTGCGGAACGTGCCGGACGGACGCGCGAGGACGGGGCGGAGCGCTCGGAACACATCATGACCCTAGCGATCCGCCCGGACACAAGCGGTGACGTTGTCAGTTCTCCGTGCGACGGAAGAGCAAGTCGTGTACGACGTGGCCCTTGTCGAGGCCCTGCCCCTCGAAGCGGGTGAGCGGCCGGAAGTCGGGACGCGGGGAGTAGCCGCCGTCGGGCTGCGTGTTCTCGAAGTCGGGGTGCGCCGTGAGGACTTCGAGCATCTGCTCGGCGTACGGCTCCCAGTCGGTCGCGCAGTGCAGTACGGCCCCGGGTGCCAGACGGGTCGCGGCCAGGGTCAGGAACTCGGGCTGGATCAGGCGGCGCTTGTGGTGGCGGGCCTTGGGCCACGGGTCCGGGAAGTACACGCGCATGCCGGCCAGCGCGTCGGGCGGCAGCATCTCGCGGAGCAGGATGATCGCGTCGCCGTTGGCCACCCGGACGTTGGTCATGCCGCCGCGCTCGGCGAGGGCGAGCAGGTTGCCCTGGCCGGGGGTGTGCACGTCGGCGGCGAGGATTCCGGTGCCGGGGTCGGCGGCGGCCATCTGCGCGGTGGCCTCGCCCATGCCGAAGCCGATCTCCAGGACGACCGGGAGGCCGTCGAAGAGGGTCTTGAGGTCGATGACCGAATGGCCGTCGATGTCCAGGCCCCAGGTGCCCCAGAGCCGCTTGAGGGCCTCGCCCTGGCCGGTGGTCACCCGGCTGCGCCGGGGCTGGAAGCTCCGGATCCGCCGCTCGTGGTGCGAGCCGGCCGGGTCCGGCGAGGGGCCGTCGGGGAAGCGGGGCTCGGTGCGCCACTTGGGGGGCACGTACGAGTTCGCCTCCGGCGCGGGACCGTCGGCGTAGTCGGCGACGGGGGCGTCCGGGACGGCGGGCGGCGTGGGGTTCAGGGACTCAGACACAATGCGCTGATTCTACGACGGGGGGTCGTGGCGGCGCTGCGCGAGCGAGCGTGCGGGGCGGGGCGGGGCCTGAGGATTCGGTGCCGCCGGCGTTCCGGGCGCGCGGGCCGGGGCGGAGACCTGGGCGGAGCTCCGGGGACGGCACGGCACCCTGTCGGCGGCCGGAGGCACGGCCGGGCCGCCACGGCCCGGCTGCGCAGGAGCCGCCACGGCCCGGCTGCGCAGGAGCCGCCACGGCCCGGCCGCGCAGGAGCCGCCACGGCCCGGCTGCGCAGCGGTTGCTCCGGCCGGGCTCTGCGCAGGGGCTGCTGCGGCCCGGCTGCTCAGGCCGGGTGTGCTCAGGCCCGGCTGCTCCGGCCGGTCCGCTCAGGCCGGGCCGAGGGTGCGCAGGACGCGGGAGGCGATCTCGCGGCCGATCGGGAGGGAGGCCGTCGCGGCCGGGGAGGGGGCGTTGAGGACGTGGATCGTGCGCGGGGCGTCGCGGATCAGGAAGTCGTCCACCAGGGTGCCGTCCCGCAGGACGGCCTGGGCGCGGACCCCGGCCGCGGCGGGCTGCAGGTCCGCCGCGGTGACGGCCGGCAGGAGGCGGCGCACCGCCCGGGTGAAGGCCTGCTTCGACAGGGAGCGGTGGATCTCGCCCGTCCCGTACCGCCAGTGCCGGGAGGCCATCCGCCAGGCGCCCGGCCACGCGAGCTCGTCCGCGATGTCCCGCGGGCGCACCGTCGACCAGTCGTACCCCTCGCGGGCCAGCGCCGGCACGGCGTTGGGGCCGACGTGGACGCCGCCGCCGATGCCGCGGGTGAGGTGCACCCCGAGGAAGGGGAACGCCGGGTCCGGCACCGGGTAGACCAGGCCGCGGACGAGGTCCGGGCGGGTCAGGTCGTAGTACTCGCCACGGAAGGGGATGATCCGCATGCCCGGGTCGTCCCCGGCCAGGCGGGCGATCCGGTCGCAGTGCAGGCCGGCGCAGTTCACCAGCATCCGGGACCGGAAGACCAGGCCGGAGGTGGTGCGCACGGCCACCGCCGACGCGCGGCGCGAGATCAGGTCCACCTCGGCGCCGTAGACGATCTCCGCGCCCGAGGACTCCGCGAGCTGGGCGCTGACCCGGCCGTAGTCCACGATGCCGGTGCTGCCGACGTGGATCGCGGCCAGCCCCTGCACCTGCGGCTCGTACTCGGTGATCTGGGCCGGGCCCAGCTCGCGGACCGGGATGCCGTTCTCCCGGCCGCGCTGGACCAGGGCGTGCAGCCGGGGCAGCTCCTCGCGCTCGGTGGCGACGATCAGCTTGCCCGTCACCTCGTGCGGGATCCCGTGCTCCGCGCAGAACTTCACCATCTCGGCGGCGCCGCTCACCGCGAAGCGCGCCTTGAGCGAGCCCGGGCGGTAGTAGATGCCGCTGTGGATCACACCGCTGTTGCGGCCCGTCTGGTGCCGGGCGGGGCCCGACTCCTTCTCCAGGACGATCACCTTCGTACCCGGAGCCAGGCGCGACAAGGCGTGCGCCGTCGACAGGCCGACGATTCCGCCGCCGATCACCAGCACATCGCAGTCCACGCCACCGCCCACGCCGACACCTCCCACCCCTGCATACTGCACCCCCGCACCGACAACGAGGCCACGCGGGTCTACGCCGGAGCCACGAGGAGGGGCCGGGCCCGCTCGCGCAGCTCCGCCACACGCGGCTCGTCCCCGTAGGGTTCCAGGCGGTGCAGCAGGTCCCGTACGTATTCGGTCGTGCGCGCCGAGGAGATCCGGCCCGCCACCTCCACCGCCCGGGTGCCCGCCGCGCACGCCGCGTCCAGATTGCCCGACTCCAGCTCCGCGACGGCGCTGACCACCAGCCGCAGCCCGTGGGAACGTACGTACTCCTCCGTGGGCCGGGACAGCGCCTGCTCGGTGAAGCGCCGCACCTGCCGGGGGAGTTTGAGGTCCCGGTAGCATTCCGCCGCATCCGCCGCGAAACGGTCGTACGAGTAGAAACCGAGCCAGGTCGGATCGGGGTCGCCCTCGCGGGACCGCTCCAGCCAGCCCTCCGCCGCCCGCAGGGCCGCTCCGGCGGCCGCCGAATCGCCCGCCTTCGCGTGCGCCCGGGCCTCGACCAGCCGGAAGAAGCTCATCGTCCGCGCCGTGGCCAGGCCGCGGTTGCGCTCGACGGCCGCCTGCGCGAGGTCCACGCCCTCGTCCGGGAAGTCCCGGTAGGTCGCCTGCAGGGACATCGAGGCCAGGACGTAGCCGCCGAGCGGCACGTCGGCGGCCGCGCGGGCGAGGCGCAGCGCCTGGATGTAGTAGCGCTGGGCCGCTTCCTGCTGGCCGGTGTCGAAGGCCATCCACCCGGCCAGCCGGGTCAGTTCGGCCGTCGCGCCGAAGAGGGCGCGGCCCACCTCGTCGGTGTACGAGCCGAGCAGCAGGGGTGCCGCGTCCACCCGCAGGCACTCGGGGACCATCGACGAACGCCAGTCGCCGCCGCCGTACTTGGAGTCCCAGCGGCGGGCGTCCTCGGCGGCCTCGCGCAGCTTGGTCACATCGCTGTGGCCCACGCGCTGCACGTGGTCGCGCAGCGTTTCGGGTCCGTGCTGCGCGGGCACAACGGTGGACGGCGGGCCTGCCGTCCGGTCGGCCGGTGCCGTCATCGGGCCTGTGGCCGGCCCGGTCGTACGGCCTTCCGGGGAGGGCCGGGAGCCGGTCTCCGGTGTGCCGGGCGTCGGTGACTTCGGCGTCGGTGACTTCGGCGCCGGTGACGACGGGAGGTCGCGCGTCGGTGCGTCCCGGGTCGGTGCTCCTTGAGCCGGAGCGTCGTGGGCCGGAGCGCTGTGAGTCGGAGCGTCGTGGGCCGAGGAGGGCGCGGCCGCGGACGGTTGGTGCGCCGGGCGCACCGGACCCGCGGAGCCCGCCGGCTCCCGGGCCACGGAGCTGTCGGCGGGAGATATCAGCCACCGCGACGCGGGTGTCGCGTACGCCGCCACGGAGAACGAGCCCGCGAGCGACTGCCAGATCCCGCCACCGCCGCGCCGTCCGGCGAGGTCCAGCCGGTAGAGGTCGGTGGCCGAGCGCACGGCCGCTCCGACGTCGCGCGGGAAGGCCAGCCCCACCTCGGGCGCGGGGTCCGCGTCCGCCAGGCCGATCTCGTGCAGCGGCACCGGCCGCCCCAGTTTCGCGCCGATGGCGGCGGCGATCAGGTGCGGGGCCGCGCCCTGCGGCACCATCCCCTTCGACACCCACCGGGCCACCGACGTCTTGTCGTACCGGAGGGTCAGGCCGCGCTGTGCGCCGAGGTCGTTGACGCGCCGGGCCAGCCCGGCGTTGCTGATGCCCGCGAGGGCGAGGACGGCGCCGAGCTTCTCATTGGGCTCGCGGAGCTCCCTGGACATGCGCCACCCCTCGTCACACGCGGAACGCATACGCCGCCGGGGCATAGGCGCCCGGCATTTCGTAAACCCAGCGTAGTTCCCCGCCTCCCAAGCGTTAAGGCCCTTACTTCCGTATGGCGGGATTGTTGTCCGTTTGCGCGGTCCGGCCCGGGGCCGACGGCGGGGGCGCACGTCTCGTCGCGTGCTCCGCCCGTGGTGCCGTGCGCCCGCCCGTGCGCTCTGGCCGGTCCGCGGACCCGGCGATTCGATGTGCGGTGCGTGGGTCGGCCCGCTGCGTGAACCGGGCGGGCCGGGGGATGCCGCTGCCTCAATCCCCGCGGGTGGCGGAACGGTCCGGGGGGCGGAATCCGCCTCCCGGACCGCGCCCGCGCGCCGGGCGCCGACACCGCGCGACGGTTCTCCAGGCGGCCGAAGAATGGCCGAAAGCGACCTATGGGGCGGTGGGAACGGAACGCCAAATACCGCGTGGCCGGGGCGTGTTCGTTTGCGTGTGCGCCCCCTATAACCCCTCTCGCACGCCTGTCCCGTGGCAGCATGGACCCGAGCCACCGGGGTCCCATCGACCGCGCCCTCAGCGCTGTCCGTGCTGCCCGTGCCCCGGTCATGTGCCCACAGGCTGGGGAGGCGGCGGTGCGCTGGTTGGTGGGGTGGAGCAGTATCGCCGCGAGCTTCGGCACGGCCGGCCGCGTCTCCGGCCAGGGACCCGGCCACGGCCCGGGCGGATACGGTCCCGGCGGCGCGCCCCTGCAGGGCGGCATCGCGGACGCCGCCCACGCGGCCGACCCCGGCGCGGACGCGGAACGCACCGTCCACCCCGTCGGCGCCCAGCTGCTCTGGGGCGACCCCGACCCGCTCTGGGCCGTCGGCGACTGGCGCCCCGACGAGATCCGCACCGTCACCGCCGACCCCGCCGATCCCTTCACCCGGCTCGCCGTCCTCGGCTGCTGCGGCGCGACCGACGCCGAGCTGCGCAGGGCCCTGTACGCGGCCCGCGGCGGCGCGCTGCGCCACCTCACCCAGTGGTCCGGCAGCTACACCGCCGTGGTCCAGGCCGGCCGCCGCATCACCGTCGTCGGCGACCTCGCCGGCGCCCGGCCCGTCTTCTACACCCCCTGGGCGAGCGGGACGGCGTACGCCACCGCCGCGCTCCCCCTCGCCGACCTCATCGAGGCGCAGCTCGACATCGGCCACCTCGCCGCCCTGCTGGCCTGCCCGGACAGCCCCGAGGCGCTGGGCGACGGCACCCCGTACGCGGGGGTCCGCCGCATCCCGCCCGGGCACGCCCTCATCCTGCGCGAGGGCTCCCGCGAGATCACCGGCTACGAACAGGTGGCCTCGCTCGCGGTGGCCGCGCCCGAGGCCGACGCCGACCGCGCGGTGGAGGGCGTACGGGAAGCTCTGGTGGACGCGGTGCGCGCCCGGCTCACGGCTCCGCGGCATGCTCCCGACATCCCGCCACCGTACGATCCCGGCCCCGTGCCCGGCATGGGACCGGCCGACCGGCGCGCGGCCCGCGGCGCACCGGCCCCCGGGGTGGGCGCCGACCTGTCCGGCGGCAGCGCCTCCGCGACGCTCGCCCTGCTGGCGGCCGGTCTGCCGGGGGCGCCGGGCAGCCTCACCAGTCCCGCCGGGGCCCGGCTGCTGGCGGTCACCTTCAACGACCTGGCCACCCCGCAGGGGCGCGAGGACGAACTGGAACGCGCCAGGGCCATCGCGGCCGACCCGCGCCTGCACCACGTCGTGGTCGCCGCCGCGGCCGAGGCCCTCCCCTACACCGACCTCGACGGCCCGCTCACCGACGAACCCGGCCCCTCCCTGGTCTTCGCCGCCCGCGAGCGCCGCAGACTCGCCGCCGGCGCCGCCGACCATTTCACCGGCCACGGCGCCCGGCAGGTCCTCGACGCCCACCCGGCCCGCATGGCCGACCTCCTGATGGACCGGCGCCGCCGCCACCTGCTGCGGCCGGTGGCGGCGCTGGCCCGCTCGGCCTCCGCCGCCGGAGCGGCCGGGGAGTCCCTGCTGGTGCCGCTCACCGTGTACTCGGCGGCCCGCAGGCTCGCCCGTACGACGTACCGCGCGGGCATGGAGGCCGCCGCGGCCCGGCTCCGCGAGGGCGGGGTCACCGAGCGCACCTCGCGCTCCTCCGGTCCGGTGGACGCCTCCCTCGCGGCCCTGACCTGGTCCCGGCCGGGTCCGGCGGCGGGCTGGCTCACGGGGGAGGCGCTGGCGGAAGTATCGATCCGGCTTTCGGCCGCGGCCGGGCGGCCTCCGCTGTCGCTGCGCCCGGGGGAGGCCCGGGCCCGTTCCGTGCTGGCCCGTCAGGCCGCCGACCACCGCGTCTTCGAACAGGCCGTGGAGGTCCGCAGCCAGCGCCTGCACGCCCCCTTCCTCGACAACCAGGTCGTACGGGCCGCACGCGCCCTGCCCGAATCCCTGCGCGTGCAGCCCGGCGCCCGGGCGGAGATCCTGCGCAGCGTCCTGTACTCGGCCGGCGTGCGCGAGCTCCCGCCCGGCTGGGGCGCCACCGCGCACACGCCGAACGAGACGGCGACCAGGCTGGGGCTGCGCGCCGCCCTGGACGACCTGCTGGACCTCTTCGCCGCCCCGCTGCTCGCGGACGCCGGCCTGATCGAGGCCCGGGTCGTGCGGCAGGCGCTGCTCGACGCTGCCGACGGGCGGCCGGTCCCGCTGGACGGGCTCGCGGAGCTCGTCTCGATGGAGCTGTGGCTGCACCGGCTGCTGGCCCGGCGCGGCACCTGCTGGACGGGTACGTCCGCGGCCCGGCGCAGGGCCGTGCCCGAGGGGGTCCCCGTGCACCGCCCGGCCCTGTCCTGACCGCCGCGGTACCCGTGCCGCGTCCTGGCCGTCTCCGGGAGGACCCCAGGTCGTCGGGGCCCCCGAGTCCGTCCGGCAAGCGGGGAGTTCCTCGGCCCTGCGGCTCAGGGGAGCCCCATGGCACCGGACGGGGCGGGCTCGGCCGACAGGACCCGGGAGGGACGCCCCGGCCGAGGACCGGCGATCACACCGCTCGCCGTGCCGGCTCCGCCCCGCTCGCCGAGGCCCCGCGCGCCTTCCTGGGAGGCCGGCGGGGGCACCTCGTTCCCCCGACGCCCCGGCGGCCGCCGTCGGGGGCGGTCGCACGGCTCGCCCTGCCGGCTGCGCCACGCCAACGCCCCGGCGCCCGCTGTCCGGGGCGGTCGCGCCGCTCGCCGTGCCGGACCCTGTCGGCTGCGCCACGCCAGCCCCAGGTCCTGCGCGTCTCCTGGAGGCCGGCGGGGGCACCTCGGTCTCCCGACTGTCCGGCGGCCGCTGTCCGGGGCGCGCCCAAAACCCCGCCGCCACCCACCGCGCGGCCGGGCAGAATTGGCGCGTGCGGTACCTCATCCTCGGCGTCACCGAGGCACACGACGAGACCGGCGCCGCCCTCCCGATCGGCGGCGCCCGGCTGCGCGCGCTCCTCGCCGCGCTCGCCCTGCGCGCCGGCCGTCCGGCCTCCGTCGCCGAACTCGTCGACGACGTCTGGGGCGACGCCCCTCCCCTGGACGCCCCCGCCGCCCTCCAGGCCCTCGTCGCCCGCCTCCGCCGAGCCCTCGGCGGCCGGGACACCGTCCCTGCCGCACCCACCGGCGGCTACCGCCTGGCCGCCTCCCGCGACGACGTCGACCTCCACCGCTTCACCCGCCTCACCGCCGAGGGCGACCGGGAACTGGCCGCCGACCCCGAGAGGGCCGCCCGCACCCTGCGCACCGCCCTCTCCCTCTGGCGCGGCCCGGCCCTCGCCGACCTGGCGGAGCCCGCCCGCACCGCGCACGCCGCCGCCCCCGAGGCCCGCCGCTCGGCCGCCCTTCGCCGACGCATCGAGGCGGACCTGCTCAGCGGCACCATCGCCCCGGCGCTGCTGCTGCCCGAGATCGAGGCGCTGGTCCACGAGAGCCCGTACGACGAGCCGCTGCGGGCCCAGCAGCTGCGCGCCCTGCGCGCCGCCGGCCGGCCGGCCGACGCCCTCGCCGCGTACGAGCGCACCCGCCGCGCCCTCGCCGACGGCCTCGGCACCGACCCCGGGCCCGAACTCACCGCCCTGCACGCGGAACTGCTCCGGCCCCGCCCCCTGCCGCCCCACACCCCGCCGAACCAGCACTCGCCGGTCCCACGGGCCCCGCAGACCACCTCGCCGGGTTCACCGGCCTCGCCAGCCCCGGCGAACCTGCCCGCTCCGCAGCCGTCACAGACACTGCCGAGCCACCCCTCACAGGCCCCGCAGGTCCCGGCGACTCCGGCGAACCCGCCGGGTCCGCAGGCGCAGCAGGTCTCGCCGAACCAGCACTCGCCGGTTCTCCAGGCCCCGCCGGGTCCGCAAGCCTCGCCGACCTCGCAGACGTCGCCGAGTGTGCCGGCCCCGGCCGACCAGGCAAACCTGCCCGGTCCGCAGCCGCCGCAGGCCTCGCCCGGTCCGCAGCCGCCGCACGCCGGCCGGGACGCACACCCCGCAGCCCCCGTCGCCCCGCTCGCGCCCCCGGCCCGGCCGGAGCCGGAGCCGGTTCCGCCCTCCCGTCCGGAGGCGGCGCCGCGAGGCAACCTCCGTCCCCGCCTGAACTCCTTCGTCGGCCGCGAGCCCGAACTGGCCTCCCTCCACGAAGACCTGGCCCGGCTGCGCCTCGTCACCCTCACCGGCCCCGGCGGTTCGGGGAAGACCCGCCTGGCCGAACACGCCGCCGCGGCCCACCCCGAGCCCGGCTGGCTCGTCGAACTCGCCCGCCTCGACCACCCCGCGGCCGTTCCCGGCGCGGTCCTCAGCGCCCTCGGCCTGCGCGAGAACTCCCTCGTCGCCCGCGAGTCCCCGGCCCCGACCGCCCCCGCCGATCCCACCACCCGCCTCGTCGAGCACTGCGCCCACCGCAGCCTGCTGCTCGTGCTCGACAACTGCGAGCACGTCGTCGAAGCCGCCGCCGAACTCGCCGAGCGCCTCCTCACCCACTGCCCCGGCGTGCGGGTCCTGGCCACCAGCCGCGAACCCCTCGGCATCCCGGGGGAGACCGTCCGCCCCGTCGAGCCCCTGCCGCCCGACCCCGCCCATCAGCTCTTCGCCGACCGCGGGGCGGCGGCCCGCGCCGGGTTCACCGTGGACGAGGACCCGGCCGCGGTGGCCGAGATCTGCTCCCGCCTCGACGGGCTGCCGCTGGCGATCGAGCTGGCGGCGGCGCGGCTGAGGCTGCTGACGCCGCGGCAGATCGCGGACCGGCTGGACGACCGTTTCCGGCTGCTGACCAGCGGGGCCCGTACGGTGCTGCCGCGCCAGCAGACGCTGCGGGCGGTCGTCGACTGGTCCTGGGATCTCCTCGACGAGGCCGAGCGCACGGTCCTGCGCCGCCTGTCCGTCTTCGCGGGCGGCTGCGACCTCGCCGCCGCCGAGGCCGTCTGCGGCGACGGGGACCGAGCCGGCGATGGGTACGGGACCGGCCCCGACGTCGCCGACACCCTCGGCTCCCTCGTCGACAAGTCCCTCGTCCTGGCCGAACCGTACGAGGGCCACGGCATGCGCTACCGCATGCTCGAAACCATCCACGAGTACGCCGCCGAACGCGCCGCCGCCCACCCGGCCGACGCCCGGGCCACCGCCCGCCGCCACGCCGCCCACTTCCTCGCCTTCGCCGAGCGGGCCGAACCGCTCATCCGCTCCGCCGCACAGCTCCCCTGGATCCGGCTCGTGGAGACCGAGCTCGACAACCTCCGCGCCGCCCTCCACACCACGACCGCCGAAGAGACCGACGTCGAAACGGCGCAGCGCCTGGCCTTCGCCCTCGGCTGGTTCTGGTGGCTGCGCAACTACCGCGGCGAGGGCGCCGAGTGGACCACCCGGATCCTCGCCCTGACCCCGGCCCGGCCCCCCGAGGGCACACCCGCCTACTGGCGCCGCATGCGCCTGCAGGTCTTCGACATGTTCCTGCTCGCCGAGAGCAACTCCGCCGAGAGGTTCCGCACCCCCGAGTACCGGGAGCTCGCCGTCCAGATCAAGACGGCCTTCCGCCACGGTTCCCCCGAGACCGCCGTCTTCCCCGGAATCCTCTGGCCCGCCACCTCCTTCCTCACCGGCGACGTCCTCGAATTCCACGCCGACCTGGACCAGGCCGTCGAGAACTGCCGCCGCCACGCGGGCGAATGGGAGCTGGGCGTCGTCCTCATGCTGCGCACCCACGTCGCCATCGACGTCACCGGGGGCCTGCCCACCGTCGACGCCGACCTCGCCGAACTTCATGAGATCGCCCAGCGCGTCGGCGACCGCTGGACCCGCGCCCAGGTCGCGAGCGCCGCCGGCGAGATCGCGCTCTCGCGCGGCCGGTACGCCGAGGCCCGCACCGAGTTCGAGGAGTGCCTGCGCCTCGCCCGCGAGGTCGGGGCCCACGTCGAGGCGCCCTTCGCCATCGCCCGGATCGCCGAGGCCGCCTACAGCGCCGGCGACCTCGACGACGCCGAGCGGCTCCTGGCCGAAGCCGACGAGGAGGCCGACCAGCACGGCGGCGTGTACGACGTCAGCGCCTACGCCCGGCTCCTCGCGGCCCTGCTCGCCCTCCAGCGGGGCGACGCCGCCCGTGCCCGGGCCGAGTGCGAGCTCGCCCGCATCCAGACCGAACGGATCACCGTGCCGGCCCAGCTGACCGCCGGGCTGGACACCGTCGACGCCGTCCTCACCGCACGCGAGAGGGGCCCGGAGGCCGCACTGGCCCTGATCGGGCCCGCCCTGAACGCCGCCGTAGAGGGGCGGTGCGCCGAGCGGGTCCTGGCCGGCATCGCCGAGGCGGCGGCCCGGTTCCTTGCCGACGCCGACCGCCCGGCCGAAGCCGTACGGGCCTTCGCGGCGGCCACCGCCTGGCGCGCGGGCCTGCCGCGCTCGGCGCCCGAGGCGCACGTCGTCGACGGCCTCCCGGAACGCACCCGCGCGCTGCTCGGCCCCGAGCGCTGGGCGCACGAGGAGGCCGCGGGGGCCAGGCTCACCCCGGCCGGACTCGTCACGGCCCTCACCGGCAGCTGATCACTCGCGGCTGCTCACCGGCCGGTGAGCACCGGCGGCTCACCACGGGCAGCCGATCAGGTACGGGCGCTCACCGGCAGGCGATGACCGCGTCGGCCCAGCTCGCCAGCGTCGGCAGGCTGCCCGGACCGGTCTGCTCCACCACCAGCCGCAGCGACTTGCGCCCGGCGAGGGGCACCTGGAAGGACGCCGGCGGGTCCTCGTACCCGAGCGCCCCGGACTGCCACAGCCGCTGCCCGTCGGCGTGGACGGAGAACCGCACCGTCCCGTCCGTCAGCAGCGACAGGCCGTCCACGCCCGCCCACCCCGAGAAGCTGGTGCACTGCCGGTTGAGGGCGATCTCCACCGAGGAGCGCGAATTCACCGTGATCCCCTGCGCGAACCGCCGGTCGCCCACCCGCAGGCCCCAGCGCTGCCACACCCAGCTGCTGCGCCAGGCCTGCAGTTCCGGGCCGCTGTGGTCGCCCCGCACCGAGTACGGCAGGGCGGCCAGCCGGAACGACTCCGGCGGCTTCGGGGCGGGCGACGGGGTCGTCGGCTTCGGCGTCGGTGTGCTGGGGGACGGCGTGGGCGCGGGCTTCTGACGATCGGGAGACGGCGAGGGAGGCGGGGACGCGGTGGGCGCCGCCGGTGACGGGGAGGCCGACGGCGTCGGGGTCGGCTTCGGCGACGGCGGTACGGAGGCGGCCGCGGGCTGCGGCTCCTCCTCGGGCGGGCTCGGCTCCGGCGAGGGCGACGCCGAGGCGGCCGCCTTCGGCACGGCCGGCGCCGCCACGCTCGGCGCGGGCTTCACCCGGGCCTGCGGCTCGGGATCGTCCCCGGACAGCGCGAACACCACCCCGGCGGCAGCGGCCACCGCGATACCGGCGGCGATGGCGGCCTTGACGGGCAGCCCGAGTCCCTCGGACGCCAGAGCGCCCCCGACCGCGGACCCGGAACCACCGGCCCCGGCCCCACCGGCAGCACCGCCCGCAGCCCCGGCCCCCGCACCGGAACCGGCCGTACCTCCAGCAGCCCCGGCCCCGGCCCCGGCCGCGCCGGCGGCGGCGCCCCCGGCGGCCGACCCGCCCGCAGCGGCCGCCGCGGCCCCGGCCCCGCCCGCGGCGACGGCCCCACCGGCCACCACCCCGGCGGCCTTGGCCGCGTACCCGGCGGCGAACCACCCGATGACCGCCACCGGAAGCAGCGCGGGAATGCCCGCGTTGACGTCCTTGAGCTCCCCGGCGGCCAGCCGGCACTTCACGCACTCCTCCAGGTGCCCCCGCAGCCCGCGCTCCGCCCGCATCCGCAGCCCGCCGCGCGCATAGGCGCCCAACCGGTCCGCGTACCGCGCGCAGTCACCACCCGAACTCAGCGCCGAACTCACATGCGCCTGCAGATAGGCCTGCTTGAGCCCTTCCCGTGCCCGACTGGCCAGCACCGCGGTCGCGTTGGCGCTCAGCCCGAACAGCGGCGCGATCGCACTCGGCGACGCCTCCTCGACGGTGGTGTGCCACAGCACGGCCTGCCACCGCTCGGGCAGGCTCCGGAAGGCCTGCATGGCCAGCGACTGCTCGGCCTCCCGCATCGCCCGCACGTCCGCGCCCAGTTCGAGGGTGTCGTCCCCCGACAGCCCCGACATCCCGGCGCCGCTCTCGGTCCGCGTGGCCGCCTGCTCCGCGAAGACGGCGAAGTCCTCGACCAGGTGCTCCCGACGGGCCGTCTTGCCCCAGGCCGCCGCGACCCTGCGTACGGTCGTCAGCAGGTAGGCCCGCACCGACTGGTCCGGCCCGGCCCCGCCCCGTACCGCCTGCAGCGTCCGCGCGAACACCTCGGCGGTCAGGTCGTCGGCGGTGTGCCCGTCCCGGCAGCAGGACCGCG
Source organism: Streptomyces erythrochromogenes (assembly GCF_040684695.1). Classification (GTDB taxonomy): domain Bacteria; phylum Actinomycetota; class Actinomycetes; order Streptomycetales; family Streptomycetaceae; genus Streptomyces; species Streptomyces erythrochromogenes_C. The sequence continues at coordinate 688,988 of NZ_JBFBGM010000002.1, forward strand.
CGTAGCGCCGTACGGCGTCGGCGTGACGACGGAACAGCTCCGCGTACGCACCGTCGTCGCCGGCCCGCATCCGGGCGATCAAGTCCGCGTCGGACGGCGGCAGCTCGCCCCCGGCGCCGAGCGGGCCCGAGGGTCCCGACGAACGCGCCCGCCGCCCACCCGGTTCGCGCTGAGCCGGTACCTGCCGGGCGGGCAGGCTGCCGATCTCGGTCTCGCCCCCGGCGCCGCCGGATGACTCTTCACGCCCGTCAATGCTCATCGCGGAAGCCCCCGCACGACACGCTCAACCGGTACACCGATCAAGCGTGTCACATGGCGGACACGCGTCGGACCGGTCTGCGCGCCATCCACCCGTCCGGGCAGGTTTCGACGCGGCACCGAACAGGACGCCGCCCACGGCAACGCACCAGGGCAGCAGCGGTGTTGGCCCGGCGGCGGCCCTGCTCCGGCCGGCCGGGCTCCCGTTGCGGTCCGTTCCGTCCCGGGACCGAACCGGTGCCTGCCCGTCACAGAGCTGCCGCCGGGCCGGAGCCGGACCGCCACCAGGCCGGAAGCGGACCGCCACCGCGCCGCCGAGATCACACCGTCCGGGACCGCAGACCCTCGAGCAGGATGTCGAGCAGCCGGCTCGAAGCCGCCGCCTGCTGCGCCGGGTCGGGCAGCGCGGGCGCCGCCGTCGCGATCACCAGCAGCACATCGGCCACCGTGACGTCGGCACGCAGCTCACCGGCCTCCCGCGCCCGGTGCACCAGCCGGCCGACGACCTCCAGCAGGGCGCCCGCGCCCGCGTCGTCCGAAGGCTCGTCCTCGGCAGCGCCCCGCGCCGCACCCACGACCCGCAGACCGGGAGCACCGGCCGCCTCGGCAGCCTGGCGCTGGTGCGGAACCCGCGCCTCCGCCGCCGCCTCCTCGGCCGCCTCCTCAGCGGTCGAGCCGACGCGCAGCACCTGCGGCGGCAGCAGCCGTCCCGCGCCCGAGGCCACGGAGGTGCGCAGGAAGCGCGACAGCGCCTGCCACGGCTCCTCCTCCTGGCCCAGCGCGGTCCTGGCCTGCTCGGTCAGCCGGGCCGTCTCCTCCTCGGCTATCCGCCGCACCAGGACGTCCTTGCTCGGGAAACGCCGGTACACGGTGCCGACACCGACCCGGGCGCGGCGCGCGACGTCCTCCATCGGAGCCCCGTAGCCCAGCTCGCCGAAGACCTCGCGGGCAGCGCGGAGCACGTGCTCCAGGTTGCGCTGGGCGTCGACGCGCAGCGGCGTGGAGCGCCCCACCCCGTGCGTGGTCGGGCTGGTCAAGGCACGACCGCTGCTCTCGACCGAGAGAGCGGTCGCAGAACCATGGAAATCGGAAATGTTCATATGTATCCCCCGGTAATCATTTGTCTCCCCCCGGAGACACTCCCCGCCTTCACGCCGAGGGGGGCCACGGTCTCAGGCCCGGTCCTCGACGAGATACGAACATAGTTGAGCCAGAGTCAATTCAGAAGAGGCAGCCCCGGACGGACCACCGCCCGATCGGAGCATTCACCCCCACTTTTCCCCCACACACCCCCGGAACCTGCCTCTCCGCCCGCTCTGACCTGCGAACTTCGGCCACCCCCGGAGGTCCCCTTCTGCCCCACCCCAGGGCTACCACCGGTCACACAATCCGCCGGGCCTGTGGACAAACTCCCGGCCACGATGCGTCATGGGATGGTGAAGGCTGCTAACTCCCGGGGCACGGCCCCCGGTACCCCGCCCCGCACGCGCATCCTGATCGTCGGCGGCGGCTACGTCGGCATGTATACGGCGCTCCGGCTCCAGCGAAAGCTCAGAGCGGGAGAAGCCGAGGTCACGGTGGTCACGCCCGAGCCGTACATGACCTACCAGCCCTTCCTGCCGGAAGCGGCCGCGGGCGCGATCTCCCCGCGCCACGTCGTGGTCCCCCTGCGCCGCGTCCTCGGCAAATGCCGCATCCTCATCGGCCAGGCCACGAGCATCGACCACGCCAAGCGGACCGCGACCGTCAACACCCTCGCCACCGCGGACGAGGGCGTCGGCCCCGTCGAGATCGAGTACGACGAACTCGTCCTCGCCCCCGGCTCCGTCTCGCGCACCCTCCCCGTGCCGGGCCTCGCCGACTACGGCATCGGCTTCAAGACCGTGGAAGAGGCCATCGGCCTGCGCAACCACGTCATCGAGCAGATGGACATCGCCTCCTCCACCCGCGACCCCGCGATCCGCGACGCGGCCCTCACCTTCGTCTTCGTCGGCGGCGGCTTCGCGGGCGTCGAAGCCCTCGGCGAGCTGGAGGACATGGCCCGCTACGCGGCGCGGTACTACCACAACATCAAGCCCGAGGACATGAAGTGGGTCCTCGTCGAGGCCAGCGACCGCATCCTCCCCGAGGTCGGCCTGGAGATGGGCGTCTACACGGTCCGCGAACTGCGCAGCCGCAACATCGACGTCCGTCTGGAGACCCGGCTCGAATCCTGCGAGGACCGCGTCGCCGTCCTCAGCGACGGAGCACGCTTCCCCACCCGCACCATCGTCTGGACCGCCGGCGTCAAGCCCCACCCGGTCCTGGCCGCGAGCGACCTCCCCAAGAACGAGCGCGGCCGTCTCGTCTGTACTTCCTTCCTCACCGTCGAGGGGGTCGAGCACGCCTGGGCCGCGGGCGACGCGGCGGCCGTCCCCGACATCACCGCCCCGCCGGACGCCGAGGGACCCCGCCGCGAGTGCGCCCCCAACGCCCAGCACGCCGTCCGCCAGGCCAAGGTCCTCGCAGACAACCTCCTCGCCGCCCTGCGCGGCGAAGTCCTGACCGAGTACGCCCACAAGTACGCCGGCTCGGTGGCCTCCCTCGGCCTCCACAAGGGTGTCGCCCACATCTACGGACGCAAGCTCAAGCGCTACCCGGCCTGGTTCATGCACCGCGCATACCACCTCAGCCGCATCCCGAGCTTCAACCGGAAAATGCGCGTACTTGCCGAATGGACCCTCTCCGGCCTCTTCAAGCGTGAGATCGTCTCCCTTGGCTCACTCGAACACCCCAGGGCAGAATTCGAACTGGCTGCAGGCGGCGGTCCCAAGTCACCTCCTCCGCCCCTCGCCCCCAACCCCCCGCAGAACGGCCAGGGCTGACGTTGTCAGTGCGGTCGGCCACACTGGACGTGTGACCATAGGTGTGCTCACACCTGCACAGAGTGACATCGTCCCGTCAGCGACCGCCCACGAGCGACACAGCGACCACTCGCGACACCACGAGGCTTGAACGCAGTGAACTTCACGCGCTGGAGCGCCCGGTTCCCCGGAACGCAGCGCCGCGCCGCCGCCCGGACCGAACACGCCGCAGCCCAGGCCAAGCGGGGCGAAGGCGCGGTCCCGGCGGCCCGCGGCGGCCGCCCCGACCCCGGAGCGGAGCGCCCCGCGCCCGTCGACGGCCACCCCGCGGACTCCACGGTCTCCGGAAGCGGAACCGGCGCGGGCACCGGCACAGGCACCGGATCGGGCACCGGAACGGCCCCGTCCCGGGGGACCGGCGTCCTCACCGCCGTGCCCTCCCTCGACGAGCTCTCGGTACGCGAGGTCCTCGGCCGGCTCCCCGCCCTGGTCGCCCTCGTCCACGGCCCCGAGCACCGCGTCGCGTACGTCAACGACGCCTACACCGCCGGCTTCGGCGCCCGCACCCCGGGCGCCCCCGCCCACGAGGCCCTCCCCGAACTCGGCGAGCTCGGCCTGCTCCCGCTCCTCGACCAGGTCCAGCGCAGCGGCAGGCCCCGTACCGCCAAGAACCGCACCGCACCGGGCGGCGGCAGCTCCTACACCGTCACCTGCACGCCCGTCGAGTTCCCCAGGACCGGCACGGGCAGCGGAACCGGGACCGGAACCGGAACCGGGACCGCACCCGAAGCGGAAGCCCACCACGCCGGCGTCCTGATCCACCTCGCCGACGTCACCGACCACGCCGAGGCCGTCGAGCGCCTCCGCGCCAGCGAACGCCGCCAGCGCGAGGCCGCCGTCACCCTCCAGCGCTCCCTGCTCCCGCAGGAGCTGGAACAGCCCGACGACCTGCGCATCGCGGCCACCTACCAGCCCGGCGGCACCGAGGCCGCCGTCGGCGGCGACTGGTACGACGTCATCACCCTCGGCGCCGGCCGCACCGCCCTCGTCATCGGCGACGTCATGGGCCGCGGCGTCCGCGCCGCCGCCGTCATGGGCCAGCTGCGCACCGCCGTCCGCGCCTACGCCCGCCTCGACCTGCCCCCGCACGAGGTGCTCCAGCTCCTCGACGGACTCGCCGCCGAGATCGACGCCAGCCAGATCGCCACCTGCGTGTACGCCGTCCACGACCCCAACGAGGGCCTGCTCGCGTACGCCTCGGCCGGCCACCTCCCGATCCTGGTCCGCGACGAGCACGGCACCGTACGCAGAGCCGCCGACCCCACCGGCCCGCCGCTCGGCACCGGCGGCTGGCTGCACACCTCCGGCACCATCGCGCTCGGCCCGGGCTCCACCGCCGTCCTCTACACCGACGGCCTGGTCGAACGCCGCGGTGAGGACATCGACGAGGGCGTCGCCGCGCTCGAACGTGCCCTCGCCGGCGCCCAGGGCACCCCCTCCGTCATCTGCGACCGCCTCATGCGCGCCCTCGGCGTGGACGCCGACCACGACGACGACGTCGCCGTGATGGTGCTCCAGCAGCCCGCCCGCAGCGGCGCGGACGCCGAGCTCTTCCACAACGCCGCCCTGGAACTACTCGGCGGCATCGAGGCGGCTCCGCGCGCCCGGGCCTTCGCCCAGGGCGTCCTCGCCTCCTGGCGCTTCCCCGTCGAGCTCTGCGACCTCGGGGTCCTCGCGGCGAGCGAGCTCGTCGCGAACTCCCTCCAGCACGGCACCCCGCCCATGCGCCTGCGGCTGCGCCGCACCGACCGCCGGCTGATCATCGAGGTCACCGACGGCGACGACCACCTGCCGCGCCGCCGCCGCGCCGAACCGGCCGACGAGACCGGCCGCGGCATCTCGATCGTCGCCACGATCGCCTCCTCCTGGGGCTCGCGCCGCACCCCGGGCGGCGGCAAGGCCGTCTGGTGCGAGTTCGCCCTGCCGGACAAGTAGCCGGAGCATCAGGCAACGCGAAAGGCCCCGGTCCACAAGGACCGGGGCCTTCCACGTCCGCACCTGCCGGAGCGGTTACGCGTGCACGGGCCGCGCGGGCTCCACGGATTCCACGGATTCCACGGGCTCCACGGGCTCCACGGGCTCCACGGGCTCCTTCACCGCGACGGCCGGACCGCCCTGCGCGACGACCCTGCTCGCCAGCACCGGATTGTCCTGCATCGGCGTGAGGCCCTTGCCGAGCCGCAGCGCCAGACCGGCGATCCCGAGCGAGACGAGCACGAAGACCGCGATGTAGAGCATGGGAGCGCCCGCACCGAGCGGCACCCCGAGCGGCCCCAGGGCCAGCGCCATCTGCTTGACCAGCGCGAAGGCCGAGTTGTACTGGCCCACCGAGCCCTCGGGCGCCAGGTCGGCGACCAGCGGGGCCAGGGTCGGCGACAGCATGGCCTCGCCGATGCCGAAGAGCGCGTACGTGGTGATGAACGCGGCGGCGGCCATCATCGCGCTGCCGTGGCCCAGCCCCGAGAACCCGGCGATCAGCCAGGCCCCGGTCCAGATCAGCCCGACGAGGGCGATGACACGCGACCGGCGGCGCTTCTCGACCAGCTTGAGCACGACGAACTGCGCGAGGACGATCGCACCGGTGTTGGCGGCGAGGGCGAATCCGAGCGTGGACGGGGAGATCCCGGCGGCCTCCGTACCGAAGGCGGCCAGACCCGACTCGAACTGTCCGTAGCAGGCGAAGAACACCACGAAGCCCAGCACGCACAGCTGCACCATGGCCTTGTGCCGCAGGAGCCGCTTCCAGCCGCTGCCACCGGCCTGGGCCGGGTCCTTCGGCAGGGCGTCCTTGATGGCCGGCACGTGCGGCAGCCGCACGGTGGCCACGACACCCGCCAGGACCAGGAACATCACGGCCTCGATGCCGAACAGCAGGGTGAAGCTCCCCGGCCGGCTCTCGTCGACGATCTGCCCGCCGAGGAGACCGCCGATGCCCAGGCCCAGGTTCTGCATGAAGAACTGCAGGGCGAAGGCGCGGGTCCGGGTGGACGGGGTGGAGCACCACACGATCATCGTGGCCAGGGCCGGCTGCATCACGGCTTGACCGGCGCCGAGCGCCAGAGCGGACAGCAGGATCGGCACGATCCCCGTGGAGAGGCCGAGCGCGAGGGCACCCGCGGAGGCGGCGACGGCCGCACCCATGACCACGGGCACCGGACCACGTCGGTCGATGACCCGACCGGTGAAGGGCAGCGCGACGAGAGCACCCAGGGCGAAGGCCACGAACGCGCTCGTGGCGGCCATGGAGCCGAGATCCCGCACCTGCGCCACATAGATGTAGAGGAACGGAACCGTGAAGCCGATGCCGAACGCGGTCAGCGCGTTCCCGGCCTGGATCCGCCGCATCGCAGCGCCCATCACCTTGGTCACTTCTCACCTGCCTTGATAACTGAAGACTGAAGACTTCATACCTAAAGTTCGATCCTTAACAGTACACACCGAAGGAGTTAGACGCCAACGGGCTCGTGCCATACTTCGACGCATGGGTGACACCCCCGACGGCACGACGTCCGTCCCCGAGCCGAGCCTCGATGAGCAGATCGCCGTCTACCAGCGCGAATTCCAGGACCTCGACCCCCAGGTCGAGAAGGTCGTTTCGGCGCTGAGCCGCCTGAACCGCCGCATGAACGTCGCGTACGGACGCCAGACCGCGGCCCTGGGCATCAGCAACGCGGAGTGGGAGGTCCTCAAGGCCCTGGTCATCTCCGGTGCTCCCTACCGGATGGGCCCGAGCGAGCTCGCGAAGCAGCTGGGCCTCACGCCGGCCGCAATGACCCACCGGATCGACCGCATGACGGCGGAGGGCCTGGTCACCCGCGAGCGGGACGAGTCCAACCGGGTCCGCGTGATCGTGGAGCTCACGGACGAGGGCCGCAGCAAGTGGCTGGACGCGATGCGGGCGGCCACGATCTTCGAGGAGGAGCTCCTCCAGGACCTCTCGACGGCGGAGCGCGGGGTGCTGGGCGACATGCTCACGCGCCTGCTCGACCGGGTGGAAGACCTCCAGTCACCCAGCTGACCACCGGGGTTGACACAGCCTCGGCGGGTCCGTAAGGTTCTTCGAGTTGCCCCGCAGCCGGAAGGTTTCGGCGACAACAAATCGGCCGCCTCGTTGCGGCACCCAACTCAGCACGATCTCCCACTGGGAACGATTTCGGCGTGCCCGAATTCATTTCCGAAGGCCGATTATGAATCGCCGGGGAAATCCACTAGAGTTTGGGGAGTCGGAAGGGCCCAACAGCCCGGAAGACAAACCCCGCTGACTGGGGGTCAGGCCCGAAAGAGTCTGATAGAGTCGGAAACGCAAGACAGCAGAACGAAAGCCCGGAGGAAAGCCCGAGAGGGTGAGTACGAAGGAAGCGTCCGTTCCTT
>NZ_JBFBGM010000003.1:0-379219 GCF_040684695.1 Streptomyces erythrochromogenes
ACCCCCGCCGGCCTGGTCCAGCAGGTCCTTCAGCGATCCGATCCTTCCCGTCGAGGTCACCGTGTCCTTGGTGTCCGACCAGGTCTGCCCGATGTCCTTGTTGCTCTTCTCGAACGACTCCGCGCTGTAGTCCGGTTTGTACATGTCCCAGCTGAGGACGTCCCCCCAGGCCTTCTTCTCGACGTCGTCCTCACTGGCGTGCGGATTGCCCAATCCGGCGTTGACCGCGACCTTGAACGCGCCGTGGATGTACTGGTCCTCCTCCCACATCGTCCCCGCGGCGATGCCGAGGTTCGCGGCCAGGGTGGAGGCGTTCTGGACCAGGGCGCGCACGCCCCACTCCCACCGCTCGCAGAAGTCCTCGAAGTCCGCGGCGAGCCCGGCGTGCCCGGTCTCCATCCCCGTCATCGACAGATTCTCGAAACCCGCACCCTGCGAGGCACCGGCCGCATCCCCGGACTCCCGCAACTCCGATATCGCCGACCGCAATCCGGACTGGATCGCCGCGACCGCCTGCGGCGAAACCTCCAGGTCCTTCCCGCCCGCCATCAGGCCACGACTCCGGCATCGGCCTCGGCGGTGTCGACGGCACACGCATCGGGAACGATCCCGGCCACCGGCGGGAACAACATCGAACCGTCCCCGTCCGCCACGTTCACCGCAACCCCGGCCGGCCCGTCCACCTGTGGCACCACCGCATCGGCCAACCGCGCACCCAGGACCGCCAGATACGGCCACTCCCGACCGGCCTCACCACGCGCCTGCGCGAACCGGGCCAGGGCCTCCTCGTCGGTGAACGCGTAGAACCAGCGGATCCCGCCCGAGACGGCGGACATCAGACCACCCGCGGCACCGGCATCGCCATCGGCGACCGGAACGATGAGCACAGCCCTGCGGAACTCACCCACCAAACGTCCCGGATTCCCCGTCCCGTTCCGGTAGGCGGCTATCTCTGCAGTCAGTTCCATCGGGCCACATCCCCTCCAAGGTGCGTCACACCCGGAGGAACAGTACCTTGATCGGCAAATAAGACTGATCTCGCAGCGCGGCGTGTCCCGTGAGGTAGCCGAGCGCGGAGTGGCGACGGCGCTGGTTGCGGTACGCATGCCGGCGGAAGAGCTGAGTCCGTGGAGCCACTCGCGCTTTCAGACCCTGGAAGGACGACTTGGCCGGGGCGTTGACATAGCTCGATCGAGCCGACCGCCCATACGGCGGCGGACGCCGCGCCGACGGCAGATGTCTACGACGTCGGCCGAGCTGTACCGATGGCGCGGATCTCGCTCGTCGGTGTGACCAAGGTCGCTAGTTGGCACTGGAGATTCGCCCTGACCTGCATGGATGCCACCCATCCCTCCCCGACTCTGACCGGAGGGACGCACTATTCTTGGCACTTTGGTACAGCACCTCAGCAGAACTCGGGCGCAGTACGCCGCCGTGGGCACAGTCGACGACTATGGGCGCGTGCCAGCAGCCCACCAGAGCTGCAAGGTGCAGATCAAGACGCCCCCGGCCTAGTCAGCCGGGTGCCTGTCCCTAGACCCAGACCTCGTGCTCGTTGCGGTAGTGGGGCCAGGGCCTCCAGGTCCGCCGCGCGGCAAGCACGTGCTTCATCCCTGCGACCCACGAGCCCGGAGTAAGCAATTCGATCAGGTACCGATCGAGTGCGGAGCGCTGGACCTGCAGCGTCCAGCCCGGGGCCATCCGGATGCCGCCCGGCAGGGGAACGGACCGCAGGCGCTCCGGTTGGTGGATCTCCATCACCACCTCGCCAGGTTTGAGGTCCGTGTTCCCAGGTGGGCGGACCCATCGGGCGTCCAGGCCGGCGACCTGGAGCAGCTCGGCAAGTGTGGGGCCGGATGTCTCAACGCTCACTGTGGTGTAGTCGCCGATGATGCGAGCGCAGATGACAGGGTGCAGAGGGTAGTTAGCCCAGGGAACCCGCTGTGGATCAACCGCGGTGGAGTCCAGGCTCGTCGCATGGACGTTGTGGGCGCGTCGGCCGATGCCCGCACGGTCCAGCGCCCCCTCGAAAGAGTCCCGCATGCGCTCGATGGCCTGCTCGTGCGGTAGGTCCAGTTGGGTCAGACCGTACTGGTCGACGACCAGGAGCGCCCGGCTCCCAGGAATCTCGATGGCATGGAAACCGTCTGCCGCGGCCCTTTCGGTGGCCGTGCGGAGGATGTCCAGGTGGGTGCGCAGCGGCAGGGCTAGGTCACACAACACATCGAAAGTCGTACCTCCCGGAAGGGCATCACCGTGCAATACCGCAGCGCGCGCCTGGTTGATCCTCCGCAGTTGCTTCTTGTCGATGCTCCTCGGGTTGGTCTTGACCTCCTCAGTCTGGAGTGGCCCCATGTGATTGAAGACCGTGACATCCCCGATGCGTAGGCAGTTGGTCAAGTCATGCAGGAGGGCGAATGCACCATCCTCTTTCCACGCCTGTTCCACTCGCTCAAGCTCGGCTGGCAAGCCCTTCTTCCCATACATGAGCCCGGGCGAGTCGTTGCGGGAGAGCGCGAGGATGAACGGCCGGTAACAGCTGAACGCGCGCCAGGCCAGCGCGTCACCGATCGAGCGGAGTTGACGGACCAGACGCTTGCACACGTCATGCTCGAACTCCCAGGTACTGATCTCGGTGAGGTCGCGGCCCGACTGCGGCTCAGGAACGTGCGGTTGGGGTGCCTTGTGCACGCGCATCCTGGCGATCGCGCGCTTCAGACCGTCGCGGTCCTTCTCCACGTCCAGCAGGCGGGTCAGCAGTTCTCGTTGGAAGACCACCCCGTCTTCCAACGATTGGCACGCACGCAACTGCTCAATGAGCGACGCCAGAACGGGCTGCATCGCAAGATGCCGCGGGTGATGCAGCATTTTGTCCGGCTCGTAGGCATCAGCGTCGAACAGGCTCATTGTTCAATTCTCACAGCCAACACCGCTCAGGACCGCAGGAATTCACGACTGACTCCTTGAGCCTGAACAACACACCCCAGGTGGTACACCGCCCCGGCGGGGCAGGGCTGCGCAACCACCATGGATCGCGCGAACCGCCCACGACATCAAGAAACCCTGTTGAGGGGAGGGGCCAGAGCCCAACGAGGGTGATGTCAGGTGAGGTCGCGCGTTTCCCAGCCGGGTGGCAGTTTGGGCAGGCCCACCAGGGCGTCGATGCCAAGGTGTTCGAGGAGGAGTGCCTTGAGGTGGCGGCCGTCGATAAGTTCCATGCGGCCGGTCCGGTGGGCGAACTCGAGGCTGGCTTTGCCGAACCAGGCAGTGGTGACGACGATGCCCTTCGCTGCTGCTTTGTCGTGCATGACGCCAGCAAGGGCCCGTACCGTTTCGGCGGAGACGGCATTCTTGGTGCGCTTGGCCTGGATGATGCAGAGTCCTCCGATCAGGGGTTCCTCGTTGATGGCGACGGCGTCGATTCCGTCGTCGCGGGATGCCTGGGTGGCCCAGGACTTGAGGCCGATCTTCTCGAAGAGGCGCCGGATGAGGTGCTCGAACTCGATGGGGTCGAGCGCGACGAGGTCTGGGCGGCTGTCGAGGCCGGCGATCACGTCCCGTTCGGGTGCCAGTTTGTACTTGGCCAGGTCGAATGTGACCACCGGGCGAACGGGTTCGAGATCGTACGGGTGCTGGGAGACGATGGCGTTGAGGTAGGGCAGGCTCTGGACCGGGTCCAGCTCTGGTTCGTCAAGGACGAGCTCTTCGAAGGTCTCCCTGCCGGCCCGCAGGCTGATCAGGCGAGGCCTGATAGCCTTCCCCGTTGCGCGGTCCTTGGCGTTGACATGTCCGTCGAACGCTACGACGTCGACCAGCTCCGGTGGTGTCACGGCGAAGGCTTCGTCGATGGCTCGGAGGGCGAGCCTGGCGACAAGATCCCGGTACATGGCCTTGGTGTCAGCCTCCTTGCGAGGCTGTGGGACAACCGCGGGTGGGGCCGAGGCCTTGTAGCAGTATTGCGCAACGGCCGGTACGACGGCTTGACCTGGCAGCTCGACCTCCAGGACCAGCTCTCGTGATTCCGGGGCGAACGCGGCGCGCCACGTACCACGAAGTCCCTCCGGGTAGCCGACCCGAGCCAGCACAGCCTCGACACGGTTGGTCATCGCGTCTGGGCCACCGCTGAGGAGTGCCTTCTGCACCGGGAGGCTGCCGCGGCTCGCGTCTCGTCCCGACCGTGGCGAACGGAACCCCCGCCTTCGGACAATACCGACGCCACCCGGACGGGACCGGCTACCTTCCCTGGGCACTGCAGGTCGTCGAGTTCTCCGGCAACCGGATCACCGGCATCACGGCATTCCGTGACACCGAGCGTCTGTTCCCGCTCTTCGGTCTGCCGGACCACCTAGACGAGGACTCCCAAACCGGTACTCATGTCTGACTGGAATCACCTCCCAGCCGCCTGCCTTCACTCCGCCGGCCGGTGACTGGTGCGCGCAGGGCACGGTGCCAACCATCCCTCTTTTGTGCCAACTGAAAAGCTTCGTCACACCGGGTCAGCGGCGGACTCGGGGCATGCCCAGGCCGATCCAGGAGATGATCTCGCGCTGGATCTCGTTGTTGCCGCCGCCGAAGGTGAAGATGACCGCGCTGCGGTAGCCGCGTTCGAGTTCGCCGTGCAGGACCGCGCCGGCCGAGCCGTCCTTGAGGGGGCCCGCCGCGCCGACGATCTCCATCAGCCAGGCGTACGCGTCGCGGCGCGCCTCGGAGCCGTACACCTTGACCGCGGAGGCGTCCTGCGGGGTGAGGGTGCCCGACTCGACCGCGTTCACCATCTGCCAGTTGAGCAGCTTCATCGCGTCGAGACGGGCGTGGGTGCGGGCGAGCCGTCCGCGGACCCAGGACAGGTCGATCACCCGCCGTCCGTCGGCGAGCTTCGTCGACGCGGCCCAGCGCTGGACGTCGTGGAGGGCGCGGATGGCCATGGTGCCGTGTGCGGCCAGCGTGACGCGCTCGTGGTTGAGCTGGTTGGTGATCAGACGCCAGCCCTTGTTCTCCTGGCCGACGCGGCGGGTGGCGGGGACGCGGATGTCCTCGTAGTAGCTGGCCGTGGTGTCGTGGGAGGCCAGGGTGTTGATGAGGGTGCAGGAGTAACCGGGGTCCGAGGTCGGGACGAGGAGCATGGTGATGCCCTTGTGGGCGGGGGCGTCCGGGTCGGTGCGGACGGCGAGCCAGACCCAGTCGGCGGTGTCGCCGTTGGTGGTCCAGATCTTCTGCCCGTTGACGACGTAGGTGCCGGTCTCCTCGTCGCCCTCGCGGACGGCCTTGCACTTGAGCGCGGCGAGGTCGGTACCCGCGTCGGGCTCGCTGTAGCCGATGGCGAAGTCGATCTCCCCGGCGAGGATCCTGGGCAGGAAGTAGGCCTTCTGCTCGTCGGTGCCGAACTGCATGATGGTCGGCCCGACCGTGTTGAGCGCCATCAGCGGAAGCGGTACGACGGCCTGCGCGGCCTCGTCGAAGAAGATGAACTGGTCCATCGGGGTCATCCCGCGGCCGCCGTACTCCTTCGGCCAGCCGACGCCGAGCCAGCCGTCGGCGCCGAGCCTGCGGATGGTCTCCCGGTAGAACCGCTTCTGGGCGGCCGGGTCCTCGTAGCGGGCGTAGACGTCCTCGGGGACCAGCTCGGCGAAGTAGGCGCGCAGCTCGGTGCGCAACTGCTGCTGCTCAGGCGTGTATTCGAGGTGCACGGCCCCTCCTGGAGTCTCGCGGTCCGGCCGGTTCGCCGCAAAGGCGTGATGGCGGCGGTCAGACTAGAACCTGTTGCAAGAATTCGGAAGGACCTGCGTACCGGCCGTTCGGCGCGGGCGCGCGACGACGCGTGGCGCGGCCGGGTGTCCCTGCGCCGGGTCCTGATGCACATGGTCGGCCGTGGGGATGTGACCCCGCCGCCCGCCGGGCGTTCAGGTGTAGAGGTACAGGAGGTCGAAGCGGACGAGGTCCCGGGCCGTGTCGAAGAGGTACTCCCCCGACGGGTGCCCCTCCGCGCCCTTGTGGTTGGCGTGCGCGTCGAACTGCCCGCTGTGCTGCCAGGCCGCACCGGCCGGCGCGTACGGGGCCAGCTCGGCGGGCAGTTCGGCCGGAGCGGCCGCGGGCGCGAAGGCGTACTCCGCCCTGCCGGTGATCGCCGCCGCCCCGCCGGCCGCGAGCCGGGCGACGCCGACCAGGCGGATCCGCGAGTCGGGACTCGGAATGGTCCGGCTCTCGGCGGAACCGGGCTTCTCGTCGATGTCGTAGCCGAGCCAGTGCGCCTCGCCCAGCGTCCCGACGTACGGGCCGAAGCGCGCGTTCAGGGGCTCCAGGTCGGTGCGCACCTGCGGCCCGGGCCGGGCCGGTCCGGGCCACACGGCGTAGGCCGTGCCCGCGCCCACCGCCAGCAGCGGGATCCCCGCGATCAGCAGGAAGCGCCTGCGGTTGGTGCGCCCCCGCGGCTCCTGCTGCCGTCCCGGTCCCCGCTGTGCGTCCACGGCCGCCCCCCGATGCCCCTCAGTTCAGGGCGCCGATCATAGCCGTGGCGGTCGCCGTCATCGCCACGCGGGCCGCCGCCAGGTAGGGCCGGGGGTCCGCCGGGGTCAGGTGGGTGCGGATGGCCTCCGTCATGGCCAGGTTCAGCGCGGTGCCGATGTTGACCTTGCGGATCCCCCCTGCGACGGCCGCCGCGAGCTCGGAGTCCGGCAGTCCGGACGAGCCGTGCAGGACGAGCGGTACTTCCACCGTCTTGGCCAGCCTGGCCAGCAGGGCGTGGTCGAGGGCCGCGGTCCGGCTGGTCATCGCGTGGCTGCTGCCGATGGCGACGGCCAGTGCGTCGACCCCGGAGTCGGCGACGAACCGGCGCGCCTCGTCGGGGTCGGTACGGGCGCCGGGCGCGTGCGGGTCCAGCGGTGCGGCGCCGTTCTTGCCGCCGACCTCGCCCAGTTCGGCCTCGATCCACAGGCCGTTGGCGTGCGCCCAGTCGGCGGCCGAGCGGGTGGCTTCCAGGTTCTCGGCGTACGGGAGCTGCGCCGCGTCGTACATGACCGAGCTGTACCCGGCTTCGCACGCCTGCCGCAGCAGCTCGGGGCTCTTGACGTGGTCGAGGTGCAGGCCGACCGGGACCGTGGCGGCCTCCGCGCAGGCGGCGGCGGCCCGGGAGATCGGCAGCAGCCTGCCCTCGCGGAACTTCACCGCGTTCTCGCTCAGTTGGAGGATGACCGGCAGCCCGGCCGCCTCGGCGCCGGCGACGACGGCTTCGGCGTGCTCCAGCGTGATGATGTTGAAGGCGGCGACGGCGCGGCCCGCGGCGGCCGCCTCGGTGACGAGTTCTCCCGCGCGGACGAGGGTCATCGGACCGCCTCCTCGCCGCTGGTGAGGATCACCGAACGGGTCAGGTTGCGCGGCGCGTCGGGGTCCAGTCCGCGCCGTGCGGCGACGGCGAGCGCGAGCCGGTGCACGCGGACGAGTTCGGCGAGCGGGTCGAGCCGCCCGGCCACCCACTGGGCGCCGGTCCGGCGGACCTGTTCGGCGAGCCCGTCGGGGGCCTCGTCGAGCGACCAGGTGACGGTGCCGGGACCGGAGATGCTGACCGGTCCGTGCCGGTACTCCATCGCCGGGTAGGACTCGGCCCAGGACAGCGAGGCCTCGCGCATCTTCAGGGCCGCCTCGTGGGCGAGTCCGACGCTCCAGCCGCGGCCGAGGAAGGTGAACTGGCCCTGCTCGTCGAGGTCCGCCGGGAGCGGCTCGTCGAGGGCGGTGCGGGCGTCGGCGACGGCCGCGGGGCCGTGCAGTCCGACGTGGGCGCGTA
The DNA here is from genome assembly GCF_040684695.1 of Streptomyces erythrochromogenes. Taxonomy (GTDB): domain Bacteria; phylum Actinomycetota; class Actinomycetes; order Streptomycetales; family Streptomycetaceae; genus Streptomyces; species Streptomyces erythrochromogenes_C. The sequence continues at coordinate 7,778 of NZ_JBFBGM010000003.1, forward strand.
GCAGGGTCAGGGCGGTGGTCGCGAAGCGCGTCTGCACGACGGACTGTTCGTCGGCGAAGTCGAGGACGACGAGCTCGTTCGCCAGCGTCATCACCGGAGTCGCCGGATCGCCGATGACGGCGGTCGTGGGCACGCCCGCGTCGCGCAGTGCGGCCAGCAGGTCCAGTACCTCGGTGGTGGTGCCGGAGCGGGTGAGCGCGACGACCCGGTCGTAGCGGCGGTGGCGGGGGAACTCCGAGGCGGGGAAGGCGTCGGTCTCCCCCTGCCCCGCCTCCTCGCGCAGCGCTGCGGCCGCCTGGGCCATGTAGTACGAGGTGCCGCACCCGACGATCGCGGCACGCTCCCCCGGCTGCGGCAGCACCGCCCGCCGGGCCGGGGCCAGTTCGGCGGCCCGCTCCCAGCACGCGGGTTGCGTGCCCAACTCGTACGCGACGTGACTCATACAGGCTCCCTCGTGCGACAGACGGGTCTGAATGCGTTTTCCTGCAAGGTAGCGGGCAGTTTCGCGCAACTTCAAGCAACCACGGGCTGTTCTGCTGGGTTAGTGTCGCCGGGTAGCCCGACGGAGGCCACAGGACGGGCACGCAGCGAGCACGGGAGGGGCGGCCGATGACCCGCAAGGAGCGCTGGCAGACACTGCTGGACCTGCTGGTGGAACGGGGCGAACTGGAGGTGGAACCGGCCGCCGAGACCCTCGGGGTGTCCGCCGCGACCATCCGCCGCGACCTCGACCAGCTCGCCGAGCAGCAGCTGCTGGTGCGCACCCGCGGTGGGGCGGTGCTGCACGGGGTCAGTTACGAACTCCCGCTGCGCTACCGGACGTCGCGTCGCGCCGCCGAGAAGAGCCGGATCAGCGAGGCCGTCGCGGCGCTGGTCGCCCCGGGCGAAGTGATCGGCCTGACGGGCGGCACCACGACCACGGAGGTGGCGCGGGCCCTGGCCGGGCGGCCGGACCTGGCCCAGGGCTCGCCCGCGCTCACCGTGGTCACCAACGCCCTCAACATCGCGGGCGAGCTGGTGATCCGGCCGCAGTTCAAGATCGTGCTCACGGGCGGCGTGGCCCGTCCGCAGTCGTACGAGCTGACGGGCCCGCTCGCCGAACAGGTCCTCGGGCAGCTCGCGGTGGACACGGCGGTCCTCGGCGTGGACGGCTTCGACCCGCAGGACGGTGCCGCGACCCGGCACGAGGACGAGGCCTCGGTCAACCGCCTCCTGTGCGAACGCGCCCGCCGGGTGGTGGTCGCGGCGGACTCCAGCAAGCTGGGCGTCCGCGCCTTCGCCCGCATCTGCGCGACCTCGGAGGTGGACGTCCTGGTGACGGACACGGGCCTCACCCCCACGGTGGCCCGGGCCTTCACGGCGGCGGGGGTCGAGGTGGTGACGGTGTGAGGGGGGAGGGAGAGGGGGCGCAGGGCGCGGGGCGGGTGTGGGATGGCGGGGGCTTCGGCGGGGCGGGGCGGAAGGCGCGGGGTGGTGTGGGGAGCGGCGTTCCGGCGGGACGGGGGTCGGGAGGCGCGGCGGTGGCTTCGGGTGAGCGGAATGCACTCGGGCGGGGGTCAGAGGCGTTCTGGGGGTTTTTCCGTCTGTCCGATGGTTTTCCGGGTCGTGCCGGTCCCTCAAGGGCGCTCCTGCGTCGCGTCGCGTTGCGATGGCCTGCGGCCACCCTTGACCGCCCGTCCCGCCCCGGAACTACGAAGGACCGGCGGAAAACCCCAAAAGAACGAGCCGGGCGACGAGAGACCATCGGGGCGGTATCCAGCGCGGGCAAAGCCAGGCACGCCCCAAATCGCTACGCGCTCCTGCCTGACGGCGTCCGCAGGCCCCGTGGGCTGGACATAAGCCGCCCTAGATCGCTACGCGCTCCTGCCTGACGGCGTCTGCGAGCCCCTGTGGCTGGACATAGGCCGCCTGTGCTCACAGCGGGCTCCTCGATCACGCGTCCGCAGCCCGTCCGGGGCCGGTCACAAGCCGCAGAGGCCCGATGACCTGCTCATGGACGGCGTCTGCGGGCGGATCGGGGGAGGAAGAGCGCCGGATGACGGCTGAGGCGAACCCCATCCATGTCTGCGCAAGTGCGAGCCTCGGAGGGTCGTCAGTTTGCCCCAATTACCCCTATTTAGGTGGCCAGTTGGGATGTCACCCTGACATTGTCGGGGGTTGGGATCGGCTGGGCCGATGGATCGCCCTCCCGCCCCTCGAATCCGCCCTTCCCGGCCCCGGACGAGCGCCGGACGCGGTCAGGGCGAAGCGCGTAGCGATCTGGGGCGGCCTATGTCCAGCCACAAGGGCTCGCAGTCGCGTGATCGAGGAGCGCGTAGCGATCTAGGGCGGCTTATGTCCAGCCCACGAGGCCTCCAGACGCCTTCAGGCAGGAGCGCGTAGCGATCTGGGGCGCTCCGGGCTCCCGCCCGCGCATCGCTGATGTGGCCGTCCCTGAAACGAAGGTCCCGGCTCGTTCTTTTGGGGTTTTCCGCCGGTCCTTCGTAGTTCCGGGGCGGGACGGGCGGTCAAGGGTGGCCGCAGGCCATCGCAACGCGACGCGACGCAGGAGCGCCCTTGAGGGACCGGCACGACCCGGAAAACCATCAGACGGACGGAAAAACCCCCAGAACGTCACTGACTCCCGCCCGAGTGCATTCCGCTCACTCGAAGCCACCGCCACGCTTCGGCGCCCCCGCCCCGCCGGAACGCCGTCTTTCCGTACCGCCCCGCGCCTTCCGGCCCCCGCCCCGCCGGAACACCGCTTTCCGTACCGCCCCGCGCCTTCCACTCCCGCCCGCCGAAACCCCGCCCCACACCCCCGCCGCACCATCCGCCCCCGCCCCGCCGAAGCCCCCACCCCTCAGTGAGCCGGCAGGCGTTCCGATTCTCGGACCAGGGCCGCCAGGACGGGGGCGATCAGCGGGTGGGTCTCGGCTCCGCGGCGGGTGGCCGCGAAGACGCGGCGGGTGGCGGCCGGTCCGGTGACCGGGCGGACCTGGACCTCCTTGAGGTCCATCCCCCGCAGCGCCGAGCGCGGTACGAGAGCCACCCCGGCCCCGGCCCCGACCAGCGCCGTCACGGCGCGGAAGTCGTCGGAGGAGTGCGCGAACCGCGGCTGGAAGCCGGCCAGTTCGCAGGCGAGCAGCGTGACGTCGTGGCACGGGTTGCCGGGGTACTGGCCCACCCAGTCCGAGTCGGACAGGTCCGCCAGCGACACCGCCGGCAGGTCGGCCAGCGGGTGCCCGGAGGGCAGTACCGCGTCGAAGGGTTCCGCGTACAGCGGGAGGACGGAGAGCCGGCCGTCGTCGGCGCCCGGCGCACCCCGGTACTCGACCGCGAGCGCGAGGTCGGCCTCGCCGTCCAGGAGCAGCGGCAGGCTCTGGTCGCCCTCCGCGTCACGCACCCGCAGCCTGATCCCCGGCCGCTCCAGGGTGAGGCGGGCGATCGCCGGGGCGAGCACCTCCGCGATGCCCGTGGCGAAGGCGGCCACGGTGACCTCGCCGGCCGCGCCGCCCGCGTACGCCGCGAGCTCGGCCTCCGCCCGTTCCAGCTGGGCCAGCACCTCGTGGGCGTGGCCGAGCAGGATCTCCCCCGCCGCGGTCAGCCGTACGCCCCGGCCGCTGCGGGTGAGCAGTGCGTGGCCCGTCTCCTGTTCCAGTGCGGCGAGCTGCTGGGAGACGGCGGAGGGGGTGAGGTACAGGGCTGCGGCCGCGGCGGTCACCGTACGGTGGTCCGCCACGGCCCGCAGGATGCGCAGCCGGCGGGGGTCGATCACCCCACCATTGTCTCAGGATGCGGAGGTCACTCAGGCCCCAGCGGTCCCCAGGGCCGCACGGGCGTCGATGAAGGCGGCCACCGCGCGCTCGACGTCGGCCGTGGAGTGGGCCGCCGAGAGCTGGACGCGGATGCGGGCCGCGCCCATCGGCACCACCGGGTAGGAGAAGCCGATCACGTAGACCCCGCGCTCCAGGAGCAGCTCGGCCATGCGGCCGGCCTCGGCCGCGTCGCCGATCATCACGGGGGCGATGGCGTGGTCGCCGGGCAGGATCTCGAAGCCGGCCTCGGTCATCTTGGTGCGGAACAGCGCGGTGTTCGCGGCGAGGCGTTCGCGCAGGTCGCCGGCCGACTCCAGCAGGTCGAGGACCTTGAGGGAGGCGGCGGCGATGACCGGGGCGAGGGAGTTGGAGAACAGGTACGGGCGCGAGCGCTGGCGCAGCAGCTCGACGATCTCGGCGCGCGCGGCGACGTAGCCGCCGGAGGCGCCGCCGAGGGCCTTGCCGAGGGTGCCGGTGATGATGTCGACGCGGTCCATGACGCCGTGCAGTTCGGGGGTGCCGCGGCCGCCGGGGCCGACGAAGCCGACCGCGTGGGAGTCGTCGACCATGACCATGGCGTCGTGGCGCTCGGCCAGGTCGCAGATCTCCTGGAGCGGGGCGACGTAGCCGTCCATGGAGAAGACGCCGTCGGTGACGATCAGCTTGCGGCGGGCGCCGCCCTCGGTGGCCTCCTTCAGGCGGGCCTCCAGCTCGGCCATGTCGCGGTTGGCGTAGCGGAAGCGGCGGGCCTTGGAGAGGCGGATGCCGTCGATGATGGAGGCGTGGTTGAGGGCGTCGGAGATGACCGCGTCCTCGGCGCCGAGGAGGGTCTCGAAGACGCCGCCGTTGGCGTCGAAGCAGGAGGAGTAGAGGATCGTGTCCTCCTGGCCGAGGAAGGCCGAGAGGCGTGCCTCCAGCTCCTTGTGCACCTCCTGGGTGCCGCAGATGAAGCGGACGGAGGCCATGCCGTAGCCCCAGCGGTCCAGCGCGTCCTTCGCGGCGGCGACGACCTCGGGGTGGTCGGCCAGCCCGAGGTAGTTGTTGGCGCAGAAGTTGAGGACCTCGCCCGCGGTGCCGCCCGAGGTGACGGCGACGGCCGCGCTCTGCGGGGTGCCGATGACGCGCTCGGGCTTGTGCAGGCCGGCGGAGCGGATCTCGTCGAGGGTGGTGCGGAGGTCGTCGCGGACGGTCTCGAACATGCTGCGTTTCTCCTTGTGCGGCGGGAGGGGGCCGGGCCCCGCGGAGGGGGGAGGGTGTGCGGGGCCCGGCCGGAGGGAGATGGTTCGTGGGGGAAGGGGGCGGTCGGGGCGGTACGCCGCTACGCCGTCCAGTCCAGGATGATCTTGCCGCTGCGGGCGGTCGCCGCCTCGTCGAAGGCGGCCTCGAAGTCGCGGTGCGAGTAGCGGCCGGTGATGACGGGGCTGAGGTCGAGGCCGCCCTCCAGGAGCACCGTCATCGCGTACCAGGTCTCGAACATCTCGCGGCCGTAGATGCCCTTGATCGTGATCATCGAGGTGACGACCTTCGCCCAGTCGACGGGGAACTCCGTCGCGGGCAGGCCCAGCATGGCGATCCGGCCGCCGTGCGTCATGTTGTCGATCATGTCGCGCATCGCCTCGCCGCGCCCGGACATCTCCAGGCCGATGTCGAAGCCCTCGCGCAGGCCGAGCCGGGTCTGGGCCTCGGCGATCGAGGACTCGGCGACGTTCACGGCGAGCGTGGCGCCCGCCTTGCGGGCGATCTCCAGCCGCTCGGGGCTCACGTCGGTGATGACGACGTTGCGCGCACCGGCGTGCTTGGCCACGGCGGCCGCCATGATGCCGATCGGGCCGGCGCCGGTGATCAGCACGTCCTCGCCGACCAGCGGGAAGGACAGCGCGGTGTGCACGGCGTTGCCGAAGGGGTCGAAGATCGCGGCGACGTCGAGGTCCACGGCGGTGCGGTGCACCCATACGTTCTGCGCGGGCAGGACGACGTACTCGGCGAAGGCGCCGTCGCGGCCCACGCCGAGGCCGACCGTGCTGCGGCACAGGTGGCGGCGGCCCGCGAGGCAGTTGCGGCACTTGCCGCACACCAGGTGGCCCTCGCCGCTGACCAGCGCGCCCAGCTCGATGTCCGTCACGTCGGCGCCGACCGCCGCGACCTCGCCGACGAACTCGTGGCCGAGGACGAGCGGGGTCTTGACCGCGCCCTGCGCCCAGCCGTCCCAGGAGCGGATGTGCAGGTCGGTTCCGCAGATGCCGGTGCGCAGCACCTTGATCAGCACGTCGCCAGGGCCGTACTCGGGCTCGGGGACGTCCATGAGCCACAGGCCGGGCTCGGCTTTGTGCTTGACGAGTGCCTTCATGGGTGGCTCCAGGGCATGCGGAACGGGGGCGCCGCGAGCGTGCGGGGCTTCGGCGGCGTCGGTGACGGGCACCAATCTGCCGATCTCCGTGGTGATCAGTCCATCGAGAGTTTCTTAAGCGGGCCGACAGCGCAGCTTCACGCCTATGCTCCTCCGTTGACGGGGCAGGGAAAAGGGGAGGTGAGGGGCGTGCCGAGTCTGCGCAGCAGGGCGCTTTCGGTCGCGCTGGTCGTGGCGGGGCGGCGAAGACGGTTCGCGAGCGCCGAGGCGGTCCGCGAACGGGTGGCGTCGGCCGCCCGCCGACCCGCTTCGCACCTGCCGCCGCGGCGGCTGGGGCGGGTCGCGGACGTCTCCCGGACGTTCGTGGGCGCCTGGCCGGTGTACGACGTGTGCCCGCTGGGGGCGGAGCCGTCGGCGCAGGTGCTGTACGTGCACGGCGGCGGCTACGTGGGCGAGCTGGAGCGCCCGCACTGGGAGCTGGTGCGGACCCTGGTGACGCGGGCCCGGGCGCGCGTCGTCGTACCCGCGTACATCCTGGCGCCGCGCGGGACCGCCGACCGGACCGTCCCGGTCGCCACCGATCTGCTGAGCGGCCTGATCGCGGGTGGCGGCGACGGCGGGACGGTGCTCATCGGCGATTCGGCGGGGGCCGGGCTGGCGCTGGCGGCCGCGCAGCGGCTGCGCGACCGCGACGGTGAGCAGCCCTCGCGGATCGTGCTGGTCTCGCCCTGGCTGGACGTGACGATGAGCCATCCGGACCAGGCGGCGATCGAGGAGGCCGACCCGCTGCTGGCCCGTGCGGGGCTGTTGGAGGCCGGGCGGCTGTACGCCGGAACGCTGGCCGCCGAGGATCCCCTGGTGAGCCCGCTGCGCGGGTCGTTCGCGGGGCTGGCGCCGCTGACGGTGTTCAGCGGCACCCGGGACGTGCTGTCGACGGACAGCCGGGAGCTGGTGCGCCGGGCCCGCGCGGAGGGCGCGGAGGTGGAGTTCCACGAGGCGGCGGGGATGCCGCACGGCTACCCGCTGCTGCCGGTCCCGGAGGGGCGGGCGGCGCGTGACCGGATCGTCGAGCTGGTCAGGTCCGCCGCGGACCTGTGACGGCCGGGGCCGGGCGGCGCGGGCCCGGCCCGGACGGCAGCACACCCCGCGCCCCTATGCCGTACAGGTCATCAGCGAGCTGATCGGCCAGGCGCGGTACGCCGTCCAGTACGCCTCGTCGCGCACGGGGTCGGCGGGCGGGGTCCGGTTGGGCTGCCAGCCGACGGTGACGAAGCCCGCCTCGACGGCCGCTTCGGCGAGGTCGGAGTGGGCCCATTCGCGGAACTCGAAGGGCACGGGCGGCTCGGTCAGGAAGTGGGCCTTCAGCAGCGGCGCGTCGCCGTCGCGGACCCGGTCGAGGATGCGGACCCCGTACGGGGACCAGTCCACCCGGGGGTAGGCCCCGGCGTTGGGCACGATGGCGAGGAGCCGGCCGCCCGCCCGCAGGTTGGCGCGGACGGACCGGAACATCGCGTGGAGGGTGCGCCGGTCGGGGGCGTAGCTGAAGACGTACGCGGCGGTGGCGAGGTCGAAGGGGCCGAGGTCGGGCAGGCCGGCGGCGTCGGCGACGAGGTACTCGACGTCGCGCCGGTCCTTCGTCGCCTCGTGTGCGCGGGCCAGCCGGATCATCTCCTCGGAGACGTCGACGCCGACGGTCCGCCGGGCCCCGCCCCGGGCCAGCAGCCGGGTGTTGTAGCCGTATCCGCAGGCGAGGTCGAGTGCGTCGAGGCCGCGCAGGCCGCCGAGCGCGTCGAGGGCCCCGTGCAGGGTGTAGGTGTCGGCCGCGGAGTATGCGGCCGTGCTCTTGGACTCCGCGTAGCGCTCGCCGATGGTGTCGTACTGGAACCGCATGCTCTGCCTTCCGCGGGCCTGCCGGGGTGGGACGCGTGGGGGTGCGCGTGGGGTGGGACGTGTGGGGGTGGGACGCGTGCGTATCGTGCCCCGCGGCGTGCGCGGGTGGCCGCCCGCACACCCGTGCGCCCCCGGACGTTCCCCCGGACGAGGGAAGCGGTCGGCCTATCGCGGGGGCCGGCCCTCGCGGCCCGTGGTCATCAGTTCGCGGGCGCGGCCGCGCAGCCAGGCGTGCGCCGGGTCCGCGTCGTGCCGCGGGTGCCAGGCCATGCCGAAGGGCAGCGTGGGCAGGTCGAGGGGGATCTCGAAGGTCTCCAGCCCCAGCGCGGCGGCGAGCGGAACGGCCTGGGCGGTCAGCAGTCCCACGAGGTCGCTCTCGCGCAGGACGAACAGGGAGGCGGGGAAGCTGCCCACGCTGCCCACGACCCGCCGGGACAGCCCCTGCTCGGCGAGAGCGGTGTCCACCGGGCCTTCCAGGCGGCCGCGCCGGGAGGCGATGAGGTGTTCGGCCGCGGCGAACCGCCGGGCCGTGGGGCGGCCGCGCAGCAGCGGGTGGCCGGCGCGCACGACGGCCACCATCCGCTCGTCGTAGAAGTGCTCGACGTGGACCTCGGGGGAACGGGTGTCGATGACGCCGAGTTCCAGGTCGGCGACGCCTTGGCGCAGTGCCGGGACCTCCACGTGGCTCTCGGCGAGGAACCGCAGCCGCACCCCGGGCGCCTCGCGGGTCACCCGGCCCAGGAGCGCGGCGCCGGTGACGGCGGTGAACGCCTCGTTGGCCAGCACGGTGAAGGTGCGGGTGAGGGTGGTCAGGTCCACCCGGCCGCCGCCGAGGAAGAGCGCGCGGGCCCGTTCGACGACCGCGCGGACCTCTCCCTGCACGGCGAGGGCGTGCGGGGTGGGCACCATGCCCCGGCCGGCCCGGACCAGGACCGGATCCCCGAGGGCCTTGCGGATCCGGCCGAGGGTCCGGCTCATGGCGGGCTCGGACAGGTGCAGGCGCGTCGCCGCCCGGGAGACGCTCGACTCCTCGATGAGCACGTCGAGGGCCACGAGCAGGTTCAGGTCGAGCCCGGATTGCGTCACACGCATGGATCCCTTGCAGAACTTGCACTGGAAAGCAGGTCGCGCCAACTCTACGGTGATTCCGGGGGGACGAGTGCACCGCACCAGGAGCGCCGGCCGACCGCCGACCGACCCCCGACCGGCCTCCGACCGGCCTCCGGCTGACCGGCCCCCGGACGCCGCCGGGCCCGGCCCGTTCGCCCACCCCGTTCCGCTTTCGCTTCCGACTCCCAGGAGGAGCCGTGCTCCGCCATGCCGTCCCTCGGGGCCCGAAGGTCGCCCCTGTCGCGACCTCCCTGTCCCGGTCCGCCCTGCTCGTGCTGTGCGCCTGCGTGCTGACCGCCCAGGCCCTGGTCGCCGCCGTCAACCTGCTGATCCCGCAGCTGGCCGCCTCCGACCTGCGGCCCGACCCCGGCGAACTGCTGTGGTCGGTGGACGCCTACGTCGTCGTCTTCGCCGCCCTGCTGATCCCCGCGGGGGCGCTCGGCGACCGCCACGGCCGCAAGGGGGCCCTGCTCGCCGGGCTCGGCCTCTTCGCCGCCGGCGCCGCCGTCAGCGCGCTCGCCCCGGCCCCGGCCGTGCTGATCGCCGGGCGCGGCCTGTGCGGGGCCGGGGCGGCCCTGATCATGCCCGCCACGATGTCGGTGCTGATCCACCTCAGTGCGCCCGAGGCCCGGGGGCGGGCGCTGGCCACCTGGACGCTGGCCGTGGGCCTCGGGGGCCTGGCGGGCAACGTCGGCGGCGGCCTGGCCGGCGAGTACCTGACCTGGCGGGCCCTGTTCTGGACCGTCGTCCCCCTCGGCGCGCTGCTCGCGCTCGCGGTCGCCCTCGCGGTCCCGCGCACGCCGTCACGGCCCGACGCCTCGGTCGACCCCCTGGGGACCGTGCTGCTCGCCGGGGCGCTGGTCGCGGTGGTCTACGGGATCATCGAAGGGCCCTCGTACGGCTGGGCCTCGGTGCGTGTGCTGACCGCCTTCGCCGCGGGCGCGGGGCTGCTGGCCGCCTTCACCGGCCACGCGCTGCGCGCCGCCCGCCCGCTGCTGGACCCGCGGATCTTCGCCTCGCGGCGGCTGCGCGCCGGGGCGCTCGGCATCGGGGCCGGCTTCTTCGGGATGTTCGCGCTGTTCTTCGTCAACGCGCAGTACCTGCAGTACGCGAAGGGGTTCTCCGTGGCCCAGGCCGGTCTCGCGATCATTCCGCTGACGGTCGGGATGGCCCTGGTGCCCCGGTTCGGCGCCCGGCTGGAGGAGCGTTCCGGTCCGCGGCTGCCGGTGGGCGCCGGGCTCGGCCTGATCGGGGCGGGGCTGCTGCTGGTCTCCACGGCCGACGCGGACACCCCGTACGCCGTGTACGCGCTCTACCTGCTGGTCCTGTCGGCCGGCGCGGGCCTGTCCGCGCCGTCGCTGACGCTGACGGTCGTCGGCGCGCTGCCCGCGCACCAGGCGGGGCTCGGCTCCGGTCTGAACACGGCGGCCCGTGAGGTGGGCGCGGCCCTCGGGGTGGCCGTGGTCGGTACGGTGCTGGCCTCCCGGTTCCACGGGAACCCGCAGGATCCGGCGCAGGTGGCGGCCTTCACCGAGGCGATGGGGACCGCGCTGCGCACGGTGGCCGTGGTGCTGCTGATCGGGTCGGCCGCGGTGGTGGCGGGGCTCCGCGGCACGGGCCGCCGCGGCCCCGGATGAGGCCGCGGCCCCGGTCGGCGCGGCCGGGGCGCCGGGATGCCGATGCCGTCGCCGATGGCGCATCCTGACTGTGTGATGGCGACAGCGGACAGCGTCGGCGCCGCCACCGACGCCACGGTCCAGGCGCTCGCTCGGGCTGTCGTGAGCGCCGTGGAGGCCGTGGGCGGGTACGCGGGCGGGGTCTACCTGCGCTCGCGCTCGCACGATCTCCTGCTGCTGGCCCTGTTCACCGGGCTGCCGCTGCCGCTGTTCCGGCCGTGGTGGCGGATGCAGGTCAACCGCCCCTATCCGGTCGCCGAGGCCTACCGTTCGGGGCGGTCCGTGCTGCTGGCCGACGCGGAGTCGGCCATGAGCCGCTTCCCCCAGTTCGTCGCCGGGCTCCCCTTCCCCTTCGCCTCCCTGTACGAGCCGGTGGCCGCGGAATCGGAGCGGTTCGGCGTACTGGTGGTGCTGCGCCCGGCCACCCCCGGTGTCCCGGTCGGGGCCGGGGACCGCAAACGGCTCCGGCAGGCGGCGGAGGAGCTGGCGCGCGAGCTGTCGGCGCTGTCCGCGGCCGGAAAACCGGTGGTGTGGGACGGGGACCCGGTCTGTGTGCCGGGCCCGGCGCCGGAGGCCGGGGCCGCGGGAGCCCGCGACGCCGTGGACCGGCTCGCGCAGGCGGTGCTCTCCCTCGACCGGCAGGGCCGGATCGGCTTCGTCAACGCCGCCGCGGAGCGCCTGCTGGGCCTCGGTGGCGGGCACCTGCACGGGCGGCTGCTGTGGGAGGCGCTGCCGTGGCTCGGTCATCCCGCGCACGACGACCACTTCCGGGCGGTGTTCATGTCGTCGGAGCCGGTGCACTTCTCCGCCCGGCGCGGACGGCATCCGCCGGGCGAGTGGCTGTCGGTGGGCCTCTACCCGGCGCCCGACGGCGTGACCCTGACGATCGGCGCGGCCGACCCGCCCTCCTACGCGTCCGCGACGGCGGCCGAGCCCGCCACTGGCCCGGGCTCGCCCGCCGACCAGGCGTCCGCGCTGTACCGGCCGGTGGCCCTCGCCATCGCGCTGACGGAGGCGGTCACGGCCCGGCAGGTGTCGGCGGTGGTCACCGAGGAGCTGCTGCCCGCGTTCGGCGGCCGCCAGCTCGCGATCTACCTGCTCGACCAGCGGCATCTGCACCTGGCCTGGGAGACCGGTTTCCCGCAGGGCTTCCTGAACCGGTTCGACGGGGTCGCGCTGGATGTCCGGCTGCCGGGCGTGGAGACGCTGACCACGGGCCGGCCGCTGTTCTTCGAGTCGATGCAGCGGCTGGCCGCCGCCTATCCGGGCATCCCGCTGGACGCCGACGTCGGCGCCCGGGCCTTCCTGCCGCTGATCGCCTCCGGGCGGCCGGTCGGCTCGTGCATCCTCGGCTTCGACTCCCCGCGCGGCTTCAGTCCGGAGGAGCGTACGGTGCTCACCGCGCTGGCCGGGCTGATCGCGCAGGCCCTGGCCCGGGCCCGGCGCTACGACAGCGAGGCGGCGCTCGCCCACGGCCTCCAGGCTGCGCTGCTGCCGCACCGGCTGCCGGTGCGCGAGCACGTGGAGACGGTGGGCCGCTACCTGCCCGGCTCCGCGGGCATGGACGTGGGCGGCGACTGGTACGACGTCGTCGAGACCGGATCGGGCCGGCTGGCCCTGGTCATCGGCGACGTCCAGGGGCATGGTGTGGCCGCCGCCGCGACCATGGGCCAGCTCCGCAGCGCCGTACGGGCCTTCGCGCTGGCCGGCAGCACGCCGGAGCAGGTGGTGCGCGGCACCAACCGGCTGCTGATCGACCTCGATCCGGGGCAGTTCGCGAGCTGCTGCTACGTGGTGCTCGACCCCGCGTCGGGCTCCGCCCAGGCCGTCCGGGCCGGTCACCCGCAGCCGCTGCTGCGCCGTCCCGACGGGCGTACGGAGGTACTGGACCTGGCGGGCGGGGTGGTGCTGGGCGTCGACCCGCAGGCTTCGTACCCGGTCACGGAGCTGCGGCTGGCGCCGGGTGCGGTGCTCGCCCTGTACACGGACGGGCTGGTGGAGCGGCCGGGCGTCGACATCGACGAGGGGGTGGAGCGGCTGCGGCTGGCGCTGGCGTCGGCGCTGCCCGTTCCGCTGGCCGAGACCGCCGACCGGCTGATCGGCGGCGTCGTCGACCGGCCGGACGACATCGCCCTGCTGCTGGCGTCCCTCACGGGGGGGCTCCGAGCACCCCCGCCCCGGTGACTAGGGACGTTCGAGGGCCTGGAGCACACCGCCGACCGAGAAGCACAGGGCGCCGAGCAGGGTCCCCCAGTTGGCGACTGCCGTGTCGACCAGGTCTCCGGTGGCGGGCAGGGTGAAGGCCGCCAGGGCCGAGACCATGAACAGCACCGATCCGAACTGGTTCACGGCGACGACCCACCAGCCGAGGCTGCGCGAGCGCAGGCAGGGCCAGGGGCGGTGGCAGATCTCGATGAAGGCCAGGTGGCCGGAGAGCAGGAAGAGCAGGCATCCGATCACGTCGGGCGTCCAGATCAGCCGGTTGGTCTGCTGGACGGTGAGCCCCTGGAGGAAGGAGTCCAGGAGGTTGATGCCGAACACGAGCGTGCCGACGAACAGCACGAACGTGCTCAGCCAGTCCAGGCGCATCGGCTCGTACCCCCACCACTTCCAGGCGGAGGTGACCAGCCGGCCGCCGTCCTGCGGGGTGTGGCGGGGCCCGTTGAGCACCTGGAGGAGGGAGACGTAGCCGCCGGTGTTGAAGAACAGGCCTCCCGCGAAGTAGATGGCGGCGCTCTCGGCGGTGGTGCCCCAGCCGAACTGGGACACGGCTGCGCCGAGGGCGAAGAGGGCTCCGCCGACGACGAACGCGGCCGAGGCGATCCCGTTGAGCCGTCGCAGGCGGCGCAGGCCCTCGGCGTCGGCGGTCGTGGTCCTGGCGGCCGCCTCTCCGGGGGCGCGCACGGCGAGGGTTCCGCGCCTGCGGGCGGGGCGCGACTCCCACACCACCGTGTCACCTTCGGGGCGCTGCCAGGTGAGGCGGGTGGTGAAGGGTCCCGCGCCCTCGGCGCGCTGCTGGGGCAGGTCCACGCGCTCAGCCCGCCCCGGTCGTCCGCTTTTCCATGCCGGCCAGGGTGAGCGCGGTGTTGACGAGGCCGACGTGGCTGAACGCCTGCGGGAAGTTTCCGAGTTGGCGCCCGGAGACGGGGTCGTACTCCTCGGCGAGCAGTCCCACGTCGTTGCGGACCGTCAGCAGCCGTTCGAACAGGACGCGGGCCTCGTCCTCGCGGCCGGTCAGGTGCAGGGCGTCGGCGAGCCAGAAGGAGCAGGCGAGGAAGGCGCCTTCGTCGCCGGGCAGGCCGTCGACGGAGTCGGCGGTGCTGTAGCGGCGGACGAGTCCGCTGCGGCCGAGTTCTGCGCGCACCGCGTCGACCGTGCCGATGACGCGGGGGTCGTCGGGCGGCAGGAACCCGACCCTGGGGATGAGCAGGGTCGCGGCGTCGAGTTCGGTGGAGCCGTAGTACTGGGTGAAGGTGCCCCGCTCGGGGTCGAAGCCGTTGTCGCAGACGTCGCGGTGGACCGCGTCGCGCATGGCGCGCCAGCGGTCCGGATCGCCGTGCAGCGACGGGTCGCCTTCCAGCGTCCGCACGGCCCGGTCCGCGGCCACCCAGGCCATCACCTTGGAGTGCACGAAGTGCCGGCGCGGCCCGCGGACCTCCCAGAGGCCTTCGTCGGGCCGGTGCCAGTTCTGTTCCAGGAAGTCCAGGAGGGCGAGCTGGATGCTCCAGGAGTGGGCCTCGGCGGGCAGCCCGGCGGACCTGGCCAGGTGAAGGGAGTCGATGACCTCCCCGTACACGTCGAGCTGGAGCTGGTCGACGGCGGCGTTGCCGACGCGGACCGGGGCGGAGGAGGCGTAGCCGCGCAGCCAGGGCAGTTCGCTCTCGGGGATGCGCCGTTCGCCGGCGATCCCGTACATGATCTGGAGGTCCTCGGGGGCGCCGGCGACCGCGCGCAGGAGCCACTCGCGCCAGGCGCGGGCCTCGTCGAGGAATCCGGTGGTGAGCAGGGAGCCGAGGGTGAGGGTGGAGTCGCGCAGCCAGCAGTAGCGGTAGTCCCAGTTGCGGACGCCGCCGAGTTCCTCGGGCAGGGAGGTGGTGGCGGCGGCGGCGATCCCGCCGGTCGGGGCGTAGGTGAGGGCCTTGAGGGTGATCAGGGAGCGGGTGACCGCTTCCTGGTAGGGGCCCTCGTAGCGGCACTGGGAGGTCCACTCGCGCCAGTCGGAGAGGCTGCCCTCCAGGGCCTCGAAGGGGTCGGTGGGTTCGGGTCGCGGTTCGTGCGAGGGGTGCCAGGTCAGGACGAAGGCGACGCGGCGGCCGGCGGTGACCGGGAACTGGGAGCGGGTGCTGTTGTCCTCGCCCCAGGTGCGGACGGGGGGCTCGCTGCGGAACCACACGGAGTCGGGCCCGGCGACGGCGACACGGTCGCCGTCGCTGCGGCGTACCCACGGCACGACGTGGCCGTAGTCGAAGCGCAGGCGCAGGGTGCTGAGCATCCTGACGGTTCCGCTGATGCCTTCGACGATGCGGACGACGTCGGGGGCGACGTCGCGCTGCGGCATGAAGTCGGTGACCTTGACGGTGCCGGTCTCGGTCTCCCAGTACGACTCCAGGACCAGGGAGCCGTCGACGTAGGCGCGGCGGGTGCAGCGCTCGCCGTCGGCGGCGCCGAGGGGGGCGATGCGCCAGTGGCCGTTCTCCTCGTCGCCGAGGAGCCTGGCGAAGCAGGCCGCCGAGTCGAAGCGCGGCAGGCACAGCCAGTCGATGGACCCGTCGCGGCCGACCAGCCCGCTGGTCATGAGGTCGCCGATGAGTGCGTAGTCTTCGATG
The DNA here is from genome assembly GCF_040684695.1 of Streptomyces erythrochromogenes. Taxonomy (GTDB): domain Bacteria; phylum Actinomycetota; class Actinomycetes; order Streptomycetales; family Streptomycetaceae; genus Streptomyces; species Streptomyces erythrochromogenes_C. The sequence continues at coordinate 23,424 of NZ_JBFBGM010000003.1, forward strand.
GGTTGTGTCATTTGTGCGCTCTTCCCCTGAATGTCCGGGGCCAATCAGCTCGGGCCCCGGACACCCCCGAGCGACGCGCTAGTTGCGCACGAGGAGCATGACGGCGGCGAGGACCACGCCGAGGGCGAGGGCGAGGGCTCCGTGCGCCAGGCGCTGGGTGCGCAGGACGGGGAGGAAGCGGTCGGCGGCGTAGCGGCCGGGGCCGGTGAGGGTGAGGGCCGCTGCGCCCGCGGTCAGCAGGAGTTCGTACTCGATGCCGGCGGGGGCGAAGAAGGAGCCCGTGCCGTGGACGGCGATCGCGTTGATGAGGGTGCCGACGACGGCGGCGCCGGCGAGCGGGGTGAGCAGGCCGGCGGCGAGTCCCAGGCCGCCGAGGGTCTCGGTCAGGCCGGCGAGGACGGCCATGGCGTCGCCGGCGGGGTAGCCGCTGGCGGTGAAGAACTGGCCGGTGCCGCTGATGCCGCCGCCGCCGAACCAGCCGAAGAGCTTCTGCGCCCCGTGTCCGGCCATGGTCAGGCCGAGGACGAGGCGCAGGAGCAGCAGGCCGGTGTCGTGGCCGGGGGTGGAGAGGGCGGCGGGCGGGGTGTGCGCGGCCGGCGCGGCGGCCTGCGGCTTCGTCGCGGTGACGGAGGGGCTGGTCATCGTGGGGGTCCTTCCGGTCGTGCGGCCCGGGGAGGCAGGTGAAGAGTTGTTCAAATTCGAACCGCTGGTCATGGACCCTAACCGGTGATTCAAATTCGAACAACCCGTGTAGGGTGGGGCCATGGCTGAACCGAGATGGCTGGACGAGCGCGAGATGCGGGCCTGGAGCGGCTTCCTGGCCGCCTCGGCCCTGGTGAACCGGCGCCTCGACCAGCAGCTCAAGGACGACGCGGGGCTCTCGCACCCGCAGTACGAGATCCTCGTGCGGCTCGCCGCGGCGCCCGGGCGGGAGCTGCGGATGACCGAGCTCGCCAATGGCCTGATCAACTCCAAGAGCGGCCTGACGTACCAGGTCACCCAGATGGAGAAGGCCGGGCTGGTCCGCCGCCGCAGCTGCCCCTCGGACGTGCGCGGGGTCTTCGCCGTGCTGACCGACGCCGGCAGCGCGAAGCTGGAGGAGGCGGCGCCGGGACATGTGGCCACGGTCCGGGAGGTCCTCGTCGACGTCCTGACCCCGGCGCAGCTCGACGCGCTGGCCGACGGCCTGGGCGAGGTCGGGCGCCGGCTGCGCGGACAGGGCGCCTGAGCGGCCGGGACCGCCGTAGGGGTATCACCGGGCGGAATCGGGGTATATGGGCGCCATGGACGGAACGGTCTGGCTCATCGTGGGCGCGGTCGTCATGTCGGGGCTCGCCGTGGTCGCGGCCGTGATGTTCGTGCGCGTGCTCAGGGCGCGGAAGCTGCTGGTCGACGCCGGCATCCCGCTGCACGACAAGGCGCTGTTCTGGGCGGCCCTCGTCTACACCGTCTCGCCCGTGGACCTGATTCCGGACCCGGTGTATCTGGACGACATCGGGATCCTGATGCTGGCGCTGCGCTCCCTGCACGCGGCCGCCGCGGCCGCGCGCCCCTCGAAGGATCCCGGCGTCGACGTGCACACCCGCGTCTGATCCGGCCGCCGGTCCGGGCCGCGGGGCCCTGACCGGGCCTGGCGTACGGGGGTCAGACGTGCTGGTCCACCAGGACCGGATTGCCGTCCGGGTCGAGGACGACGAAGTGGGCCGGGCCCGATCCCGACTCGTCGGCCTCCGTCACGAACTCCACGCCGTTCGCCTTCAGCTCCCGCTGGAGTTCACGGACGTCCGTGAAGGAGTCGAGGGGGCCCGCGTTCTGGTTCCAGCCCGGGTTGAAGGTCAGCATGTTCTTCTCGAACATGCCCTGGAACAGCCCGATGACGTGGTCGCCGTTCTTGAGGATCAGCCAGTTCTGCGAGGGGTCCCCGCCCAGGGCGGAGAAGCCGAGCTTCTCGTAGAAGGCCCTGGAGGCCTCGATGTCCCGCACGGTCAGACTCACGGAGAAGGCGCCGAGATCCATGCGCCCAGCCTGTACGGGCCGCGGCGGAGCCGCAACCGCCGGGACGGGTGCGCGATGCCGGACCGCGGGTCAGCGCACGCCCCGGGTCCGGAACTGGACGCTGATCCGGGGTCCGACGGCCCGCGCCGACTTCGGTACGGCGTGTTCCATCGTCCGCTGGCAGCTGCCGCCCATGACCACGAGGTCGCCGTGACCCAGCGGCAGCCGCAGCAGGGTGGCCCCGCCGTCGCGCGGCCGCAGGGCCAGATCGCGGGGGTCGCCGACGGAGACGATGGCGACCATGGTGTCCTCGGTGGAGGATCGGCCGGTGCGGTCGCCGTGCCAGGCGACGCTGTCCCGCCCGTCGCGGTACAGGCACAGCCCGGCGGTGGTGAACGGCTCGCCCAGCTCGGCCGCGTAGTGCGCGCTCAGCGCGTCGCGGGCCTCGACGAGCGACGCGTGCGGGAGGGCGTCGTCCTCGCCGTAGAAGGCGAGCAGCCGGGGCACCTCCACCTCCCGCTCGTACATCTGCCGCCGCTCGGCGCGCCAGGGCACGTCGGCGGCCAGCCGCTCGAAGAGCGCGTCGGCGCCGCGCAGCCAGCCGGGCAGGTGGTCGACCCAGGCCCCGGCGCCGAGATCGGTCCGGCGCAGGCCGCCGAGGGGGCCGGGGCCGATCTCGTCGCCCTGGTCGAAGAGGGAACCCTGCAGGCCCTGGACCGTGTGCATGGACCCAGCCTAGCCCTACAACCGAACAGGTGCACGAATATGTGCGCGGTGTGGCCGTCAGTGCGGCCGGTCCCCGCCCGTGCGGCGGAACGGGCGGGTCAGGAGGGTGACGGCGAGCGAGGCCCCGGCGGCGAGGGCGATCGCCGCGCCGGCGCCGAGGTACTGGGCGAGGCCGCCCGCGATGGCGGCGCCCAGGCCCTGCCAGGTCATCCGTCCCGCCGATTCGACCCCCTGGACCTGCCCGCGGATCGCCTCGGGGGTCAGTTCCAGGAGCCGTTCCTGGAGGGGCAGGGTGGCCGCGAACCCGGCACCGGCGAGGAACACCGCGACCGCCAGGACGGGAACGGGCGGGTGGACCGCGAAGAGCAGGAAGGGGACGGCGAGCAGCAGCCGCAGGGCGAAGGCGTGACGGCGGCGCCGTGCGGCGGTGAGCAGCCTGCCGACGACCAGGTCGCCGAGGAGCATGCCGGCGGATCCCGCGGCCAGGAAGGTTCCGGCGTGGGCGGGGTCGTAGGAGATGAAGAGGGCCTCGCAGCCGACGATCAGGCCGTTGGGGACCCACAGGGCCACCAGCAGGGCCCGCCGGCCGGGGTGCGAGAACAGTTCGGCGTTCGTCCGCCAGGTCTGCCGCAGGCCCGGGCGGCGGGTGAGCCGGACCGAGTGCTCCCGTACGGTGGCCGCCACCACGGCGGCTCCGAGGGCGGTGAGGCAGGCGGCGACGGCGAAGACCCCCTGGGGGCCCGTGTGCCGCAGCAGTACGGCCCCGCCGGCGTAGCCGAGGATCGCCGTGCCGCCTGCGGTGATGTTCATCAGCGAACGGGCCGGCGCGTAGCCGGAGGCCGGCACGACCTCGGCGAGCAGCCCGAGCCGCGCGCCGGTCCCCAGGGACTGGAAGAAGCCGAGCAGGAGCAGGAGCGCGAAGCGGGCCACGAGGGGCAGTCCGGGGACGGCCTGGGCGCAGACGCCCGCGAGCGAGGCGAGTTGGAGCAGGAGGAGGGTGCGGCGGGGCCTTTTCCCGTCCGCGACCGACATCAGCGTCAGCGCGCCGAGGACCGTCGCGAAGGTGGCCCCGTACATGCTCACGGCGGTCAGGAACGGCGAGCCGGTCTGCCGGTCGACCAGGGTGCCGAGCGCGATGCCGGACAGGGAGCCCGCGGCGGCGGTGAGGGTGAAGCTGACGTACAGACCGCTGAACTCCGTGGTGCGCAGCAGCTTCTGGTATCCGGTGGAGGGGGTCGTGGCGGGGGTCGGGTCATGACTGGTGGTCGGGTGCGAAGGCATGAAAAAAGCCTCCGGACGCGTACACGGAGTACGTACGCCGAAGGCCAACGACGGGGATTCTAGCAGTACTCACGGCCCGCCCGCCGGGCGTTTCCCCTCTTCGAAGGGGTGCCGGGCGGTATTACCGCAGCGTAGCCGTGTGATCAGGGACTCACGGTCTTGGCCGCGGGCCCGACACGCGGTAGCGTCGCGGCGACATAAAGACATAGCGACGACGGCGAGACGGAAGCCCGGTGTGAATCCGGCATGGTCGCGCCACTGTGTGCTGCGGTGACCTCCCGAGGAGGGCGTCGCGGCGAGTCAGACCCGAGGACCGTCGTCCTGCACCACCGTATGGGACGCGTTGTTCCCCAAGGAGGTTCCATCATGGCCGAGGCCGTCGCTTCCGCTGCCATATCCACCCCCGCCGTCTCGCCGTCGGCTCCGCTGCCCGTGCGCGCCGTCCTGCCCTGGGCGGTCTTCGTCGGTCTCCTGATGCTCGTGGCCCTCTACTTCGTCGGTGCCGAGCAGGGCGCCACCGCCGTGTTCGCCGGCGAGGGCGTGCACGAGTGGGTGCACGACGGTCGCCACCTGCTCGGCTTCCCCTGCCACTGAGAGGCCACGCACATGTACGCCTCTACTGTCAGAGGTCTGTTGGTCCGCGGCATGCTCGCGGGCCTGATCGCCGGACTGTTCGCCTTCGCCGTCGCCTACGTGGTGGGTGAGCCGCCGGTACGCGGTTCCATCGCCGTGGAGGAGGCCGCAGCCGCCCAGGACGCCGCGAGCGCCCCGAGCGGCCACGCCGGCCATGGTGGTGACGCCGCGTCGGGCGAGGCCGCCGAGGAGGAGGAAGAGCTCGTCAGCCGCCCGGTCCAGTCGACCGTCGGTCTGGCCACCGGCGTCCTGGTCTACGGGGTCGCGCTGGGCGGCATCGCCTCGCTCGCGTTCTCGTTCGCCCTCGGCCGCGTCGGCGGGTTCAGCCCGCGGGCCACGGCCGCGCTCACCGGGGCGGGCGCGTTCGCCCTGGTCTACCTGGTGCCGTTCCTGAAGTACCCGGCCACCCCGCCGGCGGTCGGCAACCCGGACACCATCGGGCAGCGCACGACGCTGTTCTTCCTGATGATCCTGCTGAGCGTGCTGCTCGGCGTCGGCGCGATCATCCTTGGGCGGCGGCTGGCACCGCGCCTGGGCAACTGGAACGCGACGCTGGCCGCGGCCGGCGGCTTCATCGTGGCCACCGCCCTGGCCTTCGTGTTCCTGCCGGACAACAGCGACGCGGTCCAGCCCGGTTTCCCCGCGGCCCTGCTGTGGGAGTTCCGGGTCGCCTCGCTGGCCGTCCAGCTCGTCCTGTGGGCGGTGTTCGCCGTCGTCTTCGGCGTCTTGGCCCAGAAGTTCCTGGCCACGCGCGCCGACGGCGCGGAAGTGACGGCTCAGCAGCAGGCGCCCGCCCTCGGCTGATCCCACCGCCACGTCCGTGCACGGGCCCCGCACCCCCGAGGGGGTCGCGGGGCCCGTGCGCGTCCGCATGTGTGCGCGGAGGCGAACGCATCGCGCTCCCGCCGTCCTACGATGTCCGCATGAGCTCAGGCACGCGTCCGGCAGGTGCGCAGGATTCGCAGGTGCGGGGTGACCGGCTGGAGGTCGCCGCAGCCGTTCTGGCCCTGCTCGCGGACCGTACGCGCCTGGCGCTGATGGAGCGGCTCGGCCGGGGCGAGGCCGATGTCACCACGCTCACCGAGGCGTGCGGGGCGGCCCGTCCCTCCGTCAGCCAGCACCTGGCCAAGCTCCGGCTCGCCGGGCTGGTCACCACCCGCAAGGACGGCCGCCGCGTCGTCTACGCGCTGCGGCACGGGCACCTGCGCCGGCTGGTGGACGAGGCCATGAACGTCGCCGACCACGAGATCGGCTCCCTCCCGCCGCACGACTGAGCCCGTCCGCAGGGGTCCTCCCCTCCTCCAATACGTGCACAGGTGCGCACATGTTGGCTACGCTGGAACGGCGTCAGCGATCCGCCGACCGGAACGAGGCCGCCCTTGCCGTCCTTCCCCTCCACGCCGTCCTCGCCCTCCGCCCCGTCGGCGGGGTCCGTGGCGTCGGTTCTGCGCAACGGCACCTACCGCCGCCTGTTCACCGCCCAGGTCGTCGCACTGGTCGGCACCGGGCTCGCCACCGTCGCCCTGGCCCTCCTCGCCCACGACCTCGCCGGCGACGGCGCCCCCGCGGTCCTGGGCACCGCGCTGGCGATCAAGATGATCGCCTTCGTGACCGTCGCTCCGCTGGTCACGGCCGTCGCCGACCGGGTCCCCCGGCGCATCCTCATGGCGGCCTCGGACCTCGTCCGCGCCGGCGTGGCACTGGCCCTCCCCCTCGTCACCGAGGTGTGGCAGATCCACGTCCTGATCTTCGTGCTGCAGGCAGCGTCGGCGGTCTTCACCCCGGCCTTCCAGGCGACGGTCCCCGAAGTCCTGCCCGACGAACGGGACTACACCCGGGCGCTGTCGATGAGCCGGCTCGCCTACGACCTGGAGAGCCTGTTCAGCCCGGTCCTGGCCGCCGCGCTGCTCACCGTGGTCTCCTACGACCGGCTGTTCACCGGTACCGTCGCCGGTTTCCTCGCCTCCGCGGCGCTCGTCACCGCCACGGCGCTGCCCCGGCCCGCCCCCGTCGAACGGACCGGCGGGGCCTGGTCCAGGGCCGCCTCCGGCACCCGCCTGTTCCGGGCCACTCCGCGACTGCGGGCCCTGCTCGCCCTCGACCTGGCGGTCGCCGCCGCCGGAGCCGTCGTCTTCGTGGACACCGTCGCCGTCGTCCGCGACCACCTCGACCGTCCGGCCGGGGCCGTCTCGGTCGCCCTCGGCGCGTACGGGGCCGGGTCCGTGCTCACCGCCCTCGCCCTGCCGCGGCTCCTGCGGCGCCGCACCGACCGCACCGTGATGCTCCGGGCCGCCGCCTGCCTCCCGATGGTCCTCGCCGCCGTGGCCGCGCTCACCGCGACCGCTCCCGGGGCCTGGTCGTGGCCCGCGCTCCTGGGGGCGTGGGCGGCGATCGGGGCCGCCTCCTCGGCCGTGCTGACGCCCGGCGGCCGCGTGGTCCGCCGCTCCACCGCCGACGCGGACCTGCCCGCCGCCTTCGCCGCCCGCTTCTCCCTCTCCCACGGCTGCTGGCTGCTGACCTACCCGCTGGCCGGCTGGCTCGCCCCGTGGGCCGGCCTGCCGCTGACCGCCGCCGCCCTGGCGGCCCTCGCCCTGGCCGCGACCGCGACCGCGGCGGTGACCTGGCCGGTCCGCGATCCGGACCGGCTGGACCACGTACACCCGGACCTGCCGCCCGGTCACCCGCACCTCGCCGACGCCCGTCCGGCCGGGGGCGGTTGGCTGCACGGCCACCACTACGTCATCGACCGGCACCACCACCACTGGCCCGGACGGGACGGCGCCCGCCGGAAAAGCCCTGGCCGGTCGGGGCGAAGATCGCTACGATCACCGCGATGACCACTCAATCCACTCACGGATCGGAGGTCCCCACCGCGCAAGGTGAGCGCTGATGCTCACCGAGACCGCGAACAGGGACTCCCGCCTCGCCCTCTGGCTCCGCGTACGCGAGTACGCCGTGCCGGCGTCCATGATCGAGACTGCGACCGCCCGCCGGCACGCCGGCGACTGGTCCGCGGCATGCGCCGCCGCAGGCTTCGACGTCGATTTCAACCTGCGTTCCCTGGCCCGCTCCCACGGCCGCGACCTCGCGGACCGGATCCGGGCCGACCTCCGCCACCTGGCTCCCGACCTGCTGCGCTGGCACATGCCGCGCGTCGCTCCCGACGGGCTGCTGCGCCCCGGCCTGACCCTCACGCTGGCCCGGTACGGCACCGCCGGCCCCGAGGGCACGGAGCCTGCCGTCCACCTCGTGGCCCGTACCCCGCCCGCCTGGGCGGACGGCGGGCAGCGCATCGCCCTCGCGCTGTGGGACGGTTCCCGCTCCGCGGCCGGGGTCGCCGGCGCCGACCCGCGCCGCGGGTCCCGGCCCGACCGGCGCTTCCGCCTCGACCTGCACCGCCACTTGTGGGACGCGCGCAGGACGGCCGAACTGCGGGCCCGCTCGGGGGCCGACCGGCCGCCCTGCGACGACCCGCCGGAGCCGGATCCGCAACTCGCCGCAGCGCTGCCCGCCGAGCACCGCTGCGCCGTCGACCGGTGGGCCGCCGAGGCCGCGATCGTGCTCCGGGCCGAGGGGCGGGAGTCCGGCAGCGTCACCGTCCGGCTCGGCGCCCGGCAGCGGCTGGTCCTGGACCTGGCCGCCGACCCGGTCGGTGACGGGGCGGGCCGGGGCGCCGCGGTACCGGCGCTCCGGATCGGGACCGCACCGGCGGACGGCAGCGCCCACGCGCTGCCGGTCCTGCCCGACGCGGCGGCCCGGGTGCTCCCCGACCTGGAACTGCTGCGCGCCGGCGCCATCGGGGCCGACCTGCTGCACCCGCTGGTGGCCGCCGCCCTGGCACCGGAGCGCGCGCCGGCCGCGCCGTCGCGGACCGGGCAACCGGGTCCGGAAGCGGGGCCGGGGCAGCCGCGCCACGTCGACTGCCGCGGAGCCCGGCACCGCATCGGCCTCGTCGACGGGGTGCTGACACCGCTGGACCACGACCCGGCCGAGGTCCGGCGCGAGGAACTGCTGGCGGCCCTGTCCGGCACTCCCCTGCCCTGCCTCCGGGCCATCGACGCGGCCCACCGCCGACCGGACTGCCTCACCGGCGTCCGCGAACGCCTGGACCACGGGGACATCGCCGGAGCGCTGGCCGTCGTCGAGGGCCTCCTGGGCCCCGGCGCGACGCTGCGCCCGGGCCCCCTGCTCGACGAACTGGAGGCGGCCGCCCGACGGCGGATCACCTACGGGCTGTTCCGCGCGGGCCTCGCCGGCCCGGGCCCCCACCGCCTCCCCCCGAAGCCGCAACGCCCCCTCCGCGGCCGCCGGGCCGCCTGAGTCCCGGCGTACTCCGCCGACGACCGGGCAGCGCCCCGCCCCCGCCCTTCACCCCTTCACGAACCCACAGGTGACCACACATGCCCATGGACCTGCCCACCGCCTCCCAGCTCGACGTCGCCGGCGAACTGCTCGCCCTGCTCGGCGAGAGCACCACCGAGCCGCGCCCCGACAACCAGCTCGAAGCCCTCACCCTGGCCGTCGCCGCGGACCTGCCCGTCCTGCTGTGGGGCGAGCCCGGGATCGGCAAGACCGCCGCCCTGACCCAGCTCGCCGCCTCCCTGGACCTGCCGCTCACCACCGTCATCGCCAGCGTGCACGAACCGTCCGACTTCTCCGGGCTGCCCGTCGTCGGCGACGACCCGGCGGCGCAGGGCGTCCCCATGGCCCCGCCGGACTGGGCGGTGCGCCTGGTCCGGGCCGGGCGCGGGCTGCTCTTCCTCGACGAGCTGTCCACCGCGCCCCCGGCCGTCCAGGCCGCCCTGCTGCGCCTCGTACTGGAACGGCGGATCGGTGCCCTGCAACTGCCGCCCGGGGTACGGATCGTGGCGGCCGCGAACCCGCGGTCCTCGGCGGCCGACGGCTGGGAACTGAGCCCGCCGCTGGCGAACCGGTTCGTCCACCTCCAGTGGACCCACGACCACGAGGTCGTCGTCAGGGGTCTCGGCGGAACCTGGCCGCGGGCCACCCTGCCGTGCCTCGACGCGCAGGCGCTGCCGGCCGCCGTGGACTTCGCCCGCCGCGCCGTGTGCGGGTTCCTCACCACCCGGCCCCCGCTCGTCCACCGCCTGCCGTCCGGGGAGACGCGGCGCGGCGGCGCCTGGCCGTCGCCCCGCAGCTGGGACATGACGCTGCGTCTGATCGCCTTCGCCACCGCGGCCGGCTCCTCCAGGGAGGTGCTGTCCATGCTGATCAGGGGAACCGTGGGGGACGGCCCGGCGCTGGAACTGCTGGCCGCGCTGGACCGGATGGAACTCCCGGACCCCGAGGCGCTGCTGGCCGATCCGGCCGGCGCCGACCTGCCCCAACGGGGCGACCAGCGCCAGGCCGTCCTGGAGGGGATCGTGGCCGCGGTCAACCGGCTTCCGGAGAAGTCCCGTTGGGACGCGGCATGGGCGATCATGGTCCGGGCGCTGGAGACGGGGGCCCCGGACCTGGTGGTCGTCCCCGCGACCTCGCTGGCGGCCCTGCGCCGGGAGGAGTGGGACGTACCGCCCGCGATCGAGCGGCTCGCCGGGGTGGTGGACCTGTCCCGGCGCGCGGACCGGGCGGCGGAGCGGACCGCGGTCCGTACGGGCGTCCCCGCGGGGTCCCGCCCGTGAGCGCCGGTGCGCCGGGGGCGCTGGACCTCGACAAGCTCTACACCGCGCGGCTGCACGCCGCGCGGGTCCGGCCGTACCTCGCGACGGCGCTGTTCGCCCTGCACACCGTGGAGTCGCGGCAGGTGCCGACCATGGCTGTGGACCGGTACTGGCGGGTCTACGTCTCGCCGGGGTTCGTGGACCGGACGCCGGTGGAGCAACTGGCCGGAGTCTGGGTCCACGAGGTGTCCCACCTGCTGCGCGACCACCACGGGCGCGGTGACCGGGCCGCTCGGCTGCAGGGGATCGAGGGCCCGGGGGCACGGCTGCGGATGAACATCGCCGCGGACCTCGAGATCAACGACGACGTGTTCGGCGACGGGCTGGTCCGGCCCGCGGGGGCGGTCGTCCCGGAGGACCTGGGCCTGTCCGGGGGCGAGCTGATGGAGGACTACCTGCGCCGGTTCGGGCTCGGGCCGCTGACGCAGGGCCTGGCCTGGCTGGACTGCGGCAGCGGCGCCGACGGGATGGAGCGCGAGTGGGACCTCGGGCCGGACGGTGCGCACGGCCTCAGCGAGCAGGAGCAGGACGCGGTCCGGTTCCGGGTGGCGCAGGGCATCAACGGGCGCCCGGGAAACGCCCCGAAGGCATGGAAGCGGTGGGCGGAGGAGGCCTTCCATCCGCCGCAGCCCTGGCGGGAGCTGCTGGGCGCGGCCGTCCGGTCGGCGGCCTCCGGCGCGGGCGCCGGCGAGGACTACAGCTACGGCCGGCCCTCGCGGCGCTCGGCCGGGCTGCCCGGCATCGTCCTGCCGAGCCTGCGGCGCAGGCCGCCTCGGGTCTGCGTGGTGATCGACACCTCCGGATCGGTCAGCGACGCCGAACTGGGCAGCGCGCTCCTGGAGGTCGCGGCCATCGCGCAGGCCGTCGGCGGCCGCCGCGACCTGGTCACCGTGGTGCCGTGCGACGCTGCGGCGCGGATCGTGCATCCGCTGTGCCGGGGCGAGGGCATTCCGCTGGTGGGCGGCGGCGGTACGGATCTGCGTGCGGGTTTCGCCAGGGCGCTGCGGTCGGGGCCCCGGCCGGACGTCATCGTGGTGCTGACGGACGGGCGGACGGCCTGGCCCGCCGTCCGGCCGCCCTGCCGGGTGGTGGTGGGCCGTTTCTCCCGTACCCGGGCCCCCCGGTGGGACGAGGACGATCCGCACTACCGGCCGGACCGGACACCGCCCTGGGCCCGGGTGGTGGAGATCGGGTCGGGCGCCGCCGGCCGGTGAGCCGCACCTACGCGGTGGGCTCCGCACGCCGGGCCGGCTCTGCGGGCTCGGCCTGCTCTGCGGGCTCGGCCTGCTCGGCGGGATCGGCGGGATCGGGACGCCAGGCCGTCTCCGCACGTTCGGCGGGCCCCGCCGGGCCGAGGCGCCGTACGCCTCGGGCGGTGGCGAGCTTCGCGATCAGCAGGCAGTACACCGGTGCGGCAACGAGTTCGAGGACGAGCGCCTGCCACGGGGCGTCCGCCGCGTTCCCCGACTCCGCGAGCTGCCCCAGGGCGACGGTGATGCCGTAGGCGGTCATGTTGTTCGCCACGTGCACCGCGATGACGGCCTCCAGGCCCCCGGTGCGGACGGTCAGCCATCCCCACCACAGGGCGGAGTAGAAGAGCAGGGCGAACCCCGACCATTCGCCGATGCCGTGGGCGACGGCGAAGAGGGCGGACGCGATGACGATGCCGGGCCAGGGGGACTTCAGGAATCCGCCGAAGAACTGGGCGATCCAGCCCCGGAAGACGAACTCCTCGGCCGCGGCCTGGAAGGGGATCAGCGCCCACAGCACGACGAGTCCGAGTAGGAACCCGGACCAGCCGGGGAACTCGCCGGCGAGGGACTCCTCGCCCTCACTGAGGTAGCCCCACAGCGCGAGCCCGCCCATCTGGAGCACGATCAGCGGGAAGGCGACCGCCGCGCAGCGGGCCAGCCAGCCCCAGCGCAGCCGGCCCACGACGGAGGCCGCGGTGCCGGCGGGGCGGCTGCCGCACCAGCGGACGGCGAGCAGCACGACGGGTATGCCGGTGGCTATGGAGAGCAGGCCGAGCGCCTCGTCGGCGAGCGGGTCCCCCAGGATCCGGTCGCCGCCCTCGGGGGCGAAGTCAAGCCCCAGCACGTACCAGGCGAGGGCGCCGAACGCGACGACGACCAGCGGTACGGCCAGGTTCCCGACGAGGACGAGGAGGAACTCCCCGATGCGCTGCGGGGCCTTCTGCCGTCCGTTGCGGGCCTGTTCGTGGTAGGCGCTGCCGGCCGGTGCGGTCTGCGTCGGCGGTCGCGGGGGCCCGGCGGTGAAGAGGGGGCCGCCCGGGGTGGCGGGCGGCCATCCCTGCGCCGGGGCGGGCCACCCCGGAGTGCCTGCGGGCGGCGGCGCGGCCCACACGTTCGGCGGGGGCGTATCTGACACAGCGGGACCCTTTCCGTCACGGCCGTTCACCCGCCCATTCGATCATGCGGCCGCCCCGGGTCTCAGTCCGTTTTCGCGCAGGGGTCCGCCGGGGGCCCGCCGGCCGCGCGCCCGGCCGGCCGCTGCGCGGCAGGGGCGGGGCGGGGGGCGGGCAGGGGCAGCGAGAACCAGACGGCCTTTCCCTCGGCCGTCGGGAGCGTTCCCCAGGAGGAGGCGAGGGAGTCGACGAGGAGCAGTCCCCGGCCGGATTCGGCGTCGGGGGCGGCGAAGCGGGCCTGGGGCAGGACCGGGCTGCCGTCGCAGACCTCGACGCTGAGTTCACGGCCGGCCTGGCGCAGGCGGAGCCGGACGGGACCGCGGCTGTGGTTCACGGCGTTGGAGAGCAGCTCGGAGGTGAGCAGGCAGGCGGTGTCGCGCAGTTGCTCGTCGTCCCTGCCCCACAGGGCCAGGGTGGAGCACAGGAACCTCCGTCCCGCGCCGACGCTGCTGGGGTCCGCGGCGAGGAGCATGCTCTGCGAGGTCACCGGGGTGTCGGGAATGCGGACGAGCAGGAGGGTCACGTCGTCGGGGTTGTCGTCGGCGTCCGGCAGCAGTTCCCTCAGCAGCCGGTCGGCGGCCTGCTCCAGGCCGTCCGACGTCGCGACGGCCTTCTCCAGCGCCGCCGCCAGCCCGTCCACCTGGCCCTCGATGTCGCTGTCCGGCGTCTCGACGAGGCCGTCCGTGTACAGCGCGAGCACGGAGCCGGGCTCGACGCTGTGCCGGGTCTCGTGGTGGGGCACCTCGCCGACCCCCAGGGGCACGCTCACCTCGACGGGCAGCCGGGTCACCTCGCCGCTTGGGGCGACGAGCAGGACCGGCAGGTGTCCGGCCGAACACATGGTGATCTCGGCCGAATCGGCGTCGAGGACGAGGTAGCAGCAGGTGACGAACTGGTCGGGCAGTTCACTGACGACGGCGTCCAGGGCGCGCATGAGCTGCCAGGGCGGCATCCCGGTCTTGGCCAGGGCGTGGGAGGCGGATCTGAGCTGGCCCATCACGGCGGCGGCGTCCAGGCCGCGCCCCATGACGTCGCCGACCATCACGCCGACCCGGCCGCCTCCCAGCGGGATGAGGTCGAACCAGTCGCCGCCCACCCCGGCGCCCTGCCGGGCCGGGAAGTACCGGCTCGCGGTGGGCATCCCCGGTACGTCCGGCGGGGATCCCATGAGGCTGCGCTGGAGGGTGAGCGCGACGTGGCGCTGCTGCTCGTACAGCTTCGCGAGCATCTCCTCGGCCGACTTGCGTTCGGTGACGTCGCGGATGGCGGCGGAGACCAGCGTGCCGTCGGGGGTCTCCAGCGGGCTGAGGCTGATCTCCACCGGGAACTCGCCGCCGTCGCGGCGCAGGCCGTAGAGCTCCAGGCCCGCGCCCATGGGGCGGGTCCTGCGGTTGACGAAGTAGCCGTGCCGGAAGTCGGAGTGGTGCCCGCGGAACCGTTCCGGTACGAGTACTTCCACGGGTCTTCCCAGCAGGTCCTCGCGCGCGTAGCCGAAGAGCGCCTCGGTCTGCGCGTTGACGAGCTGGATCGCGCCGCTCTCGTCGACGATCACCATGGCGTCCGGAGCCGCCTCCAGCAGGGCCCGGAAGCGCTCCTCGGCGGCCCTGCGCTCGCTCACGTCCCGTACGGCCGCCGAGATCAGCAGGCCCTCCGGGGTCTCCAGCGGGCTCAGGCTGATCTCCACCGGGAACTCGCGCCCGTCCCGGCACAGCCCGTAGAGCTCCAGGCCCGCGCCCATCGGGCGGACCTGGCGGCTGTCCGCGTAGCCGAGCCGGTGGCCCGGGTGCTGGCCGCGGAACCGCTCGGGCACCAGTATCTCGATGTGGCGGCCCAGGAGTTCCCGCCGGGGGTGCCCGAACAGAGCCTCGGTCTGTGCGTTCACCAGCCGGATCACACCGGCGTCGTCCACGATCACCATCGCGTCCGGTGCCGCTTCCAGCAGAGCCCGGAACGGCTCTTCAGTCGTCGCTGCCACGCTGCGCCTCGCACTCGTCGAATCCCGCAGAAGCAGACATCCGACCACGTGGCCGAATCTCGCGCTTCCGGTTGACCGCATGCGGCGCCAATTGACCGTTTCTGCGCACCGGCAGGGCTGCCGGAGCCAGCACGGACGGACGCGCCCGTACGGACAGCGGCGCCGCGGCGGGGGCGCTGATCTATGGTGGCGGCAAGGACTGGCCGGGGCGGACGCGAGGCGAGGAGACCGGGTGCGTGACGCGGAGTTCTTCCGGAACTGGATGGCGGCCACCGCGGCCGCCGTGGAGCGTGAGGCGGACCGGCTCACCGAGCTCGACTCCCCCATCGGGGACGCCGACCACGGGAGCAATCTGCTGAGGGGCTTCACGGCGGTGCGTGCCGCATTGGACGCGCAGGACCCGGCAGCGCCGGGCACGGTGCTCCAGCTCGCCGGGCGGACGCTGATCTCGACGGTCGGCGGTGCCTCGGGGCCGCTGTACGGGATGCTGCTGCGCCGTACCGGCAAGGAGCTCGGGGAGGCGCCCGAGGTGTCCGACGACGCCCTGCGCGAGGCCCTGGACCAGGGGGTCGGCGCGGTGGCGCAGCTGGGCGGGGCGGCACCGGGCGACAAGACCATGCTGGACGCGCTGCTGCCGGGGGTGGCCGCGCTGGCCGTGTCGTACCGGGCGGCGGCGGACGCGGCGGAGAACGGGGCCCTCGCGACCGTACCGATGCAGGCGCGCAAGGGACGGGCCAGCTACCTGGGCGAGCGCAGCATCGGGCACCAGGATCCGGGCGCGACCTCGTCGGCGCTGCTGCTGGGGGCGCTCGCGGACGTGGCCGAGCGGGCGGAGGGCGCGCGGTGACGGGCGGAGACGGCGACGGCGGCGCGCAGCCGGCCCTGGTCGGGGTGGTGCTGGTCTCGCACAGCGCGCCGGTCGCCGAGTCGGTGGCGGAGCTGGCCCGGGGCCTGGCGGCGGGCGGACCGGTGGCTCCGGTGGCCGCCGCGGGCGGCACGTCCGCCGGCGGGCTCGGCACGAGCGCGGAGCGGATCGCGGCGGCAGCGCGGGAGGTCGACCGGGGAGCCGGCGTCGCGCTGCTCGCGGACCTCGGGAGCTCGGTGCTGACGGTGAAGACGCTGCTGCTGGAGGACGAACTGCCGCCGGGCTCGCGGCTGGTGGACGCGCCGTTCGTCGAGGGCGCGGTGGCGGCGGTGGTCGCCGCGTCCGCGGGCGCCCCGCTGGCACAGGTCGCGGAGGCCGCCGCCGAGGCGTACGCCTACCGCAAGGTCTGAGCGTCCGGTCCGAATCGCCGGGCGGCGGTTCGGACCTCCCGGCCTGCCGGGGCCGCGGCGGCGTCAGCGCCCGCGCAGGGACTGGATCTCGCGCCGGTCGCGCTTCGTGGGGCGGCCCGTGCCCCGGTCGCGGATGCCGACGACCGCGGCCTCCACGGGGGTCGGCGGCGGCGGGCTCTTGTCGATCAGGCACTCCGCGGCGACGGGTGCGCCCACCCGCTTGGAAACCGGCCGCTTGACGACGACGATCCGCTCGCGCCCCGCGTGGAAGAGCCGTACCTCGTCGCCCGCGCGGATCGCCTGCGCCGGCTTGGCGCGCTCTCCGTTGACCTTCACATGGCCCGCCCGGCAGGCCGTCGCCGCGATCGAGCGGGTCTTGGTCAGCCGCACGGACCAGATCCACGCGTCGACCCGCACCGTGCCCGTTTCCGTCCCCGAAACCTCATCTGCCATGCCCCGACTCTAGCGATCCGGATCCCTCGGGACGGAACGACTTTTCCTCGTCTTTTGGCAGATGCACCAAGGGCCCTGGCACCTACCATGGCGATCTCCCCAAGAGAATTGCAAATGCGCCACACGTGCCCCTACCTTGTCGCACATGCAGTCCTACACCATCGGACAGGCTGCGCGGCTGCTGGGCGTCAGCCCGGACACCGCGCGGCGCTGGGCCGACGCCGGCCGGGTCGTGACCCATCGCGACGAGGTCGGCCGGCGGCTGATCGACGGCCGCGATCTGGCCGCCTTCTCCGTGGAGGTGGGCCAGGGCGCCCACACCGAGGACGGGGAGCCGTACACCTCGGCGC
This sequence comes from Streptomyces erythrochromogenes, assembly GCF_040684695.1. Lineage (GTDB taxonomy): Bacteria > Actinomycetota > Actinomycetes > Streptomycetales > Streptomycetaceae > Streptomyces > Streptomyces erythrochromogenes_C. Next base: position 40,218 of record NZ_JBFBGM010000003.1, read on the forward strand.
GCAACGCCTTTCCGGGCATCGTCACGGCCGTCAGGCTCGGCGACGTCTCCGCCCAGGTCGACATCCAGGCGGGTCCCCACCGTCTGGTCTCCCTGCTCACCCGCGAGGCCGTCGAAGAACTGGGGCTGGAGGTCGGCATGCGGGCCACCGCCCGCGTGAAGTCGACGAGCGTGCACATCGACCGCGCCTGAACCCACAGGCTCCGCCGGCGCTCCCGCGCCCGCGGTCCGCTGCCGGCCCGCCCACGGCCGGCTCCGCACCGCTGCTCAGCACCACCGCTCGCACCACTGCTCAGTACCACCGAACCGTCCCCACCCGCTCCGCCCGTCACCGGCGCGGGTCACCACCGCGCGGATCCGGCACTCGGCCGGCCGCCGACCCGACCGAGGAGCCTTCACTCATGTCCCCGACCCTGACCCGCCGCCGCACCGTCGCCGCCGCCGCCCTGTCCGCCGCCCTGCTCGCCGGGCTGACCGCCTGCGGCGGCGACGACAAGTCCGCCGGCTCCGACACCGGCTCGGCCGCGCCGTCGGCGTCCGCCGCGCCGCAGGCGAACCTCACCGTCCTGGCCGCCTCCTCCCTCACCGACGTCTTCAAGACCGCGGGCGAGGCGTACCAGAAGTCCCACCCCGGCACGAAGGTCACCTTCTCCTTCGCCGGGTCGCAGGAGCTCGCGGCCCAGGTCAAGCAGGGCGCCCCGGCCGACGCGCTGGTCACCGCCGACACCAAGACCATGGACGGGCTGAAGGCCGAGACCGGCGAAGCCAAGATCATCGCGAAGAACCGCCTGGTCATCGCTGCCGGCAAGGGCAACCCCTTCAAGATCGACGACCTGAAGGACCTCGCCGACACCAAGGTCAAGGTCGTGCTCGCCGCGCCCGAGGTGCCCGTCGGGCGCTACAGCAAGCAGATCCTCGACGCCCAGAAGGTCGAGGTGAAGCCGGTCTCCCAGGAGCCCAACGTCCGCGCCGTCCTGAGCAAGGTCGAGCTGGGTGAGGCGGACGCCGGCCTCGTCTACAAGACGGACTCCGCCAAGTCGGGCGACAAGGTCGTCACCGTGGAGATCCCCGACGACCAGAACGCCGTGGCCTCCTACCCGGCCGCCACGCTGAAGCAGTCCAAGAACGCCGAGGCCGCGGCCGCGTTCGTGGCGTGGCTGAGCACCCCGGAGGCGCAGAAGATCCTCCAGGACGCGGGCTTCCAGCAGCCGTAGTCCGCGCCGCTCCCCGCGGGTGGTCCGGGGGCTGTCTGGTCCGGGGGGACAGGCAGCCCCTTCGGCGTGCCCGGGCGCACCCGCGCCCGCCGGCCGCCCCCGCCTACGCTTCCCCCTTGTGCCCGCGGCCCCGCCCGGGCCTGCACCACAGCCCCGCACCCGCTCCTCCGCCCCGTCCGGCCACGCCGGCCCCAGCCAGGAAGTCCCGTGAGCAGACTCCGTACCCGCACCCGGCCCCCGGTGGCCCTGGCGCTGCCCGCGCTGCTCGCCGTCGCGTTCCTGCTGATGCCGCTGATCGGGATCCTCCTCCGCACCCCGTGGGGCGACCTCGGAGAGCACCTCGGCAGCCCGGGTGTGGTCGAGGCGCTGAAGCTCTCGCTCGTGGTGTCCCTGTGGGCACTGGGCCTCTCGCTCGTCCTCGGCGTGCCGCTGGCCTGGCTGCTGGCCCGGGTGAGGTTCAAGGGCAAGGCCCTGGTCCGCTCGCTGGTGCTGCTGCCGATGGTGCTGCCGCCGACCGTGGGCGGTGTAGCCCTGCTCCTCGGCTTCGGCCGGCGCGGGCTGCTGGGGCCCTGGCTGGAGGACTCCTTCGGGGTCACCCTGCCCTTCCACACCTCGGGGGCCGTGGTCGCGGCGACCTTCGTCGCCATGCCGTTCCTGGTCATCAGCCTGGAGGGCGCCCTCGGCGGCCTCAAGCAGAGCTACGAGGAGACCGCCGCCTCGCTCGGCGCGTCGCCGGTCCGCGTGTTCTTCACCGTGACCCTGCCGATGGTGGCGCCCGGTCTGGTCGCGGGCGCCGCCCTCACCTGGGCCCGCGCACTGGGCGAGTTCGGCGCGACCATCACCTTCGCCGGGAACCTGCCCGGCACCACCCAGACCCTGCCGCTCCAGGTGTACCTGCTGCTCCAGGACCGGCCCGAGGCCGCGACCTCGGTCTCGCTGCTGCTCCTGGCCATCGCCATGGGCGTACTGATCGCGCTGCGCGGCCGCTGGACGGGCACCCCGGTCGACCGCGGGGCGGTCACCGCGCCGCAGCCGGCCGCGGAAGAGGCGCCGGCCCCCGCTCCGGGGCCTGCCGAGGGGTCCGGAGCGGCCGGCGCCGTGCCGGCGCCGAAGGCGGCGGCGCACGACGCGGAATCCGGACACTGGCCCCTGCACGCCACGGTCACCGGCTTCAACCGCCTGACCCTGGAGGCGGAGCCCGGCACCACCATCGCCGTCGTCGGCGAGAACGGCGCGGGCAAGACCACCCTGCTGCGCGCCCTGCTCGGCCTGACCCCGCGGGCCCACGCCGACCTGCGGCTCGGCGACGCCGACGTCACCGCCCTGCCGCCGCACAAGCGGCAGGTGGCCTGGGTCCCGCAGGACGGGGCGCTCTTCCCGCACCTGAGCGCGCTGGCGAACACCGCGTACGGGCTGCGCGCCCGCCGCGTACCGCGCGCCGACGCCCGCCGCGAGGCGCAGGCCTGGCTGGACCGGCTGGGCGTCGGCCACCTCGCGCACCGCAAGCCGTCCCAGCTCTCCGGTGGCCAGGCCCAGCGGGTCGCCCTCGCCCGGGCCCTGGCCGCCCGCCCGAGGCTCCTGCTGCTGGACGAGCCGCTCGCGGCCCTCGACCAGACCACGCGGGCCCACGTACGGCACACCCTGCGCATGCACCTGGCCGGCTTCGGCGGGGTCTGTCTGATCGTCACCCACGACCCCGTCGAGGCGGTGTCGCTGGCCGACCGGGTCCTCGTACTGGCCGACGGCCGGGCCCTCCAGGACGCCCCGCCCGCCGAGGTGTCCCGGCACCCCCGGTCCCCGTGGGTGGCCCGCATGCTCGGGCGCAACGCCTGGCCGGGCACCGCGTCGGCGGACGGCCTCGCCCTGGCGGCGGGCGGCCGCCTGGTGGTCGCCGAGGCCCTGCCCGAGGGGGCCGAGGCCCTGGCGATCATCGCCCCGGAGGCGGTGTCGGTGCACCGGGACCGCCCGGGTGGCAGCCCCCGCAACGTGTGGCCGGGCACGGTACGGGAGATCACCGCGGTCGGCAGCCGGCTGCGGGTGCTGATCTCCTCGGCCGAGGCGCCCGACCTGGTCGCCGAGATCACCCCGGACGCGGCGGCCGAACTGGGCCTGGCCGACGGCTCCGCGGTGTGGACGAGCGTGAAGGCCACCGAAGTCACGCTGGTGCGCCTGTAGGCCCCTCCCGCGGCTGGGCCGGGGGGTCCTGCGGGGCGTTCACGGCGAACTCGCACCACACGCACTTGCCGCCGCCCCGCGGCTCCACGCCCCACGCGTCCGCGAGCTGCTCCACCAGCATCAGGCCGCGCCCCGACACCGCCCAGTCGTCCGCCTCGCGCCGCCGCGGGAGGGCGCTGCTGGAGTCCTCGACCTCGATCCGGATCCGGCCCTGCGGGGTGATCCGCATGCTGATGTGGCCGCCCCCGTCCGTGTGGACCAGGGCGTTCGTCATCAGCTCGTCCGCCGCCAGCTCGATCTCGTCGGCCCGGTCCCGCGCACCCCAGGCGGCGACCGCGGCCCGGATGAGGTGCCGGGCCAGGGCCGGGGCCCCGGCGTCCCCCGGGTCCAGTCGCTGGCGCAGCGGCCCGCCGCCGCGCCCGGTGGGCGTACCGCGGCGGCGCAGGACGAGCAGGGCCATGTCGTCCCCGCCGCCCGAGTCCCCGACCAGGTCGCACAGCACGTCGGCGAGTTCCTCGACGTCCGCGGGGCCGCTGTGGACCGCCGCCATGAGCTCGCGCATGCCGGTGTCGGGGTCGGCCCCCGGCCGTTCGATCAGGCCGTCCGTGCAGAGCACCAGGGTGTCCCCGGGGTGCAGTTCCAGGCTGGTGACGGGGTAGCCGGAGCCCGCCGCCGCGGACGGTTCGGGGGGCGGCAGCCCGAGCGGCAGGCCGCCCGCCACCTGGATCCGGTGGCAGCTGCCGTCGCCGCGGCGCACGACCGGGTCGAGGTGGCCGGCCCGTACCAGCTGGAGCATCCCGCTGGTGAGGTCGACCTCGGCGTAGGTGCAGGTGGCGAACCGTTCCGTCTCCAGTTCGCGCAGGAAGGCGGAGGCCCGTGCCATCGCCGCGCCGGGCGTGTGCCCCTCGACCACGTACGCGCGCATCACGATGCGCAACTGCCCCATGACGGCGGCCGCGTCCGTGTCGTGCCCTTCCACGTCGCCGATCATCACCCCGACCCGGCTGCCGCCGAGCGGGACCACGTCGTACCAGTCACCGCCGATGTCCCGGCCCATCCGGGCGGAGCGGTAGCGCACGGCGATCAGCGCACCCGGCACCGCGGGGATCCGGCGGGGCAGCATGGCCCGCTGGAGTCCTTCGGCGAGGTCGTGCTCCTGCTCGAAGAGGATGGCGCGCTGGAGGCTCTGGGCGACGCCGCTGCCGAGCGCCATGAGGAGGTTGCGTTCCTCGGCCGTGAAGTCGCCCTCGCGCCGGTAGAGCAGCCCCAGGGCGCCGACGGGCCGGCCCTGGGCGATCAGCGGCAGGTAGACCCCGCTGTGGACGGACAGCGGCTCGATGTAGGGCCACAGTTCCGGGTAGGAGTCCCGGAACTCCTGCCGGGAGACGATGAAGACCGGCTGCATGGTGCGTACGGCCACGCTCATGGGGAACCGCGCGTCGATCCGGGTGTACTCGATCTCGGGTACGTACGTGCCGAGCTGGCCCTCCGCGACGAGGTGGATGCGGCTCCCGTCGACGACGCCCAGCATCACGCTGACCGCGCCGAGGTGGCCGAGTGCCAGGGGGTCCTTGAGGATGTCGGTCACGTCGTTGACGGTGCGGGCGTGGGCGAGGATGGCGGTGGTCCGCTCCACGACGCCGGTCATCCGGCGGCGCCCCTCGTCCTGTTCCCCGGCGGCTCCGGGCTCGCCCGGGTCGTGGGCGGCGTCGCGGAGGATGCCGATGACGCGGTACGGGCGGCCGCCCGGGTCCCGCAGGATGTGCCCCTGGATGTGGGTCCAGGCCGGCGCCCCGTCGCGGCGGCGGCTGCGGACGTAGGCCCCGTAGTGGCTCCGGCCGTCCTTGATGGCCTGGGCGACCCGGGAGTCGAGCCGGGCCTCCTCGGCGGGTGCGATGCGCGCGCGGAGCCCGGCGGGGGTGCCGTCGTACTCGTCGGGGCGCAGGTCGAGGACCTCGAGGGCGGTGGGATCCAGGTGCATCCGCCCGCTGTCGAGGTCCCAGTCGAACGTGCCCATGCGGTTGAGCGCAAGGCTCGTGTCCGGCCGCGCGGGCCAGTCGACCTCGGGAACGTCTCCCCTACGGGCCATGCAGCCAGGGTCTCACTGTCCCCGGCCGGTGTCCCTGCGGGGCGGTCGGCCGCGCGGCTCCGCGGCGGGACACGGCACTGTGCGGCCCGTCTCGCGGGCCGCACAGCAGGTGGTGCTGTCAGCAGTCGTGGCCGTAGCCTCCGCCACCGTAGTCGTCGTCGTCATCGTCGTACCAGCCGTGGTGGCCGCCCCTGTCGTGGTCCCAGCCTCCGCCGCCGCTCACGTAGGAGACGGGCTGGGTGGGGGTCGCCGCCGAAGCGGAGGTTGCGGCTCCCAGGGCGCCGCCGGCCATCAGAACACCGATGGCGGACGCCGCGAAGAGGCGCTTGACTCTCATTGCTCGCATGGTTGAGAACCCTTCTCGTTGCTACGGCACGAAAATTTGTTCTTCCTCCTCAGCAAGGGATGTCAACGGCTGCACCTGTGGCCGTGCAGATGTGTTGAATTGCGCGCATCCCCCGTCAACGCGGCCTCGTCGGGCCACGGACCTTGTGGGCCGGTGCGATGTCTCGCACGCCTCGCGCTCTGGTGTTCTCACCGCGGGTCAAGGGTGTGATTCCCGCAGTTGCCACAGTTACCTACGGATGATATTAATCACCGCTCCGCCGATCGGCATCTTGGGGCGGCCCCGGGACGGGCCGGAATTCGCTGCATTTCCGGTGCAATTCCGCTGCATCGACCATTCATTCGCGGCGGCCGCCCCTTCACCCGAACGGACCAGGCCGGGCCCCGCACGCACGGTCGCTGCGCAGCACGGGCGCTCGGGCCGCCACCGCGGAGCGAGCGCGCCCCCGCGGGCGGCGTCAACGCCCCTGCGGTCGGGCCGGGTCGTCCGCGTCGTGGACCAACAGGGCGATCTGGACCCGGTTGTTGAGGTCGAGCCGGGTCAGGATCCTGGACACGTGGGTCTTCACCGTGGGCAGTGCCAGGTGGAGTTCCCGTCCGATCTCGGCATTGGACAGGCCCCGCCCGACGGCCGTCGCCACCTCCCGTTCGCGCCCGGCCAGCAGGGCCAGCCGGGCGCGGGCCGCGGCCGCCCGCGATCCCCGGCCCGTGCCGCCCGCCACCTGGTCGATGAGGCGGCGGGTGACGGCCGGGGAGAGTACGGGGTCGCCCGCGGCCACCGTGCGGATCGCCGCCACGATCTCCCGCGGCGGGGTGTCCTTGAGGAGGAACCCGGCCGCACCGGCGCGCAGCGCCCGCAGGACGTGCTCGTCGGTGTGGAAGGTGGTCAGGACGAGCACCTCCGGGGCCCCCGGCCGCGCGCGGAGCGCCTCGGTGGCGGCGAGCCCGTCGACACCGGGCATCCGGATGTCCATCAGCACCAGGTCGGGTCCGTGCGCGGCGACCAGCCCCGGCACCTCGGATCCGTCCGTGCCCTCGGCGACGAGCTCGATGTCCGGGGCTCCGCCCAGCATCAGCCGCAGCCCGGAGCGGACGATCGCGTCGTCGTCGACCAGCAGTACGCGGATCACCCGGCCCCCGCCCCCTTCGTCGGTCCCGATGCCCGATCAGCCCTGCCAGGGTAGCCAGGCGTGCACGCGGAAGCCGCCGTCGGCGGGAAGGGCGGTGAGCTCCCCGCCGGCCAGCCGGGCGCGTTCCGCCAGACCGATCAGGCCGTGCCCGCCGCCGGGTCCCGGGCCCGCGCCGTCCGCGGGGGCCGCGTCCCGTCCGGCCGGCGGGGCGTTGCGGACGTCCACCGTCAGCCCGTCCCCCGGGGCGCCGGCCACCCGTACGTCGACGGTCGCGCCGGGCGCGTGTCTGCGTACGTTGGTCAGCGCCTCCTGCACGATCCGGTACGCCGTACGCCCCACCAGCGCCGGGGGCACCGCGCCCGGGGGCGGCCCGGTCAGCTCGATCCGCCCGCCCGCCGTCCGTGCCTGCGCGACCAGCCGGTCGAGGTCCGCGAGTTCCGGCTGGGGCCGCTCGGCCTCCTCGGGCCCGGTCCCCGAGCGCAGGACGCCGATCACCTCGCGCAGGTCGCGCAGGGCCAGGCGGGCGCTCTCGCGCATCACTCCGGCGGCCCGCTCGATCTCCTCCCGCGGGGCGCCGGGGTTGAACTCCAGGGCGCCCGCGTGGACGCTCAGCAGCGTCAGCCGGTGGCCGAGCACGTCATGCATCTCGCGGGCGATCTCCTCCCGCACCTCCATCCGGGCCCGCTCCGCCCGGGACTCCGCGTCCGCCTCGGCCAGTTCGGCGCGCGCCCGCAAGGAGTCGACCAGCTGTGCGCGCGAGCGCCGGAACAGGCCCCAGCCGATGGCCCCGGCGATGAGGGCGAAGTAGGTCACGGCCGAGCCCGCCCGGTCCTCGGGCAGGTCCGCCACCTGCCACAGGAAGACGGGCAGCGGGGCGAAGGCCAGTGCCGCCACCCAGGCCGTGGCCCGCCAGGACCTGGTCGCGGCCACCGTGAAGACCGCCACCAGCGCCGGACCGGTCATGTAGTGGGTCTGGCTGCCGGCCAGGATCAGGGCGACGGCCAGCGGCACCGGGCAGCGCCGTCGCAGCAGGAGCGCGGCGCACCCCAGTCCGCCGGCCAGCTGGTCGGCGGTCCGCCACCCCTGGCCGAGGTCCTCCGGCACCGGGATGGACTGCGCGCTGACGGCGGCGAAGCAGGCCGCGAAGAGGACCAGGGCGAGGTCCACGGCCCGGGCCCGGCCGGTGTGGTGAATACGGCGCATGTCCGGGAAATCTACGCGGGCCGGCCCCCGGCCGGGCCTCCTCGGCGGTCATCGGATACTTAAGTACGAGCCCGGGCCGTCTTCGGACGGATCCGCCGCCGTGAGCCGCGCGCCTACCGTCGTGCCATGACCTCCACCCCTGCGAAACCACCGCTCGCAGCCCTTTCCGGGCTGCTCTGCTTCGTCCTCGTCGTCGGCGGCGGAAGCGGGCTGCTGCACGAGTGGCTCGGCTGGATCCACTTCATGGGCTTCGTCCGCTTCCTCGTACCCGACGGCCACGAGGTCTTCGGCTACGTCGTCATGGTCGCCCTCGGCCTGGCGGTGGGCGCGGCGGGAGACTCGCTCGCCCGCCGCGCCCGGAGCTGACCGGCCCGGCCCCGCACGGCTACCGGTTCCCGCCGTCACCGCCGTTCCCGCCCCCGTCCCGGCGGGGCTGCTCCGCCGGAGGCGTGGCCTCGGGCTGCGGCGCCACCGGTGACGGCGGGGCCGGCGCCCGGCTCGGCAGCGACGGCGTGCGGTCGGTCGGCGGCGGCGTCCGGGACGGCAGCCGGGGCGTGCGGTCCGTCGGGGGCGGCGTCCGCGTCGGCACCCGCGGCGTACGGTCGGTCGGCCGGGGCGAACGCGCCTCAGAGGGCGGCGGTGACGGCTTGGGCGAGGGCGATGCCGCCGGGGACCCCGAGGGGGTACCCGACGGCGACGGCGGTCCCGACGGTGACCCCGATGGCGGCTCGGACGGGCTTGCGGTCCCCGGGGCCGTCGGTGTGGGTGAGCCCGACGCCGAGGGCGTCGGGCTGGGCTTCGGCGAGACCGACGGGGACCCGGACGGGGCCTTCGTCGGCGACTGCGAGGGGGACGGCGAACCGGACGGCGTCGGCGAGCCGGAAGGCGGCTTCGACGGGGACTGCGAGCCCGAGGGCGACGTGGTGGGGGACGTGGAAGGCGACTTCGAGGGGGACTTCGAGGGCGACTTCGACGGTGACGCGGAGCCGGACGGCTTCGGGGTCGTCGTGGGCGGCTTCGAGCCCGAATGCGTGGGCGACGTCGACGGTGACGTGGTCGGCGGCTTGGTCGGCGGCTTCGAGCCCGTGTGCGTCGGCGACTTCGAGGGCGGTCCGGGCGGCTTCGGCCCGGTGTGCGTCGGCGTGACCCCGGGGCTGGGCGTGGTCGGGGGCGTCGGGATCACGGGCGGCGGGATCGGCCGGTCGGGCCTGCGCTGCTGCTGGTGGCCCTTGTCGCGCTCGAACCAGTGCCGGTTCTGGTGGTCGTAGATCACGATCTTCTTCACCGGCTCGACGGCCGGCGCGATGACGACGACCTTCGCCGGCTGGTACGAGGGCCACGTCTGCCCGTAGCGCTTCGGCGCGGCCTTCAGCGGCACCGGCGGACCGAGCGGATTGCCGCACGCGCAGCGCACCCGCGGCACGCCCCGGTCGTCCACGAGCACGGCCGTCCCGGCCTGCAGCACGGCCTGGTAGCTGGTGACCTTGCCGTTCTGGAAGCCGTGGTTCGTGACCCGGGTGTCCAGCCGCAGCTGCACCGGGGTCAGCGAGCGCAGGTACGCGGGAACGGCCGCCGGCCGGATGCCGAGCGTCGCCGCGAAGGCCTCGTTCGTGGCGGGCGCCGCGGCCAGGACCTTGATCTGCTTCTCGACGTCGCAGCTCGCCACGTCCTGGGTGCCCCCGTAGACGCCCGGGGCGGCGCCGCTGACGCTCCTGGTGCCCGTGGCGGTGCCCTGGGTGGTGGGGGCGGCACCGGTCGTGGTGGGGGACGGTGCCGGGCTCTCCGGTGGTGGAGCGTCCTCCTTGACCACGGTGGACTCGGTGAAGGGGTCGGGTCCGGCCGCGGCGGCGGGCTGGAGGAACACCTCGGCCCCGGCGCTCGGTGAGCCGTCGGGCCGGGTCAGCACCACCACCAGGACCACGGCCGCGACCACCGCGACGAGCGCGGTGGCGAGCCGTGGAACGGACCGCCACCAAGGACCCTTGCCCGGCCCCGGACCGCCGGGACCGGCCGGACCGCCCGGCGGTCCGGTCGGCGGCGGCGGAGGGGGTCCCGACGGTCCGGCCGGCGGCGGAGGGGGTCCCTGCTGTCCGCCCGACAGCGGCCCGGACGGCGGCCCGGTGGGTCGCTCTGACGACGGCTGCCTGCCGGAGGGCTGTGTGCTCACGGGCTCTTCTTCCCAGGAGGAGGGAGTTCCCATCGGACCATTGTGTGCGCCATCCGGGTGGTGCCCGCAAGCCGGGAGTGCCACGGTTGCAAGGTGAGCCAGACACCGAGATCGGCATCGTCCGGGGGCTCCGCGAGGGCTTGGCGCGACGCCCTCGTCACCGTCGTCGCGGGTTTCGCGGCGATGATCGCCGTCGCCGCGGCCGGCCTTGCGTGCGCGGGCGCCGGCCGCCTTCCGGAGGGGGCGTTCCCGCACGTGCTCGCCGCGGTCGTCGTCATGGCGGCCGGCGGTACGGTGGAGGTGTCCGGTGACGCCGGCCTGCTGGCCGGCGCGGACGCGAGCCTGTCGGTGCTCCCGCTCTCGGTGAGCCTGGCGGGCGCCCTCGCGGCCGGATACTGCTTCCTGCGCCCGCTGCACAACCGGGCCGTCGCGGGGCCCCGCGAACTCCTCGGCCGGGCCGTTCCGTTGGTGGTGCTGTGGCTGCTGGCCCTGACCGGCGCCGCGGCCCTGGCCCGGCAGGACTTCGGCATCGCCACCGGCGACTCCCCGCTCGGGGTGATCGGTGAACTCCTGGACTCCGCTCCGAAGGTGGGCTTCCGCTCCGACGTGCCCGCGACGCTCCTGTTCGGACTGGTGTGGATCCTGGGCCTGTTGCTGATCGCGCTGCTGGTGTCCCGCCGCGCGCCGCTCCCGGCCGGACTGGTCCGCTTCCACACCGCGGTGCGTCCGGCCGCCTTCGCCACGACGGTGCTGCTCCTCGCGTACGTCGTGATCGGCGTCGTCGCCGGCCTGGTGGCGGCCGCGACCCAGGGGGACGCGGGCCGGACCCTCGCCGTGGTCCTGCTCGGGCTGCCGAACCTCGTCTGGATCGCGCTCACCCTGGGCTTCGGCGGTGCCTGGGAGGCCCGGGTGGAAGGGGCCTTCGGGCTGCCGATGCCACAGCTCGTGGACGAGGTGCTGCGCGATGCCGACGGCGCCCCGGTCGACGTGGCGTCCTTCGCCGCGCGGGACCCGAGGGCGTGGTGGCTGGTGGTGGCGGCCGTCGTCCTGCTGCTGGGCACGGGCGTGGTGGCGGCCGTACGGTCCCCCGCGCACGTCCGGCCCTGGCAGCACGCGCTCCACCTGGGCGCGGCCCTCGCCCTGGCCACCCTCGCGGTCTGCCTGCTGTGCCGGATGCAGGCCGAGTACGGGCTGTCGCTGCTGGGCCTCGGCGAGGTGGACGACCTCGGCGGGGAGGTCCTGCTGGACCCCGTGCTGTGGCGCATGGTCGGCCTGGGCCTGCTCTGGGGTGCGGTGGCGGGCTTCCTCGGCGGCGTCCTGGCCCGCCCGCTCCACCGCCGCGGCCGGGTCGACGAACCCGCCGCGGCGCACGGCTGACCCCGGCGTCCCGGCCCCGGCTCACTCCCGTTCGGGGTCGTGGGTGTCCACGATGCGGGTCGGGGCGGCCCGGTCGGTGCCGCCCGCCTGCGGGCCGACGGGCGGCGCGGCCGGCCCCGCGCCGGCCGGGCCGGCGTCGTCCGGGTCCTCCTGCGCCGGCCCTGGCCCGTGCGCGGCCCCCAGCCCCTCGGTCACCGCGTAGGTCGCGAGGCGGGTCCCGTCGCCGTACATCCACCGTCCGGAGGCCTCGTCGTAGAGCCAGACCGACTCGCCGTCGACGACCACGCCCACCCGCAGCCCGCGCAGGGACCGCCGGAAGGCGTCGGTGTCGACCCGGCCGGAGGCGAGTTCGTCCACGGCGTGCCGGTAGCGCTCCAGGGCGTCGGCGCCGCGCTCCAGCAGCGGCCTGGGGTCCTCGGCGCGTACCGACGGCCGCTCCCCCGTGGTCGGCGGTGGCTGCGGGACCGCGACGAGGAGCCGTCCGTCGACCCAGGCACTCCATCCGTTGGCGCACAGGATCTCCCCCCACTCCCCGCGCCGGGACAGCAGTTGCACGGGCAGGAAGGCGTCGAGGGCCGCGGTCGGCCGGGAGACGTCGGGGGCCTCCCAGGCGGAGAGCCCCGGCGGCGGCACCACATGGGTGGGCCGGAAGTCGGCAACGGTCGTCCCGGGATCCATCGAGCTGCTCATGAGGCCTACTTCCGCATGATCACGGGCTCGTGGCGGCGCAGCAGCCGCGCGACCAGCACCCCGAACAGGACGGACAGGACCACCAGCATGCCCAGGTTGAGCAGCCACACCGCGGGGCTGTGGGCGAACAGCGGGTCGTCGGTCAGTGCGCCGGGCACGATCGCGTGCAGGTCGATGGTGCCCGCCATCGCCCCGAGCGCCCAGCGCGAGGGGACCAGCCAGGCCAGCTGCTCGACGACGGGGACGCCGTCCAGCTCCAGGAGCGCGCCGCAGAAGACCACCTGCACGATGGCGAGGAGGACCAGCAGCGGCATGGTGACCTCCTCCTTGCGGACCAGCGCGGAAACGAGCAGGCCGAGCATCATCGCGCTGAACGCCAGGAGGGCCACCGCGATCGTGATCTCGACGAGGGGTGGCAGGAGCACGCCGTGGCCGCCCGGGGCGTTGAGGTCCACGCCGTAGAGGGCCACCAGGGTCAGCACCACGGCCTGGGCGACGGTGACGGCACCCAGCACCACGACCTTGGACATCAGGTAGGCGGAACGGGAGAGGCCCACCGCCCGCTCCCGGCGGTAGATGACGCGTTCCTTGACGAGTTCGCGGACGGCGTTCGCGGCCCCGGTCAGGACGCCGCCGACCGACAGGATGAGCAGGGCGTTGATCGCGGTCTCCTGGGTGAGCCGGCTGCCGGCCAGGGCGCGGGCCATGGCGCCCATGACGAACGGCAGCGCGATCATGATGGCGAGGAAGGTGCGGTCCGCGGCGAGCGCGGCCGCGTAGCGCCGTACGAGGGTGGACAGCTGGGAGCCCCAGCTCTGCGCCTTGGGGGGCGGCGGGGGGACGAGGCCGGCCGCGGAGGCGGCCTCGGCGGCCGCCGGGTACGCGCCGCCGTACCACGGCTCGCGGGCGGCACCGAGGACGTACTTGCGGTGGGCGGTCGAGGCGGCGTACTCCCCCGCCCAGTCGCGGCCGCGCTGGTTCTCGAAGGCCTCGAAGGCCTCGGGCCACTGGGAGAAGCCGAAGTGTTCCAGGGTCTCGGCGGGCGGCCCGTAGTAGGCGATGCGCCCGCCCGGTGCGAGGACCAGCAGCCGGTCGCACACGTCGAGGCTGAGGACGCTGTGGGTGACCACGATGACGGTGCGGCCGTCGTCGGCGAGGCCGCGCAGCATGTGCATCACCGAGCGGTCCATGCCCGGGTCGAGTCCGGAGGTGGGCTCGTCCAGGAAGAGCAGGGAGGGTTTGGTGAGCAGCTCCAGGGCGACGGACACCCGTTTGCGCTGGCCGCCGGAGAGGCTGTGGATGGGCTGGGCGGCACGCTGGTCGAGGCCGAGTTCGCCGATCACCTCGTCCACCCGGCGCCGGCGTTCGGCCTTCGCGGTGTCCTGGGGGAAGCGCAGTTCTGCCGCGTAGAGGAGGGCGCGCCGGACGGTGAGCTGGGAGTGCAGGATGTCGTCCTGGGGCACGAGCCCGATGCGGCTGCGCAGTTCGGCGTAGTCGCGGTAGAGGTCGCGGCCGTCGTAGAGGACGGCCCCCCGGTCGGCGGGGCGCAGGCCGGTGAGGGCGCCGAGCAGGGTGGACTTGCCGGCTCCGCTGGGGCCGATGACGGCGAGCAGGCATTTGGCGCCCACGGGGAAGGACACCTCGTCGAGGAGGGTCTTGCGGCCCCGGTCGACGACGACGGTGAGTCCCTGGACGTCGAGGGTGATCTCGCCCGTGTCCTCGTACTCCTGGAGCCGGTCGCCCACGAGGCAGAAGGCCAGGTGGCCGATGCCGACGATGTCGCCCTCGGTGAGGGGTGCGGCGCCCGTGACGGGGGCGCCGTTGAGGTAGGTGCCGTTGTGGCTGCCGAGGTCGGCGATCTCGTGGCCGCCGTCGGCGAGGGCCCTCAGTTCGGCGTGCCGCCGCGATACGTCGAGCTCGTCGATGACGAGGTCGTTGTCGGTGGAGCGGCCGATGCGCACGACGGTGCGGGCCGGCAGCGGGAGTACGGCGCTCGGCTGCCGGAAGGTGGCGGTCATGGACGGGTTGGAGACCCTGGACGGCCGGGCTCCGGCCGCCCCGGGGCCGGGCCCTGGAGCGGTGAGGACGGCCCGCGGTCCGTCCTGCTCGTCGCCGAAGCGCAGTTCGCTGCCGGCGCCGACGCTCCACTCGTGGACGCGGTGGCCGTCGGCCCAGGTGCCGTTCGTGCTGTCCTCGTCCTCGACGGTCCAGTGGTCGCCGTCGGGGCGCAGGACCGCGTGGTGCCAGGAGACGCGGGCGTCCTCGAAGCAGATCTCGCAGAGCGGGTCCCGGCCGACGTGGTAGCTCCGGCCCGGGCTCATCGGTGTGGAGCCCGTCGCTGTTTCCAGGACGAGCTCTGGCGCGGTCGGCACACCGGGGCGCTGGACCATGAGCAGATTTTCCCACGATCACACCGACCCGGCAGCGGTCGGACGAAACCGCAGGTCAGAGGCCTCTTATAGGTAATGACAACGGTCCCCGTTGCAGCCTTTGCCCATCTCGTCGGGGTGCGCTTCACTTCACGCGACGGGAACCGGACAGACGGCTGCCGCGACGAGACGGGGGATGCCATGAGCGGGCGCGACCACGGGCACGATCACGGGCACGACGACCACGGCCACGATCACGGGCACGGGCCCGGGGGCCACAGCCACGGCGTGGCCGCCGACGCCGACCGCCGCTGGCTGGCCATCGCGCTCGGCCTGATCGGCGGGTTCATGGCCGTCGAGGTGGTCATCGGCGTCATGGCGCACTCGCTGGCCCTCATCTCCGACGCGGCCCACATGCTCACGGACGCCGTCTCGATCGTCCTCGCGCTGATCGCGATGCGGCTCGCGGCCCGTCCGGCCCGCGGCGGTTTCACGTACGGCCTCAAGCGGGCGGAGATACTCTCCGCGCAGGCCAACGGCCTGACGCTGCTCCTGCTGGGCGCGTGGCTGGCGTACGAGGCGGTGCGCAGGCTGATGGACCCGCCGCCGGTCGAGGGCGGTCTGGTCCTGGTGACGGCGCTCGCCGGCATCGTCGTCAACGTGGCCGCGGCCTGGTGCATATCGCGGGCGAACCGGTCCTCGCTGGCGGTGGAGGGCGCCTACCAGCACGTCCTGAACGACCTGTTCGCCTTCATCGGGACGGCCGTGGCCGGCCTGGTGGTCATGACGACCGGGTTCCGGCAGGCCGACGCGATCGCCACGCTCGTGGTCGTGGTGCTGATGGTCAGGGCGGGCTACGGTCTGGTCCGCGACTCCGGCCGGATCTTCCTGGAGGCCGCGCCCGCCCACGTGGACCCGGACGCGGTCGGTGACCGGCTCGTCGGGCACCCGCCGGTCACCGAGGTGCACGACCTGCACATCTGGACGATCACCTCGGGGCAGGCCGCGCTCTCCGCGCACGTGCTGGTCGAGCCGGAGGGCGACTGCCACGCGGTGCGCCGGGAGCTGGAGCAGCTGCTGGACAAGGAGTACGGGATCACGCACACCACCCTCCAGGTGGACCACGTGCAGGACTCCCTCCTCTCGGTCGGCCGCCACGGCGAGGCCTCGTACGACCCGCACTGCGCGGACGCGCACGGACCGGTCCACCGTGAGGGCCCGCACGACCACTGACCGACGCCGTTCCGGGGCATGTATGGGCCCATGACGCACAAGCGCAGCGCCGGACTGCTCCTCTTCCGGCGGACGGACGGCTCAGGGGCGGAGCCCGGGGTCGAGGTACTGCTCGGGCACATGGGCGGCCCGTTGTGGTCGGGGAGGATCGCCGGGGACTGGGCCATCCCCAAGGGCGAGTACGGTCCGGAGGAGACTCCGCGCGACGCGGCCCGCCGGGAGTTCACCGAGGAGATCGGCCTGCCCCCGCCGGAGGGCGAGTACCTGCCGCTGGGCGAGGTACGGCTCTCCAGCGGGAAGCTGGTCACGATCTGGGCGGTGGAGGCGGACCTCGATCCGGCGCTCATGGTGCCGGGGACCTTCACCCTGGAGTGGCCCCCGCATTCGGGGAACGTACAGGAGTTCCCCGAGCTGGACCGGGTGGCCTGGTGCACTCCCGAGATGGCTCAAAGCATGCTGATCCCCGCGCAACTCCCCTTCCTGGAGCGGCTGTTGGTGCTGCTGAAGGCTTGACCAGAGCTCGTACTTGCCAACATCCGCGCGTGCCTGGACATTGCACCTATGACGAACGTCGTGCTGGTGGGAACCCTGGACACCAAGGGTGTGGAGTACGGCTGGCTGCGCGAGAGGCTGCTGCGCGCCGGCGTCGAAGTGGTACTGGTCGACACAGGGATCATGGGGGAACCCCGGGTGGCCGCGGACGTCACGCGCGCCGCGGTCGCCCGGGCCGCGGGAAGCGAACTGTCCGTCCTTCGATCGGCCGCCGACCGGGGCGCGGCCGTGACCACGATGGCCCGGGGCGCCGAGGCGACCCTGCTGCGCCTGCACGCCGAGGGCCGGCTGCACGGCGTGCTCGCGATCGGCGGCAGCGGCGGCACCTCCATCGCCACCCGGGCGATGCGCGCCCTGCCGCTGGGCGTGCCGAAGCTGATGGTCTCGTCCATGGCGTCCG
Source organism: Streptomyces erythrochromogenes (assembly GCF_040684695.1). Classification (GTDB taxonomy): domain Bacteria; phylum Actinomycetota; class Actinomycetes; order Streptomycetales; family Streptomycetaceae; genus Streptomyces; species Streptomyces erythrochromogenes_C. The sequence continues at coordinate 57,161 of NZ_JBFBGM010000003.1, forward strand.
GGGACACCGCCCCGTACGTGGGCTCCTCGGACATCACGATGATGTACAGCGTGGTGGACATCGCGGGGATCAACAGCGTCTCCGCACCGATCCTGGCGAACGCCGTGGCGGCCATCGCCGGGATGGCCGGATCCTTCGCCCGCGCCTCGGCGGAGCGCCCGCCGCGGCTGGGTGCGGGTCCCCGTCCGCTGGTCGCGGCGAGCATGGCGGGCGTGACCACGTCCGGCGTGGACGCGGCGCGCGAGCGGCTGACCGAGCTCGGCTACGAGGTCCTCGTCTTCCACGTCAGCGGTACCGGCGGCCGCACGCTGGAGACCCTCGCCGCCCAGGGGGTCTTCGCCGGTGTCCTCGACCTGACCCTCAGCGAACTCGCCGACGACCTGTGCGGGGGCATCCTGACCGCGGGTCCCGACCGGCTCAGCGCGGCCGGGCGGGCGGGCGTGCCGCAGGTGGTGAGCCTCGGCGCGCTGGACATGGTGAAGTTCGGCCCGCTGGAGTCCCTGCCCCAGCGGGTGCTGGACCGGGGTGTCCACGTGCACAACCCGTCGATCACGGTGATCCGCACGAGCGAGGCCGAGTGCGCGGAGCTCGGCCGCCGGGTCGCGGCCAAACTCCGCGCGGCCACCGGTCCCACGGCCGTCTGCGTCCCGCTCCGTGGACTGTCCACGCTGGGCGCGCCGGACGGCCCGTACCATGACCCCCGCGCGGACCGGGCGCTGTTCTCGGCCCTGCGCGAGGGCTTGCGGGGCAGCGCCGCGCGGCTCTACGACTACGACACTCACATCAACGACCCGGCCTTCGGGCGGGCGGCCGCGGACCGGCTGCACGCCATGATCGGCGCGGTGTCGGCCGCGGCCTGAGACACCGGCCGCGGTGGGGAACCAGCCGTGGCGCAAACCACGTCCCATGGGGAGTCCGGTCCGGGCAGGCCGGTGAGCGGCCGGCCCGGACCGGCCGCTGACATGGACGGATCCGGTGCCGCACGGCAGGCAGCAGGCAGGGGGCAGGAACGATGAACGACACGCGGGCGGCATGGTCGGTCCCCGGTTACACGGAGGTCCGTGAGCTCGGCTCGGGCGGCAGCGGCAAGGTGGTGCTCGCCGTCCACGACGCCACGGGCACGGCCGTCGCCGTCAAGTACCTCAGCGACCGGCTGCGCGAGGACCCCGCCTTCGTCGGGGAGTTCCGGGCCGAGGCCCGGCTGCTGGGCGGGCTGGAGTCCCCGTACGTGGTCCGCCTGTACGAGTACGTGGAGGCGCCCGGCGGCGCGGCCATCGTGATGGAACTGGTGGACGGCATCTCCCTGCGCTCGCTGCTCAGGCAGTCCGGGCGGGCCGACGCCGAGGCGGCGCTGGTGGTCCTGAAGGGATCCCTGCTCGGGCTGGCGTCGGCGCACCGCGCGGGCGTCGTCCACCGCGACTACAAGCCGGAGAACGTGCTGGTCGCGGCCGACGGCTCGTCGAAGCTGGTGGACTTCGGGATCGCGGCGAACCGCGGCAGCACGCCCGGGGTCGCCGGTACCCCCGCCTACATGGCGCCCGAGCAGTGGCAGGGCCGGCCGGCGTCGCCCGCCGCCGACGTGTACGCGGCGACGGCGACCTTCTTCGAGTGCCTCACGGGGCGCAAGCCCTACGACGGGGAGAACTTCGCGGAGCTCGCGGTCCAGCACATCGAGGCCCCGGTCCCGGAGACCGAGGCTCCGGAGCCCGTGCGTCCGCTGATCCGGCGGGGCCTCGCCAAGGCGCCCGAGCAGCGGCCGGAGAACGCCGAGGCGTTCGTGGCCGAGCTGGAGGACGTGGCGCTGGCCGCGTACGGGCCCGAGTGGGAGGAGCGCGGGCAGCGCAAGCTGGCCGCGCTGGCCGCGCTGCTGCCGCTGCTGTTCCCGTCGGCGGGCGCACCAGCGGCGGGCACCACCGCGGTGGCCACGACGAAGCTGGACGGCGGCTCGGGCTCGGGCTGGGCTCCCGGCAGGCGCGGCTGGATCGCGGCGGGGACGGCCCTGGTCCTGGGGGCCGTGCTGGTCCTCACGACCGACGCGATCGGCGCGGCTCCGGACGGGGCTTCGGCGCTCAGCGCCTTCGCCACGACGAGCGCGGCCCCTCCCGGGTCGGCCTCCCCCACCCCCGGTGCGTCCGCTTCCACCTCCGCCTCACCGAGCCCGAGCCCGAGCACCTCGGTCTCGGCGAGCCCTTCGACGTCCGCGTCGGCGTCCGCCTCCCCGTCCGCCTCGGCCTGGCCGTCGGCGTCCGCGAGTCCCACGACCCCGAAGCCGACGGTGAGCTGGTCCCCGACGGCGAGCCCCACGCCGACTCCGACCCTGAAGGTCACGAACGTCGCCGTGTCCCTCAAGACCGGTGTGTACCGGGGGGACGCGGCCATCACGGTCTCCTCCCAGGGCACCGGGCCGGTGACCGTGGTGGTGGAGTGGTTCCTGGGCGGTGCGCAGGGCTCCTTCTCGGTGCCGGACGGCAGCGAGTCGTTCACGGTCCAGGCCGGCTCGACCGTCACCACGAGCAGGGTGCACACCTTCAGCCGTGACCGCGGCTGCTACGGCGGGGTCAGGGTGACCACCAAGCCGGCCGCCGGCAACAAGTCCGCGTCGGCCTCGCAGTACCTGCCGCGCTGCGTGGAGGTGCCACGATGAGCGATCCCCGCGCCCCCGAGGGCGACGACTACAGCGCGACGGTCCTCGGGAGCCACTGGTTCAGCGGCCCGCCCGCGACGGCCGAGGCGGTGGCGCCCGACCGCGTCGAGGGGTCCGTACTCCGTTTCGGGCCCGGGGTCACCGCCGCGATGCCCGCGCCGTTCCCGCTGGACGCGGCTGTGGCCGTGGCCGCCGCGCCCCGGCGGCGGCGGGGCGCCGGGCTGCGCCGGTACGCGCTGGCCGCGGTCGTGCTGGCAGCGGTCCTGGCGTACCTGGGATGGCAGCGGTTCGGTCCGGGGATCGAGGTCGGGGAGGTGGCCGTCAGCACCGATCCGGCCGGTCCCGCGTGCGACGCGACCGCCGACGTGGTGGCCGTCGTCGGTACCGACGGCCGGCCGGGGACGCTCACCTACCGGTGGGTCCGCAGCGACGGCACCACGTCCGAGGAGCTGACCGAGCGGGTTCCGCGCGGGCAGCGCGAGGCCCGGCTGCACCTGCTGTGGACGTTCCGGGGGACGGGCACCTACCAGGCGAAGGCCGAGCTCCGGCTGCTGTCGCCGGAGCAGCGGACCGCTTCGGTGGACTTCACCTACCGCTGCAGCCCGTAGCGGGCATCCGGATGACGGCGAGGCCGCCGTCGAGGTCCACGCGGGAGCGCGGCGGTGCGCCGTCCTCCTCGTCGTCGCGCAGGACGAGGGCGCTCTGGCGCTCCTTCAGTTCGTTCTGCTTGCCCGGCGAGAAGCTGGCGTGCAGCTGCTCGAAGCCGGTGGCGGAGATCTGCCCCTGGCGCCCGTTCCACCGCCAGGGGAGCAGGCCGGCCCGGCCGGCGCGCACCAGTGCGAGGTCGAGGAAGGCCATCGCGGTGAGCAGGATGGCCAGCCCCGGAAGGGTCATGAAGATGACGAAGCCCATGCCGTGACGGTAGCCGACCCGGCCGCCCGGCCCCCGGACGGGGACCGGGCACCGGCGTCGGCCTCCGTCCCCGTCCCCCGCCGCAACCGGGGGACGGGAGTTCACGGGCCCGGTCCGGGACCGCGGTTCAGAAGCGGGCGTGGGCGGTGATGTCCGCCTCGAACTCGCCCGTCATCGCCGGGGTCACCGTCGGCCGGCACTGGCGGACCGCCTCCAGGTAGTCCCGCGTGGTCGCACCGAGCTGCGCAGCCGCGGCACCGCGCGCACCCACCGCCTCCAGGTCCCGTTCGAAGGAGACCTGTGCCGCGATCCGCGCCGCGTGCTCGATGTCGGCCGGGGTGAACAGCTCGGTCGCCTCCACCAGGGCGCTGACGTCGATGTCGGCGCGGCCCGCCGTGTAGCGGGCCCAGATCGCGGCGCGGGCTCCGGCGTCCGGGGTGCCGATCGGGATGAGGTAGTCGAAGCGCCCGGGCCGCAGGAAGGCCGGGTCCAGGGAGCGGATGGAGTTGGTGGCGCAGACGAGGAGCCTCTCGTCGCCCTCCCGGAAGCCCGGTATCAGCTTCAGCAGCTCGTTGGTGACGCCGTGGATGCCGCCGGGCTGCGCGGGCTCGGTGCGCACCGGGGCGATCTCCTCCACCTCGTCGATGAAGACGAGGACGCGCTCCAGTTCCGCGATCCGGGCGAAGGCGTCGCGCAGCGCCGCGGCCAGGTTGCCCTCGTCCGCCAGGCGTGAGGGCAGCAGTTCGACGAAGGGCCAGCCGAGCCGGGAGGCGATGGCCCGGGCGAAGGTGGTCTTCCCGGTGCCGGGCGGACCGAAGAGGGTGATGGCCCGCGGCGGCCGCACTCCGTGCGAGGCGGCCCGCTCGGGCTCGGCGAGCGGCAGCACCACGCGCCGCTCGATGAGGTCCTTCTCCTTCTCCATGCCGGCGACCTTGGACCACAGGTCGTTCGGCAGGAAGCGGCCGCCGAGGTCGTCGAGGAGTCCGGCGGCCGGTCCGTGGAGCGGCTCGGTCTTCTCGAAGTAGGCGACGGCCGGCTGCCGGGTGTAGCCGGCGTTGAGGAGGCCTTCGCCGAGCAGGTCCTCCTCGGGCAGGACGTAGGCGATGCGGCCGACGCGGGCGGCGATGAGGCGCCGTTCCAGTTCGACGAGGAGGGCGCTGGCGAGGCCCCGGCCGCGCCAGCCGGCGGCGATGGCGATGCGCATGACCCAGGCGCGCTCGCCGGTGACGCAGGCGAGGGCCGCGCCGATGGGGACGCCCTGGTGGACGGCGACGACGCAGGGCTGCCGGCCGGTCAGTGCGCTGATGCACTCGGCGAGCGAGAAGACCGACTCCTGGCCGAGTTCGGCCGTGGTGTCGATCAGGTGGACCACCGCTGCGAGATCGCTCTCGCGGTAGTCGTGGATGAGCCAGTTCACCGGGTACCGCCCCTCGTTCGTGCTCCTTGCGGCGAGGCTAGGGGCGGGCGGGCCCGGCGATCTCGCGCCGCGGTGCACAACAGGCGGTCCGGAAACCCTCCGTGGCGTCCATAGACTGTGGTTTCCGCCCGAACGCCAGACCGAGGATCCCAGCACCTTCATGCGTTGCCACATACCCGCGGCCCGACGCGGGCCGCTCCTCTGTCTCGTCCCCTTCCTCTGGACCCTGGCGCTCGGTCTGTGGGGGCTCTCCCGGCAGGACAGCGTGTGGCGCGACGAGGCGGCGACCTGGCAGGTGGCCGGGCGGTCGGTGGGTGAGATCTGGCGGATGCTCGGGAACGTGGACGCCGTCCACGGGCTCTACTACCTGCTGATGCACGGCCTCTTCGAGGTGTTCGGGGCGAGTACGACGACCCTGCGGCTGCCCTCGGTGCTGGCGGTGGCGTGCGCCGCGGTGTGCGTGGCCGTGATCGGGCGGCGCCTGGCGGGCTTCTGGGCCGGGCTCGGGGGCGGGCTGGCGCTCGGGCTGCTGCCGGCCGTGCAGTTCCACCTCCAGGAGGGCAGGCCGTACGCGCTGGTCGCGGCGGGGGCCGGGCTGTCGGCCCTGCTCCTGGTGTCGCTCCTGGAGGACCGGTCCGGGCGGCGGACCTGGCCGCGCTGGACGGCGTACGGGGCGGTGGTGCTGGTGTGCGCGCTGCTGAACTGGCTGTCTCTGCTGGCCCTGCCCGCGCACGCGGCGACCCTGTGGTGGGTGCGGGCGCGCCGCGGTGTCTGGCTGCGCTGGGCGGCGTACGGGTCCGGGGCGGTGGCGGGGGCGCTGCCGCTGGTCCTGTTCAGCCGGGGCCAGTCCGACCAGGTGTCCTGGATACCGCCGCTGAGCTGGCCCGCGCTGACCGGTCCGGGGATCCTGCTGGCGATCGGCCTGCTGGGGGCGTGGGCGGACCGGCCGGACCGGTCGCGGGTCTCGGCGGCGGCGGTGGGGCTGCCGCTGCTGGCGGTGCCGCAACTCGGGCTGCTGGCGCTGTCGCTGGTCCAGCCGCTCTTCCTGGACCGGTACGTGCTGTTCGGCGCGGTGGGTCTGGCGCTGCTGATCGGTGCGGGCCTGGGGGCCGCCGTACGGGCCTGCGCGCCCCGGTTCCCGAGGGCGTCGGCCCTGCTGGTGCCGGGGGTGGTCGCCGTCTCGGTGCTGGCCCTGCTGCCGGTGGAGCTGGGCAGGCGGGCCCCGGCCAGCCGGATCGACGACGTGCTGGCGGTGGCCGGGGAGGTGGCCCGGCTGAAGCGGGACGGGGACGCCGTGGTGTTCGTACCGGCCGCGCGGCGGGACACGGCCCTGGTCTCCCCCGGCGCCTTCACGGGCCTGACCGACGTGGCGCTGGCCGAGAGCCCGGCGGCGTCGGCCACCCTCAAGGGCGAGGAGGCGGAGGCGGAACCGATCCGGGAGGCGCTGCTGCAGCAGCGGCGGGTGCTGCTGGTGACGGACTCGGCGGAGGTGGCGAAGGCGCCGTCGGCGGAGCGGGACAAGGCGAAGGCGGCCGTACTGCGGGAGCGGTTCACGGTGGTGGCGGACCGGCAGGTGCGGGGGCGCCGCGTCACGGTGTACGAGCGCCGCGACTGATCCCGGTCGCGGCGCGCGGCGGCCCGCGGCGGGGGCGTCTCGTCCGGGGCTGTGGCGTTCGGAACCGTCTCGTCCGATCATGACCCGGGTTTCACAACCCCTTCACGGGATTCACAGGGGATTCATACGGAACTCCGTCCTCCGGTCATAGGTTCGGCGGGCAGGGTGGCAGGCATGATCCACGACGCGCTCCCCCGAACGGCCCGGCGCTCCCGTGCGCGGCGGGCATCACGGATCCTGCTCGCGCTGACCGCGATGGCGGCGCTGATCGGTGTGGACCTGCCCGATGCCGCCTCCGGCCCGCCGCTCGGCGTCACCGCGTGGGCCCGGCCCGGCGCCGAGGCCGACCGGGTGGGCGCGCTCTTCGCCGACGGCCTCGACGGCGGGCACTTCTGCACCGCCGCGGTGGTGCGCAGCGACGACCGGGACGTGATCGCCACGGCGGCCCACTGCCTGGGGACGACGGGCACCACCGTCTTCGCACCCGGCTACCGGGACGGGGAAGCCCCGTACGGCCTGTGGCGGGTCACCGGCGTGTTCGTGGCGCCGGAGTGGACCGACGGGCAGGACCCGGACGCCGACATCGCCTTCGCGACGGTGGCCCCCGTGGACGGCGGGCAGACCCGCCGCGTCGAGGACCTCGTGGGCGGTTTCCCCGTCGCGGCCGAGCAGCCCGCCGGAACCAGGGTGACGGTCATCGGCTACCCGCGGACGCTGGAGGCCCCGCTGCGCTGCGCCAACACCACCGGCCTGCTGTCCCCGACCCAGCGCCGGATCGGCTGCCCCGACCTCAGCGGCGGTACCAGCGGCAGCCCCTGGCTGGTGGACGGCGCCCTGGCCGGGGTGCTCGGGGGCTACGAGGGCGGCGGGACCGTGCCGGAGATCTCGTACAGCGCGGTGATGGGCGATCAGGCGGTGGAACTGTACCGGGAGGCCGCCGTCGACGGCTGACCCGCGGCTCCCGGGGCGGTCACCGCGGTCGCCCCGATCGGCGCGGTCGCCCCGGCCGGCGCCTCAGCGCCTCAGCGCCGGCCGGCCGGGACGCGCTCCGCCCCGCGCGCGGAGGGCTGCGCGGGCAGCCGCCCGAGCAGCGCCGGCCGCGGGGTCCCCGAGCGGACGTCCTGCACCCCGCGCCGCAGGCCGTCGCGCAGCCTGCGGCCCAGCGGACGCTCGACGAACCGGTGGACGAGCCAGGCGAGGACCACCATGAGGGCGGTCACGCCGAGGACCAGCGGGACGGGCTCGACCTCCCGGCGGAAGTGGTGGATGAAGGTCAGCCCGGCCATCATGTGGATCAGGTAGAGCGGGTAGGTGACCGCTCCGGCGTGCGGGAGCCAGCGCCACCGGACCCGGTCGAGGGCGCCGAGCGCGATGGCCGCCATGAGGGCGAAGCCGAGCACGATGATCACGTGGGCCGGCCAGGCGGGCGTCTGCTCCGTGGCCCTGCGGCCCAGGCTGGAGATCATGCGCGCGTGCACGTGGTGCTGGGCGAGCAGGAACTGCACGCCGACCACGGCCCACAGGAGGGCGTTCGGCCGGAAGCGGCGCATCAGGTAGAAGGCGATCCCGGCGATGAAGTACGGGGACGCCGACGACACCGCGAAGAAGGAGAGCAGGCCGTTGTCCACGGCCGGGGCCACGGCGCCGGCGAGGGTCCAGAGCCCGCAGAAGAGGATGCAGTTGCGGTAGGTGACGCCGCGCATCACGACGATCGCGAACAGTACGTAGAACTTGAGCTCGACGAAGAGCGTCCAGTATGCGTCGTCCACGTGCGGGACGCCGATCCCGGCCTGGAGCATCGAGAGGTTCACCACGACGTCGCTGAACGACCCGACCCTGCGCACCTCGGGCCAGGCGAACAGCACGAGGGAGGTGAAGACCACGGCCGCCCAGTAGGCGGGGAAGAGGCGGGAGGCCCGGGAGACCGCGAAGTCGCCGACGGTGCGACCCCAGGCGCTCATGCAGATGACGAAGCCGCTGACCAGGAAGAAGATCTCGACGCCGAGCCAGCCGTAGACGGCCAGGGCGTGCGCGCCGGGGAAGACGTCCCCGGCCGGCTCGCCCCAGGCGCTGTCGAGGGCGGCGTAGTGGTAGAAGAGCACGGAGAACGCGGCGAGCACCCGGACGGCGTCGAGGGCCGCGAGGCGCGGGCCCGGTGCTCCGGCGGGCGGTGGTGCGGCGCTCGCGCGCCCGCCCGCCCCGGGTATGCCTGCCGTTCCTCCCGCGCTCATCCGTTGATCGCTCCCCGAAAGATCCGTGACGGCCCGCTGAAGACCGTCGGGTCAGCGGAACCTTACAGGTCACCCCGCCGAGGTCCACCCGACCCGACTGCCATGATCATCACAAGGAGCCCTGGTCCGTGATCGCGGCCGGAGCCTCGAACCAGGTGGGCTCCTCTCGCAGGGCCCGGTGGATCCGGTCCAGGGCGAAGGACTCCAGCGGGGGCAGCGCGTCCACGTCGAACCAGGCCACTTCGAGGGACTCGTGGTCGTTGGCCCGTGCCTCGCCGCCGGTGGCGCGGCAGCGGAAGGTGATGTCCTGGAACTGGCAGACGTCGCCGTTGGGGTAGGTGATCGGGTCGAGCATCTGGACGAGTACCACCCGCTCGGGCACGCAGTGCACGGCCGTCTCCTCGTACACCTCGCGCACGGCGGTCTCGGCCGGCTGCTCGCCCGGCTCGGCGATGCCGCCGACCACGGACCACCGCCCGGTGTCGGAGCGCCGGCCGAGCAGCACCCTGCCCCGGTCGTCGAGGACGATGGCCGTGACCCCGGGCAGGAGGAGCAGCTGGTGCCCGGCGGACTCGCGGATCCGCCGGATGAAGTCAGGTGTGGTCATCCCCCGACCCTATGAGGCCGGGGCGCCCTCCCGTCTCAGGCGGCGCGGCGGGCCCGGACCCGGCGGGCGGCGAGTACGCCGAACCCTCCCGCGGCGAGCAGCAGCAGGGCGTACTCGGGAAGCGGCCCGAGCACCGTGGCCGGGGTGCGGCCGGAGCGCAGCGGGATCTCGGCGACGAGCGCGTCCGCGGTGAACATCTTCGTCTCCGAGACGATCCGGCCGTCGGGGCGGATGACGGCGCTGACTCCGCTGGTGACGGGGACGAGGACGGTACGGCTGTGCTCGACGGCCCGGACCCGGTCCATGGCGAGCTGCTGGTAGGTCATCTGCGTGCGGCCGAAGGTGGCGTTGTTGCTCGGTACGGCGATCACCTGGGCGCCGTCCTGGACGGTGGAGCGGACGGCGTCGTCGAAGGCGGCCTCGAAGCAGGTGACCATGCCGACGCCGGTGCCGGCCATGTCGAAGACGCCGGGGTCCTTGCCGGGGCCGAAGTCACGGCGCACCCGGTCCACGTCGGAGCTGAAGAGCCGGACGAAGGAGCGCATCGGGATGCGCTCGCCGAAGGGCTGGATCTTGCGCTTGTCATAGGTCTCGGTCGGGCCCGCGACGGGGTCCCAGAGGATCATCGTGTTGCGCAGGGGGCCCGTCTCGGGGGCGACGACCGCACCGATGGCCACGGGCACGCCGATGGCCTTGACGGCCTTGTCGATGACGGCGTGGGCGTCGGGTTCGGCGTACGGGTCGAGGTCGGAGGAGTTCTCCGGCCAGACGACGAAGTCGGGCTTGGGCGCCTTGCCGGCCTTGACGTCCTCGGCGAGCTGGATCGTGCGCTTGACGTGGTTGTCCAGGACGGCCCGGCGCTGGGAGTTGAAGTCGAGGCCCAGGCGGGGCACGTTGCCCTGGATGACGGCGGCCACGACCTTGCCGTCCTCGGCCGCGTCGGAGACCAGCGGGCGGGCGGCGAGGGCGGCGGCGACGGGGGCGGCGACGGTGAGCGCGGTCAGCGCGGCGGTGGTCCGGCCCGGGTGCCGACGGGCGATGCGCAGGGCTTCGTAGAGGCCGAATCCGCAGAGCGCCACGCCGAAGGAGAGCAGCGGTGTGCCGCCGAGGGCCGCGAGCGGGGTGAAGACGCCGTCCGCCTGGCCGAAGGCGAGCTTGCCCCAGGGGAAGCCGCCGAAGGGTGCCCGGGCGCGCAGGGCCTCGCCCGCGACCCAGACGGCGGCGGCGAACACCGGCCAGGCCCGGAGCCGGCTGACGAGGGCGATGCCGAGGCCGGTCAGGCCGTAGAAGAGGGCTTCGAGGGAGGTCAGCGCCAGCCAGGGCACCGGCCCGACCTCCTCACCGGTCCATACGAGGAGTGGCAGCAGGTAGCCGAGGCCGGCGAGGGTGCCGAGCCCGAAGCCCGCCCGCGGACGGCGGCCGTGGAGGCAGCCCGCGAGGAGGGCGAGGGCGAGGGGGGCCAGCCACCACAGGGGGCGGGGCGGGAAGCTGAGGTAGAGCAGGACGCCGGACAGCGCGGCGAGGAGGGACCGGACCAGCCAGGCTCCCCTGCGCTGCGGCGCGGAGGTCGCGGCGGGGGCGGCGGGGGGCGTCGCGGAGGGCGTCCTGGGCTCGGCCGGTCCGCCGGCGGGCCGCGAGGGCTCGTTCGAGGCGGCCTCGCGCGTCACACTGCTGCTCATCTGGCGGAGTGTACGTCCCCGGACCCTCGGAACCGGTAAGCGCCTCGGCTCGCCGGCCGTCCCGTCCGGCGTCTCGCCCGGCGCGTCATCCGGCGCGTCATCCGGCGAGGGTGCGCAGGTGGGCGCGGATGACACGGACGGCGTTCTCGGCGTCGTCGACGGTCACCGTGAAGAGCTTGCCGTCGACCATTCTCACCTTGAGGCCCTCGCCGCGCCGGACGATCACCGCGGTGCCCTTCTCGGGGCGCCAGCGGCAGCCCCAGCCGCCCCAGTGCTGCGGGGTGATCCGGGGCAGGAACTCGGCCGAGGCCACGTCCGCGAGCTCGATCCGGCGGCGCGGCAGACCGATGTGGCCGCAGCGCACCACGAGGGCCTGGGCGTCGATGGTGACGGCGACGTGCACGAAGGCGACCGTGCCGTAGACCATGAGCAGGCCCGCGGCGAGGCAGCCGGTCACCGCCATCAGGAGCGGGACGAAACCGGAGGTCCACGCGTTGTCGACGGCCAGCTCGACGCCGAGCGCCACGCAGGCCGCACCGGCCGCCGCGAGCAGCCACTGCAGGGGGTTGGTGGCCCGGCCCGTCCAGAGCGGACCAGGGGGGTGACCCGTCATACCCAGCAGCGTACCCACGTTCCGGAGGGACACCACCGCCGCGCGCCCGAACGCCGGGCGGAGTGCCGGCTAGCGCACCACGCGGTAGCGGAGGTGGACGATCTTCGAGGCGAAGGTGCGGGTCTCGACGAGTTCGAGGTCGACCCGGCGCCCGCCCTGGGGGAAGAACGGAATGCCGCCGCCGACCAGGACCGGGTAGACCATGACCCGGTACTCGTCGATCAGGTCCAGCGCGGCCGCCTCGGCGGCGAGGGTCGCGCCGCCGAGGGCGATGTCGCCGTCCCCCGGTTCGGCCCTCAGCCGCTCGATCTCCTCGGCCAGGCCGCCGGTGGCCAGGCGGGCGTTGCCCTGCACCGCCGTCAGGGTGCTGGAGAACACCACTTTCGGGAGCGGGTTCCAGACCGAGATCCATTCGAGTGACGCGGCGTCGAGCGACGGGTCCTGGTCGGCGGTCTCCCAGTACAGCATCGTCTCGTAGAGCCGCCGCCCCAGCAGGTGGACGCCGAGCTCCCGGGTCTGGTCGGTCCAGAAGCTGAAGACCTCCTCCTCGGGCGCCGTCCAGTTGAAGTCGCCGTCCAGCCCGACGATGTAGCCGTCGAGCGAGGCGCTCATCGCAAAGGTCACGCGTCGCATCAGGAGTCCTCCTCGGTGAGGATCCGACCCTACGGCCGCCGGTCCCCGCGCAGGCCGCCGCGACGCGCGCGAACCCGGCGGGGGTGTCAACCGGGCAGCATCCGCAGGAGGGCGTCGCGCAGGGCCGGGCGGCGGGCGGTCATGAACCGGTGCAGGGTCCGGGAGCCCAGGGCGACGCGCTGGGCGCTGCGGCGGCGCTCGGCGTCGTACGCGCGCAGGGCGCCGGGCAGTCCGTCCGGCCCGCCGGCGGCGACGGCGCGGGTGAGGGCCTCGGCGTCGAGGAGGGCGGTGCAGGCGCCCTGGCCGAGGTTGGGCGTCATGGCGTGGGCGGCGTCGCCGACGAGGGCGACCCGGCCGTCGGCGACGAAGCGGGGCAGGGCGGGGTGGAGGTGGCGCATCTCGTACCGGATCCAGGTCGCGGGGTCGGTCTCGGCCAGGACGCGCGGGATCGGGTCGTGCCAGCCGGCGAAGGCGTCCCGCACCTCGCGCGTGGTGGCGGCCGCGGGCACGGTGGCGTACCAGTTGGTGCGGCCGGGCTCGACGGGGGTCATGCCGAAGAAGCGGCCCTCACCCCAGGTTTCGCCGTACAGCCCGGTCTCGAAGCCGGCGATGCCGATCCAGGCGACCGTGCCGATCGGGCGGGGGCCGCTGCGGCTGCCGAAGTACGCCGTGCGCACCGTGCTGTTGATGCCGTCCGCGCCGACGACCAGGTCGGCGTCGAGTGCGCCCGGGTCGGTCAGGGGCCGCCCGTATGCGATCCGCGGGCCGCCGAGCCGGTCGAGTTCGGCCAGCAGGGCGTCGATCAGGTACGGACGGGACACGAGCAGTTCCGGCCGGCCCGCCCTGCGCTCGATCCGTTCGAGCGGGAGGGCGGCCAGGACCGTGCCGTCGGGGCGCCGGATGCGGGCGTCCCGGTACGGGACGGCGTGCGCCCGCAGCGCGTCGCCGAGGCCGAGGCGGTCGAGTGCGGTCTGCGCGGTCGGGTGGATGCCGAAGGCGGTTCCGTAGCGTTCGGGGGCGGCCCGCCGCTCCAGAACGGTTACCGTCCAGCCCGCACGGCGCAGGCCGATGGCGGTGGCGAGCCCGCCGACCCCGGCCCCGGCCACGACGGCCGTGCCCGCCTCCCGCCCGCCCGGGGCAGCGGTTCCGTCCACGGTCTCGCCGTCGCCGTTGCCGCTCATGGCACACCCCTCCGCCCGCACCGGACCACGACTACCACAGCCGTGGTACTACATCTGTGGTACCACGACTGTGGTTATCCTGGCAACGTGAATCAGGACCGGAGGGACCGGCTGCGCGACGCGGCCGTCGCCGTACTGGCGGAGGCGGGCGGGCGCGGGCTGACCCACCGGGCCGTCGACGCGGCCGCCGACGTGCCGACGGGCACGGCCAAGAACTACTTCCCCACGCGTGACGCCCTGTTGAGGGCGGTGGCCGAGCGCTGCCTGGAGCAGTACCGGGCGCTGGCCGCGTCCCTGGCGGGGGCCGGGCCGGGGCCCGCCGACGCGGAACAGCTCGCGGCGCTGCTCGCCGGACTGCTGCGGGACGTGGCGGGGCCCGGGCGCCCGCGCGTCCTGGCCTACCTGGAGCTCCAGACCGAGGGGACGCGGCGGCCCTGGCTGGCCGCACTCCTGGACCCGATCGCCGCGGGGGACTTCGCCGCGCACGCGCACCTGCTGCACACCGCCGGACTGCCGGCCGGACCGGACCGGGCCCGGGCCCTGACCCTGGCCCTGCACGGCGCCGTCCCCCACCTGCTCACCGGCGCCCCGGCCACCCTGGCCGCCGCCGGCCTGGACGACCTGGACCGGTTCGCCCGCGGCCTGCTGGCCGCCGTCCGCCCCGAGGAGCCGCGGTGACCGCGCCCGTCCGCCCCGCCCGACCCACCCGGCTGGACCGGGCCGTGGGTGCCGTGCTCGGGTCGGCGGCGGGGGACGCGCTCGGCGCTCCGTACGAGTTCGGGCCGCCGGGGCAGTTGAGCGCGCGGGGCGCGGAGATGCGCGGGGGCGGCGGCTGGGATCCGGGCGAGGCGACGGACGACACCCAGATGGCCGTCCTGGTCGGGGAGTCGCTGCTGGAGCACGGCGGCCTCGAACTCCCCGATGTCTTCGCCCGGTTCCAGCAGTGGGCGGCCGGGCAGCCGAAGGACATCGGCCTGCAGACGGAGGACGTGCTCACCAACGGCCAGCCCTGGGACCTCGCGGCGGCCGTGCACTTCCAGACCAACGCCCGGGCCGCCGGCAACGGTTCCCTGATGCGGGCCGCCACCTCGGCCGTGTACTTCGCCGCCGCCGGACGGGAGGCGACCATGGACGCCGCCCGGCGGATCGCGGCGCTGACCCACGGCGACCGGGCGGCATGGGAGGGCACCGCGATCCTGCACGAGCTCGTCCGCGTGGCCCTGGACGGCGACGATCCGCTCGCGGCCCTCCCGGCCGCACTCGACGCGGTGCGCCCCGACCACCGCGAACGCTACGGCCGGGTGCTCGACCCCGACTGGCACCCGGGTCTGGCCACCGAGTTCAACGGGGCGGTGTGGCCCTGCCTGGGCTCGGCGGTGTGGGCGCTGCGGACCACGACCGGCTTCGCCGAGGCCGTACGGGCCGCCGTGGACCTGGGCGGGGACACGGACACGGTGGCCGCGGTGACGGGCACCCTGGCCGGCGCGCGGTACGGGCAGGACGCGGTGCCCGCGCACTGGACGGCCACGCTCCATGTGCCGCTGCCCGGGTTCGGCGAGCGGGTCCTGGACGCGGACGACCTGCGCGCGCTGGCTCAGCGGCTCGCGGCGGCCGGCTCCCGCTGAAGTTCCAGGCGGCGACCGGAGAATCCCGCGCGCAGCCGCCGGTCGTGGGTGACCACGACGAGGGTCCCGCCGAAGTGGGCCAGGGCCGCCTCCAGTTCCTCCACCAGGGCCGGGGCCAGGTGGTTCGTCGGCTCGTCCAGGAGGAGCAGGTCCAGGGGGCGCGCCACCAGCCGGGCCAGTTCCAGCTTCCGGCGCTGGCCGGCCGAGAGGGTGCGTACCGGCCGGGTCAGGTCGGCCGGGGCCAGCAGGCCGAGCCCGGCGACGAACCGGTCGGCGTGCTCCTGCCCGAACAGCTCGACGACGGAGCGGGGTTCGGCCGCCCGGGGGTCGTCCTGCCGCAGCAGCCCTACGCGCGCGGGTGTTCGTACGAGGCCCTGCGCGGGCACCGGTTCGCCGGCCAGCAGGTGCAACAGGGTCGATTTGCCGACCCCGTTGGGGCCGGTGACCAGCAGCCTCTCTCCCGGGGCCAGTTCCAGCGTGACCGGCTGGAGCCGCCCCGGCACCGACGCGCCGGCCAGTTCCACCGACCCGGCGGCGGGCCCGGCACCGGCTGCGGCACCGGCACCGGCTGCGGCTGCGGCTGCGGCTCCGGTGAAGCGGCCGGTGAAGGTGAGCGGGCGCGGGGGCGGCGGGACCGGGTTCTCGGTCAGCCGCTGCAGGCGTTCGCGGGCCGTGCGGATGCGGCTCGCGGCGCCGTGGGTGCGCGACCGGGCCCGGAAGGCACCGGCCCCGCTGAAGCCGCGCGGCAGTTTGCGCGGGATCGCGGCGAACCGCCCGATGTTGGTCTCGGCGAGCCGCTCGGCTCCGCGCACCTCCTCGCGCCACTCCTCGTACTGCCTTTCCCGGCGGGTCCGTTCGGCGGCGCGGCCGGCCAGGAACCCGGCGTAGCCGTTGCCGAAGCGGCGCACCGTCCGGCGGTCGGCGTCGACCTCCAGGACGGCGGTCGTGGCCCGGTCGAGGAAGAGCCGGTCGTGGGTGACGGCCACCAGGGTTCCGCGGCGGGCCCGCAGGTGCTCCTCCAGCCAGGCGACGGCCTCGTCGTCGAGGTCGTTGGTCGGCTCGTCCAGCAGCAGCAGCTCCGGCTCGGCGGCCAGGGCGCCCGCGAGGGCGAGCCGGGAGCGCTGTCCTCCGGACAGGGTGCCGAGGCGGCGGTCGGGGTCTAGGTCGGCGCGTTCGCCGAGGCGGCGCAGGGTGGTCGCGACCCGGCGGCGGGCGTCGCGGCCGCCGCGCGCCTCGTAGGCGGCGAGGAGGTCCCCGTAGGCGGCGAGTTCCTCGGGGCCGGCCCGGTGCAGGACGGTTTCGGCGGCCCGGATCCGGCGTTCGAGGGCGCGCAGGCCGGCGAGGGCGTGGTCGACGGCGTCGGCGACACGGGCGCCCGGAGGGAGGTCGAGGGTCTGCGCGAGGTGTCCGGTGCCGCCGGGGGCGGTGACGGTGACCTCGCCGTGGTCGGGGCGTTCCCGTCCGGCGAGGAGCCGCAGGAGGGTGGACTTGCCGGAGCCGTTGTCGCCGACGACGCCGACCCGCTCGCCGGGCCGGACCGTGCAGCTGACGCGGTCCAGGACGACGCGGGTGTCGTAGCTCTTGGTGACCTCGGACAGGACGATCTGGGTGGAGGCGAGTGGAGCACGCAAGGGCGGTTCCTTTCGACGGAGCCAAGGAGGATGCTTACGAGACGAAACGATTCGTCTCGTTACGCGGAGAAACATAACCCACGCCCGGAGGCTGCGCAAGACGTTTCGTCTCGCCGACGGGGTACGTGGCGGCCAGGACTCCGGGGCCCTGGCCCCGGCACGCCGGCTTCACCCGCCCCGGCCGAACCGCTACGGGGGTGGTGCGGTGCCCGCGTGACGACCCGCACGCCCGGACCCACCGGGCATCAGGGGCCTGAGCGGGGCGGCGGGCAGCGGGGTCGCATCACCCCGGCCGGGCGGCGGCCGCACGGCGGTTCACGCGGCCGCACGGCAGTTCGCGCGGCCGCACGGCAGTTCGCGCGGCCTCCCCGCAACGCCGTGGCGGGCGGGTGGGTCAGGCGACGGGCGCGCCCTGGCCCGCCAGCAGTCGGCCCTCCGCGTACGCGAACGCGGCGGCGGGCAGGGCCGCCTCGCGGCCGCTGTGGAGGACGGTCAGGCCGCCCGTGCGCGGCAGGCCGGGCTCGGCGGTGACGCCGAGGCGGCGCAGCGCCTGGAGGGCTACGGGCTCGGCGGAGCCGTAGTAGACCAGATCCGCTCCCCCGGTGCGCGCGGCGAGGGCGGCCCGGATCGGGGCCTCGGTCAGTTCGTAGTGCGTGCACCCGAGCACCACGTCGGTGACGTCGGCCGGGGTCAGCGCGGCGGCCGCGGCGACGGCCGCCGTCACGGCGGCGTCGTCGGCCGCCTCGACGGCGTCGGCGAGCCCGGGGCAGGGCACCTCGGTGACCCGGGCGCCGGTGGCGAAGTCGCGGATCAGCCCGCGCTGGTAGGGGCTGCCGGTGGTGGCGGGGGTGGCCCAGATGGCCATGCGGCCGCCGGCCGCCGCGGCGGGCTTGATCGCCGGTACGGTCCCGATGACCGGGATGTCCGGTTCCAGCTCCGCCCGTACGGCCTCCAGGGCGTGGACGGTGGCGGTGTTGCAGGCCACGATCAGCGCGTCGGGACGGTGCTCGGCGGCGGCCCGGGCCACGGCCAGCGCCCGCCCGGTGAGGTCCTCGGGGGTCCGCGGACCCCAGGGCATCCCGTCGGGGTCGGAGGAGAGGACCAGATCCGCGTCCGGCCGCAGCCGCCGCACCGCCGCGGCCGCCGCGAGGAGGCCGATTCCGGAGTCCATGAGCGCGATCTTCACCCGGCCACCTTAGTCGACCCCGGCTCCGGCCGGACCCGGCACCGGCCGTACCCCACCCCCGCGCGCCACCGCCCGGACCCCGCCCCGCCGACGGACACCAGCCGGTCAGCGCGCCCCGCCGGCCCGCGGCACCTCACCCCACCCGCACCCGGAACCGCCCACCACCGGCGGCCGCGCCACACCCGCCCGCCCGGGGCACGCCGACCCACGACACCTCACCCCACCTGCGCCCCGCTGCCACGGCGGCGCGGCGCGCCACCGTGCTCGCAGGCCGCCTCGTCCGCCGAAAGGCCACGCACCCCCACGTCCGTCCCGGCCGGGGCCGCCCACCGCCCCGGGGCCTGCCCGCGAGGGGCAACACCCCCGGCCGCTCACCACCGCTGTCTCCGCCCACCCCCGGGCACGCGCACCCGCCCGCGCCCCGGGGCCGGGGGCCCGGCTGTGGGCACGGCTCGGCCGCGGGGCACCGCGATGCCCTTTCCGCCCACCCCCCGGGAGGGACGCCGCACCCGGGGGCGGCGGATGCGCGACAGGCCACCGGCGGCGCGGCACACTGCCGCCATGGGCCTCCTCACCGCCGCGTCCTTCGCCTCCCTCGCCGCATGGCTCTGGCTCGCCCTCGCCCACGGCATGTTCTGGCGCACCGACGTCCGGCTCCCCGCCCGCTCCGCCCCCGCCCACTGGCCGTCCGTCGCGATCGTCGTACCCGCCCGGGACGAGGCCGGGGTGCTGCCGCTGAGCCTGCCCTCCCTCATCGCCCAGGACTATCCGGGTGAGGCCGAGGTCGTCCTCGTCGACGACGGCAGCACGGACGGCACCGGCGCGCTCGCCCTGCGGATCGCCGCCGAGCAGCCGGGCCTCCCGCTCACCGTCGTCTCCCCCGGCGACCCGGCCCCCGGCTGGACCGGCAAGCTGTGGGCGCTGCGCCACGGCATCTCCCTGGCGCGTACCGCGCACGCCACCGAACCCGACTTCCTCCTGCTCACCGACGCCGACATCGCGCACGAACCGGACAGTCTGCGCGAACTGGTCGCCGCCGCGACCTCCGCCGACCTCGACCTCGTCTCGCAGATGGCACGCCTGCGCACCGCCGGCCCGTGGGAGCGGCTCGTCGTTCCGGCCTTCGTCTACTTCTTCGCCCAGCTCTACCCCTTCCGCCGGATCAACCGGCCCTCCGCGCGGACCGCCGCGGCCGCGGGCGGCTGCGTGCTGCTGCGCACCAGTGCCGCCGTGCGGGCGGGGGTCCCCGACCGCATCCGCCAGGCCGTCATCGACGACGTCTCCCTGGCCCGCGCCGTCCAGGACTCCGGCGGCCGGATCTGGCTCGGGCTCGCGGAGCGGGTGGACAGCATCCGCCCCTACCCGGCGCTCGCGGACCTGTGGCGGATGGTCTCGCGCAGCGCGTACGCCCAACTGCGCCACCAGCCCCTGCTGCTGGCCGGGACGGTCGCCGGGCTGACGCTGGTCTACCTGGTGCCTCCGGCCGCCCTGCTGGCCGGCCTGGCCACCGGGCGCCCCGCGACCGCGTGGGCGGGCGGCCTCGCCTGGCTGCTGATGGCCGGCACCTACCTGCCGATGCTGCGCCACTACCGCCGGTCAGCCGCGCTCGCGCCGCTGCTTCCGTTCACGGCGCTGCTGTACCTGCTGATGACCGTCGACTCCGCCGTCCAGCACTACCGCGGGCGGGGCGCGTCGTGGAAGGGCCGCACCTATGCCCGCCCGAGCGACGCCTGAAACGACGGAGCGCCGCCCGGACCCACGTCATCCGAGGTCACCGCGTTGTGACGCTGCGTCAGCAAGAAGTCGGTGCAACGCACAACCGGTGGGTACGAGTTGGACCAAGGTGGGATGGAAGTGGCGAAATCGTGCACGTGAACGCCAAGTGAAAGCTGTGGCTCTGACCTGCGAATATGCAGGTCAGCGCGGTGTTGACGGCACCTCGCTATGGACCCGGTGAATTCGTGGGCTTAACTTATGTCTCATGACCTCCCCCCGCTCCACTTATGGCGGCGGTTACTACTCCGCGCCCTCCTTCCCGGACACCCCCATCTACGACTCCCTCGTCGCCGAACGCGGCACTCCGCAGATCGCCCCGATCCGCGTCCCGGCCGCCTACGAGTCCCCGAGCGCGGGTTATTCGAGCGGTGGGTACCTGCCGGCCCTCCCGTCGGCCCTGCCCGCACTGCCGCCTGCCACCCCTCAGCAGCAGGCTCCGGCGTACGGGTACCCGTACCAGCAGCAGGCCGCCCCGCAGCCGATGCCGCTGCAGAACGCGCCCGCTCCCTACATTCCGCAGCAGCAGCCGGTCGCGGCCCGCGCGGGATACGTGCCGCAGCCCCAGCCGCAGCAGCCCCGCCCGGCGGCCATGGCCACCGGCTACGAGGCGATGCGTCCGGCCGCGCCGCGCCCCATGCAGGTGCCGGCTCCGGTGGCGGGCGCCTCCTACGAGGATCCCTACGGCCGCCCCTACCAGGGACGCGGCTACTGACCGGGCCCCTCGCGCGCGCCGGGACGGCGTAGCGGGCTGGCAGTATGCCCCCATGTCGAAGTTGCACGTTCAGGCCCTCCACGTCCACCCCGTCAAGTCGGTGGCGGGGACCGCTCCCGACGCGGTGGCCGTGGAGCCCTGGGGGCTGTCCGGGGACCGGCGGTGGGCCCTGATCGACCCCGAGGGCACGGTCCTGACCCAACGCCGCCATGCCCGGATGGCCTTGGCGTCGGCGCGCCCGCTGGGCGGCGGCCGGATCGCGGTGACCGCTCCGGACATGGCGGAGCTGGTCGTGGAGGTGCCCGAGCCGGGTCCGCTGGAGCCGGTGTCGCTGTTCGGGAAGAAGGTCGAGACCGTGGTCGCGGCGAGGGCCGCGGCCGACTGGTTCAGCGCGTTCCTCGGGGTTCCGGTTCGGCTCGTGCACCTGGACGACCCGGCCGTACGTCGTCCGGTGGATCCCGACTACGCACTGCCGGGCGAGACGGTGAGCCTGGCCGACGGCTACCCGCTGCTGCTCACGACGCTCGCCTCGCTGGACGCGCTCAACTCGCTGATCGCGCAGGGGGACCATCCCGAGGAGGGTCCCCTGCCCATGAACCGGTTCCGTCCCAATGTGGTCGTCTCGGGGGCCGAGGCCTGGGCGGAGGACGGCTGGCAGCGCATCGCGATCGGCGACGCCCTCTTCCGCGGGGCGCGTGAATGCGGCCGGTGCGTGGTGACCACCACGGACCAGCGGACGGCGGAGCGCGGCAGGGAACCGCTGAAGACCCTCGCCCGGCACCGGCGGATCGGCAAGTCGCTGGCCTTCGGGCGGCTGCTGGTGCCCCTGCGGACGGGCACCCTGCACGTCGGCGACGAGGTCCGCGTCCTGGCCTGACGGGCCGCCCCCGGGCGGCGACCGGACCACAGGAATGACACCTTCGAGGGGCTCCTTCCCCGAGCTGGAACCAACCGGCGTGACCAGGCCGTTGGAGCAGTCGGAACACGTGGGCACCCGCACGGGCAGTGACACCGGACGACCGGGTCCGGATCGGGTGGCACATGTCCCGTGCGTCCCGGAACGCGTCCCCCGGGGCCCGCGGAAGGCGTGGGCGCGCACAGACAGACGGAGACTGGCGCAAGTAGGGGGAGCCGGACCGTGCGGACAGCAATGGGTGTGTGGCGCTGGCGGCGCAATCCGCTGCGTCGGCCGACCGATCTCTTCGAGGCCTGGGTGGCGTTCGCGGCGCTGGTGTGCGTCGTGGTGGTGGCTCCGGCCGTCGGCTGGGTCGCGGGCCTGCGCGTGGACGGGACGCTCCAGCAGGCCGCGTACGCGCAGCGGCAGGAGCGCCACCTCGTCCCGGCCGTGGTGGTCCGGCCCGCGCCGGCCCCGGCCGAGGAGGCCTCCGCCGAGCCTTCGGCGCAGCGGACGTCCCCCCGGCGCACGCAGATCGTGGCCTCGTGGACCGCGCCCGACGGCAGCAGCCACGAGGGCACGGTGCCGGCCGCGGAGGAACCGCCGCGCACCGGCGACCGGTTCCGCATCTGGACCGACACCCGGGGGCGGGTGGTGGGCCGGCCGCTCGACCCGTCGGCCGCCTCCTTCCACGCGGGGACGGCGGGCCTGGCCGCCGCGGCCGCGGTGGCCGTCATGGCCGTGACCGTCCGCCGCCTGGTCGTACGACGGCTCATGCATCGTCGGTACATACGTCTGGACCGGGCATGGGCGGCGGCCGGGCCGGACTGGGGCCGGGCGGACGCAGGTGGCTGACCTGGCAGCTCATCCGCTCCGCGCGCGCTACGGTGGAGCCGCCGGACCGGTCGCTCCCGTGGCAGCAGCCTCTCGAGTGGCCTCGGACATCAGCGGCTCCGGCCGCATCGGCAGCGCGAGCACGAGGGTGGGGGCACGACAGCACCATGGTTCAGGGCACGGTCCAGGTGACGCACGGCGGCTCGTCGCGGTGGCGGCGCCGCTCCGGTGAATATCCGACGCTGACCGCCGCGCTCGCCGTGGCGGGCGACGGAGACGTGCTGTCCATCGCCCCGGGCACCTACCGGGAGAACCTGGTGCTGCACCACGCCGTCACCCTGCGCGGGCCCGAGGACGGCTCGGGTTCGGTGCGGATCGCGCCGCTCGACGGCGTCGCCCTGACCCTGCGCGCCTCGGCCGTGGTGCAGGACCTCCACCTGGAGGGCCAGGACCGGGCGGCGCCGGCGCTGCTGGTGGAGGACGGCTCCCCCGAGCTCTGCGACCTGCGCGTGAGCACCCACTCGGCGGCCGGCATCGAGGTGCGCGGCCCCGGCGCCAGGCCCCTGGTGCGCCGCTGCACCGTGGAGAACCCGGCCGGCGTCGGCATCGCCGTGCTGGACGGCGGCGGCGGGGTGTTCGAGGAGTGCGAGGTCGTGGCCTCGGGCCAGACCGGGTTCTCGGTCCGCGGCGGCGGCCGGCCCCGGCTGGAGCGCTGCCGCATCCACCACTCCACGGGCGCGGGCATCGCGGTCACCGGCGAGGGCTCGGGCCTGGAGGCCCTGGGGTGCGAGGTGTACGAGGTGAGGGGCGCCGGAGTGCAGATCGCCGCACGCGCCGCCGCACGCCTCACCGACTGCGCGGTGCACCGCACCACGGCCGACGGGGTCACGCTCGACACCGATGCCGTGCTCAGCCTGGCCGGGTGCGACATCCACGACATCCCGGAGAACGCGGTGGACCTCAGGTCGCGTTCGGTCCTCACCCTCAGCCGGACCTCGGTGCGCCGGTTCGGGCGCAACGGCCTGTCCGTGTGGGACCCGGGCACCCGGGTCGACGCCGAGTCCTGCGAGATCCACGACAGCACCGGGGACTATCCGGCGGTGTGGGTCAGCGACGGGGCCACGGCCTCGCTGGACTCCTGCCGGGTGCACGACGTGCCCGACGCGCTCTTCGTACTGGACCGGGGGTCGGCCGTCGAGGTCACCGACAGCGACCTGTCCCAGGTCCGCAACACCGCGGTCTCCGTGAGCGACGGGGCCACCGCGCGGCTGGAGGACTGCCGCATCCGCGAGGCGGGCACCGGGGCCTGGTTCCGCGACCACGGCAGCGGCGGCGCCCTCACCGGCTGCACCGTCGACGCCGTGCAGACCGGTGTGATCGTCAGCAAGGGCGCCGACCCCGTTCTGGAGCGCTGCACGGTCACCTCCCCGGCCGAGGCGGGCTTCTACGTGTCGGCGGGCGGCCGCGGCACCTTCACGGCCTGCCGGGTGACGGACAGTTCCGGTTTCGGCTTCCACGTCCTCGACGGCTGCCGGACCACGCTGACCCGCTGCCACACGGAGCGCTGCGCCCGCGGCGGCTACGAGTTCCCGGAGGACGGCCCCGTCGTCGAGGAGTGCACCGGCGACGGTTCGGGCCCGCGGCAGGCGGCCCAGCCGGCCCCGGGCGGCGGCTTCACCGGCGCGCAGAGCGGGGTCCGTACGGTCACCGCGGCGCGGAGCCCCGCGGCGCAGCCCGCCCCCGCGGCGCCGGCGTCCGTACCGCGGCCCGCGGACCCGGGTGGGACGGGTGCTGCGGAGCCGGCGGCGCGGCCGTCCGGTGCGGTACTGGGGCAGCTCGACGGGCTCGTGGGCCTGGACAGCGTCAAGCGCGAGGTGCGGGCGCTCACCGACATGATCGAGGTGGGCCGGCGGCGGCAGCAGGCGGGCCTCAAGGCCGCCTCGGTCCGCCGCCACCTGGTCTTCACGGGCTCCCCCGGTACGGGCAAGACGACCGTCGCCCGGCTGTACGGCGAGATCCTCGCCTCCCTCGGGGTACTGGAGCGCGGGCACCTGGTCGAGGTGTCCCGCGTGGACCTGGTGGGCGAGCACATCGGGTCCACGGCGATCCGCACGCAGGAGGCCTTCGAGCGGGCGCGCGGCGGGGTGCTGTTCATCGACGAGGCGTACGCGCTGGCCCCGGAGGACTCGGGCCGGGACTTCGGGCGCGAGGCGATCGACACGCTGGTGAAGCTGATGGAGGACCACCGGGACGCGGTGGTGGTGATCGTCGCCGGATACACGGCCGAGATGGAGCGCTTCCTGACCGTCAACCCGGGTGTGGCCTCGCGGTTCTCCCGGACCATCGCCTTCGGCGACTACGGCCCCGGGGAACTGCTGCGGATCGTGGAGCAGCAGGCGGAGGAGCACGAGTACCGCCTCGGGGAGGGCACCGCCGAGGCCCTGCTGACGTACTTCACGGAGCTGCCCAAGGGTCCCGCCTTCGGCAACGGCCGCACCGCGCGCCAGACCTTCGAGTCGATGGTGGAGCGGCACGCGGGGCGGGTGGCCCAGCTGTCGGAGCCGAGCACGGACGAACTCACCCTGCTGTTCCCGGCGGATCTGCCGAAGCTGCCCACCCCTTGCTGACGCCGGGGCGCTGATCGGGTACTCCGCCGGCTGCCGCCGGGCGGGGTTCTCCGGCCCGGGCGGCCTGCACGGCCCGCTCCAGCCGGGCGAGCAGGGCGGCCCGTTCGGCGGCGAAGGCGGGGTCCGCCTGGTAGTCGGCGTGGCCGAGGATCGGCGCGGGCAGCGGGTGGTGGGCGCTGCGCCCGTAGGCGAGCGGGTCGGCGAGCGGGCCGCGGTCCACCTCCGCCGAGTCGGGGCCGGGGAGCGCGGGTCCGCCGATGGGGTCGGTGGCGCGCCAGAGGTTGCGCCAGCAGTCGACGTCGCGGTGCAGGGCGGCGAGCTGTGCGGGGCCGAAGTAGGCGGGGAACCAGCGGCCGTAGAGGCGGGCGAGCGGGGATCCGTAGGTGAGCAGCGCGACCCGGCGGCGCACGGGCGGCGGGAGTTGCCAGACGGCGGCCGCGGCGAGCACGCTGCCCTGCGAGTGCCCGGAGATCACCAGCCGGCCGCCGGTGCGGCCGGTCCAGCCGGCCATCCGCCAGGTCAGGTCGGGGACGGCGCGCTCGGCGTAGCAGGGCGGTGCGAAGGGGTGGGCGGCGCGCGGCCAGAAGGTGCCGACGTCCCAGAGGATCCCTATGGTCCGCCGGGCGGCCGGGTCGCGGTAGGCGCGGCGGCCCCAGGCGACGAAGAGGGCGATGCCGAGGCCGATGAGCCAGGACCCGGCGTCCTGCGCGGCGCGGGCGGCGGCCTCCAGCAGCGGCGGGGTCCCGCGGGCGGCTTCGCCCGGGACCTGTCCGCTGAGCCAGGCGCCGGCCAGCGCGCCCGCGCCGAGCACCAGGGTGATCCCGGAGACGGCCGCGACGAACCACGGCGCGGAGTCGGTGAGCGCGGCGGCCGTCCGGGCCCCGGCGATGCTGCGGCTGCGCGCCACGTCGGGACTCGCGCCCGGGTATTCGGCGGCGACGGCCGCGGCGAGGCGCCGCCGGGTACGGGCCGCCCGCGCCGCGAACCAGGCGGCGAGCAGCGCCACCACGAGGAGCAGCGGGGGCAGGACGGCTGCCTGCCAGGAGAGCAGGACGGGCGGCCCGGGCAGCGGGGCGCCGGCCATCCCGGGGGTGGCTCCGCCGTCCATCCAGTCGGCGACGCGCTGGGCGACCCCGCCCGACATCACTCCGCCGAGGGCGCAGCCGAGCATGGCCACGGCGGGGCCGCCCAGGCCGCGCAGGGCGGCCGCCGGATCGGGGGCCCTGCGGTGCAGGTGGCGGGCGACGACAGCGAGGGCGAGCGCGCAGAGGCCCTGGCCGAGCATGATCACGCCGAAGGCGAAGTCGCCGGGGAGCCGCCCCGCGGAGGTCCAGCCCGGGCGTGACCAGCAGGCGTGCAGCAGGACGGCGGCGAGGAGGGCGAGGGCGGCGCCGGGCAGCAGGCAGACGGCGGCCCGGTCGAGGCGGTGGTCGGGGCGGTCCTCGCTGCGGCCGCGCCGGCAGACGACCCAGGCGACGGTGACGGCCCCCGCGGCGAGGAGGGCCTGGGTGATCCAACCGAGGGCTTCGAGGGCCGGGGCGGTCGCCGCGGTCCGTCGGTCGTGGGCGGCGGTGGGCGCGGAGACGGCCACCGCGACGGTGAGCAGTCCGGCCGCGGTGTGCGCGGCCCGCAGCCGGGCCACGATGCGGCGCCCGTACCAGAATCCGGGGCGGCCGAGCGCGGGCGCGGTGTCGGAGGCGGTGTCCGGGTCGGCGGTGCCGGCGGGCGGCGGCTGGGATTCGTAGGCGCTCCAGGTGCGGTTGGACAGGTACCAGAGCAACCCGGTCAGCGCGGTCGGCACGAGTGCGCCGAGGGCGAGGCGGCGTCCCGGCGGGGACCACCAGCCGCCGCCGTCGGGTGCGAGGAAGCCGAGCCGGGAGCCGGTGGCGGTGCAGGTCGCGGAGCCGGCGCACTGCCAGGCGACGAGGTCGAGGGCGACCTCGCAGGCGGCCGCGATCAGCAGGACGGTCAGGCTGAGCGCGAGGATCCGTACGAGGACCCCGTAGGTGCGCACCGCGCGCGGCGCGGGGTCGGCGCCGGGCCCGGTGGGGGCGGCCGGGCGGGCCCAGTGGGCGAGGTTGGCCACCATGAAGGGCAGGAGCAGCAGCCACAGGGCGCGGGCGCCGTTGCCGGAGGTGAGCCGGGACCAGCAGTAGGCCTCGGGGACGGGCAGTCCGGCGTACCGCTCGGGGTGGGCTTCGGCGTCGGCGTCGTCGGTGCGGCGGAACACGGCGGCGGTGGAGTCGCCGGTGACGCGGACGGTGCGCGGGTCGCCGAGCAGCTCGGCCGGAGAAGCTCCGGCGACGCCGT
The DNA here is from genome assembly GCF_040684695.1 of Streptomyces erythrochromogenes. Lineage (GTDB taxonomy): Bacteria > Actinomycetota > Actinomycetes > Streptomycetales > Streptomycetaceae > Streptomyces > Streptomyces erythrochromogenes_C. The sequence continues at coordinate 84,289 of NZ_JBFBGM010000003.1, forward strand.
GGACGAGGAGTTCGAGGGCGAGGGGCGGGTCGGTGTGGGGGCGGTCGGGCACGCAGGCCTCCGCTCGCGTGGGGATCGGCGCTGCTCCAGGATCCCGCGCGGCAGGAGCGCTGCCCAGGCCCCGTACGGGGGAACCGCCGGTGGAAACCGGGGCGTACGGCGCACGAGCCGTCGTGCGCGACCTCCCGCGGGGAGAACACGGGCGGAGCGCAGCGGACATCTCGTGGGCGCCCGGCTATGGTGACGCGCACATCCGTCCGGATCGCACCAAGGAGGTACCGCCATGGCTCGCCGACTCCGCCCGGTGGGGCTGGACTTCATCGACGACGCGCCCGTCCGGCTGGTGTTCGCCGCCGAGGCGGCGGCGCCGCCCGAGGCCGTGTACCAGGCGCTCGCCGAGGAAGTGGAGGGCTGGCCCGACTGGTTCCGGGCGGTGACGCTGGCCCGCCCCACGTACGGCGGGGGCGGCCGCGAGATCAAGCTGCTGGGCGGGGTGCGCATGCAGGAGACGATCATGGCCGCGGATCCGGAGAAGCGCTACGCGTACCGGGTCGACACCACCAACGCCCCCGGGGTCCGCGCCCTGCTGGAGGAGTGGCGGATCGCTCCGGCCGGCTCGGGCACGCACGTGCGCTGGACCTTCGCCGCGGACGGCCCGGTCGCGTTCCGCCTGGCGCTGACCGTGGCCCGCCCGGGCCTGGGCCACTCCTTCCGCACGGCGGTCCGCGCCCTGGACGCCCGCCTCAGCGACCGCCGCGCGACGGGGCGTTGACCGCGGCGAGGCGTGCGTACTCCCACGGGTCGTGCGCGCTGAAGACGGTGACCTCGTCGGAGTGGTCGCGGACCAGGGCGCGCAGGCGGTCGAGGGTCTCGGTGCGTGCCGCGGCGTCGGTCTGTGCGCCCTGCTGGACCGGTTCGAAGACGGGGTGGGCGAGCGGCGGCGTGTGGTCGAGTTCGCCGTGGTAGGTGTACGCGTCGCCCGCGTGCAGCAGCCAGTGGCCGTCGTCGGCGCGCACCGCGACGCCCGCGTGTCCGGCCGAGTGGCCGGGCAGCGGCACCAGCAGCAGCTCGGCGCGCAGCCCCTGCGGTCGGGCCGCGCCGGGGAAGCCGAACCACGTCGTGCGCCCGTCCGCGGTCGCCGGTGACAGCTGCGGGCCGTGCGCCCGGTGCGCCGGCATGAAGCGGTCGAGGCTGTGCCGGTGGTGCGCGGCGGACGGGTCGGTGACGGCCCGGTACTCGTCGGGGTGCACGTGCACCCGCGCGTGGGGGAAGTCCGCCAGTCCGCCCGTGTGGTCGCGGTGGAGGTGGGTGAGGACGATGTGCCGCACGTCCCGGGGCTCGTACCCCAGGCCGGCGAGCTGGTGCAGCGCGCTCTCCCGCGGGTCCAGCACGGGCCGGGCGTAGGCCACCCAGTCGGCGCTCAGCGTCCGGTCGGGCCGGTGCAGGTCGGCGGTGCCGAGGCCGGTGTCGACCAGGACCGGTCCGTCCTCGTCCGTCTCGATGAGCAGGCAGTGGCAGACGGCGGGCAGTTCGCGCCGCGCGGTGTCCGGTGCGGACGGTCCGCCGAGGGGCGGGATCGTGCGGAGGGAACCGCAGTTGAGATGATGGATGCGCACAAGGACCCCCTGGAGGTGCACGGGCGGGCTGTTCGCAACGGACGTTATGAGGGGCTTTCGTGACTCACCAAACGGTTGGACACGCAGCGGCGGGCGCCCAGGACGGCCCCCTGGCCGACTGTCCGGACAGCGCCCTCGTCCCGCACCCGCCCGCCGGTGAGCCGCACTGCCCGGTCGACGTCACCCTCACCGCGCTGGCCGGCCGGTGGACGCCGCTGGTCCTGCGGGAGTTCCTGCGCCGCGGCCAGGCCACCTACTCCGAGCTGTCCGCGGCCCTGCCCGCCCTCTCCGACAAGGTCCTCTCCGACCGGCTGGCCCAGTTGACCCGGGTGGGCGTCGTCGAGCGCCACCGCACCCCCGGCTGGCCGCCCCGGGTCCGCTACGTCCTCACCGGCCGGGGCCGCGCCCTGGAGCCGGTGGTGCACAGCATGTGGGAGTGGGGCAGCTCCTAGGGGGTGTCCGACCCTGATCCGCCGGCCCCTCCGGCCCGGGCCTCAGGCGGTCGGTTCGCGCCAGACACCCGTCGACAGCAGCGTGTCGAGGGTCTGCGCGTACGGGGCGAGGTCGAGCCCCTGCGCCGCCACCCACGCGTCGGAGTAGTACTTGTCCAGGTAGCGGTCGCCCGGGTCGCACAGCAGGGTGACGACGCTTCCGGTACGGCCCTCGGCCACCATCTCCGAGACGATCTTCAGGGCGCTCCACAGGCCGGTGCCGGTCGAGCCGCCCGCCTTGCGCCCTATGGCCGTCTCCAGCGCGCGGCAGGCGGCGACGCTCGCCGCGTCCGGGACCTTCATCATCCGGTCGATGGCGCCGGGCACGAAGCTCGGTTCCATCCGCGGGCGGCCGATACCCTCGATGCGCGAGCCGCAATCGCTGCTCGCGTCGGGGTCGTTGCGGGTCCAGCCCTCGAAGAAGCAGGAGTTCTCCGGGTCGGGGACGCAGATGCGGGTGTCGTGCTGCATGTAGTGCACGTAGCGCGCGATGGTCGCCGAGGTGCCGCCGGTGCCGGCGGTCGCCACGATCCAGGCGGGCTCGGGGAAACGTTCCAGCTTCAGCTGCTGGTACATCGACTCCGCGATGTTGTTGTTGCCGCGCCAGTCGGTGGCCCGCTCCGCGTAGGTGAACTGGTCCATGTAGTGCCCGCCGGTGCGGGCGGCGAGTTCCGCCGACTCCTCGTACATCTTCATCGGGTCGTCCACGAAGTGGCATTCGCCGCCGTGGAATTCGATGAGGCGGCACTTCTCCGGGCTGGTCGTGCGCGGCATGACGGCGATGAACGGGACACCGATCAGCTTGGCGAAGTACGCCTCGGAGACGGCGGTCGAGCCGGACGACGCCTCGATGACGGGGCGGCCCGGCCGGACCCAGCCGTTGCAGAGGGCGTACAGGAACAGCGAGCGCGCGAGGCGGTGCTTGAGGGAGCCCGTCGGGTGCGTGGACTCGTCCTTGAGGTAGAGGTCGATGCCCCACGCCTCGGGGAGCGGGAACTTCAGCAGGTGCGTGTCCGCCGAGCGGTTCGCGTCGGCCTGGACCTTGCGCACGGCCTCTTTGAGCCAGGCGCGGTAGTCCGCGTCGCTGCGGTCGACATCGACGGTCGTGGCGGTCGTACCGGTGGTGGTCCCGGTGCCGGTGGTGCCGGTAGTGCCGGTGGTGCTCATGCGCCGCGCTCCTTCATGGGTCTCTTTCGCCCCTCCTTTCGCAATGTACCTCTCCCACCTGCACAAACAGTCACTTTGGGTATCCATGCGGATCGCTTTCGATCGCGTTCGGTTGCACTGCGCGGCACCGTGGGTGACCCTGGTGGAGGATTACCGAGGGTGCAGCACCCGTAACACTCATGTCGGGGAGTCGCAGCCGTGATCAGTCATTCCCGCAGGCACTGCGTCGTCGAACTGCAGGCCTCGCCGTCGCGGATCGGCCAAATCCGCAGAATCGTCTCGGCCCAGCTGCGCCACTGGCAGCTCGATCCGCTCATAGACCGGGCTGCGCTCGGCGTGACGGAGCTGCTGGGCAACGTCCACCGCCACGCGCAGCCGGACAAGACCTGCGTCGTCGAGATCGAGCTGCGGCTCGGGCGGCTGACGGTCTCGGTCATCGACAGCGATCCGCGGCTCCCGGTGCTGCGCCCGACGCAGGCCGGGCTGCTGGAGACCAGCGGACGCGGGCTCGCCCTCGTGGAGGCCCTCAGTGAGGCCTGGGGAGTGTGCGAACGGTCCGACGGGCCCGGCAAGGCGGTCTGGTTCTCCCTGACCGCGGTGCCCGCGCCGGTGGTGGCGACGCTCCCGGTCTCGATCGCGGCCAGGCCCGTACCGGAACCGGCGCGCACGGTGGTCGTGGCCGTCGATCCGGCCACGGTCCCGGCCACGGTCCCGGCCGTGGTGCCGGCCGTGGTGCCGGCGCCCTCGCCGGTCGCGGTCCGCCCCGGCTGATCTCTCTCTAGGCGAGGGCGCCCAGCGGGTCGTCGAGGACGGGCTGCCAGGCCAGTTCCGCCGCGCCGACCAGGCTGTTGTGGTCCAGGGTGCACGGCAGGATCGGCACGCCGCCGCTGCGTCCCCACAGGCTGCGGTCCGCGACGACCGCCCGGAGCCGCTCCGGGTCCGCGTAGAGCAGTTCCCGGTGCAGCCCGCCCAGGATGATCCGGTCCGGGTTCAGGATGTTCACCAGGCCCGCGAGGCCCAGGCCGAGCCGGTCGATGAGCTCTTCCGTGGCCGCCCGTACCGCCGGTTCCTCGGGCTCCTCGCGCAGCAGGTCACGGGCCTGCTGGAGCAGCGAGACCTCGGGGCCGGGGCTGCGGCCCGCCGCGGTGAGGAAGGCCAGCGGGTCCGCCTCCACGTCCAGGCAGCCCCGGCCGCCGCAGTGGCAGGCCCGCCCCTCGGGGTTCACGGTGAGGTGGCCGACCTCCAGGGCCAGGCCCGAACTGCCGCTGTGCAGGCGGCCGTCCAGCACCAGGGCGCCGCCGACCCCGCGGTGCCCGGTGGCCACGCACAGCAGGTGCTGCGCGCTGCGCCCCGCGCCGTGCCGGTGCTCGGCAAGCGCCGCGAGGTTGACGTCGTTCCCGGTCAGGGCCGGGCCGTCGATCCCGGCGTCCTTCACGCACTCGGCGAAGATGTCGCGTACGGGAGACCCGGCGGGCCAGGCCAGGTGCAGCGGGTTCAGCGCCGTGCCGTCCGGTTCGGCGACCGCCGAGGGGACCGCGAGCCCGGCTCCGACACAGCGGCGGCCGCTGTCCGCGAGCAGTTCCGCGCCCGCCCGTACGACGGCGCCGAGTACCTGGGCCGGGTCGGCGGAGACGGTGACCTTTCCGGGGGCGGTGGCCACGATCCGGCCGCCGAGGCCCACCAGGGCGGCCCGGAAGCCGTCGGAGTGCACCTGGGCGGCGAGCGCCACAGGCCCGTCCTCGGCCACCGAGAGGCGGTGCGAGGGGCGCCCCTGGCCCCCGCCGGTACCGCCGGCTCCGCCCGAGGCTCCGGGGCGGGAGTCGACCCGGATCAGCCCGAGCGCCTCCAGCTCGGCCGCGACCGCGCCGGCGGTGGCGCGGGTGACCCCCAGCTCGGCCGTCAGGACCGCACGGGTCGGGGCGCGCCCGGTGTGGACGAGTTCCAGCGCCGGCCCGAGTGCGCCGCGCCCCCGTTCCAGCTTGGTCCGCGCGCCCGTGCTCGACACCGATGGCGTGGTCGCATCCCCCACCCGCGGCGGGGCCCCGTTGCCGTTCATGGCATCGATCCTCGCATGATCGGGGCGTGCCGTACGCCGCCCCTCAGCCCAGCCCGCCGACCCGGAGCGTGATGTTGAGCCGCCCGGTCAGCCCGAGCGCCCGCGGACCCGTTCCCGGCAGGACCTTCGGCACCCCGTGGTAGGCGGAGCGGCTGGGGCCGCCGAAGACGAAGAGGTCCCCGCTGCGCAGTTCGACGTCCCGGTACGGGCGCCCGCGGGACCCGGTGTTCCCGAAGCGGAACAGGCAGCTGTCGCCGAGGCTGAGCGAGACGACCGGCGCCGGGGACTTCTCCTCCGCGTCACGGTGCATGCCCATGCGGGAGTCCCCGTCGTAGAAGTTGATCAGCGCGATGTCGTAGGCGGCCGCGAGGGGGTCCGGCGGCACCCCGTAGGCGACGGCCACCGCCTCCCGCCCCAGTTCGGCGAGCCACTGCGGCATCGGCTTGACCGGTTCGCCGTCCCCGTCGACGGCGGTGCGGGCGTAGCCGTACGGGTACCAGTGCAGGCCCAGGCACACCTGCCGGGCGGTCATCACCCCGCCGCCCGGGGTGCGCACGGTGCGCAGGCCGGCCGGCGGCCGGGCCCACGCACGGCAGGCCGCCAGCAGGTCGCCCTGCCGGGCGGCCCCCAGCCAGTCGGGCACGTGCACCGCACCGGGGGCGATCACGGTCCGCTCGCGCGGGAAGAGTTCCCCGTCCGTCCCTGCGTCCATCCCTCCATTGTCGGCGCCGGGGCTGATAAGACTCCCGGTATGGAGATCACTGAGTACGTGAAGACCCTCGCCCGGGAGGGCGAGCTGCTCGCGGAGGTGGCCGAACGGGCCGGTACGGACGCCTTCGTCCCCTCCTGTCCGGGGTGGCACGTCACCGACCTGCTGCGGCACACGGGGGCGGTGCACCGCTGGGCCGCCGGGTACGTCGGGGAGCGGCATCTGGAGCCGACGGGCTTCCCGGAGGCGCCGGAACTGGTCGGCGGGGAGCTCCTGGCGTGGTTCCGGGAGGGCCACGCGGACCTGGTGCGGACGCTGACCGAGGCACCGGCCGACGTGCAGTGCTGGACCTTCCTCCCGACCGCCCCGCCGTCGCCGCTGGCGTTCTGGGCCCGGCGGCAGGCCCACGAGACCGCCGTGCACCGGATGGACGCGGAGGCCGCGCTGGGCGTCGTCTTCTCGCCGCTCGCGCCGGAGTTCGCGGAGGACGGGGTGGAGGAGCTCCTCACCGGTTTCCACGCGCGGCCGCGCAGCCGGGTGCGGACCGCGGAGCCGCGGACGATGCGGATCCGCGCCGCCGACACGGGTGCGGCGTGGACCGTACACCTGTCTGCGGCACCCGCGCGCACGGTGCTGGGCGACACGGGCGATCCGGTGGACTGCAAGGTGACGGGCGAGGCGGCCTGGCTGTACGCGGCGCTGTGGAACCGGCTGCCGCTGGCGGGGCCGGGCGTGACGGGCGACCTGTCGCTGGCCGCGCTGTGGACGGAGACGGCCGGGATCTGATCCCCGCGGCGGGGCGGGCCTTGGCCGCGGGGCGGCGCCGAGGAGCGGTTATGGTCGCCTCCTCGACGATCATGGGGGTGGCTGGTGTTCGGTTCCACACTGCGCGGTGCGGCGGTGGCCGTGGTGTTCCTGGCGGGGTTCGCGGTCTCCTGCGACGCGGAACCGACTGCGCGGGGCACCGCGCCCTCGGCGTCCTCGGCCCCGGCCTCCTCCCCGGCCGCTGCGGCGTCCGCCGCCACGACGCAGTCCGCGTCCCCGGCACCGGGCGGGTCGGCTCCGGGCCCGGCGGCGCCCCCGGCGAGCGGCGGACCGGGCGCCTCCGCCCTGCCCGGTTCGCCGCCGGAGAAGGTCCGGGACGCCTTCGCCGGGCTTCAGGCGACGCTGGGCGGTTCGTGCACGCCGTCCGAATGCGCCTACTTCCTCGGGCGCGTCCACGACGAACTGCGCGGCCTGGACGCGGCGATGAAGGCGGACCCGAAGGGGCCGGGGCACTTCCCGGAACCGATCGCGCTGATCGCGAAGCTCGACGCGGAGCTCGGCGGCGACCGGAGCTTCCCGAACCTGAAGGCGCACCAGACCCTGCTGATCGACACCCGGGACAAGATCAACACCTGGATGCAGGGCCACCCGGACGACTACCGCTGACCCCGGCCGGGCCCGTCCCACTCCGCGAGAAGCCCGCGCGCGTGATCATCACGGCTGCGATGCTGGGCCGCATGACCACGACCGATCCCGACACCGCCGACGACACCGGGGGCCCCGAACCGTCGGACGCGGCCGCGTCCCCGAGGATCAGCCGCCTGGAATGGGGCCTGATGGAAGTCGGGGGCCTCGCACCCGGCAAGGACTTCGTCCTGTATCCGGGCGGCGGCCACCCGTGGGACTGGGCCGTGCACGGCACCCGCCACTCCCCCGGGATCCAGCCCGGTGACGTCCGCGAGCTGCTGGAGCGCGGAGCGGCGGTCGTCGTCCTCAGCCTCGGCATGCAGGAGCGGCTGGGGGTCGCACCGCCGACCGCGGAGCTGCTCCGGGAGGCGGGTGTGGACGTGCACGTGCGGGAGACCCGGGCGGCCGCCGCCCTCTACAACACCCTGGCGGCCGCGGGCCGGCCCGTGGGCGGCCTCTTCCACTCGACCTGCTGACCCCCGGTGCAGGGCGGGTCGGGCGGCTCTTACGGCGTCCGGCGCCGTGGGTGCTCCCCAGGCCCGCAGGGCCGGGGATCAGGTGCGGTGCCGGGATCGGTGTCGTCGGTGATCAGCTCCACGAGCAGGCCCGCGTACGCGCCGCAGGCGTCGAGCCGTTCCTGACGGCGCTGCGCATCGAGGGCGTTCCGTTCGGTGCGCCGCGCGGAGCGCTGCTGGAACGCGTGCGTCACCACCGAGCCGAGCAGCGTACCGAGCACGCCGACGAGACTGGTGATCACGGCGGTCATGCGGCCATGCACGCAGACCGCCCCGGCGCCCGCTGCCGCATTCCGCATTCCGCATTCCGCATGTACGGTCCCGGCCACCGCCGCCCTAGCCGAGCGTGGCCGCGTACCTGGTCTGGGAGGTGTACTTCCATGTCGGGCCCGTGTTCCAGGGGTTGGGCATGACGGTGTCGGTGGCGTAGGCGTAGCCGGCGCCCCGGTCGAAGGCCGTGCGGAGGGTGGCGCGCATCGCCGTGTCGTCGGGGACGTCGTGGACCAGGTGCCAGAACGCCGTTCCGCTCGGGTCGAGTTCGGTGCCGGGCCGGTAGCCGGAGTCGTGGTCGAAGACGTTGCCGCCGAGCCAGCCGGCTCCGGTGTACGCGGCGTAGGTGTCCTCGTAGGTGACGAAGACGTCCGCGGTGCGCCGGCCGGGCTCCAGGTAGCAGTCGGCTATGGCGGTGCCGGGGTTGTTGACGACGAGGTCGGGGGCGGCGGGGTCCACGGCATCCATGGTGTCCTGGACGTAGCGGCGCAGCTCGGCGTAGTGGTCGCGGGTGGCGTTGGCGGGGCCGCAGTCGCGGCTGACGACGTCGAAGAAGATGCCGTCGACGTGGAGGCGGCCGTCGGGGGTCTTGAGGTAGTTGTCGACGGAGGCCTTGACGGCGGCGATGTCGCGGTTGCCGTGGTCGGTGTGGACGTATCCGAGCACCTTGGTCCGCTCGCCGGTGGAGGTGGTGCGGGCGCGGAGCGCGTCGGCGCGGGCCCGCCAGGGGGCGCCGAAGGGGGCGTCGCCGTTGCCCGGGTTGAGGACGACCACGGAGGGGGCCGGGGCGGCGGCGGTGAGGTCGGTCAGCATCCGGTCGTTCGCCATCACGTAGGCGGGGACGCCGATCTCCAGGCCCCGCACGCCGGGCATCCGGGGGGTGGGCGGCGGGCCGGGCGCCGGGGAGGCGGCCCGCGCGGACCCGGTGGACGCCTCGCGCGGCGACGTGGCGACGGAGGGCGCCGGCGCCGCCAGTAAGACGGTGGCCAGGACGGCGTACAAGGCCTTCTCGGCGCGAGGCATGAACGTTTCCTCCGGTGGAGGCGGGGTGGGGGGACCCGAGGAACACTAGACGGACGGCCCGTCGTTCAAGGCTGAACCTCCTGGATTGGCCCGAGGAACAGACGAGCGAGCCATCGCCCCATCACGTGAATTCCCGCAGGGGCGCACCCCTCCCCCGCCCTCCTGTCATAGGGCGGTCATACGGCGCTCATACCGCGGTCAGTCCGACCCCGTGCGCCAACTGCCCCGCCGCGTGGGTGAAGAAGGCGGACCGTTCCTCGACGACCCGGTTGAACTGGCCGAACAGTTCGAAGGAGACCAGCCCGGCCAGCTGCGCCCAGGCGGCGACGAGCGCGGCGACGACCGCCGGGGGCAGGCCCTCGGCGAAGTCGGCGGCCATCCGGGCGGCTTCGGGACCGAGGGCGGACGGCAGCGGCGGGAGGGCGAGGCCGCGCCCCTCGTAGGCGGAGCGGACGATGCCGATGAGGACGTTGCCGACCCGGGAGGCGGGTCCGACGGTGTCGTCGGGGGCGCTGTAGCCGGGGACCGGGGAGCCGTAGACCAGGGCGTATTCGTGCGGGTGCTCCAGCGCCCACGTGCGGACGGCCTCGCAGGCGGCGATCCAGCGGTCGCGGGGCGCGGCGCCGGCGGCGAGGGCCCGGGCGTCGGCTTCCTCGGCGGCGCCGCCGAGGCTGTCGTACGCGTCGATGATGAGCGCGGTCAGCAGCTCGTCGCGGCTCGGGAAGTAGCGGTAGAGGGCGGAGGAGACCATGCCGAGTTCGCGGGCGACGGCGCGCAGGGAGAGCTTGGCGGCCCCTTCGGCCGCCAGCCGGCGGCGCGCCTCGTCCTTGATGGCGGCGGTGACCTCGATGCGGGCCCGTTCCCTGGCCCCTCGCACGGTGTTCATGCGGGCCAGTGTGCCACGCGGGCGGAGCACCGCCCAGGAAACGGATTACCGCTCTCTTTCGAGAGCACTGCTCTTGCTTTGGCGCACCGATCCAGTGCACACTGGAATCAAGCGAGAGCAGTGCTCTCGAAGTGCAGACGACGGCAACGCAGAAGACGGCCCGGAGGTCATCGTGAACGCGCCCACCACCCCGTACTACGTCCAGGCCGGCCCGCTCGTCACCCGCTTCAACGCGTTCTTCGGCAAGCTGGCCCGCGTCGGGATCAGCCTGGCCGGCAGCGCCGAGCTCTCGGTGCGCGGCCGCACCTCCGGCAAGCTGCAGCGCATCCCGGTCAATCCGCACACGTACGAGGGCGCCGAGTACCTCGTCTCGGCGCGCGGCCACTCCCAGTGGGTCCGCAACATGCGGGTCGCGGGCGGCGGCGAGCTGCGCGTGGGGCGCAAGGTGCGCGCGTTCACCGTCGTCGAGATCACCGACCCGGTCGAGAAGGCCGCGATCCTGCGCACCTACCTGGAGAAGTGGGGCTGGGAGGTCAACCAGTTCTTCCGCGGCGTCGACGCGAAGGCGTCCGACGCCGAGATCCGGGCGATCGCCGGAGACCACCCGGTCTTCCGGATCGTCCCGGCGCCGCGCTGACCCCTCCAGAGCCGGCACCATCCCGATCCGGCGGGCCGCCGGATCGGGATGGACGGCCGACCGGCCCTACGCCCCGTCGCCGTTGCGGGCGGCCGCCGCCTGCCGCGCGTCCAGCACGTGCAGCGCCTTGCGCGCCAGCGGGTACGTACGCACCATGTCGGCCAGGGTCGTCGCGCCCCGCGTGATGCGGGCGAAGGCCCGCCAGGCCGGACGGAACCCGGTGATCGCCGCGTGCAGCAGCCCCGGCCGGGCCTCGAAGACGGTCAGCATCCGCTTGCCGACCCCCATCTCCACACCCAGCCCGGCCTTCACCGCGAAGGCGTAGTTCAGGGCCTGGCGGCGCGCGTCCACGGCGTCCTGCGCCTCGGAGATCTTCACCGCCCACTCCCCCGCGAGCCGCCCCGAGCGCAGCGCGAAGGAGATGCCCTCACGCGTCCACGGCTCCAGCAGTCCGGCCGCGTCTCCCGCGACCAGCACCCGGCCGCGGGAGAGCGGCGAATCCGGCTTGCGACACCGGGTCAGGTGCCCGGAGGAGACGGCCGGTTCGAAGCCGGCGAGCCCGAGCCGGGCGATGAAGTCGTCCAGGTACCGCTTGGTCGCGGCCCCTTCGCCCTTCGCCGAGATCACGCCGACGGTGAGGGTGTCGCCCTTGGGGAAGACCCAGCCGTAACTGCCGGGCAGCGGGCCCCAGTCGATCAGCACCCGCCCCTTCCAGTCCTCAGCCACCGTCGCGGGGACGGGGATCTCCGCCTCCAGGCCGAGGTCCACCTGGTCCATCTCGACGCCCACGTGCGCGCCGATCCGGCTCGCGCTGCCGTCCGCGCCGACCACCGCGCGCGCCAGGACGGTCTCCCCGTCGGCGAGCACCACGGCCACGGTCCGCCGGTCGGGCACGGCCGCCCCGTGCTGTTCCACCCGGGTCGCGGCGGTGCCCGTACGGACGGTGGCGCCGGCCTTCTCCGCCTCCGCGACCAGGCCTGCGTCGAACTCGGGCCGGTTGATCAGCCCGAACAGCATGTGCTTCGAGCGACGGGTGCGGGTCAGCTTGCCGTCCATCGAGAAGGTGACCGCGTGGATGCGGTCCTTGAGGGGCAGGACGAAGCCCGGCGGGAGCGCGTCGCGCGAGGGGCCGATGATGCCGCCGCCGCAGGTCTTGTAGCGGGGCAGTTCGGCCTTCTCCAGCAGCAGGACACGACGCCCCGCCGTGGCCGCCGCGTGCGCGGCCGAGGACCCGGCGGGCCCGGCTCCGACCACGACCACGTCCCACACTTCGCCGGCTCCCCCGGCCACCTCGTCGCCCGCCCCCTGCTCGGCAGGGCCCGCGCCCTGGCCCACGCCTGCGTCCGCGTCGGCGCCCATGCCTGCGCCTGCATCCGCACCTGCGTCGCGTACGTCGTCGTCGCTGCTCACGATGTGTTGCTGCTCCTGATCACCCGGTTGCTCCGATGCCGGGGAAATCCTACGGCGAGACACCGCCCCACCCTCGCTGTGCGAGGATCAAGACTGTCTTCTGCCGTACCCGGCATACGCACACCCCGCACATGCGCGGGACGCGTACACGGATACAACGTCGCACCCAAAAGGAGCGTGCCCATGTCCCAGAATCCGATCGCCGAGACCATCGCCTCGCTGATGCCCCGCGCCAAGCAGGAGCTGACCGAGCTGGTGGCCTTCCAGTCGGTGGCGGACTGGGCGCAATTCCCCAAGAGCGAGAGCGAGGGCGCGGCGAACTGGGTGGCCGACGCCCTGCGCGCCGAGGGCTTCCAGGACGTGGCCCTGCTCGACACCCCCGACGGCACCCAGTCGGTGTACGGCTTCCTGCCCGGCCCCGAGGGCGCGCCGACCGTCCTGCTCTACGCGCACTACGACGTCCAGCCGCCGCTGGACGACGCCGCCTGGATCTCCCCGGCCTTCGAGCTGACCGAGCGCGACGGCCGCTGGTACGGGCGCGGCGCGGCCGACTGCAAGGGCGGGTTCATCATGCACCTGCTGGCGCTGCGCGCGCTGAAGGCCAACGGCGGTGTGCCGGTGAGCGTGAAGGTCATCGTCGAGGGTTCCGAGGAGCAGGGCACGGGCGGTCTCCAGCAGCACGCGGAGGCGCACCCGGAGCTGCTGGAGGCCGACACCATCGTCATCGGCGACGCCGGCAACTTCCGGCTCGGCCTGCCGACCGTGACCGCCACCCTGCGCGGCATGTGCCTGCTGAAGGTGAAGATCGACACGCTCGGCGGCAACCTGCACTCCGGCGTGTTCGGCGGGGCCGCGCCCGACGCGCTGGCCGCGCTGATCCGCGTACTCGACTCGCTGCGCGCCGCGGACGGTTCGACGACCGTGGACGGACTCGCCTCGGACGAGGTGTGGGAGGGCCTGCAGTACCCGGAGGCGGACTTCCGCGCCGACGCGAAGGTCCTGGACGGGGTCGAGCTGATCGGCGCGGGCACCGTCGCCGACCGGCTGTGGGCCCGTCCGGCCGTCACCGTCCTCGGCATCGACTGCCCGCCCGTGGTCGGCGCGACGCCGTCGGTGCACGCGAGCGCGGGCGCGCTGATCAGCCTGCGCGTGCCGCCGGGCGTGGACACCGGCCAGGCCGTCAAGCTGCTGCAGGCCCACCTGGAGGCGCACACGCCGTGGAAGGCGCGCCTCGAACTGGAGGTCGTCGGCCAGGGCCAGCCGTTCCGGGCGGACACCGACAGCCCGGCGTACGCGTCGATGCGCACGGCCCTGGAGGCCGCCTACCCGGGGCAGGAGATGCAGATCTCCGGCATGGGCGGGTCGATCCCGCTGTGCAACACCCTCACGTCGCTGTACCCGCAGGCGGAGATGCTGCTGATCGGGCTGAGCGAGCCGGAGGCGCAGATCCACGCGGTCAACGAGAGCGTCTCGCCCGAGGAGCTGGAGCGCCTGTCGGTGGCCGAGGCCCTGTTCCTCGTCGGCTACGCGGAGTCCAAGCGCGCCTGACCCCGATCCGGGGGCCGATGGCGGCCGCCGCCGACGTGTACGCCCAGGGCGCAGTGCGCCCTGGGCGTACTGCGCTCACGGTGAAGTTACGTGCCGGGGGCGGCGGGCGGTCCGTAGGTTCACCGTATGGATCTTGTCGAAGTCATTCCGAACCGGCTCCACATGCTCCGCTTCCCCATCGGCCAGGCCTACCTCTGGCAGGACGGCGAAGCGCTCACCCTCGTCGACGCGGGCAACGCAGGTTCCGCCGCGGAGATCGAAGGGGCGATACGTTCCCTCGGGCTGCTGCCCGGGCGGCTGGAGCGGATCGTCCTCACGCACTGCCACCGCGACCACGTGGGCGCGGCCGCTGAACTCGCCGCCCGCTGGGGGGCGGCGGTACTCGCGCACGGGCTGGACGCGCCGGTGGTCCGCGGCGAGCGGCCCGTTCCCGAACCGGTGCTCCTGGACTGGGAGATCCCGCTGTACGAGCACGGCCTGACCGTCCCGCAGGCCCCGCCCACCCCTGTCGACCGGGAGTTGGAGGACGGGGACGCGCTGGGCTTCGGGGACGGGGCGTACGTCGTCCACGCCCCGGGCCACACGGACGGCAGCATCGCCGTCCATCTCCCGCAGCACGGCGTGCTGTTCACGGGCGACTGCGTGGCCGCGGTCGGCCCGCTGATGCTGGGCGTCTTCAACGTCGACCGCGGCCGGGCGGTGGAGTCCTTCCGCCGGCTGGCCGCCCTCGCGCCGTCGGTCGCCTGCTTCGGCCACGGCGACCCCCTGACGGTGGACACCGCCGCGGCCCTGGCCGAGGCCGCCGCCGAAACGCCGGCCTGACCTCGCCGGCGAGTGAGCCGAAGGGGCGCGCCGGGGAGTGAGGGCGAGCGCGCGGAGGAAACCGCGAGGCACGAGGGGTTTTCGAGCACGTACGCCGTCACGAGCCGGCACACGGCGCCCCGGAGGCGAACCGAGCCCGTAAAACGGCGAGCGCGCCGCCTCAGCCGGTGGGGACGCCCGCCTCCAGGTAGAGGGGGCGGGCGCGTTCCCGGGCGCGCAGGGCCCAGCGCAGGCGCTCGTAGCGGTGCTGCGGGAGCAGCTCGGCGGCTTCGGCCTCCGTCACGAAGCGCCAGGCCCGCAGTTCGGGACCGGGCAGCCGGAGGCGGGCGGCCGCCTCTTCGGTGAGGCGGCCGCCGTCGAAGAGCAGGCGCAGCCCTCCGTAGCCGGGGGGCTGCGGGCGTTCCCAGTCGACCACGAGGAGCCCGGGCGTCCGGTCCAGTACGAGGCCGAGTTCCTCGGCGACCTCCCGTACGCCGGCGCAGGCGGGGGCCTCGCCCGCTTCGACGACGCCTCCCGGGAACTCCCAGCCCGCCTTGTACGTCGGATCCACCAGCAGCACCCGGTCCTGCTCGTCGAAGAGCAGCACCCCGGCCGCCACCGTCTCCCGCGTGGGCTCCGGGGTCTGCACGATGTCGCAGACCCGGGCGGTCTCGGAGCGGACTGCTTCGGCGATCCGCTCGGCGGTCTCCCGTACGGTCAGGAGCCCGTTGTCGATGACGTGCGCGTCGCCGGTGAGCCAGCCGAGGGCCTCCTGGTAGGCGGGGATGTGGTCGTAGGACCACTGCCGGACCCGTACGTCCACCTCCTCGGGCGCCCCGGGCTCCGTGCGGGTCGCGATCCGCTCCCGAAGGATCGTTTCAGCAGGGGCGAGCAGCACGTGCCGCACCGGTATCCGCCGCGCGGCCAGCCCGCCGAAGATCTCGTCCCGGTACTCCTGGCGCAGCAGGGTCATCGGGACGACGAGCACTCCGCCGATCTCGGCGAGCATCGCCGCGGCCGTGTCCACGACCAGTCGCCGCCAGCTCGGCAGGTCCTGGTAGTCGGTGACTTCGGCCAGCCGCTTGGGCGGCAGCAGCACGCGCAGCGCGTCGCCGACGAGCTCCGGGTCGAACAGGGTGCTGTCCGGGAGGATTCCGGTCAGTTCACGGGCCGTGCTGGTCTTCCCGGCGCTGAACGTGCCGTTGATCCAGACAATCACGTCTACCCCTCTCCCCATGGCTCGTCCGGAGCCCCCAGTGGCCTGCCCGCCCCACCCTGCCACGAAAACCTCACTATCGGCCGAGTGCTTATCCTCAAGGTCACGAGCCCGCACGCTCGCCCGCGTACGAGGGAGGATTCACGACCGTGCCCCACAACCACCGCCCGTCCGACCCCCGCTACGGCAACCGGCCGACCATGAAGGACGTGGCGGCCCGGGCGGGAGTCGGCCTGAAGACGGTGTCCCGGGTGGTCAACGGCGAGCCGGGTGTCACCCCCGAGACGGAGAAGCGGGTCCAGGAGGCCATCGAGGCCCTGGGTTTCCGCCGCAACGACAGCGCGCGGGTGCTGCGCAAGGGCCGTACCGCCACCGTCGGCCTGGTCCTGGAGGACCTCGCCGACCCCTTCTACGGTCCGCTGAACCGGGCGGTGGAGGAGGTGGCCCGCGCGCACGGGGCCCTGCTCATCAACGGCTCCAGTGCGGAGGACCCGGACCGGGAGCGGGAGTTGGCGCTCGCGCTGTGCGCCCGCCGGGTGGACGGCCTGATCGTGATCCCGGCCGGGAACGACCACCGTTACCTGGAGCCGGAGATCCGGGCGGGCGTGGCCACGGTGTTCGTGGACCGGCCGGCCGGCGGGATCGACGCCGACGTGGTGCTGTCGGACAACTTCGGCGGGGCCCGCGGCGGTGTCGCGCACCTGATCGCGGGCGGCCACCGCAGGATCGGCTTCATCGGGGACCACCCCCGCATCCACACGGCGACGGAACGCCTGCGCGGCTACCGCGCGGCCATGACGGAGGCGGGCCTTCCCGTGGCCGGATCCTGGGTCTCGCTCGGCTCGACCGAGCCCGGCAGGGTCGCGGCGGCGGCGCGGGCGATGCTCGCGGGCCCGGAGCCGGTGACCGCCGTCTTCGCCGGCAACAACCGGGTGACGGTCACCGTGGTCCGCGTCCTGGCCTCCGTTCAACGCCCGGTGGCGCTGGTGGGCTTCGACGACTTCGAGCTGGCCGACCTGCTGCGGCCGGGCGTCACGGTGGTCGCCCAGGACCCGGCGGCGCTGGGACGGGTGGCCACGGACCGGCTCTTCCAGCGCCTGTCGGGCACCGGCCTCCGCCCGACCCGGACCGAGCTCCCCACCCGCCTGATCCCCCGCGGCTCGGGCGAACTCCCGCCTGCGGGCTGATCCCCACCGGACGGTCCCGGGCCGCCCGGTGCCGCCCGGGCGTGAACGCGCGGCGGCCCGGCCCCGGTGGAAGGGGGCCGGGCCGCCGGCGGACGACCGGGTCAGGCGGTGGCCGTCAGGGTGGCCGAGCGGCGCGGGATCGCGAAGGCGTCGAGTTCGGCGCGGGTCAGGCCGGTCAGGGCGGTGACCTCGTCGGCGCCCACCGCGCCGCAGTCGAGGCCGCGGACGAGGTAGCCGGCCAGGGCCTTGGCGGTCGCGGGCTCGTCCATCACGTCGCCCTCGATCTTGGCCACGTACGCCTTCAGGCGCGCGGCGGCGGCCTGGAGGCCCTCGCGGTAGAAGGTGAAGACGGCCGCGTAACGGGTCGGCAGGTGCGCCGGGTGCATGTCCCAGCCCTGGTAGTAGGCGCGGGCCAGGGCCCGGCGGGTCAGGCCGTAGTGGAGCTTCCAGCCCTCGTGGACCTTCTCCGTGGTGCCGATCGGCAGCACGTTGGTGGAGCCGTCGGAGACGCGTACGCCGGTGCCGGCGGCAGCGACCTGCATGATCGCCTTCGCGTGGTCGGCGGCGGGGTGGTCGCTGGCCTGGTACGCGGCGGAGACGCCGACGCAGGCGCTGTAGTCGAAGGTGCCGTAGTGCAGGCCGGTGGCGCGGCCCTTGGCGGCCTCGATCATCCGGGCGACGGTGGCGGTGCCGTCGGAGGCCAGGATGGACTGGCTGGTCTCGATCTGGATCTCGAAGCCGATCCGGCCCGGGCGCAGGCCGCGGGTGGTCTCGAAGGCCTCCAGCAGCTTGACGAAGGCGCTGACCTGCTCGGCGTAGGTGACCTTCGGGAGGGTCAGGACGAGGCCCTCGGGGAGGCCGCCGTGCTCCAGCAGGCCGGAGAGGAAGATGTCGGTGGTGCGGATGCCGCGGTCGCGGACGTTGGATTCCATGCACTTCATGCGGATGCCCATGTACGGCGCGTTGGTGCCGTTGGAGAAGGCCTCCGAGACGAGGCGGGCGGCGCGGGCCGCGGCCTGGTCCTCCTCCTCGTCGGAGCGGACGCCGAAGCCGTCCTCGAAGTCGACGCGGAGGTCCTCTACGGGCTCGCGCAGGAGCTTGGCGCGCACGCGGTCGTAGACCGGTACGGCCAGCTCGTCGGAGATGCCGAGGACCTTGGCGAAGGTGGCGGCGTCCGGGGCGTGCTCGTCGAGTGCGGCCAGGGCCTGGTCGCCCCAGGAGCGGATGGTGTCGGCGGCGAAGACGTCACCGGGCACGTAGACCGTGTGGATGGGCTGCCGGGTGCCGGGGTCGCCCGGGTAGTGGCGCGCGAGCTCCGCGTCCACCGGCGCGAGGGAGGCGCTGATGCCCTCGCTGACCGCGCCTGCGAGGCTCGTCGCCACCTTCTCCTGCTGACCCATCGTGCACTCTCCTCTTTTCCGCTTCACGGAAGCTTAGATCCGCATAGCAGAATTTAGTCACGCGGTTCCGCTCCGTCAATGGTCCCCCGGCCGGCTGGGACAAACGACTCGGGGCCGTGCGGTGAGAATCACCACACGGCCCCGAAGAAGCAATGCTACGAAGAGAAGCGCAGGTCAGGCGGTCAGCCCTTGCGCGCCTTGATCTCCGTGGTCAGCTGCGGGACGACCGCGAAGAGGTCGCCGACCACGCCGTAGTCGACGAGGTCGAAGATCGGGGCCTCGGCGTCCTTGTTGATGGCCACGATGGTCTTCGAGGTCTGCATGCCGGCCCGGTGCTGGATCGCGCCCGAGATGCCGGAGGCGATGTAGAGCTGCGGGGAGACCGACTTGCCGGTCTGGCCGACCTGGTTGGTGTGCGGGTACCAGCCGGCGTCGACGGCGGCGCGCGAGGCGCCGACGGCCGCACCGAGGGAGTCCGCGAGCTCCTCGATGATGCCGAAGTTCTCGGCACCATTGACGCCACGGCCGCCGGAGACGACGATCGCGGCCTCGGTCAGCTCGGGACGGCCGGTCGACTCGCGCGGGGTGCGGGCGGTGACCTTGGTACCGGTGGCCAGGGCGCCGAAGGTGACGGCGAGCGCCTCGACGGCGCCGGCGGCCGGAGCGGCCTCGACCGGGGCCGAGTTCGGCTTCACGGTGATGACCGGGGTGCCCTTGGAGACGCGGGACTTGGTGGTGAACGAGGCGGCGAAGGCCGACTGCGTCGCGACCGGGCCCTCGTCACCCGCCTCCAGGTCGACGGCGTCGGTGATGATGCCGGAGCCGATGCGCACGGCGAGGCGGGCGGCGATCTCCTTGCCCTCGGCGGAGGACGGGACGAGCACGGCGGCCGGGGAAACGGCGTCGTACGCGGCCTGGAGCGCGTCCACCTTCGGTACGACGAGGTACTCGGTGAACTCGGGGGCGTCGGCGGTGAGGACCTTGACCGCGCCGTGCTCGGCGAGCACCGCGGCGGTGGCGTCGGCACCGGCGCCCAGGGCGACGGCGACGGGCTCGCCGATGCGGCGGGCCAGCGTCAGCAGCTCGAGGGTGGGCTTGCGGACGGCGCCGTCCACGTGGTCGACGTAGACGAGAACTTCAGCCATGGGACTGCTCTCCTGCGATTGCGAAGTGTCTGGGGGCTAGTGAGGGGTGGCCGAAGCTCTTAGATGAACTTCTGGCCGGCCAGGAACTCGGCCAGCTGCTTGCCGCCCTCGCCCTCGTCCTTGACGATCGTGCCGGCGGTACGGGCCGGGCGCTGCGCGGCGGAGTCGACCGCGGTCCAGGAGCCTTCCAGGCCGACCTCGTCGGCCTCGATCTCCAGGTCCTCCAGGTCCCAGGACTCGACCGGCTTCTTCTTCGCGGCCATGATGCCCTTGAAGGACGGGTAGCGGGCCTCGCCCGACTGGTCCGTCACCGAGACGAGCGCGGGGAGGGAGGCCTCCAGCTGCTCGCTCGCGGTGTCGCCGTCGCGGCGGCCGGTCACGGTGCCGTCCTCGACCTTGACCTCGGAGAGCAGGGTGGCCTGCGGGACGCCCAGGCGCTCGGCCAGGATCGCCGGGAGGACGCCCATGGTGCCGTCGGTCGACGCCATGCCCGTGATGACCAGGTCGTAGCCGGCCTTCTCGATGGCCTTGGCGAGCACCAGCGAGGTGCCCATGACGTCCGTGCCGTGCAGGTCGTCGTCCTCGACGTGGATGGCCTTGTCGGCGCCCATCGAGAGCGCCTTGCGCAGCGCGTCCTTGGCGTCCTCGGGGCCCACCGTCAGAACGGTGATCTCGACGTCGTCGTCCGAGTTCTCGGAGATCTGCAGCGCCTGCTCGACGGCGTACTCGTCGAGCTCCGACAGCAGGCCGTCGACGTCGTCACGGTTGACGGTCAAGTCCTCGGTGAACTGCCGGTCGCCAGTGGCGTCGGGCACGTACTTCACACAGACAACGATCCTCAGGCTCACGCCGGCTCTCCTACCGCATCGTCTTTTCGTGTACCGCCTTATGCAGGCAGCATAGGCGCCTTGTCGGGCGGATCCCGATCGGGGCGGCCCGCGCCCCGAAGGGAATGTTACTCGTCAGTACACCGTGGGTCCCACCAAGTCGCAAGGTCGGCGAACTGTGATCTGCCCAACGCCGCCCGGGCCGCCCCAGCAGGGACGATTCAGTCGCGCAGCGCGTTGAAGCGCCCCTGGTGGTACAGCAGCGGACGGCCTTCCCCGGCCGGATCCCCCACGACCGCCTGAGCGATGATCACACGGTGCTCCCCGGCGGGCACCCTCGCCACCACCCGGCAGACCAGCCACGCCAGCACCCCGTCCAGCACCGGAACCCCGTGGGCGCCGACGGCCCAGCCGGTGTCCGGACCGAAACGGTCGGCTCCGCTCCGCGCGAACAGGCCGGCCAGCTCCCGTTGGTGCTCGCCGAGTATGTGGACGCCGAGGTACTCGCTGTCGCGCACCGCGGGCCAGCTGGAGGCTCCGGTGCCGATGGTGAAGGAGAGCAGCGGCGGATCGGCGGAGACGGAGTTCAGCGAGGTGGCCGTGAAGCCCACCGGCCGGCCGTCGTCCTGGGCGGTGATCACGGCGACTCCGGCGGCGTGCTGCCGGAAGACGGAGCGCAGGAGATCGGGCGAGCCGGGACGGCCGGCACCGGAAAGAGAGGGAGCGGGAAGAGGGGAAGCGGCCGTCGGGACCGTCGGGGCCGTCGGAGCACTCATCAGGGTTCTGCCTTCTGCCGCGGGACACGCGGGCACAGTCGGGATCAGGGACGGGACGTTCAGTGATCCGGACAGCGCGCGCTCGCGTGGCGGACGAGGTCCACATGGAACCGTCCGTAGAGCAGGAGTTCATACCGCATACCGTCAGACTGACGATCTCCCGTGGACCCAGTCAAGCGGGATCGGGCAGATGTCGGGCGCGTCACGCGGTGTGCGGGCGTGCGCACCGGCGCGACCGGCACCCCGGCCCCCGGCCCGTTCCCGTCGGTGTTCGCACCCCTGGTCATACGGCGGCGCCGAGCGCGGCGATCACGTCGACCTTGCGCGGCATGCCGGCCGCCCGCCGCACGACGCGGCCCGTGGCGTCCAGTACGAGCACGGTCGGGGTCTTCTCGATGCCGAGGGCCCGCACCAGGTCGAGCCGCTCCTCGGCGTCGATCTCGATGTGCGCGACGCCCTCGACCATGGCCGCGACCTCGGCGAGGATCCGCCGCGTGGCCCGGCAGGGCTGGCAGAAGGCGCTGGAGAACTGCACCAGGCTGGCCCGGGGCCCCGGCTCCGCGCCCAGCTCCGCGGCGCCCAGGCGGGCCGGCCCGCCACCGGACCGGCCGTCGGACCCGTCGCCGGAACTGCCGCCCCGCCCGTCTTCCCGTCCGCCTTCCCGCCCGAGCACCCGCACTCCCGTCACACCGTCGCCTTCGTCTACGCACATGATCGTCGTACGCTCGTACGTGGATGGGACACCCGGCGGGCCCACGGCATTCCCGGCGTGACGAGAATCTCCCCGGGTAGGGGCGTCTGGACTGGCCACCGGCCCTCGTTTGGGGCACCATCCCCAATGGTCGCGTACCTACGCTTCCGTAACTTCCGGCCGGGAGCACCTCCCCAGGCAGAAAGCGGGTCTCCCCATGGCTGAGCTCGTCTACCCTCCGGTGATCGGCGCCGCGCACGGGCTGTTCCGCGCGCTGGACATCCGCATCGACATGAAGGGCACCGAGAACATCCCCCGCAAAGGCGGTGCGGTCCTGGTGTCGAACCACATCGGATACCTCGACTTCATCTTCGCCGGCCTGACGGCGCGGCCGCAGAAGCGCCTGGTGCGCTTCATGGCGAAGGAGTCGGTGTTCCGGCACAAGGTGTCCGGCCCGCTGATGCGCGCGATGAAGCACATCCCGGTGGACCGCAAGCAGGGCGAGACGGCCTACCAGCACGCGCTGGAGTCGCTGCGTTCCGGTGAGATCATCGGCGTCTTCCCCGAGGCGACGATCTCCCAGTCCTTCACCCTGAAGAGCTTCAAGTCGGGTGCGGCCCGCATGGCGCAGGAGGCCGGCGTCCCGCTGATCCCGGTGGCGCTGTGGGGCACGCAGCGGCTGTGGACCAAGGGCCGCCCGAAGAACCTCAAGCGCAGCCACATCCCCGTGACGATGCGGGTGGGCGAGCCGATCGAGGCTCCCGCCGACCAGTACGCCGGGGCGATCACGCGGCGGCTGCGCGAGCGGGTGCAGGAGCTGCTGGACGCGGCCCAGCGCGCCTACCCGGAGAAGCCTCGGGGCGCCGAGGACTCGTGGTGGCTGCCGGCCCACCTGGGCGGTACGGCCCCGACCGCGGCCCAGGTGCGCGAAGCGGGCTGAGCCCTCCGCGCGGCACGGTGCGGCTCCGCCCCGGGGAGGAGCGGAGCCGGCGGCTCAGCCGTGATGATGCGTCCGGCCGTCCTCGGCGGGGGTGCGGGGCGGGCCGCAGGGGGCGGCGACGCACTGCCACTGCGGATCCTTCGGGACGTGCGCCCCGCCGTCCGCGTGATCCGTGTGCCCGGAATCCTCCGTGCTCCCCGGCGGGCCGCAGGGGGCGGTGATGCACTGCCACTGCGGGTTCTTCGGGACGTGCGCCCCGCCGTCGGAGCCGCCCTTGCCCGGGCGCTTGTGGCCCCACTCGTCGCCCTTCTTCCACGCGCCGTCGCCCCCCTTGCCCGGCCGGTCCTTGCCGGGCCGGTCCTTGCCGGGGCCGATCTTGATGCGCCCGTCACCGCTGGGTGAGGTCCACAGCAGGGTGGAGTCGCCTCCCCGGTCCCCCTTTCCGTCGTCCGCCGGGGCCGCGTGCGGGGCGGCGGCGGCCGGGGTGGCGGCGAATGCGGCCGTCGGCACCAGCACGGCTCCGGCGGCCAGGGCGCTCGTGGCCGCGAACAGGGCCAGGCGACGCGTGCGTACGGGGTGGGTCATGGCGGTTCTCCTCCGGCGAGGGAGCGGACTGGACCTCTCCAGTACGCCCCGCCCCGCGCCGCCCGTCACGCCCCGGCATCCCGTGGCTTGACAGCCGCCGAGGCCCCCTGAAGCCCGGTCGGCAGCCTGCGCCACAGCTCCTGGCGGTCGGCGGATCCGCGGAGGGCGGCGAGCACCGCCGGGTGCGGGGCCGCGTACAGCCCCGGGTAGTCGGCCTCGCCCAGCTCCGGGCGGACGGGGAAGGCCAGGCGCTCCTCGGCGAGATCGAACCGGGCGTCCACCCCGGGCTTGTTGCCGCGCGGGTCGAGCCGGCTCCAGCGGTCCCCGCCGGGCAGCCGCAGGGCGATCAGCCCGTGGACGAGCGGGTTCGCGCCGTCGTCGTCGGTGAGGCGCTGGTAGCACAGTCCGGCCGGAGTCCCCTGGGCGCGCAGCAGGGCGACGAGGGCGTGGGACTTGGCGTGGCAGATGCCGTTGCGCGTCTCCAGCACGTCGGAGGCGCGCCAGGAGACCCGCGGGTCCCCGGAATCGGCCGAGTGCGGGATGGTGTCGCGAACGTACTCGAAGGCCGCTTCGGCGTATGAGTATGCGTCGCCGGTGGTGACCCAGAGGGAATCCGCGGTGTCCTGCACCAGAGGATGCCAGTGGTCGATGGCCTCATCCGAAGCCAAGTACGCGAAGAAGTCAGGGTTTTGGCGGATCAGCTGCATGGCGCGGAGCATAGGCATGCCACCCACCGTCCATCAATGGATTTACAGTGGGTGGCATAGCTATGCAGATATACGGAGAGGTCGGCCGGCTAGCGGGCGAGCTCCTCCTTGAGGGCCTGGAGGAAGCCGTCCACGTCCTCTTCCTGGGTGTCGAAGCCGCACATCCAGCGGACGTCACCCGCGGCCTCGTCCCAGAAGTAGAAGCGGTAACGCTTCTGCAGGCGCCGCGACACCTCGTGCGGCAGCCGCGCGAACACCGCGTTGGCCTGCACCGGGTAGAGGATCTCCACACCGTCGGTCTCGCGGACCCCGGCGGCCAGCCGCTGCGCCATGTCGTTGGCGTGGCGGGCGTTGCGCAGCCACAGGTCCTTGGCGAGCAGCGCTTCCAGCTGCACCGACACGAAGCGCATCTTCGACGCGAGCTGCATCGACATCTTGCGGATGTGCTTCATCTGGCGGACCGAGTCCGGGTTGAGCACGACGATGGCCTCGCCGAACATCATGCCGTTCTTGGTGCCGCCGTAGGACAGCACGTCGACGCCGACCGTGTTCGTGAAGGTGCGCATCGGCACGTCGAGCGAGGCCGCGGCGTTGGCTATCCGGGCGCCGTCGAGGTGGACCTTCATGCCGAGCCCGTGGGCGTGGTCGCAGATGGCCTTGATCTCGTCCGGCGTGTAGACCGTGCCCAGTTCGGTGTTCTGGGTGATCGAGACGACCTGCGGCATCGCGCGGTGCTCGTCTTCGAAGCCCCAGGCCTCCTGGTCGATCAGCTCGGGCGTGAGCTTGCCGTCCGGGGTGGGTACGGCGAGCAGCTTGAGCCCGGCCATGCGCTCCGGCGCGCCGCCTTCGTCCACGTTGATGTGGGCGCTCTTGGCGCAGATCACGGCGCCCCAGCGGTCGGTCATCGCCTGGAGGGCGGTGACGTTCGCGCCGGTGCCGTTGAAGACCGGGAAGGCCTCCGCGTACGGGCCGAAGTGACTGCGGATGATCTTCTGCAGGTATTCGGTGTACTCGTCCTCGCCGTAGGAGATCTGGTGACCTTCGTTGGCGAGGGCGAGGGCCTCCAGGATCTCCGGATGGACCCCCGCGTAGTTGTCGCTGGCGAAGCCGCGCACTGCCGGATCGTGGTGCCGGCGGGCATCGGTCTTCACGGTTGCGGAGTGAGCCACAGACGCTGTCCGTTCACATCGATGGCGGGCCGCTCCCACACGCCGGCGATGGCCTCGGCCAGCTCCTTCACGTCGGTGAAGCCCGCGAACTTCGCATTGGGACGCTCGGCGCGCATCGCGTCGTGCACCAGTGCCTTGATGACCAGGATCGCAGCTGCCGCGCCGGGGCCCTCGTCACCCCCCGCCTTGCGGAAGGAATCCGCCATGGCGAGGGTCCAGGCCTCGGCGGCCGCCTTGCCCGCGTTGTACGCGGCGTTGTTGGCGACCGGCTTGTGCGCGCCGGACTGGCTCACCAGGACGTACCGGCCGCGGTCGCTGCGCAGCAGTCCGTCGTGGAAGGCGAGCGAGGTGTGCTGGACGGTGCGGATGAGCAGCTTCTCCAGGAAGGCCCAGTCGGTGAGGTCGACGTCGGTGAACGTCTTGCTTCCGCGCCAGCCGCCGACGAGGTGGACGAGCCCGTCGATCCGCCCGAACTCCTTCTCGGTGTGCTCGGCCCAGGCCTTGGTGGCCTCCAGGTCGAGCAGGTCCACGGTGTCACCGGTGATGGTGGCGCCGCCGTGGGCGTAACGTGCCGCGTCCACGGCCTCCGCGAGCCGCGCCGGATCGGCGTCGGAGGCGACGACCACCGCGCCCGCCTCGGCGAGGCGGAGCAGGGCGGCACGGCCGGCGGGCCCGCCGGCCCCGGCCACCGCCACCACCGCTCCGTTCAGCTTTCCGTTGCCGTTCCCGGAGCCGTTCATCTGTGCAGCCTCCTGTGGGCGAGTGCTCACGCGGCGACCCGCTCGGCGTTCTCGGCGTTCAGAGCGGTGATGCCCTTGGTCGAGGCGATCGTGCCCTTGAGCTTCTTGGCGAGCGCCTCAAAGAACATGCTGAGCGGAAACTCGTCCGGAAGCACGTCGTCGACGAGCTTGCGCGGCGGCTGCGTCAGGTCGAGCGCGTCGGCGCCCTTGGCCCACTTGGAACCCGGGTGCGGGGCGAGGTAGGTCGAGACGAGCTCGTAGGCCTTGAACCAGTGGACCAGCTTCGGGCGGTCGATGCCGGCCCGGTAGAGGTCCTCGATCTCGGCGCAGAGCTGGTTGGTGACCTGCGGGGCGCGCATCCAGTCGATCTTCAGCTTGTTGTCCGTCCAGCGCACGACGTCGTGCTTGTGGAGGTAGGCGAAGAGCAGCTGGCCGCCGAGGCCGTCGTAGTTGCGGTTGCGGTCGCCGGAGACCGGGAAGCGGAACATCCGGTCGAAGAGGACGGCGTACTGCACGTCACGGCCGTGCTCGTTGCCCTCGGACTCCAGCTTCACGGCCTCCTTGAAGGCGGTGAGGTCGCAGCGCAGCTCCTCCAGGCCGTACATCCAGAACGGCTGGCGCTGCTTGATCATGAAGGGGTCGAACGGCAGGTCGCCGTGGCTGTGGGTGCGGTCGTGGACCATGTCCCACAGGACGAAGGCCTTCTCGCAGCGCTCCTGGTCGTCGACCATGCGCGCGATGTCCTCGGGCAGGTCGATGCCCAGGATGTCGACCGCGGCCGCGGTCACCTTGCGGTAGCGGGCGGCCTCGCGGTCGCAGAAGATGCCGCCCCAGGTGAAGCGCTCGGGGGCCTCGCGCACGGCGATGGTCTCCGGGAACAGCACGGCGGAGTGCGTGTCGTAGCCGGGCGTGAAGTCCTCGAAGGTGATGCCGAGGAAGAGCGGGTTGTCGTAGCGGGTGCGCTCCAGCTCGGAGAGCCACTCGGGCCACACCATCTTCAGCACGACGGCCTCGAGGTTGCGGTCCGGGTTGCCGTTCTGCGTGTACATCGGGAAGACGACGAGGTGCTGCAGGCCGTCGGCGCGCTCGGCGGCCGGGTGGAAGGCCATCAGCGAGTCGAGGAAGTCCGGCACGCGGAAGTCGTCGGCGGCCCACTTGCGCAGGTCGGCGATGAGCGCCCGGTGGTACGCGGCGGCGTGCGGGAGCAGCGGGGACAGCGTCTCGACGGCGCCGATCACGCGCTCGACCGCGGCGAGGACGGTGGCGCGGGCGTGCGCGCCCTCCGCCTCGAAGTCGATGGAACCGTCGGCGGCCTGCCAGGGGCGGATCTCCTCCACGGCGGCCTTGAGCTCGGGCCACGCAGGGTGGTCTACCACCCGCGCCCCAGCGGATATCACGGCACCGCCGACGCCCGGCACAAGAGTTTCCGTCATGTCACTTCCTCCACAGGAGAACCTCACGTCCGCACAGCGTATGCGTGCGAGGCTCTCCCGCTCAAGAGGCAATTCGGGAAATTATCCTGCGTCACCCCCTGCTTCACCGAAAGTCTTCCCGTTCGTCAGGGTGGAACTGATAGCTCCGCCCAGTCGCGCCAAGGCTTCACATGCCTGTGGCAGTACCCCGGCCATCCCCAGGAAGCCGTGGAACATGCCGGGGTGGCTGTCCAGAACCGAGCGGATCCCGGCCCTGAGCAGCCGGTGGTGGTACGCGAGACCCTCGTCCCGCAGCGGGTCGCACCCGGCGACCACCAGGTGGGCGGGCGGCATACCGGTGAGGTCCGCGCGCAGCGGGGAGGCCAGCGGGTGCCGGCCGTCGCCGCCGGGGCCGAGGTACTGCTCCCAGAACCAGCGCATGTGGGCGGCGGTCAGGAAGCAGCCTTCGGCGGCGGTCCGGTACGAGGCCCGGTCCTGGGCGGCGTCCAGGGCGGGATGGACCAGTGCCTGGAGTGCGACGGCCGGACCGCCGCGCTCGCGGGCGAGCAGCAGCGAGGCGGCCGCCAGGTTGCCGCCCGAGCTGTCCCCGGCCACCACCAGGGCGTCCGGATCGCCGCCCAGCTCGTCCAGATGGCTGCCGGCCCAGCAGAGCACGGCGTGGGCGTCCTCCGCGGCCGCCGGGAAGCGGTGCTCGGGGGCCCGCCGGTAGTCCACGGAGACCACGGCGGCGCCGGAGGCGCGCACCAGGTGGCGCACGGTGGTGTCGTAGGTGTCCAGGTCGCACAGGACCCACCCGCCGCCGTGGCAGAAGACGACGGTCGGACGGGGCCCGGGCCGGCGCCCGGGGTCCGGCAGGTAGATGCGTACGGGTACGGGCGGGGCCCCGGGCGGACCGGGGACGGTCCGGTCCCGGGTGGCCCCGACGCGCGGCGCGACGGTGGCCGGGCGGGGCGCCGCCGCCAGGATCCGCCGGGCCTCGTCGGCGTCGGTGACGCCGCGGCCGAGGTCAGGGAAGGCGGCGGCGAGGGCGTCCACGCAGGGCAGCGCGGCCGGGTCGAGCCGGTCCCTGGCGGTGCGGGTGCCGGGCTCGGCGGGCTCGGCGGGCGCGGGCTCGGCGGGCGCGGGCGGGGCCGGCGCGGGCGGGGCCGGCTCCGGAAACTCGGCCATCACCGGCTCCTGAAGTGCGGGATGACCTTCTCGCCCCACTGGCGCAGGGTCTCCATGCAGGCGTCCTGCTCCACCGTGCCCATCTGGATCAGGCACATGATCTCGTCGGCCCCCGCGTCCCGGAGCCGCTCCACGTAGGCGATGGCGTCGTCGGCGGTCCCGTAGGCGTGGTCGGCGTTGAAGGTGGCCGTGGAGGTCGGCCGGACCGGGATGTCCAGCTCGTGCAGCCGGGCCACCACCTGCTCGGCGGCCCTGCGCATCTCCCCCGCCTCGTCGGCGCCCGCGACCACGGCCTCGTCCGGGACGCCCGCGCCGCCGTACCAGTGGCCGATGGACTGGGCGAAGAAGCGCTGGCCGCGGATGCCGATCCGACGCGCCTCCTCGCCGTCGTCGAGCACGATGGTCGGGCAGAGCACGGAGAAGTGGTCGTTCACCTCGGTGGACACGAACCGGCTCCCGTCCCGCCCCGCGATCGCGGCGTCGTAGACGGACCTCATCCGCGCGATCGAATCCGGCCCGGCGAAGCCCATCACCAGCGCCCCGATGCCCAGCTCGGCCGCCTGCACCAGGGTCTCGTTCCGGCTGCACGCCAGGAACAGCGGCGGGTGCGGGGTCTGCCGCGGTCGCGGCAGGATGGGGTGCGGATCGATGTCGATCAGTGCGCCGTGGTACTCCAGCTCCTCCTCCTGCCAGGCCCTGCCGATGATCCGCAGGGCCTCCTCGACCTCCGCCGCGGTCCGCTCCTTGTCCACCCCGCACAGCGAGGTCTCCTGTTCGGTGCCGCCGCGCCCGGCGCCGAGGTCGAGGCGTCCGCCGGAGAGCAGGTCGAGCATCGCGGCCCGCTCGGCGACCCGTACCGGGTGGTTGAAGTTGAAGGGCATGCACACCACGCCGTGCCCGATGCGTATGGTGTCCGTCCTGGCCGCGACCCAGGTCAGGAAGATCTCGGGTGCCGACATGTGGGCGTACCACTTCAGCGAGTGGT
This sequence comes from Streptomyces erythrochromogenes, assembly GCF_040684695.1. Lineage (GTDB taxonomy): Bacteria > Actinomycetota > Actinomycetes > Streptomycetales > Streptomycetaceae > Streptomyces > Streptomyces erythrochromogenes_C. The sequence continues at coordinate 113,838 of NZ_JBFBGM010000003.1, forward strand.
GCTCGACCGCCCAGATCCGGTCGAATCCCATGCGCTCGGCGAAGACGGCCTGCTCGACGCAGTCGCGGATGAGGCGGTGCTCGCGCTCCACCGTCGGGTCGGCGAGCTGCGCTTCGAAGATGACGGAGAATTTCACGGTGCCTCCAAGGTTGCGTCCCGTGCCCGGTCTTACTTCAATTCGGAATATGACTAGTAGTCACACCTCGAAGAAGCAAGAGCAGAAGCAGGACCCGGACCTTCCGCCGACCGCGTGGGCCGTTCTCGGCCTGCTGTCCTTCCCCGGCGAGCGGACCGGCTACGAGCTGAAGAAGTGGGCGGACTCCTCGCTCCGCTTCTTCTACTGGTCGCCGGCCATCAGCCAGATCTACGCGGAGCTGCGCCGTCTGGAGGAACTCGGGTACGCGTCCTCCGCGCGCTCGGGGCCGGAGGAGCCGCGGGCCAAGCGCCGGTACGCCATCACCGCGGCCGGGCGCGGGGCCCTGTCCGGCTGGGCCGCCGACACCGCCGAGGCCGGCCCCCCGGTGCTCAAGCACGGCCTGCTGCTGCGGATCTGGCTCGGCCACCTGGCCGAACCGGCGCGCCTGCGCACGATGGTCGGCGAGCACCTGGAGCGCACCCGGGGCGAACTGGCCGCCGTACGGGAGGCCATGGAGCAGGCGGCCGACGTACCGGAATGGGCCTTCCCGGGTCTCGCCCTGCGCTGGAGCGAACGGCAGCACCTGGCCGAACTGGAGCTGGGCGAGGCCCTGTTGGCCGATCTGGTGGAACTCTCGCGGCAGAACGGGGCGGACGGGCGTCAAGCCGGCGGGGACGCGCCCACGCCCGGGTGACGCGACACGGCCGCGGAAGGCCTCCCGGGGGCGCACGACCCTGGCGGGAAGCGGTCGGTGGCGCTTCCGCGGGGCCGTGCACGGGCGGTCCCTATCCGCGGGCGGCGCACTAGCATGCGACCTCATCGCGCGCGGCCGGTCGGGACACCGCGACCGCGCGGGGAGCCGCCGTCGACGGAAGCGAGAGAACCTTGACTTTCCTCACCATCGGTCACCGCGGGGTCATGGGCGTCGAGCCGGAGAACACCCTGCGGTCGTACCTCCGAGCGGAACGTTCCGGCATGGACGCCATCGCCCTGGACCTCCGGCTGAGCAAGGACGGCGTCCTCGTCGCCGTGCACGACCCCGAGGTGGACCGGACCACCGACGGCTCGGGGGCCGTCGCCGATCTGACCCTGGCCGAGCTGCGCGGGCTGGACGCCGGTCAGGGCGAGCGCGTCCCGGTGTTCGAGGAGGTGCTGGACGCGGTCCGGTCACCGCTCCACGCGTTCGTCGCGGACCGGACGGTGGCCGGCGTGCTCGCGGAGCTGATCCTGCGGCGCGACCTGGTCGCCCGCGTGGAGATCGCCTCGGCGCAGGAGGAGGTGCTCGCCGAGGCGGCCCGCCGGGTACCGGGCGTACGGACCACCCTGTTCGCGCACTCCCCCGACGACGGCACCGGAACGGTCGTGGACCGGGCGGTGGCCGCGGGCGCGGCCACCATCGCCCTGGACATCCACCGGATCTCCCTGGAGACGGTGGAGGCGGCCCACACGGCGGGCCTGCGGGTGACCGGCCTCGCGGTCAACACCCTCGACCGGCTGCGGCTGGCGCGGGCGCTCGGACTGGACGGCGTGGCCACGGACTTCCCGGAGATCCGCAGCACGGGCCGCTTCACCGCCTGAGCGCGGCCGCGGGCGGGCGGCTCACGGCTGGAGCGGCTTGACCAGCAGTTCGAAGGCGAGGTCGTCGCGGAGCGGGATGCCGAAGCGCTCGTCGCCGTACGGGAAGGGGCTCAGCTCGCCGGTGCGCCGGTAGCCGCGGCGCACGTAGTAGGCGATGAGCTCCTCCCGCACGTTCACCACCGTCATCCGCATCTCCCGGGCGCCCCACGTCTCGGCGGCGCGGCGCTCCGCCTCGGCGAGGATCTCCTTGCCGAGGCCGCCGCCCTGCAGACCCGGGCGGACGGCGAACATGCCGAAGTAGGCGTGGTCGCCGCGGTGTTCGATGTGGCAGCAGGCGACGAGTTCGCCCGAGCGCTCGACGACGAGCAGGACGCCGTCCTCGCTGTCGATGACGGCGCGGACCCCGTCCGGGTCGGTGCGCTGTCCGTCCAGGTAGTCCGCCTCGGTGGTCCAGCCGGCCCTGCTGGCGTCCCCGCGGTACGCGGACTCCACGAGCGCCACCAGTTCCGGTACGTCCGCCTCGACGGCGCTGCGGAAGCTGAGGGCTGCGGGCTGGGCGGTCGACATGGGCGCTCCGTTCGGTGCGGTGGCATATGACATGCCTGGGACGGCAGGGAGAGCCTATCCCGGCGCCGCGTGAGGGCCGTGTGAGAGGGGCATCTCTCCCCGTGACGCCGACGAACCGGGAGGTTCCGCCGTGCACGGATCCGCCTCGTCCCTCTCCGCCTCCGTCTCCTCCTGGCTGCTGGTGCTCTTGTGCGCGGTGAGCGGCGCGTACTGCCTGCGGCAGGTCCGCGGAGCGGGCGGGGCCGCCGCCGGGGAGGCGGTGATGGGGTTCGGCATGGCGCTGATGGCGGTGCCCCTCGGGGACGGCGACGGGTGGCGGCCGCCCCTGCTGGGCGCGGTCTTCTGCGCGGCGGCCGGGCACGCCCTGTGGCTGCTGCGGGGCGGGGCGCACCACGCGCACCACCTGGTGGGGTCGCTGACGATGGTCTACATGGCCGCCGCAGCGGGGGCCGGCGGCGGGCACGGACACGGCGAGGGCGCCGGGCCGCCGCTGCTGACGGGGGCGCTCCTGCTCTACTACGCCGGCTACGTGGTGCTCGGCGGCGCGCGGCTGATCACCGCGGGCGGTCCGCTCCCCGCGCCCGCATCCCCCTCCTCGCCCGCACCCGAGCCGCCGTCCGCATCGCCTCCGTCCGCATCGCCGTCGCCGCTGCACGTCACGTCCACGGAGCTCGTCAGGGCCTGCCGACTCGCCATGGGAATGGGGATGTTGGCGATGCTGCTGTCGATGTGACGGCGCCGGGAAACGTGTCCTGCGTCACCAATGCCCCCGTCTCATACCCGCAGGTAGTCCCTCGCTCATAGGCTGGTGGCCATGATGGTCCCCGCCGCCCTCCTCGTGCTCGGCGCTCTGACCGCGGTGCTCGCACCCCGCCTGCTGGCCCGGGCCCAGTGGCCCGAACGAGAACCGGTCGTGGCCCTGTGGGCGTGGCAGTGCGTCGTCGGCGCGGTGCTGCTGTGCTTCGGGCTGTCCATGCTGCTGAGCGCCGCGGCGGCCTGGCAGGCGGTGCGGGGCCGGCTCTTCGCCGTGGCCCCGCACGGGGTGGCCGATGCGTACGCGCTGGGCGCGTCCGGCGGTCCGTGGGCCGCCGCCACCGCCCTCGCCCTCGCGGGCGGCGGCCTGTGGACCGGGGCGATGCTGACCGGGGAGGTGCTGCGGGCCCGGGCCCGGCGGCGCGCGCAGGGCAGCGAACTGCTGGAGCGGGCTCCACTGCTGCCCGGGGAGGACCCGGCGGGCGCGCGGCTCGTCGTGCTGGAGGGCTCCCGGCCGGATGCCTGGTGGCTGCCGGGAGCGGCCCCGCAGCTGGTGGTCACGACGGCGGCGCTGGGCCGGCTCAAGGGCAGCCAGCTGGACGCGGTGATGGCGCACGAGCAGGGGCACGCGACGGCCCGGCACGACTGGCTGCTGCACTGTTCGCGGGCGCTGGCCCGGGGCTTCCCGCAGGTGCCGGTCTTCGCCGCCTTCGAGGCGGAGATGCACCGGCTGGTGGAGCTGGCCGCCGACGACATGGCCTCGCGGCGGTTCGGTCGGCTGACGGTCGCGCTGGCGCTCGTCGGACTCAACGAGGACCGCGGGGTGTTCGCGGCCTCCTCGGCGCCGGAGGCGCACGTCCCGCAGCGGGTGCGCAGGCTGCTGTCGGCCGCGCCCCGGCTCTCGCCGGGCCGGCGGCTGCGGTTGACCGTGCTGGCCACGCTGGTGCCGGCGATCCCCCTGCTGGTGGCCTTCGTACCGGGGCTGAGCGCGCTGACGTAGCGCGAGCCCGGCGCCGGCAGGGCGCCGCTTTTGCAAGGATCTCCTCATGCGGAACGATCTATTTCGGTGGATGGGGATCGGCTGCCTGCTGCTCGGGGCGGTGCTGACCGCACTGGTGGTGGCGGGCTGGCAGCCACTGCTGGCATGGGACGAACGGGTCGCCCTGGACCTGCACGCCCATGCCGTCGCCCACTCCGGGGTGACGCGGTCCATGCAGGTGCTGTCCGACTGGGTCTGGGACCCGTGGACGATGCGGGCACTGGCCGCCGCGGCCTGCCTCGTGCTGTGGTGGCGCGGTGACCGGGAGCGGGCCCTGCGGGTGGCGCTGGCGGCGGTGGTGGCCTCGCTGGTGCAGCAGGGGTTGAAGGCGGCGGTGGGGCGGGAGCGCCCCGTGTGGTCCGACCCGGTGGACTCCGCGCACTACGCGGCCTACCCGTCCGGCCACGCCATGACGGCGACGGTGGTGTGCGGGATGCTGCTGTGGCTGATGCCCCGCCCGGCCCCGAAGTGGGCCCCGGCCGCCTGGGCGGCGGCCGCGGTGTCGGTCCTCGGCGTCGGCTTCACCCGGCTCTACCTCGGCGTGCACTGGTTCTCGGACGTCGTGGCGGGCTGGCTCCTGGGCGTGGCCCTGGTGGTCCTGGTGGTGTCGGTCCCCGTCGGCGGCCGTGGGCGCGAGCGGGCGGAGCGCTGAGGATGCGGCGCGCCTGCCCTGGATGATCCCCCGTGTCACCCAGAGCAGGCGACCCCGTGCGCTGAGTATATTGGCTGTGAGCCAGTCAACGCAGGAGTAAGCATGTCCCCGCGCAGCGCATCGGTCAATGAAGAATTGCGCAGACGTTCCCGGGAGCGGCTGCTGCAGTCCACAGTGGAACTCGTCGCCGAGCGCGGCTACGAGGCCACGACCCTCGGCGACATCGCCGACCGGGCGGGCGCCGCGCGCGGCCTGGTCTCGTACTACTTCCCGGGCAAACGTCAGTTGCTGCAGTCGGCCGTGCACCGGCTGATGCACCTCACCCTGCGCGCCGCGCTGGAGCGGGAGCCGCGCACGGAGGACGGGCGGGAGCGGCTGGCACGGGCCATCGACGCGATCCTGGGGCTCGCCCGGGACGAGCCGCTGCTGATGCGCACGCACATGGCGGGCATCCTCACGGCGGACGGCTTCGTGCAGTGCCCGGAGCAGCGGCGGCTGGCCGAGCTGCTCCGGGACACCGTCGCCCGGTACGGCTCGGCGGACGTGGACGCGGACTACCCGCTGCTGCGCGCCCTGCTGATGGGCGCGGTGGTGGCGGTGCTGCTGCCCGGGGCCCCGATGCCGGCCGTCCGGCTGCGGGCGGAGCTGTTCCAGCGCTACGGGCTGGACTGGGAACTCGGTGTACCGCCGGACGGCGGGCTGCCGCCCGGCGGAACGTTTCCCTCAGACCTCTGACCTCACGCGGTTCAGTGGTATTCGGGCTGGGTCTGCACGTTGAGCCGGTCCATGCGGACCCGCTTGGCGCTGTCCGTCCGCCGGTCGTCGAGCCTCAGCACGTCGAGGCCCTTGGCGATGTCGTTCGAGTAGATGTGGCCGTTGTAGTAGTACGCCGACCAGGAACCGCCGAGGCCCAGCTTGTCGGTGGTCAGCGGTCCGCGCTCGAAGTAGGCGATCTCCCTGGGCCGGTCGGAGTCGGTGAACTCCCACACCGAGACGCCGCCCTGGTACCAGGCCTGCACCATGATGTCCCGGCCGCCGCCGACCGGGACCAGCGAGCCGTTGTGGGCCACGCAGTTCTCGGTGTCGGCCTGGTGGCGCGGGATCTTGAAGTAGCTGCGGAAGACGAGTTTGCGCTGGTCCCCGCGACCGGTGATGTCGTAGATCCCGTCGGCGCCCCGGTTGGGGCCGGTGGCCTCGTTGCAGGTGGCACCGCCACCGCCGCCGAGCTCGTCGGTGAACACCACCTTGTTCGCGCGCTCGTTGAAGGTGGCCGAGTGCCAGAACGCGAAGTTCACGTTGTCCTGGACCCGGTCGATGACGCGCGGCTGCTCGGGCCTGCTGATGTCGAAGAGGATGCCGTCGCCCATGCAGGCGCCGGCCGCCAGGTCCTTCGACGGCAGCACGGTGATGTCGTGGCAGCCCGTCGTCTTGGAGACGCCCGGGTTGGTGGGCGCGCCCGGGTTGCCGCCGTCGGGGAAGAGCACCGGGAAGGCGACGACCGCGGCCTTCGTCGGGCTCTTCTTCGGGACCTTCACCACCGAAATGCCGTCGTGCGGCGGCTTGCAGTCGGGGAAGGCCTCGTTCGGGGAGTAGGAGGCGACGTAGAGGTAGATGTCCTTGCGGCCCGGGACCAGGGTGTGGGTGTGGGAGCCGCAGGCCGTCTCGACGGACTTGATGTACCGGGGGTTCTTCTTGTCCTTGATGTCGAAGATCTTGATGCCCTCCCACGAGGACTTCTCCGTCGCGGGCTGCGAGACGCTGTTGCAGGAGTCGTCGCTGCGGGAGGAGTCGGTGGAGAGGAAGAGCAGGTCGCCGTCGACGGAGATGTCGTTCTGCCCGCCGGGGCAGAGCACCTCGGTGACCTTCTTCGGAGCCTTGGGATTGGCGATGTCGTAGATCGTGAAGCCGTTGTAGTTGCCCGCGTAGGCGTACCTGCCCTGGAACGCGAGGTCCGAGTTGATCACTGTGGGGTCGGTGGAGGGGATGTTGGCCAGGGGTTTGATGTTGGCGCTGTGCACGATCTCGTCCTGGCCGGGGATGGTCCCCGGGGCGAGTTCGGCGCCCTCTGCGGCGCCCGCGCCCTGATGGTTGCCGTGGCCGGGCGTTAAGTCGCCCGGGTCGGGTGTGGCGGCGGCCGGTCCGGCCGCGAGGAGGGTCGCGAGGAGTCCGGCCGCCGCGACGGCCGCGCCCACCACCCTCCGGCTGCCCGCTCTCCTGGTGTGTAGCGAGGTCACTGTGCCTCCCGTGGGAGCCCGATCGGTTCCGTCCGCAGGGGAACGGAACCAGGACCCCGGCAGTATCTTCCCTTCATGGACATGGCAAAAGACCTCCGGGGCCGCAAGGCCTTACCCGCGCGGCCCCTCCGGCTCGCCGCGGCGATGGCGACCGCCGGCCTCCTCCTGACGCTCACCGCCTGCCAGGACGACGGTGCGGACCGGGCCGACGACGGGCGGGCATCGATCGTCGCGCCGGGCCGGCCGGGCGAGAAGTCGCGCACGCTCACCCCCGAACAGGCCGCCGAGGCGAAACCCGACGACAGCCCCAACGCCGCCGACCACTCCTACGTACAGCGGATGATCGAGCACCACCGGCAGGCGCTGACGATGAGCGCGCTGGCTCCCGAGCGGGCGGCGACCGACCCGGTCAAACGGCTCGCGGAGCGGATCACGGCCGCCCAGAAACCCGAAATCGGCGCGATGCAGAAGTGGTTGGCCCTCCACCCGGCGCCGGCGGCGGGCACCGGCACGGCCGCCCCCGGGCACGGGGACGGGCACGCCCACGACCACGGAGCGATGCCGGGCATGGCCACCGAACAGCAGCTCAAGGAGCTGTCCGACGCCAGGGGCGCCGACTTCGACCGGCTCTTCCTGAAGCTGATGACCGCCCACCACGAGGGGGCCCTGACGATGGCGGGCGAGGCGCTGGCCGGCGGGAACAATCCGGCCGTCGAGGAGATGGCCAACGAGGTCGTGGCCACCCAGAGCGCCGAGATCCACCGGATGCGCGGGATGGGCTGACCGGCGCGGGAGCCGGTGTCATGCTGGGACCACCTGCGGGAGGAGCTCCGCCGTGCTTCGTGTCGCCGTCGTCGGATCGGGTCCCAGCGGGGTCTACGCGGCCCAGACGCTGGTCCAGCAGCGCGAGGTGCCGGGGGTGCGGGTCGACGTACTGGACCGGCTGCCCGCCCCCTACGGGCTCGTGCGCTACGGGGTCGCACCGGACCACGAGAAGATCAAGTCGCTGCAGGGGAACCTGCGCACCGTGCTGGAGGACGAGCGGATCCGCTTCCTCGGGAACGTCGAGGTCGGCGGGGCGGCCCTGCCGACGCACCGGCTGCTGGAGCTGTACCACGCGGTCGTGTACTGCGTGGGCGCCGCGCGGGACCGGCTGCTGGGGATCCCCGGCGAGGACCTGTCCGGGGTGCACTCCGCGACGGCGTTCGTGTCCTGGTACAGCGGGCACCCCGATGCCGCCGCCGAGGCCTTCGACCTGCCCGGGGTCGAGTCGGCGGTGGTGGTCGGGGCGGGCAACGTCGCGGTGGACGTGACCCGGATCCTGGCCCGCGGCACGGCGGAGCTGGCTCCGACGGACATGCCGCAGCCCGCGCTCGGCGCGCTCGCGGACAGCGGGGTGCGCAGGGTGTCGATGGTGGCCCGGCGCGGCCCCTCCCAGGGCAAGTTCACCACCAAGGAGCTGCGGGAACTGGGCACGCTGCCGGGTGTGGACGCCCGGGCGGACCCGGCGGAGCTGGCGCTGGACCCGCTGTACGCCGATCCGGCCGCGGCCGCCGCCCTGCCGGCGGTGGCCCGGCGCAACCTGGAGGTCCTGCGCGGCTGGGCCGATGCGTCCCCGGGCGCGGGGCCGCGCCGGATCACCCTGCGGTTCTACCTGCGCCCGGTGGAGGTCCTGGGTGGGCCCGGCGGGCGCGTCGCCGGGGTGCGCTTCGAGCGGACCGCTCCGGACGGCCGCGGCGGGGTGACCGGGACGGGCGTCCACGAGGACGTCGAGGCGCAGCTGGTGCTGCGCTCGGTCGGGTACATGGGCGTGCCCCTGGCGGGGCTGCCCTTCGACCCGGTGAAGGGCACGGTCCCGCACGCCGCCGGACGGGTGCTGCGCGCGGGCCGGGCCTCGGTCGGCGAGTACGTGGCGGGCTGGATCAAGAGGGGCCCGACCGGGGTGATCGGGACGAACCGGCCGTGCGCGAAGGAGACCGCGTCCTCGCTGCTCCAGGACGCGGGGACGCTGGCCCGGCGCGAAGTGCCCGGCGACCCGCTGGACGCCCTGCGGGCGGCGGGCCTGCACCCGGTGCGGTGGCCGGGCTGGCTGGCCATCGAATCGGCCGAGTCGGCCCTGGGACGCTCCCTGGGCCGGCGCTCCGTCAAGATCCCGGACTGGGCGGGCCTCCTGTCCGCGGCGGACGCGGCGCAGCCGTAGCCGCCGCTGCGCGGCAGGGGACGGATCCGGGCCCGAGCCCGGGCCCGGGCCCGGATCGCCGTCGGCGGTGGCGCTTCCGGGTGGTGGTCGCGCCGGACCACCGCCGTGCGGGAGTGTCGCCGCCGTGGGCTCCGTACGCGGCCCGATCATGTGGCGGGAGCGGAACCCGGAGCAGCAGCGGATGGAGCGTCATGGCACCGTACGGATCGCGCGGGTCAGGGGCCGGGTGGAGGCCCTGGGTCCTGGGGATGGCGGCCACAGCTCTGGTGCTCTCGGCGCCCGCGGTCGCTGCGGGGGCCGGGGCGGGCACCGTCGTCCGCGATCGCCCGGCCGTCGCGGACCGGGCCGCCGGGATTGCCGCCCCTTGCCCTGAGCGCGCCGCCCTGGCCGTCGGGTGGGCATGGTGCCCGCCGCCCGGCTGCGACACGGGACGTCCTGGGTGCGAGGGACCCGGTGTGCCCCTCGGCGACGCCCGGGTGGTCAAGGAGGACGCGGCGACGGGCAACCCCCTCGGCGGCGCCGTCTTCCAGCTCTGGGAGGAGACCAACGGCATCCCGGGACTCCAGTCCACCGGCAGCGACCCCGACACCCAGATCGGCGACACCTGCACCACCGCGGCCGACGGCACCTGCACCCGCACCCTGCCGACCGGCGTCTACTACTGGCAGGAGACCCAGGCCCCGCCCGGCTACGACCTGCCCGCGAACCCCGTGTTCGGCCCCCTGGTCCTCACTCCGGAGAACATCACCGAGGGCGTGACGGTGACCGCCGAGAACACCCCCGCGCCGGTCCTCCCCGGCCAGGGCCGACCGGGCGCGCAACCGCCACAGGCGCGTGGTTGAACGGAGACAGCCGTCCCCTCCCGGTTCACCAGTCCCGGCCGGATGTCAGCTGCTCTGGCTCCGCTTCCGTGAACCCGTACGCGGACGCGACGAAGCAGAACTCGTCACAGATCCACTCCCGCGCCACGGTCTCGATCTCACTCCCGGCCGCCTCGAACTCCCTCTCCAGCAGGTTGAACTCCTCCGTCGCAGCCTGGGTGAGTGCGTACAGGCTCTCCAGGTCCGACGGCCGCTCGGCCTCGATGCGCTCGCACAGTCGCAGCAGGATCGTCCTTCCCCGGTCGACCACGTGATCAGGGAAGTACGAGTCGTCGTACATCTGCCGCAGGAACTCGTATCCCGCCACCTGCTGGTGTGTGATCGGCATGGCACTTCCCCCCACCTCCGCGAAAACTGACGCCCCGATCCTGCACGGCACCACTGACAACGACGCGCCCCCATGGCCGCCACACCTCACGCGACCAGGACTTTCCACACAGGCTAGTGGCGGGCCTCGATGCCCCTGGCGGACAGGGTTTCCAGGGCGCCGGGGATCATGTGCTCCAGGGCGCTGCCGCCGGTGAACAGCTTCAGGTTCGGGAGCAGGGCCAGGTCGTCGAGGCGGCGGACGTCGAAGAGGTCGTCCTCGCCGTCCCACACCGGGGCGCACTCCATGAAGACCTGGTGGCCGCCGTCGAAGGTCAGCTCCTCGACGGTCGCGAGGAGGTCCGCCGGGATCTCCAGCTCCGCGAAGTGGGCGCGGGCCTCGTCCAGGACGGTGTACTCCAGGCCGTTCTCCGCGACGTAGGCGTCCAGGTCCTCGATCCCGCGCTCCCTCATGTGCGCGCGCAGGCTGAACGGCGGCGTCAGGGGCTCGTCCCCGTACATGAGCTTCTCTACGACGAGGAGCTTGAAGTTGAAGTCGTGGAATGCGGCCATGGCAGGTGTATATCAACCGGCGCCGACAGCGGGCCGCCCTGGCGGCCCGGAGCGGCTCAGGCGGTGAGGCGGGCGGCCTCGGCCTCGGCCGCCGTCAGGACGCTGTCGAGCAGGCCCGGGAAGAGCGCCTCCAGGTCGTCCCGGCGCAGGGCGTTGAGCTTGGTGGTGCCGCGGTAGGCCTGGCGTACGACGCCGCTCTCGCGCAGGACGCGGAAGTGGTGCGTGCTCGTCGACTTGGTGACCGGCAGGTCGAAGTGCGAGCAGGCCAGGTCGTCCGCCGAGCCGGCCAGGTCCAGGACGATGGAGAGCCGTACCGGGTCGGAGAGGGCGTGCAGCACGCCCTCCAGGCGGATCTCGGCCGCCTCCGGGTGGGCCGGGGTGCGGGAGGTGTCCCGGTGGGAGGTGTCCCGATCCGTCATGTCCCTGCTCCGCTCACTCGGCTGACTCGGCTTGGTCCGGGCCCCATGGTACGAGAGCCGTCGAAGCAGACGCGGGGGTCGCCGGCGTCGGCGGGAACGGGGGTGCGGCCGCGGCCCGGTCGCCGCGGCCGCACCGCCGTCACCAGGACCGGTGGTACTGCTCGGGCGTACGGATCTCCGCGCCCAGTTCGGCGGCCGCGCGGCGGGCCCAGAACGGGTCGCGCAGCAGCTCACGGCCCAGCAGGACCGCGTCGGCCTCGCCGTTGGCCAGGATCTTCTCGGCCTGCTCCGGCTCGGTGATCAGGCCGACCGCGGCCACGGGGAGGGTCGTCTCGGCCTTCACCCGGGCGGCGAACGGCACCTGGTAGCCGGGGCCGACCGGGATCGTCACGCCGGGAGCGAGGCCTCCGGTGGAGACGTCGAGGAGGTCCACGCCGTGCTCCTGCAGGAGCCGGGCCAGGCGCACGGTCTCGCCGGCGGTCCAGCCCTCCTCCTCCAGCCAGTCGGTGGCGGAGATCCGGAAGAGGACCGGGAGCTCCTCGGGCCACACCGCCCGTACGGCGTCGACGACTTCGAGGGCGAAGCGGGTCCGGTTCTCGAAGGATCCGCCGTAGGCGTCGGTGCGCCTGTTGCTGTGCGGGGAGAGGAACTCCCCGATGAGGTAGCCGTGGGCGCCGTGGATCTCCACGACCTCGTAGCCCGCGGCGAGCGCCCGGCCGGCGGCAGCCGCGAACTGGCCGGTGATCCCGGCGATCTCATCGGCCGTCAGCTCGTGCGGTACCGGGTGGCTCTCGGCGAACGGCACGGCGCTGGGGGCGACCGGCTGCCAGCCGTGCGCGTCGGCGCCGACCGGTGCGCCGCCCTTCCAGGTGCGGTCGGTGGACGCCTTGCGGCCGGCGTGGGCGATCTGGATCCCGGGGACGCTCCCCTGCGCCTTGAGGAAGCCGGTGATCCGGCGCAGGGCCTCGACCTGGGTGTCGTTCCAGATGCCGAGGTCGTACGGGGAGATCCGGCCCTCCGGGGAGACCGCGGTGGCCTCCTGGATGATCAGGCCGGTGCCGCCGGTCGCGCGGGCGGCGTAGTGGGCGAAGTGCCAGTCGGTGGCCACGCCCGCGTTCGGGCCGAAGGCCTCGGCGCTGTACTGGCACATCGCGGCCATCCAGACGCGGTTCGGGACGGTGACCGATCGCAGGGTGTACGGCTCGAACAGGGCGGCGAAGGCGGCGGGTACGGCGGGGGCAGCACTCATCGGGGCTCTCCAGAGGTCACCGGGCGCGCCGGGATCGGCGGCTAAGTACGAGGATCACCATACTACGAATTTCCTCGTACTACGAGACCTCTCGTACAAGCGCGTCCAGCTCCGCGCGCAGCGCCCCGGCCAGCGCCGCCAGATCCGGGACGGCGGCCCCGTCGGCGACGAGGCCGTAGTGGACCGTCCCCTTGTAGGTGGACACCGCGACGGCCAGCGACTGGCCGCGCGCCAGCGGGGCGAGCGGGTAGACCTCGTGGACCCGGCTGCCGCCGAGGCAGAAGGTGAGGCCGGGCAGCGGGACGCTGGTGACGAGGATGTCGTAGAGCAGCCGGGCCGCCTGGGCCACCAGGGGCCCGCCGAGCCGGTGGCCGAGCGGGTGGACGTGGTCCGCGAGCAGGGCCACGGCCCCCGCGCCGCGGGCGGGGCCGGCGTCCTTGTTGCGGTCCATGCCGACGCGTACGCGGTCCAGCCGGCGCAGCGGATCGGGTTCGGCGAGCGGGAGCCGGAGCAGGTAGCCGGAGAGCCGGTTCCCGGCGCCTTCGCCGCCCCGGAGCCCGCGGCGGCGGGACACGGGGATCAGGGCCCGCGGACCGGCGCCCAGGGGTTCGGGGTCGCCGCGCTCGGCCAGCCAGCGCCGCAGCGCGCCCGCGACCAGGGTGATCAGCACGTCGTTGACGGTGCCGCCGGCCCCCTTGCGGATCAGGTTGACCTCGTCCAGGTCGAGCGCGAGACCGGCCACGGTGCGCCCGCCCGCGCCGGTGGGACCGGCCGTGAGGGCGGCCGGAACCCCCAGCGGCAGCCCGCCGCGGGCCACGGCGGCGCCGATCTCCAGGGCCTGGCCGACACCCTGGACGCGGGCGGCCAGGGCCCCCGGCAGCCGGCTCAGGACGGTGCCGGCCCGCTGCCCCGGGACCGGGCGCACGGGGGCCCGCGGACCCGGGACCTCGTCGAAGAGCGCGGCCGCGAGGGCGAGGGCGCCCAGGCCGTCGGCGAGGGCGTGGTGGAACTTGAAGAGCACGGCGAAGGACTCCGGGTCCGGCCCGGCCAGGACGTGCGCCTCCCAGGGGGGCAGCTCCCGGTCCAGCGGGCGGGCCATCAGCGGCCCGGCGGCCTCGTGCACGCAGGTGAGGTCGGTGCGGACGAGGAAGACGTGCCGCGCCGGGTCGAAGCCGGGGTCCGGCGACCAGGCGGCGGCGCCGAGCGGCAGCAGCACGTCCCGGATCCGGCGGCGCAGGCCGGGCACGGCCGCACAGCGCGCGGTGAGGAGGGCGGCGGCGCGCTCGGCCGCGTGCCCGTCGCCGGAACCCGGGGGTGCGGCGGCGCGGAAGACGGCGAGGGCGCCGAGGTGCATGGGGTGGTCGGCGGTTTCCATCCGCCAGAAGGCGAGGTCGAGCGGAGACAGGTGCTCGGTGGCCACATACGTCCTCTCACGTGCGGCAAGCAGTGGCTTGAAGTCAACCCACTGCGAACACCCCCATGCAAGGCGCAATCATTTCCGGGCGGTAAATGATCGGTATAGATCATTCGATGCGAGGTGCGCGGCGTCCGCCGGGCCCCTGTCGGTGGCCGGGTGCAGACTGGCCGGAAAGACACCCCGCAACGAACGAACACTCAATGGACGACGAGGTCCGGAGGTGCCGGCCATGGCCGAGGTACTGCTGCTCGTGGGAACCCGCAAGGGACTGTTCATCGGCCGCCGCCGGGGGGACGGCCCCTGGGAGTTCGGCGGGCCCCACTTCAACGCCCAGGCCGTCTACGCCGTCGCCGTGGACCGGCGCGGGCCGGCTCCCCGGCTGCTGGTCGGCGGGGACAGCACCCACTGGGGGCCGTCCGTCTTCACTTCCGACGACCTGGGGGCCACCTGGCGGGAACCGGCCAGGGCCGCAGTGAAGTTCCCCCAGGACACCGGTGCCTCCCTGGAACGGGTCTGGCAGCTGCAGCCGACCGGACCGGAGGCCCCCGACGTGGTCTACGCCGGGACCGAGCCGGCCGCACTGTTCCGCTCGACGGACCGGGGCGAGTCCTTCGAGCTGGTCCGCCCCCTGTGGGAGCACCCGACCCGCGGGAAGTGGGTCCCCGGCGGGGGCGGCGAGGGCCTGCACACGGTGCTCACCGATCCCCGCGACCCGGACACGGTGACGGTGGCCGTCTCCACCGCCGGGGTGTTCCGGACCGAGGACGGCGGCGCGAGCTGGAAGCCGTCCAACGACGGGGTCTCGGCGGTGTTCCTGCCCGATCCGAACCCCGAGTTCGGCCAGTGCGTCCACAAGATCGCCCGGGACGCCGGGGACACGGACCGGCTGTACCTGCAGAACCACTGGGGCGTCTACCGCAGCGACGACGCGGGGGGCCGCTGGACGGACATCGGCGGCGGGCTGCCCTCCGACTTCGGATTCGCGGTGGCGGCCCATCCGCACCGGCCGGACACCGCCTACGTCTTCCCGCTGAACGCCGACTCCGACCGGGTCCCGGCCGAGCACCGGTGCCGGGTCTTCCGCACCGGGGACGCGGGCGCCACCTGGGAGCCCCTGACGCGCGGACTGCCCGACTCCGACCACTACGGCACGGTGCTCCGCGACGCGCTCTGCACGGACGACGCGGACCCCGCGGGGATCTACTTCGGCAACCGCAACGGCGAGCTGTACGCCAGCCACGACGACGGCGACAGCTGGCAGTTGCTGGCCGAGCACCTGCCGGACGTCCTCTGTGTGCGGGCGGCGACGATCGGCCAGTAGAGTGATCCACCGTGGCAGCACGACCGTTGAACGAGATCGTCGAGCCGGGCTGGGCCCGCGCTCTGGAGCCGGTGGCGACGCAGATCGCCGCGATGGGCGACTTCCTGCGAGCCGAGATCGCGGCGGGGAGGACGTACGTCCCCGCCGGGGCCAATGTGCTGCGCGCCTTCCAACAGCCCTTCGACGAGGTCAAGGTCCTCATCGTGGGGCAGGACCCGTACCCGACCCCGGGGCACGCGGTGGGCCTGTCCTTCTCGGTGGCCCCCGACGTACGGCCGGTGCCGCCGAGCCTGGACAACATCTTCCTGGAGATGCACCGGGACATAGGGACCGGCCGGCCCGCGAACGGCGACCTCACCCCGTGGACCCGCCAGGGCGTGCTGTTGCTCAACCGCTCGCTGACGACGGCGCCCCGCCGGTCGAACGCGCACCAGGGCAAGGGCTGGGAGGCCGTCACCGACCAGGCCATCCGCGCGCTGGCCGCGCGCGGCAAGCCGCTGGTCTCCATCCTGTGGGGCCGCGCGGCGCGCAACCTGCGGCCGCTGCTCGGCGACCTGCCCGTGGTGGAGTCCTCGCACCCCTCCCCCAAGTCGGCCGATTACGGCTTCTTCGGGTCCCGGCCGTTCAGCAGGACGAACGAGCTGCTGGTGGGCCAGGGTTCACAGCCTGTGGACTGGCGCTTGCCGTCCGTCAGTTGAACGTATCTGCAATTCACCGGATAAATACGGACAGATGCGGCACGAGAAGGCCCTGCCCGAACACCTTGTTCCGATAAGCCAGTAGCATGCGGCGCCATGAGCTCCCCCACTGGCCCCGCAAATGGCCTGCCCGTACGAATGCCGCGACCCCGCCCGACCGGACGGCACCGCCGGCCCGAGCCCGCGGCTGCGCCCGAGGGCGCGCCCGCGCTGGTACTCGCCGTGCCCGGAGCGCCGTCGGCCGCCTCGCGGGGGCTCGCGGAAGAGATCATCAGCATCGGCCGCTCCGAGCTGCCGGGCCTCGACGCCCGCATCGGTTTCCTGGAGGGTGACGACGCCTCCGAGTTCCCGTCCCTGTCCGGCGTGCTGAGCGCCGTCGCGGCCGACCGGACCGCGCGCGTGGAGTTCGCCCGCGCCGCCGGCCACGAGGTGCCCGAGCAGTCCGGCCCGGACGCCGTGGTCGTCCCGCTGCTGGCCGGTCCGGACAGCGACCTGCTGCGCCGGATGCGCCAGGCGCTGATGGACTCCTCCGCCGCCGCCGAGCTGGCCGACGTCCTCGGCCCGCACCCGCTGCTGGCCGAGGGCCTGCACGTGCGCCTGTCCGAGGCCGGTCTGGCCCGCGCCGACCGCGCCCGCCTGTTCACCGTGACCACCGCCGCCGACGGCATCGTCCTGGCGACCACCGGCGGCGAGGAGGCCGTGCAGGCCGCCGGGATCACCGGCATGCTGCTCGCCGCCCGCCTCGCCGTGCCCGTCCAGGCGGCCGCGCTGGACCAGGAGGGCTCGGTGGCCGCGGTCGCCGAGCAGCTGCGCCGCGAGGGTTCCACGCAGCTCGCGCTGGCCCCGTACCTGATCGGCCCGGAGGCCGCCGACGGCCTGCTGGACACCGCCTGCAAGGAAGCCGACTGCGCCACCGCCGAGGTGCTCGGCGCCTACCCGGCACTCGGCAAGCTGGCCGTCGCGCAGTACACCGCGGCCCTGGGGATCCCCCAGGCCTCGCCCGCGCACTGACCCGCCCGACTCCTCGCGAAGGCCCCCGCCGCACCGGTACTCCGGCCGGCGGGGGCCTTCGCGCGGTCACGGCTCCCGGCCGAGGACCACGCAGGTGGCGGCGGGCACGGCCAGCGAGCCGGCCCGGTGCGGCTGCCCGGTCAGCGGGTCCACGTCGAACCAGGTGACGTCGCCCGAGTGCTCGTTGGCCGCGTAGAGGCGGCTCCCGGCGGCGTCCGCGACGAGGTCCCGCGGCCAGGTTCCGCCGCAGTCCACGGTGCCGGTGAGCCGCGGCCTGCCCGGTCCGTCGGCGAGCGAGAGGGTGACCAGGACGTCGGCCCCGCGGACGGCCGCCCAGACGAACCGTCCGTCGGGTGAGGCCACGACTGCCGAGGGGTACGCCCGTACGGCCCCTGGAGCACCCGCGGAGGCCACCGGAACCTCCCCGACCGGTTCCAGGTGCCCGGAAGCGCCGTTCCAGCGGCAGACGGTCACCTGCGGCTCCAGCTCGTGCAGGACGTAGACCGTGCCGCCCTCCGGGTGGAAGACCAGGTGGCGGGGCCCGGTACCGGCGCGCAGCGCCGTCTCCGCGTGCACCCGGAGCTCGCCCGTGGCCGGGTCGGGCGCGCAGACCCGTACCGAGTCGGTGCCGAGGTCCACGCTGAGCACCCAGCGGCCGGTCGGGTCGGGCAGCACCTGGTGGGCGTGCGGACCCTCCTGCCGGGCGGTGTCGGGCCCGGAGCCGCGGTGGGCGAGGACGCGGGCGGGGCCCTGCGGGCGGCCGTCGGCGGCCAGCGCGAGGCTGCTGATGCTGCCCGAGGTGTAGTTGGCGGTGAACAGGCGCCGTCCGGCCACGCTGACGTGGGTGGGTCCGGAGCCGCCGACGCGCACGGGTGCGCCGAGCGGGGCGAGGCCGCCGGCGGTGGGCCGGAAGGCCGCCACCCCGCCCCGCTCGGTCTCGCTCACCGCGTACAGGACGCCGGTGTCCCGGGCGAGGGCGAGGTACGACGGATCCTCGGCGGTGGCGACCGAGAGCGGGGTCAGCGCCCCGGTCTTCGGATCCACGGCCGCGACGGTGACGCCGCGGCCGCCCCCCGAGGTGAAGGAACCGATGTAGGCCCGGTGTTCGCCGCTTCGGTCCGTGCTGTCCGCGCCGCCCACAGGAAACCCCTCTCACCGCTGTCCGATCCGTCCGGAGCCGACGGTAACAGAAGGTCTAGACCAAATCCCGTCCCTGGGCCCGTTCCTGCGCGCCGGCGTGGTGGACGTAGGCCGTGCTGCTGGGGCGGTCCTCGTAGGTGCGGTGGAAGACGGGGGTCGCGGCGCCGGACATCGGCGGCACGATCCAGGACCAGTCCGCGCCGACCTCGCGGCCCTTGCGCTCCTCCCGCTCCATGTGGGAGAGGAAGCGCCGGGACTCGCTGTGGTGGTCGGCGATCGTGACCCCGGCGTGGTCGAAGGAGTGCAGCACCGCCCGGTTGAGCTCGACGAGGGCGCGGTCCTTCCACAGGGAGCGGTCGCTGGAGGTGTCCAGGCCCAGACGGCGGGCGACGGCGGGCAGGAGGTTGTAGCGGTCGGTGTCGGCGAGGTTGCGGGCGCCTATCTCGGTGCCCATGTACCAGCCGTTGAAGGGCGCGGCCGAGTAGTGGATGCCGCCGATCTCCAGGCACATGTTGGAGATGGCGGGTACGGCGTGCCAGCGCAGGCCCCAGTCCGCCCAGCCGTCGCCGTCGGGGTGGCCGATCGGCACTTCGAGGACGGCGTCCGCGGGGGTGTCGAACCACCGGGGCTTGTCGTCGACGCCCTGGACCACCAGCGGGAGGAGGTCGAAGGGGGTGCCCGCGCCGCCGGACCAGCCGAGCCGGAGCAGGGCCTCGGTCAGCGGGGCGTTGCGGGCGTCACCGACGGTTATCGAGGGGTGGTCGCCGTAGCCCGCGTACCGGACGAGCTGCTCGCTCCAGATCACCGGCCCGGGGCGGTCCGGGGCCTCCGGGGCGAACACGGTGATGGTGGGCCTGACCCGGCCCCCGTTCGTCGCCTCGCGCAGGTGGTCGAAGCACTCGGCGGCGATGGCGTCCGCGTCGGTGAGCCCGCGCCGGTCGCGGACCCGCAGCGAGTTCCAGTAGAGCCTGCCTATGCAGCGGTTGCTGTTGCGCCAGGCCACGCGCGCCCCGTGGACCAGTTCCGCGGGCGTGTGCACATAGGTACCGGTGTCCGCGAGTTCCGCCCTGACGGCGGCGAGCCGGTCGCGCGGATCACCCGCGCCCGCGTTCTCCCTGTGGAAGAGTCGGATGAACTCCTCGGCCGCCTGCCACACCTGTGCGGTGGTGGAGCGCTGTTGAAGAATTTCCATTCCGGCGGGTTACCCCCTGTCCGACCAGATCCACCCTGTACGTGCCGGATGAATGTGCAGTAAACAATTACCCGTTGTACCTGCCGCAGGTCAGCGGCGTATGGCATGAGCTCCCGGAACACTCCTCCGGGTGATCCTCATGGATCGGGCTGCGGACAGGGGGCGCGAAGGCGTAGAATCCGGCGCGCCGGGGCAGTTGACGAACCGTCAGACACCTTCCACGCTCCGGCGCGCGCGGGTCCCCGGGGTGGGTCGGCGGGGTGGTTCGGCGGGGGCGGGTCGGGACCCCTCAGCGGCAGGGCCGGCTCATGTAGAGCGCCTGCTCGCCGGCGGAGGGCGTGCCCCCGTAGAGGGCGGTGTCGAGGCCGCAGAAGCCGAACCCCATGCGCCGGTAGGCGTGCACGGCGGGGGCGTTGACCGAGCTGACCTCCAGCCAGAGGTGTTCCGCGCCGCGCTCACGGGCGAACTCCGCGGCGCGCTCCATCAGGGCGCTGCCGATCCCGCGGCCCCGGTGGCCGGGCGCGACCTCGATGTCCTCGATGGTCAGCCGCCGGTTCCACGCGGCGTAGCCCACGGCGGCGAACCCGCACAGCTCGCCGCCGTCGAGGGCCACGAAGGTGCGGGTGTCCGCGTCCACGTCGGGACCCCGGGCGCCGGCGAATCCCTGCTCGTCGTGCTCCTCGGGCGGGAACACCTTGTGCACGGGCGGGTCCACGGGGACCTCGCGGAGCAGGAAGCCGAAGCCGTCGCCGGAGGCGGCCACCTCGAAGACGGTGGGGGTGGTGAAGGAACTGTCCAGGGCCTCGATGGCGCCCGCGTCCTCGGGGCGGGCGAGGCGGTAGACGATTGCGCCGGCGGCGCCGTGTGCGGTGGTCATGAGATCCACCGTACGCAAAAAATCCCCCGGCCGAATTCGCTGCCGAGGGAAGAGAAGGCGTATATTGAATAGTTCGCGACTTCACCTTGGGTGATGACGCAAGAAAGCTTACGAGGACACTGTAGCGCGGCAGGAGTGCAATTGTCAACCGAGGAATTCCGGAAAGAGCAGCAATTCGTCACCGACCTCTATCGGCGCCTCGACGACCTGCGCGACCAGGCCGAACAGGCGGTCGAAGGGGCATTGCGCGACGTCGGAACCGGATTTCAGGCGCGCCTGGAGCGCGATGTCCTGGTGGCCGAGCAGTCCGGTCTGCTCTCCGCCCTGAATGCCGGTGAGAACGGTCTCTGTTTCGGCCGCCTGGAGTTCTCCGACGGCCGCGACCACCACATCGGCCGCATCGGGATCCGCGCCGACGACGCCGAACGCACGCCCCTGGTCCTGGACTGGCGGGCCGAGGTCGCCCGCCCCTTCTACCTCGCCACCGGGCACACCCCGATGGGGCTGCGCCGCCGCCGGCACATCAGCAGCCGCGGCCGGGTGGTCACCGCCCTGCACGACGAGATCCTCGACCTGACCGACGCGGAGCGCACGGGCCACGAGGGCGCCGACGCGGACGCCGTGCTGCTGGCCGCGCTCGACGCCGCCCGGACCGGCCGCATGCACGACATCGTGCGGACCATCCAGGCCGAGCAGGACCGTGTCATCCGCTCCACGCACCGCGGGGTGCTGGTCGTCGAGGGGGGACCGGGCACCGGCAAGACCGCGGTCGCCCTGCACCGCGCCGCCTACCTGCTGTACGCCCACCGCGAGCTGCTCGCCAAGCGCGGGGTGCTGATCGTGGGGCCGGGGCCGGCCTTCCTGGGCTACATCGGCGGGGTGCTCCCCGCCCTCGGCGAGACGGGCGTGCTGCTGTCCACCCCGGGCGAGCTGTTCCCCGGGGTCCACGCGACCGGGACCGACCGTCCCGGGGCCGCCGCCGTCAAGGGGCGCGCCGCGATGGCGCAGGTCCTCGCGCGGGTCGTGGCCGACCGGCAGTCCCTGCCGGAGGACGTGCCGGCGGGCACCGGCGAGGAGTACGACACCGTCCCCGAACCCGCGCTGGAGATCGACCACGACGACTACGGGACCCTGCTGCTCGACCGCACGATGGCCCACGAGGCGCGCGACCGCGCCCGGGCCACGGGGCTGCCGCACAACCGGGCGCGGCCGGCGTTCGCCTTCCGGATCATCGACGCGCTCACCGCCCAGCTCGCCGACCGGCTGGGGGCCGATCCGTACGGCGGACCGAACCTGCTCGGCCCGGACGACGTCGCCCAGCTCGGCAAGGAGATCGCGACGAGCCGCGCCGTGCACGCGGCGATCGACTCGCTGTGGCCTTCGCTCACCCCGCAGCGGCTGGTCGCCGACTTCCTGGCGGACCCCACGCACCTGCCCGCGGACGAGGCCCGGCTCATCCGGCGGGCGCCCTCGGCGCGGCCCGACTGGACCCCGGCCGACGTACCGCTCCTGGACGAGGCGGCGGAGCTGCTCGGGGAGGACGACAGCGCGCTGCGCGCCGCCGAGGAGCGCCAGCGGCAGCGGCGGATCGCCTACGCGCAGGGCGTGCTGGACGTGTCCGCGGGTTCGCAGTCGTACGAGTTCGAGGACGAGGAGAACGAGTACCTCGCGGCGCACGACATCATCGACGCCGAGCGGATGGCGGAGCGCCACGAGGAGGCCGACCACCGCAGCACCGCGGAGCGCGCCGCGGCCGACCGCACCTGGGCCTTCGGGCACGTCATCGTGGACGAGGCGCAGGAGCTGTCGGAGATGGCGTGGCGGCTGCTGATGCGGCGCTGTCCGACCCGCTCGATGACGCTGGTCGGCGATCCGGCGCAGACCGGCGACGAGGCGGGCTGCGGGTCCTGGGAGCGGATCCTTTTCCCGTACGTGGGCGGGCGCTGGGAACTGGTCCGGCTGGGGGTCAACTACCGCACGCCGGCCGAGATCATGGAGGTGGCCGCGGCCGTGCTGCGGGAGCGCGATCCCGGCTTCGAGCCGCCGCGGTCGGTACGGGCCACCGGGGTGCGGCCGTGGGCCCGGGAGGCCGGGGACCTCGCCGGGGCGGTCGCGGAGGCCGTGGAGCGGGAGCGGCCGGCCGAGGGGCGGCTCGCGGTGATCGCGCCGCGGGCTCTGCACGGGGCGCTGGCCGGCGTACTGCCGGGGGTGTTGGAGGGCGAGCAGCCCGATCTGACGCGGGCGGTCGTGCTGCTGGATCCGCGCCAGGCCAAGGGGCTGGAGTTCGACACGGTGGTCGTGGTGGAGCCGGCCGATTTCGGGCCGAGCGACCTGTACGTGGCGCTGACCCGGGCGACGCAGGCCCTGGGGGTGGTGCACTCCCCCGGCCGGCCGCCCGCGGGGCGGGAGCCGGCCTGGGGCGGGCTGCTCAGGCGCTGATGACGAACGGGGCCTTCGGGTCGCTGCCGAGCGGGGTGGCCAGTTCGGCGAGGGCCCGCTCCAGCCCTTGGAGGTGGGCGAGCGCGGGCCCGGAACCGGCGGCGGGCGACGCGGTGGCGCCCGCCGCGGCGGGCGCTTCGAGCTCCCGCTCGCCCGCGGTCATCGCCTGGACCGCCGCCTCGACGCGCCAGCAGGCCGCGGCGAGGCGGGCGTCGTGCCCGGCGTCCGGGTCGGCGGCGACGGCCACCAGGCCGCGCACCTCGCGGGCGCAGTCGTCCAGCAGGGCGATGACCTGGCCGGCGCGGGCCTTGCGGGCGCGGAACGGGCTGAGCGGGTGGACCAGCGGTGCGAGCGCCATCCGGACCCGGGCCAGCAGGGTCTCCAGCTCCGCGGCGTGCGGGGCGGGGTCCGCCGTCGGGGAGCCGGCGAGGCGGGCGGTGGCCTGGGCGGTGGCGGCGTGCACGCAGTGCAGGGCCCGCTGGATCCAGGCGTCGTTCGTGGCGTGGGTGGTGACCGGCAGGACGAGGACCACGGCCAGGGCGGCGCACACCGCCCCGACGGCCGTCTCCTCCAGGCGGAGCACGAGCAGGCCGGGGTCCAGCACGCCGAGGAGGCCGTAGAGCAGCCCCGCCATCAGCGTGACCGCGAGGATCATCCAGCTGTACGAGACGGCGGCCGTGTAGAAGATCCCGAAGACGCAGACCGCGACCAGGAGGGCGGTGGGTACGGGCGCGCCGTCCAGCGGGATGGCGATCAGCACGCCGGCGGCGACGCCGACGACGGTGCCCAGGACCCGGCGGAAGCCGCGGACGAGCGTTTCGCCGCGGGAGGCGGTGTTGACGAAGATCCACCAGGCGGTGCCGACGGCCCAGTACCAGCGGTCCTCGGAGAGGACCTGGCCGACGGTGAGGGCGACGGCGCACGCGGCGGTGGCCTGGAAGGCCTGGCGGGTCGTGTGCCGGGCCAGGCCGCGGCCGGGCAGGGGCGCGGGGGCGGCGGGCGGCGGGGTGCGCCGCTCGATGGGCCACAGCAGGAAGCGCACGGCCGCGGCGGCGATCAGGGCGAGGCCGACGGCGGCGTACAGCTCGGGGAGCTGGGCGGGAAGGGCGTGCAGGAACTGCGTGATGAAGAAGTTCATGAACGCGAAGATCCCGAGCGCGTGGCCGCGCGGGCCCCAGCGGCGGGCGTAGACCCCGCAGAAGACGACGAGGACGAAGGCGGCGTCCCGGAGCGGGGTCACGCCGTGCAGCGCGGTGGCGAGGGCCAGGACGGGGAAGCCGGCGGCGGGCAGCAGGGCGGTGGTGACGGCCTGGCGGCGCACGGTCGGGTCGGTGACGGTGAAGAGCGCGAGCAGGGCGGCGAGTCCGCCGGTGATGGAGGCGGTCAGGGAGAGACCGCACAGTTCCGCGAGGGCGACGGCGGCGCCGACGCCGATCACGGCGCGGGCCGCGGTCCTCAGTCTCAGACGCCCCGGATCCGGAGCCACGAACATCCTCTTCACAGCGGTGTGCCGCCCCCCTGCAGTGGTGCGCGCCGGTCCGGCGCGGCCCGGGGGTGGTGGGCTGCGGACGGGCACGGCGAAGGCGCCGCGCTCCGGAACCGGCCTCGTTGCCGTCCGGCGCTGCGCGGCGCCGTAAGTACATGGATACGACACAGATAAGCACCTGGGGGCCCACTGGCTCAACTCGGCAGCGATGGGCAGGGCCATTGGCATGGTTACCGAAGGGTTCCGTCGGCCATGGATCGGCCAACGGACCAGTGGCGGCCCGCACCTCCTCCAGGGCCGCGCACGGCTCTCGTCCGTGCGACCACGCGCTGTTATCGTGCAGCGACTCGGAAGACGTACGGAAGGGGGCCGGCGTTGACGCGTACAGCGGAGTCCGGGGAGGCCGAGGCGTTCAGCCGGGCCGCCGTGGCGGTCTTCCGGCTGAACGGGCGGTTCACCGCGGCCGTCGACCGGCTGGCGCTGTCGTTCGGGCTCAGTGCGGCGCGCTGGCAGATCCTCAGCACGGTGACGGACGAGTCGCTGTCGGTCTCCGAGGTGGCCCGGCGGGTCGGGACCACCCGCCAGAGCGTGCAGCGCATAGCCGACCTGCTCGTATCCCAGGGGCTCGCGGTCTACCTGGACAATCCGGCGCACCGGCGGGCGAAACTACTCGCCGCCACCGAGCGGGGCGCGGCGGCGAAGCGGGAGATCGACTCCGCTCTGGCCGAGCTGGCCCGGCACCTGTGCGAGAGCCTCGGCAGCGAGGCGGAGGTGCGGCGAACGGCCGAGATCATTCGGGGACTGTCGGGCGCGCTGTCGTCGGTCGGCACCGGCGACTCTCCGTGAAGGACCGGCTCGGGCCCTACCGCTATACGGACAAGGTGGCCTGAAACAGCCGCTGTTTTTCCCAAAGGTTGACTGCACCGAGGAATCGTCTTTGCGGTACCGTTCGCGCCTGACGCGGGGTTTCAAAGGCGGGGGACCTGTTGAATCGGTTTGTCTTCAGACTGCTGGGGCCACTGCTCGTCCAGGCCGAGGACGGCCCCTTGCGCATCAACGGCCGGCGCCAGGCGACGGTCCTCGCGATGCTGGTGCTCTATGCCGACCGCGTCGTCTCGGTGGACACCCTGGTGGACGCCGTCTGGCCGGATTCGCCTCCCGCGACGGCGCGGAACCAGATCGCGATCTGCGTGGCCACCCTGCGCAAGACCTTCAAGCAGGCCGGGGTGACCGATCTGCTGATCACCTCTCCCCCGGGCTACCTGCTGGCCAAGGGCGAGCACCGCGTCGACGTCCAGGAGTTCCTGGAGCGGGCCGACCAGGGCCGGGACGCCGCCCGGCACGGCCGCACCGAGGAGGCCTGCACGCTGTTCGAGGAGGCGCTGAGCATCTGGCGGGGAGCGGCGCTCGAGGAGACGCCCGGTTCCCGGCTGGAGGCCGAGGCGACACGCCTGGAGCAGATGAGGCTCACGCTCATCGAGGAGCGCGCGGGGCTGATGCTCCAGCTGGGCCGGCACCGCGCACTCATCGGCGAGCTCACCGAGCTGGTGGCGCGGCACCCGCTGCGCGAGCAGTGCCGCGAGCACCTCATGCTGGCCCTGTACCGGTCGGGCCAGCGGGCCGAGGCCCTCGACGTGTTCCTCAACGGCCGCCGGTTACTGACCGAGCAGCTCGGGATCGAACCCGGTCCGGGGCTGCGGCAGTTGCACGACCTGATCCTGCGGGACTCGCCGGAACTGACCCGGCCCCCGGCCGTGGTCGCCCCCGCACCGGCCGCCGTGCACACGATCCCGGCGCAACTCCCCGCGGGAGTGATGGCGTTCACCGGGCGGCAGCGCGAGATGGCCTCGCTGGACCGGCTGCTGAAGGAGCCGTACAACCCCCACACCCCCGCCCTGGCGACGATCGTGGGCGTGGGCGGGGTGGGCAAGACCGCACTGGCGGTGCACTGGGCGAGCCAGGTCGCCGACCAGTTCCCCGACGGCCAGCTCTTCGCCGACCTGCGGGGCTACGACGAGGAGCAGGCGCCGGTGTCCCCCGCCGCCGTGCTCGACCGCTTCCTGCGCGCCCTCGGGATCGCCGCACCCCAGGTACCGGCCGACCCCGACGAGCGGGCCTCGCTGTTCCGTAGCCTGCTGAGCACCCGCAAGACGCTGATCGTCCTGGACAACGTACGCTCCTTCCCCCAGCTCAGACCCCTGCTGCCCGGCGGCGGGCGCAGCGTGGTGCTGGCCACCAGCCGGGAGAACCTGGGCGACCTGACCGGCGACTACACGGCGCTCAGCATCCGGCTGCGGATGCTGGAGCCCACCGAGGCGACGGCCCTGCTGATCAAACTGGCCGGGGCGGACCGCTTCGGCAGCGACCCGGTGGCGGTCGAGCAGCTCGGCGCGCTGTGCGACTGCCTGCCGCTGGCGCTGCGGATCGCCGGGGCGCGGCTGGCGGCCAAGCCGAATCTGAGCGTGCGCAGTCTGGTGGAGCGGCTGCGCGACCACCGGTCCCGGCTCGACGTCCTGAGCCCGGGCGAGGGCGGCGTGCGGGCGGGCTTCCGGCTCACCTACCGGGACCTGCCCGCGGAGGCTGCCCGGATGTACCGGCGCCTCGGGCTGCTGCGCACGGCGGACTTCGCCGCCTGGGCGGGGGCGGCCGTGCTGGACACCAGCGTGTGGCACGCGGAGGAGCTGATCGACCACCTGGTCGACGCCCAGCTGCTGGAGGTGGCGGAGGCGGCGCCGGGCCGGGCGGCCCGCTACCGGTTCCAGGACCTGCTGCGGCTGTTCGCCCGGGAGCGGGCGGAGTCGGACGAGCCGGAGGCGGAGACGGACGCGGCGCTGGAGCGGGCCTTCGGAGCCTGGCTGTGGCTGGCCGAGGAGGCGCACCGGCGGATCGACGGACGGCAGTTCCCGGTGGGCCGGCCGGCGGCCCCGGCCCCCGGCTTCCTGGGCGAGCTCGCCGACGAGCTGCTGGGCTCGCCCATGGACTGGTTCGAGTCGGAGCGCACCGCGGTGACCGACGTGGTGGCCCAGGCGGCCGAGACGGGCCGGGCCGGTTACGCGTGGATGCTGACCGAGAGCGCGGTGCCTCACTTCGAGACGAAGAACTACCTGGAGGACTGGCAGCGCAGCGCCGAGCACGCCCTGGCCTCGGCCCGGCGGGCCGGCGACGAGCCGGGCGAGGCGACCATGCTGCGGCTGCTGGGGTCCTTGGCGATCTACCAGCGGCGCTACGAGCAGGCCGAGGGCTGGAACATGGCAGCGCTGCGGCTGCTGCGCACCACCGGCGACCTGGGCGGGGCGGCGCTCGCACAGCGGAACCTGGCGATGTGCGCGCGGTTCCAGGGCGACTGGGAGCGGGCGCTGGAGTACTGCGAGGCGGCGCTCGGCGGTTTCCACGACTCCGGGGACATCGGGAACGAGGCCCATCTGCTGGGTTTCCAGGCGCAGATCGAGCTGGACCGGGGCAACGTGGGCGGCGCGCTGCCGCTCGCGGAGCAGGCGGTGGCGCTCAGCCGGCGCACCGGATCGGTACGGGCCGAGGCGCAGAGCGTGTACCGGCTGGCCGAGGTGCGGCTGCGTGCCGGGGATCTCGTGGAGGCGGCCGAGGCGTTCGGCGCCGTGCTGCGGCTGACCCGCGGCGAGGGCGACCGGGTGGGCGAGGCGCACGCGCTGCGGGGCCTCGGCCAGACGCAGTGGAGCCAGGGCCTGCTGCAGGCGGCGGGGGACACGCTGCGGCAGGCCCTGGAGATCACTGATGAGCTGGCTGACCGGTTCCTGTCCGCCCGGGTGGAGACGGACCTCGGGTGCGTGGACGCGCTCGGGGGCCGCTGTGCGGAGGCGGCGGAGAGGTTCCGGCGGGCCTGTGCCGGCTTCGGCGAGGTCGGCGCGCAGCCCTGGCGGGTGCAGGCGGGCCGGCTGCTGACGGCCGTGCAGGGTGCGGGGGGAAAGCCGGGCGGTGGGGGGCCCGGAGGGCTGCCGCATCGTTCCTTCACTCCGGAGGAACTGACGGCCCTGCTGGCGCATCCGGCGGACTGACGCCCGTCCGGTACGGATCGGGCCGCGGCGGCGCAATGCGCGCACGTGCGGTGCGGAGTCGCGGCTTCGCTGTGGTGCGCCGGTGCGGTGTCGCGGTGGTGCGGTTTTCGCGGGTCGTGCGGTTTTCGCGGGTCGTGCGGTGGTGCGGGGCCCGGCCCGTGGGAGGGGCGCCTCGAGGGGGTCAGCCCCAGGGCATGTCGCCGTTGGTGCCGGCGGAACCCGGGTGCGAGGGGTGCACCGGCTTGACCACGCCCCAGGGCATGTCGTCCGCCTGGACGCTCGTGCCCCCGTGTGCCGTCACGGCCGAGACGGCCCCGGTGCCCACGAACATCCCCGCAAGTACGACCAGGCAAGCGGCCGTCTTCTTCGCCGTCCGGGTGCTGCGCATCTCGGATTCCCCTCTCGGTGGATCATCTCTGCGCCGCTCGCTGCGGCACGGATGGAACAGTAGGGACGACTCCTTTCTCTTCCGTGTTCCATCGATTTCGTGACCCGAGCCCCCCGCGAAATCGACACGATATCGAGGGGACAACGCGCTCCTCTAGCTTCGTTCGAAGATTCTTCTCAGGAATCACGGATGGGGCGGTACATGGAATTCCGAGTGCTCGGGCCAGTAGAGGTACGGCGGGACGGCCACCGGGTCGCGTTCTCCGGGGCGAAGCTGCACACCGTGCTCGCGGCGCTCCTCCTGGCCCGCGAAGAGGTCGTGTCGGACGAGCGGCTGTGCCGGCTGCTGTGGGGCTGGGCGCCCCCGGCCACCGTCAGCGCACAGCTCTACACCTATATTTCGCGCCTGCGCAAGATTCTCGGCGACGAAGTCGTGATCGATCGCAGACCACCGGGATATGCCATGAGCATCGGTAATGCGACCGTCGACCTGAACGAATTCGAGAAGCTGGCGCTCGGCGGCCGCGAGGCATTGATCAAAGAGGACTTCGAACGCGCCGGTGAACTGCTGCGCGACGCCCTGGCCCGGTGGAACGGGCAGCCGTTCGCGAACGCCACCGAATACCTCGCCGACGCCGAGGCCCCGCGGCTGACGGAGGCGCGGGCCGTGACCCTGGAGCACCGCATCGCCGCGGACCTCGCCCTCGGCCGGCACGAGCAGATCACCGGTGAACTCACCGGCCTCGTGGCCGAGTTCCCGTTGCGCGAGCGCATCCGGTGCCAGCTGATGACCGCCCTGTGCCGGTCCGGGCGGCAGGCGGACGCCATCCACCTCTACCACCACGGCCGCGCGGTCCTCGCGGACGAGCTCGGGGTCAATCCCGGTGAGGAGCTGCAGGCCACCTACCGGGCGCTGCTCGACGGCACGCTCGACCGGTGGCCGGGAGCCGCTCCCACCGTACGCGCGGGCGCCCGGCCGCGGCCTTCCGGCCCGTCGGCCGCGGCTCCGGCGATGCTGCCCCCGGACACCGTCGACTTCACGGGCCGCGGCCGCGAACTGGAGCTGGTGTGCCGCGCCCTGACCCCGGACGCGCAGGGTGCCGGACGGCCCCGCCGGGTCCTGGTCACCGGGATGGCCGGGCTGGGCAAGACCGCCCTGGCCGTGCACGCGGCCCACCGCTGCCAGGGGCACTTCCCCGACGGGCAGTTGTACGCCGACCTGCGCGCCGCCGACGGCACGCCGCGGCACCCGGCCCGGGTGCTGCGCCGGCTGCTGCGCGGGCTGGGCCCAATGGACGACGTACCGGCCGCCGACGACCAGGACCAGCTGGTGCGCCTGTACCGGGAGCGGACCCGGGGCAGGCAGCTGCTCATCGTGCTGGACAACGCCTCCGGGGCCGCCCAGTTGGGGCCGCTGCTGCCCAACACCCCGGAGCCTGCAGTGCTCGTGACCGGGCGCACCGCCCTGCCCACCGTGGCCGGTGCGCACACGGTGGCCCTCGCGCCCCTGGAGCCGCGGGACTCGCTGGAGCTGCTCGCCGCGGCGGCCGGCCCGACCCGGGTGGCGGACGCGCCCTGCGCCGCGTCCGCGATCGTCGAGCACTGCGCCGGTCTGCCGCTGGCGCTGCGCATCGTCGGCACCCGGATCGCGGCCCGGCCCCACTGCACCCCCGACCGGCTCGCCCGCAGGCTGGCCGATCCCCTCACCCGGCTGCGGGAGCTGCACTCGGGGGACCTGGACGTGCACACCTCCCTGCTGCCGTCCTGGCGGGCTCTGGAGCCCGAGGTGCGGGCGGTGTTCCCGGCGCTGGCCGCGCTGGGGGCGCACCCGTTCCCGGCCGCCGAGGCGGCGACGGCGCTGGACCTGCCGGAGGCGGAGGCCGAGCGGCTGCTGGAGGCCCTCGCCGACGCGGCCCTGCTGGAGGTCAGCGGCGCGGACGAGTGGGGCCAGCCCTGCTACCTGTTCCACCCGCTCGTACGGCTCTTCGCGCTCTCCCTGGAGGAGGGGCGGGCGCCGGTGCCCGGCGGCCCGGCCGCCCGCGCGGAGCATAACCGGCGGCTAACTCACCGCCCCTAGCCTCGCCCTGCCCCGCAGCAGGGCGTCCCGGCCCGGATCCACCCGTGCACGCAACAGCCAACGGCCCGTAACACCGAATGGAGTTGGACCATGACCGAGCTCCTGCCCGCTCGCGCGGACAGTGCCGCGTCCTTCCCGATGACCGAGACGCAGCAGGCACTGATGATCGGGCGAGGCGAAGCCGTCGAGATGGGCGGCATCGGCTGCTACGGATACTTCGAGTGGGAGCGCGCCGGCCTCGACCCGGAGCGCTTCGCGACCGCCTGGCGCAAGGTGGTCGCGCGCCACGACATGCTCCGCGCGATCGGCAGCACCGACGGCACCCAGTGGGTGCCGTCCGACCCGCTGCCGTTCGACATACCGGTCGTGGACCTGCGCCACCTGTCCGCCGACGCCCTCTGTGAGCACCTCGCCGCCCTGCGCGAGGAGATGAGCCACGTGGTCTTCCCGGTGGGCAGCTGGCCGCTGTTCGACCTGCGGATCCTCCGGCTGGGCGGCCCGGAGGACCTCGGCCGGGTGCACCTGGGCATCGACCTGCAGGTGCTGGACGCCTCCAGCGCCTTCCAGGTGCTCTTCCCCGAGCTGGTCGACCTGTACGAGAACCCGGACGCGGAACTGCCGGAGCCCGGCATCGGCTTCGCCGAGTACGCCCGCTGGCGCGCCGAGGCCCTGCCCCACACCGAGGCCTTCCGCGCCGCCCGCGACTACTGGGTGCAGCGCGTGCCCACCCTGCCGCCGGCCCCGTCGCTGCCCACGGGCGGCTCCGGCGGGGACGCCGGCGAGGTCCGCTTCGACCGGCGCGAGCACCGCCTCTCCCCCGCCGACTGGCAGCGGTTCTCGGAGCGGGCGCACGGGGCGGGCCTGACCCCGTCGGTGCTGCTCACCGCGGCGTTCGCCGAGGTGGTCCGGGCCTGGGCGGAGGAGTCCGACTTCACGATCAACTACCCGGTGTTCCAGCGCCCGGCGGTGCACCCGGACATCACCGGCGTGCTCGGGGACTTCACCAACGCCGTGATGCTCGCGGCCGACGGTTCGGGCGCGACCTTCCTCGACCGTGCGCACGCCCTGCGCGACCAGCTCGCCCGTGACGTGGAGCACGGCTCCTTCAACGGCGTGCGCGTGCTGCGCGAGCTGACGCGCCTGCACGGTGTCGGCGCGACGGCCGGGATGCCCGTGGTGGTCACCAGCCTGCTGGACTACCCGGTGCGCCGGCCCGTCACCGACCTGGGCCGGGAGGTGTACTCCATCTCGCAGACCCCGCAGGTGACGCTCGACGTGCAGCTGCGCGAGCTGGCCGGCGAGCTCCGCGTCATCTGGGACTTCGTGGACGGGGCGTTCGCGCCCGGTTTCGTCGACGCCGCCTTCGGCGTGTACGTGGACCTCCTGGAGCGGCTCACCGACGACCCGGACAGCCTGCACACCGCCCGCTTCGACCTGGTCCCGCCGGCCGAGCGGGAGCTGCGCCGGCAGGTCAACGACACCGCCGGGCAGATCCCGTACACCACCCTGCACGAGCTCTTCGCCCGGCAGGCCGGGCTCACGCCCGACGCCGAGGCCGTGGTGGACGCCTCCGGGCGGCGGCTCAGCTACGCCGAACTGGCCGCGTACGCCTGGCGGATCGGACACACCCTGCGCGAGCACGGGGCGGCCCCGGGCGAGCTGGTCGCCGTCGTGATGGAGAAGGGCTGGGAGCAGTACGCCGCGGTGTACGGGATCCTCGCCTCCGGTGCGGCCTACCTGCCGCTGGACGCGTCCGTGCCGCCGGAGCGGCTGCGCCGGCTGCTGGCCGAGGCCAAGGTCGACCGGATCCTCACGCAGTCCTCGCTGGAGTCCCGGATCAGCTGGCCGCCCACGGCCCGCCGCTACCGGGTGGACAAGGACTTCGAGACCGGCGACGCCACCCGGCCCGAGACCGCGCAGACGCCCGCCGACCTGGCGTACACGATCTTCACCTCGGGCTCCACGGGCGAGCCGAAGGGCGTGATGGTCGACCACATCGGTGTGGTCAACCTGGTCCGCGACGTGGCGGCACGCTTCGAGGTCGGTGCCCGGGACCGGCTGCTGGCCATCTCGGGGCTGCACTTCGACGCCTCGATCTACGACGTCTTCGGGGTGCTCACGCAGGGCGGGACCGTGGTGGTGCCGCCGCCGTTCGAGCACGCCGAGCCCGATGTCTGGGCCGATCTGGTGCAGTCGGAGCGGGTCACGCTGTGGAACTCCGTACCGGTCCTGATGGAGCTGCTCGTCGGCGAGGCCGAGGTGCGCGAGCGGCGCGGCGCCGGCCGGCCGCTGGAGTCGCTGCGGCTGTCGGTGCTCTCCGGCGACTGGATCCCGCTGACCCTGCCGGACCGGCTGCGGGCCCAGAGCCCGAAGATCCAGGTGGTCGGCTCGGGCGGTCCCACCGAGACGATCTGCTGGTCGCTGTTCCAGCCGATCGGCGAGGTCGACCCGTCCTGGACGAGCATCCCGTACGGCAAGCCGATCACCAACCAGCGCTACTACATCGTCGACGGGGCGGCGTACGAGCGCCCGCTCGGGGTCGTCGGCGAGATGGCGGTGGCCAGCGACGTCGGCCTCGCGCTCGGCTACTGGAACGACCCGGAGCGCACCGAGAGCCGCTTCGTGCGCCTGCCGGAGACCGGCGAACGCGCCTATCTGACCGGCGACCTGGGCCGCTACCTGCCGGACGGCAGCATCGAGATCCTGGGCCGCGACGACTTCCAGGTGAAGATCCAGGGTCACCGGATCGAGCTGGGCGAGATCGAGGCCGTGCTGCGCCAGGACGACGAGGTCGAGGCGGCCGTGGTGGTCGCCCCCGCCAGCGCCCACGGGGTGCGCCGGCTGCACGCCTTCGTGGTGGCCGGTGCCGGCTCCGACGCCGGCGCGGCCGACCGGGTGCTGGGGCGGCTCGCCGCGCAGCTCCCCGGCTACATGGTGCCGGCCGCGCTCACCGCGCTGGACGAGCTGCCGCTGACCCGCAACGGCAAGGTCGACCGGCTGCTGCTGGCCTCCTCCGCCGGGAGCCGGCAGTCCGCCGACGACGAGGCCGGGCGCGACGGCGGCGACGGGACGGGCAGCGCGCTGGAGCTCGTGCTGTGCGCGGCGGTCGCCGACATCCTCGGCCTGGACGGGGTGGCGCCCGGCGACAACTTCTTCACCCTGGGCGGCGACTCGCTCAGCGGGACCCGGCTCGCCGGGCTGCTGGGAGAGCTGCTCGGGGTGCCGGTACCGGTCAAGACCGTGTTCCAGAACCCGGTCGTCCGCGAACTCGCCGCGAAGATCGCCGCGGACGAGCGGCACGGCGCGGAGGCGATCGCGGCCGCCGAGGCCTTCGGCGAGCTGGAGGCCGACGAGACGGACACCGCCGATGCGGCCGGCTGAGGACACGAGCCGGTCCGGTACGGCCATCACGGACGATTCCGAGAGGGGACAGTCATGAGCCTCACCCTGCCCGCGCCCGTCACCGATCCGCTGGACGAGGACGGGCTCCGGGGCGGCGCGCCGCAGGCGCCCGCGCCCGACCTGGTCGATTTCGCCGCGCACGCCAACACCCGCCTGAGAGAGCGCGATTCCGTCCTGTACGACCTGCTGGCCCGGGAGTCGGCGCGCCAGCGCGACACCCTGATGATGGTCGCGGCGTCCAGCGTCGCGGACCCGTCCGTGCTCGCCTGCGAGGGCAGCGCGCTCGGGAACCTGACCGCCGAGGGCTTCCCCGGCAACCGCTACCACGCGGGCTGCGGCGTCGCCGACGAGATCGAGCGCCTCGCGATCGAGCGGGCGTGCGCGGCTTTCGGGGCGCAGGACGCGATCGTGCAGCCGCACTCGGGGTCGTCCGCGAACCTCGCGGTGATCACCGCGCTGCTGAGCCCGGGCGACAGCCTGCTGGGGCTCGACCTGGACTGCGGCGGCCACCTCACCCACGGCTCCCCCGCCTCGGTGACCGGCCGGTACTACCGCGCCCACGGCTACCGGGTGACACCGGAGGGACTCCTCGACTACGACCAGATCCGCGAACTGGCCCTGGAGCACCGGCCGAAGCTGATCGTGTGCGGGGCGAGCGCGTACCCCCGCAGCATCGACTTCGCCCGCTTCCGGGAGATCGCGGACGAGGCCAACGCCTACCTCCTGGCCGACATCTCGCACATCGCGGGCCTGGTCGCGGCCGGCCTCCACCAGAGCCCCGTCGACCACGCCCACGTGACCACCACCAGCACCTACAAGCAGCTCTACGGTCCGCGCGGCGGGCTGATCCTGCTGGGCCGCGAGGCCCGCAGGGCCGGTCCGGAGCGCGGCACCCTGGCCGCGACCCTGCGCCGCGCCGTGTTCCCCTTCACCCAGGGCACGCCCGACCTGGCGTCCGTGGCGGCCAAGGCGCGCGCCCTGGACTTCGTGGCGAGCCCGGACTTCGCGGAGGTCGCCAAGCGGCTGGCCGACGGCGCGCAGGCGATCGCCGAGCGGCTCCTGGACCGGGGCTTCCGGCTGGTCACGGGCGGTACGGACACCCACATGGTGCTGCTCGACCTGCGCGGCAGCGGCGTCACCGGGGACGTGGCCGAGGAGGCCCTGGAGTCCTGCGGGATCGTCGTCAACCGCAACCGGGTCCCCGGGGACACCACACCCGTGCGGGTGACGGGGGGCCTGCGGCTGGGCACCAACACGCTGGCCGCGCGCGGGATGGACCGGACGGTGGCCGCCGAGTGCGCCGACCTGGTCGCGGACGTCCTGACGGCGCTCGCCGCGCCCGGCGGCGTCCTGCCGGACGCGCTGCGCGACCGGGTCCGCACCCGGGTGTCCGAGCTGTGCGCCGCCCACCCCCTGCCGGGGTACCTGCCGTGACCTTCAGCGGCTTCCCGCCCTCGGCACTGCGCCTGTACGAGGACCTCGCGGCCGACAACAGCAAGGAGGCGTGGCGGCTGCGCCACCGCGAGCGGTACGAGCGTGACGTACGTGCGCCGATGGACGAGCTGGCCGCTGAACTGGGCACGTTCTTCGAGGAGTGGGCCGGGCCGGGCGGAGTGCAGGTGCTCGGCCCGGTCCGGGACACCCGGATGTCCCACGACAAGTCCCCGTACAAGACCTACCAGGGCGCCTATCTGGACGTGCTGCCCTGCCTGGGCCTGTGGGTGCACCTGGACCGGGACGGGCTGTACGCCTCCGGCCGCTGGTACCCCTACGCCGGCGCCGAGGTCGCCCGTTTCCGTGCCGCCGTCGAGGAGGAGGACGGCGGTGCGGAGCTGGCGGAGATCACCGGCCGACTGGCGGAGCAGGGCTTCGTCCTCGGCGGGGACCGGCTGAAGTCCCGGCCGCGGGGGGTGCCCGCGGACCACCCGCGGCTGGACCTGCTGCGCCACCGCAAGATCGACGCGGGGCGCCGCTACGGTCCGGCCGCGGGTCTGCACACGGCGCGCGCCGGGGAACTCGTACGGGAGACCTGGCTGCTGGTACGGCCGCTGCTGGACTGGATGGCGGCGCGCGAACTGACCCCGAAGCCCCGCGAACGAGGAGTTGACGACCCGTCATGACCATGGGCACTTCCGGCATCGCCGATCTGCGCAGCGACACGGTGACCCGGCCGGGTCCCGGAATGCGGGCCGCGATGGCCGGCGCGGAGGTCGGCGACGACCTCTTCGGGGAGGATCCGACCGTCCGCGCCCTGGAGGAGCGCCTCGCCGGGCTCTTCGGCTTCCCCTCGGCCCTGTTCACTCCTTCGGGGGTGATGGCCAACCAGATCGCGCTGCAGCTCCTCGTCGCTCCCGGCGAGGAGCTGGTGTGCGACGCCGAGGCGCACGTGCTGGCCCACGAGGAGGCCTCCCCCGCCCGCTACGGCGGGATCCAGACGCGTACGGTGGCGGCCGAGCGCGGGGTGGTCACCGCGGCCCTGCTGGCCGGCGCGGTCCGGCGGGGCAACGCCTACACCCTGGGCACGCGAGCGGTGGAGGTGGAGCAGACCCACACCCGGGCCGGCGGTACGGTCCACCCGCTGGACACGCTGCGGGCGGTGCGCGAGCTCACGTCCGGCGCGGGCGTGGCGGTCCACATGGACGGCGCCCGGATCTGGAACGCGATGGCCGCGACCGGAACCTCGGCGGCACAGTACGGGGAGACGGCCGATTCGCTGTCCGTGTGCCTGTCGAAGGGGCTGGGCGCGCCGGTCGGTTCGGTGCTCCTGCTGGGCTCCGAACATCTGCCCAGGGCGAGGAGGTTGCGGCACGGCCTGGGCGGCGGCATGCGGCAGTCGGGCATCCTGGCGGCGGCGGGGCTGTACGCACTGGACCACCACGTGGAGCGGATCGCCGAGGACCACGACCACGCCGGGCTGCTGGCGGCGGGGCTGCGGGACGCGGGTTTCACCGTGCGCCCGCCCGAGACCAACATCGTCCTCGTCGAGGTGCCGGGCGCCGACGAGGTCGTCGCACGGGCCGCGCAGGAAGGAGTGCTGGTGACCGCGCCGGACCCGGACACCGTCCGGCTGGTCACCCATCTGGACGTAGGACACAAGGCGTGTCGGCGCGCCCTCGAGGTGCTGACCGCCGTGATGACCGATGCCGTCGCGGGGGTGCGGAAGACCGCGCCCGCGGGACGCTCGTAAGAAGCGGAAGAGAGCGAAGTAGCAGCATGAGTTTAGAAGTCCGGCCCGCCACGGCGGATCTGTGGGACGACGTCCGCCAGGTGCTCCAGCCGAAGAAGAGCGCGCACACGTGCTGGTGCATGGCATGGCGGCTGACCACCGGCGACTACGGGCGGATGACCGCGGAGGAGCGGGGCGATCACCTGCGCACCCTCACGGAGAAGGCGGACCCGCCGCCCGGGGTCCTGGGGTTCCTGGACGGCGAGGTGGCCGGCTGGTGCAACGTGGCGCCGCGCCGCCAGCTCGACCGGCTCACCTCCTCCAAGACGATCACACCGGTGGACGACCTGCCCGTGTGGTCGGTGACCTGTTTCGTCGTGCGCAAGGAGTTCCGCGGCAAGGGGGTCGCCTCCGGCCTGCTGGAGGGGGCAGTCGAGCACGCGCGGGCCAACGGCGCGCCCGCCGTCGAGGGATATCCCGTCGATCCGGAGGGCGGCCGGGTGAACCCGACCCTCGCCTACGTCGGGACGATGGACATGTTCGAGCGGGCCGGCTTCCGCCGGATCCAGCGCACCGAGGCGAAGAGCGACAAGCGGCACCGCTGGATCGTGCGCCGCGATCTGGTCTGACGGCCGGCAAGGCGGTACAGGGGTAAAGGGGAAGGGGCTCCCGCGGTGCGGGGGCCCCTTCCTCGTGCCGGCCGGTCAGGGGGTGTGGGCCGCGGTGTCCCACAGGTGGGCGGGGCGTCCGCAGCGCAGGGCCTCCCAGGCCGCGCGCCGGTAGCAGCCGGCCACGAGGCCGTCCCGTACGAGACCGGAGGCGCCGTGCAGGTGCACCGCGTCACGTGTCACGTCCAGGGTGGTCTCGGCGGTGAGGGCGATGAGCCCGGCGGCCTCCCCGGGGGTGAGCCGGCCCTCGTCGAGGTCGCGGGCCGCGTCCCCGACGGCCCAGCGCACGGCGTCGAGCCGGGCCAGGAGCCCGGCCACCCGCAGCCGGGGTCCCTGGTGCTTGACCAGGGCCTGGCCGAACTGCTGCCGTCCGCGGATCCGGGAGACGACCGCGGTCAGGGCCGCCGCGGTGATGCCGGCCAGCAGGGACGCCTGGTGGACGGCGGCGCGCAGGCCGACGCGGGCGAGGGCCTGTTCGGCGGCGAGCCCTCGCAGCAGGACCGACCCGGCCGGGATGCGTGCCTCGTCGAAGACGGCTCCGGCGACCGCTCCCCCGCCGTGGTCGCGC
Organism: Streptomyces erythrochromogenes; assembly: GCF_040684695.1. Lineage (GTDB taxonomy): Bacteria > Actinomycetota > Actinomycetes > Streptomycetales > Streptomycetaceae > Streptomyces > Streptomyces erythrochromogenes_C. Next base: position 152,305 of record NZ_JBFBGM010000003.1, read on the forward strand.
AGCGGGCGTACGGTCACACCCGCCGCGGGCAGGTCCACGAGGGCGACGCAGGGGCCGTCGGGGCCGCTCGCCAGGACCAGCAGGGCGTCCGGCCCGACTCCGGCGGCGAACGGGCCGCCGGTGCCGGTGAGGACGACGCCGGCGCCGTCGCCGTCCGGTTTCCAGGCGATGCCGGGCGGTACGGCGCCGCGCGGGTCGGGCAGCCGGCCCGGGACGGCGAGCTGCAGCTCGCCGGCGCGCACCCGGTCCAGCAGGTCGTCGGTGCCCTCGGGGGCGAGCGGGCCGAGGGCGGCGAGGAGGTCGAGCGAGAGCAGGGTGTCGGCGAGGGGGACGGGCTGCATCCCGTTGCCGGCCTCCTCGCAGACCATGGCGAGCACGGCCTGGCCGAGGTCGAGGCCCTCCTTCTCGATGGGCAGGGCGAACTCCCAGGCCCCGACCTGCGTCAGCGCCTCCCAGGCACCCGCGGGGGTGTCCCCGTCGACCTCCAGGCCCTGCCGCACGGTGAGCCGGAGCTGCCGGAAGAGGGAGTCCTCGTCCTCCCGCTCCCGCCACCGCTCGGGCGCCCCGCCGGCCGCCCCTTGCGTACCGCTCCCGTTGACCGCCTGGGTCGTCACGGCCGTACCTCCGCCCCTGAGTCGAGACGCAGCCGGGCCAGCGTCTCCAGCATCATTTCGGCGGTGCCGCCGGATATCCGCATCCCCGGGGCTTCACGCATCGCCGAATCGAGTGGGTGTGCCACCCCGTCGACCTCCGGGTCGTCGAGGGTCATGCTCGTGTCGCCGTCGAGTTCGGCGGCCCACCAGGCCACCTCCGCGGCGAGTTCGGTGGTGTACCACTTCGCGGCGGCGGCCTCGTCCTCGTTGAGCTCGCCCCGGTCGAGGCGGGTGAGGACGCGGCGGACGAGGGTGCCGGCGGCGAGGAGCCGGGCGTTGAGCTTGGCCAGGCCGATCTGGTCGTGCTGGCCGGCCTCCAGCCGGTCGGTGTGGGCCTCCAGCCGTTCGACGGCGGCCCGGTACCAGCGCAGCGCCTTGACGTAGTAGTCGAGGCCGGTGCGTTCGAAGGCGAGGGTCTTGACGACGATCGCCCAGCCCTGGCCGATGGTGCCGACGACGTCGTCGGCGGTGACGGACGCGCCGTCGAGGGAGACCTCGTGGAAGGCGTCGTCGCCGATGCCGGGGATCTGCCGGATGGTGACGCCGGGCTGGGCCAGCGGCACGAGGAAGAGGCTGAAGGCGTCGTCCTCGCCGCGGGCCAGGCACAGGCCGTAGTCGGCGAAGCGGGCGAAGAGGGAGTGGACCTTGGTGCCGTAGAGCTTGTAGCCGCCCTTGCCGTCGGAGACGGCGCGGGTGGAGAGGATGTTGAGGTCGGAGCCGGCCTGCGGTTCGCTGAAGAGGACGCAGCCGAAGGCCGTGCCGGCGGCGAAGCCGGGCAGGTGCCGCGCCTTCATCTGCGGGCTGGCGACGTTGAGCAGGGTGGAGCCGACGATCTGCACGGTGAGGGTGTGGAGCAGGTCGGGGACGTCGTGCATGGCGAGTTCCTCGACCAGCACGGCCGCCGCGACCTGGCTGACGCCGCGGCCCCCGTACTCCTCGGGCCACTGGGGTGCGAGCAGGCCCCGCTCGCCCAGGGCCCGGTGGAGGGGCCGGGGGTCCCGGGTGCGCCGGGCCTCGGCGACGGGGGCGGACACCAGGATGTCGTGGATGTCCTCGCGCAGGGCCCGCATGGGGGTGCGGGGCACGTCGGCCCCGCTCCGTACGAGCCCGCAGTCCGCGGGCGCGCGGTAGAACTCGGTGGTGAGCACGGGCAACTCCCTTGGCGGGTCTGGGTGGTTCCGGTTGGGGATCGAGCAGGGGCCGGGGCCGTGGTGACCCCGGCCCCGCTCAGTGCCGGGTGGTGGTGAGCGGGGAGGCGGGCGCGGCCACGGCCCGGTCCAGCACCTCCTCGATGCCGGTGAGCAGGCCCCGCACGTCCTCGGGCGTGGCCGCGTGCCGGTTGTACTCGGCGGTGCCGCCGATCTCGCCGTCCCGCTCGACCAGGCCGACGCAGGCCAGGGCCGCGGCCGGGTCGGGGCTGTAGAGCTCCAGGTGGCGGGCGGGCGGCCCGGGGAGCTGGCCGACCTCGATGCCGGGCAGGTCCAGCGGTACGGCCGGGTAGTTGTGGAGGGCGAACAGGACGTTGTACGGCGGGGGCGTGCCGTCGCCGAACAGCACGTCCACGGGCAGGCGCTGGTGGGCCAGGGCCTCGGCCACCGCGGTGCGGGTGCGGTGCAGGAGCTCGCGGAAGGTGGGCCCGCCCGCGAGGTCGAGCCGGATCGGCACGACGGTGGTGTACTGCCCGACCGCGCCCTCCAGCGGTGCGGCGAACCGGCCGGCGGCCGGGGTGCCGATCACCACGGAGCTGCGGCCGTCCCGGCGGGCCAGGACGACGGCGAGCGCGGCGAGCAGGGTCATGAACGGGGTGGCCCCCTCGGCAGCGCCCAGTTCCAGCCCTGCGTCGACGGGGCCGCGGGCCAGCCGTACGGGCAGGTGTCCGCGCTCGAAGCCGCCGGGGGCCCGCGGTGCGGGCGGGTCGGCCGCGAACACGGCCCGGCGGCGGGCGAGTTCGGCGGTGCCGTCCGGCCCGGCGAGCCAGCGGTGCTGCCAGTCGGCGTAGTCGGGGAACTGGAGTTCGGGCGGGGTGGGGCCCTCGGGGCCCTCGCGGTAGCCGGCGGCGAGGTCCGCGAGGAAGACCCCGGAGGACCAGCCGTCGAAGACCGCGAGGTGGGAGGCGAGGATCAGGACGTGCTCGTCGGGGCCGGTCCGCAGCAGCCGGAACGCGCTGGTGCGGCCGCTCTCCAGGTCCAGGACGGTGGAGGCGCTCTCGGTGAGCTGCAGGGCGGTCCGCTCGGCCGCGGCCTGCGCCGTGAAGCCCGACAGGTCGGCCCGGGTGAGCCGCAGAACCGGTTCCTCGTCGACGTGCAGCCGGGGCTGGTCCGCGGTGGACCGGACCAGCCGGGTGCGCAGGGCCTCGTGGCGGCGCAGCACCCCGGTGAGGGCCCCGGTCAGCCGCTGCGGGTCGAGGGGGCCGGTCAGCCGGAGGGCGTGCGAGCCGGTGGCGACGGCCGGGTGGGTGCGTTCCCGGCGCCACAGCCGGGTCTGCAGGGCGGTCGGGGGGACCGGCCCCGCGCCGGAGCGCGGGGCCGGGTGTGCGGGTACGGGCCGGCGGGCGGCCAGCATCAGGCGGGCGAGCTCGCGCTTGGCCTCGGGGAGCGCGGCGAGCGCTCCCTCCAGCCCGGCCGGTCCGGCCATCAGGGCCCCTCCGGCTGCTGGAGGGAGCCGAGGAGGGCGGCGGCCTCTTCGTCGCTCATGTTCTCGATCTGTTCGAATACCGCGAGCAGCCGGTCCTGTTCGCCGGCGGCCTCGGCCTTGGCGGCGCGGACGAGTTCGGCGAGGCCCGCGACGGTCGGGCGGCCGAAGAAGTCGGCGAGGGCGATGTCGATGCCGAAGAGGGCCCTGACCCGGGAGACCACGATGGTCGCCTGGAGGGAGCTGCCGCCCAGGGCGAAGAAGTCGCCCTCCACGTCCGGGTTCTGCCATTCCAGGAGCGGGGTGAGGATGTCGCGGCAGATCTGCTCCTCGACGGCGTCGCGCGGCGGGGTCCCGCCCTGCGCCGACTGCTCGGTGGGCAGGGGCAGGGCGGCGGTGTCGACCTTGCCGTGCGGGGTCAGCGGCAGCTCGTCCAGGACGACGACGACCGGGACCATGTAGCCGGGGAGCCGGCCGGCCGCGTAGGCGCGCAGGCCTTCGGCGTCGGCGACCTCCGAGGCGTAGGAGCCGACCTGCTCGACGGTGACGTAGGCGGCCAGCATGCGCTCGCCGCCCGCGGCGGGCTGGGCCACCACGACGGCCTGCTGCACGGAGGGGTGGCCGGTCAGGACGGCCTCGACCTCGCCGGGCTCGATCCGGTGGCCGCGGACCTTGAGCTGGCGGTCGGTGCGGCCGAGGAAGTCGAGGTTGCCGCCGGGCAGCCAGCGCACGAGGTCGCCGGTGCGGTAGAGGCGTGCGGTCTCGGGGCCGTCGGAGTAGGGGTTGTCCGCGAAGCGTTCGGCGGTGAGGTCGGGGCGGCCCAGGTAGCCGCGGGCCACGCCGGGGCCGGCCACGCACAGTTCGCCGGGGACGCCGGGCGGGACCGGGCGCAGCCGCTCGTCGAGCACGAAGGCCTGGTGGCCCGGCATGGGGCGGCCGATGGGCGGGTTGCGGTCGTAGCTGCCGGTGCAGTCCATCAGGGTCACCGCGACGGTGGCCTCGGTCGGGCCGTAGCCGTTGACGAACCGGCGCTCCCCCGCGGTCCATTCGGCGACCAGCCGGCCGGGGAAGGCCTCGCCGCCGACGGAGACCAGGCGCAGGTCGGGCAGGGCCGCCTGGTCGAGCAGCGGCAGCAGCGCGGGCGGGAGTTCGGCGACGGTCACCGCGTCCTCGCGCATCCGGGCCTGGAGCAGTGCGGGGTCGCGGCGTTCGTCGTCGGTGGCGATGACGAGGGAGCCGCCGGCGAGCAGGGTGGTGAAGATCTCGAAGACGGAGACGTCGAAGGTGAGGGGGGCGAACTGCAGGACCCGGTCCTCGGCCTTGATCTCGTAGGACTTGGCGATGGCGCGGGAGAAGTGGGTGACCGAGCGGTGCTCGATCATGACCCCCTTGGGGGTTCCGCTGCTGCCGGAGGTGTAGAGGACGTAGGCCAGGTCGGCGGGGGTGGAGCTGAGGGCGAGGGAGGGGACCTCGCGGACCGGGGCCGCGGTCCCGGTGTTCACGAGCTCCAGCGGTACGGGCAGCTGCGCGCTCTCGTCGACGAGGGCGTGGCGGACCTTGGCGTCGGCCAGGACGGTGCGGGTCCGCTCGGCCGGGGCGGCCGGGTCGACGGGGAGGTAGTGGGCGCCCGCCTTGAGGACGCCGAGGACTCCGGCCACGGCGGCCGGGCCGCGGGCCACGCACACGGCGACCGGGTCGCCGTGCCCGACACCGCGGTCGCGCAGCCGGTGGGCGATGGCCTCGGACCAGCGGTCGAGGGCCGCGTAGTCCAGGCGGGTCGCGCCGTGGCGGACGGCGACGGCGTCGGGGTGGATGGTGGCACGCTCGCGGAAGGCGCGGTCGAGGGTGGTGGTCCAGGCGGTCTCGTCGACCGGGCCGCCGCGGGAGAGCTCGCGGGCGTGCCGGGAGGCGGCCGGCTCCTCGACCAGGCTGATGTCGCCGACCTGGAGGTCGGGGTTCTCCGCGACCTGCTCCAGGACCTGCTTGAAGGCGGCGAGGAGGGCGCTGGCGGTGCCGTGCCGGTAGAGGGAGGTGTTGTATTCGAGGGAGAGTTCCAGGCCGTCGTTCTCGCCGACGAGGAAGCTCATGTCGAACTTGGCGGCGCCGTCGTGCAGTTGGTCCATGGTGAACTCGACGTCCGCGGCCTGCGCCCGGTGGGTGCCCCAGCGGCCGAGCGAGGTGAACTCGATCTGGAAGAGCGGGTGGCGCAGCGGGTCGCGGACCGGCCGGACGGCCTCCACGACCTGCTCGAAGGGCAGTTCGCTGCTGGTGAAGGAGTCCATCACGGAGGCGGCCGTGCGGGCGACGAGCTCGCGGAAGGTGAGCCCGTCGGTGACCTCGGTCCGCAGGGTGATCATCTGGACGAAGCAGCCGATGACCTGTTCCAGGTCGGGGTGCGGGCGGGAGGCGCTGGCCGTGCCGACGACGACGTCCTCGGTCCGGGTCCAGTGCCGCAGCAGTGCGTTGAAGGCGGCCAGCAGGGTGGTGAAGACGGTGGTGCTGCTGCCGTCGGCGAGTTCGGTGAGCCGGTCCAGCAGCTTCTGGTCGAGGGTCAGTTTCAGTCCGCGTCCGTCGCCCTTGGTCTCGGGACCGCGCGGGTGGTCGGGCAGGACTTCGGTGGCGACGGCGCCGGCGAGGATCTGGCGCCACTTGGCGGCGAGCGCCCGGCCGTGCTCGTCGTTCTCCAGCTTGGCCCGCTGCCAGGCGGCGAAGTCGGCGTACTCGACGGCGAGTCCGGGGGCCTCGGGGCGCCTGCCCGCGGCGGCCGCGGCGTAGCTGGCGGTCAGCTCCTCGGTGAAGATCCGGGTCGAGCCCGGGTCCCAGGCGATGTGGTGGACGACCCAGAGCAGGACGTGCCGGTCCTCGGCGAGGCGCACGAGGTGGGCGCGGACCGGCGGGGCGGCGGCCAGGTCGAAGGGGGCGGAGGCGGTGGCCGCGGTGAGTTCGGCGAGTTCGCGGTCGGCGTCCTCGCTGCCCGACAGGTCGGTGCTCTGGACGCCGAGCACGAAGGACGGGACGGGCTCCTGCCAGGGGACCCCGTCGATCTCGACGAGTTTGCTGTGGAGCACCTGGTGGCGGGCGACGACGGCGTTGAGGGCCTCGTGCAGGGCGGCCCGGTCCAGGGGACCGCCCAGGGCTATGGAGAGGGCTATGTTGTTGCGGGCCTTGCCGGCGCCGAGCTTGTCGACGAACCACATCTGCTCCTGCTGGAAGGAGGAGCGGGAGCGCGGCCCGTGGTCGGCGCGCTTGAGCTCGACGCGGCGGCCCACGCCGGCCGTCATCTGGTTGCGCATCCTGCCCAGGAGCCGGGAGCGCTGTCCCTGGGGCAGGCGGCCGAGCCGTTCGGCGAGATCAGACATGGTTTCCTCCGTTGCGGTGCAGGTCTGCGAGCAGGGCGGCGAGCCGGTCGGGCAGGTGCTTGGCGAAGTAGTGGCGGCCACCGGGGATCACGGCGAGCCGGACGTCGGCGGCGTAGCGGCCCCAGGCGCGGTAGCCGTCCTGGTAGCCCTCGGTGGCGTCGTCGGCGTCGCCGATGATGCAGGTGAGCGGGGTGGCCAGGGGCCGGTCGTAGCCGCCGGGGGTACGGGCGAAGAAGCGGGCGGCCTCGGTCATGTCGTGCCGCACCATCCGCAGGACCGCGGTGAGGTCGCGATCGTCGAGGACCCCGTCGAAACCGTCCATGGTGGTCAGGTAGGCGACGAGGTCGTCGTCGCCGGAGACCCGCTCCATCTCCAGGGCGTACTCCGGGTCCTCCTCGGGGAGGGCGGCGGCGAGGTCCAGGGCGATCGGGCGCTGTCCCATGCGTTCGAGGACGTGGGTGGTCTCCAGGGCGGTGACGACGCCGGCGCAGTGGCCGTAGACCGCGTACGGTCCCTGCACGCTGCGGGCGATCTCCGCGGCGGCGAGTTCCGCGAAGTCCGGGACCGGCAGCATCGGGCCGGGGCGCAGCGGGTCGTGCCCGGGCGGGGAGACGGCCAGGAGCTCGATGTGCGGCGGGAGCTGGGCGGCCAGCGGCTGGTAGGCGATGGCGTCGCCGCCGCCGTGCGGGAAGCAGACCAGGGTCAGCGCGGTGGTGCCGGCGGGGCGTTCGGGGGTCAGCCGGTGCAGCAGGCGGTGCGCCTGCGTCCCGCTGCCGCCGAGTTCGGCGCTGCGGGCGGCGAGACCGGCCGGGGTCGGGTTGCTGAAGAGGTCGACGACGCGCAGGGCGGCGGCTCCGCCGTCCGGCAGGGCGGCGGCGACGGCCCGTACGGCGCGCACGGCGGCGAAGGAGTCCCCGCCGAGTGCGAAGAAGTCGTCGCCGGGGGCCACTTCGGCCACGCCGAGGACCTCCGCCCAGACCGCGGCGATCCGCAGCGCGACGGGGTCGCCGGCACCGTCCGCCGGGGCGGCGGCGGGCCGGTCCGCGGCGGGGGCGGCGGGGCGCGGGTCGGGCAGGGCGCCCCGGTCCACCTTGCCGTTGGGGCTCAGCGGCAGCCGCTCCAGCAGGACCAGTTCGGCGGGGACGCAGTGCGGGGGCAGGACGGCGCCGAGCGCGGTCCGCAGGGCGGCGGTGTCGAGGTCGGCGCCGTCCTCGGGGACGACGTAGCCGACGAGGCGGTCGGAGCCGGCGGCGGAGCGGCGGGAGGCGACGACGGCCTCGCGGACGCCGGGGCGGTCGCGCAGGGCGCTCTCCACCTCGCCGGGCTCGATGCGGAGCCCGTTCAGCTTGATCCGGAAGTCGGTGCGGCCGAGGAGTTCGATGGTGCCGTCCGTGCCGTAGCGGGCCAGGTCGCCGGTGCGGTAGAGGCGTTCGGTGCGGCCGGGTGCCAGCTCGACGTGGACGAACTTCTCCTCGGTGAGCTCGGGCCGGTTCAGGTAGCCGCGGGCCAGGCCGACCCCGCCGAGGTGGAGTTCGCCGGGGACGCCCACGGGGACGATGCGGTCGTGCGGGTCGAGGACGTAGGTGAGCTGGTTGGCCATGGGGCGCCCGTACGGGAGCTTCGTCCACTGCGGGTCGACCCGGCCGACGCGGAACTCCACCGAGTGGATGGAGGCCTCGGTCGCCCCGCCGAGCGCCGCGAAGGACAGCTCCGGTGCGAAGGCGCGGATCCGGTCGGGCTGGGTGACGGGGATCCAGTCGCCGCCGAGGAACGCGGTGCGCAGCTTCGGCAGCAGGGGGCCGCCGGCGTGTTCGAGCTGGTCGACGAGGAGGCCGAGGAGGGCGGGGGCGGAGTTCCAGACGGTGACGCCGTGCCGCTCGACGAGGTCGGCCCAGTGCGCCGGGTCCTTGGCGGCGGCGGGGTCGGGCAGGACGAGGGTGCCGCCCGCCGCCAGGATGCCGAGGGTCTCGTAGACGCTCATGTCGAAGCTGGGCGAGGACAGGGCGAGGACGGAGTCCGCGGGGCCGATTCCGTAGGAGCGGTTGAGGTCGAGGAGGTTGTTGACGACGCCGCGGTGTTCCAGGGCGATGCCCTTGGGGGTGCCCGTGGAGCCCGAGGTGAAGATGACGTAGGCGAGGTCCCGGGAGGTGACGGGGACCTCGGGCCGGGTCGCGGGCAGCTCGGCCAGGGCGGCCCGGTCGCTGTCCAGGAGGACGCGTGCGGTGCCGTCGGGGACGGGCAGCCGGCCGATGAGTTCGGCGTCGGAGACGACGATGGGCGGCGCTGCGTCCTTCAGCAGCAGGGCGAGGCGTTCGGCGGGGTAGTCCGGGTCGAGGGGTACGTAGGCCCCGCCGGCCTTGAGGACGGCGAGGATCGCGGTGACCAGGCCGGGGCCGCGGCGCAGGCACAGGGCCACGGTCCGGCCGGGGCCCGCCCCCGACTCGACGAGCCGGTGGGCGAGCCGGTTGGCGCGCTCCTCCAGCTCCCGGTAGGTGACGCTCCAGCCGCCGACCCCGCCGAGGACCACGGCGGGCGCGCCGGGCCGGCGGTCGGCGTGCTGCTCGAAGAGGTGGTGCAGGCAGGCGTCCTGGGGGAAGGGGGCGCGGGTGGCGTTCCAGTCGTCCAGGGCGGCGGTCCGCTCGGCGTCGGTGAGCAGCGGCAGGGCGGACAGCGGGGCGTCCGGGCGGTCGACGGCGCCTTCGAGGGTGGTGAGGAAGTGGCCGAGCAGCCGGTCCACGGTCGGGGCGTCGAACAGGTCGGTGGGGTACTCCACGAGGGCGCGGACGGCGGTGCCGGTGTCGTGGACGCTGATCATGAGGTCGTACTTGGTGGCGTGCGAGGAGAAGTCGATGGGCTCGGTGGCGAGGCCGGCGAGGCCGGGGGCGGTGTCCGGGGTCTCGTCGAGCAGGAACATCACGGAGGTCAGCGGCGGCCGGCTCGGGTCGCGGGGCAGTCCGAGCGCGTCGACGATCAGGTCGAAGGGCAGCTCCTGGTGCGCGTACGCCTGGAGGGTGGTCTGGCGGGTGGCGCGGACCAGTTCGGCGAAGCCGGGGTCCCCGCCGGTTCTGATGCGCAGCGGCAGGGTGTTGACGAAGAAGCCGATGAGCTCGCTGAAGGCGGGGTGGTCGCGGCCGGAGACGGAGGTGCCGACGACGATGTCCTCCTGGCCGGTCCAGCGGCGCAGGGTGGCGGCGAAGCCGGCCAGCATCGTCATGTAGAGGGTGGCGCCCTCGGACTTGCCGAACTCCCTGAGCCGGGCGATGAGCCGGGGCGGGAGGTCGATGTAGCGGGAGGCTCCGGCGTGCCCGAAGACGGGTGGCCGGGGCCGGTCGGTGGGCAGGTCCACGGGGGCGGCCCCGCCGAGTTCCTCCTGCCAGAAGGAGGTGAGCTTCTCCAGCCGGTCCCCGCTGACGCGGCGGCGCTGCCAGGTGGCGAAGTCGGCGTACTGGAGGGCGAGGGGGGCGTTCGCGTCGGCGGGGGTGCCGGTGCGGGCCGCGTAGGCGCGCTCCAGTTCGGTGTAGAGGATCCGCATCGACCAGCCGTCGGTGACGATGTGGTGGAGGTTGAGCACGAGGACGTGGTCCTCGGCGCCGAGGCGGCCGAGCCGGGCCCGCAGCGGGACGGCGCCGGCCAGGTCGAAGGGGGCGCCGGCATCCGCGTCGTAGAACGGCCGGACGGATGCCTCGTCGGGCAGTTCGGTCAGCGGCAGGGGCAGCCGGAAGCCGTCCACCACGCGGGGCAGGGCCTCGGTGGCGCCCTCCTGGTAGGTGTAGACGGTGCGCAGGACCTCGTGGCGGTCGACGATGTCCTGGAGCGCCGCGTGCAGGGCGGGGACGTCGAGCGGGCCGCGGATCCGGGTGGCCACCGGCACGTTGTAGGCGGGGCTGCCGGGCTGGAGCTGGTCGATGAACCAGAGCCGGCGCTGGGCGAAGGAGAGCACCGGCGGGTCGGCGGGGTCGCGGGGTGCCGGCTCAGGGTCCTCCCGTACGGCGGCGCGCCCGCCGTTGCGGCCCGTCAGGGCCTGGAACAGTGCCCTGCGGGACTTCGGCAGTGCGGCTATGCGTTCGGCGAGGGACTCGCTCACCTTGAGCCTCCGTGCGTCTTCGGGAGAGGGAGTACGGCAGGGAGCGCCGCGGGAGCGCGGCGCGGGCGTACGGGTGCGAGGTGCGGGTGCGTTGTGCGGGTGGGCCCGTGCGGGCCCGGGTGCGGGTTTCGGGAGCGGGTGCCGCTGGGCGGGCACCCGCTCCCGTGGGGCCGGGCAGGATCGTCAGGCGGTGATCCTGGTCTCGTCCGCGGCCGGAGATCCCTCCTCGGCGGTGTCGTCGCCGCCGGGCATTTCCTTGATCTTGGCGACCGGTCCGCCGAGCAGGGTCAGGCCGCCGATGATGGTGACGGCACCGGCCACCGCGAGGCCGCCGGTCAGGCCGATCGCCTCGCCGAGCGCACCGCCGGCGAAGTAGCCGAGGGACAGGGCGCCGTACACCGCGGAGAGCGCGGTGCCGCTGACGCGGCCCATCTGCTCGTTCGGGGTGACACCCTGCACCAGGCTGAGGACGTGGATGTCGAACATCGGGGAGACGAAGCCGATGATGGCCTGGACCACGATCAGTCCGACGAAGCCGCCGACCGCGCCGCCCGTCGGGACGAGGATGTAGCCGGCGCCGAGCACGACCGCGGTGATCACGAGCAGGCGGCCCACCGAGAGGCTCTTGGAGACGACCTCGGAGAGCACCGCACCGACGATGACGAAGACCGACATGACGGCGAAGGCGATGCCGACCTGGCCGGGGCTGAGGTTGAGCTCCTTGTACGCGTAGACGATCAGGATGGCGTCGCCCATCGCGGCACCGAGGTTGACCACGACGTTGGCGGTGAACAGGCCGCGCAGGACCGGGTTGCCGAAGAGGGTCTTCATGCCCTCCTTCATCTCCGCCTTGGCGGAGGCCTTCCGCTCCTCGGTCCGCTCGCGCACGTCCCGGTGGCGGATGACCAGCAGGGCGATGAGCGAGATGAGGAAGGTGAACGCGTCGGCGGTGATGGCGCGTGCGGCGCCGAGCAGCTGGATGAGTGCGCCACCGGCGCCGGCGCCGACCGCCTCGGCGACGCTGCGGCTGATCTGCAGCTTGGTATTGCCCTCGATGAGGTTCTCGGTGCCGATGAGCTGGGGCAGCCAGGACTGGTACGAGACCTCGAAGAAGGTGGTGAGGCAGCCAGTGATGCCGGCGACGATGAAGATGTGCGTCATGGTGACGGAGTCGAGCGCGAACGCCAGCGGGATCGTGGCCAGGGCCAGGAAGCGGCCCAGGTCGGCGACGATCATGACGGTGCGCCTCGAGACCCGGTCGGCCACCAGCCCCGCGAACGGGGCGAGCAGCAGGAAGGGGAGGAAGCGCAGCGCGCCGAGCACGCCGACCTCCAAGGCTCCGCCGTCCAGCACCACGACCGCGAGGGTCGGTAGCGCCAGGAGGGAGATCTTGTCGCCGAAGTTGCTGACGGTCTGCCCGAACCACAGGCGATTGAAATCGGAATGCCGACCGAGTGCCATGTCGACGCCCTTTTCTGATTGGGTACGGAATTGTCGGACGGCACTGACGCTATGGACCCCGAGTTAGACCGCGGTTATGAATTCCGGGACTATAGAACGCTTGTAGACATGCGATGAGTTCAGCTGGAGAAGCGTGCGATGTCGGCGCTCTCGCGGGCGATTCCCGCGGCCACGGCGGGGCTCGGCGGCTCTGCTCCGGGGAACGGTTCGACCGCGACGGGAGTTCCCCGGCGGCCGCCCGACCAGGTGCCGACGGCCAGCCCGTCGACGACCACGGTGGCGCGGATCTGCCCGCCGCCCGGCCACACCCGCCGTTCGTGCTCGGCGGGCACCGACAGGTCCCGGCTGCGGTAGCCGACGAGGTAGTTGTCGTAGGCCGGCAGCAGCCGTACGTCAGGTTCGCCGGCGGCGGCCGGGGCTTCGGGAGCGGTGTCGCGGACGGCGGCCCAGGCGTTCTTCCCCACGGTGGTCTTCAGCCCCGACCAGTGGACGAAGTCCAGTGCGTCGGAGGGCCCGTGGGCCGCGCGGTAGCGCCGCGCGAGCTCCCGTACGGCCGCTTCGCCGGTGTACGGCAGGGGTCCGGTGGCGGGCAGCCAGTCGTCGAGGAGGACGAAGGTGGCGTCGCCGTCGCGCTGCGGTCCGTGGCAGATCCGGCCGGCCAGGGCCGCGCGGCGGATGAGGTGGAAGGCGGACTGCCCCTTCGGCTCGACGCCGAGGGTGGTGAGGCGGTCGGTGAGCTGGGCGCGGGTCAGCGGGCCCTCCGCGGCGATCGCGTCGGCGATGAGCCGCTCCGAGCGCGTGCACAGGGCCTCGTCCAGGCCGAGTTCGCGCAGCCGCCGGGCGGCGAGCGCGAGGTAGACGGGGCCGAAGAGGTCCAGCAGCCAGCGGGCGTCCTCGGCGGGCACCAGTTGGAGGGTGCCGCGCATGAACCAGCCGCGGACGGCGGTGCGTTCGGTGTCGGTGGCCCGGCGGACCGCCTCCTGCGTCAGTCCGCGGGCCCGTACCCGCAGCCCGAGCTCCGCGGCGGGCAGGTCCTGGGCCTGGACGGCCAGCACCCGGTTCAGAACGGCGGCGACGGAGTCCTCCCGGACCCCGCCCCCGATCGCCTGTGCGCGCGCCCTGAGCAGCCGTTCGGTCGTACGTCGTTCCACGTGTCCAGTCTTTCAGCCGAGCAGCCGCAGCCGCATTTCCTCACGGGCCGCCACGCATCCGACGGCCTCCGTTCCGCCCCAGTCCAGCAGCCGCCAGCCGTGCCAGCGCGGCGGCTCCTGCCCGTACACGGGAACGTCGAGGCGGGCCGGCTCGTCGAGCGTGCCCGCCCCGACCTTGACCAGGGACTCCTTTCGTACCCACTGGCGCAGGAAGGCGCGCCGCGGGTGGGTGTCCAACCGCAGGGCGGCCAGTTCCTTCCCGGTGCAGACGGCCTCGGCCGTCCGCCAGTCCACCTCCGTCCCGTCGACGGCCTCCACGTCGACGCCGACGGGGCCGTCGGCCGCGGCGGCCGCGACCCAGCCCCGGGCGTGCGCCAGGCTGACACCGGTGCCGGGCGCCTCGACGAGCCGGGGCCTGCCGTGCGGCCGCTCGCACGAACCGCAGCTCTGAACGACGGTGAGGCCCTGCGCCGGGCGGCCCAGGAGCCGCCCGGCGCAGAGCCGGACCAGTGCGTGCGCGGCCAGGAAGTCCTCCCGGTCGGCGGCCGACCGGAGGGCGCCGGCGCGGTCCAGTTCGGTACGGGTCAGCAGCTCCCGTACGTCACCTGCCGCGGCCAGCACCGCTCCGGTCGGCCCGGCCAGTGCGAGACCGGCCATCAGCGCCTGCGGCGCAGCACCGCGTAGTAGCCGGGCAGCCGCAGCGCGTCGGAGTCCGACCGGGGGTCGATGGCGTGCAGTTCTATCGCCTCGTCCTCGACGATCTCCCAGCCGTCCGCGCCGAACGCCTCGGCCAGTTCGGGCCGGGTGAAGCGGTGGGAGTGGCGGACGCCGGCCGCCTCCAGCGGGCCGACCAGGTCCTCCGCGCGGCCACGCTTGCCGCCCACGAAGCCCAGGTAGCCGAAGGAGTTGCTGGAGTAGTCGGGCTCGTGGACGATCAGCGTGCCCTCGTCGCCGAGCAGCCGGTCGGCGACGGCGGCGAGCCGGGCCCGGGCCTCGGTGTCCAGGACGTGGAAGACACCGCGGACGAAGATGTTGTAGGGCCCCTCCCCCAGGACCGCGGCCTGCTCGGCGTCGGTCATGTCGATGGCGAGGTAGTCGACGTTCGCCACGCCCTCGGCCTCGCGCTTGGCGTGGTCGATGGCGCTGACGGAGACGTCGACGCCGACGACCTTCGGGTAGTGCGGGGCGAGTTCGCGGCTGTAGCGGCCGTTGCCGCAGCCGAGGTCGATGAGCGGCAGGTCGGCGGCGAAGTGGCGCTGCGCCTGGTCGAGGAGCCACTGGAACTCCTCGCCGCTGTCGGCGTCCCAGATGACGTCGCCGCCGCGGCCGGTCCGCCGGATGCCGGCCCAGTAGCGCTCCCAGGCGTCGCCCGTGTCGCGCTCCTCGGCCTTGCCCGCCTCGGCGCCCTCCTCGCCGGGCGGCGGGGAGTACCGCTCCCAGACGCCGTCCTCGCCGAGGGCCTCCAGCAGGGCGGTGAACTCCTCGAACATGGAGTCGATGAGGCCGTCCGGGTAGACGGCGGGCAGGAAGTCCCAGTTGAAGGTGAGTCCTTCGGGCTTCTCGAAGACCTGGAAGTCGAGGGAGACCTGGGGGGTCTGGGAGATGCCGTAGACCGGGGCGCCCAGCTCGGTCTCCTCGTACTGCGGCGGGTGGCCGGCCAGGCTGGTCATCACCACGGGCATGGCCGGGGCGAGGGAGCCGCGCAGCTTGGTCAGCTCGCGCAGGACCTGCACCCCGCTGAAGTAGCGGTGCTCCAGGTCGGCCCAGAGGCGGCGCTGGACGGCCTGTGCGCGTCCGGCGAAGGTGGAGTCCTGCTGTTCGACGGCGAGCAGCAGGGTGGTCGTGGTGTCCGCGAGCAGGGCGTTGACCTGCGGGTGCAGCGGGAGCCGGTTGAAGAGCGGGAAGTTGATGGTGAAGCGGGCCTGTCCGGAGGCCTTGCCCAGGATCTCGGCGTAGGCGGCGGCCAGCACGCCGGAGGGGGTCACCTCGCGGGCGTGCGCCCGCTCCTGGATCCGGGCCCACAGCTCGGGGGCGACGACGTGGCTGCGGCGCTCGAAGCGGACCGGCAGCTCGGGGGCGTCGGCCGGGCGGGCGGGCAGCTCGGGGGCGGGCGGGAGGGTGGCGAGGCGGTCGCGCCAGTACCACTCGGAGCGGCGGTAGATCTCGCTGTCGCGCAGGGAGTTGCCGACGGCGAGCACGTAGTCGCGGAAGGTCAGCTCCAGTGGGGCGAGTTCGGCGTCCGGTTCGACGTAGTAGGTGACCAGGTCGGGGATGAGGACCTGGAAGTAGCTCCAGGCGTCGGCGACGAGGAAGTCCAGCGAGAGGTGGATCCGGGCCCGGCCGCCGCCGAGCAGGCTGATCCGCACGTCGAACAGCGGCCAGGCGTCGGCGTCGAGCACCTGGTGGGACAGCCGCTCGCGCAGGTCGGCCAGTTCGGCCGTACGGGCCTCCTCGTCGAGGCCGCCGAAGTCGGTGACGGGGATCTCGTACGCCGGGATCTCCTCGAAGACCTGCTGGGTGCCGTCGGGCAGGACCCGGGTGCGCAGGGCGTCGTGGCGTTCGACGAGGCGGCGCCAGGCGTCCTCGAAGCGGGGTACGTCGAGCTTCTCGCTCTCCCACTCGAAGTAGCCGTGGCAGCCGACGTTGCCGAGCTCGACGAGTCCGCCGCGGCCGATCCACAGCGCCTGCTGGCTCTCGGTCAGCGGGAAGGGCTCGAAGCGGGCGGCCCGGTCCGGGACGATCGCGGGGAGGCCGCCGAAGGAGCCGCGGCCGCCGGCGCGTTCGGTGGTGACCAGGGTGGCGAGCTCGGCGACGGTGGGGCAGGTGGACAGGTCGGAGAGGCTCAGCTCGACGCCGTAGCGGCGGCGGATCTCGTCGATGAGCTGGAAGGCGAGCAGCGAGTGTCCGCCCAGCTCGAAGAAGTTGTCGTGGATGCCGACGCCGTCGGTGCGGAAGGCGTCGGCCCACAGCCGGCTCAGGGCGTCCTCGACCTCGTTGCGCGGCGCCTCGTAGCCGGCGCCGACGCCGTCGCGGCCCTCGGGGGGCTCGGGCAGGCTGCGGCGGTCGACCTTGCCGTTGGGCAGCCGCGGGAGGGCGGGCAGCACGACGACGGCGGCGGGGACCATGTAGTAGGGCAGGGTCCGGGCGACCTCGGCGCGCACGGCGGCCGGGTCGGGTGCGGCCGCGCCGGCCGGGGAGACGTAGGCGATGAGCCGCTTGTCGCCGGGGCCGCGCTCCTGGGTGACGACGACGGCCTCGGCGATGTCGTCGAGGCGTGCGATGTGGGTCTCGACCTCGCCGAGCTCGACGCGGAAGCCGCGGATCTTGACCTGGGAGTCGGAGCGGCCGAGGAGCTCGACGGCGCCGTCCTCGCGCCGGCGGGCCAGGTCGCCGGTGTCGTAGAGCACCGGGTGCGGGTCGCCCTCGACGAAGTTGGGGAGGAACTTGGCGGCGGTGAGCTCGGGGCGGCCGTGGTAGCCGGCGGCGACCCCGGCACCGGAGACGTGCAGCCGGCCGACCTCGCCCTCGGGGACCGGGCGGCCCTCCTCGTCCAGGAGGTGGACGCGGAGGTTGGCGATGGGCACGCCGACCGGGACCTGCCGGGTGGCGCGGACCTCCTCGGGGGTGGCCTGGCTGGTGAAGTCGGTGCCGGCGCCGAGGTCGAGGCAGGACAGGACGTTGGTGGTCTCGGTGGTGCCGTACGTCATCACCACGCGGAAGGGGGTGTCGACGGGCGGCCAGCTGTGCACGCGCTCGGCCGTGGTCACCAGGATCCGCAGGGCCGTGTCCGCGGGCCACTGCAGGCCCCATACGGGCTCGGCCAGCGCGGCGACCAGCATGGTGTGGGTGATGCCCTCGCCGGCCAGCCAGTCGCGGATCTGCTCGGGGGTCTGGGCCTGGCCCGCTTCGGGGATGTGGATCGCGGCGCCGGCGGGGAGGAAGGCGAGCCACTCCATGATCTGGACGGCGAAGCCCGGGGTGGACATCCAGGAGGCGCGGTCGCCGGGCCGGACCGCGTAGGCGCGGGTGGTCCAGTGGACGAGGTTGGTGAGCGCGCCGTGCCGCTCCAGCACCGCCTTGGGGGTGCCGGTGGAGCCGGAGGTGTAGATGAGGTGGCTGACGGTGTCGGGCCCGGTCACCGACGCGGGCGCGGTGTCCGGGTGGCCCTGGCCGGCGGTGGCGACATCGGCCCGCTCGACGTCCTCGGGTATCCGGCGGGCGAGTTCGGCCGGGGTGAGCACGAGCAGCGGTTCGGCGTCGGCGATCATCGCGGCGAGCCGGTCGTCGGGGTTGACCGGGTCGAGGGCGACGATCGCGGCGCCCGTCTTGAGGATCGCCAGGGAGCCGAGGACGTACTCGGCGCTGCGCGGGTGGCAGAGGCCGATCCGGGTGCCGGGACCGGCGCCGCGGGCGATCAGCGCGTGCGCCAGGCGGTTGGTGGCGGCTTCCAGTTCGGCGTAGGTCCAGGTGCGGTCGCCCTGCGCGAGGGCCGTGGCCGTGGGGGTGCGGGCGGCCTGTCCGGCGAGGAGTTCCGGGTACCCGGTCGTCGGGAACGCGGCGTCCGAACGGTTGAAGTCGACGAGTGCGGTGGTCACAGTACGGGCCCTTTCTTACTTCGCGAAGGCTCGGCTGCGCAGCAGCCGCACGGGGAGACTGTTGATCCCCCAGGTGAAGTTGGACGAGTTGAAGGTGGCGGGACCGGTCAGTTCGAACCCGTCCAGTACGGCGAGCATCTCGGTGAGCAGGGCGCCGAGTTCGAAGCGGGCGAGGCGGGCGCCGAGGCAGAGGTGGCGGCCGTGCCCGAAGGCGACGTGCCGGTTGGGGCGGCGGTCGACCCGGAAGGAGTGCGGATCGGCGAAGACGTCCTCGTCCCGGTTGGCCGAGACGTTCCACAGCGTCACCCGGGCGCCCGCGGCGACGGGGATGCCGTTGATCTCGGTGTCTCGGGCGGCGGTGCGCAGGGCGTGCACCCCGGGCGTGGTCCAGCGCAGGATCTCCTCGACCGCCGGCGCGATGCCGTCGGGTCCGAGGCCGCGCAGCAGCCGCCACTGGTCGGGGTGCTCGGCGAACATGTGGACCGCGCCGGCCGCCGAGTAGCGGGTGGTCTCGTTGGCGCCGGACAGGACGCCGTTGAGGTTGAAGACGATCTCGTGGTCGCTGAGGGGGCGTTCGCTGCCGTCGCCCTCGTCCACGAGGGTGTCGTGGGCGATCTGGCTGACCAGGTCGTCGCCGGGGCGGGCCCGGCGCTCGGCGAGCAGCTCGATGAAGTAGAGGAAGATCTCCGAGTGGGCGCTGCTGCGCACCGCCTCGTCCGGGGAGTCGAAGGCGTCGGTGGTCAGGGCTCCGATCCAGGCCCAGTCGGCGCGCGGAATGCCGAGGATGGCGCAGACCACCCGGTTGGGCAGTTGCTTGGCGAGGTCGATGAAGTCCAGTTCGTCGCGTTCGGCGGCCTCGGTGACCAGGTCGGCGACGACCTGCTCGACGAGGGCTTCCAGGCGCGGCATCTGCTGGGGGCCGAAGGCCTGTCCGAGGGCCCGCTTGAGGCGGGTGTGGTGCGGGACGTCGGAGACGATGAGCATGCGCTGGGCGACCGCGGCGACGGCGGCGGGGTCGCTGCCCAGCCGCATCCCGCGGGCGGACAGGAAGGTGTCGCTGTCGGCGTAGACCTTCATGATGTCGCGGTGCCGGCTGAGCGCCCAGAAGCCGCCGTCCGCGCTGCCGGCCTCGGGGTGCCAGTGGACCGGCGAGTTGGCGCGCAGCCAGGTGAAGGTCGGCCAGAAGTCGTTGCGGCCGAAGGGGCCCGGGTCGAGCAGGTCGATCTCCATCTCAGGCTCCTCGCAGGCTGAGCGGGCGGATGTCGGGCCAGTGGGCGTCGACGAAGGCGGCGCATTCGTCCTCGGTGCCGTCGAAGCCGGCCGGCGTCCAGCCGTCGGGCGTCTCGCGCGTGGCGGGGTACAGCGCGTACTGCCCCTCGTGATTCACGAGGACCTGGTGGGTGGTGGGCACGGTGTCCTCCGGGCTCGGGCCGATGGGTGCGGGCGGGCTGTCAGGCGGTCGGGGCGAGGGTGGCTCCCTCGCCCCGCAGCAGGGCGCTGAGGTGCTCCAGTACGGGCTGCGGGCGGCGCAGTACGGCGTGGTGTCCGCCGGTGGTGGTGTGCCGGGTGAAACCGGCGGTGGTGACCGCCGCCCAGCCGTCCAGGTCGGCCGCGCTGACGGTCTCGTCGCCGTCGGCGCCCCAGGCGTGCACGGGTACGGAGAGGCGGGTTCCCGGCTGGTGGACGTAGCTCAGGGACAGTTGGGCGTCCTTGCGGAGCATCCCGACCATCAGGGCCCGGGTGTCCTCGTCGAGCAGGCGGGGATCGAGGTCGGCCGTGTCGAAGAGCTTGTCCAGCTCCTCCCCGTCGTCGACGATGCCGCGGCCGGCTCCGGTCCAGTGGCCGGGGGCCCGGCAGCCGCTGACCACGAGGGCGCGCGGGGTGACCCGGCGGGAGACCTCGTAGCCGAGGAGGCCGCCGAAGCTGTGGCCGAAGACGATCAGCGGCCGGCTGCCGACGGTGGACGCCAGTTCGACCGCGATGGCGTCGACGGCCTCGTCGAAGGTGTCCGGCATGGGCTCGCGCCAGCGGTTCTCCCGGCCCGGCAGCTGTACGCCGTACACCTGCGCGATGCCGTCCAGCGCGGGCTGCCAGGCGCGGAACTGCTGGCAGCCGGCCCCGGCCGGGGGCAGGCAGAGCAGCACCGGCAGGGCCGGGTCGGCGGGGGCGGCCGGGTCGGCCGTCCAGGTGGAGATCCAGGTACCCATGGCCTACGCCCCTTCGGCGGCGGCGGCCGCGTCGGGCGCGGGTGCGCCGGCTTCGGCCGCGAGCCGGTCGATCTCGGCGGCGACGTCGGCGACCGTCGGCCGGGCCAGCAGCGCGCCCAGGCCGACGCGCAGTCCGGTGGTGCGGCGCAGCTCCGACACCGCGCGGGCGGCGGCCAGGGAGTGGCCGCCCAGGTCGAAGAAGTCCGACTCGGGGCCGGGGACCTCGGTGGCGAGCACCTCGGCCCACACGGTCATCACGGTGCGCTCGCTCGCGCTCACCGCGCCGCCCCCGCTCGCGCCGGGTCCGTCGCCGCCTTCGGGCTCCTCCAGGGCCCGGGCCAGCGCGGCGCGGTCGGCCTTTCCTGTGGTCAGGGTCGGGATCCGGTCCAGGACCCGGACGGTGGCCGGTACCGCCGCGGCGGGCAGCTGCTTGCGGCAGCGCTCCACGACGCGGGTGGCGAGCCCGGCCGGGTCGACGGTGCCGGGCGCCGCGACGACGGCGAGGCCGAGGGTCTGGCCCGCGGCCAGCGGGCAGCAGGCGGCGGCGACGACCTCGGGGAGTTCGGCGGCGACGCGCTCGACCTCGCCGAGCTCGATGCGGTGACCGCGGATCTTGACCTGGTCGTCCCGGCGGCCCCGGTACTCCAGTTCGCCGCCGTCGCGGCGGACCACGACGTCCCCGGTGCGGTACATGCGGGTGCCGCCGCCCTGGAACGGGTCGGGCAGGAAGCGGCTCGCGGTGAGTCCGGGGCGGCCCCGGTACCCGCGGGCGACCGCGGGCCCGCCGAGGTAGAGCTCGCCCTCGGTGCCCGCGGGAACCGGCCGCAGCTCCTCGTCCAGCACGTACGCCCGGTAGCCGGGCAGCGGTCGTCCGATGCTGGTCACGTCGTCCCCTCGTCGGCTGTCGGCCCAGGTGGCGGCGATGGTCACCTCCGTCGGCCCGTACACGTTGAGCAGCCGGCGGCCCTGGGCGAACCGCTCGGCCAGGGCGGCCGGGCAGGCCTCGCCCGCGACGACGACCACTTCGGCGCAGTCGAGTCCCGCGCCGTGGGCGGCGAGCAGCGACGGCGTGAGGGAGACGGTGCGCAGTCCGGCGGGCAGCGGCTCGCGGCCCTCCGCGGCGGCCTGGCGCAGTCCGTCGAGGGAGAGGTCGGTGAGGGCCACCCCCTGGCCGTGGACGAGGTAGAGCAGGGTGCACCAGAGCCAGCCGTCGAAGGCGGGCGAGACGGCGTTGAGTCCGAGGCCGCCGGCGGGCAGGCCGAGGCCTCCGAGGGCCTCGACGAAGGTGTCCAGGCCGCGGTAGGTCACTTCGACGCCCTTGGGGCGGCCGGTGGTTCCGGAGGTGTAGATGAGGTAGGCGCAGCCGTCGGGTGCGGGCGGGGACACCGCGAGCGCCCCGGGGGCGCCGCGGCGGACCTCGCGGGGGGCCAGGAGGACGGTCCCGCCGGCTTCCAGGCCGGCGGGCACCTCGGTGGCGACGAGGACGGCGGCCCCGGCGTCGCGCAGGACGCCGCCGAGGCGCTCCACGGGGTGCCCGGGGTCCAGCGGTACGGCGGTCCCGCCCAGGCTCCAGACGGCGAGCAGGGCGGGCACGCTCTCCCGGGACCGGCCCAGCAGGAGTCCGACCGCGGTCTCCGGGCCGACTCCGGCGCGGGCGAGGGCGGCGGCGTAGCGGGCGGTGCGGGCGGTCAGCGCCGCGTAGGTGTAGGTGCCGTCCACGGCCTTGACCGCGGTCTCGTCGGGCTGTTCGCGGGTCCACCGTTCCAGGCGGGCGAACAGCGGCGGGAGCCCGCCCGGGGCGTGCGCCCCGGCCGGCCCGGCATGGGGCTCGGTCATCCGTCGTTCCTCTCGGTGTCCGCGGGGCGGGCGGCCTCGGTGGCCCGCAGCCGCGGGCCGACCACCTGGCCCCCCGCGCCCTGCGGGAGCTGCATCGACTTGGTCTCCAGGAAGGCCTCCAGTCCGGCCGTGCCGCACTCGCGTCCGATCCCGGACTGCTTGAACCCGCCGAACGGCGCGGCCGGGTTGAACTGGCCGCCATTCACGTCGACCAGGCCGGAGCGGAAGCGGCGCGCCGCCTTCTCGGCGCGGGCGTCGTCGCCGGACCAGACCGCGCCGTGCAGTCCGTAGCGGGTGCCGTTGACGATCCGGACGGCCTGCTCCTCGTCGTCGTAGGGGATGACGGACAGCACCGGTCCGAAGATCTCCTCCTGGGCGATCGTGGTGAGCGGGTCGACGTCGGCGAAGACCGTCGGCCGGACGTAGTAGCCGGTGTCCAGGCCGGCGGGCCGGTCGGGGCCGCCGTGGACCAGGCGGGCCCCGCCCTCCTCGACGCCGCGGCGGACGTATCCGGTGACGCGGGCGTGCGCGGCCGCGGACACCAGCGGGCCGAGGTCGGTCGCGGGATCGCGCGGATCCCCGGTGACGTAGCCCTCCATGGCCCGGACGGCGAGCTCGACGGCCTCGTCCTGGCGCTCGCGCGGCACCAGCAGCCGGCTCCACTGCAGGCAGGTCTGGCCGGTGTTGAAGAGCATCTGGTCGACGGTGGCGGCGACGGCCGGGGCCAGGTCGGCGTCGTCGAGGACGAGGCTGGCGTTCTTGCCGCCGAGTTCGAGGTGGACGCGCTTGATCCGGTCGGCGCCGAGCGCGGAGACGTCGCGTCCGGCCCGGGTGGAGCCGGTCAGGGAGACCACGTCGACCAGCGGGTGGGTGACCAGCGCCGTGCCGACGGTGTCGCCGGTGCCGACGACCATGTTGAAGACGCCGGGCGGCAGGTCCGCCTCGGCGACGGCCTCGGCGAGCAGCCGGGCGTGCAGCGGGGTGATCTCGCTCGGCTTGTGCACCACGGTGCAGCCGGCCGCGAGCGCCGGGAGGATCTTCTGCACGGTGAGCAGCAGGGGGGTGTTCCACGGGGTGATGCAGGCGGCCACCCCGGCGGCCTCGCGCACGACGAGGGAGTGCCCCACCCGCTCCTCGAAGGCGTAGGAGGCGGCGGTCTCGACGCAGTGCGCGGCCATGCCGAGGGACAGTCCGACGTGGGTGTGGCGGGCCATCCGGGTGGGCGCGCCCACCTCGGCGGTGATCACCTCGGCGAAGCGTTCGGCCCGTACCTCCATGGCCTCGACGACCCTGCGCAGCAGAGCGGTCCGCTCGCGCAGCGGGGTGGCCGCCCAGCCCTCGAAGGCCGCGGCGGCAGCGCGGGCCGCGAGGTCGGCGTCCCGTGCGGTGCCGGCGGGCACGGTGGCCAGGGCGCGCTCGGTGGCGGGGTCGGTCACGACGAGGAGGCCCTCGGCCTCGGAGGCCACCCAGGCGCCGCCGATCCACTGGTCGGTGTAACGGGGCGGCAGGGGGGCCGCGTTCGGTTCGCCGCCGGATGGTCTGGAGTCCTGCGGCGCGGTCGGCACGGTCAGCACGGTCACGGTGGGTTCCTCACTCGGTCACGGGATTCACGGGCTCGCTGAACAGCTGCGTCGGTCGCGGGGTCACGCGGTCACGCGGTCGCGGGGTCCGCGGTGCGGGCCAGGACGGCCGGGGCCCGGTTGTCGGGCCTGGCCCTGCGGACGGGGCGGGCCAGGGCGGGACTGCGGACCTCCGTGCTCCACGGGGGTGTTCCGGGCTGGCGCCCGGCGGGCCGCAGCGCGCGGACCGTGGCGGGGGCGCCGCCGACGGAGGCCGGGGCCTGGGCGGGCGCGGCGGCGCGGGCGGCGGCCGGGATCAGGGTGCGCAGCAGCCGCTGGGTCTCGTGGCCGGGCGCCACGGCCAGCTCGTCGCGCATCCGGCGGGCGCACAGCTCGTACCAGCGGCGTACGCAGGCCAGTTCGCCGCGGCGGCCGTGCGCGGCCATCAGCGCGCGGTAGGTCTCCTCGTGGTGGCGGTCGATCTCCAGCGTGCGCCTGCAGAGCTCGATGAGCTCCACGAAGTCCTCGCGGTCCTCGGCGTCGGCGCGCAGCACGCCCAGGGCCCGCAGGACCAGCGCCCTGAGGTACTCGCGCTGTTCGACGACCCAGTCGGCGCTCTCCCCGCGCAGGAACTCGCCGCCGTACAGGGCGATCGCCGCCCGCAGCCGGGTCCGGGCGAGCGCGGTGTCGCCGGCGGTGGCGGCCCGCAGGCCGGCGTGCACGAGCTCCTGGAAGCGGTCGAGGTCGGACCACAGGCCGGTGACGTGCAGGACGTAGCCGAAGTCGCGGTAGACCAGCTGGATCCCGGAGTCCCCGGGGCGGTCGGGGTGGGCGTCGAGCACCCGGCGCAGGGCGTGGGCGGCGACCTTGAGCGAGCTGCCCGCGGTGCTGTCGGTGCCGGGCCACAGGGACTCGTAGAGCCGGTCGCGGGTGAGCATCTGGCCGCGGTGGACCACGAGGTACTGGAACAGGCCGCGGGCCTTGCCGGCCCGCCAGCGGCGTACGGGGGTGCCGTTCACGGTCAGCTCGAAATCGCCCAGGAAGCGGACGCGTACCGCCGGCCCCGCTGTCTCGGTCGCTGCGGTGGTCATCGCGTCCTCCCGGTCGTCGTCCCGCCTGCCGCTCTGCCTGCGAAGAGTCTGTTCGGAGGGTCTATATCGGGCCTACAACGGCCGGATCTTTGCGGTGTAGGGCGGTGATAGGGCGTTTTTCGACACTGATGAGCACGACCACCCGAACACCCGAACCGCCGACTCCGAAATGAGGGCTGTTTCATGACCAGCACCGACACCCGGCTTCAGAAGGTCGTCATCCTGGGAGGCGGCACGGCCGGCTGGATGACGGCCGCGTATCTCGGCAAGGCGCTCCAGGGAACGGTCGACATCACCGTGCTCGAAGCACCGACGATCCCCCGCATCGGGGTCGGCGAGGCGACCGTGCCCAATCTCCAGCGTTCGTTCTTCGACTACCTGGGGATCGCCGAGGACGAGTGGATGCGGGAGTGCAACGCCAGCTTCAAGATGGCCGTGCGCTTCGTGAACTGGCGCACCGACGGGCAGGGCGAGTCGACGGCCCGTGAGCTGCCGGGCGGCGGCCCGGACCACTTCTACCACCCCTTCGGGCTGCTGCCGGACTACGACCAGACGCCGCTGTCGCACTACTGGTTCAAGCGCAAGTACGAGGGCCGCACCACCGAGCCGTTCGACTACGCCTGCTTCCGCGAGCCCCCCGTGATGGACGCGATGAAGGCCCCGCGCTGGCTCGACGGCCGCCCGGCGACCCGGTACGCCTGGCACTTCGACGCCCAGCTGGTGGCCGACTTCCTGCGCCGCTTCGCCACCGAGAAGCAGGGCGTCAACCACGTCCAGGACGAGATGGTCCGGGTCGAGCAGGACTCCCGCGGGTACGTCACGACCCTGCACACCAAGGGCGGGCTGGCCCTCGACGCCGACCTGTTCGTGGACTGCTCGGGCTTCCGCGGGCTGCTGATCAACCAGGCGCTGCAGGAGCCGTTCATCGACATGAGCGACCACCTGCTGTGCGACAGCGCGGTGGCCACGGCCGTCCCGCACGACGACGAGGCGAACGGGGTGGAGCCGTACACCTCGGCGATCGCCATGTCCTCCGGCTGGGCCTGGAAGATCCCCATGCTGGGCCGCTTCGGCACCGGCTACGTGTACTCCAGCAAGTTCACCGACCAGGACACCGCCACCCGCGAGTTCGCGGACATGTGGGGCCTGGACGTGGAGGAGACGAAGTTCAACCACATTCGCTTCCGCGTCGGCCGCAACCGCCGCGCGTGGGTGAAGAATGTCGTCAGCATCGGCCTGTCGTCCTGCTTCCTGGAGCCGCTGGAGTCGACCGGCATCTACTTCATCACCGCCGCGATCTACCAGCTGGCCAAGCACTTCCCGGACAAGACCTTCAACGAGGGTCTGGTCAACAGCTTCAACCACGAGATCGAGGTGATGTTCGACGACACCCGCGACTTCATCCAGGCGCACTTCTTCTACGCGCCGCGCAACGACACCCCGTTCTGGCAGGCCAACAAGAAGCTGGTCCTCCCCGACAACATCAAGCAGAAGATCTCCGCCTACAAGGCCGGTCTGCCCATCAACTCCCCGATCACCGACGAGTCCACGTACTACGGCAACTTCGAGGCGGAGTTCCGCAACTTCTGGACCAACGGCAGCTACTACTGCATCTTCGCCGGCCTCGGTCTGGAGCCGGACGCCCCGCTGCCCACCCTCGCGCACCGGCCCGAGTCGGTGGCCGGCGCCGAGCCCCTCTTCGACACCGTCAAGCGCCAGCAGCAGAACCTGCTGGAGACCCTCCCCAGCGCGTACGACTACCTGCGCCAACTGCACGGCGCGTAAGGCCCTCCGCGACCGCGGCCCGGCAGCACGGCACTCCGCCGGCTGCCGGGCCGCAGTCGCTTCCAGCCATCTCAGGAGTCAGACATGCCCCACCGCTCCGCGCCCCATCCCGCCGCGCCGGACGAGTCGGCCAGAGACCGCCGCGCGGACCTCCGGCCCTTCATGTCCGCCTTCCCCAGCGGGGTGTCCATCGTCACCACCCTGGATCCGGACACCGTGCCCCATGGCCTGACCTGCAGTTCCGTCGCGAGCGTCGCACTCGATCCGCCCACGCTGGTGGTGTGCGTCCGGGCGGCGAGCCCCACCCTCGCGGTGATCCTCGACCAGGGGGCCTTCGCCCTCAACCTGCTGCACGAGCGGGCCCGCGGCGCCTCCGACCTGTTCGCCTCCGGCGCGCCCGACCGCTTCGAGCGCGTCGAGTGGCGGCTGCCGCTGGGAGCGGGCGGGCCGCACCTGACCGCGGACGCGCACGCCGTCGCGGACTGCGCCGTCGTCAGGACCGTCGGCTTCGGGGACCACACGGCCGTGTTCGCCGAGGTCCACCGGGTGACCGTACGGGAGGATCCGCAGCCCCTGCTGTACGGCCTGCGCCGGTACGCCCAGTGGTCGCAGGCGGCCGCGATACCGCCGCCGGCCGCCCGACTCGACCCGTCCGCCGCGCTCCGCCCCGGAGCCCCCGAAGGAGACGCCCGTGTCGTCCGCTGATCCGCTGCCGGCCCTGCTGGTCGCCGTCCCGGCGGTCATCCTCGCCTGCCAGGTCGGGGCCTCCGTCTGCCGGCGGTTCGGCCAGCCCCCGGTGGTGGGCGAGATCGCCACCGGCATCCTGCTGGGCCCCTCGCTGCTGGGCTGGATCTGGCCGCAGGCACAGCACGCGCTGTTCCCCGCGTCCGTCCTGCCGTACACCTCCGTACTCGGCCAGCTCGGCCTGCTCGCCTTCATGTTCCTGGTCGGGCTGGAGCTCGACCTGAAGAACCTGCGCGGCCACACCCGCGTCGCGGTCGCGGTGAGCCAGGCCGGGATGCTGCTGCCGCTGGCCCTGGGCGCGCTCCTGGCGATAGCCATGTACGACGGCTTCGCCCCGGACGGCGTGGGCCGGATGCCGTTCATCCTGTTCATCGCGGTGGCCATGAGCATCACGGCCTTCCCGGTCCTGGCCCGGATCCTCATCGACCGGGGGCTGTACGGGACCCCGCTCGGAGCGCTCGCCATGGCCTGCGCGGCCGTGGACGACGTCGTCGCGTGGTGCCTGCTGGCCCTGGTGGTGGCCCTCTCCTCGGCCGGGTCCCCGATGGAGGCGGCCACCACTGCCGCCCTCGCGGTGGCCTTCACGCTGTTCATGCTGTACGCGGTACGGCCGCTGCTGGCCCGCTGGGCGGCCCGCGCCGACCGGGCCGGGGACGCGGCGGTCCTGGTGGCGCTGTTCAGCGGGCTGAGCGTGTCCGCGCTGGCCACCGACCTGATCGGCGTGCACGCGCTGTTCGGCGCGTTCCTGTTCGGCGTGATCACCCCGCGCACCGGGGGGCGCATCGAGGTCTCGGCGGCCCGGCTGCGGGCCTTCACCGTGCCCGTGCTGCTGCCGCTGTTCTTCGTGCACACGGGTCTGCGCACCGACATCGGGGGGCTGACGGCCTCGCCCGAGCTGTGGCTGTGGACGGCCGCGATCCTGGCGGTCGCCTTCCTCGGCAAGTGGGGCGGCGCCGCGGGCGCGGCGCGCGCCTGTGGAAGACCGTGGCGGGAGGCCCTGTCGATCGGCGCCCTGATGAACTGCCGGGGGCTGACCGAGCTGGTGGTCCTCAACGTGGGCCTGGAGCTCGGCGTCATCGGACCGCAGCTGTTCACCATGCTCGTGCTGATGGCACTGGTGACGACGGCGATCACCAGCCCGGCACTGACCCGGCTGCGCGCCAAGGAGGTGACTCCACCCGAAGGGGCGCCGGCCCCGCCCGAGGGCGCGCTCTCCCGCCCCTGACGACCGGTCCCGGCCGGCGGATGCCTGACGGCTGTTCAGGCGCCCGCCGGCCGCTGCCGTACCGCCGCCAGGTCCCGTGCGTAGCGGAGCGCGGGACGGCCGTCCAGGACGGTCTCCCCCACCTGCAGGAAGCCGGTGCGCACCAGGACCGTGCGCGATCCGGCGTTGTCGACGGTGGCGGCGGCGCGCAGGGTCCGCAGCCCGTAGGTGTCCGCGGCGAGCACCAGGACCTGCCGGACGGCGCTGGTGGCCAGGCCCCGGCCGGCGGCCTCCTGCGCGACGCGGAAGCCCAGTTCGGCGGAGCCGTCCGCGACGTCGATCAGGTTGACCCGCCCCAGGACCTCCCCGTCGCCGCCGATGATCAGGTGGAGGTGGTCCCGGCCGGCGTCCTGCCCGGCGAGGAGTTCGCCGTGGCGGGTGTCGAAGTCGGCGAAGTACGCGTCCCCCCGGTCGGGCACCGACCGCGCGAAGTAGGCGCGGTTGGCGCGTTCGAACGCGAGCAGGGCCGGGGCGTGTTCGGCTCGGAGCCGCTGGAGTTCCGTCATCGGGGCATCGTAGGCAGGTCGGCGGCCCGCCGGCCCGTTCGTCCGTCCGCTTCAGCGCGGCGCGCTCTCCGTCGGTACGCACAGCACGGGGATCGGCGAGAGGTGCAGGAGCTTGTGCGGAGTGGAGCCGAGCAGGGCGCCGCGCATCGGGCTGTCGCCCCAGCTGCCGACGATGATGACGCGGGCGTCGTGGCGCCGGGCGGCGTCGAGCAGGGCCTGGGCGGGCTTCTCGTCGGCCACCTCGACCGTCGAGGGCACTCCGGCGGCGTCGGCCTCCTGGACGGCGTGCGCGAGGGCACTGCGGCCCGCCTGGCGGACGGCCTCCCGGTGGGCGCGGGACTCCTCACCGGTCGGGCCCGGGGCGGCCGCGCCGTAGACGAGGACGAGGGGTTCACCGAAGGCGGTGGCCACCTCCAGCGCGACCTGCAGGGCCCGCTCGGCGCCGGGCGATTCGTCGTATCCGAGGACCACGGACATCGGGACTCCTCAGCGCTTGCGGGTGTGGACGAGGGCCGGGTCGACCACGCCGCGGCGCTCCTGCCAGAACCGGCCGTCCCGGACCCGCCAGAAGCACATGACGAGCACGCCGACGAGGGCGATCGCGATGCCGATGACGAGCGGCGGGCCGAGCCCGAACCAGGAGACGCCGCTCGCCGAGTTCTCCGGGTTGGACATGTCGCCGATGGACTCGATGAGCAGCCAGATCAGCAGTGCGGCGCCGATCACCGGGCCGACGCCGATGAGCAGGAGGTTGTGCGGGCTCTCCATCAGGTGGCGGCGGTAGTAGACGGCGCAGGCCAGGCCGGTGAGGGCGTAGTAGAAGGCGATGAGCAGGGACAGCGCGGTGAGGGAGTCCAGGAGCGCGTTCTCGCTGATCTGGTTGACGACGAGGTACCAGCCGATGGCGATGCCGGCGACCCACCAGGTGCTCACGTCGGGGGTGCGGAACCGCGGGTGGATGTGCGCGAGGTGCGGGGGCAGGGCGTGCCGGCGGGCCATGGACAGGGCGGTGCGGGAGGCGGGGATGATCGTGGTCTGGGTGGAGGCGAGGGCGGAGGTGCAGACGGCGAGGAGCACCACCCAGTCCCAGCCGCCCATGACCTCGTGGGCGAGGACGGCGAAGATGGCCTCCTCCTCGGCGGCGTTCTCGGCGAGGAAGGCGGTGCCGGCGTAGCCGACGACCGCGAAGCCCACGGACAGGTAGGTGACCAGGAGGATCACCGTGGACCAGATGCCGGCCTTGCCGGGCGCCGTCGCGGAGTTCTCGACCTCCTCGGTGAGGTTGACCGCGGACTCCCAGCCCCAGTACATGAACACGCCGAGCAGCAGTCCGCCGGTGAGGGCGGCGCCGCCGGCGCCGAAGGGGTTGAGCCAGCTGATGCTCGGCTCGATCTCCTCCAGGGTGCTGGTGCCGGCGTAGATGCGGTAGATGGCGACCACCGCGAAGGTCAGGAGGAAGAAGACCTGGGCCAGGATGAGGATGTCCTGCAGGTGGGCCGACAGCTCGGTGCCGATGACGCAGATCGCGGTCATGGCCAGGATCACCGCGACGGTGAGGCCCTGCCGGATCCAGGCGTTGGCGGCCCAGTCGTCCAGTCCGAAGGCGAGCAGCCCGAAGTTGACGGCGACGTCCGCGAGCGAGCCGATGACCAGCACGCCCGTCATGGCGATCGCCCAGCCGCCGAGCCAGCCGGCCCACGGGCCCATGGCCCGGGTCACCCAGGAGAAGGTCGTCCCGCAGTCCTGGTCGACCTTGTTCAGGTAGTAGAAGGCGGCCGCGATGAGCAGCATCGGCACGAAGGAGGCCAGCATCACGCCCGGCGCGTAGATCCCGACGAGGGCCACGATCGGCCCGAGGACGGCGGCGAGGGAGTAGGCGGGCGAGGTCGAGTTCAGGCCGATCACGAGCGCGTCGAGGAAGCCGATCGCGTTGGCCTTGAGCCCCGCTTCCCGGGTGGGCGTCCTGGGGCCGTCGCCCGCACCGTCATGGCTCATGTACGAATGGTCACGCAGGCGGCCCCGGCGCGCGAGGCGAGCGGGGGCCGCCCGACCCGGTCGGGCGGCGGTGTCCGCGACCGGGTCGGGGGCGGGGCCGGGAGGGGCCTCAGGAGCGGGCGTTCCAGCCCGCGATCACCGGGAGGCCGTGTTCCGTCGAGAGCGTGCTGACGCTGCCCGTGCGCAGCAGGAAGAGCCGGCCGTGTTCGGGGTCCAGGCGCAGGTAGCGGGCGGTCAGGACGCGCAGGAAGTGGCCGTGGGCGACGAGCACCACGTCGCCGTCGTCCGCGCGGAGCACGGGGGCGACCCGGGCCAGCACCCGGTCCGCGCGGGCACCCACCTGGGCGGCGCTCTCGCCGGGGTGGTCCGCGTCGCCGGGCGGGACCCCGTGGGTCCACAGGGACCAGTCGGGCGTGGTCCGGTGGATCTCCGCGGTGGTGATGCCCTCGTAGCCGCCGTAGTCCCACTCGTAGAGGTCGGAGTCGATGCCGGCACCGGGCAGGCCCGCGAGTTCGGCGGTGGCGACGGCCCGGCGCAGCGGGCTGGTCAGCACCAGGGCCGGCCGCCGGTCGTGGAAGTAGGGGGCGATGGAGATGGCCTCCTCGACCCCGCGGGCGGTCAGCGGAATGTCGGTGCGCCCGGTGTGCCGCCCATTGGCGCTCCAGGCGGTCTCACCGTGCCTCACCAGCAGAAGATCACTCACCCCACGGACCCTACGCCTTCCGGCATGTCGGCGCCGCGGGGCCCGGAGGGCGTGTCACTGTCGGGCGTCATGGACGAGGACCGGAGGGCCGCGCGGACGGCCGGTTCGCGGCTCCCGCCGCGCATGCCCGCGCTGATGGTCTCCCTGACCGCGGTGACCGGGGTGGTCGAGGCGGTGAGCCTGCTGGCGCTGGGGCCCGCCTTCACGGCGATGCAGACCGGCAACGTGCTGTTCCTGGCCTTCGGCGTCGCGCAGGCACCCGACCTGCCGACGCTGCCCGCCGGGATCTCGCTGGCCGCGTTCGTCCTGGGCGTGGTCTGCGGCTCCCATCTGGAGTCCGTGACGGAGGCGCGCGGGCGCCGCTGGTTCGTCATGGGCCTCATCGTCGAGTCCGGGCTGATCCTGGCCGCCGCGGCCGCGGCGTGGGGGCTCGTGCCGCAGTACGGGTCGCCGACCCCGCGGCACCTGGCGGTGATGGCGGTCCTGGCGCTGGCGATGGGCATGCGCAACACCACGATCATGCGGGCGAACGTGCCGGGGGTGCCGACGACGCTCGTCACCCGGTCCATGACGGCCTTCCTCGGCGGCTCCGCCATGGGACGCGACGCCGTCTACGGATACGGGTCGGCCGGCTGGAAGCTGCGCGGGCTGTCCGTTCTCGCCATGTTCGCCGGCGGGGTCCTCGGGGCGCTGCTGATCCGGGCCGGCTGGACCGTCGGCTGGCTGCTGCTGCCGACCGCCGCCGCGGTGCTGGTGGTGGGCCTGGCCTACCGGGGGCAGCCTCCGCTGCACACCGGGCAGGCCACTGGCCGGGAACGGTCCCGGTGACCTGTGCCGTTGGTAGAGTCCCGGCATGGCGGTGGACGAGCTCGACACCAGAATCCTGCGCCTGCTGATCGAGCAGCCGCGCACCAGCGTCCGTGAGTACGCCCGGATCCTCGGTGTCGCGCGCGGCACCCTCCAGGCCCGGCTGGACCGGTTGGAGCGCACGGGAGTGATCACGGGGACCGGGCCTGTGCTCTCCCCCGCGGCGCTGGGCCACCCGGTGCTGGCGTTCGTGCACATCGAGGTCACCCAGGGCCATCTGGACGACGTGGGCGACGCGCTGGCCGCCGTACCGGAGATCATCGAGGCCTTCTCCATCACCGGTGGCGGGGACCTGCTGACCCGGGTGGCGGCCCGGGACAACGCACATCTGGAGGACGTGATCCAGCGGCTGATCCAGCTCCCCGGCGTGGTCCGCACCCGGACCGAGGTGGCACTGCGCGAACGGGTCCCCCACCGGCTGCTGCCCCTGGTCGAAGCAGTGGGGAGGAACGCCCGCAAAACCTGACAGGATGGCCCGTACTGGACCGGCTGGACGCGACAGGCAGGACGGGCAAGCGGATGATCTCCGTCATATTCGATCTCGACGGCACCCTCGTGGACAGCGAGCCGAACTACTACGAGTCCGGGCGCCGCACGCTGGAGCGGCACGGCGTACCCGATTTCACGTGGGAGCAGCACTCCCGTTTCATCGGCATCGGCACGCTGGAGACGCTGGAGATCCTCAAGGAGCGGTACGGGATCCCGGCTCCGGTCGATCAGCTGCTCGCCGAGCAGAACGCCTCCTACCTGGAGCTCGCGCGCACCCGGACCGAGGTCTTCCCGCAGATGCGCAGGCTCGTCGAGCGGCTGCGCGCCGAGGGGGCGGCGCTGGCCGTGGCCTCCGGTTCCTCGCGCGAGGCGATCGACGCCGTACTGGCGGGCACCGGCCTGGACGCGCTGCTGACCACGGTGGTGTCCGCGGAGGAGGTCGCCCGGGGCAAGCCCGCTCCGGACGTGTTCCTGGAGGCGGCCCGGCGGCTGGGCGCTTCGCCGGCCGACTGCGTGGTCGTGGAGGACGCGGCGCCGGGGGCAGCGGCCGCCCACGCCGCGGGCATGGGGTGCATCGTGGTCCCGTACGCGGCGGAGATCGCGGACGACCCGGCCTTCGCGACCGCCGGACTCCTCTTCCGGGGCGGGCAGCCGGAGTTCGGCGCGGACGCCGCCTACGAGTGGCTGCGCGCGCGGGCGGCGCACCGGGCCGCCTGACGGAGCGTCGGCGAGAACTCCGGGCGGACCGTTCCGGCCTCTGGTGCCCTGCGGGCCCGGCTGCCACCATGCGTGCGTGACCGCGACCCTGCACCCGGACACCCGCGGCGGCGGCCCGCGCCGGTGGCCCCTGCTCGGGAACCTGCCCGCCTTCGCCCGTGATCCGCTGGCCTTCTTCGAGTCCCTGCGCGACGACTACGGCGACTGGGTGCCCTGGTCCCTCGGCCCGAAGCGCAACGTGCTGGTCTCCCTGCCCGAGCACGCCGGTGAACTGCTCGGCGCCGTCGAATCCACCTTCAGGCCGACCGAACTGGGCTGGGCCTTCCACCAGTTGCTGGGCGACGGGGTGGTCGTCGCCACGGGCGACGACTGGCGGCGCAAGCGGGCCCTGGTCCAGCCGGCGGTACGGCCGCGCCAGGTGCGCGCGTACGCCGCCACGATGGTGGAGTGCGCGGACGCGCTGGCCGGCGGCTGGCGGGACGGCGCGCGGATCGACGTGCACCGGGAGATGGCCGCCCTCACCCAGCGGATCGCCGTGCGCACGTTGTTCGGCAGCGACGCCGCGGGCCGGGAGGCGCCCATCAGCGCGGCCATGGCCACGGCGCAGCGCGAACTGGGGGCGGAGTTCCGCGGGCTGACGCTGTTCCTGCCGCCGTGGGTGCGCACGCCCGGGCGGCGCCGCATGCGCGAGGCCGTGGCGGTCCTGGACCGGGAGATCGAGCACGTCATAGCCGAGCACGAGGCGGCGTCGGCGGCCGGTGCGGAGCGCGACGACCTGCTGAGCCGGCTGCTGGCGGCGCGCGACGAAGACGGCGGGCCGCTGTCGCGCAAGGAGCTGCGGGACGAGTCGATCACCCTCTACATCGGCGGGCACGAGACCACCTCGACGACCCTGACCTGGGCCTGGCAGCTGCTGTCGGGGGCGCCCGCGGCGCGGGCCCGGCTGACGGAGGAGCTGGACCGCGTGCTCGGGGGGCGCCTGCCGACGTACGACGACTACGCGCTGCTGCCCTGGACCCGGCAGGTGGTCAAGGAGACGCTGCGGATCTATCCGCCGATCTGGCTGATCTCGGCGGTGGCCACCGAGGGCGCGACCCTCGGCGGCCGTCCGGTGCCGGCGGGGACGTCGGTGTGGACCAGCCCCTGGTCGGTGCACCGCGACCGGCGGTGGTTCCCGGACCCGGAGGCCTTCCGCCCCGAGCGCTGGGACGAGGACGCCCCGCACGGGGTGCCCGAGCACGCCTGGTTCCCCTTCGGCGGCGGGCCGCGGGCCTGCCTGGGCGCGCGGTTCGCACTGGTGGAGGCGGCGCTCGTGCTGGCCGTGCTGGGACAGCGGTTCCACCTGGACAGCGGGAGCGAACGGGCCGGGGTCTTCCCCGGCCTCACGCTCCAGCCGGACCGGCCGGTCCTGGCCGTGCTGCGGCCCGCCGGCGCGCGGGAGGCGTAGCGGCGGGAAGATCCCGGGACCGCCACGAGTTGGTAGAACCGTGAACTATCTGAGGCGGGATGCGGGCGCGGGCACGGACGTGCACGCGGATGTGGACGTGGTGGTCGTCGGGGCCGGGCAGGCGGGCCTGTCCAGCGCCTACCACCTGACGCGGGCCGGGCTCGACCACGTGGTCCTCGACCACGCGCCCCGCCCGGGCGGGGCCTGGCAGTACCGCTGGCCCTCGCTCACCTACGGCAAGGTCCACGGGATGCACGCCCTGCCCGGCATGGAACTGACCGGCGCGGACCCGCTGCGGCCCTCGTCGGAGGTGGTCGGGGAGTACTTCGCGGCCTACGAGGACCACTTCGGCCTGCGCGTGCGGCGTCCCGTGGACGTGTCGGCCGTGCGCGAGGGGGACGGCGGACGGCTGCGGGTGGAGACCTCGGCCGGGCTCTGGTCGGCGCGCGCCCTGATCAACGCGACCGGGACCTGGGACCGGCCGTTCTGGCCGCGCTACCCGGGGCAGGAGACGTTCCGCGGCCGCCAGCTGCACACGGCGAACTACCCCGGGCCGCAGGAGTTCGCCGGTGCGCGGGTCATCGTCGTGGGCGGCGGCACGTCGGCGGTCCAGCACCTGCTGGAGATCGCCGAGGTGGCGGAGCGGACCACCTGGGTGACCCGGCGGCCCCCGGTCTTCCGCGACGGCGACTTCGGCGAGGCCGAGGGGCGGGCCGCGGTGGCCCTGGTGGACGAGCGGGTACGCCGGGGGCTGCCGCCGCAGAGCGTGGTCAGCGTGACGGGCCTCCCGCTGAACGCGGCCGTCCGGGCGGGCCTGGACTCGGGGGTCCTGAGCCGGCTGCCCGTGTTCGACCGGATCACCGCCACGGGCGCGGCCTGGGACGACGGCCGCCGCGTGGACGCCGACGTCATCCTGTGGGCCACCGGGTTCCGCGCGGCCGTCGACCACCTGGCGCCGCTGCGCCTGCGCGAGGCGGGCGGCGGCATCCGCGTCGAGGGGACCCGTGCCGTCCGCGACGAGCGGATCCACCTGGTCGGCTACGGCCCGTCGGCGTCGACCGTCGGCGCCAACCGCGCGGGCGGCGCGGCGGTCCGCGAGATCCGCCGCCTGCTGACCCGGGAACCGGCGCCCGCGCCCGCGCACTGATCCGGCCCGGGCCCTGCGGCCCGGCCCCCGGACCCTGCGGTTTTCCGCAGTCCCGTACCTGCGGAAAACCGCAGGTACGCCGGACGGAAACCCGCATACCGGCTCTGAGCTGCGGTTTCTAGCGTGGAGGTGCAAGCGGGGCAGCCACCCCGGGCAGCCCCCGCACCTCCTTGGAGACCTCACCATGCCGCACGTCATGACCACGGCGCTCCCCCATGAGCCCGCCGGCGGGTTCGCCGGCTGGGCCACCGACCTCGTCGACACGATGGGCGGCCCCGGAGCCGGCCTCGCCATCGCCCTGGAGAACCTCTTCCCGCCGCTGCCCAGCGAGGTGATCCTGCCGATGACCGGGTTCGCGGCCGGGCAGGGCGTGCTCAGTCTGGCTTCGGCCCTGTTCTGGACCACCCTCGGTTCGGTGGCGGGCGCGCTCGCCCTCTACTGGCTCGGCGCGCTCTTCGGCCGGGAGCGGATGCACGCGATCTGGGCCAGGCTGCCCCTGGTGAAGGCCTCCGACCTGGTCCGCACCGAGGAGTGGTTCGTCAGGCACGGCACCAAGGCCGTCTTCCTGGGCCGGATGGTGCCGATCTTCCGCAGCCTCGTCTCGGTACCGGCCGGGGTGGAGCGCATGCCGCTGCCGGTCTTCCTGATGCTGACGACGCTGGGCAGCCTGATCTGGAACGGCGCCCTGGTCATGGCCGGCTACTGGCTGGGCGACCGGTGGGAGCTGGTGGAGGGCTACGTCGGCGTGCTGTCCAAGGTGGTGCTGGCGCTGGTGGCCGTGGCACTCGTCGCCTACCTGGCCGTGCGCCTGCGCGGCCGCGGCTCCGCCCGGCACCGCCGTGCCTCGTGACCGCCGGCGGCACCCCGGCGGGTCGCCCTGTGCTCCCCGGACCGCCCGGACGATCTTGTCCGGGCGGTCCGGCCGCACTAGGCTCGGGCCCCGTGCGAGGGGACTTACCGGGGGCGGCGGCGCAAGGCCGCGATCCCGAGGACCGGGCCGCGACCCGCCGCCCGCCGTGGCCGCGACGGTGGCTCGGCGTACTGCTCGGCTGCGGCACCGCCCTGGCCGGCCTCGCGTACTTCCTCGTCGCGGGCATCGCGCTCGGCCCCTTCCTGCTGTGGCCCCGTACGCGCCCGGACGCGCTGGGCATCCTCTCCGGCGGTGCCCACCGGCTGGCGGCCCTGGAGCGGGCGCGCCGCTCGGTGTTCTTCGGCGACCGCTTCCCCGACGCGTACGAGACCACCGGCGGGAAGACCCTGCGCTTCCTCCTGGCCCGCTGCTGCACGGGGCTGCTGTGCTCGGTCGTGCTCGGGCTGCTGGGGTTCGGCACGGTGTTGGCCGCCCTGCTCCTGGGCGCGGCGGTACGGGGCACACCGGCCTGGACCGAGCTCCTGACCCAGGTGCTGCTGGGCGGGGTCCTGCTCTTCCTCGACGTACAGGGCCTGGCCTCGCTGGCCGCCCTGGACGCGCGGCTGGCCCGCGAGTGCTTCGGCCCCTCCGAGAGCGAGCTGCTGCGGCGGCGCATCGACGAACTGGCCACCAGCCGGGCCGCGGTCGTGCGGGCCGTGGACGCCGAGCGCCGGCGCATCGAACGTGATCTGCACGACGGGGTCCAGCAGCGGCTGGTGGCCCTCGCCATGCTGCTGGGCCGGGCCCGCCGCGGCCGCGAGCGCGACCCCCGGCAGGCCGACGCCCTGCTGGACCAGGCGCACCGGCAGTCGCAGGAGGTCCTGACCGAACTGCGCGAGGTGGCCTGGCGGGTGTACCCCTCGGCGCTGGACAGCGTGGGCCTGGAGGAGGCGCTGGGCGGGGTGGCCGAACGCTGCGCGGTCCCGCTGCGCACCGAGTTCGCCGTCGTGGGACCGCTGCCCCAACCGGTCTCGACCGCCGCCTACTTCGTGGTCTCCGAGGCCGTCACGAACGCCGCCAAGCATGCGGGGGCCACCTCGGTCTCCGTACGGGTGGCGCGGCTCGGCCCCATCCTGACCGTACGGATACAGGACGACGGCAGGGGCGGCGCGGACCCGGCGGGCACCGGCCTGACCGGCCTGCTCAGCCGGGTGGCTGCGCTCGACGGCCTGCTGCACGTCGACAGCCCCCTCGGGGGACCCACCACCGTCACCGCGGAGCTGCCGTGCGCGTGATCCTCGCCGAGGACTCGACCCTGCTGCGAGAGGGCCTGGTGCGGCTGCTCGTGGAGGAGGGCCACGAGGTGCTCGCCGCGCTGCCCGACGCCGTCGCACTGCTGAAGGAGGTGGAGGTGCGGCGGCCGGACGTCGTCGTGGTCGACATCCGGATGCCGCCGACGCACACCGACGAGGGACTGCGGGCCGCGGTGGAGATCCGCGAACGCCTCCCGGAGGTGGGGGTGCTGGTGCTGTCGCAGCACGTCGAGCGGAACTACGCGGCCCAGTTGCTGGCGTCGAACGCGGAGCGGGTGGGCTACCTGCTCAAGGACCGGGTGGCGCAGGTGGAGGAGTTCCTCGACGCGCTGGAGCGGATCCGCACGGGCGGGGCCGTGATCGACCCGGAGGTGGTGCGGCAACTGGTCGTCCGCACCACCCACGGCGACCCGCTGGCCCGGCTCACTCCGCGCGAACGCACGGTGCTGGAGGCCCTGGCCCAGGGCCTGACCAACACGGCCATAGCCAACGAGCTGCACATCTCGCTGAGTTCGGTGGAGAAGAACCTCAACGCGGTCTTCGACAAGCTGGAACTGTCGCACACCACCGGCTACAGCCGCCGCATCCTCGCGGTCCTCCGCTATCTGGAGACCTAGGCCGTCTCTTTCGGATCTTGCTGGGCGGTGTCACCCGGCGCGGGGGCCCGCCGGGGCGGCGCGGTGCTTGTTGAACTCCGCCACGTGCTTGCGGTGCTCCGCGTACGTCGTGGAGAAGCGGGTGTCGCCCGGCTTGACGGTGACGAAGTACAGCCAGTCGCCGGGGGTCGGCGCGACCGCGGCGGCCATCGCCTCCAGGCCCGGGCTGTCGATCGGTGTGGGCGGCAGGCCCTGGCGTTCGTAGGTGTTGAAGGGGTTGTCGATCCGGGTGTCGCTCAGCGTCGTGTGGAGGGTGGTGCGGTTCAGCGCGTAGTTGAGGGTGGAGTCCATCTGGAGCGGCATCGACTTCGCGAGCCGGTTGTGCACCACCCGGGCGACCTTGCCCATGTCGGCGCGGGAATCGGCCTCGGCCTCGATGACGCTGGCCATCGTCGCCGTCTGGTACGGGGTCATCCCGTGGGCCTTGCCGCCGTCGGCCACCGCCTTGGTGGCGAGCTTCTCGTTGGCCGTGCGCACCATGTGGGCGAGGAGTGCGGCCGGGGTCGTCTTCGAGGTCACCGGGTACGTCGCCGGGAAGAGGTACCCCTCCGGGTTGCCCTTGGCCTCCGCGGGCAGGCCCGGTGCGACGGAGGACACCGCCGACTTGGCGGATCCGGGCGGGAGCTTCAGTTCGCGGTCGACCGCGGCGTACACCTGCGCCGCGCGCCAGCCCTCGGGGATCGTCAGCCGGCGCGGCTCCTCCGGCCCGTGCCCGCCCCGCAGTACGGGGAGCAGGACCACTGCGCCGGTCGCGGTCAGCATGCCGAGGAAGAGGGCCAGTCGGCCCCGGCGGGTGAGCCGGGATCGGCGCCGGGGCGGCCGGTACTCATGACTCATGCGGGAAACCTAACCCGCAGACCGCCACTTTTCCGACATCCGACCCGCGTGCCGGTCACACAGTCATACGTTCACACGTTCACCGGAGCGAGCTGCGCTTCCTTCGGCGGCTCGGGGGCGAGAGCGGCGTCCCGGTCCCGGCGGACCAGGGCCGCGTACCGGCCGTCCGCCGCGAGGAGTTCCTCGTGGGTGCCGCGCTCGGCTATGCGGCCGCCGTCGAGGACGACGATCTGGTCCGCGTCGCGCACGGTGGACAGGCGGTGCGCGATGGTGA
This sequence comes from Streptomyces erythrochromogenes, assembly GCF_040684695.1. GTDB lineage: Bacteria > Actinomycetota > Actinomycetes > Streptomycetales > Streptomycetaceae > Streptomyces > Streptomyces erythrochromogenes_C. The sequence continues at coordinate 192,526 of NZ_JBFBGM010000003.1, forward strand.
TGGTGGTGCGGCCCGCCGACAGGTGGTCGATGGCCTGCTGGACGGCGTGCTCGGTACGGGTGTCGAGGGCGCTGGTGGCCTCGTCGAGGATGAGCACCGGGGGGTCCCTCAGGATGGTGCGGGCGATGGCGAGGCGCTGCTTCTCGCCGCCCGAGAACCGGTAGCCGCGCTCGCCGACCAGGGTGTCGTAGCCGTCGGGCAGCGACGCGATGTGGTCGTGGATCTGGGCGGCACGGGCCGCTTCGGCGATCTCCTCGTCGGTGGCGTCCGGCTTGGCGAAACGCAGGTTGTCGGCGACCGAGGCGTGGAAGAGGTAGGTCTCCTGGGAGACCACCCCGATGGAGCGGGCCAGGGAGTCGAAGTCGAGGTCGCGCACGTCCACGCCGTCGATGGCGACGCGCCCGCCGGTGACGTCGTAGAGCCGCGGCACGAGGTAGCTGAGGGTGCTCTTCCCGGAGCCCGTCGGGCCGACCACGGCCAGGGAGCCGCCGGCCGGGACGGTGATGTCGATCCCGGAGAGGGTGGGGCCGTTCTCGGCGTCGTAGGCGAAGTGCACGCCCTCCAGGGCGACCTCGCCCTTGGCGCGGTCCAGCCGCACCGGGTCGGCGCGCTCGGTGATGTCCACCGGCAGGTCCAGGTACTCGAAGATGCGGGCGAACAGCGCCAGCGAGGTCTGTATCTGCACGCCGGTCGACAGCAGGCTCACGGCGGGCCGGAAGAGTCCCTGCTGGAGGGTGACGAAGGCGACGAGGGTGCCGACGGAGAGCGAGGGGGCGCCGGTCTGGAGCGCGATGCCCGCGGCCCAGTAGATGAGCGCGGGCATGGCGGCCATGACGATGCCGATGGTGGACATCCGCCAGCGCCCGGCCATGCTGGAGCGCACCTCGAGGTCGACGAGCTTCTCCGACTCCGCGGAGAAGGCGGCGCTGAGCGAGTCGGAGCGCCCCATGGTGCGGCCGAGGAGGATGCCGCTCACCGAGAGCGATTCGGTGACCGTCGCGGCCATGGCGGCCATCTGCCTCTGCCGCTTCGTCGTGATCCTCTTGCGCTCGTTGCCCACGCGGCGGCTGATCCACACGAAGACGGGCAGCAGGAGCAGCGAGACCAGCGTGAGCCGCCAGTCGAGCGCGAGCATGGCGACCACGGTGGCGATGACGGACGTCAGGTTGGAGACGAGCGAGGTCGCGGTGGAGGTGACGGTGGCCTGCATGCCGCCGATGTCGTTGGCGATGCGGGACTGCACCTCTCCGGTGCGGGTCCGGGTGAAGAAGGCGAGCGGCATCCGCTGGAGCTGCTCGTAGACGGCGGTGCGCAGGTCGTGCATGACGCGCTGGCCCACCGTGGTGGATATCAGCGTCTGGAGCACGCCGAAGACGCTCGTGACGACGGCGGTGGCGATCATGCCGAGCGCGAGCAGGCTGAGCAGCCCGGTGCGGCCCTGCGGGATCGCGACGTCGAGGATCTCCTTGAGCAGGAACGGAGAGGCGACGCCGACCAGCGAGGAGGCGCAGACGAGCAGGCCGACGACGGCGAGCCGGCCGCGGTAGGGGCGGAACAGCCCGACGATCCGGCGCAGCTCGCGGGGCTGCTCGGCCGGGGCGGGCCGGGTCGGATCGAGGGGGTCTTTCGATGGGGTCCACTTCGGTTCGTCGTGTGGCATGGGCACCCTCTCGGGGTCGGGGGACGGGGGTCGAAGGCCTTCGCGGCGCAGGCTCGGACAGAGCCGGCACCATGAGAGCATAGGTCATTGTTACCTATACTCACAATGAACGGGGTCCTGATATTGTTCCCGCATGAGCTCCGCCTCCGACACCGATCGCCTCCTCGCCGAACAGCTCCTGCGCCTGACGCGCAGGCTCCACCGGATCCAGAAGCGCCACATGGTGCCGCTCGGGATCACTCCCGCCCAGAGTCGGCTGCTGCGCCTCGTCTCGCATTACGAGGGCGAGCAGCCGCCCCGGATGGCGGACCTCGCCGCCCGGCTCGAAGTGGTCCCCCGCGCGGTCACCACCCTCGTGGACGGCCTGGAGGCGGCCGCGTGCGTACGGCGCGTTCCCGACCCGGCGAACCGCCGCGTCATCAGGATCGAGCTCACCGACACCGGGCGCGCCACGCTGCGCCGGCTGCGCAACGCGCGGACCGACGCGGCAGAGGAGATCCTGGCTCCGTTGACCGCCGACCAGCGCGAGGTGCTCGGCGGTCTGCTGAACGCCCTGTCGGACGCCCCGGCGGAGCGCACCTGCTGACTGGGCCGTACGAGGGCCGTCCCGAGGCGAGGGGTCGCACATGCCGCTGCTGGAACCGGAGCCGGGGGCCCTGCGCCCGCGCAGCATCAGCGGCCCCTCCCCCGACCGGGTCCCTGCGCACCGGGCCGGCGGCACACCGGAGCCCCTGCGCACCGAGCTGACCGAGCTGCTGGGCGCCGAGAAGGTGCTGTGGAAGGTCTCCGACCTGGTCCGCTACGCCTCCGACGCCTCCCCGTACCGGTTCGTGCCCCAGGTCGTGGTGATCGCCGAGGACATCGACGACGTCTCCGCGGTCCTCTCCTACGCCCACGGCCGGCAGCGCGAGGTCGTCTTCCGCGCCGCCGGGACCTCGCTCAACGGCCAGGCGCAGGGCGAGGACATCCTGGTGGACGTACGCCGCCACTGGGCCGGCGTCGAGGTGCTGGAGGAGGGCCGGCGGGCCCGCATCCGGCCCGGCACCACCGTGCTGCGGGCCAACGCCGCCCTGGCCCGCCACGGGCGGATCCTCGGCCCCGACCCGGCCAGCGCCATCGCCTGCACCGTCGGCGGGGTCGTCGCCAACAACGCCTCCGGAATGACGGCGGGCACCACGAGGAACTCCTACCGCACCTTGTCCTCCCTCACCTTCGTACTGCCCGGCGGCACGGTCGTGGACACGGCCGACCCGCTGGCCGACGAGGAACTGGCGCGCGCGGAACCGGCCCTGTGCCGGGGGCTGATGGAGATCAAGCGGGAGATCGAGGCCGATCCCGCGCTGACCGCCCGCATCCGCGCCAAGTACGAGATCAAGAACACCACCGGCTACCGGCTCGACGCCTACCTGGACGGCAACACCCCCGTCGAGATCCTGCGGGGGCTGATGGTCGGCTCCGAGGGCACCCTCGGGTTCATCTCCGAAGTCGTCTTCGACACCCTGCCGCTGGACCGCGAACTGTGCACCGCCCTGCTCTTCTTCCCCTCGCTGCCCGCCGCGGCCGCCGCCGTTCCCCGCTTCAACGAGGCGGGCGCCCTCGCCGTCGAGCTGATGGACGGCAACACCCTGCGGGCCGCGGCCGGCGTCGAGGGGGTGCCCGCCGACTGGGCCGGGCTGCCGGGGACGACCACGGCCCTGCTCGTGGAGTTCCGGGCTCCGGACCCGGCCGGCCGGGAGGAGTGCGCACGCCGCGCCGCGGCGGCCCTCGAAGGGCTCGACCTGGTCGCCCCGGTGCCCTCGGTCACCAACCGGTTCACCGGCGACCCCGGAACCATCGGCGGCTACTGGAAGGCCCGCAAGGCCTTCGTCACCGCCGTCGGCGGCGCCCGTGCCCGCGGCACCACCCTGATCACCGAGGACTTCGCGGTACCGCCGTCCCGGCTGGCCGAGGCGTGCGCGGCCCTTCTCGAACTCCAGGCGGAGCACGGGTTCGACGCGGCGGTCGCCGGCCACGCCGCCCACGGGAACCTGCACTTCCTGCTCGCCTTCGACGCCGCCGACCCGGCCGATGTCGCCCGGTACGGGGCCTTCATGGAGGCCTTCTGCCGGCTCACCGTGGAACGCTTCGACGGCTCCCTGAAGGCCGAGCACTCGACCGGCCGCAACATGGCCCCCTTCCTGGAACTGGAATGGGGCCCCGGGGCCGCCGCCCTGATGTGGCGTACCAAGCGGCTCGTCGACCCGGACGGGGTGCTCGCCCCGCGGATCCTCCTCGACCGCGACCCGCAGGCCCATCTGCGCGGCCTGAAGACGATTCCGCAGGTGGAAGCGGTGGCGGACCCGTGCATCGAATGCGGGTTCTGCGAACCGACCTGCCCGAGCGAGGACCTGACGACCACTCCGCGCCAGCGCATCGTGCTGCGCCGCGAGATGGTCCGCCAGCAGCCGGGCTCGCCCCTGCTCGACGGACTGCTCGACGCCTACGGCTACGACGCGGTGGACACCTGCGCGGGCGATTCCACCTGCCGGCTCGCCTGCCCGGTGGGGATCGACACCGGGGCGCTGATGAACGACTTCCGCCACCGCCGCCACGGTGCGCGCGAGGAGGCCGCCGCCGCGCTGGCCGCCCGGCACTTCCGGACCGTCGAGACCGCCGCCCGGGCGGCCGTCGCCACCGCCGCACGGATCCCCGACCGGGTCGCGGACCGGCTGCTGGGGGCGGTGACCGGGGCCGCGCGCAGAGCCGTACGACCGGACCTGGTCCCGCGCTGGCTGCCGCAGATCCCGGGCGCCGCCCCCAGGGAGCTGCCCGAGACACGGCGCTCGGGCGCCGCGGCCGTCTACTACCCGGCCTGCGTCAACCGGATCTTCGGCGGCCCGGAGGGCCGGCCCGGTCCGTCGCTGCCGCAGGCCCTGGTGGCCGTGTCGCGGCGGGCCGGCAGGCCGGTCTGGATCCCCCGCGACGTGACCGGCACCTGCTGCGCGACGATCTGGCACTCCAAGGGCTACGAGGAGGGCAACCGGGTGATGGCCAACCGGATCGTCGAGGCGGCCTGGGGGTGGACGGCCGGTGGACGGCTGCCGCTGGTCGTCGACGCCTCCTCCTGCACCCTGGGCATCGCCCGGGAGGTGGTCCCGTACCTGACGCCGGACAACCGTTCGCTGCACGGGGAGTTGCGGATCGTCGACTCCGTCGTGTGGGCCGCGCAGGAGCTGCTCCCGCACCTGGAGGTCCGGCGCACGGTGGGCTCCGCCGTCCTCCACCCCACCTGCTCGATGCGGCACCTGGGCGACGAGCCGCAGCTGCGGGCGGTCGCCGAGGCGTGCGCCGACGAGGTGGTGGTCCCCGACGACGCCGGATGCTGCGCCTTCGCGGGCGACCGGGGCATGCTGCACCCGGAACTGACGGCCGCGGCGACGGCGCGGGAGGCCGCGGAGGTGACGGCGCGGCCCTTCGACGCCCACCTGTCGGCGAACCGGATGTGCGAGGTGGGCATGGACCGGGCCACCGGCCGGAGCTACCACTCGGCCCTCGTCGAACTGGAGCGCGCCACCCGTCCGTGAGCGCCGGTGCGCGCGACCCCCGTGACCAGGCACCCCGCCGGTGCCCGCGCGCGAAAACCTCTTTTCCCCGGCGCCCGCGGGAGGGAAAATCAATTGCCCGGCCCCGGTCCGGAAGGCGAACCTTGCACGGTTTGGACCACTCGACCAGTCATGGGGCGTCATGCAGATCAGCGATCTTCCGTATCCGGATCCGGGAGTGCCAGACGCTCGTTCGGGCCCCCGGTTCCTGTTGTGGCTGGGGCGTGGTCAGCTCGGCGGACAGGTCAAGAGCCTGTGCTGGGGCATGCTGCACTTCGGCGGCGTCGCCGGACTGCCGTACGCCGTGGGTCTGGGCGTCGACGCGGTCGTGGACCGGGAGGCGAACCGCCTGCTGCTCGTCGGCGGACTGCTCGTCCTGATCGGCGTGGCCATCTCGGTCGGCGACGCCATGCTCCACCGCACCGCGGTGACCAACTGGATCACGGCCGCCGCCCGCGTGCAGCAGCTCCTCGCCCGCAAGACCGCCGAGCTGGGCTCCGCCCTGACCCGCCGGGTCGCCGCCGGTGAGGTCGTCGCGGTGTCCACCGGCGACGTGGAGAAGATCGGATGGTTCGTGGAGGCGGTCTCCCGCTTCCTCGCCGCCGTCTTCTCCGTCGTCCTGGTCTGCGTGGGCCTGCTGTTCTACGCGCCCGAGCTGGGCGTGGTCGTCTCCATCGGGGTCCCCGTCGTCGCCCTGGCCTCGCTGCCGCTGCTGCCGCGCGCCACCCGGCGCGCCGACATCCAGCGGGAGAAGGCCGGCAAGGCGACCGAGCTGGCCTCGGACACCGTCGCGGGCCTGCGCGTGCTGCGCGGCATCGGCGGCGAGGAGCTGTTCCTCGGCCGCTACCGCGAGGCTTCGCAGGAGGTCCGCACGGCCGCCGTGCGCAGTGCCCGGATGTGGGCGCTGATCTCCGCGATCCAGGTGGTGCTCCCGGGCCTGCTGCTGATCACGGTCGTCTGGTACGGCGCCTCGCTGGCCCTGGACGGGCGCATCGCGGTGGGTGAACTCGTCGCGGCGTTCAGCGCGGTGGCGACGCTCCTCTACCCCCTGCGCCACTTCGAGGAGATCGCCATGGCCTACTCCTTCTCGCGGCCCTCCGCCAAGCGGGCCGCCCGGGTGCTGTCGCTGACCCGGACGGACGCGGCCGAGCGTCCCGCGCAGGTCGCGCCGGCGGAGGAGCCGGCCGCGGGCGGGGACCTGTACGACCCGCGGACCGGGCTGCTGGCACCCGCCGGCCGGTTCACCGCGGTCGTCTGCGGGGACCCGGACCTGGCGGGCCGGCTGGCGGAACGCCTCGGCGGCCATGCCATGGAGGAACAGGACGCGGACCGGGGCGGCGACGGGGACGTGGACCGGGACCGGGACGGCGGGCAGGGGGCGAAGGACGCTCCTTCGGTGCTCCTCGGCGGAGTCGCGCTGGACGACCTCGAACTGGACACCGCCCGCAGGCTGGTCCTCGTCCAGGACAAGGACCCGGTCCTGCTGTCGGGGACGCTGCGCGAGCTGTTCGACGTACCGGCCTCCGGCGCGGTCGGCCCGGGCGCGGCTCTGGCCGCCGCCCAGTGCGCGGACGTACTGGACGCGCTGCTGCAGTCGGCGCCTGACGGGGTCGACGACCCGATGGAGGCCCGGATCACCGAGCGCGGCCGGTCGCTGTCCGGCGGCCAGCGCCAGCGTCTCGCACTGGCCCGGTCCCTGGTCACCGACCCGGAGGTGCTGGTGCTCGACGAGCCGACCTCGGCGGTCGACTCGCACACCGAGGCGCGGATCGCGGACGGGATCGCGGACCTGCGCGCCGGGCGGACCACGGTCGTACTGGCGTCCTCGCCGCTGCTGCTCGACCGCGCGGACCGGGTCGTGCTCATCGACGACGGCACGGTGGCGGCCGTCGGGACCCACCGCGAACTGCTGCACCGCGAGCCGCTCTACCGGGCGGTCGTGACCCGCGAGACCGACGAGGAACAGCGCCTCGCCGGGCTCGGACTGACAGAGCTGGAAGAAGCACTCACAGAGATCGAGGAATCCGCATGATCGGCGTGGCGCCGCCGGAGTACGACCCGGCGGCCCCCGAGACGGCCGCGACCCTGCCCGTGGGCACGCCGGCGACCGTACGGGGCTATGTGCGCGGCCTGTTCCGGCGCCACCGGCGGGCCTTCCTGGTGCTGGTGGGCGTCAACGCGGTCGCGGTGATCGCCTCCATGGTCGGCCCGTACCTGCTGGGCCGGGTCGTGGACGACCTCGCGGCGGGGGCGCGGGAGCTGCAACTGGGCCGGATGGCGCTGCTGTTCGCGCTGGCACTCGCCGTACAGACCTGCTTCGTGCGGCTGGTGCGGCTGCGGGGGGCGATGCTGGGCGAGGAGATGCTCGCCGATCTGCGCGAGGACTTCCTGGTGCGGTCGGTGGGGCTGCCGCCGGGCGTGCTGGAGCGCGCCGGTACCGGTGACCTGCTGTCGCGGATCACCACCGACATCGACCGGCTGGCCAACGCGATGCGCGAGGCCGTACCGCAGCTGGCCATCGGCGTGGTCTGGGCGGGGCTGCTGTTCGGCGCCCTCGCCGTGACCGCGCCGCCGCTGGCGCTGGCCGCGCTGGTCGCGCTGCCGGTCCTGGTGATCGGCTGCCGCTGGTACTTCCGGCGGGCGCCCTCGGCGTACCGCTCGGAAGCCGCGGGCTACGCCGCGGTCGCGGCCGTGCTCACCGAGACGGTGGACGCGGGCCGCACGGTCGAGGCGCACCGGCTGGGTCCGGAGCGGATCGCCAGGTCCGAGCGCCGGATCACGGAGTGGGTGGCGTGGGAGCGGTACACGCTGTTCCTGCGGACCGTCCTCTTCCCCGTCATCAACGTCACCTTCGTGACGATCCTCGGCTCGGTGCTGCTGATCGGCGGCTACTGCGTGCTGCAGGGCTGGATGTCGGTGGGTCAGCTGACCACGGGCGCGCTGCTGGCCCAGATGCTGATCGATCCGATCGGCCTGATCCTGCGCTGGTACGACGAGCTGCAGGTCGCCCAGGTGTCACTGGGCCGTCTGGTGGGCGTGCGGGAGATCGAACCGGACGCAGGTGACGCCAAGGTCACGCCGGACGGCCGGGACGTCCGGGCCGAGGAGGTCCGCTTCGGCTACAAGGAGGGCGTGGACGTCCTGCACCAGGTGTCGATGTCGGTGCCGCCGGGCACCAGGATGGCGCTCGTCGGCCCCTCGGGCGCGGGCAAGTCCACCCTGGGGCGGCTGCTCGCGGGCATCTACGGGCCCCGCACCGGCGAGGTCACGCTCGGCGGGGCGCGGCTGTCGCGGATGCCGGCGGAGCGGGTGCGCGAGCACGTGGCCCTGGTCAACCAGGAGCACCACGTGTTCGTGGGGTCGCTGCGCGACAACCTCCGGCTCGCGCGGACGGGTGCCGAGGACGCCGAGCTGTGGGCGGCGCTGGGCGCGGTGGACGCGGACGGCTGGGCCCGGGCCCTGGCGGACGGTCTGGACACCGAGGTCGGCTCCGGCGCCACGGCGCTCACCCCGGCGCAGGCGCAGCAGGTGGCCCTGGCCCGGCTGGTCCTGGCGGATCCGCACACCCTGGTGCTGGACGAGGCCACCTCGCTGCTGGACCCGCGGGCCGCGCGGCATCTGGAACGCTCGCTGGCCAGGGTGCTGGACGGCCGCACGGTGATCGCGATCGCCCACCGGCTCCACACGGCCCACGACGCGGACGTGATCGCGGTGGTCGAGGGCGGCCGGATCAGCGAACTCGGCTCGCACGACGAGTTGGTCGCGGCTGACGGGGCGTACGCGGCCCTGTGGCGCTCCTGGCACGGCTGATCCCGCGGCGCGGGGCCCGTCAGCTGGTCCAGGGAAGTCGTACGGCCTCGATCACCGGGTCACGGAGCAGTGCTTCGACCAGGTGCTCGGGGCCGACGACCTTGGTGGCCCACAGGTCGTAGTCGGTGCACAGGATCCACGAGCGGTCCTCGGGCCACAGGTTGGACGGGCTGAAGTCCGCGTCCGGGTTGTCGTAGAGGGCGTGGGCGTCGCCCAGCCGGCCGGTGCGGACGTGGAGGTTGTCGAAATCGACCGCGGGCAGCATCAGCGGGTTGTAGTAGGCGAGGGCCCGGGTGTCCGGTCCTTGCGTGCTGTGTGCCACGAGCACGTCGACGAGCCGGTCCCATGTGGGGCGGTCGAGGCTACCCTCGGTGGGCGGCTCGATGCCGACGGGCCAGCTGCCGTCCCGCCGCGCGGAGGGGAAGCACCGCAAGGACGGGTACTTCCCCTCGGGGACCATAGGGTCCCCGCACCGGGCGGAGAGCTCGGCCCAACGCAGTCGGCGGTAGGCGGGCCCCGGATGCTCGGCGCGTCCGAGACCGCCGCCGGTGGCGGTGCCGATCTCGAGGTCGATGTTCCCGAGGCGGGCGGGGTCGATGGCACCGGCGGCGAGGGCCGCCCGGCGCAGTTCGTGGTGGGAGAGGCCGCCGGGTCCGCTCTCGTGCTCGTACATGGCGTTCAGCACCCAGACCGCATCGGGACGCCGGGGCGGCTCGAAGCCGGTCGTGCCGTCACCGCAGAGCTCGGTCAGCCAGTCGGTCTCGGCGGACGGAGCCTGCGGCCAGAGGCGGTGTGTCTCGGACATCGGCCCAGGCTACGGGGCCCCGTCCGGTCGGGAGACAGGGCCCGCCCCGGTCGGTGGGGACGGCCTAGATGAAACCGAGGGCCGAGGCGCCTCCGAAGCCGCCCAGCAGGATGAAGACCGGCATGAGGACCTTCAGCTCCACCCAGCTGCCGGCGCGGAAGCGCATGGCCTTCGGCGGGCCGATCGGGTACCAGCGCTTGCCGGCGATGGGCAGGGGCCACAGGACCGGGCAGCCGGAGACCGTCAGCGCGTCGCCGATGTCGTGGACCAGGGCCCCGAGCACGATCGGCAGGCCGAGCCAGAGGTACTCCTGCCCCGGCTCGGTGAACAGCCAGTTCGCACCGTTTCCAGGCTGGTCGAGGACCCCGGCCATAATCCAGGCGCTGGTCGCGCCCAGCAGCCACACCAGGACGTCGCTGGACATCCGGGCCGCCCGCCACAGGAGGCCCTCGACCGCGAGGACCAGGTGCACGAAGAGCAGCGCGAGCACGCCCCAGCGGTCGGCCGTCACGGCGAGCGCGGAGGCTCCGCCGCCGATCAGCACGGCCCAGAGCCAGGTGTGCGTCAGGGTGCGGTGGCCGCCGGTGCGGCGGGCGTCCTTCGTGGAGCGGGTGGCCTTGTAGACGGCGTAGGAGATCTTGTCGACCACCTCGCACAGGCCCTTGGACAGCGGACCGAAGGCACGCGAGATCGTCGCCGACTTGTGGTCGAGGTCGGGTGCGAGGGCCGCACCGGCGCAGATCAGTGCGCCGACGACGAGGACCGGCCAGGGCATGGGGTGGCCGGCTGCGGCTGTGGCCGCGCCCACCCCCAGCCAGGCCGCCGCCCCGGACAGTGAGTGCGCCGGACCCATCATGGTCGTTCCCCGCCCCGCTGGTGTGTGTCGGGCCCTGTTGACCGGTTCGTTCGGGCCGCATCGACGGCACAGCGTACAGTCGGTGATCTTCCTTGCGTCCTCCGGTTCCCTGATCCGGGGGGAAGCCAGGCAAGATGGGGGCGTGACCCTCATTGATCAGCTCCCGCCGACCGCCGACCCCGACGCCCTCTTCGAGGCTTTCTCCTCGTGGGCGGAGGACCAGGGCATCACCCTGTACCCGGCTCAGGAGGAGGCGCTGATCGAGGTCGTCTCCGGGGCGAACGTGATCCTGTCCACCCCGACGGGTTCCGGCAAGAGCCTGGTCGCGGCCGGTGCGCACTTCACCGCCCTGGCCCAGGACAAGGTGACCTTCTACACCGCCCCGATCAAGGCGCTGGTGTCGGAGAAGTTCTTCGACCTGTGCAAGCTCTTCGGCACCGAGAACGTGGGCATGCTGACTGGCGACGCCTCGGTGAACGCGGACGCGCCGGTGATCTGCTGCACCGCCGAGGTGCTCGCCTCCATCGCCCTGCGGGACGGCAAGCACGCCGACATCGGCCAGGTCGTGATGGACGAGTTCCACTTCTATGCCGAGCCGGACCGCGGCTGGGCGTGGCAGATCCCGCTGCTGGAGCTGCCGCAGGCGCAGTTCGTCCTGATGTCGGCGACGCTCGGCGACGTGAAGCGGTTCGAGGACGACCTGACCCGGCGCACCGGCCGCCCGACCTCGGTGGTCCGCTCCGCCACCCGGCCCGTACCGCTGTCCTACGAGTACGTCACCACGCCGATCACCGACACGATCACCGAGCTGCTGGAGACCCGGCAGGCCCCGGTCTACATCGTGCACTTCACGCAGGCCCAGGCGGTCGAGCGGGCGCAGTCGCTGATGAGCATCAACATGTGCACCCGCGAGGAGAAGGACAAGATCCAGGAGCTGATCGGCAACTTCCGCTTCACCACGAAGTTCGGCCAGAACCTCTCGCGCTACGTGCGGCACGGCATCGGCGTGCACCACGCCGGCATGCTGCCCAAGTACCGGCGTCTGGTGGAGAAGCTCGCGCAGGCCGGTCTGCTGAAGGTCATCTGCGGTACGGACACCCTCGGGGTCGGCGTCAACGTCCCGATCCGCACGGTGCTGTTCACGGCGCTCACCAAGTACGACGGCAACCGGGTCCGCACGCTGCGGGCCCGCGAGTTCCACCAGATCGCCGGCCGCGCCGGCCGGGCCGGCTTCGACACGGCGGGCTTCGTGGTCGCCCAGGCGCCCGAGCACGTCATCGAGAACGAGAAGGCGCTCGCGAAGGCGGGCGACGACCCGAAGAAGCGCCGCAAGGTGGTCCGCAAGAAGGCTCCCGAGGGCTTCGTCGCCTGGTCGGACACCACCTTCGAGAAGCTGATCGCCGCCGACCCGGAGCCGCTGACCTCGCGCTTCAAGGTCACCAACATCATGCTGCTGTCGGTGATCGCCCGGCCCGGCGACGCCTTCCAGGCGATGCGCCACCTCCTTGAGGACAATCACGAGCCGCGCAAGGCCCAGCTGCGGCACATCCGGCGGGCCATCGCGATCTACCGCTCGCTGCTGGACGGCGGCGTCGTGGAGAAGCTCGACACCCCGGACGCGGAGGGCCGCACCATCCGGCTCACCGTGGACCTCCAGCAGGACTTCGCGCTCAACCAACCGCTGTCCACCTTCGCGCTGGCCTCCTTCGACCTGCTGGACCCCGAGTCCCCCTCCTACGCGCTGGACATGGTCTCCGTCGTGGAGTCCACGCTGGACGACCCGCGCCAGATCCTGGCCGCCCAGCAGAACAAGGAGCGCGGCATCGCGGTCGGCCAGATGAAGGCCGACGGGATCGAGTACGAGGAGCGGATGGAGCGGCTGCAGGACGTCAGCTATCCCAAGCCGCTGGAAGAACTCCTCTCCCACGCCTACGACGTGTACGCCAAGAGCCACCCGTGGGTGCGCGACCACCCCGTCTCCCCGAAGTCGATCATCCGCGACATGTACGAGCGCGCGATGACCTTCACCGAGTTCACCTCCTTCTACGAACTGGCCCGCACCGAGGGCATCGTGCTTCGCTACCTGGCCAGTGCGTTCAAGGCGCTGGACCACACCATCCCCGACGACCTCAAGTCCGAGGACCTGGAGGACCTGATCGCCTGGCTGGGCGAGCTGGTCCGCCAGGTCGACTCGAGCCTGCTCGACGAGTGGGAGCAGCTGGCGAACCCGGAGGTGGAGACGGCGGAGCAGGCCCAGGAGAAGGCCGACCAGGTCAAGCCGGTCACCGCCAACGCGCGCGCCTTCCGCGTCCTGGTCCGCAACGCCATGTTCCGCCGCGTGGAGCTGGCCGCGCTCGACAACGTCGACGCGCTGGGCGAGCTGGACGCCGAGTCGGGCTGGGACGCCGACGCCTGGGGCGAGGCCATGGACGCGTACTGGGACGAGTACGACGACCTGGGCACCGGCCCCGACGCCCGCGGCCCCAAGCTCCTCCAGATCGAGGAGGACACCGCGCACGGCCTGTGGCGCGTCCGCCAGACCTTCGCCGACCCGAACGGCGACCATGGCTGGGGCATCAGCGCCGAGGTCGACCTGGCCGCGTCCGACGAGGAGGGCCGGGCGGTCGTCCGGGTCACCTCGGTCGGCGAGCTCGGCGCCCTGTGACCTGATCCGGCACGCCGCCGGACCGCCCGGACCCGACAGTGGAGATCCTCTGATGACGAACCCCGCCGAGAGACTGGTCGATCTGCTCGACCTGGAGCAGATCGAGGTCAACATCTTCCGCGGCGCCAGCCCGCAGGAGTCCCTCCAGCGCGTCTTCGGCGGCCAGGTCGCCGGCCAGGCGCTGGTGGCCGCGGGCCGCACCGTCGAGAGCGACCGCCCGGTCCACTCGCTGCACGCGTACTTCCTGCGCCCCGGGATGCCCGGGGTGCCGATCGTGTACCAGGTGGAGCGGGTGCGCGACGGGCGGTCCTTCACCACGCGCCGGGTCACCGCGGTCCAGCAGGGCAAGACGATCTTCAATCTCACCGCCTCCTTCCATCATCCGGAGGAGGGCAGCATCGAGCACCAGCTGCCTCCCCACCACTGTCCGCATCCCGACACGCTCCCCAAGGTCGCGGACGAGATCCGCGAGCACCTCGGGGCGCTGCCGGAGGCGCTGGAGCGGATGGCCCGCCGCCAGCCCTTCGACATCCGCTATGTGAACCGGCTCCGCTGGACTCCCGAGGAACTCAAGGGCGCCGATCCGCGCAGCGCGGTGTGGATGCGCGCCGTCGGCCCGCTGGGCGACGACCCGCTCGTGCACACCTGCGCCCTCACCTACGCCAGTGACATGACCCTCCTCGACGCCGTGCGCATCCCCGTGGAACCCCTGTGGGGCATGCGCGGTTTCGACATGGCCTCGCTCGACCACGCCATGTGGTTCCACCGGCCGTTCCGGGCGGACGAGTGGTTCCTGTACGACCAGGAGTCGCCCATCGCGCACGGCGGCCGCGGCCTTGCCCGTGGCCGCATCTACGACCTGGAGGGCAGGCTGCTGGTCTCCGTGGTCCAGGAAGGCCTCTTCCGCCCGTACCCCGCCAAGCCGGCCAGCCCGGACCAGGCGGGCCCGCCGTCCGATCCCGCACCGGAGAACTGAGCAGACCCATGCCCACCCCCGCCATGCCGTGCCCCTGCGGTCTGCCCGCCGCCTATCCGGAGTGCTGCGGCCGCTTCCACTCCGGTGAACGGCAGGCGCCCACCGCCGAGCTGCTGATGCGCTCCCGCTTCAGCGCCTTCGCCGTCGGTGACACCGCCTACCTGCTGCGCTCCTGGCACCCCTCGACGCGCCCGGCCGTCCTCGACCTGGATCCCGGGCAGCGCTGGGAGCGGCTGGAGATCCTCGCCACGGAGCGGGGCGGGATGTTCGAGACGGAAGGCTCGGTGGAGTTCCGCGCGCACTACCGCGAGGGCCGGCACACCGGTTCGCTGCACGAGCACAGCGGCTTCGGCCGCGAGGCCGGTGCCTGGGTCTACGTCGGCCCCCTCTCACCCGTCGACTTCGACTGACCCCGGGCACCCGTCAGGGCGAACTCCAGGCTGGTGCGGTACCAGTGGACCTCGTCCGGCGGGCCCGCCCGCAGCAGCCCCTCCGCCACCGCCGCGGCCGCGGGGACCTGCGGATGCCCGTACGGCGGGGGCGGGGCGAGCGCAGCCAGGACGATCCGCTCCGCCGCATCGGGCACGGCCCCGCGCAGCTCCTCCTCGGGGAGGACGCAGGCCAGCACGGCCGCGCGCGCCCAGGGATCGGCGGTCCGTCTCAGCAGGAGCCCCACGTGCCGTCCGCGCCAGGTGCGCGGGCGCAGGTCCCCCTTGGCGGCGATCAGTTCCCGGTCCTCGGCGGGTGCCGTCCCGCGCAGCATCCCCGGCTCCCGGTCGGCGAACTCCCGCAATTCCGCGGTCAGATAGAGCCAGACGACGGCCCGGTAGCGGTTGATGCGGTAGCCGACGGGGGTGAGGTGTCCGCAGCGCGCGAGCCGGGTGAAACGGCTCGGGCCGACCCCCAGCGCCTCGGCCGCCGCCTGGGCCCCGGCCACGGTCTCGACCTGTCGGCGCAGCGCGTCCGGCCGCCCGGAGTCCGCGGCCCGCACTCGCGCCAGCTCCGCCCGCGCGAAGCGCGGGGCCCCGCCGGCCGTCTGCGGCCCGGCCCGTACGATCCCCAGCTGGACCGCCCTGGCCAACTCGCCCCGGGTCAGTCCGAGTTCCTCCGCGGCCCGCGCACTGCCCAGCAGCGCCTCCGCGGCGCCACCGGCCCCGGCGGCCGGCCCCTCCCCCTCACGCGTGGCCCTGTCCTGCGGCGGCGCGGTCACCATCTGCGTCATCACGGTCCTCCCCCACGAGCAGCGATTACTCTGTGTGAAGACCGTAACGCGCTGCAACGACATCCCGCGAGGCCTGTGGAAAACCTCCGCGCGGCCGTCGGCCCAACCTCCGCCGCGACGTCCGGCTCAGCCCCCGGTGATGCGCCGCTCCGCCACTCCCAGGTGCTCGCCGACCCGGTTGACCAGCAGCGTCATCTCGTACGCGACCTGCCCGATGTCCGCCTCGGCGGCACTGAGCACGCACAGGGAACTGCCCGCACCCGCTGCCATGACGAACAGCGCCCCGTCGTCGTACTCGACCATCGTCTGGCGGACCTCGCCCGCCCGGAAGTGCCGCCCCGAGCCCTTCGCCAGGCTCTGCAGCCCGGCCGCGACCGCCGCCAGGTGCTCCGCGTCCTCCCTCGGCAGCCCCGCGCTCGCCCCCGTCACCAGGCCGTCATTGGACAGGACCACCGCGTGCCGCACCTGCGGGACCCTGCGTGTCAGGTCGTCCAGCAGCCAGTCCAGTTGCTTGTCCAGTGCCATTCCAAGCCCCTCCCCGTCGACGCGGCCCGTTCGGCCGCGCCCCACCCCGCGTAGTCGTGCCGCCAGCCTTCCCCACCAGCGCCTTTCCGGCAAGGAGGATGTGCCCATGGCGAAGAAGATGACTCAAGAGGAATGGCGGGCCTTCGTCTCCCATTCCACCCGTACCGGCAAGCTCTCCACCGTCCGCGCGGACGGAAGTCCGCACGTCGCCCCCATCTGGTTCGTACTCGACGGCGATTCCTTCGTCTTCAACACCGGGAAGGACACGGTCAAGGGGCGCAATCTGGCCAGGGACGGCCGCGTCGCACTCTGCGTGGACGACGACCGGCCGCCCTTCTCCTACGTCGTCCTCCAGGGCCGCGCGGAGATCAGCGAATACGCCGACGCCGCGGACGAGATGCTCACCTGGGCGACCCGCATCGCCGCCCGCTACATGGGCGAGGCGGAGGCCGAGGCGTTCGGCCGCCGCAACGCGGTCCCCGGCGAGCTCCTGGTCCGCGTCCCGATCGACAAGGTGCTCGCCGTCGCCGGCGTGTCCGACTGACCCACCCCCGCGGCAGGTCCGGCTCACCCCGAACCGGCCTGCGGGCCCACCGAGTCCAGCAGCCGGGCGGTGTGCACCCGCCCGGCGTACTCGACCAGCCTGATCAGTACTTCCTTCCCCGAGTCCTTGTCCCGTGCGTCGCACAGCACCACCGGCGTCCCCTGCTCCAGGTCGAGCGCGCGGGAGACGTCGTGCGCCCCGTACCGCCGAGCCTCCGTGAAGCAGTTGACGGCCACCACGAAAGGGATGCGCCGGTGCTCGAAGTAGTCGACCGCCGGGAAGCAGTCCTCCAGCCGCCGCGTGTCGGCCAGCACCACCGCGCCCAGGGCCCCCGTGGACAGCTCGTCCCACAGGAACCAGAACCGGTCCTGCCCCGGTGTGCCGAACAGGTAGAGGGACAGCCCGGACCGGATGGTGATCCGCCCGAAGTCCATGGCCACGGTCGTGGTCGTCTTCTGGGCGACGCCGCCCGTGTCGTCGACCAGTTCACCCGCCTCGCTCAGCTGCTCCTCGGTGCGCAGCGGCCGGATCTCGCTCACCGCTCCGACCAGCGTGGTCTTGCCCACCCCGAAGCCGCCCGCCACGAGGATCTTCAGTGCGAGCGCGGCCAGTTCGGCGTCCTCCTCCACCGTTCCCGGCTCCGCTTCCGGGGTCTGCGCGCCGCTGCCGGCGCCGGCGGCGGCGGCGTCACCGGCCCACCCGGAGGAACCGGAAGGACCGGAGGACCCGGAAGAACCGGGGGTTCCGAAGGTTCGGTCGTCGTGCTGTCCCATCAAAGCGCTCTCAATCCCTCGATGACTTCACGCAGAATCCGCTCGTCGGGCAGTTGGGCGGGCGGTACCGGGCGGCTGACCCTGACGTGCCCGCCCTCCAGCAGGTCCCCGAGGAGCACCCGCACGACTCCCACGGGCAGGTCGGCGTCGGCGGCGAGTTCCGCCACCGACTGGGTCTCGGACCGGCAGAGCCCCAGCAGTGCCCGGTGTTCGGGGCCGAGCAGCGACTCGGCCGCCTCGTCCGCACCGCCCTGCGGATCCACCGCGACCAGGGCGATCAGGTCGAAGCGGACCCCGTGCGGCCCCGGCTTGGTACGCCCCCCGGTCATGGCGTAGGGACGGACGAGCGGGCCCGCTTCGGCGTCGTACCAGTGGCCGTTCATGGGCCGGACCGCCGCCCTCAGCCTGCGGCCGGCGGCCGCGCCGCGAACCGGGGCGGCGTGTAGAGGTGCTCGCCGACCCGCTTCACGAGCCGGGCCATCTCGTAGGCGATCAGGCCGATGTCGGCGCCGCCGGCGCTGAGCACGGCCAGGCAGGAGCCGTCGCCCGCCGCCGCGACGAAGAGGAATCCCTCGTCCATCTCGACCATCGTCTGGCGCACGCCCCCGGCGTGGAAGTGCCGGCCCGCGCCCTTGGCCAGGCTGTGGAAGCCGGAGGCCACCGCCGCCAGGTGCTCGGCGTCCTCCCGGCTGAGCGCGCTGGAGGCGCCGACCGCCAGGCCGTCGTTGGAGAGGACGACGGCGTGCCGGACCTCGAGGACCCGGTGCACCAGGTCGTCGAGGAGCCAGTCGAGCTCCCCCGACCTGCGGATGCCGTCGTGGCCGACCCTCTGGTGTTCGATCATCACACTTCTCCTTCGCTGCCTGCGTGGGGGGAGTTCTCCTCGGCGCCGCGGACCCATCCCGCCCGGTAGGCCGCCATCCGGTCCCGGGCCTCCTCCGGGCTGCGCCCGGGCGGATCCTCGGGCAGTCGGATGCCGTCCGGCTCCTTGGGCGTGGGGGCCTCCCGGAGCTGCGGGACGAGGCTGGCCTGGCGCACCCGGCGCGGCAGTTCCGTCACCGAGGCCGAAGCCGGGGCCGGGGCCGAAGCCGGGGTCGAGGCCCCCACCGGGGCCGAGGCGGGTGCGGCGGCCTCCGTACGGGTGCCCGCGCCGGCGGCGGAGCGCGGCCGCAGCGGCGCCACCGGTGCGGGACGCGGCTCCTCGGCGGCCGCGGGGGACTCGTCTCGGGCCGGGATGCGACGCGCGTCGTCCCGTACGGCGGCCGGGCCGCGCGCGTCGTCCCGTACGACCGCCACGGCGAGGGGCTGTGGTGCTGCCGCACCCCGGTCCCGGGGCGACACGGAAGCGGACCGGCCCGAAGCGGCGGGCTGCTGCTCCCGGTGTGCGGGGCCCGGGTCCGCGGCGGCGGGGCCGGCGGCCTGGTCTCCTGCGTCGAGGGCGCCCTGGAGCATGGAGGTGGGCAGGAGCACCACGGCGGTGGTGCCGCCGTAGGGCGACGTGCGCAGGTGCACCTTGACCCCGTGGCGGGCCGAGAGGCGGCTGACCACGAAGAGGCCGAGCCGGTCGCTGTCGAAGAGGTCGAGGTCCTCGGACTGCTCGATGCGCCGGTTGGCGTCGGCCAGGGATTCGCGGCCCATGCCCAGCCCGCGGTCCTCGACCTCCAGGACGTAGCCGGTGCCGACCGGTTCGCCGCTGACCCTGACCCTGGTGTGCGGAGGCGAGAACTGGGCGGCGTTCTCGATGAGTTCGGCGAGGAGGTGGGTGAGGTCGGCGACGGCTCCGCCGACCACAGCGGCCTCGGCGAGATGGCGGACCTCGACGCGCGGGTAGTCCTCGATCTCCGACACGGCGGCCCGGACGACGTTGGTGAGGGGGACGGGTGTCCGCCAGGCCCGGCCGGGGGCCGCGCCCGAGAGGATGATCAGGCTCTCCGCGTGCCGGCGCATCCGGGTGGTCAGGTGGTCGAGGCGGAAGAGGTCGCCGAGTTCGTTCGGGTCGTCGGCGCGCCGCTCCATCGAGTCGAGCAGGGTGAGCTGCTTGTGGACGAGCACCTGGCTGCGGCGGGCGAGGTTGACGAAGACACCGGAGACTCCGCTGGCGAGTTCCGCCCGCTCGACGGCGGCGCTGAGGGCGGCCCGGTGCACAGTGCCCAGCGCCTCTCCGACCTGCGTGATCTCATCGTCGGCGGGCGGGCCGGGCGGGGTCTCGGCGGCGACGTCGATCTCCTCCCCGGCGCGCAGCCGGTCCATCGCGTCCGGGAGTTTGCAGTGGGCGATCTCCAGGGCGGTGTTGCGCAGCGAGACCAGCTCGACGACCAGGACCCGGCCGATCCGGACGGAGATGACGAGGGAGGCGGCGACGGCTGCCAGGCCCAGCAACACCGCGGCGCCCGCGGGGCTGAACGCCCCCTCGGCGACGGGGTCGGCGCGGTCGGCGGCCGCGGTGTGCGCGGCCTGCTCGATCTCGCGCATCGAGGCGCTGATCCCGCTGTGGGCGGTCTCCCATCCGGCGGGCGCCCCTCGGGCGTCGCGGGAGGTGCCGGCGGCCAGCGCCCGGTCCTCGGCGCCGGTGAGGTCGGCGTAGGCGGCGCTCTTGGCGACGGACTGCCAGGCGTCCTGCTGGACGGCCGGCAGGTCGCGGGCGGCGGTCTCGGTGAGCGCGCGGCGGGACTCGACGGCCCCGGTCAGCTGCCGAATGGTTTCGGCGCTGCGCTGGCCCGGCAGGGCGAGGAGGGCGTCCTCGCGCGACAGGAGTTCCGCGGCGCGGGCGAATTCGAGCAGGACCCGCGCGTCGGGGCCGAGTTCGGCGTTCTCCCCGCCCGAGAGCGAGCCGCCCACGGCGAATGCGGCATCGACCACCCGGGTGTAGATCGCGAAGGCGGCCTCGGGAGTGGCGCGGCGGTCGGTGATGTCCTTGCGGGCCGATTCCAGGGCCTCGGCGGCGACGACGAACGCGTCCAGCCGGACCACGGTGTCCGAGCGGTAGCCGCCGGAGTCGGCGACGGTGTGGCGGTCGCCGAGCCGCAGGCTGCGGACGGCGCCGTCGGTGCGGCGGGCCTGCTGGTCGAGGGCGCCCGCGTCGGCTGCGGGGTCGGCCAGGAGGCGGACGGCCGCGCGCCGTTCGGCCTGGAGCTCGGTGACGGCGGCGGCGACGGGGGCGCGTATCTCGGAGTCGACCTGCTGGACCCGCCCCAGCCGGGCTATGTCCTGGGCGGTGTTGACGGTGGCGAAGGCCCACAGCGCGAGGAGGGAGACGACCGGCACCATCAGCAGGGAGACGATCTTCGCGCGGACGGTGGCGGGGCGCAGCCGGGGGCCGCGCCGGCGCGGGACGGCGGGGCCGGGCGGACGCGTGCCGTCCGCCGGGCGCGGCCGCTGCGGGGCGCGGTCTTCCGCCGGTTCCTCTGCCGGTGGGCCGGCGTGGGCCCGGCGGCCGCGTGCCGGGGGCGCGGGCAGCCGCGGCGCCGCTGCTTCCGGTCTTCTGCGGGGTGTTCGCATGGGCTCCTCGTTCCGGGCGGTGCCTGTGGGTGCGGTCGTTCGGTGGGGGGCGTGGGACGGGTCAGTGCGCGGCCGCGGTGGGCTCCCCCAGGTGCCGGGCGGAGGCCGAGGCGGCGCGCTCGTCGGCCGTCGGGGAGAGCGCGACGAAGGCGGCGGTGATGAACAGGTAGGAACCCAGTCCGACGGCGAGCGGGAAGATGAACTGCATCGCGGTGGCTCCGGGCAGGACCGCGTCCGAGGGACTGACGCTGACGGAGACGGCGAGCATGCCGGTGTAGTGCATGCTGCTGACGGCCGCACCCATGACCAGGGAGGCGGCGGCGACCGCCACGGGCGACTTGATGTTGAGGGCGGCCCAGAGGGCGGCGGTGGCCGCGACCACGGCGATGACGACGGAGACGCCGACGACGAGCGGGTCGTAGGAGACCTCGCCGTGCAGGCGCAGGGCCACCATGCCCAGGTAGTGCATGCTGGCGACGCCGAGTCCGGTGGTGAGGCCGCCCAGGACGAGGGAGCGGCGGCGCGCCCTGCCGTAGCCGACGACGAAGACTCCGGCGCCGACGACCAGCATGGCGACGAGCAGGCTCAGGATGGTGAGCGGCACGTTGTAGCGGATCTCCGTGCCGGTGACCTCGAAGCCGAGCATCGCGACGAAGTGCATGGTCCAGATGCCGGTTCCGATGGCGGAGGCCGCGGTGAGGAGCCAGTTGCGGCGGACGGCTCCGGTCGCGGCGAGCGCGCGGACGGTGCAGCGCAGCCCGAGGGCGGCGCCGATCGATGCCATCACATATGACAGCACGGGTGTCAGCCAGCCGTATGCGGCGTGGTCCAGATGTCCCAGGTGTCCCATGGCCAACGGACGCTAGTCCGGGTGAGGGCGCGAACAGGGGGCGCATTCCGAAAGCAGCTGGAAGTGCTGGAATATGACAGAGCTACGTTCACCTTCGATCACCCCACGTGCCACCTTGCGCACGGTCCGCGGACACCTCGGCGTGCGGGGGTGGGGGATCATGGGCCCATGAGCGAAGACCACACGCACGTGCAGGAGTTCTTCGGGGCGCGGGCCGACGACTGGGACCGCAAGTTCCCGGAGGACGGGCCCGCCTTCGCCACCGCGGTGACGGAGTTCGGTCTGCGGCCCGGCGACCGCGTGCTCGACGCCGGCTGCGGTACCGGGCGGGCCCTGGGGGCGCTGCGGGCCGCTGTCGGACCTGCGGGGACCGTGCTCGGCGTGGACCTCACCCCGCAGATGCTGGCCGCCGCGCGGCGGGCCGGGCGCGCCGCCGAGGGCGCACTGCTGCTGGCCGACGTGGCGCGGCTGCCGCTGCGTGACGGGGCGCTGGACGCGGTGTTCGCCGCCGGGCTCATCGCGCACCTGCCCGATCCGGCGGCGAACCTGCGCGAGCTGTCGCGGGTGGTGCGCCCCGGCGGCCGGCTGGCGCTCTTCCACCCGATCGGGCGGGCGGCGCTCGCCGCGCGCCAGGGCCGCGAGCTGACTCCGCAGGACCTGCGCGCCGAGCACAATCTCGGCCCGCTGCTGTCCGCCGCCGGCTGGGACATGACCTCGTACGCCGACGAGGACCACCGCTTCCTGGCCCTGGCCGTACGCCGGCCCTGACCCGCCTGCGCCCGCCCCGCCCCGGCACGACAACGACAACGACACCTGTACGACGGCACCGCGCCCGGCGCCCGCGGAGGTGCCCGGGATCAGGCCGGGGGCTGGGCCTCGGCTCCGGCGGGCCGGCGCGGATGCGGTACGGGGCAGCCGCCCGAGCCGGGCACCGGGAACGTGCCGAGCTCGCCCACGTCGTAGCCACCCCGGTAGCCCTTGATCTCCGGGTTCTGGCGGGCGTAGTGCGGGGCCCTGCGCGGGGGCAGCAGCCGGACGGCGCGGCCGCGCAGCCGCAGTGCGCCCTGCACCAGCTTGCGGACGCCGGCGTGGGGGGCCTCGTACCGGAAGGCGTCGATGAGCGCATCGTCGAGCAGGGCGATCCCTCCGCGGCGCACGGCGGGTGCGAGCGGCGCGGGGTACCAGGACGCCATCAGGTCGAGGGTGGAGTCGGCGACCTTGCGGGCGCCCTCGTCCCAGCCGAAATGGGCCTCTTCGTAGGCGACGAGGCTGGTTTCGAACTCCTCGTAGGAGCCCGGGATGTCCGTGATGCCCAGGTGCCGGCCGAGCGTGGCGTAGTAGTTGGCGCTCGCCCGGCGCTCGTGGTGGGTCATCGGGCGCCAGCCGTAGGCGTCCAGCCACCGTGCCGGAATCACCACGAACGTGCACAGCACGTAACGCATGTCGTCGTCGGAGATGTCGTAGCTGCGGTGCATCTGGTTGACGCGGCGGATCGCCGTGCGCGCGGTGTCGCTCTCGAAGCCGTGCTCGACGACCGCGTCGAGGAGCAGTGCCGTGTCGTCGTAGCGCTTCTGGGCGCGGTCGGTGAACTCGGCGGTCTCGGCCAGGAGGCCGCCGATGCTGGGGACGGCGTACGTCCGGAACAGCGCGAGCTCCAGGGCGCGGGTGAAGTCCCAGGGGAACTCGTAGGTGGCGGTGAGCCGGTAGATGGTGAGGAAGTCCTTGTCCGGGTCGAGGCGGAGGATCTCCTTCAGCCGGTCGTAACGCTGCACCGGGTGTCCCTTTCTGTGGCGGGCCCCCAACTCTACGTGCAGGTGGCAGCCTTGGAAATCGTGGCCCGCAGGCTCTCGACGCGCGGGTTACCCGCTGGTTAAGGTGCGCCGACGAGAGAGCAGGCTGGAGGCCAGGTGTCCGACGACGAGGGTGGCGGCTCGCTGTACGTGCTGACCGCCGTACTCCTGACCCCCGCACAGTTCCCGAGCTTCCTGGGGGACGACTTCCCCGAGGCCTGCGCCCTGCTGGGCGTGACGCCCAACCGCGAGGGGTACGGCCTGGTGCTGGGCCAGGACGAGGAGGGCGCGCGCTGGACGGTCGTCGTCGACGACGTCTCGCTCGTGGCCGCGGCGATCGCCTCGTGGGACTGCGGCATGGAGTACGACCTGTCGCCCGACGAGCGGACGATCGTGGTCTCGCTGGCGGGCTGGCCGGTGGAGTTGTCGGTGGCCGCACCCGGGATACCGGAGCCGCACGATCCGGAGCAGGGCGCGGACGGTACGGGGCGGGTGCCCCTGGCGCCGCCCTCGGCGGAGGCATGGGGCCCGGTGCAGCGGCGGCTGGGCGCGGACCAGATCGCGCGGGAGTGGGCCGACTGGCGCGAGCGCGTGGCGACGGACGGCGGAGCCGCCGCCGCGGCGCACCCCGGGCTCGCGCGTGCGCTGGAGCAGGCGCTGGACTACACGCGGACCCCGCCGCCGGCCGGCCGCGTGCGGTCCTCCTTCGCCGGCGAAGGGTCCCGGACCCTGCGCGTGGACGGACCCGGCTGGTCGCTGGTGGCCCGCACCGGAGATGCGGCCTTCGTCCTCCTGGACGAGGAACCGGGCGAGGTGCTCACCGTCCCCCGGAAGGGGGATCCCGACCTGCCGGAGCTGCTGGCGGCGCTGGACCGCGTCGCGGTCCGGCCGGTGTGACCCCCGGCCGGACCGGGCCGCGGGACGCGAACGAACGACGGCGCACGAACGTGGGACGACGCACGACCGAACGGCGTGCGCGCGAGCGACGGCACGAGGGGGACGCGGTGGTGGAGTCGGAGCCGGTGGCTGTGGTCGTGGGGGGCCGTGCCGAGGTCGTGGACGACGACTGGGGACGGGAGAGGGCCGTGATCCGCCTGGACGGAGCCCGGTTCGGCCCGGAAGCCCTCTACGGGCTGGAGGACTTCTCCCACGTCGAGGTCGTCTACCACTTCGACCGGGTGCCGGCGGAGAAGGTCGAGACGGGTGCGCGGCACCCGCGCAACAACCCGGACTGGCCCCTGGTGGGCATCTTCGCGCAGCGCGGCAAGAACAGGCCCAACCGGCTGGGCGTCTCGCGGTGCCGGGTGGTGAAGGTGGACGGACTGGACGTCCATGTGGAGGGTCTCGACGCCGTGGACGGCACACCGGTCCTCGACCTGAAGCCCTACATGGCCGAATTCGGGCCACGCGGCGAGCTGCGCCAGCCCGAGTGGGCGACCACCTTGATGGATGGCTATTACTGATCGATTCAATGGCGGAAAACGCTTGTTACCGCCGGTAGTTTAACGCGTCAACTAATGGGATCCGGACAGAGCGACCAAAAATCGCTCTGGATCCACCTCCTCCGGAATGATCGAATCGGCCAGTCACGCGGCTCAAAGGGTGCGCACCTCACCCCCACACTCATTCCCCGACGGAGGCCACTCTTGAATTCCATGTCGTACCTCGACCTGCACCGGAAGGTCGCGCAGGACATCGATACGGAGATCGAAACCGCTCTGAACCGGCTCGGCCCGGTCGCGGCGACCACCAGGAACTCCGTGGCCAAGCTCTTGGAGCAGCGCAAACTGAGACATCCCCTGTCGGTGCTTCCGTTGCTGGCGCACGCCATAGAAACGGGGAAGCCCGGGCCGGCCGTTCCGCTGTCCGCGGTGCATCTGCTGTGGTGGACGTCGGCCTGCTACCTCGACGACCTGGCCGACGCCGACGGCGCGTCCATCTGCGGCGAGCTCACCGAGGACGAAGCGCTGCTCGCCTCCGTCATCACCGGAAATGCTCTCCCCATTCAGATCATCCTGGCGCAGGATCTCCCGGGGGCGGCACACGGTGCTCTGATAACCGAGATCCTGAACGGCTGGATCATAGGCGTCGACGGTCAGATAGACGACATGCGCGGGGACATACGCAACGCCTCCCGCACATCGGTGGTGGAGACGTACCGCGGCAAATCCGGCGCGCCCTTCGGCATGATCACGGCAATGGCCGCCATATTCTCCGGCACCACGGGCGAGAAGGTCGAATTGTGGCGCGAATTCGGCTACGTCTTCGGAATCCTGTGGCAGATCTTCAATGATCAGGAAGATATCCTGTCCGGCCGCGACGAGGACCTGCTCAACGGCACGGTGACCTACCTGCTCGCTTCCGTCCTGGAGGACGCGTCACCGCTCTCCCGGGAGCACATCCTGGGGCTGTGCTCCGCCGCGAGCCGGTCACATCAAGCCAGGGCTGAACTCGCGAGCCTCCTTCGGTCGCCCGTCGCCCTCGACCGCTACCGGGCGGAGATCGACGGCTTCCGCGCCGAGGCCTACCGCATCCTGGACGAGCTGGGCGGCGACGAGTCCTACCAGCCCGTACTGCGCAACCTCGTGGACCACGCGTCCCAGATGCTGCTCGAAGCCGACCTCCCGCCGGTCATCGTGAGCGGCGCGGCCTGATCCGGCCGCTCCGGGCGAACCCGCGCCGGACACCCGTCCCGCGGCCACGCCCGCCGGGCTCCGCACACCGGCCGGAGCCCGGCCACCCCTCGCCGTGGAACCGCCCCTCACCTCTCGGGGCGTGAGGCCGTCAGCGGCCGATCTGCTTCCTGGACATACCGCGCACCCGGCGCCGCTGGGACGAATCCAGCAGGAGGTAGGCCGCGGCCGGCACCCCGATCAGAACCAGCAGGCCCGCCCAGAAGCCCACCGCCCAGAACAACACGATGGCTGCCACGACTCCGGCAACCGCGACCTTTCCGCTGTTGGACATCTGCGGACACCTTCCTTGTGA
Organism: Streptomyces erythrochromogenes; assembly: GCF_040684695.1. GTDB lineage: Bacteria > Actinomycetota > Actinomycetes > Streptomycetales > Streptomycetaceae > Streptomyces > Streptomyces erythrochromogenes_C. Next base: position 219,069 of record NZ_JBFBGM010000003.1, read on the forward strand.
CGTCGACCACTACCCCCTCAACGCGCCGCCCCGACGGCGCGTTCCCGGGACGAAGCGTGAGGTACCCTCGGCCACCCCGGCTCCAGTAGTCAAATTTGAGGAATGCGTGCTCCCCGAGATCTCCGACCTCATCCACCGCTCCGACCCCACCCACCTCTGCGCCGTTTTCCTTCCCGGCGACCCGGCCCGCGCCGGCCGGATCGCCCTCTGGCCGGCGGACGGAACGGACGCGGGCGCCCGCGGGGACGCCGACGCCGGCGGCCTGTCGGAGCTGACCGTCGTCGGCCCCGGCCTTCGGCCCACCAGCGTGCGCGCACGCGTGCTGCCCGTGGACGAGGCCCTCCCCGTGCTCACCCGCGCTCGCGCCCGGGCCGCCACCGACACCACCGCCGAGAGCGGCGGCGCCGCCTTCTGGGGTGCCGCCGCGCTGCTGGCCCTGCGGTTCGCCGCGCAGGGCCGGCTGCTGCCCGGCCTCAGCCCCGCCGGCCACGACGCCTGGCGGATCGGGCCGCTGGAAGCGGCCGACCTCGACGCGGTGCGCGCGCTGGCCGCCGCCATGCCGCCCGCCGCCCGTTGCGTGCCCCTCGATGCGGACGGGCCGCCCCGGCTGCCCGCGGCGGAGCCGCTGCTGCGCGCCTTCCTCGACGCGGTCGCCGACACCCTGCCGCGCTCCCCCGCCGCGCCGGCGGCCGTCGGCGGGCCCGCCTTCGCGGCCCGCCCGGCCGAGCCGCGCCCCGACCTGCGCGACTGGGCGGCGGAGGTGGCCGCCGGTCACGACGCCGGAGTGCGCCTCTCCCTCCGGATCGAGCTCACCGGGGAACCCGGCGCGCCCGCCGAGCCTGCCGGGCACGCCGGGGGCTTTCGCGCCGTCCTCCAGATGCACAGCCCGACCGACTCCGCCCTGGTCGCCGATGCCGCCGATGTCTGGGCCGGTGCCGGAGCCGCCGCTGCAGCCTTCCCGGCCGGCGCCCGGCTGGACGCCCTGCGGGCCCTGCGCCGGGCCGCCCGGCTGTGGCCCCCGCTCGCCCCGCTGCTGGGCGCGGCCGTCCCGGACGCCGTCGATCTCGCCGACGAGGAGGTCGTGGAGCTGCTCGGCGAAGCCGCCGCCGCGCTCGCCGCCGACGGGGTGCAGGTGCACTGGCCGCGCGGGCTCGTCCGCGGACTCTCGGCCCGCGCCGTCGTCGGCTCCCCGGCCCGCCCGGGCTCCCCCGGCTCCCCCGAACCCGTCGACACCGTCGACACCGCCGGGAGAACCGGGAGCGCCGGAAACGCCCTTCCCTCCGGTCTGCTCTCGCCCGGCGCGCTGCTCTCCTTCAGCTGGCGCCACGCCCTCGGCGACGCGGGCGACCTCACCCCCGCCGAGCTGGACCGCCTCGCCGAGGCGAACCGCCCCCTGGTGCGGCTGCGCGACCAGTGGGTGCTGATCGATCCCGCCGAGGCCCGCCGGGCCCGCGCGCTCCAGGACCGTAGGCTCACCGCCGCGGACGCGCTGGCCGCCGTACTCACCGGGTCCGCGGAGATCGACGGCGAGCGGGTCCGGGTGGAGGCCACCGGTGCGCTGGAGCGCCTGCGCGCAACTCTCACCGGCGACGCGCGGGAGACCAACGCGGCCGACGAGGCCGACGAGGTCGCCGCACCGCCCGGGCTCCGGGCCGCTCTGCGCGACTACCAGCTGCGCGGCCTGCGCTGGCTGGTCCGGATGACCTCGCTCGGCCTCGGGGCCTGCCTCGCCGACGACATGGGCCTCGGCAAGACCGTCACACTGATCGCGCTCCACCTGCACCGCAACCGCCCGGGCGCGGCCACCGCGGGTCCCACCCTGGTGGTGTGCCCGGCCTCGCTGCTGGGCAACTGGCAGCGGGAGATCGAGAAGTTCGCGCCCGGCACCCCCGTACGCCGCTTCCACGGGCCGACCCGCAGCCTGTCGGGGCCGACTCCCGGCGCTGCGGAGTTCGTGCTCACCACGTACGGCACGATGCGCCTCGACGCGCCCGCCCTCGCCGCCGCCGACTGGGGCCTGGTCGTCGCCGACGAGGCGCAGCACGTCAAGAACCCCCGATCCGCCACCGCCAAGGCCCTGCGGACCCTTCCGGCACGGGCCCGCGTGGCGCTGACCGGTACCCCGGTGGAGAACGACCTGTCCGAGCTGTGGGCGATCCTCGACTGGACGACACCGGGGATCCTGGGCCGCCTCGGCACCTTCCGCACCCGCTACGCCGAACCGGCCGAGAGCGGCCGCGACCCGCAGGCGGCGGCCCGGCTGGCCGCGCTGGTGAGGCCGTTCCTGCTGCGGCGCAGGAAGTCCGATCCCGGTATCGCGCCCGAGCTGCCGCCGAAGACGGAGACCGACCATCCGGTGTCCCTCACCGGCGAACAGACCGCGCTCTACGAGGCCGTCGTACGCGAGACCCTCGCGGCCATCGCGGAGGCGGACGGGATGGAACGGCGCGGCCTGGTGGTCAGGCTGCTGACCTCGCTCAAGCAGATCTGCAACCACCCGTCCCACTACCTGGGGGACGGGGGCGCGACCGGCCGTTCGCGTTCCGGCAAGCTGGAACTCCTGGACGAGCTGCTCGACACGATCGTCGCCGAGGGCGGTTCGGTGCTGGTCTTCACGCAGTACGTGACGATGGCCCGGCTCATCGAGCGGCACCTGGCCGCCCGCGGGATCGACGCGCAGCTCCTGCACGGCGGCACTCCCGTCGCCCGCCGCGAGGAGCTCGTGGACCGCTTCCAGGCCGGCGAGGTCCCCGTCTTCCTGCTCTCCCTCAAGGCCGCCGGCACCGGTCTGAACCTCACCCGCGCGGGCCACGTCATCCACTTCGACCGCTGGTGGAACCCGGCCGTCGAGGAACAGGCCACCGACCGCGCCCACCGCATCGGCCAGACCCAGCCCGTCCAGGTCCACCGGATCATCGCCGAGGGCACCGTCGAAGACCGCATCGCGCGCCTCCTCGCACGCAAACGGGCGCTGGCCGACGCGGTCCTCACGGGCGGCGAGAGCGCGCTGACCGAACTGACCGATGCCGAACTGGCCGAGCTCGTGGCACTGCGCCCGGCCGAGGGGAGCGGGCGATGAACGACACCGGGGACCCGTACGAGAAGACCTTCGCGGCCCTCCCGCCCGCGCCGGGCCGCGCCTTCGCCCGGACCTGGTGGGGCCAAGCCTGGCTGCGCGCCCTGGAGGAGAGCGCGCTCGACGGCGATCAGGTCCGGCACGGGCGCCGGGTCGCACGCTCGGGCGCGGTGGGGGCGGTCTCGGTGCGTCCGGGCGGGCTCACGGCGGTCGTGCGCGACCGGGACGGGACGGCGCACCGGACGGACGTGCTGGTGCAGGAGTTCTCGCCCGCCGAGTGGGACCGGCTGCTGGGGCTCGCGGCCGCGGAGTCGGGCTACATCGCGGCGCTGCTGGACCGGGAGGTACCCCCGGAGCTGGCGCAGGACGCGGCGGCGGCCGGGGTGGAACTGCTGCCCGGCATCGGGGACTTCGATCCGCGCTGCGACTGCGGCGAGTGGGACCACTGTCCGCACACGGCCGCGCTCTGCCACCAGGTGGCCCGGCTGCTGGACCAGGACCCCTTCGTCCTGCTGCTCCTGCGCGGCCGCGGCGAACGGGAGCTGCTGGACGGCCTGGAGGCCCGCAGCGCGGCGAACGCCCGGGCGCGGACCCCGGACGGGGGCGTGCCCTCCGACCCGGGTGTTCCGGCGGAGCAGGCGTACGCGGCGGCTCGGGACGGACTGCCGTCCCTGCCCCCGCCGCCGGACCTGCCGCGGACCGCGGGGCAGCCGCCGGCCCTGGACACGGAGGACGAGCCGGCCGGGCTCGACGTGGACGCGGTGGAGTTCCTCGCGCGGGCGGCCGCGGCCGAGGCCTTGCGGATGCTGGCGGAGGCGCTCGCTCCGGGCCATGCCGACCGCCCCGCGCCGGCCCCGCTCACGCGGGCGGAGGACGCCGTACGACTCACGCGCGAGGCGGATGACGTCCGGGTCCGCTCCCGCCTGGCGGCGGCTACCGGGCGCAGCCGGGCCGACATGGAACGGGCCGTGCTCGCCTGGGGCTTCGGCGCGGCCCCGGGTCTGGCCGCGCTGGAGGACGACTGGACGCCGGACCGGGCCGCGCTGGCCCGCGCCCGGGCGGCACTGGCCGCGGCGCCGACGGACGGGGAGGCCGGCGCGGAGGCTCCGGTGCTGCGCAGGGTCCGGGCGCGCTGGACGCAGACGGGGGCGGGCCGCCAGATCCGCCTGGGCCGGGAGGGCCGCTGGTGGCCGTACCGCCGCGAGGAGGGCCGCTGGATCCCGGCGGGTCCGTCGGCGCCCGATCCCGCGTCGGCGCTGGAGGCCGCCGGCCCGACGGACTGAGGCCGCGGGCGCCGGGCCGCCTCCCGCGCGCGATCCGGCCCGCCCCGTCCGGAGTCCGGCGGGCGCGCCGCGGCCGGCGTACGGTGCGCGGCGCGACCGACGTCCGGGGCAACCGGCGTACCGTGCGCGGCGCGGCTGACGCACGGCGCGCGCCGTGGCCGACGTACCGCTTGCCGGGGCGCGGTGGCGCGACGACGATGGGGGCGCTCCGGGTACCGCGGCACCACGGGAGGGTGACATGGGCGACCGGGATCCATCGGTGGCGCTGCCGGACGGGGCCGATCCGGCGGCCCGCTCGCGCGAACTGCGCCGGGCACACGCCGCGTTCACCCGCGACGGACGGGTGGAGACCCCGGTGCGGGCGGTGATCGCACGGTCCTGGCGGCGGTGCGCGCGGGCCCGGCTGAGCCCGGAGTGCGCGCCGCGGGTGGAGCTGGCGGAGGCGGAGCTGCGGCCGTACCGGGAAGAGCACCCGCTCGCCCGGGTGATGCCGCTGTTCCGGGACCTCGTCGGGGCGTTCGCCGCCCACGGGGCGCACCTGCTGGCGGTGTGCGACGCACGGGGCAGCCTGCTGTGGGTGGAGGGCGAACCGGCCACCCTGCGGCGGGCCGAGGCCCTGGGCTTTGTCCCCGGCACGCGCTGGGCGGAGAGCGCGATGGGGACCAACGCCCCCGGCACGGCGGTGGCGGTGGGCGAGCCCGTGCAGGTCTTCGGCGCCGAGCACTTCAGCCGCCGGGTGCACCCGTGGACCTGCGCGGCGGCGCCGGTGCGGGATCCGCGCACGGGCGGGCTGCTGGGCGCGGTGGACATCACCGGCGGCGACGGCCTCGCGCACCCCCGCTCCCTGGCGTTCGTACGGGCGGTCGCCCGGGCCGCGGAGGACCGGCTGGCCCTGCTCGACGCGGGGCCGCCGGCCCCGCGGGACTTCCTCACGGCCCTCGGCAGGGACGAGGCGCTGCTGGTGACCGGGGACCGGCGGGTGCGGCTGGGCCGGCGGCACAGCGAGATCATGGCCCTGCTCGCGCATCACCACGGGGGCCTGTCGGGCGAGGAGCTGGCGATCGCCCTGTACGAGGACGAGTCGGTGTCCGCGGTGACGCTGCGCGCCGAGATGTCCCGGCTGCGCACCGTGCTGGGGGCTTCGGCACCGCTGTCCCGCCCCTACCGCACGGCCCGTCCGCTGGACGCGGACTTCACCGCCCTGACGCGGCAGTTGGCGGCCGGAGCGGTCTCCGCGGCCCTCCACCCCTATCCGGGGCCGCTGCTGCCGGCCTCGACGGCGCCCGGGGTGGTCCGGCTGCGCCGGCGGATCGAGGACCAGGCGCGGGCGGCGCTGATCGCGCGGGCCGACGCGGGGCTGCTGGCCGACTGGGTGTGCAGTGCGTGGGGCGCGGACGACCAGGAGGCGTGGCGGGCGCTGGCGGCGGCGCTGCCGCCCGAGGGCAGGCCGGCCGCGCTGGCCCGGGTACGCGCCCTGGACCGCGAGCTGGGTGTCCGGCCGGGCCGGCGCGGGCGCCCCGCAACGTATCCGCAACCTGCCCGCTCCTAGCCTCCGTCCGAGCGCTGTCCGACGGCGGCCGGCGCCCGGCAAGGGGAGGACTCCATGGCCCGCTACGCTGCGCCCGGTACCGACGGGGCGCTGATGTCGTACGCGTCGCGCTACGACCACTTCATCGGCGGCGAGTACGTCGCGCCCGCCCGCGGGCGGTACTTCGCCAACCCCTCCCCCGTCACCGGCCAGACCTTCACGGAGGTCGCCCGGGGCACCGCCGAGGACGTGGAGCGGGCGCTGGACGCGGCGCACGCGGCGGCGCCCGCCTGGGGTCGGACCTCGGTAGCCGACCGGTCGTCGGTCCTGCTGCGCATCGCGGACCGGATGGAGCAGAACCTGGAGGCCCTCGCGGTCGCGGAGACCTGGGAGAACGGCAAGCCGGTGCGGGAGACCCTGGCGGCCGACCTGCCCCTGGCGATCGACCAGTTCCGCTACTTCGCGGGCGCGCTGCGGGCGCAGGAGGGCGCGCTCAGCCAGATCGACGACGACACGGTCGCCTACCACTTCCACGAACCGCTGGGCGTGGTCGGGCAGATCATCCCGTGGAACTTCCCGATCCTGATGGCCGTGTGGAAGCTGGCACCGGCCCTGGCCGCGGGCAACACCGTGGTCCTCAAGCCGGCCGAGCAGACCCCGGCCTCCGTCCACTACTGGCTGGGCCTGGTCGCGGACCTGCTGCCGCCGGGCGTGGTGAACATCGTCAACGGCTTCGGCGAGGAGGCCGGCAAGCCGCTCGCGTCGAGCCCGCGCGTGGCGAAGATCGCCTTCACCGGGGAGACGGCGACGGGCCGGCTGATCATGCAGTACGCGGCCGAGCACCTGAAGCCGGTCACGCTGGAACTGGGCGGGAAGAGCCCGAACCTGTTCTTCGACGACATCTGGTCGCAGGACGACGACCTGCGCGACAAGGCCCTGGAGGGCTTCACCATGTTCGCGCTCAACCAGGGCGAGGTGTGCACGAACCCCTCGCGGGCCCTGATCGAGCGGGGCCGGTACGGGGACTTCCTGGACGCGGCCGTGGCACGCACCGAACTGATCGTGCCGGGGCACCCGTTGGACACGGACACCATGATCGGGGCCCAGGCGTCGGAGGAGCAGCTGAGGAAGGTCCTGTCGTACGTGGAGATCGGCCAGCGGGAGGGCGCGAAGCTCCTCACGGGCGGCCGCCGCCAGGAGCTGGAAGGCGACCTCGCGGGCGGCTTCTACGTCCAGCCGACCGTCTTCGAGGGCGACAACCGCATGCGGATCTTCCAGGAGGAGATCTTCGGCCCGGTGGTGTCGGTGACCTCCTTCCAGGACTTCGAGGACGCCGTGCGCATCGCCAACGACACGGCGTACGGGCTGGGCGCGGGCGTCTGGACCCGGGACGTCAACACGGCCTACCGCGCCGGCCGGGCGATCCAGGCGGGCCGCGTCTGGACGAACTGCTACCACGCCTACCCCGCCCACGCCGCGTTCGGCGGCTACAAGCAGTCGGGCATCGGCCGCGAGACCCACAAGATGATGTTGGAGCACTACCAGCAGACGAAGAACCTCCTGGTCAGCTACTCCCCCAAGCGGCTCGGCTTCTTCTAGGGCCTGGAGGACGGCGCCCGGCGCGGGCTTGCGCGCGTCGGGCGCCGGCGTCAGGCGGTCCGGAGGCCGACCGCCAGTGTCAGTTCGAGGACCCGGTGCGGGGATGCGAGGTCCGGGAACAGCTCCCGCAGCTGCGACATCCGGTAGCGGACGGTCTGGGGATGGACGAACAGCGCCGCCGCGACCTCGTCCCGCCGGCCGTGGTGGAGCAGCCAGGCCCGCAACGTCTCCTCCAGCCGCCGTGCGGTCGCGACGGACACGGTCCGCAACGGTGCGAGGGCCCGGGCCCGCAGGTCCGCGAACGCGTCCGCGTCGGCGCTCAGCACCAGCTCGGGCAGGTGGTCCTCGGTGTCGCGGATGTCCGGGGAGAGGGAGCGGGCGCGGGCGGCCCGTGCGTACGAGGCGGACGCCCGGGTCCATGGCCGGGCCGGGCCGACCACGGCGGTGCGGTCGGTCAGCTGCCGCAGGAGGTGCGCCCGGTCGGCATCGGGGACGAGCAGCACGCCGCAGGCGTCCGGCAGGTCGTCCAGGACGAGGGTGCCCGGGTCGAGCGTGCGGTAGGCGGGCCGGGTCTGGGCGGCGGGCAGCAGGACGGCGGTCAGCGAGACGGGGGGCTGCCACCCGGCCCGCTGGACGGAGGCCAGCAGCACGTCCTGGCTCGCGCCGGCGAGGAGGTCGCGGGCCAGGTGTTCCAGGTGGCGCTCGTGCTCCCGGCCCCGGGCGGCCAGTTCGTCGGCGTGGCCCGCGGCGCTGGCTGCGGAGAGCTCGTCGATGTAGGCGAAGGTCAGCTCGGCGAACTTGGCGACCTCGGCGGCGGGCAGACCCGCGGGTACGGCACCCGCCGCCAGGCATCGCCAGGCCACGCGGGCGCCGACGCGGTAGGCGCTGAGCAGGGCGTCCATCGAACGCCCGTCGCGCACCTCGCCCCGGCCCAGCTCGTAGGCCGCGTCACCGGCGTCGCCGCCCGTGGCGTTCCCGCTCGCGAGGTCCAGGTAGTGGCCCAGGGCGGTGCGGACCGCTCGGCGGATGGTGACGCCCATGCGGCCCGAAAGGGCGTTGGCGTAGGGCGGGACCTCGTCGATGATCGCCTGGACGACTTCGTCGGCGGTGGTCGTCAGCGCGGCCCGGAGTGCGGTGACCGTCGTCCGGTCCAGGGCCGGTTCGGTGACCCTCCGGATCGGATGGCTCATGTCTTTTATTCCCTGCGAACAATTCAGCCGGCCAGATTTACGTCTTTCGGTCAGGACTTTACGCCCTGCGGCGCATCAAGCTGGGGTCATGACGAGTGCAGCCCTCCGCAGTAGGGCGTGGAAACTGCTGGAGATGGTCACGACGCCGCTGCTGCCGTCGGACTACCTCGACCTGGTCAGCCCCCTGCGTGCGGGCGCGGACCTGCGGGGGCGCATCGAGGCCGTGCACCCCGAGACGGGGGACGCCGCGACCATCGTGATCAGACCGGGAAAGGGCTGGCGCGGTCACACGGCCGGCCAGTACGTGCGGATCGGGGTCGACGTCGACGGCAGGCGCCTGTGGCGCGCCTACTCCATCACCTCGCCGACGAACCGCCGGGACGGCCGCGTCACGATCACGGTGAAGGCGATCCCGGACGGCAAGGTCAGCAACCACCTGGTCCGCAGGGCACAGCCGGGCACGCTGGTCCAGCTCGACCAGCCGACCGGTGACTTCGTCCTGCCCGGGGCCCGGCCCGCCAAGGTGCTCTACCTGACGGCCGGCAGCGGCATCACGCCCGCGATGGGCATGCTGCGCGACACCGAGTTCGACGACGTCGTCATGGTCCACAGCGCGCCGCGGCCGCAGGACGTGATCTTCCGCGACGAACTGCACGGCCTGGCCGCGGACGGGAAGCTGCGGCTCACCGAGGTGCACACCGACACGGACGGCGTGCTCGACATCACCCGTCTCGCCGAACTGGTGCCCGACTGGGCCGAGCGCGAGACGTGGGCCTGCGGGCCCGCGGGCCTGCTCGACGCCGCCGAAGACTTCTGGCGCGAACACGGCGTCGCGGAGCGCCTGCACACCGAACGCTTCCGCGCCGCCGTCGTCGTCGCCGGTGACGGCGGCGAGGTCACCTTCAGCGCCACCGGCAGGACCGTCGACGCGGACGGCGCCACGCCGTTGCTGGACGTCGGCGAGGAGGCCGGCGTGCTCATGCCGTCCGGGTGCCGCATGGGCATCTGCTTCGGCTGTGTCACACCGCTCAAGGCGGGCGCCGTCCGCGACCTGCGCACCGGCGAGATCACCGAGGCCGAGCCGGGCGTCCTCATCCAGACCTGTGTGTCCGCCGCCGCGGGCCCCTGCGACATCGAACGGTAGGAGCACCTTGACCGCCATCGACCCCACCGCCCACCTGACCGCGGAGCAGATCGAGGAGCTCGGCCGCGAGCTGGACGCGATCCGCGACGAGGTGATCGCCAGCCGGGGCGAGAAGGACGCCGCCTACATCCGCAGGGTCATCTCGGCGCAGCGCAAGCTGGAGCTGGTCAGCAGGGGCGTGCTGCTGTTCTCCTTCTTCCCGCCCGCCTGGCTGATCGGCACCGCCGGGCTGTCCGTGGCGAAGATCATGGACAACATGGAGATCGGCCACAACATCCTGCACGGCCAGTGGGACTGGATGCGCGACCCGAAGATCCATTCCACGACCTGGGAGTGGGACCACGTCTCGCCGTCCGACCAGTGGCGGCATTCGCACAACGAGCTGCACCACACGTACACCAACGTGATCGGCAAGGACAACGACCTCGGCTACGGCATCATGCGCGTCGACGAGGACCAGAAGTGGCACCCGTTCCACCTCGGCCAGCCGCTGTGGAACTTCATCAACGCCTGCTTCTTCGAGTACGGCATCGCGGCGTACGACCTGGAGCTCGGCAAGAACCTGCACAAGCGCCGCCGCAAGAACCCGGAGTTCCGCGCGCGGGCCAGGGCCGTGGGCCGCAAGATCCGCAAGCAGGTGCTCAAGGACTACGTGATCCACCCGCTGCTCTCGGGTCCGTCGTTCCTCACCACGCTCGCCGCCACGTTCACCGCGAACCTGGTCCGCAACCTCTGGTCGCACTCGGTGATCATGTGCGGGCACTTCCCCGAGGGCGTGCAGGTCTTCGAGCGCCGGTCGATCAAGGGCGAGACGCGCGGCCAGTGGTACCTGCGCCAGATGATGGGTTCGGCGAACATCAGCGGCAGCAAGGCCATGCACTTCATGACGGGCAACCTCTCGCACCAGATCGAGCACCACCTGTTCCCGGACCTGCCGAGCAACCGGTACGCCGAGGTCGCGGTGAGGGTGCGCGCGCTGTTCGAGAAGTACGAGCTGGAGTACGTCACCGGGCCGCTGCCCAAGCAGGTGTTCTCCGCGTGGCGCAAGGTCTTCCGGCTCTCGCTGCCGAACAGGAAGCCCAGGGCCGGTGCGCCGGAGCGCGAGCAGGAGCTCGTCGCCGCCTGATCCCCGGTACCGGTGCGGATCCTCCCGGGCCGGCCCCCGCCGGCCCCCTCGCGCCCCGCCGGAGGCCGCGGAGCCACGGCCGCGGGCGGAGTCGGCGGATCCCGTCATTCCCGCTCTGCCGGCTGTGGCTTCGGGCTACGGTTTGTGGCAGCGATCACAAGGAGTGGGGGACACCGGTGGATCCTTTTACGTTGGCTGCTGCTGTGGGTACGGCTCTTGTCTCGGCGATGGCGACGGACGCCTGGGGAACGGTGCGCTCGGCCGTGGCCGACTTCTTCGGCAGAAACCCTTCGCCGGCGCCGGGGGACGTGCAGGAGGCCCTGGACCGCACGCGGGAGGGCGTCGTCGCCGCGCGCCGCGAGGGGGATGCCGAGCGGGAGGAACAACTCGTCGGTGAGTGGCGCATGCAGTTCGCCGGGCTCCTGGCCGCACATCCCGAGCTCGTCGAACCGGTGCGTCTGCTCCTGGAGGAGCGGATCACGCCCGCTCTGTCGGCCGGGGAGAAGGAGCAGGTCGGCCACATCTCCATCGACGTGAAGGTCTCCGGCCGGGGCCGGGCGAACGTGCTGGGGTCCGGGACCCAGCACAACCACTGAACGGGCGGGGACCGGGACGATGGCTATGGCGGACGACCTCGGGCAGCAAGCACGGATCAACCTGCGTGTCGAGACGAGCGACACGGGAACGACCAACGCCCTGGGCGCGGGCACGCAGGTCAACGTCGAGCAACTGATCTACTACGTGAGCCAGGGCAGCACCGACCTGGTGGCCGACCAGTTGCTGGCGGCCGGACGGGCCGAACAGGTCGAAGAGCACCCGATGGTGGTGGCGTCCGGCATCGCCACGGTGGCACAGCACATCGGCCGGACCTTGGGACCGGCAGGCCGCCGCGCGGCGGTGCGGGACGCCCAGGGGGTGCGGCACGAGGAGTCCACCGCGCTCGGCATCGTATCGGTCGCCGATACGGAGGATCCCCGCGAGCGCATCGGTGCCCTCATGATGCGCGAGTTGGTCCAGCAGGTGCACCAGCGGGCCGGTGACGGCTCTGCCACGGCTGCCGTGCTGGCCCATCACATGGTCATCGAGGCCATCCAGGTGGTGGCCGAGGGAACGCACCCCGCCGTGGTGACCCGCGACTTACGCGCGGCGGGCCACCGCGCGGCCGCGCTCCTCGACACGGTCGTACGGCCGGTGCAGAACGCGAACCACATCGGGGCCCTGGTCCGCACCGCCACCGGCCGGCCCGAGGTGGGCCGGCTGCTCGGCGATGCCGTGGGACGAGTGGGATGGCACGGTGGCCTGGTCGCGCAGGAGACCAACACCATGGAGTACGAACTGCAGTACACCTCCGGCATCACGATCGACCAGGGGTTCCACTCGCCGTACTTCGTCACTGATCACCTCAGTGGCACCGCGGTTCTCGACGACGCGTACGTGCTGGTCCTGGATCAGTACCAACCCACCATCTACGACGTGCTGCCCCTTCTGGAGCACGTGGTCCCCACCGGGCGGCCGCTGCTGGTCGTCGCCGACGCGCTCGAGGAGGACTTCCTCAACACCCTGGTGGTCAACAAGAGCCGTGAGGTGTTCAAGTCGGCCGCCGTACGGGCGCCTTCGCAGGGCCGGCAGCAGTCCGAGCTCCTCGCCGACCTCGCCCTGGCCACCGGAGGCCATGTCGTCAACCGCCCCGAGCTGCTCCAGCGCGCCGACCTCACGGTACTGGGGCAGGCGCGCCTGGCCGTCATCAGCGAGACCTTCACCCAGCTCGTCGGCACCGGCCCGGACGGCAAGCAACTCGGCAAGCTGGTGACCCAGCTCCAGAAGAAGTCCCAGCGTGCGGCCTCGGAACAGGAACGGGACTGGTACGGCTATCGGAGCGCCAAGCTGTCGACCGGCGCAGCGGTGCTCCGCGTCGGCGCCCTCTCCGAGGCGGACCTCGCACAGCGCATGGCGGCAGCCAACAAGGGCATCTCCGTTGCCCGGGGGGCCGCCCGGTACGGCTATGTGCCCGGCGGTGGAGTCGCGCTGCTGCACACCCGTGCGACGCTCCTCGACACGCTGTCCGCGGCAGAACGAGCGCAGTCGGGCTGGCGCGTCCTGCTCGCCGCCCTGGGGCAGCCCGCCGCCTCGTTGGCCGAGAACGCCGGCCACCGCGCCGAACCGGAGGCCCTGGAGTCCTTCGCCCGGCAGGGGCAGTGTTTCGATGTGCTCAGTGGCAGGGCGGTCCCCTTCGAGGAAGCGGGCATCCTCGACTCCGCCCAGAGTGTGCGCACCGCTCTGACCTCGGCCGTGGAAACGACCGCCCGCTTCCTCGACCTCCTCTGAGCCGGCTGTTCCCGCGAACGGCGGGTGTACGGCTCGGGCCGAGGTCACCGCGCGGACTTTCGGGCCCGGGCCTGGGCCCGGGCCTGGGCACGGGCCTGCGCTCGGCGCTCTTCGCGGCGGGGGCGCAGGCGCAGCCAGGTCCGCACGATCAGGACAGCGGCCGAGGCGACGAACAGGCCGGCGGTGATCAGGAGCCAGCGGGCCAGGAACCCGTCGGCGGGCAGGCCGGTGGACGCGGTGTAGTGGCCGCCCTGCTGCAGGATCAGGGGCCACCAGACGAGGAAGAGGACACCGGCGACGAATGCGGGCACGCGGAAGTAGTTGATGCTCGTTCGGGGCGTGGCCCCGGTCGGGGCGGCTCCGGCGTGCCACAGGTACTGGGCTGCTCGGTCGGTCACCGAGTAGAGAGGGAGCAGGACCAGGTCGTGCAGGAGCGCGGCGCCGACGAACCAGATCGCCACACCCACCGCGTCGCCCTTGAGGAGCCGGATCCCCGCGTACAGGGCGAGGGCGAAGGATGCCAGGACGAGGAGGAGGTGGAGGGGCGAGGCGCCGTAGCGCCGGCGGAAGGAGGCGAGGACCGGGCCACGGGCGGAGCGGTTCATGCGGGTTCTCCGAAGGTGAGGCGGCCCACCCACTTGGTGTTGTGGACACCGGGGGCACCCGGGACGATCACCCGGGCCGGGTAGCCGTGGTCCGCGGAGAGGTCGGCTCCGTTGACCCGCATCGCGAGCAGGGACCGTTCGTCCCGGGCCTGGTTGGGGGCCAGCACGACGGAGGAGAACGATCCGCCGCGCTGGACGGACTCGACCAGGACCTGCGGGGTGTCGGTGCCCACGCCGACGAGGGCGGCGAGGTCGGTCAGGCGGACCCCGGACCAGTCCTGGTCCGGGGTCGACCAGCCCTCCACGCAGGCGATGGGCAGGGCGGAGTCCGTCTGGGGCATGGCGAGCAGCATCGCGCGGGTCAGCACGACCTGCCGCCCGCCCGCGCGGACGGTCAGCCGCCAGTCGGGCCCGATGTCGCTGGGCCGGATACCGCTGGCGGCGGCGGTCTTGTTGATCTGGAATCCGTTCGGCCCCGTGCCGGGGTCCCGCCCGTGCGGGGCCAGTACGGCGGTCTTGCGCCACCGGCCTCCGATGCTCTGCCCCGCGGTCACGACGAACAGCGCGAGCGATCCGGCGCCGACCATGGCGACCGCACCCCGACGGGAGATCGTCGGAGGGGCCGGCCTGGGCGACACCAGCCCGGCGGCCTCCGGAGAGTCAGCGGCGGGCTGGTGGTGCCGTCCGGAACGGACCGCGCGGACGGCGCGCGGCAGCCGGAAGGCGATGTGGACGACGAAGGCGCCCATGAAGATCCAGGCACTGTAGAAGTGCAGGACGTAGAAGGAGCCCGGGAAGACGTAGTCCAACTGGATGTTCAGGATGCCGGTGACGAAGGTGAAGCCGGCGCCGCCGACGAGCAGGAGCAGCGACATCCTCTCCAGGGCGTGGGCGACCGAGCGCAGCGGCGGCCACGCGAACAGCTTCGGGATCACCGACCACAGCTTCGCGAGCAGGACCGGGACCAGGACCACGCCGAGGACGGTGTGGGTGCCCTGGGTCAGCCGGTAGAGCCAGTACGGCGATGTGGGCCAGGTGAACAGGTAGAAGCCGAGCAGTCCCTTGTCGGGGGTCTGGTCGTTGCGCGGAGCCAGATCCGGGTTGTAGGCGGCGTACGACAGCAGGCCCGTCACGAACAACACGGGGATCCCGGCCAACAGGACGAGGCCGAACACACCCGTCAGCCAGGGCCCCCGCAACGGGCTGCGCCAGAACCCGGGGTGCGCCGCTGTGCCGTCGCTCGTGTCCATCGGGACCTCCATGGAGCGCTCGTTCGGGTCCCGTCGGACCAGGGCCCCGGCTCCGGTGCCGGCCGCGGGTGCAGGCCGCAGCGAGGGAACCTCGGTGGGGCGGAGCCGGATGTTGTCCTGGGACTGGGACTGGGGCTGGGGCTGGTCCTGGGGCTGGTGGCGGACGACCGGCCGAGCCGTCGTTCCCGCTCAGAGTGGCGAGCCGGGCCACACGTCCTGCGGTGTTCCCACGCGGGTGGACCGGCTGAGCCGCGGAATGTCATTCCCATGGCGCAATGAACCCTCCGTCACCGACGCGCTGCTCGGGGTCTCCGCGCTCGCCGCGCGCCGTCGGATCCGTATGACGGAACCCTTACGTCCAGGCGTGGGAGACGTCCCCGGCGCCGGGCGCTGCGTAGCGTCCGGAGCATGCGCGTACTCGTCACCGGAGGGGCCGGGTTCATCGGCTCCCACATCGTCACCGCCCTCAAGGACCGCGGGCACGACCCCGTCGTCCTCGACGCCCTGCTGCCGGCAGCCCACCCGGGTGCCCCGCCGCTGCCCGACGCGGAGTTCGTCCGGGCCGACGTACGGGACGCGGACGCGGTCCGGGAGGTACTGCGCGGCGTGGACGCGGTGTGCCATCAGGCTGCCATGGTCGGCCTCGGGAAGGACTTCGCCGACGCCCCCGCGTACGTCGGCTGCAACGACCTCGGGACGGCGGTGCTGCTGGCGGAGATGGCGACCGCCGGGGTCCGGGACCTCGTGCTCGCCGGATCGATGGTGGTGTACGGGGAGGGCCGCTACACCTGCGAACGGCACGGGACGGTACGGCCCGGGCCGCGGCTGGCCGAGGACCTCGAGGCGGGCCGATTCGAGCCCCGGTGCCCCGACTGCGGGGCCGGACTGGCTGCGGGTCTGGTCGGCGAGGACGCGCCGACGGATCCGCGGAACGTCTACGCGACGACGAAGCTGGCGCAGGAGCACCTGGCGGCCGCCTGGGCCCGCTGCGCGGAGGGGCGTGCGGTCGCGCTGCGCTACCACAACGTGTACGGGCCGGGGATGCCGCGTGACACCCCTTACGCCGGGGTGGCCTCGTTCTTCCGGTCCGCCCTGGCCAGGGGCGAGGCTCCCCGGGTCTTCGAAGACGGCGCGCAACGGCGGGACTTCGTCCACGTGAGGGACGTCGCCTCGGCGAACGTCGTGGCCCTGGAGGCCGTCAGGGACACGGCCGCCGGCATGCTGGGCGCGTACAACACCGGCAGCGGGGAGCCGCGGACGGTCGGCGAGATGGCGTCGGCGCTCGCCTCGGCGTACGGAGGGCCCGCGCCGGTGGTGACCGGCGAGTTCCGGCTGGGCGACGTACGGCACATCACCGCCGACTCCGCCCGGTTGCGCGAACGGCTGGGCTGGCGGCCGGAGGTCGGCTTCGAAGACGGCATGGCCGAGTTCGCCCGGGCCGGGCAACGGGCCTCGGCGGGCGCCGTCGGCTGAGGCTCCCCGGAAGCCGGAACCGCGCAGGGCGGTACGTACGGCCCGATCCGGTCCCCCCGTGACCTGCGCGGGGACCGGGAGGGCCGGTTCGGAGCGGCGGCGGCCGGGATCCCGCCGCGCGGTCGTCCGCGCAGGCCTCCAGGGCCCTCATTGCCATGCCCCGAGGAGGACCCTTGCCGTCCCGTGCGGACCGGCGGGCGCCGCCGTGCGGCACGGTGTCCGCGTTTCGTAAGGTCTCAAAGCACCCTGGGAGGCCGTCCGGTTCCTACGGTGTGGAGGGTGACTCCTCCTGCTCGTCCGCTCCGCGCGGACCTCGTACTTCCGTGCCTCGACGAGGCCGAGGCGCTGCCCTGGGTGTTGGCGCGGGTGCCGTCCGGATGGCGGGCCGTCGTCGTCGACAACGGCTCCACCGACGGCTCGGCCGACATCGCCCGCTCCCTCGGCGCGACCGTGGTGCACGAGGCCCGGCGCGGCTTCGGCGCCGCCTGCCACGCCGGGCTGCTCGCCGCCCGCGCCGACTTCGTCTGCTTCTGCGACTGCGACGCCTCCATGGACCCCGGTCTGCTCGCACCGATGGCCGAGCGGGTCGCCGCCGGCGAGGCGGACCTGCTGCTCGGCCGCCGCCGTCCGCAGGGCCGTGGTGTCTGGCCCGCCCACGCCCGGGCCGGGAACATCGCCCTGGCCCGGATGCTGCGCCGCCGTACCGGGCTGCGGCTGCACGACCTCGGCCCGATGCGGGTGGCGCGCCGTGAGGCGCTGCTCGGCCTGGAGCTGACCGACCGGCGCAGCGGCTACCCGCTCCAGATGGTGGTGCGGGCCGCCGACGCGGGCTGGCGGGTGGCCGAGACGGACGTCCCGTACCTGCCGCGTTCCGGGAAGTCCAAGGTCACCGGGACCTGGCGGGGCACCTGGAACGCCGTGCGCGACATGCGCCGGGTCCTGGCCGAGCCGCCGGTCGCCCGGCGGGCACGAACCGAGGGGATTTCCGCATGAGCACCCTGCTCGTCATCGCCAAGGCCCCCGTCCCGGGGCGGGTGAAGACCCGCCTGACCACGCAGTTCACCCCGCAGCAGGCCGCGGACCTGGCGCGCGCCGCGCTGGAGGACACCCTGGCGGCGGTCCTGGAGACCCCGGCCCGGCGGCGCGTCCTGGTCCTGGACGGAGAGCCGGGGCCGTGGATCCCGGCCGGCATCGAGGTCGCCGCGCAGTGCGCGGGGGGCCTGGACGTCCGGCTGGCCGCCGCCTTCGCCCTGGCCGAGGGGCCGGCCCTGCTGATCGGCATGGACACCCCGCAGGTCACCCCGAGCCTCCTCGCGCTCGGTCTCGACTTCGCGGAGACGGACGCCTGGTTCGGCCCTGCCGACGACGGCGGGTTCTGGGCCCTCGGCCTGGCCGAGCCCGACCCGGCCCTGCTGCTCGGCGTCCCCATGTCCGTGGCGCACACCGGTGAGGTCCAGCGGCAACGGCTGGCGCACGCGGGGCTCGCTGTGCGCGACCTGCCCGAGCTGTGCGACGTGGACACCCCCGCGGATGCGCGGCGGGTCGCCGCGGCCGCACCGCGGACCCGCTTCGCCGCCCTGCACTCCGGCCTGTGCGCGGTGAGCCGATGACCGCGCAGCTCACCGAGCCCGCCCCCCGGGCCTGGCAGGCCGACCCGTACGCCGACGCCCTGCGATCCGGCCAGGGGCCGCTCTACCTGCGGCGTCACGACGGCTGGCTGCTCCCCCTCGAAGTCGAGCGGTGGTGCGCCGAGCCGGACGCGGCCGACCGGACCGTGCTGGACCGGTGCACCGGCCCCGTCCTCGACATCGGCTGCGGGCCGGGCCGCCTGGTCGCCGCCCTCGCCGGACGGGGCCACGCCGCGCTCGGGGTGGACGTCACCCCCGAGGCGGTGGCCCGTACCGTCCGGGCCGGCGGCAGCGCGCTGTGCCGGTCCGTCTTCGACCCGCTTCCCCGCGAGGGCGGTTGGGGCACGGTCCTGCTCATCGACGGCAACATCGGCATCGGCGGCGACCCGGCCACCCTGCTGCGCCGGGCCGGCGCCCTGGCCGCACCCGGCGGATCCCTCCTCGTCGAGGTGGCGGCCGCCGACGTCGACGAACGCGTCGAGGTCTACGTCGAGGACGGCACCGGCGGCCGCGGGGCCTCCTTCTGGTGGGCCCGGGTCGGCACCCGCGCCCTGTGCACCGGGGCGAGGTCCGCGGGCTGGACCCCGTACGACGTCTGGGAGGCGGCGGGCCGGCACTTCGTGCACCTGACCCGCTGAGCGGTGGACCGCGCGGAACAGCCGGGTGGAGTCCGCGGCAGTGCGGACTCCACCCGGCTGTTCTCGTCGCGCGGCCGGTCGTCAGTCCCGCCGGCTGGCCCGCCGCGTCAGGGCCCGCAGGGCGGTGTGCAGGAGGGTGAACAGCGCGATGGCCGCCATCGCCAGCAGCCAGTTGCGCAGGTAGTCGAGCGGCAGCACCGTCGGGTTGGCCACGCCGCCGGGGCGCAGGAGCGGAGGCAGCGCGATCGCCGTCAGGGATCCCGCTACGATCAGCGCCGCGCGCGGAACTCCGCGCAGGCGCGCTCCCGCCGCGGCGGCGAGGGCCGCGACCGCGAACACGAGCGGCGCGACGAACCCGTCGTGCACCACGACCGCGCCCCCGAGCCACACGGCGATCCGCCACGGCTCCGGCTGCCGGAGCAGCAGCCAGCCGCCCCAGGCGGCGCACAGCAGCCCGAGTCCGCCCGCCACCCGTCGCACCCCCATCACGCGACCTCCAGCCGGCCGACCCACTTGGTCTGGAGCACACCGGGCCGGTTGGGGGCGATGATCCGTGCCGGATAGCCATGGTCGAGGGAGAGCACCTCGCCGTTCAGGCGCAGCGCCAGCAGGGTGAGCGGGTCCTGCGCGTAGAGCCGGCCCATCTCCATCACCCGGTAGGCGCCCGCCTCTTCGAGGGACACCACCCGGGCCCGTGCGCGCGGACCGCCGCCGGCGCGCTCCAGGAGGTCCCGTACCCGTACGCCGGTCCAGTGCGCGGACTTGCTCCAGCCCTCCACGCAGGCGATGGGCAGGGTCACCTCGTACTGGGGCATCGCGCGCAGCTCGTCCAGGGTCAGCACGTACGGGCGCGGGCCGGCGACGGTGAGCCGCCAGTCGGCCAGCGAGGCCTCGGTGACGCGCGCCGCGGCGGCGGTCCGGTTCACGGGGAGCCCTTGGGGACCGTGGGCGGGGCTGCGCGGACCGAACAGTTCCAGCGCGCCGAGGGCGGTGACGGACTGTCCGACGGTGGTCAGTGTCACGGCTCCGACCGCCGCGGTGACGCCGAGGAGGAGCTGACGCCGGTCCGGCCCGTCCGCCGCGGGCAGGGCCAGGGTTCCGGGGGAACGTCGGGTGAAGTGGTCCCGGATCCGCGGCCATTGCACCGCGACGTGCAGGAGCAGCGAGCCGAGCAGGAGCCAGGCGACCGCGTAGTGCACGGGAACGAAGCTGAACGGCCAGGGGTACCACTGGAAGGTGTTCAGCAGTCCGGTGAACAGCTCGAACAGGGCGGCCGCGACGAGGACGGCCACGGAGATCCGCTCCAGGGCGTGCCGCAGGGACCGCACCGGCGGCCACGCGAACAGCCGCGGGTAGACCGCCCACAGCTTCGCCAACAGCAGCGGTACGGCCGCGATACCGGATGCGACGTGGAGGCCCTGGGTGAGCCGGTAGCCCCAGTACGGGCGGCTCGGCAGCCGGTCGGCCAGCCACCCCGGCGGGTGCTGGAGGTAGTGGCTCAGCACACCGGTCGCGAAGCAGACGACCACGGCCGGGCCGAGCAGGCGGCCGATCAGGGTCGCGGTACGGGGATCGTGCAGGCGCGCCCTGAAGGTGACGGGCGGCCCGGGAGGAAGGGTGAAGCGCATGTCCCCATCACACCCCCGGCGGGGCCCGCGCAGGGGGCGCGAACACCTTACGAAACACGGACACCGAGGTGGCGAGGCCCCCGGGAGGTCCGATTCCTGGAACGCTTCCGCAAGTGAAACCCCTTACCGTGCTCGCCCCTCGCACCGCGTTCGTGACCACCGCCGTCGCCCTGGCCGCACTCACGACGGTGCTCGCCCTCACCGTCGTGTACGGGGACTACTTCGGCGACGCCGTCGGGCTCTTCGGGCGCTACGCGGTCTGCTGGGCGCTGTTCGGCGTCGCGCTGTTCGCGCTGCGCCGGGTCGCGCCCCGGCGGCTCGCGTGGCTGATCGTCGCGGGGGCCGTCGCCGTCACCGTGACCGGGCTGCTGGGGCCCCCGCGGACCAGCACCGATTCCTACCGCTACGCCTGGGACGGCCGCGTGCAGGCCGCCGGGACCTCCCCGTACGACCACACCCCGCAGGATCCGGCCCTCGCCGCGCTGCGTGACTCCTGGCTCTTCCCCACCGGCGCCGCGTGCGGCGGCCCGGACCTCGCGCCCGTCCCGCCCTCCGACGGCTCGCGCCACTGCACCCGCATCAACAGACCCGCCGTGCACACCATCTACCCGCCCGTCGCCGAGGCGTACTTCCTGGCGGTCGACCGGCTGTCCCCCGCCGGCGCCCGGCACAAGCCGCTCCAGATCGGCGCCGCCCTGGTCTCCCTCGGCGTGACCGGGACGCTCCTGCTGATCCTGCGACGGCGCGGCGACGACCTCCGCAAGGCGGCGTACTGGGCCTGGTGCCCCGCCGTCCCGCTGGAGGCGGTCAACAACGCGCACATCGACGTGCTGGGCGTGCTCCTCACGGTGGCCGGACTCGGCCTCGTCGCCTCCCGGGCCCTCACGCGGCGGGCAGCGGGAGGCGTGCTGATCGGCGCCGCCATCGCCACCAAGCTCATGCCGGCCGTCGTGCTCCCCGGCGCGCTGTCCGGGGTCCGCCGCATCCGGGACGCCGTCGCCGTCCTGCTGCCGGCCGCGGCCTTCGTCGTACTGGTCTACCTGCCGTACGTCCTGCTCTCGCGCGGCTCGGTCTTCGGCTACCTCGGCGGCTACGTCGAGGAGGAGGGCTACGACGACCCCTCGGCCGGGTCCCGCTACTCGCTCCTGCGCCTGGTCCTGCCCGACAGCTGGGCGTTCCCGGTGCTGGTGGCCGTCGTCGCGGCCGTGAGCGTGCACGTCATGCGGCGCGGCGATCCGCGGCGCCCCTGGAGCGGGGCGCTGCTGGTCACCGGCTGGTCCTTCGTCCTCCTGACCCCCGGTTATTCCTGGTACGCGCTGCTCCTGATCGCCCTCGTCGCCCTGGACGGACGGTGGGAATGGCTCGGTGTCCCCCTCGCGGGCGCCGCCGTCTACGTGCTCGCCCCGACGCTCCACTTCCAGCCGTCGCTGAGCAACATCGCCTACGGTGCCGCAGCCGCCCTCGTCCTCGTGACGGGCCGGCTCCGGCGCCGGGCCGCGGCCGGACGGCCCGGCCCGTCCGTCACCGCAGGGTCAGCCGGGGGTGGGGGCGGTCTTGGCCGTCGTGGAGCCGTCCTCGTCCTGCACCTCCGGCGCGGCGGGCTGCGGCGGGGCGGGCGGGGTGCGGATCAGCAGCGCGACCAGCACGGCCAGGGCGCCGAGCACGGCGCCGATGCCGAATCCCCACCGGACGCCCGTGGCGAGGGCGCCGGTGGGGTCGGCGCCCCCGGCCGCTGCCGTGGCGGCGTGTCCCGACATGACGCTGATGACCAGGGCGGTGCCGGCGGCGGCCGCGACCTGCTGGAGCGAGCCCAGGATGGCGGAGCCGTGCGGGTAGAGGTGCGGCGGCAGTACGGACAGTCCGGAGGTGAAGACGGGGGTGAAGACGAACGCCATGCCCGCGCTCAGCGCCACGTGCAGGGCGAGCACCAGCCACGGCGAGGTCTGTTCGCCCGTGAGGGCGAACAGGGCGAGGCAGAGCGCCGTGAGCGCGGCGCCGGGTACGACCAGGCGCGGTGCGCCGAGCCGGTCGTAGAGCTTGCCGACCTGCGGTCCGAGGAGGCCCATGGTCAGGCCGCCGGGGATGAGGAGCAGCCCGGTCTGCAGTGAGGACAGCCCGCACACCTCCTGCAGATAGATCGGCAGCAGGATGAAGGC
The DNA here is from genome assembly GCF_040684695.1 of Streptomyces erythrochromogenes. GTDB lineage: Bacteria > Actinomycetota > Actinomycetes > Streptomycetales > Streptomycetaceae > Streptomyces > Streptomyces erythrochromogenes_C. Next base: position 241,718 of record NZ_JBFBGM010000003.1, read on the forward strand.
GCCCATGAGGGCCATGAAGGACAGGCACATCAGGCCGAGCGCGACGGAGAAGTGGCGGAAGGTCAGGGCGCGCAGGTCCAGGAGCGGTGCGGACGAGCGCTGCAGTGCCAGCTGGCGCCACACGAACAGACCCACCAGCACCGCGCCGACCAGGGTGGTGACCGCCGGGTGCACGGGGGCCTGGGCCGCGTCGCCGGCGCCCAGCCCGCTCAGGCCGTAGACCAGGGCTCCGAAGCCCGCTGCGGCCAGGGGGACGGACAGCCAGTCGATCGGGACGGCCTGCGGCTCGCCGATGTCGACCAGCTTGCGCCGGCCGAACACGGCCATGGCTCCGGCGATGGGGAGCACGGCCAGGAACAGCAGGCGCCACGACCCCAGCTGCAGCAGCACACCGGAGAAGGCGGGGCCGAGGGCGGGGGCGACGGAGATGACGAGGGTGATGTTGCCCATGACGCGGCCGCGGTCGTGCGGGGGTACGAGGGTCATCAGCGTGGTCATGAGCAGCGGCATCATGACGGCGGTGCCGCTGGCCTGGACGACGCGGGCGGCCAGCAGTACGGGGAAGGCGGGCGCAGCCGCGGCCAGGGCCGTGCCGGCGAGGAACAGTGCCATGGCGAGGCCGAAGGCGGTGCGGGTCGTCACGCGCTGGAGGAACCACCCCGTCACCGGGATGACGACGGCCATGGTGAGCATGAAGGCCGTGGACAGCCAGCCCGCAGCTGCCGCGGTGACCTCGAAATCGCGCATGAGCCGCGGAATCGCGTTGACCATGATCGTCTCGTTGAGGAGGACGACGAACGTGGACAGCACGAGGATCCGCAGCACGGCGGTGACGCGGGCGGGCGAGTGGGCGGGCGGTGCGAGCGGTGCGGACATGGTGCCTTCCGTCATGTGAGCGTCCTCCGAGCGTGGGCGGGTCACAGTGACAGACCGCGGCACCGGGAAGAACTCATCGGTGTTCCCCGATTTTGTTGGTGCCGCCGCCCCGGCTCAAACGATTTTGCCGAAACCGGGAACCGGAGAACCGGGAAACCGTGCCCGTCCGTGGTTCAGTCGCAGCAGTCGCAGCAGCACTTGCACGGGTTGCAGCAGCCACCGCCACCGCCGCAGCCGTCACCCGAGCCACCGCCGGATCCACCGGAGCCGCCGGAGCCGTGACCGCCGCCGGATCCACCGGACCCGTGACCGCCGCCGCCCTGGCCGCCGGACCAGCCGTCACCCCTGGAACCGTCCCGGCTCGAACCGCCGCCGCGGTTGCCGTCGCCGAACTGCCACGACTCCGCGTCGTCCTGGCCGTCGTCCTGGTTGCAGCGGCAGCATGCGGTGCACAGCCCGCACCTCCCGCACAGCCGGCGCCACTCGCGGCACCGCGGGCAGTACCCCTCCTGCGGCCGGCCCGACGCCGTCACCCCGCCCACCGCGGCCGCGCCCGCGAGATCCCCCACGCCGCAGGCCGCGCCCGAGACCGCCCCCGACGGCGTTTCCGTCTCCGTCTCCGCACGGCGTCCCAGCCAGGGCAGCAGGCGCGGGCCCCGTACCGGGCGGCGGCGCTGGTGGTGGCGATGCCGCGGGTCGAAGACCCGGTCGACGGCGCGCTCCAGCTCACCGCCCAGCAGCGCCCGCACCAGCCGCTCGTCGACGAACACTGCGTCGGACAGGGCGAGTCGGATCCCACGGACGGCGTCGTCGCAGAGCCGGCGCACCTCGGCGCGGTCCGCGCCGGTCACGGCGATCGGGTTCCACGCGCCGGACGCCGCGTCCGCGTCCAGGTCCTCCACCGCGTCCAGCAGGTGCGCCAGCCGGCCGAACAGGCGGCCGGCTTCCGCCAGTGGTTCGGCGTTGCCCGGGCGGTCCGTGAGCACCGCGGTGTACGCGAAGGCGGCCGCGGTCGCCGTCTCCGAGGGCTCCGTGACCGTCAGCAGCGAGCCACCGGGCCCGGTCGAACGCTCGATGTCCGGCTGGCGCTCGACCGCCCTGAGCAGCAGCGCGGTGTCGAAGCCGAGTCGTTCGCCGCCCGCGGCGCCCACACGGTTCCAGTTGTCGGCGATCCGGAGCGCCGCCAGCGCCACCGGACGGCGCCCCGCCAGGCCGTCCCCGTCGGCCACGTGGTCGCGCATCTTCGCCGCGGCCAGCACCAGCGAGACCGTCGCCGCCAGCCGCGCCCCCTCGCCCTGCGCCACGTCCGCCGAACGCATCCCGCGCAGCGGGCACGGACCGGCGCCCCGGCGCCAGTCCCCGGCACGCTCCGACTGCGCCTCGGTCAGCACCGAGACGATCAGGCCGTCGTAGTTGGTGGCCACCCGCGCGAACTGTCCGTACTCGCTGCGCAGGGCCAGGCACAGCCCGCACAGGTGCGCCATCCACTCGGTGCGCAGGCCCTCGCCCAGGCGGTGGCGGCACGGCCTGATGATTCCGAACATCGACGTTCTCCCCCGTAGGAACAGCTACCCGGACGCATCCGGTCGGACGGCTCACGGGAGCGGAGCCGCGCATGGGGCGCGACCCGGCGTGACGTCAACCGCGTGCGACATCGACGCGCGGCGCCATCCTAGGCCCTCCGCCCTGTGGGGTTAGATGTACGGCGGCCGGCCGGTACGAGGGATGCCGGCGGAGAGTGCGGAGAGTGTGCAGAGTGGTGAGGGTGCGATGAGTGAAACGGCGAAGCCCGCGGTCGAACGGCCGGAGGGTGATGCTCCGCAGGAGCTGACCGTCCGGGACATCGTCGTCGGGGACGGCCCCGAGGCGAAGCCGGGCCGGGTCGTCCGGGTCCACTACGTCGGGGTCACCTTCGAGTCCGGAGTGGAGTTCGACGCCTCCTGGGACCGGGGCGAGCCGTTCAAGTTCGCCGTGGGCGGCGGCAGGGTCATCAAGGGCTGGGACCGGGGCATCAGGGGGATGAAGGTCGGCGGCCGGCGCGAGATCGTCGTTCCGCCGCGCCTCGGCTACGGCAGGCAGTCCCCCTCGCCGCTGATCCCGCCGGGTTCCACGCTGGTCTTCGTGGTGGACCTGCTCTCCGTGGTCTGAGGACCTTCGGCGGGCCGGGAATTGGGTACGCTCTCGACGACTTCGGGGCGCCGGCAGGTGCTGAACCACCGCAATCAGAGACGGATCCCATGAGCAGCGCTCCTTCCGCCGAGTTCCTGCAGCCGCTCCGGGCGGACGACCCGGCCGTCGTGGGCGGGTACCGGCTGGCGGCCGTGCTGGGCGCGGGCGGCATGGGCAAGGTCTACCTCTCCCACACGCCGGGCGGCCGGCCCATCGCCCTCAAGGTGATCCGGCCGGAGTTCGGCGAGGACCCCGAGTTCCGGCGGCGCTTCCGACAGGAGGTGCGGGCCGCGGAGCGGGTCCAGGGGCTCTACACCGCCCCGGTCATCGACTCGGACACCGAGGGCCCCCTGCCCTGGCTGGCCACGGCCTACGTCCCCGGCCCCTCGCTCGCCCACGCCGTCGCCCGGCACGGCGCGCTGCCGGTGCGCAGCGTGCTGCTGCTGACCGTCGGGGTGGCCGAGGCGCTGCACGTCATCCACGGCGCGGGCATCGTCCACCGGGACCTGAAGCCCGCCAACGTGCTGCTCGCCTCCGACGGTCCGCGCGTCATCGACTTCGGCATCGCCCGGGCCGCCGACACCACCGCCCTGACCAGTACCGGCGTCAGCGTCGGTACCCCGGCGTTCATGGCGCCCGAGCAGGCCTCGGCCGGCACGGTCACCCCGGCCACCGACGTCTTCGCCCTCGGGCAGATCGCGGCCTTCGCCGCCATCGGGGCATCGGTCTTCGGTGACGGCCCCTCGCACGCGGTGCTCTACCGGATCGTGCACGAGGACCCCGACCTGAGCGCCCTGCCGGAGGAACTGCGACCGGTCGTGACCCGCTGCCTCAGCCGCGATCCGGCCGACCGCCCGACCCTGGCCGAGGTCATCGAACGGTGCAACGCGGCCTCGGAGGCTCCGCTGCGCCAGGGGGAGGACTGGTTGCCGCAGGCCGTCGCCGGTTCCCTCACCGAGCGGCTGCGGCTGCCCGCGCCGGCCTCGGCCCCTGCCCCTGCCCCGGCTCCGCCGACTCCGACGGAGGTCCCGCCGCGGCCGCCGGTCCCGGGTGCGCCCGCGGTCCCCGCCGCGCCCGGGTACCCGCCGGCCGGTGTGGCCGCCGCGCCGACGCAGACGGCTCCCGCGCCGGGGGCTTCGGGTGCGGTACCGCCGGGCCCCCCGACACCGCCGCCGTACGCGCAGGCCCCGCACCCGTACGCGTACGCACAGCCGCAGCCGCAGTACGGCCAACCCCCGTACACGCAGCCCTCGTACGGCCCGGGCCGCGGCACCCCGCCGCCGCCCTACCCCGCGCAGGGCTTCGTCGCCGGTCCGCCCGCTCGGCCGCGCCCCGGGCGGACGGGGCTGATCGTCGCCGGGGCGGTGGTGGCGGCGGTCGTCGGACTCGTGGTCATCGGATCCCTGCTGCCGGACGGTTCCGGTGGGAAAGGGGACGACAGGGCGCGGGGGGCCGCCGGCTCCTCCTCGGGGAGGCCCGACCCGCAGCCGGTCGCGTACCCGGGCATCGACGTCCCCCAGAACCACCAGCTGATGTTCGCCGACCATCCGCCGCGCCCGGCCGAGGAGCCGACCGGGGCCGGGGTGCTGTACGGGCACGCCGACCTCTTCTACTTCCGGGACACCCTGTTCGGGGACGAGAAGTTCGGCTCGACGAACGGCAAGCTCGTCGTACTGAACAACTCCGAGAAGGGCTCGCTGGAGACCTGCCGCTCCGTGACCCGCTTCACCGAGAAGATCGGCCTCGACCAGCTCACGGACGGGACGCAGGTCTGCGTCCTGAGCAAGGCCGGCCACATCGCGGTGGCGACCTTCCGCGGCAGGACGGGCGGGGCGAAGGAGACCGCCTTCGTCACCGTCGACCTGACGGTCTGGCGCAATGCCGAGCCCGCGGCGAAGAACTGACGGTCGCACGCCCACCCGGCGACGTTGCCCGGTCCATGTCCTGCCCATGTCCCGCCCATGTCCTGCCCATGCCCTGCGCCATGTCCTTGCAGGAGCGGCCGGACTCGCCGACGATGCTTTCAGGCCCCGGCCGGCCGGATCCCACCGGGCCCGGGACGGGGGCAGGGGAGAACTGGGGGAACAGTGACAACGAACAGACGTCCGAGGAAGCGCCCGATGGTCGCGGCGGCGATCGTGCCCTTCTTCGTGCTCGCCGGACTGCTCCTGGGTCCTGGGGCCACCGCCGCGGCGGCCGCTCCGGCCGCCCGGCAGGCCCCGGCCGCCGCGGCGCCGGCGCAGGGCGGTCCGCTCGCCGGCGCCAACGGGGCGTCCGCTCTCCGCCAGGCACCGGCATCGTCCCAGGTCCGGGCCATCACCGGGAACAAGAAGGGCAAGAAGAAGAGCAAGAAGAAGGGCGGCCTGTTCAAGACCCTGCTGATCGTCCTGCTCGTCGTCATCGTGCTGGTCGTCGTCCTCTACGCCGTCCGCCGCGCGCTGCGCCGCAGGTCCGCCTAGGAAGGCGCGCCCGAACCGGACCGCCTTCGGGCGGGACGGCTCAGGCCAGGCTCCACGACCAGGTCCCGTCGGCGGTGACCAGGCAGACGAGGAGCACCACGTCCGCGAGGCCCAGGCCGATGGCCAGGCGGGCCCGGCCGGGCCTGGTCGTGTGCCGCAGCAGCGCGAGGGTGCCGAGGACGACGGCGGTCGGGCCGAGGATCAGGTTCATCACGAGCAGCCCCACGAGGCCGAGGACGAAGCCGGTGACGGCCATCGCATCGGCGTCCCGGGTACGGGCCGGGTTCCGGTCCCGGTCCCGGTTCCGGACCGCGGTAGGGGAATCCACCGGCCGGCTCATCGGGCACCTCGGGGGTCGTGGCCGAGCCGGCCGGACCGGCGGTGGCCGAAGAGGCGCTCGCGCGCGGCGAAGAGAGCGAGCCAGAGGGCGATGGCGAGACCGGCGACCGCGCTGACGGGAGCGGGTACGTGGGCCACGACGCCGAGGACGACGCCGAGCACCAGCAACGCGCCTACGAGGAAGAGCATGAGACGTCCTCCGTTCAGGTTACAGTTGTTCACTGACTACCCAGTTCAGTTTGCATCATGCTGGCGGCGGGTGACTGTGACGCGGTTGACTTCGCGTCATGAGTACAGAGACCGGCCTTCGCGAGACCAGGCGCCGCCGCACCCGGCGCGCCCTGCTCGACGCCGCCCTGTCGGAGTTGGCGGAGCGCAGCCTCGGCAGCCTCGGCCTCCGGGAGGTGACCCGGGCCGCCGGGGTCGCCCCCACCGCCTTCTACCGGCACTTCCGGAGCATGGAGGACCTCGGGACCGCGCTGGTGGAGGAGGCGCTGGCCAGCCTGCACGGGACGGTGCGGGAGATCCTCACCGCGACCGGCGAGGCCGACCGGCGAGGCGACGCCGTGGTGCGGCTCATCGGCGACCTGGTGCGCGACCGCCCCGCACACGTCCGTTTCCTGGTCCGCGAACGCCACGGCGGTGTACCGGCGGTGCGCGAGGCCATCGCCGCGCAACTCGACGTCTTCGCGGACGAGATAGGGGCCGCGCTGGGCTGCGATCCCCTGAGCGCGGGCTGGGACACCGGCGAGGTGACGATGCTGTCGCGACTGCTGGTGGATCACATGGTCATGACGGCCTCGGCGTTCCTGACCGCGTCCCTGCGCGGCGAGGACTGGTCGGCCGCCACCGGCACGGCACTCGCCCAGCTGCGCCTGATCCATGTCGGGCGCGTGCACTGGGCGGACGACCGGGCGGTGTGACCGGGCGGGGTGACCGTGCCAGTGACGACGGCCTCGCTCAGGCCGGCTTGCGCCACACGGAGATGTGCTTCGCGGAGTCCTGGGTGAACGGCGACCCGTCCCAGTCCGCGACACGGCGTTCCGGTTCGAGCCCGGCGATCCGTGCCATGAGGTCGAGCTCCGCCGGCCAGGCGTAGCGGTGGCGGGAGTTGTCGCGGCGGTAGTGGCCGTCGTCGTCGCGGGTGAAGTGGTGCGAGACGAGGATCTGCTCGACCAGGTCGAAGGTGTCGAAGCCGACGTGCCGGTCGGAGACGTCGAACGGCACCGCCACCTGCCCGGGCGGCAGGAACCGCAGGGGCGGCACGCCCAGTTCGATGACGAAGCGGCCGCCGGGCTCCAGATGGCGTGCGGCGTTGCGGAAGCACTCGACCTGCTCGTCCTGCGTGAGCAGGTTCGTGATGGTGTTGTAGACGAGGTACACCAGGGTGAACCCGCCCGGGACCACGGTGGTGGCCATGTCCCCGATGACCACGGGGAGCGTGTCCTCGTCGGTCTTGCGCCGGAGCACCGCTGCCATGTGCTCGGACAGTTCGATGCCCACCACCGGCACGCCGCGTTCCCGGAGCGGGACGCCCACGCGTCCGGTCCCGATGGCGAACTCCAGTGCCCGGCCGTCCCCCGCGAGTTCGGCGAGGAAGGCGAGGGTCGGTTCGAGAGCGGCAGCCGAGGACGCCTCGGCCTCCTCGGCGTCGTAGCGGTCGGCGGTCGCGCGGGTCCACAGTTCACTGCTCGTCACGACGGCCACTGTGCCGGGCGCGGCGGGCACTGTCGACGCATTTACCCTCCCCCGGCCGCCGGCTCCGCCTCGGACTCCGCCGCCGGCGCGCCGCCTACGGGGCGATGTCGAATTCCGGTGCCTTGAGGGTCTTCAGGCATGCGGTGTCCGGTGCGGAGGGGTCGTCGAAGAAGGAGACGGCGATCTCCTGGGCGCACTTCGACGTCGCGAAGACCACGTGCGGCTCGTAGGGGACCGTGACGACCTTGGCGTTGGGCAGCGTACGGGCGACGTACGGGCCGTTGTCCGCGCCGGTCTGGGAGTCGAAGCCGCCCGACAGGGCGAGGGTGGGGATGTCGCTGCGGGTGGCGTCACGGATGGAGGGCGGCGCCGCGGGGACGTTCCAGGCGTCGCAGTCCGGGTGGAGGAAGGCCAGCTGCGGGGCCTGGGCCTGCACCGAGCGGGGGAAGGACGGGAACGCCGCCTGTCCGCCGCGGAGCGCCGCGTCCTCGCTCTCGTACGGGGTCCACTCGCTGCAGAAGACGCCGTAGACGAGGCCGTGCGCGACCCGGCCCATGGCCTGGGGGCTGAGCTTGCCGCCCGCCCACTGCTCGGCGATGCGCTGCGGCTTGCCGTGGGCCAGTTCGTCCAGGGCGGCGGGTACCTGGGGTGCCACGTGGGTGGCCGAGGTCATCCAGTTCACCAGGGCTCCCCCGTCGAGTACGACCTTCACCGGCTTGTCGCTGCCGGGGAGGGTGACGGTGGTGGTGACCGGCTCGGCCTCCAGTCGGCGGACGAGCTCGTCGAAGGTGGCGGACAGGTTCGGGTAGCGCTTGTTGCAGGCCGGCTGCTCCGCGCAGGCCTTGAACAGGCCGTCGAAGCCCTGCCGGGCGCTGCTCCAGGTCGCCGCCGAACCGGCCCTGGACGGCGGGAGGATGCCGTCGATGCCCACGGAGCGCAGCCCCTGGGGGTGCAGGCGCATGTAGGCCAGTGCCAGGTGGGTGCCGTAGGAGATGCCGTAGAGGTTCCACTTGTCGATGCCCAGCGTCCTGCGGAGGTCCTCGTAGTCGGCGGCGCTCTGGATGTCGTTGTACGCGCCGAGGTCGATGCCGGCGGCCGCGAGCTTGTCGCGGCAGGCCTTGGTCGCCTCGACGTGCAGGCGCCCGGTGGACGGCGCGTCGTGGGCGAGGCCGACGGAACGGGCGTTGAACGCGTCGATGTTGGGGCACAGCAGGTTCGGGTCGGCCGAGTACGTTCCGCGCTGGGACATGAAGACGACGTCGCGGTCGCGGTTGAGGCCGCCGTCGATCGCCATCTGCGCCTCCCCCACCGCGTCGTCCCCGGGGCCGCCCGCGAGCCAGACGATCGGGTCGGCCTTGGGCGCGTCGGTCGCCGCCGGCACGATGGCGACGCCGAGTTCGATCGTGCGGCCGCCGGGCTTCTCGCGGTTCTCGGGCACGGTGAGCGTGCCGCAGCGGGCTCCTTCGAGCGCCTTGATCGGTTCGGGTGTCCTCGGGCAGGGGCCCGGCTCGTACGTGGCGTCGCCGACCGTCCGGGCGACGGTGCCGGTCGGTGCTCCCGGGGTGGGGTCGGTGGCGGTGCGGCCCTGCGCCCGCGCGGGTACCGCGAGCAGGCCGGCAACGAGGAGCGCGGCGGCGAGGCCGGCCGATGACGGGGCGAGGAGGCCGCCTGCGGGGTGGCGACGGCGGGGCGCACGGGCGGTGGTCATCTGCCCTCCCGGTCATTCGGGGATGATCGTGAACGGTTGGGGTTCGAGGCCGTCCACGCAGCCGGTGTCCGGCGGCGCGGTCGGACGGTCGAGGAAGGAGGCCAGGACGCGCTGCGCGCAGGGCGACTGCGGGACCACCCAGTGGCCGATCCCGGGGATCTGCACGGTGGTCGAGCGGGGCAGGGTACGGGCCGCTTCCTCGGCCCACCTCGCCCCCGTCTTCACGTCGAAGGTGCCGGAGAGCAGGAGCACGGGGACGGAGCCGGCCGTCGCGACGCGCTGCACGGACGCGCGGTCCGGGACGTTCCACAGCCGGCACACCGGGTACTGGAAGGGGAGTTGCGGGGCCTGCGCGAGGACGGTGTCCGGCCAGCCGGGGAAGGCCTCGCGCCCTGCCTTCAGCACGTCCTTCTCGGAGTACCCGGGCGCCCATTCGGCGCACGCCACCGAGTTCGTCAGGCCGTGCGCGAACGCGCCGACGTTCTGGACCGATCCGGCGGCGCGGGCCTGGGCGAAGCGCTGCGGGTTCCCGGCGGCGAGTTCGGTGAGGGCCGCGGGGAGGTCCTTGGGCCGGGGGGTGAAGGCGACGATCAGGTTCAGCAGCGCGCCGCCGTCGAGGACGACCTTGACGGGCTCTCCCCCGCCCGGCGGTGGGACGTTCAGGGTCAGGGGCCGCGCCTCCAGCCTGCGCACCTGCTCGGTCAAGGTACGGCGGAGGTCCGGGTAGCGGTCCTTGCAGGCGGGCTGGGCCGCGCACGCGGCGAGGATGGCGTCGAGGCCCTCGTCGACGCTGCTCCACGTCCACGGCAGGGTCGCGTACTGGGGCGGCGTGACCGAGTCGACCGCCACGGCCCGGATCCCCTCGGGGTGCCTGCGCAGATAGGTCAGGGCCAGGTCGGAACCGTAGGAGTACCCGTAGACGTTCCACGAGGGGATGGCCAGCGCCTTGCGCAGGTCGGCGAAGTCGGCGGCGTTCTCCGTGGTGTTGTAGGCGCTCAGGTCGACGCCCTGGGAGGTCAGCCGGCCGCGGCACTCCTTGACGGCCTTGAGCAGGAGCGCTTCGGCCTGCTTCGCGTCGTATCCGAGGCCCACGGACTGCGCGTTGAACCGGTCCACCTCCGGGCAGGCGAGGTTCGGCCGGTCGTGGAGGTTGCCGCGCTGGGCCATGACGATCAGGTCGCGGTCCTTGTTCAGGCCCGAGTCGACGAGGAAGGGGATGTCGTCGAAGGCGTCGGCGCCGGGGCCGCCCGCCATGAACACCACGGGTTCCCGGGCCGGCTTCGCGGGGGTGCGGGCCGGGATGACGGCGACGGCCAGATCGATGGTCTTCCCGCCCGGGCGGGAACGGTTCTCGGGGACTTGGAGGACGCCGCACCGGGCTCCGCTCAGCGCCTCGACGGGCTCGGGCGGCTCCGGGCAGGCGCCGGGCACGAACCGGGAGGCCGGCGGGGCGGACGGGGTCGGTGGCGTCGTGGCTGCGGGCACGGGGCCCGCGAGTGCGGGGCCGACCGCCGTCAGGCAGGCCAGGGCGGCCACGACGGGCACCGCGCGGATGCTGTGCTTGGGCATGGGCCTCGTCCCTCTGCCGACATCGGCGGCGGACCCGCCGGGCGGCCCGGGGCCGCAGCGGTTGGGCGGAACGCTCCTCCTCGACGCTACCGGGTGGACCGTACGGGCGCACGCGGAGCCGGACGGCGGCCCCGGCCGGGCCCGACACACCCGCCCGGGTGCGGCGGATCACCGGTCGGGGCGAGGAGGATCGTACGGCGGCGGCGCCGGCTCCGAGCCGAACGAGGCCGTCGCCCTCCCCACCTCGCCGGAGTCACCATGGCCCCAACACCCCCGGACCCGTCCCGGCCGCCCCGGCCGTCCCGGCCGCCGCACCCCCGGCGGGCGTCGCTCCTGCCGGTCCTGCTGCCCATCGTGGTGCTGATCGTGGCGGCCGTCGGCGTGGGGTCGTGGCTGCAGTTCACCGAGCGGCAGGCGCTCGACACGGTCCACACGGCGGGGTCGGCGGCGGCCGACCGGATCGACGTGCGGGCGACCGTCCAACGCGTCGACGCCGCGGGCCGGGAGCTGCTGCTGCGGGTCCGGGTCACTCCGCGCGGCAGCCTCGGCGAGGAGGACGGGACGGCTCCGGTCGGGGACCTCAGCCTCCAGACCACCGAGGCGACCCTCGGCGACCTGTCGTTCAGGGCGCACGAACGGCTCGCGACCAAGGACGTCAAGGTGGTCATGGCGGGCGGGTCGGTCGCCGACTACCCGTTCGACGCCTACGAGACCGACATCGGGTTCTGGGCGCAGATGGACGGCAGGAAGGTGCCGGTCCGGTTGTTGTTCTCCAACAACGACACGCTCTTCTCCGTCTCCACGGTCCCCTGGCCCTCCCCTCAGGACGCCGCCCTGGGCGTGGAGTTGGTCCGCTCGGGCAGCCTGCTCGTCTTCGCGGTCCTCATGATGGTCGTGATGTGGGCGCTGGCGGCGTCCGTGCTCATCGGGACCTGGTACCTGACGAGCCGGGGCGAGGGCCTGGTCTGGCCCGCCCTCGGCTGGATGGCGGCCACCCTGTTCGCCCTCGCGGCGTTCCGCAACACGGCGCCGGGCTCACCTCCGATCGGCTGCGTACTGGACTGGTTCGCCTTCCTGTGGGCCGAGACCGTCATCGCCCTCTGCGTGATCGCCGTGGTCCTCGCCGGCGTCCGCACCGCCCTGCGGGAGGACGGCGGGGAGGACGAGCGGGACGACGGGCCGGACGGCGGAGGGGCCGCCGGGCCCGGGCCCGGCGGGGCGGGCGATCTTGGCCGGCCGAGCAGACAATGAGCACGAGGCGCCCGGCGCGGTGACCGGCCCGGACGGGCGCCCCGCGCCGCGCGCCGCGCGCCGCGGCAGTGCCACGGGCCGGCGAAGGACTGGTGCACGATGGCGGACGAGAGAGCCGAACGCATCGCGGACTTCATCGAGCCGCTGCGGGTGGAGCCGGGGTCGGAAGTACGCCTCGACCGGGACTTCGATCCCCGCTACAAGGCCGGTCTGAAGAAGCGGGACGGCGCGGAGCTGTTGCGTGGCGGGGTGTCGTTGCTCGCCGAGTACCAGGAGCGGCTGGCCGCCCAGGACACGTACGGCGTGCTGCTCTGCCTCCAGGCCATCGACGCCGGGGGCAAGGACGGGACGATCCGCCACGTGATGAGCGGCGTCAATCCCCAGGGCGTGCGCGTCAGCAGCTTCAAGGTGCCCTCCGCCGAGGAGCTCGACCACGACTACCTGTGGCGGTACGCCCGCCGGCTGCCGGCGCGCGGCGAGATCGCCATCTTCAACCGCTCGCACTACGAGGAGGTCCTCGTCGTACGGGTCCACCCCGACAACCTCGTCCGGCAGAAGCTGCCGCACGACGCGTGCGGGCCGGACGTGTGGGACCGGCGCTACCGGGAGATCAACCGCTGGGAGCACTACCTCACCGACAACGGCTTCAAGGTCGTGAAGGTCTTCCTCAACCTGTCCGAGGAGGAGCAGCGCCTGCGTTTCCTCAAGCGGATCGACCGGCCGGAGAAGAACTGGAAGTTCTCCGCGGCCGACGTCCGGGAGCGGGCCCGGTGGGACGACTACCAGGACGCGTTCTCCGCGATGCTGTCGGCCACGAGCACGAAGTGGGCGCCGTGGTACGTGGTGCCCGCCGACCGCAAGTGGTTCGCCCGGATCTGTGCGGCGGCGGTCCTCGCGCACACCCTGATGGACATCGATCCCCAGTACCCCGATGTGGGGGAGGAAGCGCGCAAGGCGCTGCTCGTCACCCGGCGGGAGCTGGAGGCCGAGGGACGATGACGGTGCGGGCGGAATCTGCGGGAGGGCGGCCCCCGGCTGCGGGGGACGCCTGGTACACGCGCACGCCGGAGGAGGTCGTCGCCGCGTTCGGCGTCGACCCGGCCGTCGGCCTGTCCGCGGCGCGGGCGGCTGAGCTCCTGGCCGCGAACGGAGCGAACGCGCTGCCCGAGGAGGAGCGGACCCCGGCCTGGCGCCGGTTCCTCGCGCAGTACCGCAGCTACATGCAGCTCGTGCTGCTGGCCGCGGCGGCCGTCTCACTCCTCATCAGGGAGTGGACCACCGCGGTCCTGCTGATCGTGCTGACCCTGCTGAACGCGGTGGTCGGCCTGCGCCAGGAGGGCAAGGCCGAGAGCGCGATGAACGCGCTGCAGTCGATGATGAAGGCGACGGCGCGGGTCCGCCGGGACGGCACGGAGGCCGAGGTCCCCGCGGAGCAGCTCGTCGTCGGGGACGTGGTGCTCATCGCCGCCGGGGACCAGGTGGGGGCGGACGGACGCATCATCGGGGCCAGCGCCCTGCAGATCGACGAGTCGGCGCTCACCGGCGAGAGCGTTCCCGCCGCGAAGGACTCCGGCACGCTCACGGGCACCCTCCCGGCGCCCGGCGACCGGACGAACATGGCGTTCATGAACACGCCGGTCACCCACGGCAGCGGCGTGCTCGTCGTCACCGCGACCGGCTCCGGCACCGAACTCGGCAAGATCTCCGGGATGCTGAGGGCCACCGAGAAGGAAGTGCCGCCGCTCACCAAGGAGCTCGACACCCTGACGCTGTGGATCACGGCCGCGGCGGGCCTGACCATGATCGTGATGTTCGCCCTGGGGAGGCAGCGGGACCAGGCGTGGGACGTGCTGTTCGTCAGCGCGGTCTCGCTGGCCATCGCCGCCATCCCCGAGGCCCTGCCGACCGTGACGCAGGCGATCCTGTCCGTCGGCAGCCTCAACCTGGCGAAGCGGAACGCCATCGTCAAGGAGTTGCCGTCGGTCGAGACCCTGGCGTTCACCTCGGCGATCAACTCCGACAAGACTGGCACCCTGACGATGAACCAGATGACGGCCGTCGAGGTGCTGAGCCCCACCGACCGGTACACGGTCTCGGGCACGGGGTACGGGCTGGAGGGCAGGATCCACCACGCGGCGGGCTCCGCGGCCGGCATCGAGGACGCGATCCTGCCGTACGTGGTGGCCAGCGACGCCAAGCTGGTGGACGGCGCGGTGGTGGGCGATCCCACCGAGGGTGCGCTGCTGGTGCTGGCGCACAAGGCGGGGCTGGACGTCGACACCACCAGGGAGGGCCTGCCCAGGCTGGCCACCCTGCCGTTCGACCCCGGGTACAAGCTGATGGCCACCTTCAACGAGGCCCGCGACGCCGCCGGACGGCGGGTCGTGCGGTGCTTCGTCAAGGGTGCGGCCCCGGCGGTGGTGGCGCGGGCCGCCACCGCGCTCGCGGCGGGCGAGACCGTCCCGTGGGACGCCGCGCTGGCCGCGCGGGCCGAGGAGCAGGCCGAGCGGATGGGCGGCGAGGGCCGCCGGGTGATGGCCGCGGCCACCCGGGACCTGGACCCGGCCGCCTTCGATCCGCAGGGCGACCTGCTCGCGTACGTCACGGAGTTGCGGATGACCAGCCTCGTCGGCATGGTCGACCCTCCCCGGGAGGAGGCGAAGGCGGCCGTGGCCGACGCCCGCGCGGGGCACATCCGGGTCCGCATGGTCACCGGTGACGACGTCACGACCGGAGCGGCGATCGCCCGGCAGCTCGGCATCCCGGGCGAGGCGATCCTCGGCGCCGACTTCGCCGCCCTGAGCGAGGAGGAGCAGATCGCCCGGATCGACGGCATCGGTGTGGTGGGGCGGGTCGCGCCGGAGCACAAGGTGCTGCTCGCCGACACGCTGAAGAAGAGGGGCGATGTCGTGGCGATGACCGGGGACGGCGTCAACGACGCGCCCGCGATCAAGGCCGCAGACATCGGCATCGCCATGGGCAGCGGTACGGACGTCGCGAAGAACGCCGGGCGCATGATCCTCTCCGACGATAATTTCGCGACCATCGTCTACGCCGTGGAGCAGGGCCGCAGGATCTACGACAACCTCACCAAGTACATCCGGTTCGTCCTGCTCCTGCTGGTCACGTTCGTCCTGACCTTCCTCGGGGCCACCGTGTTCAACATCGCCGCCGGTGAGCCCTTCACCCCGCCGCAGGTGCTGTGGATCCACTTCGTCGTCAACGCCTCTTTCGGCTTCGCGCTGGGCTTCGACCGGGAGAGCCCCGGGCTGATGCGGCGCACGCCGCGGCCGCGCGGGGAGTCGGTGCTCACCCGGCCCGTGCTGATCACGGTCGGACTCGGCGGGCTGGCGATCACCGTCGTCCTGCTGGGGCTGATCACGCTGGGCGAGTCCCACTTCGGGAGCATCGGGACCGGTCGCTCCATCGCGTTCACCGCGTTCGCGCTCTGTCTGATCGTGGCGGCGTTCGAGTGCCGCAGCGAGACGGACTCGGTGCTGACCGCGTCCACCTTCGACAGCAAGCAGATGAACTGGGTGGCGCTGGCCCAGTTCGTGCTGGCGGTGCTGGTGACCCAGATGGACGGCTTCCAGCGCCTCCTGGGGACGACGGAGATCGACGCCCGGCAGTTCGGCTGGGCGCTGCTCGCCGCCGTCGCCCTCCTGCTGCTGTGGGAGCTGGGCAAGCTCGTGGCCCGCCGGTCCCGAGGCACCTGATGGCCGGGGGGCCCGAGCAGGCCCGGCAGCCGAACCGCAGGCTCCTCTCCCGGGTGCGGGCCGTACCCGGGATCCGCGCGGCCGCGGCCTACCGCCGCGAGTGGCTGGTCAAGGACCTGGTGGCGGGGGTCGTCCTGACCACGCTGCTGGTGCCGCAGGGCATGGCGTACGCCGAGCTGGCGGGTCTGCCGGCCATCACCGGCCTGTACACGAGCGTCCTGTGCCTCCTCGGCTACGCGGTGTGCGGGCCGTCCCGGATCCTGGTGCTGGGCCCGGACTCCGCGCTGGGCCCGATGATCGCGGCCACCGTCCTGCCGCTGGTGGCCGCCGGCGGGGATCCCGACCGGGCCGTGGCGCTGGCGTCGGTGCTCGCGCTGATGGTGGGGGCCGTCATGATCCTGGCCTCGGTGGCGCGGCTCGGCTTCGTCGCCGATCTGATCTCCAGGCCGACGATGATCGGCTACATGAACGGCCTGGCGCTGACCATCCTGATCGGACAGCTGCCCAAGCTGCTCGGCTTCTCCGTCGAGGCGGACAGCCTGATCGGCGAGTGCGCCGGCTTCGTGCGCGGCCTCGCCGGCGGCGCGGCCGTACCGGCCGCCGCCGCGGTCGGCATCGGCGGGATCGTCGTGGTGCTGGTGCTGCAGCGCTTCCTGCCGCAGGTCCCGGCGGTGCTGGTGATGGTGGTCCTGGCGATCGGCGCGGCGGTCGTCCTCGACCTGGGCGGGCGCGGTGTCGCGCTGGTGGGGGAACTACCGGAGGGCTTCCCGCCGTTCACGGTCCCCGACGTCCGGCCCTCCGACCTGCCGCTGCTGCTGGGGGGCGCCCTGGGCATCGCCCTGGTGTCGCTGACCGACACGATCTCGAACGCGTCGGCGTTCGCGGCCCGTACGGGGCAGGAGGTGCGCGGCAACCAGGAGATGGCGGGCGTCGGGGTGGCCAACCTGGCGGCCGGCCTCTTCCAGGGCTTCCCCGTCAGCACCAGCGGGTCGCGTACGGCGGTGGCGGAGCGGGCGGGGGCCAGGACCCAGCTCACCGGGGTGGTCGGGGCCGTGCTCATCGTCCTGATGCTGGTACTGGTCCCGGGCCTGTTCCGCGACCTCCCCCAGCCGGCCCTCGCCGCCGTGGTCATCACGGCGTCGCTGTCCCTCGCGGACGTTCCCGGGTGCGTGCGGCTGTGGCGGCAGAGCCGTACGGAGTTCCTGCTGTGCTGTGCGGCCTTCGCCGGTGTGGCCCTGCTCGGCGTGCTGCCGGGGATCGCCGTCGCGGTGGCCCTGTCCGTCCTCAACGTCTTCCGGCGCGCGTGGTGGCCGTACCGCACCGTACTGGGGCGGGTGCCGGACCTGGAGGGCTACCACGACGTCCGCTCGTACCCGCGGGCCCGGCAGCTGCCGGGCCTGGTGATCTACCGGTTCGACGCGCCGCTCTTCTTCGCCAACGCCAGGACCTTCCGCGACGAGATCAGGCGCCTGGCGGCCGCGGACCCGCGGCCCGCCTGGATCGTGGTCGCGGCGGAGCCCATGACGGACGTGGACACCACCGCCGCTGACGTCCTGGAGGACCTGGACGAGGCGCTCAACGCGGACGGCGTGCACCTGGTGTTCGCCGAGCTGAAGGATCCGGTGCGGCGGAAGATCGAGCGGTACGAGCTCACCCGGACCATCGACCCCCGGCACTTCTTCCCGACCGTGGGGGCCGCCGTCGCGGAGTTCCGCCGGCGCACCGGGGCCGAGTGGACGGACGGCGGCCGCTGACCGCTGCGGGCGGCACGCAGAGGAGCGGCCCTCCGTTGTGCGGAGGGCCGCTCCCGACGACTCTGCCGAAACGTTACTTCGTAACCTTCAGCAGCTTGTTCGCCGTGCCGGACGACGGGTTCTTGATGGCTCCCTCCGTCGCGGCACCGGTCAGCGCGGCAGCCGTGTCGGCCGGCGTCGCGGACGGGTGGGCCGCCAGGTACAGGGCGGCGGCGCCCGCCACGTGCGGGGAGGCCATCGAGGTGCCCGAGATCGTCTTGACCCCGGTGTCACTGTCGTTCCAGGCCGACGTGATCTCCGAGCCCGGCGCGTACAGGTCCACCACCGAGCCGAAGTTCGAGAAGTCCGACTGCTGGTCGTCCTCGGTGCTGGAGGCGACCGTGAGGGCTTCGGGCACCCGGGAGGGGGAACCCTGCCCGGCGTCGGAGGACTCGTTGCCGGCCGCCACCGCGAAGCTCACGCCCGCGTCGATGGCCCGCTTGACCGCCGCGTCCAGCGCCTCGTCGACGCCGCCGCCGAGGCTCATGTTGGCGACGGACGGACCGGAGTGGTTCTGCGTCACCCAGTCGATGCCCGCGACGACCTGCTCGGTGGTGCCGGAGCCGTTGTCGTCCAGCACCCGCACCGCGACGATCTTGGCTTTCTTCGCGACACCGTGCGAGGCGCCGGCGATGGTTCCGGCCACGTGCGTTCCGTGGCCGTTGCCGTCGTCGGCGCTCTCATCGTTGTCGATCGCGTCGAAGCCACTGGTGGCCCGGCCGCCGAAGTCCTTGTGCGTGGTGCGGACGCCCGTGTCGATGACGTAGGCCGTCACCCCCTCACCGCCGCCGTCGGGGTACGTGTACTTCTGGTCGCCGGCCGTGGCGGCCTGGTCGATCCGGTCCAGGCCCCAGGACGGGGGCTTGTCCTGGGTCTCGCTGATGGTGAAGCGCTTGTTCTGCACGACCGTGCCGACGGCCGGGTCGGCGGCGAGCCGCTTGGCCTCCTTCTCCGTCAGACCGGAGGCGGAGAAACCGTTGACCTTGGAGCCGTAGGCGCGCTCCAACTTGCCGCCGTACTTCTTCGCCAGGTCCTCCTTGTTCGCGGATGCGTCGAGGATGACGACGAAGCTGCCGTCCACGGCGCCCGGGGCGCCGAGGCCGTGCACAGTCCCTTCGGCCGGTGTGGCCGCCCCCGCGAGGGGGCTCGCAAACAGCCCCGCGGCGACCGCTGTTGCGGCTGACGCGGCTATCGCCGTGTTGCGAAGGGCTTTGGATCGCTTGTGAGTTGCCATGAAGAGGGTTCTCCTCGTGTTGACGTGTGGGGCGTCAAACGTTCTGTAGAACCCTGTTCCGATTGACAGGAGCAAATCAAGGGCGAACCGGGGGTAAGGACTTGTTCAACAAGGTTTCTTAAAACCCCCTCCACACCTCCTCCACCTCGCACACGCGTTCTCACGAACTCCCGCGTGTAATACGCACGTTCTTTCGGCGGCGACACCGGAGCTATCCCGCGAAGCCCGCCGCGTAGGAGGCGAGCCCCTCCGCGGAGGCTCCGGCCCACCCGACGTAGCCGTCGGGGCGGACCAGGAACACCCCGTCCCCGTAGGCCTCGTACGCGGGGATGCGGACGGTACGGACCTCCGCGAGCCCGGGAAGTCCGGACAGGTCGGGCAGGCTGCGGCCGGCGGCGCCCGCCGCACCGACGGCGAGCAGCGTCCAGTGCGCCCCGCGGAACTCCTCGAACAGCCGGACGCCGCCCCGGATGCCGTCCGGTGCGCGGTCGCCCGCCCGCAGCGCCCCCTCGGCCAGGCCCGTACGGGTCTCCACGGCCAGGGCGCCGTCGCGGTAGCCGAGGCCGAGCTGCCGGGTGGCGGCGCCGCGACGGGCCTCGCCTCGGTGGATGCGGGTGGACAGGCCGAGCATCTCGGCGGCGACCGGCAGCCGCTCCTCCTCGTAGGAGTCGAGCAGCGAGGCGCGGACTCCGGCGCGCAGGACGGCCGCCAGCTTCCAGCCGAGGTTGTAGGCGTCCTGGATGCTGGTGTTGAGTCCCTGCCCGCCGGCGGGCGAGTGCACGTGCGCGCTGTCGCCCGCGAGGAGGACGCGGCCGTCGCGGAACCGGTCGGCCATGGCGGCCCGCGGCCGGAAGTCCGAGGCCCAGCGCACCTGCGTCACATCACCGGGGGCGAGGTGGGAGCGGGCCGCGACCACCGTCCGGATCCCGTCGAGCGAGAGGTCCGGCTCGACGCCCTCCGCGAACTGCGCGACCGCCTGGAAGTCCTCCGTACCGGCCAGCGGGCAGATCGCCAGGAAGCCGCCGCCGTCGGCGGGCGGGAAGACGTGCCAGTTGTCGCGGTCGAGGCCGGTGATGCGCAGGTCCGCGACGAGCATCGGACTCGGGTCGACCGTCTCGCCCGTCATGGCGATGCCCAGCGCGCGCCGCAGGGTGGACCGGCCGCCGTCGGCGGCGACGGCGTAGCGCGCGCGGACGGGCGTCCCGTCGGCGAAGGCGACCGTCACCCCCTCGGCGTCCTGTTCGACGCCGGTCACCTCCCGGCCGAAGGCGATCGCGCCGCCCAGCTCCGCGAGTCTGGCGGCGAGGATCTCCTGGGTCCGCCACTGCGGCACCATCCAGGGGCCCTCGTACGGGGCGCCCTCGTCCGGGGCGACGTCGTCGAACATCCGGTGCTCGCCGGCGCGGACGCCGTCCCGCCAGACCATGCCGACCGGGTAGGGGGCGCCCGCCGCCCGGATCTCCTCGTACACGCCGAGGTCGTCGAGCACCTCCAGGGTGCGGGGCTGGAGCCCCTTGCCGCGGGACCCCGGGAAGAGGGAGCCGGACCGCTCGACGACGAGGGCGTCGACTCCGTGGCGGGCGAGGTCGACGGCGAGCGCGAGCCCGGTGGGGCCGGCGCCGACGACGAGCACCTCCGTGCGCTGGATCTGCAGGCCCACGACACTCTCCTTAACGTTGTTAAATTCAGGCACCGCCAGCATGCATTTAACGCCGTTAAACTGTCAAGCGTGGCAACCCGGAGACCCCCCAAGCTGGACAAGAAGCAGGCCGTCGACACCGCGCTGCGACTGCTGAACGAGGTCGGCCTCGACGGCCTGACCCTGCGCGCGATCGCCAAGGAACTGGACGTCCAGGCGCCCGCCCTCTACTGGCACTTCAAGAACAAGCAGGAACTGCTCGACGAGATGGCCACCGAGATGTACCGGCGGATGGTCGCCGGGCAGCGGATCCCGGCCGACGCCTCGTGGCAGGAACGGCTGACGACCGCCAACACCGGACTGCGCGCCGCCCTGCTCGGCTACCGCGACGGCGCCAAGGTCTACAGCGGCTCCCGCTTCACCGGCACCGAGCACGCAGTACAGATGGAGGAGCACCTCCGGGCCTTCGTCGAGGCCGGCTTCGGCCTCCCGCAGGCCGTCCGCGCGCTCACCACGGCCTACTACTTCACGCTGGGCTTCGTCACCGAGGAACAGGGGGTCGAGCCCCTCCCCGGCGACCGCCGCGACGGCTACGACCCGGACGAACGCGCCGCGCGCATGGCGGAGTTCCCCCTGGCGGCGGCCGCGGGGGCGGAACTCTTCCAGGACTTCTCCACGGGCTTCGAGGAGAGCCTGCGCCTGCTCGTCGCGGGCATCGAGGCGCGCTACGGCATCTCCTGAGGGAGTGCCGCCGGCAGGCGGACGCACCGGGCACGGCGGGCCCGGACACGCCGGAGCGGTCCGGGACACCCGTCCCGGACCGCTCCCTCACGGCACCGGCGCGCGGCGGCGCCGTCCGGTCAACCGGTCAGATGACGCCCTGGGCCAGCATGGCGTCCGCGACCCGCTCGAAGCCGGCGATGTTGGCGCCGGTGACGTAGTCGCCCGGGGCCCCGTACCGCTCGGCCGTCTCGTGGGCGACGGCGTGGATGGACCGCATGATGCCGGCGAGCTCGTCCTCCACCCGCTGCGCGCTCCAGGCCACCCGGCCGGCGTTCTGGCTCATCTCCAGGGCGCTGACCGCGACCCCGCCCGCGTTGGCGGCCTTGCCCGGCCCGAACGCGACCCCGGCCTCCTGCAGGATCCGCACGGCCTCGGGCGTGGTCGGCATGTTGGCGCCCTCGGAGACCGCCTTGACCCCGCCCGCGACGAGCGTACGGGCGTCCCGCGCGTCCAGTTCGTTCTGCGTGGCGGAGGGGAAGGCGATGTCCGCCGGCACCTCCCAGACCCGTCCGCCGGGCACGAACCGCGCGGAGGACCCGCGGCGCGCCGCGTACTCGCTCACCCGTCCCCGCTCGACCTCCTTGACCTGCTTGAGCAGCGCCAGGTCGATGCCCTTGTCGTCGATGACGTAGCCCTGGGAGTCCGAGCAGGTCAGCGGGTTCGCGCCGAGCTGCTGGAGCTTCTCGATCGTGTACAGCGCGACGTTGCCGGAGCCGGAGACCACCGCGGCCAGCCCGTCCAGCGACTCGCCCCGGACCCCCAGCATCTCGGCGGCGAACAGCACGCTGCCGTAACCGGTGGCCTGCGGCCGGATCGCGGAGCCGCCCCAGCCCTGGCCCTTGCCGGTCAGGACGCCGGCCTCCCAGCGGTTGGTGATGCGCCGGTACTGGCCGAAGAGGTAGCCGATCTCGCGGCCGCCGACGCCGATGTCCCCGGCGGGGACGTCGGTGTGCTCACCGATGTGCCGGTGCAGCTCGGTCATGAAGGACTGGCAGAACCGCATGACCTCGGCGTCCGACCTGCCGTGCGGGTCGAAGTCGCTGCCGCCCTTGCCGCCGCCGATGCCGAGGCCGGTCAGGGCGTTCTTGAAGACCTGCTCGAAGCCGAGGAACTTCACCACGCCGATGTCCACCGAGGGGTGGAAGCGCAGGCCGCCCTTGTACGGACCGAGGGCGCTGTTGAACTCCACGCGGTAGCCGCGGTTGACGTGGACCCGGCCCCGGTCGTCCTGCCACGGGACACGGAAGACGATCTGCCGCTCGGGCTCGGTGAGCCGTTCCACCAGGGCCACGGCCGGGTCGGCGTACTCGGGCCGGGCGGTGAAGACGGGGGCCAGGGTGTCGAGGACCTCCCGTACCGCCTGGTGGAACTCGGGCTGTGCGGGGTTGCGGCGCTCGATCTCGGCCCGCAGTGCTTCCAGCCTGTCCTTCGAGTCCTTCACGTATGTCCTTCCGTAGGGTTCCACGTGCAGCGCGCCGCGAACGCGCGCTTTCGGAAGAGTTCTTCCGTCAGAGCGGCTCCTCCGCGGAGGCTACCGCGCACGCCGCCGGGCCGGTGAAGGCTTCTGCCCTGCGGACAAAAAAGCGCGTCAGCGGCCGTTCCCGGTGCCGCGGTCGGGTGCGCTCATGTCGCCCGTCGCGGGGATCCCGTCGGCGAGCCCGTAGCGCAGGTACACGGTGCCCTTCGGGCCGGCGGCCGGGGGCTGGAGGAGCGTGAGGCTGGTGGGCACCTCTCCCCCGTCGAACACCTTCTTGCCGACCCCGAGCACGATCGGGTGCACCCAGAGGTCGAGCCGGTCGAAGAGCTTCTCGCGCAGCAGGCTCTGCACGAGGTTCAGGCTGCCGACGACCTTCACGTGCTCGTGCCGGTCGCGGATCTCGCGGACCGCGGCGGCGAGGTCGGGGCCGAGCTGTGTGGACCCGGCCCACGACAGGTCGGGCCGGCCGCGCGAGGCCACGTACTTCGGGACGCGGTTGAAGAGGGTGGCGATGCCGTCGTCCTCGCCGCCCTCCTGGTGGGGCCAGTAGGCGGCGAAGATGTCGTAGGTCCGCCGTCCGAGCAGGAGGGCGTCCGTGCCCTCGTACGCGGCGCCGACCTGCTCCCCGGACACCTCGTCCAGCAGGGGCGCCTGCCAGCCGCCGAACGGGAACCCGACCGGGTCCTCGTCGGGGCCGCCGGGCGCCTGCCCGACGAGGTCGAGGGTCGCGAACAGCTCGATGTGGATGAGTCCCATGACGTGCTCCCGGTGCGTCGGTCTTCTTCCGTCCATGGATAGACCGGCGGGAGCCCGCGAACTCATCGCCACGACGGACATCGCGACGGACATCGCCGCGAACCTCGCGACGGGAGTCGCGGGCGGCATCCGGTCCGGCCGGTGACCGGCCGGTCACCGGCGGGTCATGAGTCCGATGCCGTGTTCGAACCGCTCGTCGAAGGAGGCGTCGCCCAGGTGGGCGCCGACCCGGCTCAGGGCGGGGTATCCGCCGGGCGCCAGGGCCGCGGCCAGGGTCTCGCCGTGGGCCCGGTCCGCGGTCTGCTCCTCCTGGGCCAGCCCCAGCACGAAGTAGACGATCGACCAGCAGGTCCAGGCGGCCTCCCGGTCGCCGAACCCGCCGGCGAGCAGCGCCTCGACCATCCGGTCCGCGAAGCGGAGCGTGCCCGGTTCCGCGACGTGCGTGCCGGCCACGATCACCGCGCCGTCGCGATGGGAGAGCAGCGCCCGCCGGTAGCGGCGGGCGAGCTCGTGGACGCGCTCGCGCCAGTCCTCGGGCAACCCCTCGGGGGAGACCTCGGCGACGATCGCGTCGGCCATCAGCTCCAGCAGGCGGGCCTTGGACTTGGCGTGCCAGAGCACGGTGTTCATCCGTACTCCGAGGCGGTCGGCGACCCCGCGGACGGAGACCCCCTCCGCCCCGCGCTCGTCCAGGAGCTCCAGCGCCGCCCGCACCACACCGTCTTGCTTTTTGGTCACTGACCAAGTCTACTTCTTGGTCAGTGACCAACAAGGAGGATCCTCGATGATCGTCATCGTCGGAGCCGGGCCCGTCGGCCTGTGGCTGGCGGCAGAACTGCGGCTGGGCGGAGCCGAAGTGACCGTCCTGGAGGACCGGGAGGAGCCGGATCCGCACTCCAAGGCCCTCACGGTGCATCCCCGCACCCTGGAGCTGCTGGCGTGCCGCGGCATCGTGGACCGGTTCCTGGACGAGGGCCGCCGCATCCCGGACGGCCACTTCGGCGGCCTGGACGACCGGATGGACTTCGGCGTGCTCGACACGCCGTTCCCCTTCACGCTCGCCCTGCCCCAGGCCCGTACGGAGGCGCTGCTGGAGGAGCACGCGCGGGCCGCCGGAGCCCGGATCCTGCGGGGCCACCGCGTCACCGGCCTCGCCCAGGACC
Source organism: Streptomyces erythrochromogenes (assembly GCF_040684695.1). GTDB lineage: Bacteria > Actinomycetota > Actinomycetes > Streptomycetales > Streptomycetaceae > Streptomyces > Streptomyces erythrochromogenes_C. The sequence goes on from NZ_JBFBGM010000003.1 coordinate 266,348, forward strand.
CGTCCGGCGTCACGGTCGAGATCGCCGGGAGGCCCCCGGTACGGGCCACCCACGTCGTCGGCTGCGACGGCACGCGCAGCGTCGTACGGGGCGCCGCCGGCATCGCCTTCCCCGGAACGGACGCCACCACCTGGGGCTGGCTCGGCGACGTCGTGCTGGACGCGCCGCCGCGGGGCCCGGTCAGCGTCTCCGGTCCGGCCGGCGGCCTGATGGTGGTACCGCTGCCGGGCGGTGTGCACCGGATCGTCGGCGGGGACCCGGACGGCGCCGGCCCCGCCCGGCCCGGCCCGCTGACCCTCGACGAGCTGCGGGCCAAGGTGGTGGCCATCTCCGGGGGCGACTACGGGCTGCGCGACCCGCGCTGGCTCTCCCGCTTCGGCAATGCCACCCGGCAGGCCGAGCGCTACCGCAACGGCCGGGTGCTGCTCGCGGGCGACGCCGCGCACATGCACTTCCCGACCGGCGGCGTCGGTCTCAACGTCGGTGTCCAGGACGCCGCCAACCTCGGCTGGAAGCTGGCCGCCGTGGTCAGGGGCGAGGCGGGCGACGCCCTGCTCGACTCCTATCACGACGAACGCCACCCGGTCGGCGCCGAGTTGCTGGCGTCGACCCGCGCGCAGACCGCGCTGATGACCGGCCACTCCCCCGAAGGACAGGCGCTGAGAGCCCTGCTGAGCGGGCTCATCGCCGACCTGCCGGAACTGTCGCGCACCCTGGCCGAGCGGTTGTCGGCGCTGTCGGTCGCCTACCCGGCCGGCGAGGGCGGCCACCGGCTCGCCGGCACCCGCGCCCCCGACCTCCGGCTCGGCGGCGCCGGGCTGTTCGCGCTCCTGCGGTCCGGCCGGCACGTGCTGCTGGACCTGGCCGGCGGGGCCCCTGCGGCCGAGGGCGTCACCCACCACCGCGGGCCGCTCGCCGCACCGCACGCGGACTGGGCGGGGGTGGCGGCCGCGCTGATCCGCCCCGACGGCCACGTGGCCTGGGCGGGTGACGGTCCCGAAGCCGATGCCCGGGCGGCGGTCGCCGGGCGGTGGGGGTGACCCGGCGGCGGGGGCGGCCGCCGGGTCATCCCCGTCGGGCGAAGCGGAAGGTGGTGACCACCGCCGCGTGGTCGGAGGGCCAGTCGTTGGCCGCGACGTCCGGCCAGGGGGCGATGCGGCCCGTGGCCAGGGCGGTGGAGTCCAGGACGTCGAGGCGGTCGCCCGCGTGCAGCACGAAGTCGATGCGGTCCTGCGGTTCCGGGCGGCCGCTGCCGTCCTCGTGCCGCGGGTGGACGGGCGACCAGGTGGTTCCGGGAGCCGCCACCGGGTCCGGGTGCGCCTCGCGGTAGGAGTCGCGCAGCCCGGCCCGTTCCACGGCGCGGGAGACGGGCCAGTCCACCGGTCCGTGCCCGCCGTGCAGCGGGGCGGCCGCGGCCGTCCAGTCCAGGTGCGAAGGGGCGTTGAAGTCCCCGACGAGCAGGACCGGCGTACGGTCGGCCGCCGCCAGGTCCGGCGCCATCGCGGCCAGGATCCCGTCGATCTCGCGGACCCTGCCCGACTCCCCCTCCCGGTCGGCCAGTTCGGCTGCCGGGAGGCCGCCGAAGCAGGCGTCGTAGGGCCCGTACGGCGTGTAGTTGAGGTGGGCGGTCCACAGCACCAGCTCGTGCGGGGTGCCGTCGGGGTGCTCGTCGAGCCGGATCCGGGCGCCGGCGGCACCGTAGAAGCCGACCGCGGGGTCGCCGAGGGTGTCGACGACGGGGTGGCGGCTGAGGACCGCCAGGTTCTCCCCGGCGCTGTGGTGGAACCAGCCGAGCGCTTCGGCGAGTTCGGGCGCGGCGTGCACGGCGGTCTCCTGGAGGCCGACGACGTCGATGTCCGCGGCGAGGAGCACGGCCAACTGCTTGTCGCGGTGGCCGTCGACGGGGCTGCCGCCGAGCCACAGGTTCCAGCTCATCACCCGGACCCGGTCGAGCGGGGGCGCGTCCGCGGCCGCCACGGGGATGCGGACGGTGAGGCGGGCGGTGGCGCCGTGCGCGTCGACCGCGGTGACCTCGGCGACCTCGGCGACCTCGGCGACGGCGACCTCCGCGCCGTCCGGGCCCGGTGGGGGCGTGGGGGTGGGGGTGCCGCTGAGGGTGCCGTCGGCGTGGACCGTGAGCCAGGCGGGGCCTTCGGCGGCCGCGAAGGTCACGGGACGGGCCGCGCCGCGCAGGAGGCCCGCGACACGGGCAGTGAAGGGCCGGCCGGCGCGGGCGCGGCGGGTGGTGAGCCCGGGGACGAGGAACCGGGGCGCCGGGGCGTCGGCGACCAGGGCCCGCAGCCCGTCGGGTGTGGCCTGTTCCAGGGAGTCCAGCACGGTGCGGCCCGGGGCCGGGTCGATCCTGGCGACGGAGGGCACGGCGAGGACCTGGCAGCCGGCGGCTTCGGCCGAGGCGACGCCGGTGGGGGTGTCCTCGACGGCCACGCACGCGGCGGGCGGGACCCGCAGCGCGCGGCAGGCCGCCAGGTAGGGGTCGGGGTTCGGTTTGGTCAGGGCGGTGTCGTCGGCCGTGACGGTGACCGTGAAACCGCCGTGGCCGGCCTCCGCGAGGGCGGCCACGACGGTCTCCGCGACCTCCCGGGGGGAGGCCGTGACGAGGGCGGTGGGGACGCCCTCGTCGCGCAGGGCGCCGAGCAGGGCCAGCGCGCCGGGCCGGAGCACGACCCGGGTGCGGACGCGGTCGGCGAAGGCCCGGTGCAGCTCGGCGGCGATCGCGGCGGCGGGGGCGCCGCTGCGGGCGGCGAGGACGCCGGCGGTGTGCTCCACGGGCCGGCCGAGCACGTCCGGCTGGTCCGCCTCGACGAGGACGTGCCCGAGCCGCTCGGCCGCCTCCGCCACGGTGTCCCACCAGAGCTGCTCGGTGTCGACGAGGGTGCCGTCCATGTCGAAGAGGACGGCTTGCAGCGGGGTCGGGGCAGGAGTGTACGAGGACGTCACGAACGGGTTCTCTTTCCGGTGCGGAGGGGGTGCGGGGCCGGGGGTCGGGGCGGGCCCGCGGTACGGGCGGACCCCGGCGGTGGCCGAACCCGGGCCGGGGCGGCCGACGGAGCGCCCGCGGTACGCGGGGCGGCGTGCGGTACGGGTGCACCCGGGCGGGGGCGGAACGCGGGGCCGGGGCGGCGGGGCCTGCGAACCGTCCGGACGGACGGAGCGACGGCGGGACGCGGGGCGGGGCGGCCGACGGACCGTCCGGGCGGACGGAGCGCCGGCGGGACGCCGGACGGGGGCGCCGGCCGCGGGCGGGACCGCGGCGGGGCCGTGCCCGGGGCGATCCCGGGCGGGACCCCGGCCGCCTCGGGCACGGCCCGGCGCCGCCGGTCCGCGCGGGTCAGTCCGCGCGCGGGGCCACCAGGACGGGGCGGTCCGGCAGCGACAGGCGAACGGCCTCGCCGACGGCGGGCCGGCCCGCGTCGTGCGCGGGAACGTCGGCCTTGACCAGGGTGCCGTCGGCCAGGGCGACGGACACGCGGACGGTGGCGCCCAGGAACGAGGTGCCGATGACCCGGCCTTCCCCGGCCGCGTCGGCGCTGACCCCGAGCGACTCGGGCCGTACGAGGACGTCGACCTCGGCGCCGTCCGCGGTGCTCGGCGGGGTGCCGTCGACGGCGAGGCGGCGGCCCAGGACCTCGACGGCCGCGCCGGAGGCGAGGAGCCGGCCCGGGATGCGGCTCATGGTGCCCACGAACTCCGCGACGAAGGCGGTGGCGGGACGGGCGTAGAGCTCCGCCGGGGCGGCGCACTGCTCCAGACGGCCGGCGCGCATGACCGCGACGCGGTCGGCCATGGACAGCGCCTCCTCCTGGTCGTGGGTGATGAAGAGCGTGGTGATGCCCAGTTCCTGCTGGAGGCGGCGGATCTCCTCGCGCAGCGTCAGGCGCACCTTGGCGTCGAGGGCGGACAGCGGCTCGTCCAGGAGCAGGACCCGCGGGCGCAGGGCGAGGGCGCGGGCCAGCGCGATGCGCTGCTGCTGTCCGCCGGAGAGCTGGTGGGGGAAGCGGTCGCCCTTGTCGGCGAGGCCCACGAGTTCGAGCAGTTCCGCGGCGCGGGCGCGCCGTTCGCTGGTGCGGACCCGGCGCATCCGCAGTCCGAAGGCCACGTTGTCGAGGGCGTTCAGGTGCGGGAAGAGGCTGTAGGACTGGAAGACCATGCCGGCGTCGCGGCGGTGCGCGGGAACGGCGGTGATGTCCTTGCCGTCGACGAGGATCTCGCCCGCGTCGGGGTGCTCGAAGCCCGCCAGCATGCGCAGTGCGGTGGTCTTGCCGCAGCCGGACGGGCCGAGCAGGGCCAGGAGTTCACCGGGGCGCACGGTGAGGTCGAGTCCGTCGAGTGCGGTGGTGGTGCCGAAGGCCCGGCGCAGGCCGCGCAGTTCGACGGTGGCCGCGTCGGACGGTACGGGCGTGCCGTTCGCGGCCGGCGCGGGTGCGGTGAGGCTCATGAGGGGTGTCATTTCCGGTCGGTGGTCGAGGAGGGGGTGCGGCGGCCGCCGAAGCCGGCGAGGACCAGGAGCAGCAGCCAGGTCACCAGCAGGCTCATGACGGAGACGGCGACGGACATCTGGGACTGCGAGCCGCTGATGTTGACGATCCAGACGGCGAACGGCCGGAAGCCGAGGAGCTGGGCGGTGGTGAACTCGCCGAGGACCAGGGCGAGGGTGAGGAAGGAGGCGCTCAGCAGGGCTCCGCGCAGGTTCGGCAGTACGGCGCGCAGAAGGGCGTGGGGCAGGCTCGCGCCGCACGAGCGGGCCGCCTCGACGAGGGTGCGCACGTCGATGGCGCGCAGTCCCGCGTCCAGGGCCCGGTAGGCGAACGGCAGGGCCATCACGGCGTAGGCGAGGACGAGGACGACGGGGAAGTCCGGGTTCTGGACGGCGACGAAGGTCTGGAAGAGCGGGGTGCGGGAGAGGTGCTCGGGCCCCCACTTCAGGACGGTGCCGATGCCGGCGACGAAGGCGATGGGCGGGACGACGAGCGGCAGCGAACAGACGACCTCGACGACGGGCCGCAGCCTGGAGGCGGTCAGCCGCAGCGCCACCGTGGCGGGAACCATGAGCAGCAGCACCACCGCGATGGTGGCGGCCGCGAGTTCGAGGGAGAGGAGCAGGCTGGGCAGGAAGCCCTCGGTGTCCAGGATGCGGGTGTAGGCGTCGAGGTTCACGCCCTGTCCGGGCACGTCGACGGTGAAGACGACGGAGGCGGCGAGCGGCACCAGGAAGTACAGGGCCGCGGCGGCGAGGACGAGGGCGCGCCAGGGGGCCGCGGCCGGGGTCGGTCGGGCGGTCAGGCGAGCCATCGGGCGCTCCGTCGTTGCAGGGGCAGGTAGACCGCCATGACCAGGCCCGCGACGAGGACCATGTCGAGGCTGAGGGCGAGGGCCACGTTCTCCTGCCCGATGAGCACGTTGCCGGAGATCGCGTCGGCGATCTGGAGCGTGACCAGCGGGACCGAGCTGCCCACCATCGCGGCGGCGGTGGCGTAGGCGGCGAAGGCACTGCCGAAGAGGAGCACGAGGCCGCCGAGGAGGGAGGGGGCGAGGACGGGCAGGGCCACGTGCTGCCAGTACTGGCGGTGGGTGGCGCCGTTGTTCTGGGCGGCCTCCCGCCACTGGGTGCGCAGCCCGTCGAGGGCGGGGGTGATGGTGAGGACCATGAGGGGGACGAGGAAGTAGAGGTAGACGAGGACCAGGCCCCAGAAGCTGTAGAGGTTCCAGCCGCTGTCGGTCAGGCCCAGCTCGCGGGTCAGGACGCCGGAGTTGCCGAGGGTGGCGACGAAGGCGAAGGCGAGGGGGACGCCGCCGAAGTTGGCGAGGACGCCGGAGGCGGTCAGGACGGCTTCGCGCAGGGCCCGCAGCGGGGAGGTGACGACGGCCTGGGCGAGGAGGAGGCCGAGGAGGGCGGCGAGGACCGCGGAGGTGGCGGACAGCTTCACGCTGCCGAGGAGGGCGGTGAGGTAGGCGCCCTGCCAGGAGGCGGCCAGGTTGCCGAGGCCGTACGAGGCGGCGCCGGTGGCCGGGTCCCGGGTGGTGAAGGCGCCGTCGAGCATGGCGACGGCGGGCAGGCCGAAGGCGATCGCGGTGAACAGCAGCAGGGGGACGACCGCGAGTGCGCCGGAGCGGCGGGCCCGCCGCCCGGTCCGGGCGGCGGGGGCGGGCGCGGCGGCCGCGGGGGCGGCCGCCGCCGTGCGGGGTGTGGTCATGTCGGTGGTCATGGAGGTCGTATCGGTGGTCGTGTCAGAGGTCGTATCGGTTCTCGTGTCCGTGGCCGGGCCGGCGGTCAGCCGGCGACCGCCTTGCCCCAGCTCTGGGCGAGGACGCCCTTGGCCTTGGTCTGCTGGGCCTCGGTGGGGAAGGTCGGGGTGCCGCTGACCTGCGGGAGCTTGGCGGCGGCGGCCTTGTCGAGGGTGCCGGCGCCTTCCATGGCGCTCATGAGCACCGGCCGGGCGTAGCCCTTCAGCCAGAGGTTCTGGCCCTCGGCGCTGTAGAGCCACTCCTGCCACAGCCGGGCGGCGGCGGGGTGCGGGGCGTCCTTGTTGATGGCCTGGGCGTAGTACTGCGCGTACTTGCCGTCCTCGGGGACGGCGACCTTCCAGTCGACGCCCTTGCCCTTGAACTGGTCGGCGTAGCCGGCGTTCAGGTAGTCCCAGTCGATGCTGATGGGCGTCTCGCCCTTCTCGACGGTGGCCGGGGTGGACTCGACGGGCGTGTAGTTGCCGTTCTTCTTCAGCTGCCCGAAGAAGTCGATGCCGGGCTGGATGTCGTCGAGGGAGCCGCCGTTCGCGAGCGCGGCGGCGTAGACGCCGCCGAAGGCGGAGCCGGACTTGGTGGGGTTGCCGTTGAGGGCGACCTGGCCCTTGTACTCGGGCTTGAGGAGGTCCTTGAAGGTGGTGGGGCAGTTCTTGACGCGGCTCGCGTCGCAGCCGATGGAGATGTAGCCGCCGTAGTCGTTGTACCAGCGCGCCTGGTCGTCGCGCTGCGCCGAGGGGATGTCGCCGTAGGAGGCGACCTTGTAGGGGGCGAAGAGGTCCTGCTGGGCTCCGCTGACGGCGAAGGAGGTGCCGAGGTCGAGGACGTCGGGGGCGCGGTCCTGGCCCTTGCGGCTGGTGACGGCGTTGATCTCGTCCTGGCTGCTGCCGTCGGGGTTCTCCACCTCGACCTTGATGCCGTACTTCTGGGTGAAGCCGTCGATGAGGGCGCCGTAGTTGGCCCAGTCGCGGGGCAGGGCCATGGCGTGCAGGACGCCTTCCTTCTTGGCGGCCTCGACGAGGGCGTCCATGCCGCCGAAGTCCGCCGCGGAGGTCGCGGTGGCGGCGTCCTTGCCGGTGGCGGTCTTGTTGTCGGCCTTCTCGGGGGCGGCGCCGCAGGCGGTGAGGGTGAGGGTGGCGACGACGGCGAGGCAGCCGGCGAGGGCGGCGTTTCTCGGCAGGGACACGGTCTCTCCTGGGAGGTTGCGCGAGGGAGCGCGGGGAGGGGTGGGAGGGGTACGGCGGACTCGAAGGCTCCGAGACCAACTTGTCTGAACAAGTTGGCCTCAGTAGGCCCGGCATCCATGACCTTCCGGTGAACGGAAAGCGACGGATTCCGGCCAATAACCTGGACACTCTCCGTTCGTTTCGGCCCGAGCGGCCCGGCGCTTACGCTGTAGGCGCCAAGTGCATTGCGCACATAAAGCGTTCACGACGAGGGACGGGAGTACAGCCGATGACGGCCCGGCACGAGGAGATCGCCGAGGAACTGCGGCGGGCGATCGACCGCGAGGAGTACGCGGTGGGGGCGCTCCTGCCCGCCGAGACCGAGCTGGCGGCGCGCTTCGGGGTCTCCCGGGGCACCGTCCGCCAGGCCGTGCTCGCCCTGACCACGGAGGGCCTGATCGGCTCCCGGCAGGGCGCCCGGCGCGTGGTGCTGGCCAGCCGCCGCAGCCAGAGCTTCGGCGAGCTGCGCAGCTTCGCCCAGTGGGCCGCGGCCATGGGCCGTACCGCGACCGGCCGGGTGGTGGCGTCGCAGCACCGGCCGGCCACCGACCGGGACGTCATGTGGCTCCAGGTGGAGCCCGGGGCACCCGTGCTGCACGTGCTGCGCGTGCGCGGACTGGACAGCGAGCCCGTCCTGCTGGAGCGCACCGTGTACGCCGACTGGATCGCCCCCGCCGTCGAGCGCATCGAGCCGGACTGCCCGTCGGTGACGCAGCGTCTGCTGGACGACACGGGGCTGGTGTTCGCATACGGGGAGCACCTGATCGACGCGGTCGCGGCGGGGGCCCGGGACGCCGAACTCCTCGAAGTACGGCGCACCAGCCCCCTGTTGCGGGTGCGCCGCATGACCACCACGCGCGACGGCCGGCCGGTCGAGTGGTCGGACGACCGCTACCGCTCGGACGCGGTGGGCTTCAGCGTCCACAACTCGATCGGCAGCAACCCCCTGGCCCGCCGCACGGGCCCGGCCCTCGACGACGCCTGAACGCCGTTCGTCACGCGGTTCGGCCGACTACGGGACGGCGAACCCTACGATGTCCGTTATGCCCGGTACGGTAGCCGTCGATCCTCTCGCCCCCTCCGCCGGCGCAAGGCTCCGGTCCGGCGCCCGGCTGGTGATCTGCGCCGCGGTGCCCTGGTACCTCTGCCTGTGGTGGGGGACGAGCACGGCGCCCGTGCCCGCCGCCCTGCCGGCCGTCCTGATCCTCCGTGAGGACGTGTACGCGGCTCCTCGCCTGGCCCGGGAGCGACTCCTGGGCGTCTTCGCCGGCGTGGTGCTCAGCACGCTCCTCCTGGACCGGCTGCCGCCCTCGTCCCTGTCCTTCCTCGCCGTGCTCGTGTGCGGGTCTGTCGGCATGTACCTGCTGGGCCGGCCCGGTTCCCCCAACCAGCAGGTCCTGATCACCGCGCTGATGATCTACGCCACCGCTCTCCCCGGGTACCCGCTGGCGCGCCTGGCGGAGACCCTGGTCGGCATCGCCGTGGTGGTGCTCCTCGGACCGCTGCTGTGGCCGCCGGACCCGTACCGGTCGGCCGCCGAGGGCCTCGACGCCTACCGGGCCGGGGTGGGACACCTCCTCGACGGGGTGGCCGGCCGGCTCGCCCGCGGCGGGCCGGCCACCGCCCCGGACCCGCTGCCCGAGGGGGCGCGGCTGTGGCTGCGGCCGCAGGCCTGCCGGGACGCCTTCGACCGGGCCGCGCACCGCCGGCGGACCCGCACGCCGCCGGACGGGCTCGACGGGCGGCTGAGCCTGGCGGCCCGGAGCGCCGTGACCCTCCAGTGCTTCACGCAGGAGCTCCGGGAGCGGGCCCGCGGCCCGGCGACCCCGGATCCGTCGGCCCCGGACGCGTCGGCGGTCCCGGATCCGCCGGCGGCCTACGCACCGCCCGCGCCCGATCCCGCGCTGCGCGACATCGCCCCGCTGGTCCGGGCGACCGCCGTGGCCCTGGACGCGGCCCTGCGCGGCGAGGAGTTCGCCGCGGAGCTCGACCGGGCCCGCGGCCTGGACCTCGCCCACCGCTCGGCCCATCCCACCCGGCACGACGCGGTCCTGCGGGCGGGCCTGCACCTGACGCACGAGGCCCTCAGCGACCACCTCGCGGCCCGCCGCTGACCGCGGGCCGCTCGGCCGGGACCGCCCGCGGCAGCAGCAGCGGGGTGGCCATGGCCAGGACGCCGGCGATCGCGATGGCGGCGCGCGGGCCGGTGAGCACGGCCAGCAGGCCCCACAGGGCGGTGAGCGCGGCGATGGCGGCCTTGCCGGTGACCGACCAGGCGAGCAGGGTGCGGGCGGCCCGGTCGGCGGGGGTCCGCTCCAGCCGGCAGGTGGCCAGCACCGGGTTGAAAACCCCCATGCAGGTGATCAGTCCGAATTCGACCGCCATGACGAGCACGAGCCCGGGCGTGCCGGGGCCGGTGAAGGCCAGCCACGGCAGCCAGCAGGCCCGCAACGCTCCCGCGGTGAGCATGACCCGGTGCCGACCGAACCGCTCGACCAGCCGCGGCGCCAGCCGCGAGCCGATCAGGCCGCCCACGCACGGCACGGCGAAGGCGAGTCCGTACTGCCAGGGCGCGAATCCGAGCGGGCCGAGCATGAGGACGGCCAGCAGCGGCGAAGTCGCCATGATCAGGCCGCTGACCAGCGCGGTGTTCAGGAACAGCGGGCGCAGCACGGAGTCGCCCAGGATGTGCCGCCACCCGGCGAAGACCTCGCCGGCCCGCAGCCGCTTCCGCGGTCCGGCAGGGGCGGGGTCGGGGACGGGGCGCGGCTCCGGCCCCCCGATGGCGCGGATCCCCGCCGCCGAGAGCAGGTGGCTGACCGCGTTGGCCATGACGGTCGCCACCGGCCCGAAGGCGGCGATCGCGGCCCCGCCGAGCGGCGGCCCGAGGAGGGTGGCGGTCCACGTCGTCGATTCGAACCGGCCGTTGGCGACGAGCAGGTCCTGCGGCGGGACGATCTCCTTCAGGCACGCGCCGCCGGCCGCCGTGAAGGCGATGCCGGCCGCGCCCACGACGACCGAGACGACCAGCAGCTGGGCGAAGGTGAGCCCGCCGAGCGCGAACGCCACGGGCACGCTGGTCAGCGCCGCGAAGCGGACCAGGTCCATGGCGATCATCACCGGCCTCTTGGGGCGGGACTCCACCCACGGCCCGAGCGAGAGCGCCAGCACCGCGCCGACCGCCGGCCCCACGGCCGCCAGCAAGGACACCTGGGTCGTGCCGGCGTGCAGCACGAGGATCGCGATCAGGGGGAACGCGTCGAAGGCGAGCCAGGTGCCGAGCGTGCTGACGGCGTACGAGGTCCACAGCCAGCCGAAGCTCCGGCCCAGCGACCGCCCGCCCACCATGATCCGCCCGCCCCGTTCTCCGTACGGACGGCTTCGCGCCGCCCCCGGGATCAAAGCGAACCGCGCACGGCGGGTCAACCCGGCAAGGCCGTCGGTCCGCCGGGTTCCGGCGGGCCGACGGCCTCGTCCTCGCGGTGTCGGGGCGGGCGGGGCGGGCGGGGCAGGCGGGTTACGGAACCGGCTGCTGCTGGGTGACGCAGTGGATCCCGCCGCCGCCGGTGCCGAGGCGGTCGATGTTGAGCTGTTCGACGACGCGGCCCGGGAAGAGGCGGGTCAGCGTGGCCCTGGCCGCCTGGTCGGCCCGGGTGTCCCCGAACTGGCCGCTGATGACGGCGCCGTTGCACACGTAGTAGTTGGCGAAGGAGGCGAGGAAGTCGGGGTTGGTGGAGCGGATCTTGTAGTAGTCGGGGCCCTGCAGCTGCTCGACGGACATCCGGGCGCCGCCGGCGGTCGTGGCGCCGGACAGGATCTGGTACTGCTGGCGCGCATCCTTGGCGTAGACGTCGTTGTCCGAGGCCAGCGGCATCTGGACGAGGGCCCTGCCCGGCGCGAGGAAGCGGGAGGTCGCGTCGACGTGGTCGTCGGTGATGTCCTGGCCGACCACCCCGTCGAACCAGATGACCTTGGTCGCGCCGTAGGCGGTGCAGAGCGCGGCCTCGATCTGCGACTGCGACTTGTTGGGGTTGCGGTTGCGGTTGACGAGGCTGCTGCGGGTGGCCATCAGGGTGCCCGCGCCGTCCTGTTCGACCGCGCCGCCCTCCCCCACCAGGCCGGCGGAGGTGAAGGGGACTCCGACGTGGGCCGCGATCCGGCCCGCCACCAGGGCGTCCTTGGCATGGGCCTGCTTCTTGCCCCAGCCGTTGAAGTTCAGGCCGACCGCGTCCAGGCCGCCCGCTCCGTCGGTGCGGAAGACCGGTCCGGAGTCGCGCATCCAGCAGTCGTCCACGGGGATGGTGGTGATGACGGTGACGGTGGAGCCGCACAGGGACCGGGCCTTCGCGGCACTGGCGGAGTTGGCGCAGAGGTAGACCGGTTCGTACTTGGCAATGGTGCGGGCGATGAGGGCGATGTCCGACTGGACGCCGGCGAGCTTGCTGCCCCAGATGGAGCTGCTGTCCGGCCAGGCCATCCAGGTGCGGGTGTGGCGGACGTCCTCGATCGGTACGCGGAAGGCTCCCGCCGCGGCGGGGGCCGGGCGGGCCGCGGCCCGGGCCCGGCCCTCGGCCACCGCGAGGGTGGCGGCCGCGGCGGTGACGCCCGCGGCCGTGAGGAACCGGCGTCTGTCCATGCCCGCACTGGGCGGGTTCGCTGCGTGATCGTTCATGAGGGGTCTCCTTGTGGGGGTGAGCTCCGTGAACTCCCCGCGCCGACTGCGGGGTTGACCGGAAAGCTAAAACTGGCCAAGCGCTCGGTCAATACTTTGGACGGGGGTATTCCGGAGGATCCGGGAAAGCCCCAGGTGGCGGCGGGCGGGCTCGTTAGAGTGACGCCATGGCAGCCTCCGCGAACGACTCACCGGACCCGTCCGCTCCGCCCGCGCGCACGGGGCGGCCCCGCGCCTCGGCCAAGGGCGAGCAGACCCGGGCACGGCTGATCGCCGCCGCGCGGACGCTCCTCGCGGGCGGTCTCGCCGAACGCTTCACGACGCGCAACGTGGCCGCCCTGTGCGGCGTTTCGCACGGGATGTGCCACTACCACTTCCAGGACCGGACCGATCTCGTCCTGGCGGTCGTCACGGACATCCGCCCGGAGTGGATCCTGCCCCTGGAGGAGGCGGTCGCGGCCCCCGGGTCGTTCGCCGAGCGGGCCGAGCGGGTGGTCGAGCTGCTCTCCCGGCCCGAGGGCGCCGAACTCTCCCACCTCCATTCCGCGTTGCACTGGCACGCGCTGAACGACGAGCGGGTGCGGGAGAGCCTGGAGGCTGAGTACCGGCGCTGGCGCCGCTGTTTCGTCGCCCTTTTCCAGGTCCTGGCCGACGAACGGGCCGCGGGCCCGGCCGGCGGCCCCGCAGTCGATCCGCTCGCGCTGGGCGAGGCCGTGGCCGCCGCCGTGGACGGCCTGGCGGCCGCGGAGTCGCTCGGCTCCGAGGTCGACTCCGGCCCGGTGCTGCGCACCCTGGTCCGTACGCTCGCCGCGGGCGCCTGACCCCTGCGGGGCCGTTCGCGGATCAAGCCGAATCCAGCCGGATCAGGCCGGATCGGATCGGACCGGACCGGGCCGCGGCGTCCGCAACCGCGCGGTCTCCGCAGCCCCGCAGACCGCTTAAAGGGCCCGGCGGGCGGCCGCGATCGCCTGCGGGTCCCATCCGGGGCGCGGCACCGACTCCAGCAGGAGCCGAGTGTACGGATGACCGGGCGCGGCGAGGACCTCCTCCGTGCGGCCCTGCTCGACGACCGCCCCGTGGCGCATGACCACGATCTCGTCGGTCACGCACCGCACGACCCCGAGGTCGTGGGTGATGAAGAGGTACCCGATCCCGGTCTGCTCCCTGATGTCGGCCAGCAGGTTGAGGATCTGCGCCTGCACGGAGACGTCGAGGGCGGCGACCGCCTCGTCCAGTACGAGGACGGCCGGCTCGACGGCGAGGGCCCGGGCGATGGCGACGCGCTGGCGCTGGCCGCCCGAGAGCTGCCGCGGCAGGGCGTCGGCGGCGCGGGTGCCCAGGCCCACCTGGTCGAGGAGTTCGCGCACGCGCCGCGTGTGGTCGCGGCCGGGGAAGTGCAGCCGGAGGGTCTCCCGCAGGGCCGCTTCGACCCCGGTGCGCGGGTCCAGGGAGAGGTAGGGGTCCTGGAAGACCATCTGCACCTCCCGCGCTCGGGCGAGCCGCGCGGCCCGTCCGCCGGTGCGGCCGCGCCCGGTCCGGGACCGGCCGCGTACCAGGACCTCTCCCCCGTCGGCCCGCTCCAGGCCGACGACGATGCGGGCGGTGGTGGTCTTGCCGGAGCCGGACTCCCCCACGACGCCCAGCGATCCGCCGGCGGGGAGCGCGAAGGAGACGTCGTCCACGGCGCGGACCGCCCCGAAGGTGCGGCGCAGCCCCCTGACCTCCAGTACGTTCTCAGGCATCGACGGCGCTCCCTTCGAGCAGGTCGCTGTGGTGGCAGGCGGCCCTGTGGTCCGGCCGGTCCGGGGCCGTCGCCGGCAGCGGGGCCCGCTGGTCGCAGACCTCGGTGGCGAGCGGGCAGCGGGTGGCGAAGGCGCATCCGTGCAGGGGCTCGCGCAGGTCGGGCGGCTGGCCCTCGATGGCGGCGAGCCGGCCGCGGGGTCCCTCCATCCGCGGGGTGGAGGCGAGGAGCGCGGCCGTGTAGGGGTGGCGGGGGCGTGCGAAGAGGACCTCGGCGGGGCCGGTCTCCACGATCCGCCCGGCGTACATGACGTAGACCCGGTCGCTGATGGCGGCGGCGAGGTCGAGGTCGTGGGTGACGAAGAGCAGGCCGGTGCCGAAGCGTTCGCGCAGGGCGGCGAGGAGGGCGATGACCTCGGCCTGGCTGGTGACGTCCAGGGCGGTGGTGGGCTCGTCGGCGAGCAGGAGCGCGGGGTCGCCCATGAGGGCCGCCGCGATCACGACGCGCTGGAGCATGCCGCCGGAGACCTGGCCCGGGTACTTGCGCAGGACGGACTCGTCCAGGCCCACCGCCCGCAGGAGTTCCACGGCGCGGGCGGTGGCGTCCGCCCGGCTCGTGGTCCCGGTGAGGGTGACGCTCTCGGTGAGGAAGTCGCCGATGCGGCGCAGCGGGTTGACGGCGGCGCGCGGGTCCTGGAAGACCATGGCCGCCGAGCCAGCCCGTACGGCGCGCAGCCGGTCGGCATCCATCGTGAGGACGTCCTCCCCGCCGACCCGTACGGAGCCCTCGACGACCGCGCCGGGCGGCAGCAGGCGCAGGGCGCTGCGGGAGGTGAGGCTCTTGCCGGAGCCGGACTCGCCGACGAGGGCGACGGTCTCGCCCGCCCCGACGCTGAGGTCGACGCCGTCGAGGACGGGCCGGGCGGTGCCGGGCAGGGTGACCCGCAGGCCCTGGATGTCGAGGGTGGGCACCGGTTGCGCGGGGTTCATCGGCTTCTTCATCGGTGTCTTCATCGGTCTCTCCTGGCGACACGGTCGGCCCACCGCTCGCCCACCACGTTGAAGGCGACCACGGTCAGCACCATGAAGGCGCAGGGCAGGATCGCGGACAGCGGGTAGCCGTGCTGGATGGCCGTCTGCCCGTCGAAGACCATGCGGCCCCAGTCGGGGGTGAGCGCCGGTACGCCGAGCCCGAGGAAGGACAGCCCGGCGAGGTCCATCAGGGCGTAGCCGAAGTTGATGGTGGACTGGGCGAGGACGACGGGGGCGATGTTGGGAAGGACGTGGCGCAGGCAGATCTGCACGGCCGAGTGGCCCTGCACCAGGTAGGCGCTGACGTACGGCCGGGCGCGTTCGGCCAGGACGAGCGAGCGGGTGAGGCGGCTGACGTACGGCAGGTAGGCGACGGCGAGCGCGATGACGGGGGCGAGCAGTCCCTCCCCGTAGACGGAGATGATCAGGATGGCCAGCAGCATGCCGGGGAAGGCGAAGACCAGCTCGGTGCTGCGGGAGAGGACGGAGTCGAGCCAGCCGCCGCGCCAGGCGGCGGCCATGCCGACGGCGATG
This sequence comes from Streptomyces erythrochromogenes, assembly GCF_040684695.1. GTDB lineage: Bacteria > Actinomycetota > Actinomycetes > Streptomycetales > Streptomycetaceae > Streptomyces > Streptomyces erythrochromogenes_C. The sequence goes on from NZ_JBFBGM010000003.1 coordinate 281,810, forward strand.
CCGGCGACGGTGGAGAAGACGACGACGCCCAGCGGGCCGAGCAGGGAGGTGCGGGCGCCGAGCAGCAGCCGGGAGAGGGTGTCGCGGCCGGCGGCGTCCACGCCGAGCGGGTGCGCCGCGGACGGGCCCGCGAGGGCGTTGCCCAGGTCGACGGCGTTGGGGTCGTAGGGCACCAGGAGCGGTGCGAGCAGGGCCGCGAGGACGACGACGGAGACGAACCCCAGGCAGAGCAGGTGGAGCGGGGAACCGGTGGCGCGGATCCGGGCCAGGCCGGGGCGGCGGGTGAGGACGGCGGTCATGCGGCGGCCTTCCTGGATCCGAGGGTGACCCGGGGGTCGACCAGGGGCAGCAGCAGGTCCACGGCCAGGTTCACGACCATGAAGAGGGCGACGATGATCAGGGAGACGGCCTGGACGGTCGGGAAGTCCTTGGTGGTCGTGGACAGTTCCAGGAGCTGGCCGATGCCGCCGATGCCGAAGGCGGTCTCGACGAGGATGGTGCACACCAGGAGGGTCGAGACGATCAGTCCGCCGGTGGTCAGGACCGTTCCGAGGGAGTTGCGGAACACGTGGCGGCGGATGACCTGGCGTTCGGGCACCCCGCGGCTGCGGGCGACGGTGACGTGCTCGCTGTCGAGCGCTTCGAGCATGGCGGAGCGGGTCACCCGGGCGAGCATGCCCGTCAGGTAGAGCGCCAGGGCGATCGCGGGGAGGGTGAGGTGCCAGAGCATGTCGCCGAGGCCGTCGCCGGCCCCGCTGCTGGGGAACCAGCCGAGCTGTACGGCGAAGAGGCCCTGGAGCAGGACCGCCGCGACGAAGGACGGGGTGCCGACGGCGAACGTCGTGGTGACGAGGACGGCCGAGTCGGTGGCGCCGCCGCGGACGGCGGCGATCCGGCCCAGGAGCAGGCCGACCGCGACGACCAGGAGCAGGGCCATGGTGATCAGCAGCAGCGTCACGGGGAGCCGGTCCGCCAGGAGGCGCGAGACGTCGGTGCGGTAGGTGATCGACCGGCCGAAGTCGCCCTGGAGCACGCCCCCGAGCCAGCGGAAGTACCGTACGAGGAAGGGGTCGTCCAGGTGGTACTGGGCGTTGATCGCGGCCAGGGCCTCCGGGGAGGCGGACCGGCCGGCGAGCAGGAAGCTCGCCGGGCTGCCCGGTGCCAGGTACATGGCACCGAAGACGACGAACGAGGCGGTGAGGAGGGTGGCGGCCATCTCCGCCACCCTGCGCACGGCGAACCTGACGAAGCTCACTGCGCGGCCCCCACGTCGGCGGCCCACGGGTGGTACATGTAGGAGATGGTGGTGGGCGCGCCGGTGATCCGCCGGTTCATGAAGAGCGCGGTGGGCCATTCGGAGACGGGGATCCACAGCAGCTGTTCGGCGGCGTGGCGCTGGAGCTTCGCCTCGATGTCCATGCGCTGCTCGGTCGGGTAGGCGGCGGTGGCCTGGTCGACGAGCCGGTCGTACTCGGGGTCGCTGTAGCCGGCGAAGTTCATGTAGGCGCCGGTCTTGAAGTTCTGCAGCAGGTCGAGCGGGTCGGTGATCGAGTCGTAGTAGGTGAGCGGGAACATGTCGATGCCCTCGCGCGCCTGCGGGTCGGTGAACAGCGCGGTGAACGCGTTCGGGGCGATGGTCTTCAGCCGGATGTCCAGGCCGATCTGCGTGCCGGCGGCCTGGACGGCGGTGGCGAGGAGGGAGACGTCCTGGCCTATGGAGCTGGTGGCCACGGTGAGGGTCTTTCCGGTGGCGCCGGCCTCCTCGACGAGGGCCTTGGCCTTCGCGATGTCCTGGCCGGTGGGCGGGAGGCCGTCGAACGCGGTCTTCAGGGTGCGTTCGGGTGCGGCGGCCCAGGCGGCCCGGGTGGTGAGGGAGTTGGTGACGGTGCCGGCGCCGCCGAGTCCGGCCTTGACGAACCCGGTGCGGTCGAGGGCCAGGGACAGGGCCCGGCGGACGCGGACGTCGCCGAGGGGCCCCTTCATATCGGTGATGTTGACGTTGACGGTGCTGAGGCCCTCGCCGAAATAGAGGGTGCCGATGCCGGCGTTGCGGAGCCGGGCGTAGCTCTCGGTGGGGATCAGGTAGCCGCCGTCGACCTCGCCGCTGAGCATGGCGTTGGTCCGGGCCGACGGGTCGGTCATGAAGCGGAAGACGGCCTTCTTCGCCTTGGCCTTGGTGCCCCAGTAGCCGTCGAAGCGGTCGAGTTCGATCGACTGGCCCTTGTTCCAGGTGCCGAGCGTGAAGGGCCCGGTGCAGGCGAGGCCTCCGGTGGTGCCGTAGTCCTTGCCGGCCGCCTCCACTCCCGCCTTGGAGGCGACGACTCCGGCGGCGGTGGCCATGTACTGCGGGAACTGCGAGTCGGGCTTCTTCAGTTCGACGGTGACCTGGAGGGGTCCGGTCTTCGTCACGGAGGCGACGTTCTGGAAGACCTGTGCCCAGGCGGCCGCGTTGTCGGGGTCCGTCTGGCGGCCGAGGCTGAAGACCACGTCGTCCGCGGTCATCTCCTTGCCGTCGTGGAAGCGCACGCCGGGACGGAGGTCGTAGACCCAGGTGGTGGGTGTGGGGTTGGAGGCCTTCTGGGCGAGACCGGGTTCCGTGGTGAGGGCCGGGGTCCAGCGCATGAGGCTCTCGCACACGTTCGACAGGACGGTGTTCTGCGGGTAGTCGAAGGCGACCGTGTAGTCGAGGGTGGGCGGTTCGGCGTAGACGGCCCAGCTGAAGGAGTCGATCTCGCCGCGCGCGGGCGGCGTGGTGGCGGAGAGGTGGACGTCGGTGACGGCGCCGCCCTCGTTCCTGGGCGGGCCCGAACAGGCTGCGAGCAGGGAGACGGTGGTCAGGACGGCGGCGGTGAGGGCCGCTGCACGGCGGCCCGGCCGGCGGTGGGACCGTCTGCTCGTGCGGGGTGTGGTGGTGTTCATCTCGCGCTCTCTTTGCCGTGAGGGATGCGGGGGGAGGAGCGGGCGGACCGCCGGAGCGGTCCGCTGGGAACGGTCGGCGTCCGGGTCAGCCCGCGGCGGCCGCGCGCTTCGCCGCGAGGGGGACCTGCTGGGTGATGCAGTGCACGCCCCCGCCGCCGAACGCGATCGCGAGCGCGCGTACGCCGACGACCTTGCGGCCGGGGTACGCGGTGGCGAGGACGGCGAGGGCGTCCTCGTCCTGGTGCAGCCCGGCCACGGGGACGACGACGCCGCCGTTGGCGACGTAGTAGTTCAGGTAGGAGACCTCGATCCGGCCGTCGGCGACGTCGGCGAAGGCCGTCTGCGGCACGTCGATGATCTCCAGACGCCGGCCCCGGGCGTCGGTGGCGGCTTCCAGCACCGCGCGGTTGGCGCGCATCCGGGCGTAGTCGGGGTGGGTGGGGTCGGACGGCAGCGAGACCACGACCGTGCCGGGCGCGGCGAACGCGCACACGCCGTCGACGTGGCCGTCGGTCTCGGTGTCGAGGAGGCCGCCGTACGGGAGCCAGATGACCTTGGTGACGCCGAGGCGGGCCTTCAGCTCGGCCTCGATCTCCTCGCGGCCGAGGCCGGGGTTGCGGTTGGGGTGCAGGAGGCACTGCTCCGTGGTGATCAGCGTGCCCTCGCCGTCGACGGTGATCGCTCCGCCTTCGAGGATCATGTCGGAGGCGATGCGGTCGACCCCGAGGTGGTCCAGCAGCAGGGCGCTGATCCGGTCGTCGGCGTCGAACGGGTGGTGCTTGCCGCCCCAGGCGTTGAATCGGAAGTCGACGCCCGCGCGGTTGCCGTCGCCGTCGAGGACGAAGAGCGGGGCGGAGTCGCGGAACCAGGAGTCGTCGAGCGGCAGCTCGATGACGGTGAGGCCGGCGGTGTCGGTGCCGCAGTGGGCGCGGGCGTCGTCGCCGTGGCCGGGCGGGGCCACCATCGTCACGGGCTCGAAGGCGGCGATGGCGCGGGCGACGTTCGCGTACTCCTCCTTCACCTCGGCCAGCACGCTCCCCCACAGGTCCTCGCGGACCGGCCAGGCCATCAGACAGCCCTCGTGCTCGGACCACTCGGCGGGCATACGGTATTCGGACATCAGGTGTCTCATTTCTTTCGTTGGCAGAGTCTTCCACTGGACTGAAAATTCAGTCAAGGGCTGAGGCGCGGGGCGAGCCGGCCGAGGGGCGGGGAGAAGTGCGCGGCGGGCCACCCTCGGAAGGGGGCGGGCGAACGGTCGCGGGCCGGCGGCTCGGGCTTCGCTTCACTCTGGCATTGACTGAAAATTCAGTCAATAGATGGGACGGCGAAAAGCGCAGGCCACCCGGGGGTGGGCGAAGGGCCGGTGAACGGAGGGGCGGCCGGGCGGGTCAGCCCTGGCGGAGACCGGCCAGTTCGGCGTCGATGGCGCCGCTCATGAGCTCCCGCGCATGACCGATCCTGATGCCGCCGCTCAGCCAGCGCATGCTGAGGCCTTCGAGCAGGGCGGTGAGCCGCTCGGCCGCGGCGGCGAGCGATGACGCGGGGGCCATCGGGTGGACCTGGCCCAGCAGCGCGGCGACCTCCTGGACCCACACCAGGGTGGCCCGGGCCAGGTCCTCGCGCAGCACCTCGTCGAAGACGGCGCTCGCCCGCAGTTCGCCCCAGGCCGAGCTGTTCTCCCGCACCTCCACGGTGTCCTGGAGCTCCAGGAGCAGGGTCTCCTCCAGCTCTTCCCGGGGGGTGAGCGGCGGGTCGTCCGGGTCGCGGTCCGTGGTGTAGCGCTCGGCGCGGTCGTTGATGAATTCGAGGGTCTGGCGCAGGACCCCCGTACGGTCCTTGAAGTGGTAGTAGATCAGGGCGGTCGACACGCCCGCCTCGGCCGCGAGTTCCTCCACGCGCAGCCCGCGGACCCCGCGCCGGGCGATCACCCGGGCGGCCGCTTCCAGGATCTGAGTGCTGCGAGACGCCATGGACCGCACCTTACCGGGGCGTTCCGGCGGCGGCGTACGCGGCCCGGCACGGGTCCCGCGGGCCGGGGCGGGCGCGGCGGCCATCAGAGGGCGGGCGGAACGGCCGGGTGGGACTGGGTCGCGCAGTGGATGCCGCCGCCGCCGGCGGCGATGTTGTCGATGTTGACCTGGACGACCTGCCGGTCGGGGTAGGCGGCCCGGAGGATGTCGTACGCCAGGCCGTCGGCGGGGCCGTCGCCGAACTGCGGTGCGATGACCGCGTCGTTCGCGGTGTAGTAGTTGGTGTAGCTGGACAGGAAGTCGGGCCCCTTGCCGCGGATGCGGGCGCGGTCGGGTCCGGGGAGCTCGGTGACGGCGAGGCGGCGGCCGCGGGCGTCGGTGGCGCCCTCCAGGATCCGCTTGGTCTCCTCGTAGACGGCGACCCACTTGCGGTCCGCGCCCACCCCCGGCCTGTCCAGGATGACGCGCCCCGGGGCGGTGAACCGGGCCAGGCAGTCGATGTGGCAGTCGGTGATGTCCTGGCCCGCGAGGCCCGGCACCCAGACGACCTTGTCGATCCCGAGGGCGGCCTTGACCGCCTCCTCGACCCGGTCCTGGCTCATGCCCGGGTTGCGGTTGGGGTTCACCAGCGAACTGACCGTGGCCAGGAGGGTTCCCTCGCCGTCGGTCTCCAGCGAGCCGCCCTCGCCCACGAACCCGGCCCGGATCCGCCGCACCCCGTACTCGTCGAGGAGGATGCCGGCGGCCGCCGCGTCGTTGGCGAACGGCTGGGCGTAGGAGGTGCCGGTCTTGCCCCAGCCGTTGAAGTTGGTGTCCACGCCGGCGATCGCGCCCGGCCCCACGACGAAGGTGGGGCCGAAGTCGCGGATCCACAGGTCGTCGTTGGCGATCTCGATGACGTCGATGGCGTACCGGGCGCCGCGGCCGCAGCGGTACCGGGCGTCGGCGGCCTGGCCGGGGCGGGCCAGCATCACGACCGGCTCGAAGCGCGATATCTCGTGCGCGACGTCGGCGATGTCGCCGCGCACCGCGTCGAGCCGGTCCGCCCACACCGCCGTGAGAGCGGGCCAGGCCATGTAGGTACGGAGGTGGCGCTCGCTCTCCTCGGGCATCCGCAGGGTCGCGGAGCCGGGGGCGGGGGCGGGAGCGGCGTGCGCGGTGGGGAGGGCCGAGCCGAGGGCGGCGAGCGGCAGGGCCGCCGCCCCGAACTGGAGCAGTCGGCGGCGGGTGGTGCGGGACGTGTCCATGGGTCCTCCTGAGGGGGAAGAGGCGGGATGACTCGGCATCCTTGCGTCAACTGAAAATTCAGTCAAGTAAGGACGGGCGTGTGCCGGGCGCTCAGCTCCGCCGGTACTGGTCCGCGACGATCGTGACGGAGCCGTCGGGGGCCGCCTCGACCAGGCGGACGATCGCGATCTCACCGCGGTCCGGGCTGCGCACGCAGAACGGCCGCGCCTTGGCGAGCGCGCCGAAGGGCAGGGCGGCGGCCGGCCGGGTCTCGATGCCGCGCACGCAGTCGGCCACCGTCAGCTCACCGGTCTCGGCCACGAAGGCGTCCGAGTCCTCGGACGGCAGGAACGCCCGGCCGTCGCGCGCCAGGTACCAGGTGGCCGTCTCCGCCGCGACGACCTTCCCGGCCTTCAGGTCGAACTCGTAGCCGGAGTCGGGGGCGGTGAGCTCGGCCCGGGCATAGCCGGGCACGTACCCGGAGGCCGCGGCGGCGGGGGCGGACGGGGAGGCCGCGGACGGGCCGGTCGGGGCGGACGTGACGGACGGGGCGGACGGGGCGGTGGAGCCCCCGTCCGGGCCCGCCCCGTCCCCCGCGGGGCCGTCCAGGTAGTACACGGCTCCGGCGCAGGCCAGCAGGGTCACGGCCGCCGCCGCGACGGCCGTCGGCAGGCGCCGCCGCCCGCGCCCCGGCGCACGACGACCGGGACCGGGCCCGCGGGGCAGAGCGGCCGGGTCGGCAGGTGTCGCCGGGGCGGCCGGAACGGGCGGCTGCGGGGCGGCCTGCGCGGGGCCCGGCGCGGCCGTGTCCGCGCGCGTCGGCAGGTGCGGCCCGCCGTCGGCCCGGGCCGCGGGGGCCGGCCTCGTCGCCAGGGCGTGGACCGGGGCGGGCGGCGGCGCGCCGTCGGCCCGGCCGCCGACCTCGTCCCGGACCGGACCGGGCAGCCACCCGTCGGTGAACTCCGGCCGCGGCCCCACCTCGGGGTGCGCGTGCACGGACGCGATCAGCTCGACGGTCGTGGGGCGGTCCTGCGGGCGCTTGGCCAGGCACCACGAGATCAGGTCGTGCAGCTCGGGGGGTACGCGGGTGAGGTCGGGGCGCTCGTGGACGACCCGGTACAGCGCACCGGACTCGGGCCCGTTCCCGAAGGGCGGCACGCCGCCCGCCACGTACCCGGCGAGCGCCCCGAGCGCGAAGACGTCGGTGGCGGGCGCCACCTGGTGGCCCAGCGCCTGCTCGGGGGCCATGAAGGCGGCCGTGCCGATCCGCAGCCCCGTGCCGGTGAGCGCGGCGGCGTCGGCCGCCCTCGCGATTCCGAAGTCGATCACCCGCGGCCCGTCCCCGGCGACCAGCACGTTGGCGGGCTTGAGGTCGCGGTGGACCACGCCGGCCCGGTGGATGGCCTGGAGCGCCTCGGCGATGCCCGCGACGAGCAGCAGTACGGTGCGCGTCGGCAGCGGCCCGTGCCGTCGTACCACCTCGTGCAGCGACGGGCCGGGCACGTAGGCGGTGGCGAGCCACGGGGTGCGGTGGTCGACTCCGGAGTCCACCACCTGGGCCGTGAAGAGGCCGTGGATCCGGCGCGCGCTGGCCACCTCCTGCGCGAACCGCTCCCGGAACTCGGGGTCCGCGGCGAACTCCCTGCGGACGGCCTTCAGCGCGATGGGACGGCCGCCGGGCGTGTACGCCAGGTAGACCACCCCCATCCCGCCGGAGCCGAGGCGGGCGTGGAGGCGGTAGCCACCGATCTCGTACGGGTCGTCGGCGGCCAGCGCCGCGGGGGCGGGCTGCGCGCCGGGATGGTGCTCGGACATGCGGTTGCTCTTTCAACGATGCGGCAATGACCTGCGCGCATCGTGCCGCTAACTAAAGTTTCAGTCAATGTGTGACAATGCGAGACGCACTCGGCCAGGAGGGAACACACAGTGACCGACCGAAGAACAGAGATCCTCACCGGCGCCGCGCGCGTCATCGCACGTCAGGGCGTCCGGGGGCTGCGCGTGGCGGATCTGGCGGCGGAGGCCGGCGTGTCCACCGCCCTGATCTACTACCACTTCAAGGACCGCGCCGGCATCCTGCGCCACGCCCTGGCGTTCATCGGCGACCGGGCGGACCGCTACACCGCCGAGGGGGAGGACGCGGACCCGGACGCCACCCCCGCCGGGCCCCGGCAGCTGCTGGAGCGGACCCTGCTGCTGGAGTTCCAGGACCTGCCCGAGGTGCGCGAGAACAGCACGGCCTGGGGCGAGCTGCGGGCCCACTCCGTCTTCGACCCCGAGCTGCGGGAGGACCTCGCCGCCGCGGGCGCCGCCTGGGCGGCCGAGGTCGCGGGGCACCTCGCCGAGCTGTGCCCGACGGCTCCGCCGGGCGCCGTCGCAGCGGCCGCGGAGCGGCTGACGGCCCTGCTGGAGGGACTGAGCGTGCGCTGGCTCAGCGGCCTGCTCCCCCTCCGGCACGCCCGCGGCCTGGTGCGCGAGGCGATCGGGGTGGAAGCGGACCGCCTGGCTTCCCGCCCTCCCCACTCCCCCGCCCTTCTCCACCCGTCTCGAATTGACTGAAATTCCAGTCAGTGCCACAGTGGCGACACGAGGCCGCATCACTTCACCGTGCAGAGCGGCCGTTCGCGGTGCGGAGCGCGCACCCTTGTCCGTAGGGCCCGTTTTGTCGGCCTACGTGACACTCGCGCCCGCCCTGGCCGGATGCACCCCTTCCGCCAGCCCACGATCGGAGTTCCCCGTGTCCTTCCTTCCCCCCACCCGCCGGACCGTCCTTCGCACCCTCGCCGGAATCGGCGCGATCGTCGCGGGCGCCTCGGCCTGCGGCCCCTCGGCGGCCGGAGTGCAGCCAGAGGCCACGAAGGGATCCGCCCCCGCGGCCGACGGACGCCGCCTCGGCGCCGAGTGGGAGAGCCACACCCGCACCTTCATGGCCTGGCCGGCCCTGGCCGCCGGGGTGTGGGAGCAGGACCTGCGCTACGTGCGCGAGGACATCGCGCGGATCGCCCGCGCCGTCGGGAAGTACGAGGCCGTCGTCATGATGGCCCGCCCCGACCAGGTGGCCGCGGCCCAGCGGGCCTGCGGCAACGACGTGGAGGTCATCCCGCTCGCGGTGGACGACCTGTGGGCCCGCGACACCGTCCCCGTCTTCGTGGAGGAGGGCGGCAAGGTCGTCGGCGTCGACTTCAACTTCAACGGCTGGGGCAACAAGCAGGAGCACAAGAACGACGGGGCGGTCGCCCGGGCGGTGCTCCAGAAGTACGGCATCCCCCGGGTGCAGGCCCCGCTGGTCGCCGAGGGCGGCTCCTTCGAGACGGACGGCGAGGGCACCCTGCTCGTCACCGAGAGCTCGATCGTCAACGACAACCGCAACCGGGGCAAGAACCGGGACGTGATCGAGGCGGAGCTCAAGCAGACCCTGGGTGTCCAGAAGGTCGTCTGGCTGGCCGGCGTCCGCGGCGAGGACATCACCGACGCCCACGTGGACAGCCTCGTGCGCTTCGTCGCGCCCGGTGTCGTCCTGCTGGACCGGGCGCACCCCAGCACCCCGGCCGACTCCTGGTCACGCTCCGCCGACCAGGCGAAGTCCGTCCTGTCGAAGGCCACGGACGCCCGCGGGCGGCGCTTCGAGGTCATCGACCTGCCGCAGCCCGATCTGAACAGGATCACGGGCGAGGGCGACGACTTCGTGTCGACCTACGCCAACTTCTACATCGCGAACGACGCCGTCTTCATTCCGAAGTTCGGCGACCGCAAGGCCGACGACCGGGCCCGCGCCATCCTCCAGGAGCACTTCCCCCAGCGGGACATCGTGCCCGTCGCCATCGACACGATCGCCTCGGGCGGCGGCGGCATCCACTGCTCGACACACGACCAGCCGGGAAAGCCCGCCGCCTGAGCGGGCCCCGTCCGGGCGCTACGGTGGCGGCATGGAACAGCGCATCAGCCTGGTCACCCTCGGGGTCGCGGACCTCGCCCGCGCCAAGAGCTTCTACACGGCGCTCGGCTGGCGCGGCACCGAGGTCGAGGAGACGGTCTTCCATCAGGCGGGCGGCCTGGCCCTGGTCCTGTGGGACCGCCGGAAGCTGGCCGCGGACTGCGGCCTCCCGGACGCCCCGGCGCCCGGCTTCGGCGGCATCGCGCTGGCCCACAACGTGCGCACCGACGCCGAGGTGGACGCCGTCCTCGACGCGGCCGCCGCGGCCGGCGGGACCGTCACCCGGCCGGCCGCCGTCAATGCGATCGGCTTCTACTCGGGCGTCTTCACCGACCCCGACGGCCATGCCTGGGAGATCGCCCACAACCCCGGATTCACCCTGACCGAGGACGGCTCCCTGGTCCTGCCCGACTTCGGCGGGTAGGACCAGGGGCACGCGAGGACACGCACGTACGCGCCCCGGGGCAACACCCGCCCCGGGGCGCGTCCTTGTGCCGGGCGCGGGCACGGCACGGGCACGGCACGGGCACGGCACGGGCACGGCACGGGCACGGCACGGGCACGGCACGGGCACGACCCGCGTCCGGGCCCGGCATCCATCGGCCGCCACGCCAGGGCGAGTTGAGGCGATTGCCCGACTCGTCCCTGTGTTGACCCTGCGGGCTTCCTTAAGGGAACTTGAAGAACCCCTCCTGGGGGACTTTTTCGCTGGTCACCGGCCTAGGCTCAGCCGGACTCCCCTCCTCCCCTTCTCTTGCGAGGTGTTACCGGCATGAGCCGCAGCCGAACTCCCGAAACGCAGACCCGCGTCGAGGCCCGACGGAAGAAGACGGTGCGCACCCGCATCGTGCTGTCCGTCACCACGGCCGCCGCGGTGGTGGCGGTGGGGGTCGCGGTGGCCGACTCCGGCGATGACGCGCGTACCGACCGGCGCACCGACGCCGCCGGCACGTCCTCCGGGGCGGCGACCCCCACCCCGGACGCCGCCTCGCCCACCACCGACGCCGCGGCCCCGGCGAGCCCCAGCGCGTCCGCGACGCCCGAGGCCTCCGCCTCGGCGTCCGCCACGCCCACGGCCCCGGCGGCGACGGAGAACGACGCCGAGACCAAGTCGGAGTCCTCCCCCGCCGCCAAGCCCCCGCGCAAGCCCGCCACCACCACCGGCGGCGGCTCGGGCAGCACGGGCGGCTCCGGCGGGGGCGGCGGGGGCGGCAGCACGGGCGGGGGCGGGGGCACCGTCAACGGGGACGCCGAGTCCGCCGTGCTCGCCCTGGTCAACAAGGAGCGGGCGGCCGCCGGATGCGGCGCCCTGACCTCCAACCCGAAGCTGAGCGCCGCCGCCCGCGGGTACAGCGACACCATGGCCCGCGCCGGCGTCATGTCGCACACCGGACCGGACGGGTCCACCATGACCAGCCGGGTGGAGGCCGCCGGCTACAAGTGGTCGAACCTGGGCGAGAACATAGCCCGCGGGCAGGCCGACGCGGACGCCGTCATGAAGGCGTGGATGAACAGCTCCGGCCACCGGGCCAACATCCTCAACTGCGCCTTCAAGGAGATCGGCATAGGCGTCCACAAGGGCGACGGCGGCCCGTGGTGGACGCAGAACTTCGGCGCCCCGAGGTAACCCACCCGCGTACGACGGCTCTACGGGGCGAAAGCCCCCAGGCGCCCATGGACCACCCTGAACCATCCTGAACCACCCCCCACAGCCACGTCCTCCCACCCGTACGCGGGTGGGAGGACGTCGGCGTTCCCCACACCCGCCCCTCCGGGGCACGGCCGGCCGCCGTTTCGGGGGGAGCCGGTGACAGACCGGCCGGAACGTCGGACACTATGGGGCCGTGCCCCGAACTCCGCGCTACCTGCTCATATGGCTGTCGTGCACGGCCGCCAGCGTGACCGCCGTGCTCGCGACGGTCCAGTTCGTGGTCGGCTCGACCCGGCATACGCCCCCGGTCGCACGGTCCGCCCCGACGGTCATCGACACGCCTCCCGCCTGGCAGGCGGGCAGCCCGCCCGCGGACACGCCGTCCCCGTCCGCGTCCGCCAGCCCCTCCCCCACGGCGTCGCAGAGCCCCTCCCCCACCACGGCCGCCCCCACGCCCGTCAAGGCCACCTCGGGCGCGCCCCGGACCCCCGCACCCAGGAAGGTCGACTGCGAGGAGGGCGGGGCGGGCCTGTACACCGTCCCCGCGCAGGGCGGGAAGGTGACGGTGCGGTACGGGAGCCGGGGCGTGTGCCTGATCTCGGCGGTCCCCAGCCGCGGGTTCAAGACGTCCACCTCGCAGACCTCGGACAGCACCCTGACGGTCACCTTCACGAGCTCCGACCACAAGTCGGTCGTCACGGCGACGATCGATCCGAGCGCGAAGGCCAGCGTCCGCGAATCGTCCTTCTGAGTCCCGCTCGGCCGCCTCGTCCCTTTTCGCGGGGATCAACACCCTGTGTCCGCCCGTGGACCGGGTTCCGGCGAAGCGGAAGGTGAGCTCTTCCTTAGGGCAAGCTCAAGATCGCGCCGAGGCGGTTCCGCGGGCCCGGCACGGACCTATGCTCGCGTCAGCCGAGCGGCCGTCGGCGCCGGGGAACGACACCCCGGCGCAGTGTCGGGCCGCCGGTTTCACCGAGCCGGGAGGCGCTTCGCCCCTCCCGCAGTCCGAACCGTGCCTTGGGGTGTCTTCGCCATGAGTTCTCGCATGCTCCGACCCGTCCGCGCCGACCGCCGTACGACGTCGCCCCGCTCCGCAGCGCCCCTGGGACGGCGGCTGCCGCTGGTCGCCGCGGCCGTCGTCGCGGCGGGCCTGACCGCCGCCTGCGGCCCGTCCTCCGAGCCTGCCGGCTCGGCCGCAGCGGCCCCGGCAGGCCAGTCCTCGCAGGCCTTCCCCTCCGAGTCGCCGTCCGCGACGGCCTCCGCCGAGGCGTCCCCGACCGCGTCGGCCTCGCCGTCCGCGTCCGCCTCCGCCCCGGCCTCCTCCTCGCCGACCCCCTCGCGGGCGCAGACCGGTTCCGCCCCGACCGGCGGCGGCTCCGCCAAGCCGGCCCGTACGTCCGCCGCACCGGCGCCCGCCAAGGTGCCCGGACCCGGCTACGACAGCTCCGCCGACGCGCAGAAGCAGATCGACGCGGCGCTGCGCGCGGCCAAGTCCGACGGCCGGATGGTCCTGCTCGACTTCGGCGCGAACTGGTGCGGCAACTGCAAGGCCGCCGACAAGGTGTTCGCCCAGTCGCAGACCGCCGGGATCCTCGGGGCCTCGTACCACCTGGTCAAGGTGGACATCGGCGGCAACAGCTCCGCCAATTCCGCGCTCCTGCGCAAGTACAGCCCCTCGGGCGGCACCTACACGATGCCCGTCCTGGTGGTCGTCTCGCCGTCCGGCACGGTGCGCACGGACACCCACGTCACGGGCAACCCGTCACTGACGGCGGAGGGCATCAACGCCTTCCTGCGCAAGTGGGCGGCATGAGAAGACCGGTAGGGGCCTCCGTCCTCGTCCCGGCCGCCACCGGACTCGCGGTGGCGGGCCTGCTGGCCGTCGCCGGCCTCTGGACGGACGACGGCGCCGGTGCCGGTGCCGGGGCAGGTGCCGGCACCGGCGCCGGCCGGCCGAACGCGATCGCCGCCGCGGCCGGGGCGACCGTCATGGACCCCGGGACCCGGCAGGAGGCGCCCGCCCTGGCAGGCGCCGACCTGGACGGCAGGCAGGTCGCGCTCGGCGACTTCCGGGGCGAGGTCGTCGTCCTGAACGCCTGGGGCTCCTGGTGCGGCCCCTGCCGCGCGGAGGCGGACGACCTGGAGCGGCTCAGCCGGGAGACCCGGGGCGACGGGGTCCGCTTCCTCGGGATCAACACCCGGGACCGCGACCGGGCCGCCGCCCGGTCCTTCGTCCGCGCCCACGACCTGACCTTCCCCAGCCTCCACGACCCCGAGGGCGAACTCCTCCTCCGCTTCCCGCCCTCCCTCGTCAACCCGCAGGCGATCCCCTCGACGCTCGTGATCGACCGCCGCGGGCGCGTCGCCGCCGCCATCGGGGGCGCCGTCACCGACGAGCAGCTGCGGCCCCTGCTCGCACGCGTCCTGCAGGAGCAGTCGTGACGGCCGGCGCGCAGTGGACGCTCGCCCTCGCGGACGCCCCCTCCCTCGTCAACGGAACCCTCGCGATCGCGGCGCCCGTGGCGTTCGTCGCGGGGCTCGTCTCCTTCCTCTCCCCGTGCGTGCTGCCCCTCGTACCGGGTTACCTCAGCTACGTGACCAGCCTGTCGGTCGCCGACCTGGCGGACGCGCGCGGCGGGCGCCGCAGCCGGATGGCGGCGGGGGCGCTGCTGTTCGTCCTGGGTTTCACGGCGGTCCTCGTCTCGGGCGGGGCCCTGTTCGGCTACTTCGGCAGGAGCCTGCTGGCGCACCAGGAGACGGTCACCCAGGTGCTCGGCGTCCTCACCGTGCTCATGGGGCTGTCCTTCATGGGACTCCTGCCGGGCTTCACCCAGCGCGAGCTGCGCAGCCACCGGCGTCCCGCGCTGGGGCTCGCCGGGGCCCCCGCCCTCGGGGCGGTGTTCGCGGTCGGCTGGACGCCGTGCATCGGCCCGACGCTGGCCGCCGTGCAGGCGCTCGCCTGGACCGAGGCGAGTGCGGTCCGCGGGGCCCTGCTGATGGCCGCCTACTGTCTGGGGCTGGGGTTGCCGTTCATCCTGGCCGCGCTCGCCTTCCGCCGGGCGCTGGGTGCCTTCGGGCTGGTCAAGCGCCACTACCCGTGGGTCCTGCGGACCGGCGGGGGGATGCTCGTCCTCGTCGGGGCGCTGCTGGCCACCGGGGTGTGGAACGACATCGTCTACAGCATGCAGCTGTGGAGCGCGAACTTCACCACGGCCCTCTAGCTCCCGACCGGTCCGACCCGCTCCGACCCGGTCCACCCGACCCGGTCCACCCGATCCGATCCACTTCACGCAACGCAACGCAGAGGCTCAGATGAACGTTTCCACGCAGGTGCGGCACTCCCGCACGGTCCGCGTCGCGGCCGCCCTCCTCTCCCTGGCCGCGGTGTCGGCCTGCGGCGGACAGCCCGCAGCGGACGCCGCCGACGCCGCCGCGCCCACGACGCGCTTCTCCGAGAACGGGGTCAGCGTCACGCTGTCCGTCGCCGACTGGAAGGCCTCGGAAGGCACCCTCACCGCCGTCTTCACACCGGAGAAGAAGGGCTTCCACCTCTACAGCACCGAGCTGCCGGCCACCGGCATAGAAGGGGTCGGCCGGCCGACCGCCGTGACGGTCACCGGAGCGCTGAAGGCGAAGGGCGGCCTGAAGGCGGCGGCGGACGTACGGTCGATCAGCGTGCCCGGGGTCGACGCGCAGGTCCCCGTCTACCCCGACGGCCCGGTCACCACGACCCTGCCCGTCCGCGCCGACGGGAACGGGGACGCGACGGTGCTGGTCGGCTACGCGAGCTGCAGCACGCAGGACGGCTGCACCATTCCGGTGTCCGACCGCCCCGTACGGCTGCGCATCACCGGTGACGGCCCGACCTTCGAGGCTTCCTGACGGGGGGCCTCCGGCGGGGACCGGCGGGGAACGGACCCGGCGCACGTCCGGTTCGGGCGGCTTCGTATGATCCTGGTGGGTTCGCGGCGCTCCCGCCCGCCCCTCCGTTCGCCGCCGGGCGGGCACGCGCCCGCCCGCCCTGCCCCGAAGACGGCATCCCCCCTTGAGCACCGACCAGATCACCCGCGAGCCCGATCAGCAGCACGCGCGCCCGCGGCCGTCCGCGGCCGCGCGCGGCCGGATACCGGCGCGCCTCGTGGGACGCGCTCCCGCTCCGGCGCCGGGTACCGTCCTGCACAGCGTCAGCGGGGCCACCGCCGTCATGCTGGTCCTGGTGGCCATCGGCGCCGCCCTCCACGAACCCGTCCTCATCCCCCCGCTGGCCGCCTCCGCGGCGCTCGTGCACAGCGTGCCCGGCCTGCCGCTGGCCCAGCCCCGCAGCGTGATCGGCGGCCACCTGCTCTGCGCCGCCGTCGGATACGCGGGGCTCACCGCCTTCGGCAGCTCGCCGTGGGTGGCGGCCGTCGCGGCGGGGATCTCCCTCGCCGTGATGACCCTGGCCCGTACCCCTCACTCCCCCGCCTGCGCCACCGCCGTCGTCATCGTCCTGCGGGCGCCGGACCCGCGTACCTTCGTCCCCCTGCTGGCCGGGGCGACCCTGCTCATCGTCCTCGCCGGCTGCGCCCTCTCGCGCACCCGCCGCACCGGAACCCGCTACCCGCAGTACTGGTGGTGAGCTCCGGCGGCCCTGCCCCTAAGGTGTCCGCATGCCGAGCGTCCTGGTCGTGGAAGACGACCCCAGCATCCGCCAGTCACTGATCGAGGTCCTGTCGGAACACGGGTATGCCGTGCGCAGCGCCGCCGACGGTTTCAGTGCCCTGCGCGAGGTCACGCAGACGCCGGTCGACGCCGTGGTCCTCGACCTGGGGCTGCCGGACCTGGACGGAGGGGACGCCCTGCGCATGATCCGGGGCATATCCTCCGTACCCGTCCTGGTGGCCACCGCCCGGGACGACGAGTCGGAGATCATCAAGATCCTCAACGCGGGCGCGGACGACTACCTGGTCAAGCCCTTCTCCGGGGGGCAGCTCGTCGCGCGCCTGTCAGCCGTGCTGCGCCGCACCAGCCACGTCCCGCCCGCCGGCGCCGCGGGCGCACCCGTCGCGGCGGCGGCCGAACCACTGCGGGCCTGCGTCGTGGGCGAGCTGGCGGTGGACCCGGGCGCGCGCACCGCGTACCTGGCGGGGCGGGAGCTGCGCCTCACCCGCCGCGAGTTCGACCTGCTGGCCTTCCTCGCCCACCACTCGGGGCAGGTCGTCTCCAAACGCCGTCTGCTGACCGAGGTCTGGCGGGAGCCGTACGTGGACGACCAGACGGTCGACGTGCACCTGTCGTCCCTGCGGCGCAAGCTCGGCGAACGCGCGGCGGCCCCGCGCTACCTGCTGACCGTCCGCGGCGTGGGCATCAAGCTGGTGGCCCCGCGGTGAGGCGCTCACTGGCCGGTGTGGCCCTCGCCGTGACCTCCATGGTCGCCCTCTCCTTCCTCATACCGCTCGCCGCGCTGGTGATGTCGCTGGTCAAGGAGCAGGGCGTCAACGCCGCCGAGCAGCGCGCCGCCGCCCTGGCGCCCGTCCTGACGCTGACGACGGACCCGAACGCGCTGCGGGAGTCCGCGGCGAGCCTGGACGCGGCCGACTACCTGGTGGTGCACCTGCCGGGCTCCGGGCCCCTCGGCACCTCCAAGGCCCCGGCGGCGCTGCTCGAACGGGCCCAGCAGGGACGCGAGTCCATCTCCCAGGAGATCCCCGACGGCTGGATCTGCCTCCAGCCGGTGGTGCTCCCGGGCGACCAGGTGGCCGTCATCGAGAACTTCGTCCCCGAAGCGGAACTCACCCGCGGCGTCAAGGAATCGTGGGCGGTCATGCTCTTCCTCGCGGTGGGGCTGGTCGGCGGTTCCGTCCTGGTCGCCGACCGCCTGGGCGCGAAGGTCGTCCGGTCCTCGAAGCGGCTGTCGCAGGCGTCCCACGCGCTGGGCCAGGGCGACCTGGACACCCGCGTGGACCCCATGGGCCCCAAGGAACTGCGGGACGCCGGCATCGCCTTCAACGCGATGGCCCACCGGATGACCGAGCTGCTCGCCGTCGAACGCGAACTCGTCGCGGACCTGTCCCACCGGCTGCGGACGCCGCTGACCGCCCTGCACCTCGCGTCGGAGCGGATGGCCGGCACACCGGAGTCGGCCAGGGTCGAGGCGGCGGTCGGCGAGCTGGAGACGGAGCTGCAGGCCATCATCGCCGCGGCGCGCACCCCTCTCGCCGTGGGCCCCATGGGCCAGGGCCTGCTCGGTGCGGAACCGGCCGCGGGCCACGTCGCGGCGGGTGCGGGGGCGTCCGGTCCGCGCTGCGAGGCGGCCGAGGTCGTGAGCCGCCGCACCGCCTTCTGGACGGTCCTGGCGGAACAGCAGAACCGGTCCTGCACCCTCGACCTGACCCAGGAACCGACGGCCGTGAGCCTCTCCGACGACGACATCGCCGCCGTGGTGGACGCGCTGATCGGCAACATCTTCCGGCACACCGCGCCGGGGACCCCGTTCGGCGTCCAGGTCGTGCGCACCGCCCAGGCCGTGGAACTGGTCGTGGAGGACGGCGGCCCCGGCATCCCCGAACCGGACCGGGCCCTGTCCCGCGGGAGCAGCACCGGCTCCACCGGGCTGGGCCTCGACATCGCGCAGCGGGCGGCGACCGCCACGGGCGGCTCCATGCGCATCACCCGCGGCCCGCTGGGCGGCGCGCACATCACCGTGACGTTCGCGCTGGCCCCGTCGGCCCCGTCCGGCCGCAGGCCGCGCCGCCCCCGTACGTCCCGCCGCCGCCCGGCCTGGGCACGCGGCCGGTAGCCCGCGGCGCTCCGGCGGACGCCCGCCGGAGGGCGGCGGTCACTGGCCCTGCGCGGCCTTGGCGGCGGCCTTGAGCTTGCGCCAGACCGTGCCGAGGGCCTCCAGGTCCTCCGGGTCGAGGAGGTCGGTGAAGACCGGCGCCAGCGCCTCGCGCCGGGTGGCGTCGGCCGCGGCGAAGACGGCGCGTCCGGCCGGTGTGAGCGAGACCTCCACGGAGCGTGCGTCGCGCGCCGACGGCGTACGGGTCACCAGGCCCCGGCCCTGCAGGGCGTCCACGACCCGGGAGACCTGGCTGCGGCTGAGCAGGGTGCTGTTCCCGAGGACGGACGCGGGCACCGGCTCGGGGCTGGAGGCCAGCCACAGCATGACCTCGAACCAGGACACGGGCAGGTCGTGCGCCTTGACCAGGGCTTTGTCCACGCGGTCCGTCATCGTCGTGCCGGCCCAGACCAGCCCGTAGAAGGCGTAGTCGGCCGCCGGCATCTCGGCTTCTGTGAGCTTCTTCGGCATGTCGCACAGTCTAGAGGTTGCGTGTGCACGCACATAACTTTAAAGTGTGTGTGCACGCACATAAATCCGATCTTCCAGAGGTACGCCATGTCCACGCTCCCCACCGCCCCCGCCGCGACCACCGCCGACGCCTCCCTCCGCACCGTCCTGATCACCGGCACCTCCTCCGGGATCGGCCTGGCCGCCGCCGTGGCCGCCGCCCGCGCCGGGTGGCGCACGGTGGCCACGCTGCGCGACACCGGCCGGGCCGACGCCCTGCGCGAGGCCGCCGCCGAGGCGGGGGTGGAGATCGACATCCGCCGCCTCGACGTCGTCGACGAGGAGTCCGTCACCGCCGCCGTGGAGGGTGTGATCGCCGACTACGGCCGGCTGGACGCCGTCGTGAACAACGCCGGCGCCGGACACCTCGGCACCCTGGAGCTGGAGTCCGTGGCCGACGTCCGCGAGGTCATGGAGGTCAACTTCTTCGGCGTGCTGAACGTCTCCAAGGCCGCGCTCCCCCACCTCCGGGCCACCGGCGGCCGCCTGATCACCGTCACGAGCGTCGGCGGCGTCATCGGCCAGCCCTTCAACGAGGCCTACTGCGCCGCGAAGTTCGCGGTGGAGGGGTACATGGAGAGCCTGGCGCCCGTCGCGAGCACCCTCGGCGTGAGCGTGTCCGTCATCGAGCCGGGCGCGGTGGCGACCGAGTTCGTCAACAACATCGGGCTGGACCTCGGGGCCCGGATCGCCGCGGCCGGACCGTACGCCGACGCGCTGCGCACCTACATCGACCGCACGGTCAGCCAGTTCACGGAGGGCTCCGCCCAGACCCCGGCCGGCGCGGCCGAGGCCGTCATGGAGGCGCTGACCGCCGACCGTCCCGCCTTCCGCATCCAGACCTCCGAGTGGGCGCGCGACTTCACCGCGACCAAGCTGACGGACCAGGACGGCTCGGCCGTGCTCGGCATGACGGGCACCTGGGTGGGCTGACCCGGCTTCGCAGGCCCCGGCCGGAGCGGGCCGGGGCCGGGAGCGGGCCGGGGCCGGGTCCGGGTCCGGGGCGGCCGACCTGCGCGCAGCACGCCGCGGGGGCAGCATGGGAGTGAGCCGGGCGGGGACCCGCCGGGCCTGCGGACCGCCGCGCCGCGGCGCGTCCCCGTCGGGAGGTGACCCGCGCCCATGGACGAATCACGCAAGGCCTGGATCGCGATCGGCATCGTCGTCACCGTCATCCTCCTGAACCTCGCGGCCATCATCCTCATGAACACGGTCGGCCTGTGACCGCCTGACGGCGCCCGACCGAGGTTCCGGTCCGCCCCCGGCTCCCGGGGGCGGACCTTTCGCATGCCCCCGCCGGCATCCCGTGCCGCCATTTCTGACATTTCCTCAACTCTCCTGATCTGACGCGCAGTTCGGTCTCCGCCAGGGCGAAGCAGCGGTGCGCGGACCCTTGCCGCAGCGACCCGGTTCGCGAATGATGCTCCGGGCGTGTCGGTCGACGGTGGCCGTCATCGGCCCGCCACCCTCGAACCCGTCCGGCCAGGAGGCCAGTTGTGCCAGTTGTGCGGACCAACCGTCGCATCCGCAGATCCCTCGCCGTCGTGGGCGCCGCCCTCGCGCTCGTCGTCGGCGTCCCCCAGGTGGCCTTCGCGGCTCCGCCCCCGGCGCTGCCCGGCCAGGCCGAGGCGATCGAGCTGACCTTCCAGCCCGCCTACGACTACGACACCGACGGCTGCTACCCGACACCCGCCATCGGGCCGACCGGGGTCCTGAACGGCGGGCTCAAGCCCACCGGGGCCCTCGACGGCAACTGCCGGGACGCCTCGGACCTCGCCAACACCAACGGCTACTCGCGCTGGAAGTGCAACAACGGCTGGTGCGCCGTGGTCTACGCGCTCTACTTCGAGAAGGACCAGGCCATCCCCGGCATCAGCCTCGGCGGCCACCGCCACGACTGGGAACACGTGGTGGTGTGGATCCAGAACAACGAGGCGAAGTACGTCGCCACCTCCGCGCACGGCGACTTCGTGATCCACGCCCGCGACCGGATCCGCTGGGACGGCACCCACCCCAAGATCGTCTACCACAAGGACGGGGTGGGCACGCACTGCTTCCGCGCCGCGAACACCAATGACGAGCCGCCGGAGAACCACCGCGGCACCTGGCAGTACCCGACGCTCGTCGGCTGGTCGGGCTACCCGGCGACGCTCCGCGACAAGCTCAGCCAGGCCGACTTCGGCAGTGCGCACTTCGGCCTGAAGGACGGCTCCTTCACGTCCCACCTGGCGGAGGCCAAACCGGCGGGCATCCCCTTCGACCCGTACCTGTAGCCGGCGGCCGCCGGGCCGCCTACCGGCGGACCCGGACACCGATCCGCCCGCGCGCGGTCCGCCCTGCCCCGTCGGGGCAGGGCGGGCCGCCGTATGATCGGGGACGCGTCGGCCCCGGCCGTCACCCCCGGACGAGACAGGCGAGGACGTGCACGTGCACAGGACCGTCACCGAACTCGCGGACGGCCGCGAGCTCATCTACTACGACAGCAAGCCCGGCCGGGACCGCGGGGCCGCCGACCGGCGCCCGCCGGACCGGGTCGAGAGCACCCCGGAACTCCGCCGGGACCCGGCCACCGGCGACTGGGTCACCATCGCCGCCCACCGGCAGTCCCGCACCTACCACCCGCCGGCGGACGCCTGCCCCCTGTGCCCGTCCCGCGACGGCCGGCAGAGCGAGATCCCGGCCGCCGACTACGAGGTGGCCGTCTTCGAGAACCGCTTCCCGTCCCTCGCCGGCGAGGCGGGCCGCTGCGAGGTGGTGTGCTTCACGCCCGAGCACGACGCCGGCTTCGCCGACCTCACGCCCGAGCGGGCCCGGCTGGTCCTGGACGCCTGGACCGACCGCACCGCCGAACTGTCCGCCCGCCCCGGCGTGCGGCAGGTGTACTGCTTCGAGAACCGCGGCGCGGAGATCGGCGTCACGCTGGCTCATCCGCACGGCCAGATCTACGCCTTCTCCACCACCACCCCGCGCACCGCCAAGCACCTCGCCGCCGCGTCCGCGCACCGCGCCCGCACCGGGCGCAACCTCTTCGAGGACATCCTCGCCGAGGCCCGCGCGGCGACCGAACGCGTGGTCCTGGCCGGAGAGCACTGGACGGCCTTCGTCCCCTACGCCGCGCGCTGGCCCTACGAGGTCCACCTCCACCCGCACCGCAGGGTCCCCGATCTGACCCGGCTCGACGAGGCCGAGCGCGCCGAGTTCCCCGGCCTGTACCTGGACCTGCTGCGCCGCTTCGACCGGCTCTTCGGACTGGCCGCGCCCACCCCCTACATCGCGGCCTGGCACCAGGCCCCGCTCACCGGGGGCGAGGAACTCGCCCTGCACCTGGAGCTGTTCACCGTCCGGCGGACCGCCGACAAGCTCAAGTACACGGCGGGGACCGAAGCCGGCATGGACGCCTTCATGAACGACGTGGCGCCCGAGGCGGCGGCGCGGCGGCTGCGGGAGGTCCTGTGACCGGGAGCGGGGCCGACACCTCTGCACGAGCAGCCTCCGTACACCGGGAGTTCGAGCGGATCCACGGCCACGCCCCGGAAGGGGTGTGGGCCGCCCCGGGCCGGGTCAACCTCATCGGCGAGCACACCGACTACAACGACGGCTTCGCCCTCCCGATGGCGCTGCCGCAGACCACGGTGCTGGCGGCCCGCCGCCGCGAGGACGGGCTGCTGCGCCTGCACAGCGCCCAGGGCGACGGCCGGATCACCGAACTCGCGGTGGCGGACCTCGTCCCCGGGGCGGTCGGCGGCTGGGCCCGCTACCCCGCCGGGGTGGTCTGGGCGCTGCGGGAGCGCGGTCTGCCCGTGGGCGGCGCCGACGTGCACCTGGACAGCACCGTGCCCACGGGCGCCGGACTGTCCTCCTCCGCGGCGCTCGAGTGCGCCGTGGCCGTCGCCTGCGACGAGCTCTACGCGCTGCGGCTCCCCCGGCCCGAGCTGGCGCGCGTGGCGCAGTTCGCCGAGAACGCCTTCGCCGGTGTGCCGTGCGGGGTCATGGACCAGATGGCCTCGGTGTGCTGTGCCGAGGGCAGCGCCCTGCACCTCGACAGCCGCAGCCTCGACGTCCGGCAGGTCCCCTTCGACCTCTCCGGGCACGGTCTGCGCCTGCTGGTGCTCGACACCCGCGTCGCGCACGACCTCGCCGACGGGGCGTACGCGGCCCTGCGCGCGGGGTGCGAGCGGGCCGCGGGGCTGCTGGGCCTGCCCGCCCTGCGCGACCTCTCCGAGGCGGAACTGCCGGGAGCCCTCGCGGAGCTGCCCGGCACGCTCGCGCCGCTGGTCCGGCACGTGGTCACCGAGAACGCCCGGGTCGGGCGGGCCGTCGACCGGCTGACGGCGGGCGAGCCGGAGGCGCTGGGGCCCCTGCTGACGGCCGGACACGCCTCCCTGCGGGACGACTACCGCGTCTCCTGCCCGGAGACCGACCTCGCGGTGGAGGCGGCCGTCGGCGCGGGCGCCCTGGGCGCCCGGATGACGGGCGGCGGCTTCGGCGGCTCGGTGATCGCGCTGGTCCCGGCCGCGGCGGCCGAGCCGGTGGCCGGAGCCGTGACGGCGGCGTTCGCGGCGGCGGGCTTCGCGGCCCCGGCCGTGCTGGAGGCCCTGCCGTCGGCGGGAGCCCGCCGCGTCGGCTGACCGTCCACCGACGTCGCAGGGGAGGCGATCGCCGCGGGGCGCGGGCTCCGACGCGCCTTTAGGATCTTCGACATGCCGACACGACTTGTACAGATCAACATGAAGGCCCAGGACGACTCCGCGCTCGGGCGGTTCTGGGCGGAGGCCCTCGGGTGGGGTGTCGACAGCGAGGGGCCCGGGGTGACGAACCTCGAACCCGTGGGCTTCGCGTACCCCGATCCCTCGGCCGTCTGCATCGACCTCATCGCCCGTCCGGAGCCCAAGACGGTGAAGAACCGGGTACACATCGACCTGGCCACCACCTCGGCGGCCCATCAGGCGGAACTGGTCGCGCGCCTGCGGGACTTGGGTGCGACGCTCGCCGACATCGGTCAGGGCGACGTCCCCTGGACGGTCATGGCCGACCCGGAGGGCAACGAGTTCTGCGTCCTGGAGCCCCGTCCGCTCTACCGGGACACCGGTCCCATCGCCGCGGTGGTGGTCGACTGCGCCGATCCGCGGGCGATGGCCCGGTTCTGGGACGAGGCGATGGACTGGAAGCTGCACGAGGTCGGCGACGACCAGGCGAGCATGCGGTCCTCCCAGGGTGTCGGCCCCTACCTGGAGTTCGTCCGCACGCCCGACACCAAGACCGTGTGGAACCGCGTCCACCTCGACATCAGCCCCTACCGCGGTGACGACCCGGCGGCGGAGGCGGCGCGCCTGCGCGCCCTGGGCGCCACCGATCCCGGTATCGACCAGTCCGGGATCTCCTGGTCGATCCTGGCCGACCCGGAGGGCAACGAGTTCTGCCTGCTCAGCCCGCGCTGAGCAGGGGTGCCGGGCCGCCCTCCGTCCAGTCCGGGGGGAGGGCTGCGAGGGCGTCGCCGACGGCGGCGCCCCGCAGGAAGGCCGCACCGTGGCCCGCGGTGACGCGGGCGCAGGTGCCCGTGCCGTCCCAGGTGACGGGGACCAGCCGGGTCAGTCCGGGGGCGGGCCGCACGGGACCCGTCACGGGTACGCGCGGCAGCGGGTCGAGGGCCCGGCCGCAGAGGCCCGCGAGGAGCGGGCCGAGCAGGGTGTGGGCGGCGACCAGGGCCGCGTACGGGTTGCCGGGCAGCCCCACCACCCAGCGGCCGGAGGGGAGTTCGGCGAGCAGCATAGGGTGGCCGGGGCGGCAGGCGACCGTGTCGACCACCATCCGGGCCCCGGCTCCGGCGAGCAGCCGGCGCAGCCGGTCGGTGGCGCCGGCGGAGGTGGAGCCGGTGACCGCCACGACCTCGGTGTCCCGCGCGCCGTGCACGGCCGCGTCCAGTGCACCCGGCCGGTCGCCGACGTGGCGGACCCCGCGGCTCTCGCCGCCCAGTGCGGCGACCAGGGCGGGCAGGGCGGGGCCGAGGGCGTCGCGCACCCGTCCCGGACCGGGCGGGCCCGCGTGGTCCAGTTCGTCTCCGGTGACCAGGACCCGGACCCGGGGCGCGGGCCGGACCGGCAGGGCGTCGTGGCCGCAGGACGCGGCGAGCCCGAGCAGCGCCGGGCCGATCCGGGTGCCCGCCGGGACGAGACCGCTGCCGGCCGGGGCGTCCTCGCCCGCCCGTCGGATGTGCCGGCCGGGCGGCGGCACGGGTCCGGCGACCAGGCCGTCGGCGCCGGACAGGGCCGATTCCACTGGGAGTACGGCGTGCGCTCCCGCCGGAACCTGCGCTCCGGTGGAGATCTCCGCGCACTCCCCCGCGCCGAGCGCGCCTTCCCACACCGTGCCCGCCCGGACGGTACCGCGGATCCGCCAGGGGCCGGTGCCCGCCACCGCGTAGCCGTCCATGGCGGCCGTGTCGAACGAGGGCAGCGGTTGCGGGGTGCGCAGGGTCTCGGCCAGCGTGAGCCCGACGGCGGCCGCGAGCGGCACCGTCCGGGAGGGCGACGGGCGCGGCGCCGCGTGGGCGAGGGTCCGGGCCAGCTCCCAGGGCGGTTCGCGGTGCGGTTCGCGGTGCCGTACGGGTACGGGCGGGGTGGGCGTGACGGTGGTCGCGGTCGCGGTTGCGGCAGGCATGGGACGACTGTCGGCGCGCGGCGTTTCGGGGCGCCTCCGGGCCGGTTGCGGCGGCGCACCGAACCGCTCACGGGAAGGGTGCCACCCGTGTGAGCCGCCCCGCGTCAGGCCTCCAGCAGGGACTGGGCCACGTACGCACCGGGACGGATGCCGCCGGGGACGGCGAACACCGCGGACGCCTCGTGCACGAGGTAGCGGGAGAGGGCGTCGCCCCGGGCGAGCCGCTGCTGGACGGGTACGAATCCGGTGCGCGGGTCGGGCTGCCAGGCGGTGAAGAGGAGCCCGGCGTCCGGGGTGCCGTCGGCGCGGTGGCCGTCGTGGTAGGACCAGCTGCGGCGGACCATGGAGGCGCCATTGTTGGAGGCGGGGGCCGCCAGCCTGATGTGGGCGTTGGTGGCGATCACCGGAACGCCGTCGGGGCGGGCGGCTGCGAGGTCGGCGGGTGCGCGTTCGCCGCCGCCGGTCAGCGGGGCGCCGTCGGAGGTGCGCCGACCGAGGGCCTGCTCGCGGTGGGCGGGCGGGAGGGCGTCCCAGTGGTCGAGGAGCATCCGGATGCGCCGGATCACGACGTACGAGCCTCCGGCGAGCCACGCCGGCGCGTCCGGCGCGGACACCAGGGCGCGGGCGGGATCCGGGTTGTTGGTGCCGTCGACCTGGCCCATCAGGTTGCGTCGCCCGTCGGCCGCGGTGAACCCGGTCATGGCCCACCGCAGCCGGGCCTCGCCGCGGGCCAGGCGTTGGAGGGTGCGCAGGACGTGCGTGGTGACGAAGGCGTCGTCGGCGCCGATCTGCACCAGCAGGTCGCCTCCGCCGCGGGCCGGGTCCAGCTGGTCCTCGGGGAAGGCGGGCAGCGGGGCGAGGGCTTCGGGGCGGGCGGCGGTCAGGCCGGTGCGGTCGAAGAAGGCCGGGCCGAGGCCGAAGGTGAGGGTGAGCCGGGCCGGTCCGGTGTCGGCGAGGGCCCCGGTGTCGGCGGCCCGGGAGCCGGGCGGTTCCAGGGCGGCGGGTACGGGCTCGCCGCGGGTGAGGTGCTCCGCGGCGGTCGTCCAGCGCAGCAGGAGGGCGGCGGCCCGGCCCCGGTCGGTGCGGGTCCCGAGGTCGAAGGCGGCCAGTCGGACGTGGTGCTGGCGGGGGGTCAGGATGCCGGCCTGCTGGGGGCCGTGGAAGGGAACGGCGGGGGCGGCGGCCGCCTCGCCGCGGCCCCGGCGGACTGCGGCGGCGGCCGCGCCTCCCGCGGCGAGCGCGGCGAGGCCACCGGTGCCGAGCAGCGTCCGCCGGGTGAGCCGGCGCCCCGGTCCCGGGGGGTCCTGCGGGACGGCCGGAGCGCGGTCAGTTCCCGGCACCGGGGGCTCCGCCGGCGCCGTCGACGGTGGCGTCCACGGTGCCGACCCACAGCTGGTTCAGCTCGGAGACGTAGCGGCCGCCCTTGGTGTCCTGCGGGACCACGAGGCGCGGCCCGGCGGCGTCGTCGAAGGGCTTGCCGTCCTCGGAGACGGCCAGCAGGACCTGGGACTTGGCGAAGCCCGGATCGAGCTCGGCCCAGGCGAAGACCGCCCGGTAGTCGCCTCCGCCGGTCGCCGCGACGATGCCGCGCAGCTGGCCGTTCTTCTTCGACGCGTCGAAGCGCGGCTGGGCGTCCTTGAGCACGTCGTGCAGCAGGACCCCCTGGTAGGTGTGCTTCTGCTGCCCCTTGGCGCTGGTGTACTCGACCTCCACCGAGGTCTGCGGGAGGCCTCGCAGGGAGGCGAGGGTCACCGTGGACGGCTTGTCGACCTGGCCCGCGATGCGCACCTCGCCGGGCTTCAGGGCGGGGGCCGGGGCGGGGGAGGTCGCGGCCGAGGAGCCCGTGCCCGCGACGGGCGCCGACTGCGCCGGTGCGGCCTTGGCGTCCTCGGGAGTGCTGTCGCCGCAGCCGGCGAGCACCAGGACCGCGGCTGCGACGCCGGCGAGGGCGGGGAGCGGGGTGCGACGGTTCACGGCGGAACTCCTCTCTCGGCGGGCCGTGACGCGGGGTGGCGGCGGATGCGCGAGTCGGTCCGCGCCACCGCTCCTGCACCCTGAGAGGACCCGATCAGGTGGCAAATGCAGGGAGAAAGATATCGAACAAATCGAATCTGCCAGGGCTTCCTGAAAGATTCTGGGGAACCTCCAGTTCGGGCACGCGGCGCGTCGGAGGAATGCACACTCCAACCGGCATGTGCGAGCCATATCCCGTGAATGGCTCGCGTCTGCAGACGAATGTGGCGCTTTCACCTCTTGGATGATTCACTGTGGTCACGCAGGCCACTCCGGTCTGCTTCCGTGTCTCGATCCAGTCGCCCCGGCGGGGCTCCCCTGGTTGACTGACACGCACCGGCCCCCGACGGTCGAGCGGCTCTCACCGCTTCGGGGACCACCGGCAGGAGGCCCCTGCACGCCGATCGCGGTGTTCGGCGTGCGGGGGCCCGCCCGCGCACCCCCGCCCCGATCCCACTCCCGGAGACGGTCTGGCATATGCGGCCCCGATTGCCGCATTCTTGCGTAGATGCCATCCGAACCAGCCAGGATGGCTCGAACGTAAGGAGAGCGGGATGGCCGTCGTCGTGCAGCACTCGGCCGGGGAGACTCCGTCCACCGTGAGCCGGGTGCTCGCCGCCGCGGGTGTGGACACCCGCACGCTGCCGCTCACGGACGCCGAGGGCCCGGCCGCCGATCTCGACGGGGTCGAGGGTCTGATCGTGCTGGGCGGGCGCGCATCCGGCGAGCCGCCCGGCGGGCCCGCGCTCCTGCGGGAAGCCCTGGCCGCCGAGGTGCCCGTACTGGCCCTCGGCTCCGGAGCGCGCATGCTGGCCGCGGACGCGGGCCCGGCCGCGCGCACCGCTTCCGCCGCGGGCGGCGCGGACCGGGCGGTGCGGCTCACCCCGGCCGCCGGCACCGACCCGCTCTTCGCGGGGGCCTCACGGCCGTCGCCGGGTCTGCGGCCGGCCCGCGACCCGCTGCGCCTGCCCGCCGACGCCGTCGTACTGGCCTCCTGCGACGGCCTTCCCGAGCAGGCGTTCCGTATCGGCGCGAGCGCCTGGGGCGTGCGGTTCCTCGCGCAGGACGTCGCCGGGGACCGCTGGGCCGCGGACCCCTGGGCCGCCGATCTCCTGAGCCGGTTCGCGGCCCTCGTGACCGCCCGCTCCGAACACACCGCCGCGCGGGCGTTCTTCACCCGGCGGGCCGAGGCCTGGGAGGAGCGGTTCGCCCACCAGACCCCCGCGTACGAGGCCGGCGTCGCCCGGATGTGCCTGGCGCCCGGCGGCGTCGCCGTGGACCTCGGCTGCGGCACCGGGCGGGCCATGCCCGCCCTGCGGCAGCAGGTCGGGCCGGGGGGCCGGGTGCTGGGGGTCGACGTCACCCCGGCCATGCTGGCGGCCGCCGCCCGGTACGGCCGCACCCGCCACGGCGCTCTGCTGGCGGCGGACTGCACCCGGCTCCCGCTGCCCGGCGCTTGCGTGCACGGCATCTTCTCGGCGGGCCTCCTCGACCACCTGCCGGACCCGTACGCGGCCCTGCGCGAGTGGGCCCGGGTCAGCGCGCCGGAGGGGGTCCTGCTGCTGTTCCATCCCTCGGGCCGGGCCGAACGCGCCGCCCGGCACGGCCGCCCGCTCGACCCCGCCGACCTCTTGGCCGAGGGCAACCTCCGCGCGGCCCTGGAAGGCGCCGGCTGGCACCTGGAGGCGTACGAGGACGCCGACGGCCACTTCCTGGCCCGTTCCGTCCTGCGCCATCGGGCCCGCGGCGGCCCGGCGGCGGCTCGGTCGGCCCGCCTCTCCCCGGCAGGTGCCGCCGGGTAGACCCGAGCCCCCCGGCCTCGGCGCCACCTCGGTCCGGGCGCAGTCGTCGACCTCGCAGTCGTCCGCCGGGGCAAGTCAGCGGATGCCGGGCCCGGTTGCGGCGGCGTCCTTGTCGGTGGCGACGGCGGAGGCGGCGAGCAGGGTCGCACCGGCGAGGCTGCCCCACAGGGCCGCCGGGCCGTGGGGTGCGAGGGCGGTGATGGCCGCCGGGGAGACGGCGAGACCGAAGCCCGTGGAGAGCTCGAAGCGGGCGAGGACGCGGCCGAGGGCGTGGGCCGGGGCCACGGCGGTGACCAGCGCCGTGGCGCTGCCGGCGTAGACGATCTCGCCGATCGTGCAGACCACGGACACCGCGGCGACGGCCGGGGCGCCCCAGCCGCCCCCCAGTGAGGCGGCCGCGAGGAACCCGGCGTAGGACGCGGCGAGCACCACCCCGCCGAGGGCCAGCGCGGTCCGCCGGGGGAAGCGGGCCAGCCACACGGTGACCGGCACCTGGAGGGTGACCACGAGCACCGTGTTGGCCACGAACACGGCCGCCGGCCACACCGGGGAGGCGTGCAGTTGCGTCACCAGCACCAGGGGGAGCGCGATCTCGGGGACGTTGAGGCAGAAGACGTAGACCACGTTCGCGGCGCGCAGTGCGCGCAGCCGGGGCACGGGCCCCTCGGATGCGTCCTCGGCGGCGTGCTCGGCCGCGGCGCCGGCCGGACGCGCGCGCAGGTGCACCGACCACGCCAGGGCCGCCGCGGCGAGGTAGGCGATCCCGGTGGCGGCCGCCATCGCCCGGAGGGCCGGGGCGCCGCCGGCCAGGCAGGCGGTGGCGAGGAGCGCGCCCGCGCCCAGGCCCGCGTTGCGCAGGGCGCGGCCCGCCGCGAGGGCGGTGTCGCGTTCCCGGCCGTGGGCGACCGTGGCGACCAGGGCCGCGTGGGCGGCGGGCCAGGCCTGGTTGCCGACGCCGAGGAACAGCGCCGCCGTCGCGAACGGCCAGACGTGCCCCGCCGGGGTGGCGAGCAGCAGCGCCACCCCCAGGGCCCGCACCAGCATCGACGCCGCCACGACCGTGCTGCGTGCGCCCCGGTCCAGCCAGCGGCCCACGGCAGGCATGCACACCAGGCCGACGACGATGCCGGCCGTCATGGCGATGCCGGTCGCCGGAGCGGACAGCCGCAGCACCATCACCCCGTAGAGCAGCAGGAAGGGCCGCAGCAGGCCGGTGCCGAGCGCGTCCACGACCAGGGCGACGGCGTAGCGGGGGCCTCCGGAGGCCATGACCAGGGCGCGGGGCCGGATCTTGGTGGTGGTTTCCATGGCGTCACCCTGTGTTCGCCCGCCGGGCCGGGCACGCGGGTTGACGGACATCGTCAACCCGGTGGCGGGGCGGGCCCTCCGGTCGGGGATGCTTGGGCGGGTGACGTTGAGGATCGACATCGGCGGCCTGCCGTCCGGACGGCTGCGGTTCGCCGCCTCGCCGCTGGCCGAACTGACCGCGGTGCTGCACGTGCTGGCCGAGCCGGGCCACCATCCGCACCTCGCCGGCTGGGCCGGTGAGGTGTGGGCCGGCATGCCGCAGGGCCTGGCCGAGGGCCTGCGGGAGGCGGATTTCCTCTGGCGTTCCTCACAGGCCGACTTCCTGCTCCCGGCACGGCCCCGGCCGACCCTCGCCGAGGAGTTGGACGATGTGGACCGGATCGACGACGAGAAGTACGTGACGGCGGCGCTCGTCACCACCTGCGGCAGCAACCGGGTCCGCTTCGGGGCGCCTTCGCCGCTGACCGACCCGGCCGCGCGGGAGCGTGCGCTGGACCTGGCGCAGGCCCGCGGGGTGCGCCAGGAGGCATTCGCGGCACGGCTGCTCGCGGACCCGGCCGCCGTACGGGCGCGGGTGCGCGACACCCTCGAACAGTGCGCCGAGGCCTTCTTCGACACCGCCTGGGCGGACGTCGCCGTACGGCTGGCCACCGACCTGCGCGTGAAGAACGACCTGCTCAGGCGGCACGGCACCGGGGCGGCGCTCGCGGCGGTCTCCGGCGCGGTCTCCCTCGCTCCGGACGGCGGCCACATCGTCGTGGACAAGCTCCCGGACAAGGCGACCACCGCACAGGGCACCGGCGTCACCTTCATCCCCAGCGTCTTCGGCGGCCCGCACCTGGCGGTGGTGCACGCCCCCGGCTGGCAGCCGGTGGTGCAGTACCCGGTGGCCGAGCCGGATCCCCCGGAGCCGGTGTCGCTGGAGACGGTCACGCTCAGGCTGGAGGCACTGGCCCATCCGGTACGGCTGCGGCTGCTGCGCACCCTGGCCCGCGGCCCGCACACCACCCGGGAGCTGGCCCACGCCTGGGAGCTGTCACCGCCGGAGGTGTCCCGCCACCTCGCCGTCCTGCGCCGCGCCGGCCTGCTCACGGCCCGGCGGCGCGGCCGCTACGTCCGCTACACCCTCAACCTGCCCGATCTGACGGCGCTGGGCGCCGACCTGCTGGCGGCCGTCCTGCGCTGAGCGGCTTCGGGCGCCCGCCGACGGCGTGCGGCCGGTGTGGCGCAGGTCACGCGACTCCCCCTGTCACAGCGGTGGCGGCACCGGTGTCTTGTGCCCGGAAGCCGACAACGAGAGAACGGGGAGCCCACCATGACCGAGAACACCGAAGTCATCGTGATCGGCGGAGGGTACGCGGGCGTCATGGCCGCCAACCGGCTGACGCAGCACGCCGGTGTGACCGTGACGCTGATCAACCCCCGCCCTTCCTTCGTCGAACGGATCCGCCTGCACCAGCTGGTCGGCGGCACCGACGACGCGGTCGTCGCGTACGCGGACGTCCTGGGCCGGGGCGTGCGCCTGCGGGTCGACACCGTGGCGGGGATCGACGCGGCCGCGCGCCGCGTGAGGCTGGCGTCGGGCGGAACGGCCGCCTACGACTACCTCGTCTACGCCGTGGGCAGCGCCAGTGCCGACCCGGGTGTGCCGGGTGCGGCGGAGTTCTCCTACCCGGTGGGCAGCCTGGAGGAGGCGCAGCGGCTGCGGCCGGTGCTTCTGGCCGCGCCCGCGACGGCGGCGGTGACGGTGGTCGGGGCCGGTCCGACCGGCATCGAGACCGCCGCGGAACTGGCGGAGCAGGGCCGGGCGGTGACCCTGGTCTGCGGCGGGGCGCTCGGCCCGTACCTGCACGCGCGGGGCCGGCGCTCGGTCGCCCGGCGGCTGGCCGGGCTTGGTGTCACCGTGGTGGAAGGCCCCGGCACGAAGGTGACGGCCGTGTCCCGTGACGCCGTGCGTCTGGAGGACGGCCGCGAACTGCCCAGCGAGGTGACCGTCTGGACGGCCGGCTTCGGTGTGCCGGACCTGGCCGTACGCAGCGGGCTGAGCACCGACCCCGTGGGCCGCCTGCTGACGGACGAGACGCTGACCAGCGTGGACGACGACCGCATCGTCGCCGCAGGCGACGCGGCGGCCCCCTCGGGCCTGCCGCTGCGGATGAGCTGCCAGGCCGCGATTCCGCTGGGCGCGCGGGCCGCCGACACGGTGCTGAGCCGGATCGCGGGCGAGCGGCCGGCGCCCCTCAGCGCGGTGTTCGCGGGCCAGTGCATCAGCCTCGGCCGGCGCGCGGGCATCTTCCAGTTCGCCCGCCGCCACGATGTGGCGGTCCGGTTCCACATCGCCGGACGCCCCGGCGCGAAGCTCAAGGAGTTCGTCTGCCAGGGCATCGTCAAGCACCTGGCCGGCGAGGCCCGCGAGCCGGGCTCGTACGGCCTGCACCGCGTCTCGGGAGGCGCCAAGCGGCGTGAACTCCTCGCCGCCGCCGCCCAATCCACTGGCACGGACGGCGTCCGGGCGGCAGAACTGCTCCGGTGAACCGCCTGCCCCCGTGGGACCTGCGGGTGCCGGACCCGCCGACACCGGACCCGCGATCGGATGGACGGCGACCGCGCAGCCGCCCTCTGGGCGTGCGTCGCCACCTCTACCCGAGTCCGGGGAGCGTCATCCTCAGGGCTTCGCCCCGGGGCTCCCCTTCAGCCGCTCCTCGAACCCCGGCTTCTGCACGGTCACGGTGGACCGGCCCGTGTGCAGCGCGCCCCCGGCGTCCTGGGGAAGGAGCAGGACGGCCGGCCGCGGGGCCGTGGCAGGGGTACCCGTCGAGGTCGCCAGCAGGCCGATACCGCTGCCCACCAGGGCCACGGAAACCGCGGCCAGAACGACACCGCCGATCCAGGAATGCTCGAACACGACCGTTCTCCGTTTCTCCGCCCGGCGCAGGAGCCTCCGGGACGTCCCGGTGAAGGCGTACGTCCACTACACCCGGCACGCCTGCGGGCGTCACGCCACGTGAACGCGTGACTTGACACCCGTGACCGGTCCCGCCGGAGGGGGCGTGGGACGGCCCCGGCCGGCGCGGTACGCCGCGTCGTGCGCCCCCGCCGGCAGCACTGCGTTGGTGCTCCTTGCCCCGCCGGATGATGCTTGTCAGTGGGGCCCCTGGCCGTGCAGGTCCCGTGGGACGGCA
Organism: Streptomyces erythrochromogenes; assembly: GCF_040684695.1. GTDB lineage: Bacteria > Actinomycetota > Actinomycetes > Streptomycetales > Streptomycetaceae > Streptomyces > Streptomyces erythrochromogenes_C. Next base: position 315,803 of record NZ_JBFBGM010000003.1, read on the forward strand.
GCGACGGATCTAGCGAGGGCGAGATGAGCGGCGATGGAGCAACTTCCCACCTCTCCCGGTGAGCGGCCGGAGCCGACCGACGCCGCCCAGGAGCCCGCGTACACGGCGACGGCCGCCGTGGACGAGCAGGGCGTCGTCATCGAGTGGGGTGAGGGTGCCGCCCGGCTGCTCGGATACGCGTCCGCGGAGGTGGTGGGGCGGTCCGCCGAATTCCTGCTGGCCGATCCCGCGGGCGATGCGGCGCGCCGCATCCGGCCCGAACAGGAACGGTGGAGCGGGACGGTGGCACTGCGCCGCCGGGACGGCAGCCGACTGGAGCAGGGGCTGCTCGCGCACCGCCGGACCTCCACCGGCGGCGCCACCAAGTGGTACGTGGTGTCCGCGGTGGCGGGCGGGCGGGGCGGTGACGGCTCCTCGTGGGGTGATCCGCTGCACGAGTGGTCGTTCTCCCAGTCCCCCTGTTTCCTGGCGATCTTCGACGCGGACCTGCGGCTGGTACGGGCGAACGCGGGCATGGAGCGCACGCTGTCCCTCACCGAATCCGAGATGGCCGGGCTGCGCCTGCCGGAGATCGCCCCGGACCCGGTGAGCGAGGAGACCGAGCACCGGATGCGCCTGGCGCTGGAGTCCGGGGAGCCGCAGCACATGGAGGCCTTCGTCCGTGCCACGGGCGTCAGCGCGGAGCACGGCTGGGCGACCTCGGTGGCCCCGCTGCGGGACCCGGACGGCCGGGTGCGGGCGGTGTGCCTCGCCGCGCACGACCGGACCGGGGCCGAGGTCGAGACGCAGCAGATGTTCGTACCGGACGCCGCCGCCGCGCGGATCGGCACCACCGGGGACAGCACCCGCACCGCGCAGGAGCTGGCCGACGTGGCCGTCCCCCGGATCGCCGACTTCGCGGTCGTCGACCTGATCGAGCCGCTCCCGCGGGGCGACGACCACGCCTCCGGACCGCCGTCGGGGCCGGTCACCGTGTGCCGTACGGCCGTGCGCTCGGCCGTCGAGGGGAGTTCCGAGGGGCGGGTCGCGGTCGGCGAGACGGCCGTCTATCCGCCGCTGTCGCCGCCCGCGGAGTGCCTGGCCGCGGGTCGTGGTGCCGTGTACGCGACGACCGCCCCGGCCGTCGCCCAGTGGATGGCGCAGGACCCGGCGGCCGCCTGGCTCGGGGCGCACGGGACGCATTCGATGCTGGTGGTGCCCCTGCACGCCGACGGTGTCAGCCTCGGCGTGGCCGTGTTCGGCCGTCGCCAGAGCCGGGAACCGTTCCTTCGGCAGGACCTGAGCCTGGCCGAGGAGCTCGCGGGCCGGGCGGCGGCGAGCATCCACGGCGCGCACCGGTCCGCCCGCGAGCACACCAGCACGATGACGCTGCAGCGGAGCCTGCTGCCGCAGACGCTGCCGGACCACCCGGCGCTGGAGACGGCCTCCCGCTACCTGCCGGCCGGTACCGAGGCGGGTGTGGGCGGCGACTGGTTCGACGTGATCCCGCTGTCGGGCGCCCGGGTGGCCCTGGTGGTGGGCGATGTCGTCGGCCACGGCATCCGTGCCTCGGCGACCATGGGCCGGCTGCGCACCGCGGTGCGCACGCTGGCCGACGTCGACCTGCCGCCCGATGAGCTGCTCACCCACCTCGACGACCTGATCATCCACCTGTCCGCGGACGAGGGCGGCCGGGAGGCGGTCGACGAGAGCGCCGGGGGCATCGGTACCACCTGCCTGTACGTGGTCTACGACCCCGTCACCCGGCACTGCACGCTCGCCCGGGCCGGGCACCCGCCGCCGGCGGTGGTCTCCCCGGAGGGTTCCGTGTACCTCCTCGACGTCCCGGCCGGCCCGCCGCTGGGCCTGGGCGGCCTGCCCTTCGAGACCCTGGACGTGGACCTTCCCGAGGGCAGTGTGCTGACCCTCTACACCGACGGGCTGCTCCAGCCCCGCGAGCGGGACATCGACGAGGCGCTGGACACGATGTTCTCCGCGCTCGCCCAGCCCGCCTCCACCCTGGACACGGTCTGCGACCGCGTGCTGACGGCCCTGCTGACGCACCGCCCCGACGACGACGTGGCCCTGCTCGTCGCGCGGACGCGGGCCCTGCACGCCGACAAGGTCGTGGTGTGGGACCTGACCTCGGATCCCTCCGACGTCTCCCAGGCCCGTCGGCGGACCACCGACCAGCTGGCGCAGTGGGGGCTGGAGGAGGCTTCGTTCGTCACCGAGCTGCTGGTCAGCGAGCTGGTCACCAATGCCATCCGGTACGGCGAGCCGCCCATCCAGCTGCGGCTGATCCACGAGAAGGACACCCTGATCTGCGAGGTCTCCGACGCCAGCAGCACCGCCCCGCACATGCGGCGGGCCCGGACCTTCGACGAGGGCGGGCGGGGTCTGCTGCTGGTGGCGCAGCTCGCCCAGCGCTGGGGCACCCGGCACGCCCCGGTCGGCAAGACGATCTGGGCCGAGCAGTCGCTCCTCGGCTTCTAGGTCCGAGCGGCCGAGCGGCGGCTTCTAGGGCCGGTCGGCCGGGGTACGGAAGACCGGCAGGGCCCACTGCGGGGGTTCCGGGGGCGGGGCCGTCTCCTCCTGGCTGCGCCGGGGCCTCTGCTCCGTCCGGGGCCCGTCCTCGGTGGCGACCCGCAGGGCCGCCACGAACTCCAGGCAGGAGCCGTACCGGTCCTCGGGCACCTTCGCCAGGGCCCTGGAGAAGACCTCGTCGGCGGCCGGGGCGATGTCCGGCCGCCGCTCGGTCAGCGGAGGCGGCGAATCGTACTGGTGCGCCCACAGCAGTGCCGCGTCCTCCTCCCGCACGAAGGGCGGCCCGCCCGCGAGGGTCTCGTAGACGACGCAGGCCAGGCTGTACTGGTCGCACCTGCCGTCCACCGGCCGGCCGGAGATCTGCTCGGGCGCCATGTAGTCGAGCGTGCCGACGAACTCCCCCGCCGTGGTGAACCCGCTCAGCGACAAGGACTTCTTCGTCAGGCCGAAGTCCGTGAGGTAGATGTGCTCCGGGTGGTCCCGGTCGGGGCCCGCCGCGACCAGGATGTTCCCGGGTTTGACGTCCCGGTGCACCAGCTCGTGGTCGTGGGCGGCGTCCAGGGCGGACGCCACCTGGGCGGCGATCCGCAGGGCCGTCGTGACGGGCAGCGGGCCCTCCCGGTCCAGCAGTCCCCGCAGGTCCAGCCCGGGTACGTACCGCATGGCGATGTAGAGGACGCCGTCGGTCTCGCCGGCCTCGAAGATCGGCACGATGTGCGGGTGCTCGATCGAGGCGGCCACCCTCGACTCGTGGGTGAAGCGGCGCCGGAAGGTGTCGTCGCGGGCCCGTTCGGGGGCGATCAGCTTGATCGCGACCGTACGGTCCAGGCGCAGGTCCTTGGCGCAGTAGACGACGGCCATGCCACCCCGGCCGATCATGCGCTCGATCTTGTATCCGGCGATCCGCTGCCCGACCAGCCCGGAGGGCCGGCCCCTGTACTGGCTCAGGTCCGCGCCCATCCGGCGCCCCCCTTCCTCAGCAGGAATTCTATCCAGTGGTCCCCCCGGACGCCCGGCGGAGAAGCCCCCGCCCGCCTGCGCTACCACAGCGCGGCCGGTGGCGGCAGGGGGCGGACCACCACCATTTCGACCGCGGTGGAGCGGTGGGGTCATGGGTGGTGCCCACGCGGAATGCGGGCGGCCGGCGCCCATGCGCGCCGGGCGCGGATGGCGTTGAGTCGGAGGTGCCGATCGGCCGGCGCCAGTCCGACTCCAGCCGCGCATCCCGCGCATTCGACCCTTCTAGGAGGTGAACCGGGTGAGCGTACTCAAGCCCCAGAACACGGAGGCCCGCAGGACGCAGCGCGGCCCGGGATACCCGAACTGACCCGACGGATCCGTGCGGGGGCGCTCCCCCGTGCCCCCGCCCGGATCCCGTCGTTCCCGCCGGCCGCTGCCGGCGGCGGCCCCGCGGACGATCACAGAGGCTGACAGCTCAGATGCGCAACGGACGATGGGTCCACCGCTCCCTCTTCACGTGGAACGACACGCTGTTCTTTGACCCTCTCGACGCCTACCACGAGCCGGACGCCGACCACTTCCTCGCCGGGCTCGACGCGCGGACGCGCGCGCGGTTCGTCCGCCGCGGCCCGAGCTGGAGCCACCGGCACGACCCGGCCCCGCCGGAGCAGGGCTGGAAGATCCACGTCTCGGCGGGGCAGCGGCAGGCGCGCGAGATCGCCGCCTCGGTGGTCGGGCACCTGACCGCCCGCGGCACCGACTTCGAGATCGTCCTCGACCCCACCGTCTTCGCCCTGCGGGCCGACGGCCTGCTCGCCACCGTCTACCCGCACGACGTCGCGGAGTTCAGGAGCTGCCTGGCCGGCCTCGCCCGCCTCCTGGACGGGGTGGACGGCCCGTGCGTGCCCTCGGGCGTGCGCTACCGCGACAGCGGGGCGCTGTACCTGCGCTACGGCCCGTTCCACGACGCCCGCACCGTCGACGTCCTCGGGCGCCCGCAGCCGCCCGCACCCGACTGGGCGCCCTGGCCGTTCGACGACTGGAAGCCCGCCGACGAGGACGCGGGCGACGGGCTGCTCGGGGGCCGCTTCCGGGTGACCGACACGCTGCGGTCCTCCCACGACGGCGGCGTCCACACCGCCGAGGACACCGCCCGCGACGGCCGGAAGGTGCTCCTCAAGGAGGCCCGCCACGACGCCGCCGACCTCCTGGGCCGCGAGTGGATGTTCCTGAACCTGCTGGCCGCGGCGGGCTCCTACCCGGCTCCCGTGGCCAAGTTCCAGCAGGGCGAACACCACTACATCGCGAGGGAGTTCGTCGAGGGCACCGGCCTCGGCCCGCTGCTGCTCGCCCGCAGCCCGCTCGCGCGGCCCGGCTTCGACGCCGAGCGGTCGCGGGAGTACCTGCGGACGTTCCTCACCGTCTTCCGCGGCCTCGCCCGCGCGGTCCGGGCCGCGCACGACCGCGGCGTTCTCCTCGGCGGCTTCACCACCTCGGACGTCCTCGTCGACCCGGACACCCACGAGGTGAGCATCGTCGGTCTGGAGTCCTGCCGGCTGGCCGGCCCCGGGTCCGAGAACACCACCGGCGGCGGCGCGACCGAGGCCGGGGACCGGTACGCCCTCGCCCGCGTGATGGCGGACCTCGTCCTCCCGGTGACGGCGATGTCGTACCTGCGCGAGGACTTCCTGGACCTGTACCGGATCCCCGTCGTGGAGGGTCTGGGCTGGCCGGAGCGGGTGCACCGGCTGCTCGTGGACCTGGCGCGCGGCCGGATCGGCCTCGTCGGCCTGCTCGACGTGCTGGAGGACGCGGCGGAGCCGCTCGGCCCGGTCGCCACGACCCCGCCGCGCCCGGCCGCCGAGGAGCGGTTGCGGCCGGCCGGGGCGGTGGCCGCGGCCTCCGCGGTGGCCGCGTTCATCGGGGCCGCCGCCGACACCGGCCGGGACACGCTCTTCCCCGTGGACCCGTTCGCGCACGTCACCAACCCTCTCGGGCTCGGATCCGGTGCGAGCGGCGTCCTGTGGGCGCTCAACTCCTGCGGTGTGCCCGTCCGGCCCGAATGGCGCGACCGGCTGCGCGCCGAGCTGGCGGGCCTCGACCCGGCGCGGTACCCGGACGGGCTCATGAACGGCCTGGCCGGCATCGCCTGGGCCGCCGACTCGCTCGGGCTCGGGGCAGCGGCCGGGGAACTGCTCGACCGGGCCAACCGGCGCGTGGTGGACAGGGGCGACCACACCTTCCACCACGGGCTCGCCGGGGTGGGCATGACGAACCTGCACTTCTTCCTGCGCAGCCGCGACCCGCGCGACCTCGCCGCGGCGCAGCACTGCGCCCGGGCACTGCACGAGACGGCGCAGCGCGACGAGGGCCAGGCGTACTGGCTGACCGGCGCGGGTGCGCGGGGGCCGCTGACCGGGCTGGGCTCCGGACAGGCGGGCGTGGCGGTGTTCCTGTTGCGGCTGCACCAGATCTCGGGCGAGGAGCACCACCTGGCGCTCGGGCGGGAGGCACTCGCCTGGGAGACGGCCCGCCGGGAGACGGCCCGCCGGGAGACGGCCCGCGAGGGGGCGAACGGCGAGGAGGCGGGCACGGGTCCCTCCGTCGAGGCGGATCCGTCCGTCGAGGCGGGCGCGGCGGGCGTGGCGAAGGTCCTGCTGCGCTACGGGGACCTGACCGCGGCCCGCGCGCTGCTGCGGGGCCTGGACCTGCGGTACGCGCCGCGGCCCGGGTACGCGACCGGGATGTGCGGGATCGCCGACACGCTGCTGGACGCGGCGCAGTTCACCGGCGACCCCGCCTACCGCGACGCGGCGCTGCGGCAGCTCGACTTCGTCCGGCGGGTGTTCCTCTTCGAGCCGGCCGAACGCTTCGGTCTGCGCGACGCGGACGGGCGGCCCCTGCTGGGGGTGCCCGGTGAGGGCCTGCTGCGCTGTTCCACCGACTACCTGACCGGCTCGGCGGGTGTGCTGCGGGTGCTCCACCGTGCGGGCTCCGGCGGCACGGCCGACTTCCTGCTGGACGAGATCGGGCCGCCCTGACCGGCGGGACGGCCGTGGCCCGCGCCGACGAGGTCGCCGGAGGCGGTGGCGAAAGCGCGGCGGTTCGGGTGGCCGGTCTTGTGGAGGACGTTCGCGACGTGCTTCTCGACGGTGCGCAGGGAGATGTGGAGCCGGCCGGCGATGTCCTTGTTGCTGATCCGCTCCGCGACCAGCCGGGCCACCTCGAACTCGCGGACGGTGATGCCGGACCTGCGCAGGTCCGGCGGGACCTGCTCGGTGCCCGTGCGCCGCTGCCGCACGGACGCGCCCATGCCGCGCAGCAGGGCCCGGCCCGCGGCGGCGACCGGGTGGAGGCCGGCGCCGTGGAAGTACTCCTCGGCCTCGCGCAGCCACTCGACCGGCGCGCCCCAGCCGTCCTCGTACGCCGGCCGGGCCACCAGCCGCATGCCCAGGCGGCGGGCCGCGGGGTACGGGCCGGCCGCTGCCAGTGCCTCGGCGGCGACGGCCGTCGCCTGCTCGCGGTGCCCCTCGCGGCCGAGCAGCACGGCGTGGGCGAGGCCCGTGAACTGGCGGTTCCAGCGGGTGCCGGCGGCGCCCGCCCCGGCGTCGGGGCAGTGCCGGCGGCCGATGCGTCCGGCCAGGACGCCGAGCAGCACGGCGATGCCGTGCCGTCCGAAGTCCTCGGTGGAGGGGTTCTCGGTGTCGTGGGCGAGCGCCTGCGCGAGCTCGGCTTCCGCGGCCCCGTGCCGCTCCTCCAGCAGCGAGCAGAAGGCCCGGGCCGACCCGTACGCCATGGCGCGCAGGCCGGGGGCGGCGTCGAGGAGCGGTTCCAGGCGTTCCAGCGCGCCGGTCATCTCGGCGCGGCGTCCCTGGTGGGCGTACCGTACGGCGTCGGCGAGCCGGAGCAGGGCGAGGGAGCGGCCCAGCCCGAGCGCGGAGGCCTCGGCCGCGTCCTCGATGATCCCGTCGCGGGCCTCGTCGAAGGCGCAGCGCCGGATCCGCTCCACGGCGAGCGCGAAGCCCGCCTCGTGGGCCGGCGGCAGCAGGCCCCGGCGGCGGGCGTCCTGCCGGACCTGTTCCAGGCGGGTGGGCTGCTCGTCGTGGCCCGCCGCGGTGATGGCCAGTTGTACGTCGGCCGCCGTGCGGGGGCCGGGGAGCCGGTGGGCGAGGGCGATCGCGCGGGCCCGCCCGAAGTGGGCGGTCGCCGCGGGCTCGTCCTCGGGCCGGGCGAGTTGTCCGAGCAGCAGCAGGGCTCCGCAGGCCGCCTCCGGCAGGTCGTCGGCGAGGGCGGCGTCCAGCGCCCTGCGGGCGAGCCGGCCGGCGGTGTGCAGCCGGTCGGGGGCGAGCCGGCCCAGCTCGGCGTGGGCGGCGGCGAGGTCCACCAGGGCGGTGTGGCCTTCGGCGGGGTGTCCGTCGGCCGGGTGGGCGGGGAGCAGCGAGCGGGCGGTGTCGAGGTGGCGCAGGGCTTCGGCGGGGCGGCCGGTGAGCGTGGCGATGCCGCCGAGTCGGGCGTGGATCCCGGCCCGTCGCGCGGCGGGGATGCCGTGGTCGGGGGCGGGCGGGTCGGGCAGCAGGTCGAGGCGGGCCGAGCGGGCGGCGGTGTCCAGCAGCAGTTCCAGCACCGTGGCGTGCAGTTCGGGCGGCGCGGCGCCGGGTTCGAGGAGGGCCCGGGCCCGGGTGAGCAGTTCCAGGGCGCGGTCCAGGGGCCGTTCCGGGACGGCCTCGTCCATCGCCCGCCGCGCGGCTTCGCAGTAGAGGCGGACGGCTTCGTGTGCTTCGCCGGAGTGCTCGTGCAGCCGGGCGGCGTGCTCGCGCCAGGTTCCGGGCAGTCCCGGGTGGAGGCGGGCGAGTGCCTGCGTGGCGCTCCGGGCGTACCGGGCGCGTTCGCCCGGCCCGAGGTCGTCGAGGAGCGCCTCGCCGACCAGCGGGTGGCGGAAGGCGTACCACTGGGTGCCGGGCCCGTCCGGCGTGATCAGGCAGGAGGCGAGGGCGGCGCGCAGGACCTCGGACAGGGCCGGGTGGTCGGCGCCGATCGCGTGCTCCAGTACGGGCAGGGGGAAGCGCCCGCCGAACAGGGCTGCCGTGCCCAGGAACCGCGCGCCGAGGGGCCCGAGCGCTTCGGTGCGGCGCCTGACGTCGTCGGCGACGGTGGGGGGTACGGACGGGGTCCGCTCGCCGCGGTGGGCGGCGCGGGCCGCGTGGTCGTGGACGAGTTCCTTGACGACGAAGGGGATTCCGGCTCCGCCGGTCACCGCGCGGTGGAGGAGGTCGGGGCAGACCGCCACCGGCGGGACGCCGAGCTCGGCCGCGGCGAGGAGGCGCACGTCGGAGTGGGTCAGGGGAGCCAGGTCGAGGATCTGCGCCACGTCCCGCTGGCGGGCGCGCAGGGCCAGTTCGGTGGCGGCGCGGGGGGTGGGGCCCGCGACGAGCAGGATCACGGCGGGCTGTTGCCCGATGTTGTCGAGGAGGTACTCGACGACGGCCAGGGTGCCGGCGTCGGCGTCGTGCAGGTCGTCGAGGACGAGCAGGCAGCCCCGCTGCCGGCCGACGGCGGCGAGCACGCGCAGCACGGTCTCGGCGACCGCGATGTGCGGGGCGGCGCGCCCGTCGGCGTCCGGGGCGTCGCCCAGCAGGCGGGCCATGACGGGGCCGTAGGCGCCCAGTTCGTCCGGGTCGGGCAGCAGGCCGGCGCGGGCGAGCAGGAGCAGTGCCTCGACCAGCGGCCGGTAGGGGACGGGCGGGCCGACGGTGCTGGCCCGCCCGCGTACGGTGACCATGTCCGCCGCGGCGGCCGTGTCGAGGGCCGCGGTGGCCAGGCGGGTCTTGCCGATGCCGGGCTCGCCGGTGACGAAGAGGGCTCCGCCCCGCCCGGACCCGGCGGCGGCCAGCGCGGCCGCGATCCGCTCCGTCTCGGCGGTCCGCCCGATCAGGGCTGCCCGCCCCCGGTGCGGGCCGCAGGCGTGACGCGTGGCGCCGGCGGTGGCGTTGGCGGCGGTGGCGGTGGCGGTGGCGGTGGCGGTGCGGTCTTCGGCAGTCCGTGCAGGCTGTGCCGGCCGTGCCGGCCTGAGTGCGGTCACCGGCTCGTCCCCTTCCCGGCGGGCCGTCCCGGACACCGCCGGGTCGACGGTAAGGGGGTTCGGGTGCCCCCCTGTAGCCGTCCGTTTGGGGGGCTTGCGCCGGGCTCAGCCCCCGTCGAGGCTGTCCTCCCGTACCCGCAGGGCGAGGTCGAGCTTGGTGTAGGTGGGGCGGCCGGCCTGCTGGTACTTGGCCTTGACGCGGTCCAGGTAGTCCTTGGCCGTGTGCACGGTGATGCCGGCCCGCCGCGCGGCGGACTTGAGGGTCATGCCGGACGCGTAGTCGAGCAGGATCTGCCGTTCCCGGGGGGAGAGCCGGGGGCGGGCGGGGCTGTCGTCGTAGGCGCAGGCGAAGGCGAGTTCCGTGGAGAGGGCGCCCCGGCCCTCCGCGAGGTCCTTGACGGCGGCGACCAGGGTGGGCAGGTCGTGGTCCTTGGTCAGGTATCCGTCGGCGCCGGCCCGGATCGCCTCCAGGATCCGGGAACGGTCCGGCACGGTGCTGATCATGAGGACGCGGCTGCCGGTGCGCAGCACCCTGCGGATGTTGTCGGCGGGGTCCGAGCCGTCCCGCAGGACGAGGTCGAGGAGGACGACGTCCGGCGGGGGCGGGACCGTCTCGCCGGGGCCGTGGGCGCGGTAGGGGCCGGGGTCCGCGAGGAGTTCGCCGACGGTGGCGGCCGTCGCGACGAGCCGCAGGTCCGGTACGTCGCCGAGCCAGGCCCGCAGCCCGTCGCGGAGCATCCGGTCGTCGTCGACCACCGCGACCGTGATCACCCGGGCCATCTGAGCTCCACGCGTACTCCTTCGCCGGGGGCGGTGTCCACCGTGGCGCGGCCGCCCGCCTCGGTCATCCGGCCGTGGACCGAGCCGCGCAGGCCGAGGCCGGGCTCGCACCGGGCCGGGTCGAATCCGGGGCCCCGGTCGACCACGGTGACGACGGCCGCGCCGCTTCCGTCCGGGTCGCCGGTGGCGGTGAGGTAGGCGTGCCCGGTGCCGGCGTGCCTGCGTACGTTGTTGAGGGCTTCGCGCACGGCGTGGCCGAGTGCGGCGGCGACCTCGGGCGGTACCCGCGGCAGGGCGTGGTACTGGGCGGTGACCCGCAGTCCGAGGCTCTCCACGGATCCGACGGCTTCCTCCAGGGCCTCGCCGATCTCCCGGTGGGGGACCTCGTCGGCGGTCTGCTGGATCAGCCGGCGCAGGTAGGCGGCCTCGCGGGCGCACCGCTGCCGTACCTCGGGGGCGTTGGCGTCGACGGTGCCGGCCGCCAGGGTGGTCAGGGTGGCGAGGACGGTGTCGTGCAGGGCGCGGTGGTGTTCGAGGCGTTCGGCGTAGCGCGCCTTGTGCCCTTCGGCGGCCAGCGCGCGGGCGTTGGCCTCGTCGAGGAGGCGGCCCTGGCGGAGCAGGTACCAGCGGAAGGCGTAGGTCATCAGGGCGGACGACACGATCGAGTTGAGGTGGCCGACGACGACGGCGGGGGTCGCGCCGACGGCCTGGTAGCCGATGAAGTGGGTGACGACGAGGAGCGCCACGACGGCGAGGGCGTGGAGGCGGTCGAGGGCGATGGCGGCGGCGGCGCTCGCCGATCCTCCGAGCAGCATCGCCCAGGCGATGGTGGGGGGTTCGCGCACGCCTCCCCAGGCGCACAGGGCCAGCGGCAGCACGCATCCGGTCACGACGACGTCGGCCCAGATGTGCCGGCGGTCGAACCGGCCCCGCCGCAGGGCGGTGCCGTAGGTCAGCACGCTGAGGCCCAGGGCCGCCGCGAGGCCGAGGTGTTGGAGGGGAAGCTGCCACGGGCGGTGGGCGACGGCCATGACGGCGACCGTGAGGTGGCTGCCCCGGTAGAGGAGGGTGGCCACGATCAGGAAGGACTGGGCCCGGTGCGTCCCCGACCCCACCGAGGTCGTTCCGCGCAGCGCCCGTATGCGGCGTAACGGTAAGGACTGCAACGCCAGGACCACTCCTCCCCAAAGCCGCGGGCAGCGCGGGGTCCCCCGGGGTGTGCCGGAGGGGACGGATGTGCCGCGAAGCTCGCAATTGCCAGTGACACCAGGCATTTTGCCCCAGCAGGTGCACGCCAGAAAGGCACGTCCCGGACGGCCGTCGGCCGGCCGAGGCCGATTTCACCGCCCTGCGGCGGGGCGCCGGGCGGGGGTCAGGCGGACCCGTCGCTGCGGAACGCGTGCCGGTAGGCGGCGGGCGGGATCCCGACGACGCGTTTGAACTGGCGGCGCAGGGTGGTCGCGGTGCCCATGCCGGTGGCGACGGCGACCGTCTCGATGCTGTCGTCGGTGGCTTCGAGCAGTTCCTGGGCCCGGCGCACGCGCTGGGTGAGGAGCCACTGCATCGGGGTCTGGCCGACCACCGCCCGGAACTGCCGGCCGAGGTTGCGGGGGCTGGTGTGCGCCTCGCGCGCCATGTCCGTCACGGTCAGCGGCCGGTCGAGGCGCTGCTGGGCCCAGGCGAGCAGGTCGGCGAGCCGGTGGTCGCCGCGGGTCGGGACCGGAGTGCCGACGAACTGGGCCTGGCCGCCCGGACGGTGCGGCGACATGACGAGTCGGCGGGCGACGGAGTTGGCGACGGCGGCGCCGTGGTCGAGGTGGACCAGGTGCAGGCAGAGGTCCACGGCGGCGGCCTTGCCCGCCGCCGTGAGCACGCTGCCGTTGTCCGTGTAGAGCACGTCCGGGTCGACGACGGCCAGCGGGTGGCGTGCCGCGAGTTCCGCGGCGTGGGCCCAGTGGGTGGTGGCCCGGCGGCCGTCGAGCAGGCCCGCGGCGCCGAGCACGAACGCCCCGGTGCACAGGGAGGCGACGCGGGCTCCGGCGTCGTGGGCGGCGCGGACGGCTTCGACGAGCGCGGGCGGCGGCGGGACGTCCACGTCGGCGCAGGCGGGCACGATCACGGTGTCGGCGGTGGCCAGCCGGTCGAGTCCGTGGTCCGGTTCGACCGTGAAGGGGCCGACCCGCACCGGGCCGGGTCCGCAGAGCAGTACCTCGTACCAGCCGTCCGCCGCTTCGCGCGGCGGGTTGCCGAAGATCTCACAGGCCACCGCCAGTTCGAAGTGCAGGAGGTCACCGGCGGTCGGCAGTACGACGGTTGGCATGTCCGAAAGTGTACGGGCAGCGTCGTTCCGGACCATCACGGCGGGGCTGCGGAGGCGGCGAGACTGGGCCCGTCAGCAGGTCGAGAGCAGGGGGAACCATGGGTACGGCGGCAGTGGTGGTCTACGGGGCGACGGGGCACACCGGGCGGTTCGTCGTCGCCGAGTTGCGGCGGCGCGGATTCGCCGTGATCCTCTCGGGCCGGGACGCGTCCCGGCTGGAGGCGCTGGCCGCGGGGATCGGGGACGTGGAGGTGCGCCCGGCCCCCGTGGACGACGCGGCGGCGCTGGACCGGGCCCTGGCCGGCGCGGCGGCCGTGATCAACTGCGCCGGGCCCTTCGCGGTGACGGCGGGGCCCGTCGTCGGGGCGGCCCTGCGGGCGGGCGTGCCGTACCTGGACGTCGCCGCGGAACTGGAGGCGAACGTCGCGACGTTCGCCGACCGGACGGGCCCGGCCGCGGCGTCGGGTACCCCCGTGGTGCCCGCGATGGCGTTCTTCGGCGGCCTGGGCGACCTGCTGGTGACGGCCGCGATGGGCGACTGGACCTCCGCCGAAGTGGTGCACGTCGCGTACGGGTTGAACAGCTGGCACCCCACGTCGGGCACCCGGGCGGCGGGCCGGGTGTCCCACGAGCGCCGTGCGGGCCGCCGCGTGCGGTTCGCCGAGGGCGCGCTGCAGTACCACGACGACCCGGTGGCGGAGCAGGAGTGGCTCTTCCCGGAACCGCTGGGCCGGCGGTCGGTGATCGCGGAGTTCACCATGGCCGACGCCGTCACCGTGCCCACCCACGTGGCGGTGCCGGAGGTGCGGACCTACATGACCGTCGAGGCCGCGAGGGACCTGGCCGCCGAGGACACCCCGGCGCCGGAGCCGGCCGACGCCCTGGGGCGGTCGGACCAGACGTTCGTCGTCGACGCCGTGGTGAGTTCGGGCGGGGTCGAACGCCGTGCGACGGCCCGCGGCCGGGACATCTACGCGGTCACCGCGCCCCTGGTGGTGGAGGCCCTTGAGCGCGTGCTGTCCGGGCGCACGCGGGCCACCGGGGTCGCCTCGGCCGGTGCGATGTTCGACGCGCCGGACTTCCTGCGGGCGCTGGCTCCGTACGTGTCGGTGGACCTGCCGCGCTGAACGGCGGGCGGACGGCACCGTCATCGCGTGTCGACGGCCTCCGGCTCGGCGGGCTCCCACCCGGGCACGGTGCCGGGGTGGGACTCCGAGGTCCAGGACAGGAAGCACGGGAGCCTGGCGAGCAGGATGTCGTCCATGACGTGCCGGAGCAGAGCGACGTGGGTGAGGCCGCTGGGCCCGGTCAGCGCCCGGGACGCCCCCGAGTCCGGGGACCGTACGAGTGCCAGCGCGAGCCAGCCCGGCGGCACCGACTCGACCGGGTAGGTCTGGGTCATGCGGTGCAGTACCCGCAGGCTCTCCGACACGGCCGGTGACATTTCCGTGTCTCCGGGCCAGGACAGCCCGAGGGCCGCGGCGCGGGCCGCAACCTCCCCCGGCGGGGCCGACCCTGCTCCGTCGCCGGTGTCCGTGGCGGCGGCCAGACCGGTGGCGGGCGGGTCGCCGGTGTACAGCCACAGCCGGTCCCAGTCGCCGAAGGCCGCGTCCTGCTCGGCGAGCAGGGCGAGGACCCGGCCGGTGTGCAGGACGCCGCCGGCGCGGGCCGCCGCGTCGAGCGTGCGGCGCACCGTGTCGCCCAGGTGGATCGCGGCGGCCGGCCGGCCGTACGGGGACGCGGGGAGCGTGGAGGGTGCGGGGTTCTGCCAGGCGACTCCGCGTGCGTCGAGCCTCTTGCGCGCGTCGTCGCGGAGCGTCTGCCGCCGCAGGCCGGGACGGACGTCCTGCGCACGGCCGAGCAGGAGGCGGAGCACCTCCTCCTCGGCGCCCGGGAACCCGGCGGTTTCCTGCCCGTCCCAGAACTCCACCTCCCGTACCGCCGCGGTCGCGGCCTTGAGCGGGCCCAGCACCTTCCAGCCGAAGGTGTTGGCGGCTTCCCGGCGGTACAGCCCGGCGAGCCCCTGCCGGGCGCCCTCGTCGTTCTCCGCGATCGCGGTGTTCCACCAGGCGATGGCGCGGTTGCAGAGCTTCTTCCACCGGTAGTAGCGCAGGAAGCGGCCCCCGGCGACGCGGACCGACTGGCGTTCGGCGAGCAGGGCCAGCTCGCGGCGGGCCGCCGGTTCGTAGAGGGCCAGGGGCCGGAGCAGAGCCACGGCCTGGCGGTACGCCCCGGCCTCCTCGCGCCGCCGGGCCGATTCGATCAGTACGGGCAGGGCCGGGGCCCGCCGGTTCGGGGCGGTCAGGTGCCGCTGCAGCAGCCGGTGGCGGAAGGCGTAGGCGCTGCCGTTGCGCCGCAGGACGCCCCGCGCGTGGGCGTCCTCCAGGAAGGCCAGCGGATCGCGCGGCATGCGGCGGCTCAGGCTCAGCAGCAGCCCCGTGGCCCACAGACGTGACCAGGCCGAGGACAAGAACAGCAGCAGCACCCCGCAGAGCACGGCCATGGCCGTGTCCTCGACGCCCAGCCACCAGGGGGGCGCCCCGGCCCGGGCCCGGGCCTCGGCGAGCGTCAGCCCGTCCCCGTCCGGGTACATGCCCAGGGCGGCGGTGGAGAGGCTGACCACGACCCCGATCACCGCCGCGACGGCCGCGACGACGGGCACCCGGGTCAGGAAGGCCTTCTTGTCCAGGGCGAGTTCCTCGGCGGGGGACGCCGTCGTCCTAACCGTCTCCGGAGGCTCCCTGGACGCGATCAGCCAGCTCAGTAGGGCGCCGGTCAGGCCGAGGGCGATGCTGAGGGTCAGGACCGGTGAGGAGGTGACGATGACCCACAGGTGTCCCCCCTGCCGCCAGACAGTGGTCTGCTCACGGGCGCTCGTCCGGAACTCGAACGCGAGGAAACCCGTCGAGAACCGGGCGTGGGCCGGGCGCTCCCACAGGGCCGAGACCAGGACCGCCGCGGCGGTGAGCAGCAGGCCGATGAGCAAGGGGCGCGGGCGGGGCCGGGTCGTGAGCCTGGTCGGCCTGACCGGCTCCACCACCTTGGTGGTGGCCACGAGCTGCCACCAGAACAGCTGGGTCGCCTCCATCCGGTCCAGTTGGCGGGCCAGGAAGGTGAGCCAGCGCTGGGCGTCGGCCGGCGGGTAGGGCTTGCGCCGCAGGGTCGGCGTCCGCTGGTCGAGGCGCTCGGTCCACGACGCGTACACGGTGGGCAGGTACCGCTCGAACAGCCGCTGCCGCACGTCCTGTTCCGTGGCCAGCGCCTGCCGGTCGCACAGCTCGTCGGGCCGGGCGGGGCCCTTGGCGTAGACGGTGCGGGCGAGGTCGATCATCAGCGGGGTGCCGAGCGCGGCCGCGAGGGGGCCGTCGGGGTCCGCGGCGATCTCTTGCTCGACGCCGTCCCAGCGCGCGGCGCCGCCGCCCGACGCGCCGCGGAGGAAGGCCATCGAGGAGACCGGGGCCACAGGGGTCATCCGGACGGCCCGGACGTCCTCGCGTCCGGCGAGTTCCCACGGGATCAGTTCTTCGGCGGACTCGGTGGTGCAGACGAGGACGAAGGCGCGGTCGGCCGCCCCGAGTGTGCGGGCCAGTTCCCGGCGGGCGGTCGGCCACAGCTGCTGCGGGAGCTCGTCGAGTCCGTCCAGGAGCGGCAGGAGCCGGCGTTGTTCGACCAGCTCGCGGACCAGGGATCCGGTGGGCTGGGGGTGTCCGCGCAGCCGGCTCAGCCACCGGCGCTTGCGCACCCCGCTCCCCGAGGCGTAGTTGAGTTCGAGCTGACGGCCGATGAAGGTGTCCAGATGGTCGCGCTCGGGGTTCCAGGTGGACATGTTGACGAGGACGGGGACCGGTCCGCCGGTCTGGCGGACGCCGAGCAGGCGCAGCGCCAGCTCGCGCGCGGCCGTGCTCTTGCCGCTGCCCGCCGCGCCGGTGAGCACCAGCCGGGGCAGCGGCGAGCGGGTCACCTCGTCGAGGAGGGCGGACAGCGGGCGGCCGGGCCCCTCCGGGACGCCTGGTGCCTCGTGCGGGTCCGGTTCGTGGACCCGCATCACGAGTGGCTGGTGCAGGCCCTGTTTCCCGGTGTCATCGGCGAGGTCCGCCTGCATCAGGCCGATGAGGAGGGCCGTTTCGTGTTCGCGGCCGAACCCGGCCCGGCGCGCCGAGGTGTAGGGCTCCTGCTGGTCCGTCGCGCTCCACAGGGCGTCCACGTCCACGCCGAAGGCCCAGCGCATGCCGCCGTCCTCCAGATGGCGGCGCCCCTGCTCGCAGGCCCGGTCGAAGGACACGGCGAGTCCCGCTTCGGGGGTCGAGGACGACAGCGGGAGGCAGACGCCGACGGGATCCACCACGAGCAGGGGGTGGGGCGAGCGGGAGTCGGTGCCGATGAGACGGCGCAGGCCCGGTGGCGGGTCGGGCCACACCCCGGTGGCGGCGGACCGGGGGTCGGCGGCGGCATCGAACGGCCAGGGTTCCTCGGTGTCGACGTGGACGCAGAGCAGGGCGTGGGACACGGCGCCGGGTCCGGGTGCGTCCGCCACCACGATCATGGTGGTCAGACCGGCGTGCCTGGCCGCGGCGGCCATCACCACGGCGAGGTCGATGCAGGTCCCCTGCTTCGGGGAGTGCAGGACCTCGTACGGTTCCGCGATCCGCTGGCGGCCCGACATGTCACTGGCTTGCGGCTGGGAGTACCTCACACCGGCCCGGGCCATGGCCTCGTACACCGCGCGCAGCCGGTCGACGGGGCTGGCCTGCGAGCGGCCGGGCACGGTCAGGAGTGCGGCCACCTCGGTGGGCAGGACGTACTGGACGAGGGTGGCGGGTGCGCTGCGCTGCCAGCGCGGCCACTGGTTCACTCGACCACCGCCAGTACGTCGTGGACGGACAGGTCCCCCGCGCCCGGGACGGCCCGGGCGCGGATGCGGACGCCGTAGTAGCCCGGCGTGCCCGGCTTCCAGTCGTGGACGTACGTGCCGGTGCCGGCATCCCAGGTCAGCTGCACGGGGTCGGTGGGGACGGCCGGTTCGCCCGGCTCCGGTTCCGGAGCGATCCAGATCCACGCGGCGGGCAGCAGGCCCGGGTCGGCCAGCACCCTGTCGCGGGCGCCGTCGGGCAGCCGGACGGTCACGCGCAGGGTGGTGCCGACGGCGTGGGCGTCGGGCAGGTCCAGCCCGAGGGCGTCGGGGCGCTCGGTGCCCTGGACCGACTCCGTGGACCCGTACCGTTCGTACGCCTCCACCAGGTCGGTGATGAACTTCGCCTCCCCCATGGGCCCGTGGCGCTGGGACACCCGTAATCCCTGGGGGCTGTGGCCCGAGAGCTCCAGCGGCAGGGCGGAGACGGCGGGCACGGTGTGGTCGCCGCGGTCCTCCTCCCAGCCGGGGGCCGGCAGCCAGTACGGGTGGACGTCGTCGACCTTGAGTTCCCTGCCGTCCCAGACGGCTCCGGAGGCGGTGGCGTGGCCGAACCCGATCCTGGCCACGACCTCGGGACGCGGAGGCTGACCCTCGGCTCCGAGCCGGGCCCAGCCGGTCTCGATGTCCCGGTGCATGTCCCGGGCCGATGCCGCGAGGCCGAGACCCGGTACGGGGGCCGGGGGCGGTCCCGGCCTGCGCGGGGCGAGGCCCGCCAGTTCGTGGGGGTACAGGGGGCGGCCGGTGGTCGTGTCGAGGATCATCCGGTAGCGGGGCAGCAGGTCCGCTACGCCCTGCCAGCCGCGGATCACCTCCGTGGTCCCGCGGAAGTTCAGGCCCGCGCACCGTGCGCCGTTCACCAGGACGTCCAGCGCCTTGGGTGCGCCGCGGTGCGGGGTGCCGAGCGTGATCAGGGCCCGGCAGTCGGGTGCTCCACCGAGCGGGCCGAGCCAGTGCCGGGCGACCAGGCCCCCCATGGAGTGCCCGACCACGATGACCCGGCCGGCCCGCTCGGACCGGCTCAGCCCGTGGAGCCGGGCGTCGATCTCGTCGCGCAGGCGCACGGCGGCGTGGGCGACGCCCCGGCGGAAGTCGTAGGGGAACATCAGCACGTTGGCGCCCGGTACCCGGGGGCGGTCCGGGCGGCAGACGTCCGGCACGGCGCCGGGCAGCGCCGCCAGCCTCGCGGCGACCCTCTCGTAGCCGGGCAGGATGGACAGCCCGGGCAGCACCGTGGTGGAGCGGACCAGTCCGGTCGGCACCAGGTCCGGGGACTCCTCGACGCTGAGCCGGTCCGGGCTGCGGAGCGTGCTCGCGATGTTGGGGATCCGCGCCGTCCACAGGGTTTCCGGCGGGTGCGCCCCCCGCGGGTGGGTCGCGAGCACGCTGCCGCCGATGCCCGGAAGGAAGACGAGAAGGTGCCGACGTGCCACAGTGCCTCACAGGGTCGATGGTGGGACGGCCGGCGCCGCCGGACGGGCCGGACACGCGACGCCGCGGGCCGGGCAACTCCGGCCGGAATCAAGGACCTTGCCCCCTCCCCCGGGAGGAGCCGGTCGTACGGGCCACTCTAGGACGGCGGGCGGCGGAACGTCCCGGAATCCGCGGCGCCGCCGTCCGGACCGGGCGGGCTCCCCGCGATGTCCGCGGCGGCGCCGGACGGACCGATACCCGCGGGGCCGCATCCCCGATTGACATTCTTGCACTCCAAGTGCAAGCGTAAAGCTGCACGATGAGTGCAATATGTTTTCATCGGATCACGGAGGGCCCGGATGTTCCTGACGATGGGGCGCTGGTGCGCCCGTCGGCCGAAACGGGTGATCGGGGCCTGGCTGTTGCTGCTCCTCGTACTGGGCGGCGCCGTCATGGCGTACGGACGGGTGACCAGCGAGGCGGTGACCATCCCGGGCAGTGACAGCCAGGCCGCCCTCGACACGGCGGCGGCGGCCTTCCCCGGCCCCGCCTCCGGCAACCAGCCGCTCGTCCTGCACACCGGAGCCGGCGGCCCGGGCCTGACCGGCGAGAGCGCCCGGGCCGCCGTCGAGCGCAGCGCCCGCGCCATCGCCGAGGTGCCGCACGTCGTCAGCGTCACCTCGCCCTACGAACCGGCCGGCGCCGCCGCGATGAGCCGGGACGGGCACACGGCCTACCTCTCCGTGGGCCTCGACGTCACCGGCCGCGACATCACGCCCGAACTGTCGGAGCGGATCACCGACGCGGCCGGACCGGCCTCGGCGGCCGGCATCCAGGTCACCCCGGGCGGCGACCTGGCGGCGGCCGTGGACCGGCCGGACACCGGGCACAGCGAGCTGATCGGACTCGCGGCCGCCGCCGTGATCCTCTTCATCGGCTTCCGGAAGGCGGCCGCGGCCGGGCTCCCCCTGGTCATCGGCGTCACCGGGCTGATCGCGTCGCTCGCCGCCATCGGCCTGGCCGGCCACCTCATGGACATGCCGTCCTCCGGCACCACCATCGCCGCGATGATCGGCCTCGGCGTGGGGATCGACTACACGCTCTTCTGCCTCACCCGGTTCCGGGAGTTCCGCGGCCGGGGCGTGCCGGCCGCGGAGGCCGCCGCCCTGGCCACGGCCACCGCGGGGAAGGCCTCCGCCTTCGCCGGATGCGCCGTCATCGCCGCGCTGGCCGGGCTCGCGCTGGGCGGACTGCCGCTGCTGCGCGCCCTGGCGCTGGCGCCCGCGATCGCGGTGCTCGTCGCGGTGGCCGCGACCCTGACCCTGCTGCCCGCCCTGCTGAGCCTGCTGGCCCGGTTCCTCGGCGAGGCCCGGGAGGAGGGCGCCACCGCGCAGGACGGACTGGACGCGCCCACGCCCGCGGGCCGCGGCTGGCAGCGGATCGCCGAGCGCGTCACGGACCGCCCCTGGCGCCATCTGCTGGCCGGTCTGGCCCTGCTCCTGCTGCTCGCCGCCCCCGCCACCCAGCTGTCCTTCGGGCAGCTCGACGCGGGCGACAAGCCGGCCGGCTCGGCCAGCCGCACCGCCTACGAGCAGCTCTCGGACGCGTTCGGCCCCGGCGTCAACGGCCCCCTACAGGTGACCGACACCCTCGCGACGCCCGCCGCCGGCCCGCAGGACGCCCGCGTCGCCAAGGTCGGCGCCGCCCTGGCCGCCACCCCCGGTGTGGCCTCGGTGAGCCCGGCCCGGCTCACCGCGGACGGCCGTACCGTCCGCTGGCAGGTCACGCCCTCCACCGCCCCCGGCGACCCCGCGACCGCCCGGCTGGTCGACACCCTGCGCGGCGACACCCTGCCCGCGGCCACCGCCGGCGGCTCGGGAAGCGCCCACGTCGGCGGGGCCGCGGCCGCGGTCACCGACCTCAACGACCGTCTCGCGCAGCGGCTGCCCGCCGTGATCGGGACCGTGGTGCTGGTCGCCGGACTGCTGCTCCTGGCGGCCTTCCGCTCGCCGCTCCTCGCGCTGAAGGCCGCCGTGCTCAACCTGCTGTCGGTGGCCGCCGCCTACGGGGTGCTCACCGCGGTGTTCCAGTGGGGCTGGGGCGCGCGGCTCATCGGGCTGGAGGGGCCGGTGCCCGTGCCCGGCTACGTGCCCCTGCTGATGTTCGCCGTCCTGTTCGGGCTCTCCATGGACTACGAGGTGTTCCTCCTGACCTCGGTGCGCGAGAAGTGGCTCGCGAGCGGGGACAGCCGCCGGGCGGTGGTCGCGGGCCTCGCCTCGACCGGCCGGATCATCACCTCCGCCGCGCTGATCATGGTGAGCGTCTTCCTCGCCTACCTGCTCTCGGACGACCCCGTGGTGAAGATGTTCGGCACCGGACTCGCCGCGGCCGTCGCCCTCGACGTCACCGTCGTGCGCGGCCTGCTGGTCCCCACCACCATGGCCCTGCTCGGGGACCGCGGCTGGTGGCTGCCCCGCCGCCTGGACCGGATCCTGCCCGAGCTCGACATCGAGGGCAGCGCGCACACCCTGCCGGCTCCGGGACCCGGGGACCTGCCCGCGCCCGAGGCCGGCGCGACCACCGCCACCAGCCCCCTTCCCACCCGGTGAGGTTCCGCATGCCGCCGCGCACCACCCCCCGCACCACCCCACGCACCCCTCGCACCGGCGACACCGCCGGCCGCCGCCCGGGCGGGTCCGCCGCCCGCCCGGCCCGCCCCCGGCGCCGCCGCGCGCTGATCGCGGCCGGCCTGGCCGGCGTCCTGCTCCTCGCGCTGCCCGTCACCGACTCGGTCGCCCGCCGACTGGCCGAGGAACGGCTCGCGGACCGGATCGAGCTGAAGCAGACGAACCTCGTGGGGCGTCCGGACGTCTCCATCGAGGGGCTTCCGTTCCTCCTCCGGGCCGCCCGTGAGACCTACCCCGAGGTGCGGGTGCGGGCCGACGCGAAGACCGACCGCGGCAGCCCGGTCAAGGCCGACGTCACCTTCGACCACGTCTCCCGCGAGGGCGACGGCTACCGGGCGGATTCGGCGTCCGCCCGCTTCACCGCCCCGTACTCCTCGCTCGGCGGCGGGCCGGACGGCGACACCCTGGTCTCCGACGCCGGCAACGGCCAACTGCTCATCCGGCGCACCGTGCTGGGCGCGCCCGTGGTCCTGACCGCGGGGGTCGAACTCCACGACGGGGTCGTCTCGCTGCGCCCGACGGCCGCCTCGGTGGCCGGCCGGGCCATGGATCCGGCGAGCCCGCTCATCGCTCAGGCGCTCGCCCGGCAGACCCGGACCCTGCCCGAACTGCCCCTCGGCCTGCGGCCGTCGGGCGTCTCGGTGGGCGCGGACGGCGTGACGGTGACCGCGCGGGCCGAGGACGTCACCCCCGCCTGACCGGCGGGACGCACCCCGGCGGTCAGCCGTGCGGGTGGTCGCACGCCGCCAGCAGGTTCAGCACGGTGGCCTCCATCGCCGCGCGGGCCTGCTGCGGGCTCTTGCCGCCGGAGCGCCAGTGGTTCCAGGCCCCCCACGTGGTGACGGCGTCCAGACCGTCGAGGAGTTCGGCCGCCCGGCCCTCGTCCAGGCGGCCGAGCTCCTCCGCGAAGATCTCGGCGACGCGGCGCCGGGCGTCCGCGAACGCCTCGTCCGTAACTTGCTGGATGCGCGGCGAGGGGTGGTCGATCCGCATCAGCGTCAGCCGCGCCGGGGTCATCCACTCCAGGATCCGCGCCCGCTGTTCGGCGAGCGCCGCCACCCGGACCCGGCGCGGTCCGGTCCGGGGCAACGGCCTGATCTGCTCGGCCAGTTGCTCCAGCCGCCGGGTGATGGCGAGGTCCACCAGCTCGGACATGTCGGCGAAGTGGTGGAAGACCAGCCGGCGGGAGACGCCCGCGCGCTCGGCGACGCGCTCGGCCGGGAACTCCACGACGCCCTCGTCCAACAGGTCGAGCAGGGCGTCCACGATCTTGTCCCGGGTGCGGCGTCCGCGCTCGGTGCGGCCGTCCACCCGTACCGGCGCCGGGCCGGGCACCCGGTCGTCCGCCTCCGCCACCGCTGCTCCCTCCGCCGTACGCCTCCACGTGCGCATCGCCGCGCATCGCCGCGCAGCGCCGCCATTTTCGCACTCCCGGCAGGGCTCACGCGCATCCCGCCGCGGCGGGATCCCCCGCGGGGGCCGCGGCGGCGAAGCGGTGGCGCATCCGGTGCAGACCGCGCCGGGTGTGGCTCTTGACCGTGCCGAGCGGCATGCCGGTGCGCTCGGCGATCTGGGTCTGGGTGAGGTCCCCGTAGAAGGCCATGGCCAGCACCTCCCGCTGCGGGCGGGGCAGTCTGGCCAGCTCGCCGGTGACGATCAGCCGGTCCAGGACGGCTTCGGGGCCCTCCGCGGGCTCGTCCGGCGGGGTCAGGGCGGCGCCGGCCGCGGTGACCAGGTCGAGGCGCCGGGTGCGTTCCGTGAGCGCGTCGGCGATCTTCCGCCGGGTGATGCCCACCAGCCAGCCGGGGAAGGCGCCGCGCTCCGGCCGGTATCCGGCCCGGCCGCGCCACGCGGCCAGGAAGACCTGCTGGCTGACGTCCTCGGCCTCCCGGGGATCCCCGAGGGTGCGGGCCGCCAGGGCTTGGACGAGGCCGCCCCAGCGGCGGTAGGCGGCGGTCAGGCACTGCTCGTCGCCGCGCACGAAGCCCTCGGCGACCTCGTGGTCGAGGAGGCGGTCCCCGGTGTCGCGGGACGGCTGGGCGGTGGCGCTCAGGGCGGTCATGGCGGCTGCTCCTCGGGCCGGGACCGGAACCGGAACCGGCCGGTCTGCGGACGGGGCCCCGCCCCGTGGTGTGCCGGGGCGGGGGCTCCTCCAGATTCCGGCCCGTGTGCGCTTCGGCACCACTCGCATCGTTTGTGCGTCGCATCATGGATCCATGACGCAGTCCGCACACGGCCTGACCACGGGGGCGGTGGCCCGCCGTCTCGGGGTCGCCCCCACGACCCTGCGCACCTGGGACCGGCGCTACGGCATCGGACCTGCGGCCCGCGAGGACGGCCGGCACCGGCGGTGGACCCCCGGGGACATCGCCGTCCTGCACGAGATGTGCCGGCTGACCTCGGCGGGGATCCCGCCCGCGGAGGCCGCGCGGGCCGCCCTGGCGGGTCCGGCACCCGCTCCGGCCGGTCCGCCCACCTCGGCCGCTCCCCCCGCTCGTGCCGCTCGACCCGCTCCGGCGGTCGCGCCCGATCCTGCCACCACCCCGGAGCCCACCGCACCGAAGCCCACCGACCCGGAGCCCCTCCCCCGGCCGGCCCGCCGGCCCGGTTCGGGCAACGGTCTGCCGCTGGGCGCCGTACGGCAGGAGTGCCGCGGGCTCGGGCGGGCCGCGGTACGCCTCGACGCGCAGACCGTGGACGAGGTGCTGGGTGCGGTGATCGCCGAGTACGGCCTGGTCACCGCCTGGGAGGAGGTGATGGCGCCGACCCTGCACGCCGTGGGCCGCAAGTGGGAGACCTCGGGCGACCGGTACGTCGAGGTGGAACACCTGCTGTCCTGGCACGTATCGAGCGCCCTGCGCCGGGCCGCCGCACCCCCGGCCCGCGGGCCGGGGACGGACGTGCCCCCGGTCCTGCTCGCCTGTGTGCCGGGCGAGCAGCACACCCTCGCGCTGGAGGCGCTGGCCGCGGGGCTGGCCGGGCTCGGCCTGCCCGCGCTCATGTTCGGCGCGGCCGTGCCGCCCGAGGCCCTGGAGCAGGCCGTACGCCGCACCGGCCCGGCCGCGGTCGTCCTGTGGTCCCAGGCCCGGGCCACCGCGAACCCCTCGCTGGCCCGGCACCTCGCCGAGGTCGTGTGGGGCGTCAAGGGCGCCCGCGCCCGGCCGGCGGTCCTGCCGGCGGGCCCGGGCTGGGCGGGTCAGCCCCTCGCCCCGGGCACTCTGCGGCCCCGCGGGCTGCGGGAGGCCCTGGCCCTGCTGCGGGGGCTGTGCGACACGGCGGCGGGTACGGGTGCGGATACGGGACGGCCCGCCGCCGTGGTTCAGTCCTGACCGCGGGCCCTGCGGAAGCGGGCCAGCCCCTCGGGGAGTGCGATCAGCGGATCGGGATAGCCGTCGAACCGGGAGCCCCCGGGGCCGGCCAGTTTCCACGGCTCGTGGATCTCCGGGCCGCGCAGTGCGGCGAGTTCGGGCACCCACCGGCGTACGTAGGCGCCCTCGGGGTCGTACCGCTTGGCCTGGATGACCGGGTTGAGGACCCGGTTGGGGCGGCTGTCGGTGCCGGTGCCCGCCATCCACTGCCAGTTGAGCTGGTTGTTGGCGACGTCCCCGTCGACCAGCATGTCGAGGAAGTGGCGGGCTCCGGCGCGCCAGTCGATGTAGAGCGTCTTGGTCAGGAACGAGGCGGTGAGCAGCCGGCCGCGGCCCGGCATCCAGCCCTCGTGGGCGAGCTGGCGCATGGCCGCGTCGACGACGGGGTAGCCGGTGCGGCCCTCCCGCCATGCCCGCAGGTCGGCGTCGGCCTGCGGACCGCTGCGCCAGTGGTCGGACCGGGTGCGGTAGTCGGCGTCGGCGACCGCGGGGCGGGCGGCGAGGAGCTGGTGGTGGAAGTCCCGCCAGCAGAGCTGCCGTACGAAGGCCTCGGCGCCCGCACCACCCCGGGCGCGGGCGCGGTGCACGGCCTCGGCCGCCGACAGCGCGCCGAAGTGGAGGTACGGGGAGAGCCGGGAGGTGGCGTCGGCGGCGAGGTCGTCGTGCCCTTCCTCGTAGGCGTCGGCGTACCGGTCGAGCCAGTACGCGAGCCTCTTGCGCGCCTCCTCCTCGCCGCCGGGGGCCAGGCCCGCCGAGAGCGTCGCGGCGGCCGGCCGTGCGGGAAGGTCCTCGGACCGGATCCCGGAGGGGACCCGGACCACGCGGGGGGCTGCGAGGGGCTCGCGCAGGTGCTCGGCGGACCAGCGTCTGAAGTACGGGGTGAACACGGCGAAGTGGTCGGAGCCGTTCGGCGTCACGGCGCCGGCCGGGAGGGCGGTGACGACCCCGTCGTGGACGTACAGGCGCCGGCCGTCGGCCTCCAGGGCCCGGCGCAGCCGCTGTTCGCGCCGCAGGGCGAAGGCGCTGCACCCGGCGGCCATGTGTACCTCGTCGGCGTCGGCCTCCCGTACGACGGCGCACACTTCGGCGACGGGGTCGCCCGAGCGGACGACGAGCCGGCCGCCCCGTCGGCGCAGCCCCTGGTCGAGGTCGGCCAGGCAGTCGGCGAGGAAGGCGAGGCGGTTGGGCGCCGCGAATCCGGCGTGGTCCACCGCCGGGTCGCGGACGAAGAGCGGGACGGTCTCGTTGCGCGGTCCGAGCGCGGCGCGCAGCGGCGGATGGTCGTGGACCCTCAGGTCCGAGGTGAAGAGGACGACCGAGACGTTCATGCCTGTGCACCCGGGGTGGGGCCGCCGGCCGCGGCTGCGGAACCGGCCGGCTGCGCCGCCGGGGACGGTGCGTCCGCCGCCTCGGCCGTGCGCGCGATGTTGCGGGCCATGCCGCCGAAGACGAAGGAGTGGAAGGGCGAGACGCTCCACCAGTAGAGGTGGCCGGCCAGGCCGCGCGGGTGGAAGAGGGCCCGCTGCCGGTACCGGGTGCGCCCCTCGTCGTCGCGTTCGGCGTACATCTCCAGCCAGGCGAGGCCGGGGAGCCGCATCTCGGCACGCAGTCTGAGCAGCCGCCCCCGTTCGATCTCCTCGACGCGCCAGAAGTCGAGGGAGTCGCCGATCCGCAGGCGCGCGGCGTCGCGCCGGCCCCGGCGCAGTCCGACGCCGCCGACGAGGCGGTCGAGCCGGCCGCGGACGGCCCAGGCGAGCGGGAAGGAGTACCAGCCGTTCTCCCCGCCGATGCCCTCGACGACCCGCCACAGCGCCTGGGGCGGGGCGTCGACGGTGCGCTCGCGGACGTCGGTGTAGAGGCTGCCGCCGGCCCAGTCGGGGTCGGTGGGCAGCGGGTCGCTGGGCGCTCCGGGTACGGCGGCGGAGGACCAGCGGGTGACGACCTGGGCGTCGCGGACCTTCTGGAGGGCGAGGGAGAGGGCCGTGTCGAAGGAGATGGGGGTGCCGGGCGGATCGGGGACCCAGTCGGCGATGTCGTGCTCGTCGCAGACGACCTCGTACTTGAGGGATTCCGCGAGCGGGCGGGCGATGGACCGGGGCACGGGGGTGACCAGGCCGACCCAGTGGCTGGACAGGCGGGGGGTGAGGACCGGGACGGGGAAGATCAGGCGCTTGGGCAGGCCGTCCACGGCGGCGTAGCGGCGCATCATGTCGAGGTAGGTGAGGACCTCGGGGCCGCCGATGTCGAAGGCGCGGCTGACGTGGTCGGGCATCCCGGCGCTGCCGACCAGGTAGCGCAGCACGTCGCGGACGGCGATGGGCTGGATGCGGGTGCGCACCCAGCTCGGGGTGACCATGACGGGCAGCCGCTCGGTGAGGTAGCGGAGCATCTCGAAGGACGCCGATCCGGAGCCGATGATGACGGCGGCGCGGAGCACGGTCGTGGGGACGCCGGAGTCGAGGAGGATCCGCCCGACCTCGGCGCGGGAGCGCAGGTGGGGCGAGAGGGCGTGGTCGGGGACCGCGCTCGGGGTGAGTCCGCCCAGGTAGACGATGCGGCGCACGCCGGCGGCGCGGGCCTGCTCGGCGAAGGTGCGGGCGGCCCTGCGGTCGGTCTCCTCGAAGTCGCGCCCGGTGCCCAGGGCGTGCACGAGGTAGTAGGCGACGTCGACGCCCTCCATGGCGGGGGCGAGCGACGCGGCGTCGGTGACGTCGCCGCGGACGGTCTCGGCCTGGCCCGCCCAGGGGTGGTCGCGCAGTTTCGCCGGGGTCCGGGCGAGGCACCGGACGCGGTGTCCGGCCTTGAGCAGCTCGGGGACGAGCCGGCCTCCGATGTAGCCGGTGGCGCCGGTGACCAGGCACAGCGAGCCGCTGGTGGGGGCCGGGTGCCCTTGTGTGTCGGTCATGGAGGTGCTCCGTTCCGCCGTCGACCGGGGTGCTTCCCTGATCTCTTCCGCGGTCGCGGGCGGGACGGATGCAGGGTCCCCCGGACGGCCCCCGGACCGCTCTGCCCGCTGCTCACCGGACCGGGGAGCGGAAGCGGTTGCGGTACTCGGTGGGCGTGGTGCCGAGGGTGCGGCGGAAGGCCCGGATGAGGGTGTCGGTGGTGTTGAAGCCGCAGGCGGAGGCGATGCGGTCGAGGGTGGCGTCGGTGGATTCCAGCTGGTTGCGGGCCACCTCGACGCGGGCCGATTCGATGTAGGCGGCCGGGGTGGTGCCCAGTTCCGTCTTGAAGATCCGGGTGAGCTGTCGTTCGCCGACGTGGACGTGGGCGGCGAGGTCCGCGACGGAGAGCCGGCCGGCGATGTTGCGGGTGACGTAGTGGCGGAGGTCCTCGGTGCGCCGGGTCGTGGACAGGGGCGCGAGGGGGACGCTGAACTGGCTCTGTCCGCTGGGTCTCTTCAGGTACATGACGAGCTGCCGGGCGACGCGCAGGGCGACGGCCTCGCCGAAGTCGTCGGCGACGAGGGCGAGGGACAGGTCGAGGCAGGCGCTGATGCCCGCGCCGGTCCAGACGTCGCGGTCGCGGATGAAGATCGGGTCGGCGTCGACCTCGACGGCCGGGTGGTCGGCGGCGAGCTGCTGCGCGGTGGACCAGTGGGTGGTGGCGCGCCTGCCGTCGAGCAGGCCCGCCTCCGCGAGGATGTGGGCCCCGACGCAGACGGACGCGACGCGCCGGGTCCGGTCGGCGAGGTCCTTGACCCGGCCGACGACGGCGGAATCGGCGACGGCGCGGGCGCGGCCGGCGGCGTCGATCTCGACCGATCCGGGCACCAGCAGGGTGTCGACGCTCCTGCCGGCCAGCTCGGCGAAGGTGGTGTCGGGCAGGATGCGGACCCCGGCGGAGGTGGTGACGGGGTCCGCGGTCTCGGCGGCCAGGAGGACCTCGTAGCCGGTGGCGTCGCCGACCTCGCGGCGCAGCAGGGCGAAGACCTCCGGCGGGCCGGTGACGTCCAGCAGGTCCACGCCGTCGAAGAGGACGACCACGACGAGTCGGCCGGAGCGGTTCACGGGGTCTCCGTTCGGTGGGCCGGGGCGCCGGAACCGCCCCGCGGGATGTCTGTTTCTGCAAGTTGGATGACATTGCAGACATTACCGGGGGCTCATAGCGTTCTCGGTACGGCCCTCCCCGCGAAGTGGCCGCCCCACCTTCCGACATGACTCCCCCAGGAGGTTCCACCATGCCCACGACCACGTTGCGCGAGCTCAACGGCCTCGACCGGACGCCGGCCGCACTGGCCGACGCCACGCTGGTCCTGGTCGACTACCAGAACACCTACACCCGCGGCGTGCTGGAGCTGACGGGCTGGGAGCCCGCGCTCGAGGCCGCCGCCGACCTGCTGGCGCGGGCCCGCGCCGCCGGTACGAAGGTCGTCCACGTGATCCACGACGACGGCGAGGGGACCCTGTACGACGTGCGGCAGGACATCGGGCGGATCCACCCCCGGGTCGCCCCCGTCGAGGGCGAGGCCGTCGTCGTCAAGTCGGCCGCACCCGACTCCTTCGTCGGGACGGACCTGGGCGAGCACCTCGACGCCGCCGGGCACGAGGACGTGATCGTCGCCGGTTTCATGACCCACATGTGCGTGACGTTCACGGCGCAGGGCGCGTTCCTGCGCGGCAACCGGCCCACGGTGGTCGCCGACGCCTGCGCCACCAGGCCGCTGGGCTCGGTGGGCGGGGAGCTGCCCGCCGAGCAGATCCACCGTGCCGCGCTCGCGACCGTCGCCGACCTGTACGGGGTCGTCGTACCCACCGCCGCCGCCCTGGGCTGACTGCGGCGGCCGGGGTCCGGCCGCGGGCTACCGCGGCCGGACCGGCGCGTCAGAGTTCCTCGCCGAGCGGCAGCCGGTGGATGCCCGGCAGGTACTCGTCGAGTTCCCCCGGCGCGAACCGGGACATGCCCACCACGTGCCAGAACTCCCCGGCCACGTCGCCCTCGTGCTTGTAGCCGCCGGCCGGGGTGAGCGCCGCCCAGCCGCCCGCCATGCCCATCAGCGTCGCGCGCAGCGACGGCCGCTCCCCGTCCGGCGGGATGCTCCAGAGCCGTACGGTGCCGTCCTCGGCCCCGCTCGCCAGGAGGCTGCCGTCCGGGGAGAACGCCAGGGAGAGCACCCGGCCGGTGTGGCCCACGAGGTCGGTGATCCGCTCGCCGGTGTCGGCGTCCCAGAGGGTGACGGCGCGGTCGTCACCGGCCGCGGCCAGCACCGGCCGGCGCGGATGGGCGGCCACGGCCCACAGCCGTCCGCCCCGGCCGCGCAGGCGCCGGTGCGCCCGCCCGTCCCGCCAGACGATGGCGCTGCCGTCCCAGCTCGCGCTGGCCAGCCACGCGCTGCCCTGGCCGTACGCGACGCCGTACACCCGGTCGGCGTGGCCCGCGGCGCCGCCGAGCTCCTCCACCAAGCGGCCGCTGCGCGCCTCCCAGACCCGTACGACGCTGTCGTCGCAGCCGGTGGCCAGGACGTCGCCGTCGGAGCGGAAGGCGATGGAGCGGACCCGGCCGCGGTGCCCGGCCAGGTTCGACACGGGTGAACCGGTCGGGCGGAACCAGACGCGGACCGAGTCGTCGTCGTTGGCGGTCGCCAGCAGCGTGCCGTCGGCGTTGAAGGCCTCCGCCCACACGTGCTCGGTCTCGGCGTCGAGTTCGCGCAGGTAGTGGCCGCCGACCGGGTCCCACAGGTAGATGTCGCCGTCGTTGCTGGCCGTGGCCAGGACGGGGCCGACGGGGCTGAACGCGGCGGAGACCAACCGGTCGCCGCGGCCGAGGAGTTCCTCCGTACGCCGCCCGGTGCGCGTGTCCCAGAGCCGTACGACGCCGTCGTTGCCGGCGGTGGCGAGCCGGGAGCCGTCCGCGCTGAAGGCGACGCCGCTGATCCTGCGGCCGTGCCCGCGCAGGATGCGCTTGCCCTGGCCGGTGGCGGAGTCCCAGATCTGCGCGCCGCCGTCGTTGCCGACGGTCAGCAGCTGGCTGTCGCCGGGGCGGAAGGCGCAGGCCCAGGCGGTGCCGCGGTGGTCGGCGGGCTGCTGGGCGTGGAGGGCGATCGTGTAGCCGTGGGGGCGGCCCGCGACCGTCCAGAGCCGTACGGCGCCGTTGCTGTCGCAGGCGGCGAGGAGGTTGCCGTCGTCGCCGAACAGCACCTGGTAGACGGCGCCCGTGCCCCGTTCGAGGACGCCGGCGGGGGTGCCGACGACCGGGTCCCAGAGCCGTACCTGGCCGTCGGTGCAGCCGCTGGCGAGGAGGTTGCCCTCGGGGTGGAAGTCGAGGACGTACACGCGGCCGGTGTGCCCGGTGAACTCGTGCAGCAGCCGCGCGTCGGACGTCCGCCAGATCCGCACGGTGCCCCCCTGTCCGGGCGCGCCCCGGTCCGCGGTGGCGAAGAGCGTGCCGTCGGGGCTGAACCGGGCGCGGTAGACGGCCCCCTGGTGCCCGTCGACCTCCCGGACGCACGTTCCGGTGGCCAGGTCCCACAGCCGTACCCTCGCGGCCGCGTCGCCGGTGAGCAGCCGGCCGTCGCGGCTGTGGACGGCGGTGTAGACGGGCGCGGTGTGGCCGGGGAGCCGGTGCAGGGGCCGGCCGGTGGCCACGTCCCAGACCGTGACCAGGCCTTCGCTGTCGCCGGTGGCGAGCACCGTGCCGGCCTCGTCGAAGGAGACCGGCCACACGCCGTCGGGGTGGATCTCCAGGGTGTGGCGGCAGGCGCCGGTCACCGGGTCCCAGAGGCGTACGGTGCCGTCGGATCCGCCGGTGGCGATCACGTCGGGCCGGAACTTCACGGCGTAGACGCGTCCTTCGTGTCCCTGGAGGGTGCGCACCGCCAGGCCGTCGTCGGCGCCGCAGACGAGGATGGAGCCGTCCTCGCTGCCGACCGCGAGGAGCTCGCCGTCGCTGCTGTAGGCGATGGGTTCGGGCAGGCGGCTGGTGCGCATGCCGAAGCCGTACGGGACCCCGACCGCCGAGGGCCGCAGGCCCGCGTCCACCGGCATCCCGGGGGCGACCGCGGCGGTCCCCAGTTCGGGGGCGGCCCGCACGGCGTCGTCCATGGTGACGTCGATGAGCGCGGCCCGGTGCCAGCGGCTGCCGGTCAGCACGGCGCCCCGCAGATCGGCCCGGGTCAGGCGGGCCCGGCTGAGGTTCGCGCCGGTCAGGTCGGCCCCGCTCAGGTCGGCCCGGTCGAGGCGGGCGCCGGTCAGCCGGGTGCCGCGCAGCAGGGCTCCGGAGAGGTTGGCGCCGATCAGCCGGGTGTCGGTGAGGTCGGCGTCGGAGAGGTCGACGCCGCAGAAGTCGCGGTGCGAGAGGTCCTCGCCGGCCAGCCTTGCGCCCCGCAGGTCCGCGTTGGCCGGCACCCGCAACCGGTCGCTGATGCGGACGGCGTTGGCGCGGGCGGCGTCGCTGATGCCGCGGCCGGGCGCGTCGAGGACGTCGCGCACCCACCGGGCGCACCGCTCGTGGTCGGCGAGGTCGCAGAAGAACTCGACGGCGAGCTGGCTGAGCGGGCGGGCGACGAGCAGGGCGTGGCGGCCCCGGTCCAGCTGGTGGGCCGCCTCGCGCGCCACGAGCCATTCGACG
Source organism: Streptomyces erythrochromogenes (assembly GCF_040684695.1). GTDB lineage: Bacteria > Actinomycetota > Actinomycetes > Streptomycetales > Streptomycetaceae > Streptomyces > Streptomyces erythrochromogenes_C. The sequence continues at coordinate 348,411 of NZ_JBFBGM010000003.1, forward strand.
ACGGAGCCGTGGATGAACTGGAAGACGCCGTCGGAGCTGCGGACCAGCAGGCTGCCCGCACCGACCGCCTGGGCCCGTTCGGACGGGGTGAGCGGGGACTCGGTGAGTTCGCTGAGGGTGGCGGCGACGGTCTCGGTGAGCTCGTCCAGGCGCAGGGCGCTGCGGCCGCTCTCCCACAGCCGCCAGGCCAGCGCGGTCACGGCCGCCCACAGCTCGTCGGCGGTGAGTCCGGGCGGTGCGCCGGGCCCGCCCTGGCCGCGCGCCTCCTCGTGGGCGAGCCAGGAGGTGAACACGTCCTCGTAGAGCCGGGCCGGGCTGAGCGCGCGGCCGGCGCCGGCGACCGCGCGCAGCTGGTCCTGGCTGAGGTCCGCGACGAAGGAGAGCAGCCGCGGGTTGCGGCACAGCATCAGCAGGTCGGGGATGTTGCGCAGGAGTTGGTAGCGCTGGTCGGCGGAGCGTTCGTCACCGTAGCTGCGTACCAGGTAGGAGCGGATCTGCGCCGGGGTGAAGCCCTCGACGGACAGGACGCGGCGCTGCGGGAGCAGTCCGACGCGCTCGCCGAGCGCGGTGAGGACCTGGGCGTGCGACTTGAAGTGCTGGGTGCGGCTGCTGACGACGATCTTGGCGTTGTCGACGGCGGCGTCGAGGAGGACCTGGAGGTGGTCGGCGGCCCGGTCGTAGCTGACCCGGTGGACCAGTTCGTCGAAGCCGTCGAAGAGCAGGACGACACGGCCCTGGGCGAGCATGTAGCGCAGGGCCCGCAGGTCGATGGTGTCGACGCCGTGGCTCGCGAGGTGGGCGGCGACGAGCCCTTCGAGGCTGTGCGCCCGGTCGAGGGTGTTGAGCGGGATCAGCAGCGGCGTCAGGTGCGGGAGCTGTTCGGGGATGCGGCGGGCCAGCTCGCGCAGGGCGAAGGTCTTGCCGTGCCCGAAGTCGCCGAGGAGCAGGACGAAGCGGCCGTGGTCGGATTCCAGGAGCTCCATGAGCTCCTCGACGAGGCCGTCGTGCTCCTGTCCGTCGGGGCGGTCGGCGTCGCGGTAGCGCTGGGGCAGGTACAGGCCTGGGGCGTACTGTTCGCTGCTGCCGAGCCGGGCCGTCTGCGCGGCGACGTAGCCGCGCAGGTCGAGCAGGCCCTGGAACTCGATGAAGCTGCGGACCCGGACCCGTACGCCGCGGGCGGCCGCCCGGTTCCGCAGCCCGCCGGACGGGGCGTCGCCGCCGTGGACGAGGACGGCCTCGGAGCCGGAGTCGGTCGCGTGCACCTGGCCGACGAACCGGTCGAGCTCCTCCTCGGTGGGCGTGCCGGGGTGGACGGCGATGCGCTGCTGCTGGACGACGTCGTCCCCCTGCTCCTGCCAGGTGGCCATGATCTGGAGCATGTCGCCCGGTTCGCGGCGGGGGACGTCGCGCAGGCGTACGCCGGCCCTGCGCACCCGGCAGATCTCCTTGACCCGTTCGGCGAGCGCGGCGGCGGGGTCGTCGAGGGGGGCTCGGCCCTGGGCGTGCTCGACGTTGATCACGGGGGGCAGTTCGGGGACGGGGAAGACGCGGCGGGTGTGCCGCCATTCGCCGGGGAACCGTTCGGCCTCGGAGGTGATCCGGTCGTCCCACCGGGTGACGGCGTCCGCGGTGACCTGGAGCAGCTGGAACCGGGCGGGGGCCGCGGAGCCGAAGAGCGGCAGCCCGCCGGCGGGTCCGGTGAGCCGGCTGTGTCCTGGGGTGGCGGACACGGTGCGCGGGCCGCCGGTCGGGCCGTGGAGCAGCAGGTGCAGGCGCGGGGCAGCGAGCCGGGCGAGGGTGTCGGTGTCGCGCAGTCCGCCGGGGCCGCCGACCGCGTCGCCGGGGCGGCGGCCGTCGGTGAGCGGGTGGCGCAGGGCGCCGATGCGCAGCCAGCCCTCGTCCTCGTAGCGCCGCATGGCTTCGGCGAACCATGCGGCCTGGTCGCGGCCGATGAAGCCGTACTGCTCCTCCTGGCGGTGGCTGTAGGCGATGGAGGAGTTGAATCCGGCGACGACGGTGCTCAGTTCGGGGACCGGGAAGAGGGTCCAGGGCTGGTCGCTGTCGAAGACGGTGTCCAGTCCCTGGTAGAGGCCGCGGAACAGGCGGGTGTAGTGGCGCCACTTGGGCCAGTACGGGGGCTGCGGTGCGACCTCGTCGGCCTCGCAGGTGTGGAAGTAGGCCTGGGATGCGGCCTGGTTGACGTCCTGGGCGCCGGGGACGACCATCACGCGCTGGGGCGACAGGTCGAGCTGGGCGCGCAGGGTGGTGAGGAAGCTGAGGGCCTGGTCGCACTCGCGGGGGCTGCCGGAAGCGGTGAGGTCGCCGGTGACCACCATCAGGTCGGGGGACGGGGCTCCGGCGTCCCTGAGCATGATCAGGTCGCCGCGGATCTGGCGGCTGAGCGAGTCGGGTTCGCGGCCCCGCCCGAAGTCGGGTCCGGCCAGGTGCAGGACGGTCACGGCGTCCTGGCCGCTGCCGGCGGCGCCGGCCGGGGAGGTCTGCGGGTAGAGGGGCGCCCGGGCCGGGCGGCGGCGGCCCGCCCAGCCGGGTCCGGCGAGCGCGCTCGGCCGGAGCCGGCCGGCGTGGGCCTGCTCGGGGAGGCGGGCACCTCCCGGGCCGCCCGCCGGGGCCGTGCCCGGCGCGGTGCCCGGTCCGCTGCCGGGGTAGCCGGGCCGCCGGCCGGGGCGGGCGTGCCCGTCGACGGCCTGCTCGACCCGGGTGAGCAGCAGGGAGCGGGCGGTGTCGGTGTCGGCGACGCCCACCAGGTCGACGTAGGTGATCGTGGCGAGGAGTCCCTCGATCGGCATCTCGTCCACCCGGACGGTCAGGAGGCGTCGCTCGGGCGACTCGGGGGAGGCCCGGAGCGCGGCCTGCCACTCCATGCGCCCGTAGGTGGAGCGTTCGTAGTGCCGCGACAGGACGGCGATCACGGCGACGGACTCGCTGACTCCGCGGTCCATGAAGTCGATGAAGTTGGTGCCGGGGACGAAGTCCCAGGCCTGCACCACCGTGCGGTAGCCGGCTTCCTCCAGGGTCCAGGCGATCCACGCGGCCCACCGCTCGTCCGCCGGTGAGTAGCTGATGAAGAAGTCGAACTCCCGTGCCGGCGCCCCGAATTGCCCGTCCGTCATCATGGACCCCATGGTAGGGCGGGGGCTGCGGCCGTGGCCCCCTCCCGCCGAGGACGGGTCGCGGAGCGTGAGGGTCCGCTCACCCGCGCCGGGCCGGGGGTGTCCGGTTCCGGCCGGGCCCGTCTGCCGTCCGGGCGCGGGTGTGTGCGACTCTGTTCGCCGTGTCTCTCCTCAGGCGTCTGCATCCACTGGACTGGCTGGCCGGCGGGCTGCTCGCACTCGGTGTGCTCTGCGTCGCCACCGGTCTGCTGCCGCACGAGCCGGCCGGGGACGTCCTGGGACGCATCGGGCCGCTGGTGGTCTTCCTGGCGACGGTCATCGTCCTCGCCGAGCTGACCGGCAAGGCGGAGGTCTTCGACGTGGTCGCCACCTGGGTGGCGCGGGTGGGCCGCGGCAGCTACGCCCTGCTCTTCCTCCTCTGCGTCGCGTTCGCGTCCGTCACCACGATCACCCTGAACCTGGACACGACGGCGGTCCTGCTGACCCCGGTGATGCTGGCGCTGGCGACGCGGGTGGGCATCGCGGCCGTACCGCTGGCGATGACCACGGTGTGGCTGGCCAACACGGCGAGCCTGCTGCTGCCGGTGTCGAACCTGACGAACCTGCTCGCCGCGGACCGGGTGGCGCTGACCCCGTCGGAGATGGCCGCCACCATGTGGGCGCCGCAGCTGGCGGCCATCGCCGTGACGATGGCGTGTCTGTGGGGCTTCTACTGGCGCCCGGGACGGCGCGGTGCGGTCAGCTACGCGCCGCCGGCCCCGCCGCACCCCAAGGACCGGGTCCTGTTCCGGGTGTGCGCGGTGGCGTGCGGCGGGTTCCTGGTGGCACTGCTCCTGGCGGAGGTGCCGCTGTGGTCGGCGTCGATGGCGGCCGCGCTGGTCGTGGTGGCGGCGTTCGCGGTCCGCGACCGGGGGGCGCTGCGCCTGTCCCTGATCCCGTGGCGGCTGCTCGTCCTGGTGCCGGGCATGTTCCTGGTGGTGGAGACCGTCAACGCGCACGGGCTGCACGACGTCCTGGCGGCGGCGATGGGTTCGGACAACGGCCTTCTCGGGATGCTGAGGTCGGCCGCGGTCGGTGCGGGCTTCTCCAACGTGCTCAACAACCTGCCGGCCTACCTGGCGGGCGAGGCGGCCATCCCCGAGGCCAACCACCACCAGCTGCTGGCGCAGCTCATCGGCGTCAACGTCGGACCGGTCATCACGCCGTGGGCTTCGCTGGCCACCCTGCTGTGGTTCGAGCGGTGCCGCTGGCACGGCACCCGCATCGAGATGCGCCGTTTCGTCGGTACCGGGCTGGTCCTCTCGGTGGCCGGCACCCTGGCGGCGACCCTGGCCCTGGCCGCCACCACCTGAAAAGGGGGCCGCCCCGCCCTCCGGGGCCGGGCACCGTTCCACGCGAGACGACTACGGCCTTCCCGCGGTGTCCGCGGCGACGGTCAACCGGTGGGCGAGCCGGGCGCACGCCCGTGCGAGTTCGGGCGGTTGCAGGTCGGTGAGTTCGGTGTCGAAGGTGGCGAGGATCCCTGCGATGCCGGCCCAGGACCATGCGCCGAGGGTGAGTCTGCAGTGCTCGGCGTCGAGGTGTTCGACGACCGAGCCGCCGGGTGCCCAGCGGGCGACGACGCCGGCCGGCAGGCCGAGCCGGGCGCTGCCGGCGCACTCCCAGGTGGCGAGGGCATCTCCGCGATCGTGACTGCTCATGACGAAGTGGGCGAGGTCGTCGTGGGGGAGCCGGCGCGGGCCGAAGCGGTGGGTCGTGGGGCGGGTGCGGAGCCGGTCGACGCGGTGCACTCCCCACCGGTGGTTTCCCGGGTCGTGTGCGACCAGGTACCACCGGCCGGCCCAGACGACCAGATGGTGGGGCTCGATGCGGCGGGCGGGCAGGAAGTCGGCGTCGCCGATTCCGGGGCGTGTGCCGTCGGCGCGCAGCGTCTCGGTCACGATGACGCGGCGGTCGCGCACGGCTGCCCCCACGGCGGTGAGCACGCTCGGGTCGACGGGGGGCGCCGGGAACTGCCAGTAGTCGCGCAACGCGGTCAGGCGCAGGGACTTCATCGATTCCCGCAGGGCTGCGGGCATGGCCTGTTCGAGGGTGATCAACGCCCGCGCCGCGTCGTCCTCCAGGCCGAACACCGTTCCCGGCGCCGTCTGCAGGGCCACCGCGACCGCAAGGGCCTGATCGTGGTCGAACACCAGCGGGGGGAGGGTGTGCCCCGCGCCGAGCCGGTAACCGCCATCGGGTCCGTGGACGGTGGTGATCGGGTATCCCAGTTGGCGCAGCGTCTCGATGTCACGGCGGACGGTGCGCTCACCGACTTCCAGCGCGGTGGCGAGCTCGCGCAGTGGCCACAGGCGGCGTGATCCGAGCAGGGACAGCAGGCGCAGTGCCCGTCGTGAGGTGCTCGCCATCGCCCCATCATGCCCGGTACTGGCCATTCGGTGTCCACCACTGGTGTCACCGTTGGGTCTCCTCGGAGGTGCACGGCAAGTGGAAGGGGACGGTCGGGTATGCGTGTTGTCGTGGTCGGTGGCGGGATCGGTGGGCTCGCGCTGGGGGCGGGGTTGCGCCGCAGGGGGTTCGAGGTGACGGTGTTCGACCGGGACACCGATGTGACGGCGACGGGCGGTTACCACATCACCCTGGACGAGCGGGCGCAGTCCGCACTGCGGGAGCTGGTGGCTCCGGAAACCGTGCAGCGGCTGCTGGCGTCGGCCTCGGCGCTGCGGCTGCGCGACCGCGACGCGTTCTGGGACCGTCGCGGCCGGCTCCTCGGCCACGGGCCGGATCTCGGCGACGACTGCGGCATCGACGTCGATCGCATCACTCTGCGCACGCTGCTGGCCGAGGAGGTGGGCGACGACCTGCGTCTGGGGCGGCCGGTGTCCGGTGTGGGCCGGGGCGACGACGACGGAGCGCCCCGCGTACTGTTCACCGACGGCGCGCCCGTCCCGGCGGACCTGGTGGTGGGCGCGGACGGCGCCCACTCCCTGGTCGCCCGGCACCTGGCGGGAGCCCGCACGAACAGCCCGGCGGGGATCATGGGGTTCTCCGGCCGTACGCTGCGCAGCGACCTGAGTCCCGCCGAACGGCGACGCCTCGGGCCGCGTTCGGGGCTGGCGGTCGGCCCGCGGGGGGCGGCGCTGTACGTCGGCTTCCTCGACCCGGTCGGCAACGCGGTGCTCGACGCCCCCGAACTGCGGATGTCCGTCACCACCGGTCCCACCTACATCTGGGGCGCCATGTTCCCCGAATCCCCCATGACGGACGCCCTGCGGGCCTTGCGTGGCAGCGCGTTGCAGGCCGCGCTGCTGGGACGGTTCCGGCAACGGGGTTGGGCCGAGCACGCGCTCGAAGTCATCGCTCGCGCCGACCCGCGCAGCGTGGCCGCGTATCGCTTCCATGCCGCCTCGACCCGTGCCTGCGAGCTCGCGCCGTGGCCCGCGGGCCGTATCACCGCGCTCGGCGACGCCGTCCACGCGACACCGCCCACCGCCGGAATGGGCGCCGGCGCGGCCGTCCGCGATGCTGCCGCCCTGCTACGGCACCTGGGCCGTGTGACGGACGGCGCCATGACGACGGCCGAGGCCGTGTACCGGTTCGAGGCGGGCATGCGCCGGCGCGGCAGCGAGGTCCTCTCTCTGGCCATGAGAACGGTCAGGATGATCCTGGCCACCGACACCGCGCTCGGCGCCGCCGCGACCACCGTGACCGCCCCGGTCCTGGCCGCCGCCGCCCGGCTGCGTCATCGGTGACCAGCACCGGCGGGGGCTGCGCGGCCGCGGCCCCGCATCCGCTCGGCTTTCACGGCAGGTCCCGTCGGTCCGCGGGGCCGAGCACCCCCTTCAGGCGACGGCGCCCACCTCCCGCAGCAGGTGGGCCAGGGTCTCGCCGCGCGCGGCGACGAAGCTGCGTCCGGAGTCGTCCCCGGCGAAGCCGGGGGTGAAGGGCGCCCCGGACAGCGTGCGCAGCTCCACCCCCGCCTCGGCCGCGAGGAGCGCCCCCGTCGGCAGGTCCACGCCCTCGGCGCGGTAGCCGACGAAGGCGTCGATGGTGCCGCGCGCCAGCAGGCTCCAGCCGAGCAGCGGGGCCCACAGCTGGAGGACCCGCCGGCAGTGGAGTTCCAGCGCGCCGCGCAGGGCCACCGCCGTCGCGTCCCCGCGCCGCACGGCGTACCCCTGGGTCCAGGCGACGACGGGTCCGGGGCGCGGCAGCCCGGGCGCGGGCCCCGTCAGCGCGCCGGCGCTGCCGTGTGCTCCGTGGCCCCTGACGGCGTGCCAGGTCTGTCCGGTGACGGGCTCGTGCACCACGCCCATGACCGGGACGCCGGCCAGGCACAGCCCGATGCCGACCGCGTAGGCGGGCAGGCCGATCGCGACGTTGTTGCTGCCGTCCAGCGGGTCGACCAGCCAGGTGCGCTCGCCCGCCGCGTCCAGCAGTCCGGCCTCCTCGGACAGGATCCGGTCGTCCGGGAAGTGCCGCCGGATCCGTCCCAGTACGAGCTTTTCGGCGGCGAGGTCGAGGTCGACCTGGACGTCCCCGTACTCGTCCTTCGTCCGCAGGCAGTGCGCGGCCCCGAAGCGCCGGCGCAGCAGACCGCCCGCCTCCTCCGCCGCGGCGACGGCGATCCGCCGCTCGCGGTCGAAATCAGGCCCGTTGCTGGGCATCGAGCCTCCTGAGGACGGTGTGGACGCTGCGCACGGTCTGGGCCTTGTCGCACAGCCGGCGGGTCGTGCGGCGCGGCCGGCCGTCGAGCGGTCCGAGCGAGAGGTCGCGCCGGCCGGGGACCGACAGCCCGTGGACCAGGGTGGCCGCCGGTTCCGGGCCTTCCAGGGCGGTCGCGTGGAACTCCCCCGCGGGCAGCGTGTACGTCTCGCCACCGGAGCTGATGTGGGCGGGACCCGGCTCGCTGCGCACCAGCACGGGCGTGGGGCGGATCTCGTCGACGCCGTCGCTGCGGCTGTGCACCTCGAACACCCGGTGGGTCGCCCCCTCCTCGCCGTCCCGCACCACCCGGGTGCGTACGGGGAGGTTGGCGACCCGCCCGTAGAGCACCCGGCTGCGCAGTTCCCAGCTGTGGGCGTGCAGGGGCGAGGCGTCCGGTTCGGCGCGGTTGTCGGCCTCGAAGAGGTGTACGCAGATTCCGCGCGGGCCTTCTCTCAGCAGCGGCAGGCACAGGAACCCGAGCGGATGGCGCACCGCACGCAACTCACGGTCCCCGGAAGCGATCTCCTCCAGGTGGACGAGGGTCCTTTCGAGCTCATGGTCCATGGCACGCGCCGGAGCGCCTCACCTCCTGTAGGGGTCCTCCGCGTGCAGGGCCTTCTCGATGACCGTGCCGATGTCGCTGTCGGTGAAGACGCGCGGCAGCGAGAGCCCCAGGTCGTCGAAGAGCGTGCGCACTTCGTCGACGGTGGGTTCCTGGCCGAGGGGCGACGCGACCCGCAGATCGAGGACGGTGGCCTGCTCGCGGCTCTGGTGCAGCTCGGTGACGTAGTAGTCGTAGAGCGGTTGCCCGCGCTCCACCAGCAGGTTCACCCGGGACCGGTCGTCCTGGGTGATGACGAGGCAGGTCTCGGAGAGGTCGAAGCGCAGGGTGGGCACGGCGGACGAGAGGTGCACGCTGATTTCGAGGGTGGTCAGCTGGCGCTGGTACCAGCAGGCGGCGAGGACGGTCGCGTACGACTCCTGGCGGACCCGGTCGGTGGTCCACACGTCGTCGCCCCGGCGCTGCCCGCCGAACATCTGCCGGAACCGGGCGTAGGCGGCGCAGGCGCGCTCGTCGGCCGGGTTGACGATGTCGATCTTCACGTTGAGCTGGGAGCGCTGCTCCTTGGCCGCGGCCACGCACAGCGGCAGGGTGACCGCCCTGAGGTAGGTACCCGTACCGCCTTTGAAATACCAGAGGTTGGTGTGCTGTCTGGCCTTGCGCAGGGCCTCGCCGACCTCGTTGCCGGAGAGGGAGCGGACCATGGCGAGGTCCTCCAGGGCCTGGCGGGTCCCGCTCAGCGCCTCGTGGATGCTGGCCGGCCGGCGCACCCGCTCCACGATCGAGCCGGTCGCGAGGAGGCCGAGGACGACGAGGGTGGCGCCGGAGGAGACGTCGTCGCTGACGACGTCTCCGAAGATGTCGAGGAAGCCGACCGCCATCGCGACGCAGAGCGCGACCACCACGTCGGCGTTGCGCAGCACCCAGGCCACGAAGCGCTCCAGCCGCCCGACCTGCGCCGCCATGAACGCACCCCCTCCCCCGCCCCTGCTGTCGATGGTAGGGATCCTGCGGCGGCGCCACCAGAGGGACTTCGCGTCGCGCAACAGCGCACGCGCGCACGCCGGTTCACACCGTGCGGCCCCGAGGGCGTCAGGCGTCGGCGGGTACCAGCAGCCGTGCGCGCAGCTGCTCCGCGGTCCGGTCCGAGAGGCCCACCCGGTCCGTGAGGTAGCCGTGCACCGAGCCGTGACGGGCCCGGAGGTCCGCCAGCACCAGCTCCATGACCACCGCGGGGGCGCGGCCGTAGCTCGGCCACTTCATGACCCGGTCCGGGTTGGCGGCCCGCCAGTCCGCGGCGAGGCGCTCGGTGGCCAGCTCGGTGAGCGCGAAGTCGGCGAGGACCTCCTCCTCGGGGACACCGAGCAGGGTGAGGACGAACGCGGCGATCAGCCCGGTCCGGTCCTTGCCCGAGGTGCAGTGGAAGACCGCGGGCCCGGGTGCTTCGGCGATCGTCTCCAGGACCTGCCGGATCTCCTCGGCGCCGTCCTCGGTGACCTCCGCGAACCGGTCGGCGAGGTAGCGCCAGGGGTCGATGGCGGGGTCGATCTCGGCCTGGTCGTAGGGCCGGTGCTCGATGCTCAGGTTGACGTAGTGGAACCGCTCGGCCTCGGGCACCCGGCCCTTGGCAGCCATCTCCCACGGGTAGCGCAGGTCGATCACGGTGCCGATGCCCAGCTCCACGAACCTGTCCCAGTCGGCGCCGCGCAGCTTGCCCAGCGAGTCGGCGCGGTACAGGGTCCGCCACCGGACGGCTGCTCCGTCGGCGCCCCGATAGCCTCCCAGGTCACGGAAGTTGTGCAGTTTTTCGAACGGAACGTGCCGGTCCATCGGATCTCTCCCCCTCGTCCGCGGCGCCGCTCCCTGACGCCGCCCGGGCCCCACCGTAGATCATCCGGCCCGGCCCGCGGCGCCCGTTGAGGGGCGTCGCGGGCACGGCGGGATCCGCGGGGCACGGCCTAACGGGCGGCCGGCACCGGCACTTCCGTGCGGTGCGCCGGGAGGTCGAAGGCCTCGGCCAGCAGTTCGTAGGAGCGCCGCCGGTCGGACGGGTCGGCCGTGAGGGTGTTGACGATCAGCTCGTCCACCCCGTGGGTGGCGACGAGCCCCGTCAGTACGGCGTGCACCTGCTCGGGTGCCCCGGAGACGAGGGCCGCGCGGTGTACCTTGGCCCGCTCCAGCTCCGCGCCCGTCCAGCGGTGGCGGCGCGTCGTCTCGTACGACGGGAGCGGCGCGTCCTGGCCGAGGTCCTTGCGGGCACGCCACAGCAGCAGGCTCTGGGCCAGCTCCTCGGCGCGGCCGGCGCTGTCGGCCGTGACCACGCGTACCGCGAGGGCACCGCCCGCGGGCCGGCCGGTGGTCCTGCGGAACTGGGAGCGGTAGTCGTCGAACGCCTCCGGTCCGCCGGCCGGGGAGAAGAAGTGACCGAACGCGAAGTCGGTGCCCAGCAGGCCGGCCAGGCGCGCCGACTCGCGCCCCGCGCCCAGCAGCCACATCTGCGGCGGGACGGGCGGGTGCGGTACGACGCCGCCCGCGCCGAGCAGCGTCCGCAGGTCCGCGAGCCGCTGCGGGAAGTCCCGTGCGGGGCCGCCGGCCCGGCCGATGCCGAGGTCGACGCGGCCCGGGTGGAGGGAGGCGAGGACCCCGAAGACCTCGGCGACCTTCGCCGGGTCGTAGCGGGGCAGCAGCACCCCGCCGGTGCCGATCCGCATGCGCGAGGTGCGGGCGAGCAGGGCTCCCGCGAGGATCTCCGGGGCGCTGCTCGCGAAGCCCGGGGAGCCGTGGTGCTCGGCGACCCAGTAGCGGGTGTACCCGAGGTCCTCGGCGGCCCGGGCCAGGTCCACGGAGGCGCGCAGTGCCTGGTCCGCGGTGTGGTCCTCGCCGACGGGGGTCTGGTCCAGTACGGACAGTCGCGGGTTCGTCATCAGGGACGGCCTTTCAGTGCTGGTGGGCGGGGAGGCCGGTGGCGCCCGCCACGGTCGCCGGGACGATCCTGAAGTCCCGTTCGAAGACGAGGTTGTGCAGGTCGGCGGCGGCGATGGCGCGCATCGTGGGGAGTTCGCGGGCGGCCTGCTCGTCGTCGAAGACGTTGAGCGGCCATTCGGAGACCGTGGCGCCGCGCAGGTGGGGGTGGTGGAAGCCCGCGCCGTAGTGGGCGTAGAGGGTCACCGGGGGGATGTCGGCGGTCGACTGCTCGTCCCACCAGAGGGTCCAGGCGTGGAAGAGGCTTCCGTCGTCGCCGCGTTGCACCCCGCTGCCGTCGACCACGCCCTGCCCGAGGAGGAGTTCGTCGTTGAGCTCCGTGAGGGCCTGGCGGGCGTACGGGTCGAGGAGGCGGGCGGCGGTGCGGAAGTGCTCCTCCTTGTCGGGACGGGTGACGGCGCCGCCGTGGTGGCCGTCGCGGAGGTCGGCGAAGTGCCGGAGCAGGGCGTCGAGGTTGGGGGTGTCGGGGCTCATGTCGGCTCCATGGGGGAGGTGAGGTGAAGGACGGGGAGGTGAGGGCGCCTCAGGCGCCGGGGCGGGCCGGTGAGGTGAGCAGGCGCAGGGCCACGCCCAGCCAGCCGCGCAGCGAGGCCGTCTCGGACGCGGCGCCCGTGGGGCGGCCGGGCTGGAGGAACGCCCCGTGGCCGGTCTGCCCGAACTCGCGCAGGGTGACCTCCACTCCGGCCGTGTGCAGCAGGCGGGCGTATCGGTGTACGTCGTCGCTGACGGGGTCGAGGTCGCCGGTGGCCAGGACGGCCCGTGCCACGCCGCGCAGGTCGGCCGCCTCGAAGGGGGTGCTGTGGAGCCGGGTGCCGTCGGCGGCGGCGGGCCGACCCGATTCCCGGTAGTCCTGCCAGGCCGCCGTCAGGTAGGCGGCGGTGGGGAACATGTCCGGGAAGCGGTGGTACGAGGCCGCCGTGCAGCCGGGGTCCAGCGGCGGGTAGGCGAGCAGCTGGGCGGCCAGCGGGAGGCCGCGGTCGCGGCAGGCGAGGGCGGCGCAGGCGGCGAGGGTGCCTCCGGCGCTGTCTCCGCCGACCGCGACGGGCAGGGGTTCCCCGGCCCGTCCCCCGGCCTGCTCCCGGGCCCAGGCGAGCGCCGCCAGTACGTCCTCGACCATGGCCGGGTGGCGTACCTCGGGGACCAGCCGGTAGTCGACGCTGGCGACGGCGAAGCCGGAGGTCCGGGCCAGTTCGGCGGTGGGGCCGTGCCAGTCCTGGGCCGATCCGGCGCGCCAGCTGCCGCCGTGGGCCCAGACCAGCCAGCCCTGCGGTGCGGATGCGGCCGGCCGGTAGACCCGGGCGGGGACGGGGCCGGACGGGGAGGGGATGCTCGCGTGCTCCCAGCGGACCTGGGCACGGCTCTGTCCGGCGGCCGAGTGGGTGGGTGTTGCCATCGGGGTTCCTTCCCTCCGTGCCTGGGGCCAACGTTCGCCGCCTCGGCAGGTCTGTCACAAGGCGGAGTTGCCTTAGTTGCCGGGCTGCTTGGTGCGGAGGAAGAGGACGGTGGTGAGGATGCCGAGGACCACGATGGCGGTGTTGACGATGACGGCGGTGGTGATGCCGGCGTGGATGTCGGTGTGGGCGGCGGCGACCGCGGACATGATGGGCGTGCCCATCGTGATGCCGATCTGCTGCGTCATCGTCGCCAGACCCGTTGCCATGCCCTGCTCGTGGTCGGGAAGGCCGGTGGTCGCGGTCACCATGAACCCGACGATCACGAGCATGTTGCCGACACCACCGGCGAACGTCGCGATCAGCAGCAGCCACATCGACGCCGACGTCTCACCCAGCGCCACCAGGCTCAACGTCGCCACGGCCTGCAGCACACCACCGATGATCAGCGTCGACCGCGTACCCACCGCACCGATCACCCGCGGAGCGATCGAACCACCGATCACCGTGCCGATACCCAGCACACCGAACGACAGACCCGCCGTCAGCGGCGAGAAGTCCAGCACCTCCTGCAGATACAGCGTCATCAGGAACACCAGACTGGTCTCCGTCAGAAACGCGATCAGACCCGCGATGTTCCCCCACGCCACGGTCTTCTTCTTGAGCACGCTGACCGGCACCAGCGGGGCCGAGCTCTTCGACTCGATCGCATAGAAGGCGATCAGCAGCACCACGCCCGCGGCCAGCCAGCCCAGCGCCGACGGCGCACCCCAACCGTGCTCACCCGCCTGCGTCAACCCGTAGATCAGCGCCAGCAGACCCAGCGTCACCGCCGTCGCACCCGGAACATCCAGCTTCGGACGCGTCGTGGGACGGGACTCCTTGATCACGGTGGGGGCGATCAGCAGTACGGCCAGGGCGACGGGGACGTTGATGAAGAACGCCCACCGCCAGGACAGCAGATCCGTGAGCACTCCGCCCAGGATCGCGCCCGTCGTGAACCCCGCCGACATCAGCGCGCCGTTGAGACCCAACGCCTTCTGGCGCAGCGGCCCTTCGGGGAAGGAGGTGGTGAGCAGGGACAGGCCCGCCGGGGTGACGGCGGCCGTCGCGAGGCCCTGGAAGACGCGGGCGACGATCAGCATCTCCGGGCTGTTGGCCAGGCCTCCTGCCAGGGACGACAGGCCCAGTACGGCGAGGCCCACCAGGAACAGCCGCCGCCGGCCGAACAGGTCCGCGACCCGACCGAACAGCAACGTGAAACCAGCAGCACACAACGCGAACGACGTCGCGATCCACTGCAGATTCGACAACGAGAAACCGAGCCCGTCACCGATCACCGGCAACGCCACGTTCAGAATCGAGAAATCCACCGCCAGCATGAACTGCGCCACCAGCAGCACCACCAGCACGAGCTTCAAACGCCCGTCCAAACGGGCCGGCACCTCCCCCGCACCCGAATCAACCCGCGCACCCTCGACAACCGACATCGCCAGACTTCCTCTCGATCACGCAACGGTGTGTTGCGTCATCGACTCTGGACCGGTCGGAAGGGCTTACCCAGCCTCCTGGTTGTGCTGGCGCCGCGCAAGCTAGCACTCCCAGGGCCACCTTCCGGGGCGGCGCCCGGCGCCCTCCCCCGGCACACTGGAGGGCATGGACACACCGACCGCTCTCGGAGAGTTCCTCCGCACCCGTCGCGCCCAGCTCCAGCCCGAGGACGTCGGGCTCCCGTCCCACGGCACCCGCCGGCGCGTGCCCGGGCTGCGGCGCGAGGAGCTCGCCCTGCTGGCCGGCGTGAGCATCACGTACTACACGCACCTGGAGCAGGGGCAGAGCACGAACGCCTCGGACAGCGTCCTCGACGCCCTGGCCCGCGCCCTGCGCCTGACCCCGGACGAGCACGCGCACCTGCACAACCTGGCCCGGCCGCCGCGCGCCAAGCGGGCCTCCTCGCCCCGCCCCGAGTACGCCCGCGACACCACGCGCCGGCTGATCGGCGCGATGCCGCAGGTCCCCGCCGTCGTGCTGGACGGCCGCAACAACGTGCTCGCCTGGAACCCGCTGGGGCACGCCCTGCTCGCCGGGCACCTGGACTTCGCGAGCCCCGAGGATCCCGCCGTACGCCCGAACCTCACGCGGATGCTGTTCCTGGACCCGCACACCCGTGAGCTGTACACCGACTGGAAGAGCGAGGCCCGGGTCGCGCTGGCGGCGCTGCGCCTGGTCGCGGGACGCAACCCCGAGGACCGCGCGCTGGCCGAGCTGATCGGCTCGCTCATGCTGCAGAGCCCGGACTTCGCCTCGCTGTGGTCGAAGCACCCGGTACGGGACTGCACGGTCGGCACGAAGACCCTGCACCATCCGGTGGTGGGCGCGCTGACCCTGGACTTCGAGAACCTGCACCTCACCGATGGCACCAACCACCGGATGCTGCTCTACAGCGCCCCCGAGTCCTCCCCTTCCGACGCGGCGCTGCGCATGCTGTCGAGCCTGACCGCCGGGGCGGCGGCGGGTACGGGCCGGGGTACGCCGGAGCCCGCGCCGGCTGATGCCGACGCGGGCGGTGAGCGGTAGGGCGGTTGAGGCGCAGGGCGGTTGAGGCGCGGGGCGGTTGAGGCGCAGGCCGGAGGCCGGACGGGTCAGTCGCGGGCGGCCGCGCTGACCGGGGTCCGGTCCCCGGACGGCTCATGGGCCGCGGCCGGGGCCGGGAGCGACGGCGTACGGGGCCTGGCGCGGCCGAAGCGGCGCATCGCGGGCATCTCGACGAAGCGGAAGAGGAGCCAGCCGCCGAGCAGCGAGGCGGCGAAGAAGCCGGCGATCACCAGCAGGGCTACGGGAACGCTGTAGGTGTGCTCGCCCAGCAGCGAGCGCAGGTAGAAGATCGTGACGCCCTGGACGAGGTAGAAGCCGAAGGAGACCTCGCCGAGCCAGACCATGGGGCGGCTGCGCAGGAAGGTCTCGCGGCCCTGGACGTCGGCGTGGGCGGTGGCACCGATGAGGGCGGCGACCGGGATGATCGTGGCGACGACGAACCCGTACTGGAACGGGGCGACGAGCGCGGCGGCGTAGCCGAGGACGGTCAGGGCCAGTGAGACGCCGAATCCGACGCGGCGCGGCCACAGTCCCGCGAGGACGATGCGGGCGAGCAGGATGCCGAGGACGAACTCGAAGAGGCGGCCGGCGGGCAGCAGGTAGCCGAACCAGAACTGCATTCCGGAGATGGGTGTGATGGTGGACTTCGGGGTGTCGGGGACGAAGTAGGTGGCGATGAGCTGGACGGCGACCATCCCGGCGACCATCGCGGCGCTCCAGCCCCACAGCGCGGTCCGGCCGCGGAGCTTGCGGATCGGGACGATGAGCGCGGGGAAGAGCATGTAGAAGAGCAGCTCGCTGCCGAGGGACCAGCTGGGCGGGTTGACGCTGAGGTTGACGGTGGGCTGCGGCCACCAGGTGTGGATGAGCAGGAGGTTCGGCAGCCAGTCGGCGACGCCGGTGACGGCCGATCCGGCGAAGAGGACCATCGCGGCGGCGAAGACGACGAGGTGGTTGGGGAAGATCTTCAGCAGTCGGCGGCGGAGGAACGCGGTGACGGGTTCGCCCGGCTTGGCGGCCCAGGCGAGGACGAAGCCGGAGAGGACGAAGAAGAAGGAGACGCCCAGGTAGCCGGCCTTGCCGAAGGCGGTGGAGTACCAGTCCGCGATCCCGGCGTCGGCGAAGGGGTTGATGGGGGCGTTGGGCGGGATCGGGGAGTCGGTCAGGGACGAGTGGAAGAAGAAGACGGAGAGCGCGGCGAAGAACCGCAGACCGGTCAGTGAGGGCAGCTTCGCCCGCTTCGCGGCGTCGGAGGACGTCGTGGAGGCCACAGGGAATCGCTCTTTCGGAAGAGGTGCGGAAGAGGTTTCGTGAGGGACGGCCCCCGGGGCCGTGGTCCGCCGGGTGGCGGGGGGCACGGTCCCGGGCGGCGCGCGCAGGGGCGTCGCGGAAGGCGGGACTGCCCGTCGGGGGCTCGGAGCGCGGGGTGCGGGTGCGGGGTGCCCCTACTGCTCGATCTGGTTGCGGTGGAGCATGAGCTTGGCGTCCTTGGCCACGTAGTAGTTCTGCACGGAGTACGCGATGGTGGCGAAGTCCAGGCGGCCGTCGCCGTTGAAGTCGGCGGTGGCGATGCGGGCCACGGACTCGTCGGAGACGCGCCACTTGGCCCAGATGCCGTTGGCGGCGTCGATGGCCTTGTAGTACATGACTCCCTGCCAGGGCCACGGGCCGCGCAGCGCCACGAGGAACTCGTCGTCGCCGTCGCCGTCGAAGTCGGCACAGACGATCTGGTGGCCGGGGCCCTCGCCGTTCTCGTTGGGGTCGCCGTACACGTCGAGCAGGACGCGGTTCCAGCCGGGGCCGTCGCCGGACTTGGTGTAGACGGCCACCGTGTTGCCGTGGAAGGGCTCGATGGCGGCGACGTAGGCCATCGGGTCGTCGCCGAGACGGCCGGCGTTGAGGTCGCCGCTGCCGCGGAAGCCGGTCTGCTCGAACTGGGTGAGCTCGCCCGTGCCGATCAGCTCCCGGATCCACTCCTGGCGGGCCTCGTCGTAGTGGAGCCAGGTGACGCCCTCGTCGGAGGCCAGCAGCAGGGACTCCAGGTCGGAGCCGGGGATCAGGCCCTTCTTCTTCTCTGCTCCGTGGATCATCCGGAAGTGGCTGTCGTCGACGACGGTCATCTCCCACTCCTCCGCCGTGTGCACGTCGTCGGGCTGGGTGAACAGCACGACGGGCAGTACGGCGTGGACGTCCTCCTTGGCGACGATGGGGAGGCCGATGATCTGGAGCCGGTCGGTGCGGGTGAAGTGGCCGGCGCGCAGGCGGTGCATGCCGGTGGCGCGGCCGACGTAGTGGCGCTTCCAGCGGGACTCGTCCTTGTCGGGGGTGCCCGGGTTCTCCAGCCAGTCGATCTTGCCGCCCTCGGTGTTGGCGTCGTGGATCGTGCCGATCGGGCCGTAGAGGTCGTAGCAGACGATCACGTCGGGGTGGCCGTTGCCGGTGACGTCGGCGTAGTCGGCACCGACGGGCATCTTGATCCGGTCGGCTATCAGGCGGCGGGTCCAGTCCCCGTCGTTGGCGTACCAGTAGATCTCGCCGAGCCGGAGGCCGTAGCCGAAGAGGTCGGGCTTGCCGTCGCCGTTGATGTCCGGGGCTTCCAGCCAGTAGCCGTCGCGGAGCTGGTCGGCGACGACCTCGGCGGTGAACTTCGGTACGCGCAGGGCCTTTTCGCTGCTGCTGCCGGTGGTGGTCACGAGTGCTTCTCCAGGGGGTTCGGGGTGGTCACGGGGAAGAGGGTGCGCAGCGCGCGGGGTACGGGGTGGTACTCGATGGCGAGCCAGATGCAGTCGGTGTCGGCCCGGTACTGGTGCCAGGGGTAGTGGTAGGTGCACTGGGGACCGGTGGCGCAGAACGGGTCCGGGGTGGTGTAGCCGGGGCTCATCAGGACGTCCTGGTAGAGCGTGGCGTGGTCGCGGTCCCGGAAGCGCTGCATCCGGCCGAGGCCGTGGACCTGGGTGTGGACCTCGATGAAGTCGTGGCTGTTGTGGACGGCGCAGTCGGTGCCGGCGGGCGAGAACCAGAGGTTGGCGCGGACGTTGAACTCGCGCAGGTCCGTGGCGCTCTCGCGCTCGCCGAGGACGTGGGCCGGGTCGAACAGGACGGTGTTGATGTCGTCCTGCGGGCTGCGGTGGAGCGCGGTCTCGCGGGGGAACTCGCCCGGGCCGAGGAGGTCGGCGAGATGGGACCAGCCGGGCTCGTCGGTGATGCCGGTGACGTCCGTGCCGTCGGGGGCGGAGCGCAGCAGGAGGAGCGCGTCGGCCTTCTCGATGCGGGTGTCGGCGAGGACGGTGGAGGAGAGCGGGGGGATGGTCTTGCGGGGTTCCTCCGCGATGGTCACGGGCGTCACGCCGGGGTTGACGACGATGGTGCGGCCTTCGACGGTGTAGTCCACGGCGTCGCGCACGAGGTCGGCCCTCAGGTACGGGGTGCTGAAGTTCAGGGGGCGTTCGACGGCGGACGGGGTGGCGCTCATGCGTGCTCCTCTCGGTCGGGTGCGGGCGCGCGGTGCGGGGGCGCGGTGCGGGGGCGCGGTGCGGGCCCGGGCACGGGCTCGGGCTCAGGTGCGGGCGAAGTCGGCCGTGCGGGCGAGCTCGACGCTGAGCTCGTCGACGGCGTCGTCGG
This sequence comes from Streptomyces erythrochromogenes, assembly GCF_040684695.1. Lineage (GTDB taxonomy): Bacteria > Actinomycetota > Actinomycetes > Streptomycetales > Streptomycetaceae > Streptomyces > Streptomyces erythrochromogenes_C. The sequence goes on from NZ_JBFBGM010000003.1 coordinate 367,397, forward strand.
GGACGAAGGGTTCGGGGGCGGGGCCCAGGCCGAAGAAGTGGGCGAGGGCGGCGACGGTGCGCTCGGTGGCCCGGCCGTCGCCGTACGGGTTGGCGGCGTTGGCCATCCGGTCGTAGGCGGCCCGGTCGCGCAGCAGCTCCAGGGTGTGGGCGACGATGCCCTCGGTGGCCGTGCCGACGAGGCAGGCGGTGCCGGCGACGATGGCCTCGGAGCGCTCGGTGACGTCGCCGAGGACGAGCGTGGGCTTGCCGAGGGCGGGGCCCTCCTCCTGGCTGCCGCTGCTGTCCGAGACGATGATGTCGGCGCGGCCCATGAGCTTGCAGAAGCTGAGGTAGGGCAGCGGGTCGGTGACGGTGATCCCCGGGTGGCTGCCGATGTGCGGCAGGAGCGCCTCCCGGACGACGGGGTTGCGGTGGAGCGGTACGACGACGCGGACACCGGGCTCGTCGGCGATGCGGGCGAGGGCCCGGCCGATCTGCGGCAGGTGCGGCCAGGCCTCGCGGCGGTGCGCGGAGGCCAGGACGACCTGCCGCGGGTCGCTGTCGAGGTCGGCCAGGGCCGGGTCGCCGTAGCTCTCCGCGCGGCCGCTGGCCCAGCGCAGGGCGTCGATGACGGTGTTGCCGGTGACGGTGACGGTGTCGGCGGCGATGCCCTCGCGCAGCAGGTTCGCCAGGTTGCCGGGGGTGGGCGCCAGGTGGAGGGCGGCGACCTGCGCGACGAGCCGTCTGTTGCCCTCCTCGGGGAAGGGCGAGCCGAGCCGGCCGCTGCGCAGGCCGGCCTCGACGTGGACGACGGGGATCCGCAGGTGGAATCCGGCCAGGGCGCCGGTGAGGGTGGTGGCGGTGTCCCCGTGGACCAGGACCGCGTCGGCGGGCGAGGCCGCGAAGTAGTCCTCCAGGCCGCGCAGCGAGCGGTAGGTGACCTGGGAGAGGGTCTGCTTGGGGGCCATCACCTTCAGGTCGACGTCGGCGGTGAGGCCGAAGTCGTCGAGGGTCTCGTCCAGCATCTGGCGGTGCTGTCCGGTGGAGATCACGACGGGCTCGAAGCGCGGGTCGTCCTGGAGGGCACGGATGACCGGCGCGAACTTGATGGCTTCCGGCCGGGTGCCGAGGACTACGGCGACGGAACGCATGGCTTCCTCTTTCTTCGTGGCGCGTTGGGAATCGGGCCGTGGCATGGCGGGGGAAGGGGTGCGGCACGGCGGTGCCGCGGGGGTGCCCGGGGGTGTGCCCGCGGACGGGGTGCGAGGGTGCGGCCAGGGGATCGGATCGCTCTGCGAGGGGCCCTTTTCGGCTGCCCTCTTCCGGCCTGGAATCAGCTTTCCCGGAGCCGCCCGGACAGTCAACGAACCCCCGCGGCCACTCGAACAGTTGGCCGGGAACGCCAGAGGCCCCGCACTCCGGGGAAGGGAGTGCGGGGCCTCTGAGCAGGGATGACGGTCGCGGGACCGCGGGCAGGGTCGCGTGGGGGACGCCGGACCGCCGGCGGTGGCCCGCCGGCCGTCATCCGTCCGGGATCAGCCTCGGGCAGGCTTGATCGACATGGAGTGGCGGAAGAAGTCGGACGGGTCGTAGCGCTTCTTGACCTGCTGCAGGCGCGGGTAGTTGTCCTTGTAGTAGAGGGTCTGCCACGGCACGCCGGAGCGGTTGCGGCGCGGGTCGGTGATGTCGCGGTCGGGGTAGTTGATGTAGCAGCCGTCGGTGCTGTCGTCGATCAGGGGCACGCCGCCGGTCGCCGAGAAGAAGTCCTCGTAGAGGTCGCGCAGCCAGCCCAGGTAGAAGGCGTCCTCGCTCTCCTCCTGCCAGAAGGTCTGGAAGCACATCTTGAAGATGGACGACCGCTGAGCGTTGGCCGTCGCGTCGGGCGCGACGGCGTTGACCTGGCCGCCGAAGGAGAACAGCACCAGCATGGTGTCGGGGTTCTTGAAGTCGGGCCGGCTCATGTACCGGTAGAGCGCCGAGATCTGGTGGTCGGTGAAGTTCTTGCGCATGTACGCGGACTTGTGCGCGCCGCGTGAGGTGGGGTTGGTGATGGTCGGGTTGTTGGTGCCGACGAGCCGGGTCGCCTGGAGCCAGGGCAGTGTCCTGGGCTCGGCGAACTGCGGCATGGCGGGCAGCTCGCCGGTGGCGCGGGTCAGCGCCTTGGGGGTGATTCCCGTACCGGCGGTGATGGCCGCCACGTAGTCGTCGAGGAGCCTCCGCGCGTTCGGCACGGTCGCGTCGACCTGGGTGAACATGCCGACGCTGCCGTGGGCCTTGGAGCTGACGTTGAACAGGCTGGACAGGTTGCGGTAGGGGCTGTCGGGTGCGCTGTGGGCGGCGTGCCAGGCACCGAAGTTCTTCAGGAGGCGGGTGAACTTCGCCTCCGTCAGCTGTTCCCAGGGGAAGTCGAGGGCGCTGACGAGGACCTTCGACGGCGGCGATATCAGCTGCTCGGAGGGTACGGAGCCCTTCGCGCCCGGGGAGCGGAACCAGTAGCGGGTCACCAGGCCGAAGTTGCCGCCCCCGCCGCCGGTGTGCGCCCACCACAGGTCGCGGTGGGGGTCGTTCTTCTCCCGGGTGGCGACGACGGTGCGGACGCCGCCCCGGCCGTCGGTGACGACGACCTCCACGGCGTAGAGGTGGTCGACGACCAGGCCGTGGGCGCGGGAGAGGAGCCCGTAGCCGCCGCCGACGATGTGCCCGCCGGCTCCGACGCTGTAGCAGATGCCGCCGGGTATGGTGACGCCCCAGCCCTTGTAGAGGGCCTCGTACACGTTGATCAGGCGGGCGCCCGCCTCGACGACGAAGGCGCGGCGCGCGGGGTCGTAGCCGACGTGCGTCATCTCCGAGAAGTCGATGATGACCTCGGTCTCGGGGTGGGCTGCGAAGTCGGCGAAGCAGTGGCCGCCGCTGCGCACGGAGACCCGCTTTCCGGCCCGGACGGCGTCTCTCAGGGCCCGTTCGGCGTCCGCGGTCGAGCGGACCATCTTGACGTAGTCGGGGCGTGCGACGAAGCGCTGGTTGTTGCCGGTGGTGAGCATCTCGTAGCGCGGGTCGCCCGGGCGTACGACGGCTCCGGTTCCGGCGGCCGCGCCGGGCGCGGCGGAGGCGGCGGGATCCGTGGCCGCTGCCGCGGGGCCGGCGAGCGCGCCGGCCACCGCCGCGCCTCCGACGACGGCCGCGCTGCGGGTGAGCATGGTCCGGCGATCGACACCGTTCATGGGGCTACCTCGACTTCTGTTCGACGATGGGGTGGGTGCCGTGCCCGGCACCGGCGGAGGGGTGCTGCGCGGGAAGGCGTGCGGGGGCGAACGGTTCGGAGGCGAACGGTTCGGAGGGGAGCGGTTCGGAGGGGAGAGGTTCGGCCGGGAGCGGGCGCGGCCTGCGGCCGTTCCTGCGGTCCAGGTGGCCGGAGAGGGCCGCGGTGCCGAGGCCGGCGGCGGCGAGCCCGGCGCCGATCCAGGTCGGCGAGGTCCAACCCAGGCCGTGGGCGACGGCGAGGCCGCCGAGCCAGGCGCCGAGGGCGTTGCCGAGGTTGAAGGCCGCGATGTTCGCCGCGGAGGCGAGGGCCGGGGCCCCGGCCGCCTGCTGCATCACGCGGGCCTGGAGGGGCGGCACCGTGGCGAAGCCGATCGCTCCGAAGGCGGCCAGGGTGACCGCGGCGGGCAGCGCGGCCCGCGAGGTGAAGGTGAAGACCACCAGCACCAGGCTGAGGCCGCCGAGGATCAGGTACAGGCTGGGCATGAGGGACCGGTCGGCGGCCCGGCCGCCGAGTACGTTGCCCACGCACAGCCCGACGCCGAAGAGGACGAGGAGCCAGGCGACCGCGCCGTCGGAGAAGCCGGCCAGTTCCGTCATCATCGGAGCGAGATAGGTGAAGGAGGCGAAGACGCCGCCGAAGCCGAGGACCGTCGTGGTCAGGGCCAGCCACACCTGCGGCCTGCGGAAGACGGCGAGCTCTCCGCGCAGGGCGCCGCGCTGCGGCGCGGGCTGCGCCGGGACCAGCGTGACGAGGGCGAGCAGTCCGACGATCCCGATGCCGGTGACCGCCCAGAAGGTCGAGCGCCAGCCGAACTCCTGGCCCAGGAAGGTACCCAGGGGCACGCCGAGCACATTGGCCAGCGTGAGACCCGTGAACATCAGGGCGATGGCGCTGGCCCGCCGGTCGGGAGCCACGAGGTCGGCGGCGACGACGGAGCCGATCCCGAAGAACGCGCCGTGGGTGAGGGCCGCGATCAGCCGCCCGCCCATGAGGGCCGCGTAGTCCCCGGCGAGGGCGCAGAGCAGGTTGCCCGCGATAAAGATCGCCATGAGCACGACAAGCATGGTCTTGCGGGGAAGCCGGGCACCGGCCGCGGTCATCAGCGGTGCGCCGACGACCACGCCCAGGGCGTATCCGGTGACCAGCATGCCGGCGGAGGGTATGGACACGGACAGGTCGTCGGCCACCTCGGGGAGCAGGCCGACGATGACGAACTCGGTCGTCCCGATCCCGAAGGCGCCGACCGCGAGGGCGAGCAGGGAAGCACGCATCGGCCCGGTCAGATCTGCCGCAGGGCGCCGCCGTCGACGCTCCACTCGGCGCCGGTGACCTGGCCCGCCAGGGGCGACAGCAGGTACGCGATGACGCCGGCGGCGTCCTCGGGAGTACCGATGCGGCCGCTGGGCAGTCGGCGGACCTCGCGGATGAAGTGGTCGACGGCCTCGTCCGCGGGCAGCCCGAACCGCTCGCCGAGCTGCTCGGCGAAGCCTCCGGGTGCGTCGAAGAGCGCGGTCCGGGTGGGCCCCGGGGAGACCACGTTCGAGCGCACGGCCCGCGCGCCGAACTCCGCGGCGAGGGACTTGGAGAGGGACAGCAGCGCCGTCTTGGCCGACGCGTAGTCGACGATGCCGGGCTCCGGGAAGCGGGCGGCCTCGCTCGCCACGTGGACGACGGATCCGGCTCCCGATTCCAGGAGCGCGGGCAGGGCCGCGCGGGTCATGCGGACGGTGGAGTGGAAGTTGACGTCGAAGGTGTGCTTCCACTGCTCGTCGGTCACGTCGAGGAAGCCGGTACGGGATTCCAGTGCGCCGACGTTGTTGACGAGTCCGTCGAGCCGGCCGTGACGGGCGGCCACGGCTTCGGCGACCTGCCGGGCCGCGGCGGGGTCGGTGAGGTCGGCGGTCAGGGTGCTGACCCGGTCACCGGGCCCTTCCGGGCTCCAGGGCTTACGGGCCACGCCGACGACGGTGGCGCCTTCGGCGGCGAGCAGGCGGACGGTCGCCGCTCCGATGCCGGACGACGCGCCGGTGACGAGGTACACGCGGTCTTCGATGTGGAGGTCCATCACGTTCCTTGAGAAAGAGGAGACCTTGGGAAGGGAGGGGGACGGCGACCTGGCGGGGAGAGGGGGGAAGCGGCCCGGCACGGGCGGGGGCGGCCGTGCCGGGCCGCTTCCAGGGGGGTCCTCGGTCGGAGTCGGTCAGCCGGCGGCGGTCTGCCCGGCCTTGTTCTTGAGGAAGAGGACGGTGGTGAGGATGCCGAGGACCACGATGGCGGTGTTGACGATGACCGCGGTGGTGATGCCGGCGTGGATGTCGGTGTGGGCGGCGGCGACCGCGGACATGATCGGCGTGCCCATCGTGATGCCGATCTGCTGCGTCATCGTCGCCAGACCCGTCGCCATGCCCTGCTCGTGGTCCGGCAGACCCGTCGTCGCAGTCACCATAAACCCGACGATCACGAGCATGTTGCCGACACCACCGGCGAACGTCGCGATCAGCAGCAGCCACATCGACGCCGACGTCTCACCCAGCGCCACCAGGCTCAACGTCGCCACGGCCTGCAGCACACCACCGATGATCAGCGTCGACCGCGTACCCACCGCACCGATCACCTTCGGGGCGATCGAACCACCGATCACCGTGCCGATGCCGAGGACACCGAACGACAGACCCGCCGTCAGCGGCGAGAAGTCCAGCACCTCCTGGAGGTACAGCGTCATCAGGAACACCAGACTGGTCTCCGTCAGGAACGCGATCAGACCCGCGATGTTCCCCCACGCCACCGTCCGCTTCTTCAGCACCGATACCGGCACCAGCGGGGCGGTCGACTTCGACTCGATGGCATAGAAGGCGATCAGCAGCACGACACCCGCGGCCAGCCAGCCCAGCGCCGACGGCGCACCCCAACCGTGCTCACCCGCCTGCGTCAACCCGTAGATCAGCGCCAGCAGACCCAGCGTCACCGCCGTCGCACCCGGAACATCCAGCTTCGGACGCACATCCGGACGCGACTCCTTGATCACCGTCGGAGCGATGAACAGGACCGCGAGGGCCACGGGAACGTTGATGAAGAACGCCCACCGCCACGACAGCAGATCCGTCAGGACACCGCCCAGGATCGCGCCCGTCGTGAACCCCGCCGACATCAGCGCACCGTTCAGGCCGAGGGCCTTCTCACGGAGCGGACCCTCGGGGAAGGAGGTGGTGAGCAGGGACAGACCGGCCGGCGTCACCGCCGCGGTCGCGAGGCCCTGGAAGACCCGCGCCGCGATCAGCATCTCCGGCGACGTCGCCAGACCGCCCACGAGCGAGGACAGGCCCAGTACGGCCAGGCCCACCAGGAACAGCCGCCGCCGGCCGAACAGGTCCGCGACCCGACCGAACAGCAACGTGAAACCAGCAGCACACAACGCGAACGACGTCGCGATCCACTGCAGGTTCGACAACGAGAAACCGAGCCCGTCACCGATCACCGGCAACGCCACGTTCAGAATCGAGAAATCCACCGCCAGCATGAACTGCGCCACCAGCAGCACCACCAGCACGAGCTTCAAACGCCCGTCCAAACTGGCCGGCACCTCCCCCGCACCCGAATCAACCCGCGCACCCTCGACAACCGACATCGCCAGACTTCCTTTCCGACACACACATGAACGGGGCCTTCCAGCGGGGAAGGCCGAGATGGGGGGTGGAGGGCCGCTCAGGGGCGGGCCTCCGCCGAGGCGCGGCGGCCCAGTTCCTCCGACAGTTCCTGCCAGTCGCGGGCGCACTGCGCGGCAGCGGCGGCAGCGGTCTCCGCGCGGTACGGGGGCACCGCGGCGATGATCCGCTCCCGCTGGCGCAGGGCGCTCACCTGGAGGTCGAGCATGCGCAGCAGCAGCCTGCCCGCCTCGCTGAGTCTGAGCAGGGGGTCCTTGCAGAGGCCGGTGACCAGCGCGGGCAGCGGCTGCCCGCGGGCCCGTCCCCGGTCCGCCGACCGGGCCGGCGGGGACGGCGGGACGCCGGAGCGCCGCTGTCCCGCCGGTACGGGGTCCTCGCCCTCGCCGATCCGGCGGCGTACGTCCCGCACGGTCGAGGGCGCGATGCCCGCCTCCCGTGCGATCTGCCGCAGGGAGGCGGTGGGCCGGCCCGCGAGCAGTCGGGCCGCGGCCTCCCGGCCACGGGCCGGATCGGCCGGCCGGACGCGCCCGTCCCGGCCGAGGCGGCCCGGCGGTTCGCGCTCCGGCACCTCCCGGCGGCGCAGCGCCGCGACGGTCTTGGCCGCGAGCCCGGTCCGCCCGGCGATCCCGCGGTCGGACCAGTCCGGGTGGGACCGCAGGATGCGCAACGCCGCGGCGGTACGTTCCGCCTGGGTCAGCGGGAGTCCGTGGCTGATGTTGGCCTCGACCGAGAGGACGAACGCGTCCTCGGCACTGCCGTCGAAGTACGTCACGCCGACGGTCTCGCGACCCCTCAGCACGGCCGCCCGCAAACGGTGCGTCCCGTCGATGATCCGCATCGTGGGACGGTGCACGAGCAGCGGCGGCAGTGTCCGGCCGGAGCTCGCGAGGGCCTGTGCGTGGCTCTCGTCCACGGGCACGCTGCGGGGGGAATCCGCGGCGAGCAGTGCACCGACCGGCACCTCGGCGGCGGCGTGAGGGGTCCGGCCGGCCGAGTGTCCTGCGTTGGAGTCGTCCATGGTTCACCTCCCTTCGTGCACTCGCTGCCTGGGCACCGCGCGGTTCGCCGGGCCCGGAGAAGAAATTACGTAATTACCGTTCGGTAACCTACTCGGGGACCGAACCCCTGTGAGATTTCGGCAAGTTGGCGGAGTCGGAGCCGGTCAGGTGGGCGACCGCGGAAGTTCCCCGGTCGCCCACCGGGCGGCGGTTCAGACCGGGGCGAGCTCCTCGGCGCGCACGAACTCCCGCAGCCAGGAAAGGAAATCGGGGCCGAGATCCTCGCGTTCGCAGGCGAGGCGGACCGTCGCGCGCAGGTACTCGGCGCGGTCCCCCGTGTCGTAGCGGCGACCGGAGAAGACCACGCCGTGCACGGGGCGTCCGGCCCGCACCAGGGTCCGCAGGGCGTCCGTGAGCTGGATCTCCCCGCCGCGCCCGGGGCTCGTGTTGTGCAGCACCTCGAAGATCTCGGGATCGAGGAGGTAGCGGCCGATGATCGCGAGGTTGCTGGGGGCGGTGCCGGGCTCCGGCTTCTCCACCAGCTCGGTGATGCGCACGCCGTCCCCGCCGGCCGACGACCGCTCGACCGCGGCGCATCCGTACAGGTGGATGGCGTCCGGGTCCACTTCCATGAGGGCCACGACGCTGCCGCCGAGCCGGGCGCGCACCTCGGCCATGCGGGCGAGCAGGGGGTCCCTGGGGTCGATCAGGTCGTCGGCGAGGAGGACGGCGAAGGGCTCCTTGCCGACGTGCGGTGCGGCGCACAGGACGGCGTGCCCGAGGCCCTTGGGGTCCCGCTGGCGCACGTAGTGGATGTCGGCCAGTTCGGTGGAGGCGCAGACGCTGTTGAGTTTGTCCTGATCGCCACGGCGCTGGAGGGCCTCCTCCAGCTCGTAGTTGCGGTCGAAGTGGTCCTCGAGCGGCCGCTTGTTGCGGCCGGTGACCATGAGGATGTCGGACATCCCCGCCGCGACCGCCTCTTCCACCACGTACTGGATGGCGGGCTTGTCGACCACCGGGAGCATTTCCTTCGGGGTGGCCTTCGTCAGCGGGAGGAACCGTGTTCCCATTCCCGCGGCGGGGATCACTGCCTTGGTTATCTGCGGAGGCGTGGAATTCATGCCGCCGACGCTAGACGGAGCCTCGCGCCACAGGCCAGAATTCCTCGGCTTTTTCGCCTACTTGGGCATTTCCGCTTCCGGGCGGACCGCGACGCGCCGCCGGATCAGGCACCACAGCTCGCCGAGCTCGCCGACGACCGCGCCCGGGCGGTCCTCCCGGTCCCTGCGGGCCCGCGCGACCACGCCGCCGACCAGGTGCCCCGTCAGCTGGGTGAGCGGGCGGGGGTCGACCTCCGGGTGGAGCTGGCCCTCCTCCGCGGCTTGTTCCAGCAGTTCTTCGACGTCGGGGAGCCAGCAGCCGCACCACTCGGGGCCGGCGCCGACGCGCTCCTGGGTGAGCCGGGCCGCGGCGCGCACGGCCGCGTCGGTCTCGATGAGCCGGCCGAGGGCCAGGACGAGCGAGGAGACGGTGTCCAGCGCCGGCCCGCCGCGGGCCGTCACGCACTCGACCACCCTCCGGGTGGCGGCCCGGCCGGAATCCTCCACGGCGGAGGCCAGTTCACCCTTCGCCGAGAAGTGAAAGGTGACGGCTCCGATCGAAATACCGGCCGATCTGCTCAGCCGGGAAAGCGACGTCCCCTCGTATCCATTGCGATCGAATTCGGCGGCGGCCACCGAGATCAGATGATTACGGGTGCGCACGCCGCGCTCTTGCTTCACCACTGCACTACCACTGCCATCCGGTTCGTTCCTCACTCACCCCGCGCCCGGCACGGGGACGACCTCCAGCGTCACCCCGGTGCCGACCGCGCACAACGGCTACTTGACGAAGAAGCGACCATGCCCCGCCGTCCCGTGCCGCCCGCGCCGGGGGCGGGCGGCGCCGTACCTCCAACGTGCCCAAGTCGCCGCGGGGACGCCATACTTTAGCTGGAAAACAAAACGAACGTTCTGTATTCTCTTGGCTGTCATGGCGCACACCGATGTCCGCACCGGAAGGGAGACGACAGATGACGGCGCACATGAGGACCAGAGCCCCGGCTGCCGGCGGCACCGCCCTGGACGACTTCACAGAACGCCTCTTCGGCCACTTACCGAGGGCCGACCAGCGCAGATGGGCCCGGGTCTACCTCCAGGGCCTGCTCACCACCCCGGGCAAGAAGTCCGTCCGCAGGCTCGCGGCTTCCGTGACCGCGTCACCCACCGCGTCCCAGTCCCTGCAGCAGTTCATCAACGCGAGTCCCTGGGAGTGGGATCCGGCCCGCGCCGAGCTGCTCCGCTGGGTGGAGGAACGCCACCCGGTGCACGCCTGGACCGTCGGACAGGTCTGCTTCCCCAAGCGCGGTGAGCACTCGGTCGGCGTGCACCGCCGCTTCGATCCCGTCGCCGGACGCATCGTCAACTGCCAGTTCGGCTACGGTCTCTTCCTCTCTCTGGACGGCATGAGCGTGCCCGTCGACTGGCGGCTGGTGCTTCCCGAGTCCTGGTCGGTGGACCCCGCCCTGCGCCGCCGGGCGCGAATCTCCCCCGACGTGGCGCACCAGAGCGCGGAGTCACTGGTCCTGGAGCTGGTCGACTCGATCGCCGCCCGCACCTCGTCCGTACGCGCCCCCGTGGTCGCCGACCTCAGCCGCCTCGGCGCGGCCGCCACGCTGATCGGCATGCTCGGCCGGCGCGGCCACGACTTCCTGGTGTCCGTCCCGCCCACCCTCGCGGTCTGCGCGGCCGGGCCGGGCCACGGGACCGGACCGACTCGGACGCCGGCGCACGCCACCTCCGCCGGCGACCTCGCGCGGCGGGGCAACACGAGCCATCCGTACGCGGCGCCGCTCACCGGCCCCGCCGGGCGCCCGCAGCAGCATCCACAGCCACATCCGCTGCGCATCCAGTCGGCCCTGGTCCGGGTACCGGGCGCCGACCTGGCGGCCCCGGGCGCGCAGCAGACGTACCGCCTGTTCGGCGAACGGCGCCCCGGTCCGGGGGCGCGGGGCGCCGGCGGCGCGGTCTGGCTCACCAACATGAGCCGCCACCGGATGGACGACCTGCTGCGGCTGGTCCGGCAGTCGGGCCGGGCCGCCGCCACGCTGGGGGTCCTGGCCGACGACTTCGGGCTCCTCGACTTCGAGGGGCGTTCCTTCCCCGGCTGGCACCACCACATGACCTTGATGTCGGCCGCGTACGCGTACAAGGGCCTGCCGGCGCTGCGGGAGCGCTACGCGCCGTCGGCGTAGCGGCCGGGCGGATCCCGCGCCCGAGAGCGCGGGTCCGCCCGGCTGGTCAGGCGCGGATGAGGGCGAGGGCCTCGTCGCGGACCCGGGCCAGGGTGTCCGCGTCACGCGCCTCCACGTTCAGGCGCAGCAGCGGCTCGGTGTTCGACGCTCGCACGTTGAACCACCAGTCGGCACCCGTGACCGTCAGACCGTCCAGCTCGTCCAGGCTCACACCCTCACGGCCGCCGAAGGTCTCCTTCACCGCCGCCAGACGCCCCGCCTGGTCCGCCACGGTCGAGTTGATCTCGCCCGAACCCTCGTACCGGTCGTAGGAAGCCACCAGCTCCGAGAGCGGACCGTCCTGACCACCCAGCGCCGCCAGCACGTGCAACGCCGCCAGCATCCCGGTGTCCGCGTTCCAGAAGTCCTTGAAGTAGTAGTGCGCCGAGTGCTCACCACCGAAGATCGCACCCGTCCTCGCCATCTCCTCCTTGATGAAGGAATGACCCACCCGGGTCCGCACCGGCGTCCCGCCGTTCTCCCGCACCACCTCCGGCACCGACCAGGACGTGATCAGGTTGTGGATCACCGTGCCCGACCCGCCGTTGCGGGCCAGCTCACGCGACGCCACCAGAGCCGTGATCGCCGA
>NZ_JBFBGM010000004.1:0-323803 GCF_040684695.1 Streptomyces erythrochromogenes
CCTCGTGTACTGGCCGTACTCGGGAGCCCCGACAACGCAGGGAGGTGCGGTGCCGGGCAGCGCGGGCCCGGCAAGATCCGAAAGAGACGGCCTAGCGGCCGGGGAGGCGTTCCAGGATGACCAGGGGGATCTCGCGGGGGCGGGCGGCGGCCTGGTCGTCCTCGAAGGGGGGCCAGAGGGCGGTCATCATCTCCCAGTACACCTCCCGTTCCGTCGCGGTGGCCGTGTGCGCCGTCGCCTCGAAGGTGGCGGCGCCGACCTGGAGGCGGACCTCCGGGTGGGCGGTGAGGTTGCGGTACCAGTGGGGGTGCTCCGGGGCGCCGTCCGCGGAGGCCACGACGAGGTAGCGGCCCGCGTCCTCGCCGTAGATCAGCGGGGTGCGTACCGTGGTGTCCGTGGCGCGGTCGAGTGTGGTGATCAGCAGCGTGGGGACGCCGTGCCAGAGGTGGCCGTCGGCGCCGGCGGTGCTGACGTAGGCGCGGACATGGTCGAGCTGCGGACCGGGTCGCGGGTCCGTGGGGTGGTCCCAGTCGACTTCGAGTGTGTGCATTTACCTGTCCTTAGGGTTGCGGCCCCCTGGCGGCTAACGAGCATTAACGATTCTGGATGCGTACGACCCGTAGCGCACGTCTATAGGTCTGAACCAAGCTCTTCACATGGATCTGGAGCTGAGGCATCTCAAGATCGTCAGGGCGGTCGCCGACGCCGGGAGCCTGACCCGGGCCGCGACCGCCCTCGGCCTGGCGCAGCCCGCGCTCAGTACGCAGCTGAAGCGGATCGAGCGGGCGCTGGGCGGCCTGCTGTTCGTGCGCGGGCGGGAGGGCGTGCGGCCCACCGCGCTCGGGGAGCTGGTGCTGGAGCGGGCGAGAGTGGTGCTGCCCGCGGTGTGCGAGCTCCAGGAGGAGGCCCAGCGGTTCGCCCGGCAGGGGGCGCAGGGCTACCGCCTCGGCGGGACGCACGGGCCGCTGCTCGGCGGGCTCGTGGACCGGCTCGCCCACGAGGAGCCGGGCGTGCCGGTGACGACGTACACCTCCTGGTCGGAGAAGGAGGTCGCCGGGAGCGTCGCGGACGGGCGGCTGGACTTCGCGCTGGTCGGCGTCTGCGGGGAGAGCGCGCCGCCCGAGCCGGGGCGGCTGGCGTGGATGGAGGTCGCGCGGGACCCGGTGCACGTGATGCTGGCCGAGGACCACCCGCTGGCCCTGGCCCGGGCCGCGCGGGACGAGGTCGAGCTGGCCGAGCTGGCCGCCGAGGCGTGGACGGACGTACCCGGCGACGGGTGCTTCGGGGACTGCTTCGCCGCGGCGTGCGTACGGGCGGGTTTCACGCCCGCCTGCGTGTACGAGACCGACACCGCCTCCTGCGTGCACCTGGTGCAGGTGGGGCGGGCCGTCGGCCTGTGCCGGGCCACCTTCCCGCCGACCCCGGGGGTCGTCACGCGGCCGCTCGCCGGGACGCCACTGGTGTGGCGGCACGTGCTGGGGTGGCATCCCGCGGCGCGGGTGGCGGCGCGGGCCGCGGGTGTGCTCGGTCATGCGAGGGCTGCGCATGCGGAGGCTCTGGCGAGGGCCGGCGGGGGGTCGGCCCTGCGGGCGACCCCGGTCCGGGCGGCTGCGCCGTCGCCCGCCGCCTAGTCGCGCTGTGGCCGGGCAGGCGTAAAGGACGGGGCTCCGCCCCGGACCCCGCGCCTCAAACGCCGGCGAGGCTGAAAGAGCGCCTCAAGCGCCGGCCAGGCTGAAAGAGCCGGCGGGGCCGAGGAGGGCGGGGCCGGGGCGGGTGGGGCAGCCTTCGGGCGGCTACGGCAGGTAGCGCTCGATGACCTGCGGGCCCTCCTTCTCGATCAGTTTGCGGGCCTTCTCGACCCGCTCCGGAGTCGGGTCGTGGCCTGTCGCCATCACGAGGTCCTCGGGGTCGTACGGTCGTTCCCCGCCCGTGAAGAGCCGGTCCGACCGCGTGGGCTGCTCGTCGGGTTCACTGACCATCGCGTACCTCCTACGTATTCCCCTGGCCCCATACTCCGGCCGCCGCCCCATGAACGCACGTCGGCCGCCGCGCGGCCGCGGGCATAACACCGGGGGAGGGGCCAACCGGCAGCTCCCGCGCGCAGGTTCGGATTTCTACGGTTTCCGCAGACCCCCACCGGAAACCGAGGAGATCCCCCATGCTCAAGCGACACGCCCGCGCGGCGTGTACCGCCCTGGCCGCCGCCGGGCTGCTGCTGGCCGGGACGGGCGGCGCCACCGCCGACCCCGCCCCCGCGGTGCCCTCGGCGGCCGCCGCCCTGCGCACCGCCGACGCCGCCCCCGAGCTGCTCGCCGCCATGCAGCGCGACCTCGGCCTGACCCCCACGCAGGCCAAGGCCCGTCTCGCCCACGAAGCCGAGGCCGGGGCCACCGCCGCCCGCCTGCGGGACCGGCTCGGCGCCGCCTTCGCCGGGGCCTGGGTGGACGGGGCCGACTCCGCCGTGCTCACCGTGGCCACCACCCGGGCCGCCGACACCGCCGCGATACGGGCCACCGGGGCCCGGGCGAAGCTCGTCACCCGTACCCTCGCCGACCTCGACGGCGCCAGGGCCGCCCTGGACCGCGCCGCGGGCCCCGCGACGCCCGTCCGCTACGTCGACCCGCGCTCCAACACGCTGGTCGTCGAGGAGGCCGAGGCCGGGGCCGCCGCCCGGCTGCTCGCCGCCACCGGCACCGACGCGGCCCTGGTCACCGTCGTCCGCACGGCCGAGGCCCCGCGTCCGCTCTACGACCTGCGCGGCGGGGACGCCTACTACATGAACGGCAGCGGCCGCTGCTCCGTCGGCTTCCCCGTGACCAAGGGGACCGTGAACGGCTTCGCCACCGCCGGGCACTGCGGGCGCGCCGGGACCACCACCACCGGGTTCAACCAGGTCGCCCAGGGCTCCTTCCAGGCGTCGGTCTTCCCGGGCAACGACATGGCCTGGGTCGCCGCGAACGCCAACTGGTCCTCGACCCCGTACGTGAAGGGCAGCGGCGGCGCGAACGTGCAGGTGGCCGGTTCGGTGCTGCAGCCGGTCGGGGCGTCGGTGTGCCGGTCCGGGTCGACCACCGGATGGCACTGCGGCACGATCCAGCAGCACAACACCAGCGTCACCTACCCCGAGGGCACCATCTCCGGCGTGACCCGTACGACGGTCTGCGCCGAGCCGGGCGACTCCGGCGGCTCCTACATCTCCGGGAGCCAGGCCCAGGGCGTGACCTCGGGCGGCTCCGGCAACTGCTCCAGCGGCGGGACCACCTTCTTCCAGCCGCTGAACCCGATCCTGTCGGCGTACGGGCTGACCCTCAAGGTCAGCGGCTCCGACCCGGGCCCGGGCCCCGGTCCCGGCGAGCCCGAGCCCGGCGGCACGTGGAAGGCCGGCTCCGTCTACGCGGCCGGCGCCACCGTCACGTACGGCGGCTCGACCTACCGCTGCATCCAGGGGCACCAGGCCCAGACGGGCTGGGAGCCGCCGAACGTCCCGGCGCTCTGGCAGCGGGTCTGACGCACCCGCGCGAAGCCGGGAACCGGTGCCGTGACTGCCAAGGGGGGAGTCACGGCACCTTTACCCGTTCGCGCGGGACGGCCGCCGGTCAGACGAGGACCGCGGCCAGCGTGCCCAGCGCACCGAAGACGGCCAGCAGGCCGCAGATCGACAGGTTGACCGCCCGGTGCTCCCAGAAGACGGCGACGAACTCGCGGATGGTGGCGCTCGGCCAGTAGTACTTCGCGGTGGGGGAGCCCAGGACCTGCCCGTTCACGCCGGTCTTGCGCGCCAGCATCGCCGCCCGGAAGGCGTGGAAGTTGTTGGTGACCACCACGCACCGGTAGCCCGGGTCGTGGGCCTCCATGATCTGCCGGCTGAAGAGCATGTTCTCCTCGGTCGTCGTGGAGCGGTCCTCCAGCACGATGTGCTCCGCGGGCACGCCCTCCGCGATCAGCCAGTCCGCCATCGCCCGGGCCTCCGCGACCTTCTCGTCCGAGCCCTTGCCGCCCGAGACGAGCAGCACCGGCGGCCGGCCGCTCCGGGCCAGCTGGACCTCGTAGATCTGCTGCCCCTTGCGCAGCCGCGAGGCCAGCAGCGGCGGCACGCGGTCCCCGCCGATCAGCCCCGAGCCCAGCATGACCACGTGGTCGACGTCGCCGCGCACCTTGATCCGGCCGTAGAGGTAGGCGTAGCCGAGGAAGCAGAAGAAGACGAAGGAGACGTAGCCGGCGACGACGGTGAGGGTCCCGGCGATGCCGCCCAGGACGGGGGAGCCGACGACGCCGACGAGGACGAGCAGCGCGATCAGCGCGAAGATCGCGAGCCCGGCCAGCATCGACAGCAGGTTGGCCGGGCGGAAGCCCTCCTTGCGGACCATCGTCATGCCGTTGCGGACCAGGAGCACGCCCAGGGCCAGGACGCCGAACGCCGGTGCGGCGAAGGTGAGCACGACGACCGTGGCGGCCGCCCAGAAGGGGAGCTTGGCCACCTGGAGGAAGAGCGCCGAGAAGGCGGTCAGGAAGGTCAGCCCCAGGAGCACGGCGTTGCTGAAGCGCCGCCGGTCCTGTCTGACGCTTATGCAGAACGCGAGGAAGAGCAGGGCGGCGAGGGCGAAGGCGACCATGGCGCCCATCGTAGGCGGCGGATCTAGCGGTGAACGTGGCCGGTTCTGCGCACCGACCGGCCGGCCAGCACCTGGGTCCGGCGCCCGTCGCGGATGACGAACCGTCCGCCGATCAGGACGTGCGGGATGCCCGTGGGCAGGGTGCGGGGCCGCTCGTACGTGGAGCCGGCCGCGACCGTGCCGGGGTCGAAGAGGACGAGGTCGGCGCGGTAGCCCACCCGGACCAGGCCCCGGTCGGGCAGGCGCAGCCGCGCCGCGGGCCGCCCCGACAGGTGCGCGACGCACTCCTCCAGGGAGAGCAGGCCGAGTTCGCGGACGTAGCGGCCGAGGTAGTGCGGGAAGGTGCCGTAGGCGCGCGGGTGCGGCTTCGCGCCCTGGAGGATGCCGTCGGAGCCGCCGGTGTGGGCGCGGTGGCGCATGATCGCCCGGACGTTCTCCTCGTGGCCGACGTGCTGGAGGACCGTCGGGGCGAGCCGGTCGCCGACCAGGAGCCTGCGGGCGGTGTCCCAGCCGTCCAGGCGCGTGCCGACGAGGGCGGCGTACGCGGGGTCGCCGACGCCCGAGATCTCGATCGTCGACCAGTCGACGGGGACCCCGTGGCAGCCGTCGGCGCCCTCGTGCTCCAGGGCGTGGCGGATCCGCTCGGCCGTGCCGTCGTCGCGCAGCCGGGCCAGGACCGCCTCCGGGCCGCCCTCGTTCGCCCAACTGGGCAGCAGGGCCGCGAGGGTGGTGCAGCCGGGGGTGTACGGGTAGCTGTCCAGGGTGATGTCGGCGCCCGCGTCCAGGGCCGCGTCGAGGAGGGCGAGCAGGTCGCCCGCCCGGCCCTCGTTCTCCCCGAAGTTCATGGTGGCGTGCGCGAGGTGCAGGGCGCAGCCCGCCTCCCGGGTCAGCTCGACCATCTCGGCGTAGGCGGCGAGGGCGCCCCGGCCGTAGCTGCGGTGGTGGGGGCAGTAGTAGCCGCCGTAGCGGGCCACCACCCGGCACAGTGCGGTCAGTTCGGCCCCGGAGGCGTACATGCCGGGGGTGTAGGTGAGCCCGGAGGACAGGCCGACGGCGCCCTCGGCGAGGCCGTCGGCGACGAGGGCGCGCATCCGGTCCAGCTCGGCGGCGGTCGCCGGGCGGTCGTCCCAGCCGACGACGTGGGCGCGGACGGTGCCCTGGGGGACGAGGTAGGCGGCGTTGACGGCGACGCCCTCGCCGCCGAAGCCGCGGTCCAGCCGGTCGAGGTACTCGCCGACGGTGCGCCAGTCGAGGTCGACGTCGTCGCCGGGGCCGTTCCAGCCGGCGATCGCCGCCCGCACCCCGGCCAGGGTCCGGTCGTCGACGGGCGCGTACGACAGGCCGTCCTGGCCGAGGACTTCGAGGGTGACGCCCTGGGCGGCCTTCGCGCTGTGGTCCGGGTCGCGGAGCAGGGCGAGGTCGCTGTGGGCGTGCATGTCCACGAAGCCGGGGGCCAGCGCGAGACCGTGCGCGTCGACGGTCTCGCGGCCCCCGGAGAGCCTGCCGACGGCCGTGATCCGGCCCTCGTGGACGCCGACGTCGGCGGTGTACGAGGGGCCGCCCGTGCCGTCGACGACGCGGGCGCCCCGGATGACCAGGTCCACCGGCCGGTGCCTAGAAGAAGGTGCGGACGTAGTCGGTGACGGTGCCGTCGGCCTCCACGACCGGGATCAGCGGCCACTTCTCGAAGATCGTGCAGGGGTGGGACATGCCGAGCGCCACCCAGTCGCCGACCTGGACGTCGTCGGCCGATCCGGTCTCCAGCCAGGCGTGCTGGTCGGACAGCTTGACCACGCGGATGCCGGTGGCGGGCCGCTCCTCGCCGGTGAGCGGGTCGCGGACCAGCTCGGCCTCGGGCAGGCCCAGGTCGTAGGCGATGTCGCGCTTGCCGGCGTTGACGAAGGCCTGGGTGGGGGAGGGGCGGGAGACGACCTGGGTCCACAGGCGGAACGCCGGGCGCAGGCCGCCCTCCTCGGGATGGCGGTTGAAGGGGGTCAGGCGGGTGTACCAGCCGTGGTCGTGGGAGACGTACGCACCCGAGCGGAGCAGCTTCAGGACGGGCCGGGAGAGCTCCGGGAGCTCGGCGAAGACGTCGGCGACGGCGTCGAACCAGGCGGAGCCGCCGGCACTGACGACGATCTCGTCGAGGTCGGGCGCGAACCGGCCCGCCTTGTCGAACTCGACGGCGAGGGCGGTCAGCCGGCGCAGGTACGCGTGCACGCGCGCCGGGTCGGCCTCGGGGACCTCGGCCTCGTAGCCGCCCATGCCGACCAGGCGCAGGGTGCCGGTCGCGGCGACCGCGTCGGCGACGGCGCGGCAGTCCTCGTCGGTGCGGGCACCGGTACGGGCGCCCTCGCCGGCGCCGAGCTCGACGACGACGTCGACGCGGGCCCCGGCGCCCTGCAGGGCCCGGTCCATGAGTTGGACGCCGCGCACGGAGTCGACGTAGCAGACGAACCGGAAGCCGGGGTCGGCGGCGAGCTCCCCGGCCACCCAGCGCAGCGCGGCCGGATCGACGAGCTCGTTGGCGAGGAAGATCCGCTGGATCCCGAAGGCGCGGTAGACGCGGGCCTGGTGGGGGACGGCGGCGGTGATCCCCCACGCGCCGTGGTCCAGCTGGCGGCGGAAGAGCTGCGGGGACATGCAGGTCTTGCCGTGCGGGGCGAAGGCGAGGTCGTGGCGGGCGGCGTAGGTGCCGAGGGCCGCGAGGTTGTGCTCCAGCGCGTCCGCGTCGAGGGTCAGGACGGGGGTGGTGAACCCGCCGGTGTGCAGGTCCCGGCGCTGGGCCGCGAGCTGCCCGACGGTCAGGCCGTCCGCCTGGGCGTCCGGGGGGAGTCCCTTGAACCGGTGGTCCACCGGCTCGTCGGCGAGGTCCTTGACGGGGTCGCTGGCGCTGGCCATGCGGATGCCTCCCGGGCGTGTTGCGTCGGCTGCAACAGTCGTTGCGTGTACCACTGCATGCTGTCTAACATCCCGGGTGACGGCCGGTCAACGTGTGCCGCCGGAGCCGGGGATGCGGGCGACCGTGGGAGAGGGCGAGCGATGAGCCAGTCGGTCGAGAGAGCGCTCGGCATCCTGCCGCTGCTCGCGAAGGGGCCCGCCGGCCTCGGCGACGTGGCCGACGAGCTCGGCGTCCACAAGAGCACCGCGCTGCGCCTGCTGCGCACCCTGAACGAGGGCGGCTTCGTCTACCGCTGCCCCGACGGCCGCTACCGCCTCGGCGCGCGCCTTTTCGCGCTCGCCGCCGAGGCCATCGAGAACCTCGACGTGCGCGAGGTCGCCCGCCCCCACCTGGCCGGGCTGAACCAGGCCACCGGGCACACCGTTCACCTCGCCCTGCACCAGGACGACGAGGTCGTGTACGTCGACAAGGTCGACAGCCGCTACCCGGTGCGCATGTACTCCCGCATCGGCCGGCCCGTGCCCCTCACCGTCGCCGCCGTCGCCAAGTTGCTCCTCGCCGACCTCCCCGAGGCCGAACGCCGGGCCCTCGCCCACCGCATCGACTACCCCCGCTACACCGCCCGCTCCACCCCGGACGCCGAGGCCTTCCTGCGCGAGCTGGACCGCGTACGGGAACAGGGCTGGGCCACCGACCTGGGCGGCCACGAGGAGTCGATCAACTGCCTGGGCGCGCCCGTGCGCGGCCCCGACGGGCGGGTCGTCGCCGCGCTGTCGGTCTCCGCGCCCGGCGTGGTCCTCCCGGCGGACGGGCTGCTCGAACTGCTGCCGCAGGTGCTGCGCACCGCCGGTGCCATCAGCCAGGACTATTCAGGAGTACAGGAGAGCGCGTGACCGAGAAGACCGCCATCACCCCCGACACCCACACCGCGGCGCCCGCGAAGTTCTCGCACGGCGTGCGCAAGGGGAACATCCTGCAGGTCGCCGGCCAGGTCGGCTTCCTCCCGCACGTGGACGGCCGGCCGCCGACGCCCGCGGGCCCGACGCTGCGCGAGCAGACCCTCCAGACGCTGGAGAACGTCCGCTCCGTGCTGGAGGCCGGCGGCGCGGGCTGGGACGACGTGATGATGATCCGCGTCTACCTCACGGACACGGAGCACTTCGCGGAGATGAACGGCCTCTACGACGCCTACTTCGAGGAGCAGGGCCTGAAGGAGGCCCCGGCGGCCCGGACCACCGTGTACGTGGGCCTGCCGGCCGGGCTGCTCATCGAGATCGACGCCCTCGCGGTCCTGGGCTGACGCCCGCCGCGCACAGGCGGGCGCCCCGCCGCGGACGGGAGGGTACGCCCCTCCGGCGGCGGGGCGCCCCCCGGTTCAGGTGACGGCCGCGAGCGGTACTGCGAGCGGCACAACGAGCAGTACTACGAGCAGTACTGGGCTTCCTTGCCGATCGAGCGGTACATGCAGTCCGCGTTCTCCAGCAGCTGGAGCACCGCGTCCTTGTTGCGGGCGGTCTCGCGGTCGATCACCTCGTCCGGCGGGTAGAAGCCGCCGCCGCCGCTCTCCGGGTACATCTCGAAGGTGTAGGCGAAGATCTTCTGGTTGCCCCACAGCCAGTCGTCGATCGTGCCGTCCGTGATGTACAGGTCGCTCGACTGCTCCGGCGTGTAGCCGTTGCTGCCGGCCATGCCGGTGCCGATCTTCTTGTAGACGGCGAGGTCGTCGGCGGTCAGGCCCGGGGCGGTGTCGTTGTAGGTGTAGCCGAAGGGCCACAGCACGAGCTCGCTGTAGGTGTGGAAGTCGATCGCGGCCTTGATCTGCTGCTTGCCGCCGACCACCCGGCTGCGCACGAAGTCCGAGACGACCTTCACCTCGGGCGCCGACTCGGCGGCCGCGCCCCGGTAGGTCTCGGAGCTCTTGCTGCTGCTGGAGCCGCCGCAGCAGCCCCACTTGTAGTTCCAGTTCCGGTTCTCGTCGGTGCCGACGTAGGAGGACCCGGAGTTCGGCTGCCGGTTCTTGCGCCAGGAGCGGTAGGAGCCGGTGGCGATGTCGTACTCGCCGCCGTCGGGGTTGAGGTCCGGGACGATCCAGATCTCGCGGCCGTTGACGGCATTGGTGACCCGGGAGTCGGTGCCGTACTTGGAGGTGAACTCCTTGAGCAGGTAGAGCGCCATCTCGACGGTCAGGTGCTCGCGGGCGTGCTGGTGCGCCGTGAAGAGCACCTCGGGCTCGGACTCGTCCGTGGCGACGTTGTCGCTGATCTTGATGGCGAGGAGGTCGCGGCCCTGGTACGACTTGCCGATCACCCGCTTGGAGGCGATCGCCGGGTACTGCGCGACGAGCGTGTTGATCTCGGCCGTCGCCTCGGCGTAGTTGTGGTACTTCGAGTCCGCCGAGGGGAAGTCCATCGGGCTCGCCGCGATGCCGGGCAGCGAGCGGTCCGGGGGCCCGGGCAGCGGCGTCAGCTTGTAGCCGAGCGCCTTCAGCTTCTTGGCCTGCATGGTGTCGGCGCTGACCACGACGGTGTGGTCG
The DNA here is from genome assembly GCF_040684695.1 of Streptomyces erythrochromogenes. GTDB lineage: Bacteria > Actinomycetota > Actinomycetes > Streptomycetales > Streptomycetaceae > Streptomyces > Streptomyces erythrochromogenes_C. The sequence continues at coordinate 10,049 of NZ_JBFBGM010000004.1, forward strand.
TCCACCTCGTCGATGGAGACGCCCGTACCGAGCAGGGCGGTGCGGTCGGCGACGGTGGAGGGGCCGTGGATCCGGTACTGGACGATGGCCTCGTCCTGGGTGGCGGTCGACGGGCTGGGCGGTGGCGCCGCCGTCGCACTCATGCCGTAGGCGGGTGCGCCGAGCGCGAGCGCCAGCAGGGCCGCCGTCAGGCCGGCCCTCCGGCGGGTATGGAGCCGCATGCGTTCTCCTGGGTGGGGAGTGTGGGGGTAGCCGTGCGGACGCGCTCAGCGTCCTCTCGTGGCATGTCCCGGTCAAGGACCTCGGGTGTCCGCCGAACCGATCCGGCCACCCCCCACAGGTACCGCCTACGGGAGCCCGTGGACCTTGGGACCCACCGAGTTCGACCAAGCACTACCCGCCTTGGCGTCCCAGTTGGTCGACCAGGTCATCGCGCCGCGCAGCGCGGGGTAGGTCTTCGACGGCTTGAAGGATCCGCAGTTCGTGCCCCGGGTCAGGCAGTCCAGGGCGTTGTTGACGACGGTCGGGGAGACGTAGCCGCTGCCCGCGCCGCTGGGGGAGGCCGGGACGCCGATGCCCACCTGGGAGGCGTCGAGGCCGCCCTCCAGCTGGATGCAGGCCAGCGCGGTGAGGAAGTCCACCGAGCCCTGGGAGTAGACCTTGCCGTCGCAGCCGTTCATCGCGCCGCTGTTGTAGTACTGCATGTTGACGACGGTGAGGATGTCCTTGATGTTGAGCGCCGTCTTGAAGTAGCCGCCCTGCGGGGACTGCATGTCGATCGTCTGCGGCGCCATGGTGATGACGAGCGAGGGGCCGGCCTTCGCGGACAGGGCGCGCAGCGCCTGCGTCATGTAGGTGGGGTTGAGGCCGTTCTCCAGGTCGATGTCGATGCCGGTGAAGCCGTACTCCTGCATCAGGGCGTACGCCGAGTTCGCCAGGTTGGTCGCGGAGGCCGAGTCGTTGACCGTGATGGTCCCCTTCTCGCCGCCGATCGAGAGGATGACCGACTTCCCGGCCGCCTTCTTCGCGGCGATGTCCGCCTTGAACTGGGCGACGGTGTACCCGCCGAGGCCGGCCGAGTCGAGGTTGAAGGCGATGGCGCCGGGCGTGGTGGTGGCGTCGGCGAAGGAGACGGCGATGATGTCGTACTGGGCGGAGACGTCGGAGATCTTCTGGACGGTCGCGCCGTTGTTGAAGTTCTGCCAGTAGCCGGTCAGGGCGTGCTTGGGGACGGCCGGGTTGCCCGGGTTGCCGCCGCCGGTCGTGGTCCCGGTGACGGGCGCGGACTTCGGGCCCTCGCCGGCCGTGTTGTACGCGCTCACCTGGAAGGAGTACGAGGTGGACGGCGCGAGACCGGTGACCGCGGTGGAGGTCCCGGTCACGGTCTGGACGCGGGCGCCGTCCTGGTAGACGTGGTAGCCGGCGGCCCCGCCGACCGCGTTCCACGAAAGGGTGAGTCCGTTCGCGCTCTGGCCGGAAACAGCGGTCCCGGCCGGTGCGCCCGGGATGCCGGGGCCGGGGTCGGTGCCCCCGCCGCCGTCCGGGCCGAAGACGCTGAAGTCGTCGACGGTGTAGGCCGGCTGGCCGTACCAGCCGTGGGTGTAGACGGTGACCTGGGTGGTGGAGGGGCCGGTGGTGAAGGTGGTGGACAGCTTCTGCCAGCCGCCGCCCGAGCCGGGGGTCCAGGTCGAGACGTCCTGGGTGCCCGTCCCCGTCGCGCCGAGGTAGACGTAGCTGCCCTGCACCTGCGTGCTCAGCGTGTACGTCGAGTTCGGCTTGACCGTGACGGTCTGGCTGCAGCGGGCGTTGTCGGAACCGGCCGGGGTGGCCTTCAGCGCGCCGGCCCCGGCGTACACGGGCGAGGAGACGGCGGCGCCGCTGCCGCCGGAACAGGACCAGTTGGCCAGGCCCGACTCGAAGCCGCCGTTGCGGGCGACGTTGATGTCCGCGGCCTGTGCGGCGCTCGCGGCGAGGGCCGTCAGGGCCCCGGCGGCGACGGTGACGGCGATCGGCAGGGAGAGGGAGCGTATGCGGTTCACGTGGGCTCCGTGGGGGGAGGTGTCGTGGGGAAGGGAGAGCCGGGCCGCGTGGGGTGGGGCCGACTCACGGCGTGCGCTGCCAAGTTGGTCCAGACCAATCCCCGTGTCAAGAGTCTTCGCAAAGTGGCTTGAAATGGCTCAATGCGCGATCCCTGTTGTCCGGGTTTCCCGTCACCTGTGACCGGTGCCTTACGCACGGGAATCACCAAGCCCCTGACCTGCCAGGGGTGACGCGGTTATGGTGCTGGGGCAAGGGGGGATGGGCGACGGCCGTCCGCGGTCGCGCAGTGGTGCGCGCACGCGACGCGGCTGCGACGCGTCCCCGTCGAGCGCGCGAACGTCCGGGCGTACGGGGAACGTGGGGGAACGGGGGAATTCGCGTGCCGACCGCCATCGCAGTCACCAGCGACGATCTGGTGCTTCCGGCCCCCGACCGGCACACGCCGGGGGCCGCCCTGCTGCACCCGCCCGAACAGCACGACCTGGAATCGGCGCTCGCCGGGACCAGCGCCCTGCTGGAACGGCACGGCCACCTCGTGGCGCTCGTACCGCCCTGGCTCCCGCGCGCCACCGTCCAGCGGCTGCACACCGTCCGGGCCATCCTGGAAACCGACCGGATCGCGCTGCTCGACATCGATCTCCCGCCGCTGGGAACGGCCCTGCTGGCCCGTCAGCTGCGCCAGCTCAGCGTCTGCGACTTCAGCCCCGGCGTCATCGCCTCCGCGGCCCGGCTGCTGTCGCACTACATCTACGCGGGCGCCCTGCTCGGCTCGGTCGCCAAGCTCGACCGGGTCCGCGTGCCCGTCGGGCTCGGGGCGCACGCCCGGTCCTGGTCGCCGAGCGCGCAGTTCGCCGTACTCGCCCACCCGACACCGCACCTGGCCAAGCTGGGCTCCGGGGGCGGCGGGCGCACCGGACGGGGCGGGTCGCACGGCGCGTCGCACGCCGCCCACGGTGCGGGGGCCGCGGCCCTGCCCGCCGGGCCCGACTTCGCCACCCAGCTCACCTTCGCGCGCGGCCAGCTCGCCTCCGACTGGGTCGCCGCCGAACTGGCCCCCGCCTGGCAGGTGCAGGGCGTCATGGAGAACCCGCTGCCGGCCGCCTCACCCGCCTGGTGGGGCACTCCCAAGCTCGTCGAGTTCGCCGCCGGCATCCCCGACCTGTCCGTGCTCTACCAACTCGTCGCCTCGGTCCGCCGCGAGCAGTGCCGCTGGTGCGGCCTCGAACTCATCGGCGACCGCTGCGGCTTCTGCGCCGCTCCGCTCACCGCCCCACCGCCGACCGCGGCGACGTCGGCGAGCACCGGCCGCTCCAGACCCTGACCGACGACCGAACGTACGAATGAAGAAAGAACGGCGAGGTAGTACGGCCTATGAACTCACGCCAGCGCCGCGGCGTCATTCTGCTGCTCCTGTCGGTCCTGTGCGCCCTGGGGGCCTTCGCCGGAGTCCTCGTGGTGATCGGCGACGTCAACTCCAAGGTCGGGTCCGAGGTCGTCGCCTACCGTGCCAAGGCCGACATAGCCCCGTACAGCCCGCTGGGGCCCGGCCAGTTCGAGGAGATCAGGATCCCCGAGCGGTGGCTGTCCGACACGGCCGTCACCGACCTCGGCGCACTCAAGGACAAGATCGCGCTCACCACCCTGAAGAAGGGCTCGCTGCTCCAGACGGACATGGTCGTCGACCGGCCGCAGCTCCAGCCCGGTGAGCAGGAGATCGCCATCATGATCGACGCGGCCACGGGAGTGGCCGGCAAGATCACCTCGGGCGCCAAGGTCAACATCATCGCCACCTTCAAGGGCGCCAAGGACACCGAACCCTCCCGTTCGGTGATCATCGTCGCCAACGCCCGCGTCCTGAACGTCGGCAAGCTCACCGCCCTGGAGAAGGACGGCGACCGCAAGGGCCCCGCCGAGGCCGTCCCGATCACCTTCGCCCTCAGCACCAAGGACACCCAGCGCGTCGCCTACGCCGAGTCTTTCGCGGAACACGTGCGCCTGGCCCTGGTCGCCCCCGGCACCGATTCCGCGCCCGCCGCCGGAGACCGTACGTACACCCTCGACGGGGACAGGTGAGGCCCGGATGACCACGCGAATCCTCCCCGCGGTCGGCGACCCGGACGCGGCCCGCATCTTCTCCACCCTGCTGAGCCAGCTCCCCTCGGCGGAACCCTCCCCGCCGGTACCCGACTCGACCACCCTGCTGGACACCCTCGCCCGCCTCGCCGTCGAATCGCTCGACGAACTCCCCGAGGTGGTCCTCGTCCACGAGCGCATCGGGCCGGTGCCCGCACTGGAGCTCATCCGGGAAGTCGCCCTCCGCTTCCCGGCGGTGGGGGTCGTCCTGGTGTCCTCGGACGCCGGCCCGGCGCTCTTCTCCGCCGCCATGGACTCCGGCGCCCGCGGCCTCGTCGGCCTGCCGCTGTCCTACGACGAGCTCGCCGCCCGCGTCCAGGCCGCCGCCCAATGGTCCGTCGGCGTCCGCCGCCACCTGGGCCGGGGCGCCGCCGACGCCGACGCCCTCACCGGGCCGGGCGGGCGGGTCGTCACCGTCACCGGAGCCAAGGGCGGCGTGGGCACCACCTTCACCGCCGTCCAGTTCGCCCTGGCCGCCGCCGCGTCGGGGCGGCGCACCGCACTGGTCGACATGGACCTCCAGGCCGGCGACGTGGGCTCGTACCTCGACGTGCAGTTCCGGCGGTCCATCGCCGACCTCGCCGGGATCCAGGACATCTCGGCGCGGGTCCTCCAGGACGCCGTCTACGAGGACCGCACCGGGCTCGCGCTGCTCCTCGCCCCGGCCGACGGCGAACGCGGCGAGGAGGTCGACGACCGCGCCGCCCGCCACATCCTCGGCGCCCTGCGCAGCCGCTACGAACTCGTCGTCGTCGACTGCGGGACCCAGGTGACCGGAGCCAACGCCGCCGCGGTGGAGATGGCGGACACCGCGGTCCTGGTCACCACCCCCGACGTCATCGCGGTCCGGGCCGCCAAGCGCATGGTCCGCCTGTGGGAGCGGCTCCAGGTCCGCAAGGCCGAGGACACCGCGATGGTCGTCAACCGCTGGAGCAAGCACACCGAGATCCAGCCCGCCCTGATCGAGAAGATCACCAAGACCCGCGCCACCCGCACCCCCGTCCCGGCCGCCTTCAAGGAGCTCCAGGCCGTGGTGGACGCGGGCCGCCTCCAGGACCTCGACAACCGCTCCACGGTCAAGCAGGCCCTGTGGACCCTGGCCGGCGAACTCGGCCTCCTCGCGGCCCCGGACACCGCCGCGGCGGCCCCGGCCCCGCCGGGCGGCGCCCTGACCCTGCGCGCCGCGGGCACGGTCTCCCGCCTGCGCCGCGGCCGGGAGGGCTGACGGATGCGGACGACGCCCGCCCGGAGAGGGACCCGCGGGAACCGGGCCGACGGGCGCGCCCGGGGAGACCGGGGCGCCCGGGGCGATCGTGGCCAGGTGGCGATCGAGTTCGTCGGCACGGTCCCGCTGATCCTGCTCCTGGTGGCGGCGGTCTGGGAGTGCGTACTGATCGGCTACGCCTTCTCCCTGGCGGGCAACGCGGCGGACGAGGCGGCCCGCGCGGGCGCGGTGCACGGGGACGCGGCCTGCGGCGCGGCGGCGCGGGAGCACATCGGGGAGGCGTGGGGCCTTGAGGTGGTGTGCCAGGAGTCCGGCGACATCTACCGGGCCAAGGTGCGCCTCTCCATTCCCGTCCTCCACCCGGCGCTCAACTTCGGCGGGATCGACGGCACCGGCGGCGCCGCGCTGGAGAAGGAGGCCGAGTGACATGAGGCGGCGCATCCGTTCCGACCGGGGCCAAGTGGCCCTGGAGTACATCGGCTTCGTACCGATCCTGCTGTTCGTCGCGCTGTGCGGGATCCAGCTGGGCTGGGTCGCGTACGTCCACGAACAGGCGGACACGGCCGCCCGGACGGCGGCCCGCGTGGAGGCTCAGCACCGGGGCAGGGGAGAGGCAGCGGGCGTGGCGGCCGTCCGGGAAGGGCTCGGTGCACGCGTCGTCGTGAGCAGGACGGCCGACGCCGTCACCGCAGTCGCCACCATCCCCGTCAACTCGATCATCCCCGGGCTGAACCCGGAAGACGCCACAGCCACGGCAGTCATGCCCAACGACGACCCCGAGGTGACCGGACCATGAGCCTGCGTTCCCGGGTCAGCACCCCCGACGACCGCCACGGCCCGCGCGAGGACGGCCGGCTGGTCTCCTCCTACCGCGCCAAGCTGCTGGAGGAGATCGACCTCGCCGAGATGTCCGCGCTCGCACCCGCCGAGCGCCGGGCGCGCCTGGAACGCGTACTCGGGCACATCATCAGCCGCGAGGGCCCGGTCCTGCCCACCGCCGAGCGCGCACAGCTCATCCGCCGCGTCGTCGACGAGGCCCTCGGGCTCGGCGTGCTCGAACCGCTCCTCGAAGACGCCTCCATCTCCGAGATCATGGTCAACGGCCCCGACCAGATCTTCGTCGAGCGGGCCGGGCGCGTCGAGCAGCTCCCCATCCGCTTCGCCTCGCACGAACAGCTCATGCAGACCATCGAGCGCATCGTCTCCACCGTCAACCGCCGCGTCGACGAGGCCAACCCGATGGTCGACGCCCGCCTGCCCAGCGGCGAGCGCGTCAACGTCATCATCCCGCCGCTCTCCCTGACCGGCGCCACCCTCACCATCCGCCGCTTCCCGCGCGCCTTCACCCTGCACGAGATGATCGCCCTCGGCTCCCTCGACGAGCAGATGCTCCTACTGCTGTCGGGCCTGGTCCAGTCGAAGATGAACGTGATCGTCTCCGGGGCCACCGGCACCGGCAAGACCACCCTCCTCAACGCCCTCTCCGGCCTGATCCCGGAGGGCGAGCGCATCATCACCATCGAGGACTCGGCGGAACTCCAGCTCCAGCAGGCCCACGTCATCCGCCTGGAATCACGCCCGGCGAACGTGGAGGGCAAGGGCCAGATCACCATCCGCGACCTCGTACGCAACTCCCTGCGCATGCGTCCCGACCGCATCATCGTCGGCGAGGTCCGCGGCGGCGAGACCCTCGACATGCTCCAGGCCATGTCCACCGGCCACGACGGCTCGCTGGCCACCGTCCACGCCAACAGCTCCTCCGACGCCCTGACCCGCCTGCAGACCCTGGCCTCCATGTCGGAGGTCGAGATCCCCTTCGAAGCCCTCCAGGACCAGATCAACAGCGCCGTCAACGTCATCGTCCAGCTGACGCGCTTCGGCGACGGCTCCCGCCGCATCACGGAGATCTCCATCCTCGAGTCACACGGCCGCGAACCCTTCCGGATCACCACCGTCTGCCGGTTCGCCGCCCAGCCCATGGGGCCGGACGGCCGCGTCCACGGCTACTTCGAGTACTACCCGCTGCCCCGCCGCATCGCCGAACGCCTCTACATGAACAACCAGCCCATCCCGCAGGCCTTCGGCGTCGCGCTGCCCGACGACCCCCTCACCACCCCGCACATCACACGGACCGCCCTGTGAACCCACTGATCCTCCTCACCCTCGGCATCACGCTGCTGGCCTGCGTCCTCGCGGTCGTCGGCCTGCAGGCGTACGCGGCCGGCCGCGCCCAGCACGCAGCCCTCGTCGAACGCCTCTCGGCGAGCGGCCTGCCCGAACCGCTCGGCCGGGTAAGGCGCTTCCGGAAGATCGACCGCCGGCTGCGGAAGACGAAGTTCGGCCGCCGGATCGAACAGAAGCTGGCGACCACGGGCTTGGACCTCACGCCCGGCGAGTTCTTCGTCTACATGCTCGGCTCCATCGCGGGCGTCTGGCTCATCGCCTCGTCCCTCCTCGCCCCGTTCTTCGGGCCGGTGGCCGGACTGATCGGCGTCTGGGCGGCGAACGCGTTCCTCGGCTGGCAGCGGGCACGGCGTACGGAGCGCTTCATCAACCAGCTCCCCGACCTGGCCCGCATCCTCGCCAACGCCACCCAGGCCGGACTGGCCCTGCGGACCGCCATCGGCATCGCGGCGGAGGAACTGGAGGCACCGGCGGGCGAGGAACTCGCACGGGTCGCGGACCGCCTCGCCGTGGGCCACTCCATCGAGGAGTCCCTGGGAGAACTCACCGAGCGCCTGCCGTCCCGCGAACTCGTCGTCCTCGTCTCCACCCTCGTCCTGTCGGCCCGGGCCGGCGGCGCAATCGTGGACAGCCTGCGCAACCTGACGGTGACGCTGGAGCAGCGCAAGGAGACCCGGCGGGAGATCCGCACCCAGCTGTCGCAGGTCACGGTGACGGCCTACCTGGTCCCGGCCATCGGGCTCGGCTCGCTGCTCCTCGTCGACATGATGATGCCGGGCGCGCTGGACCGTATGACGGGCGCGTTCTTCGGGCAGACGGCCGTCCTCGTCTCCCTGGGCCTCTTCGCGCTGGGCTTCGTCCTCATCCGCCGCCTGTCGAAGATCGACGTGTGAGGGGGCGGACGCGACGATGACCGGACTCCTCCTCGCACTCGCCGTCGGCCTCTCGGTGTTCGGCGCCTTCCACGGCATCCGCCTCTACCGGGCGGACGTGAAACTCCCCACCGACCTCGCCCTGGCCCTGGAGGTCGGAGCGACCCGTACGACGGCGGTCGGGTCGCTGGTCGACCGCCTCGGCATCCGCTGGGCGCCGCTGGTGCTGCGCGCGATGGGCCCGACCCGGGTGGCCCGCAAGCGCCGGCAGATCGACATGGCGGGCAACCCGGCCGGCCTGACGATCGACCGGTACGCGGCCCGGCGCGCCGTGTACGGGCTGCTCGGCGCCGCCGGGGCCTTCTCCATGCTGGTCAACGGCCAACTGGTCGCGGCCCTGCTGATGGTGGCCTTCGGCCTGTTCTGGATCGAGGTCGGCCTGTGGTCGGCCATCCGGGTGCGCCGCGACCACATCGAGCGGACCTTGCCGGACTTCCTGGACGTGCTCGCGGTCGTCGTCAGCGCCGGGCTGGGCTTCCGGCAGGCGCTGGAGCGGGTCGCCGACAAGTACGAAGGTCCCTGGGCCGACGAAATCCGCATCACGCTGCAGCAGATGAACATGGGCGTCAGCCGGCGCCAGGCCTTCGACGAGCTGCGGCGGCGCAACGACAGCGAGCAGGTCGCGCAGTTCGTGACGGCCCTCCAGCAGGGCGAGGAACTGGGCTCCCCGATCGTCGACACGCTGATCGCGATCGCCGAGGACATGCGCCGCACGGACGCCCAGAACGCCCGCCGGCGCGCCGCCCGGGCCGTGCCCAAGGCCACGTTCGCCGTGACGATGTTCATGCTGCCCGGCACGCTCATCCTCCTCGTGTGCGGTTTCGTCTACGGCGCGAACGTCGACTTCGGTGCGCTGTTCGGGGGTGGCTGAGCCGTGGCGCGGCTGAGCGTGCTCATCGCCGACGGGAACCCGGTGATCCGGGCGGGTCTCGCCGCCATCCTGGGCGGGGCCGCGGACATCGAGGTGACCGCCCAGGCCGCGGACGGCCGCGAGGCGCTGAGCCTGACGCGTCGGCATGCTCCGGACGTGGTCCTGCTGGACGTCCGGATGCCGGGGGTGGACGGGATCTCCGCGCTGCCACACCTGGTGCAGCTGGCGCCCGTACTGATGCTGACGTACAGCAGCGAAGCCGAAATCGTCCGCGAGGCCCTGCTGCTGGGCGCCGGGGGCTACCTCGTGCACGGCGAGTTCACGGCGGACGACCTGCTCAGGGCCGTGCACGACGCGCCCCTGGGCCGCCCCCACTTCACCCCGTCGGCGGCGAGTGCCCTACTGGCGGAACTACGGGCCTCTTCGCATCCGCAACGAGATGTGGCACAGTCGTCCGAGCGGATGCACAACTCTGTTGTCTTCGGGCTGAGTTCCCGGGAGGTGGAGATCATGGATCTGATCGCGTCCGGGATGAGCAATCAGCAGATCGCAGCCGCCTGCTTCATCAGCGAGAAGACGGTCAAGAACCACATCAACCGCATCTTCGCGAAGCTCCGGAGCGCCACGCGCAGCGAGGCGATAGCCCGCTGGCTGGGAACCGCCCGTCCAGGAGTGACCGGTCATGGGTAGACAGAGTGCGCAGTGGGTCCGTAATTGGGTCCCGGGACCCTTGGTCACGACTGGTGACTCGCCGTACCGTCCGCAGATCGACACCGGTACCGGCCCGGGAGGGAACCCCCATGTCACAGAACACGCTGCTGAAGGCCGCCGTGGAGGCGCGGATCAGGGTGAACGGGTGGGCGGACACGGCCGTGACAAGGCTTCGCAAGCGCCACGCCCAACTGGACCGCGGCCAGACGGCCTTCGAGTACCTGGGCATCATCCTGGTGGTCATCGTGATCGTCGGAGCGATCGTCGGCTCTGGCATCGGGACCGAGATCACCACCAGGATCAAGCAGGCCGTGAAGGACATCAAAGCCGGCTGATGACGCCGCGTGGACAGCGAACGGCCGACCGGGGGCAGGCCTTCCCCATCTACGTGATCGTGGTGGCGGGTCTGCTCTTCGCCGCGCTCGCCTTCTTCGTCGTCGGCCAGGCCTCCACCACGCGGAGCGACGCCCAGGGGGCGGCGGACGCTGCCGCCCTCGCGGCCGGGCGGGCAGCCAGGGACGACGTGCTCCTGGGCCTCGACCTCGTCTCCTTGAAGCCCGCGGACTGGACGAAGATCCTGGAAGGGAAGCTCTTCGCCGTGGGCGGTGCGTGCGGCGAGGCCTCGGCCTTCGCTGCGAAGAACAGCGCGACGGTGACCTCGTGCGAGCCCGCTCTCCCCAGGTTCACCGTCTCCGTGGAGACCGAGGGGACCGTCGGTGAATCGGTGATCCCCGGGACCGAAGGCATGCACGGAACCGCCACGGCCACGGCCCTGATCAAGCCGAAGTGCCGGCTGGGTGCGGTTTCCACCCCGGCACCCACCCCCACCCCCACCGCCACTCCCCTTCCCACCCCATCGGCCGGGGGCGGTGCGACGGCCGAGCCGACCCCGTCGACGGTGACCTTCGTGTGCGGTGGGGAGTCGGTCAAGCTCGACCCGCTCAAGCCGGGCTCGCTCAGTGAATTGACCAGAAGACTGTTCAGCGTGCGACTCGTCGGCTGACAGGGAACGAGAGACAAGGAAGCGTTCGTAGATGAGCATTCGGCGCATGGTGAAGGCTCGCAGGGGACTGGCTGTTGCAGGTGCGGCGGTCATGGCCCTCACGCTGGCCGGGTGTGGCGGCAATGACGGCGACAGCAAGCCGAAGGCGGACCAGAAGCCGTCGACGCCGCAGTCTCAGGGATCGGGGGCTCAGAACCCGGCGCCGAGTGCGAGCCAGGGCTCCGAGCCGACCGCAGTGATCGCCACCGTGAACGGAGCGAGTGGCATGACACTCGTGATCAATTCCTTGCAGCGGGATCCCGGTGGGTTTCTGACCGTCAACGGGCAGATCAAGAACACGGGCAGTCAGTCCTTCACCGGTACTTCGGCATGGCGGGGGATCGAGCTGAAGGGCAGCGGGGAGTCCGTGGCCGGTGCCACCCTCGTCGACAAGGCCGGCAAGAAGCGCTACTACGTACTTCGGGACACCGAAGCGCGCTGCCTCTGCACCACGGGGATCTCGAGCGTGGATCCGGGCCAAGTGGTTCCGTTCTTCGCGCAGTTCCCTGCCCCGCCGACCTCGACCACAGAGGTGGAGTTCAGCCTGCCCACCTTTGCCACGGCCACTGTCAAAATCTCGGGGTGACCCCATGACAACACGCCACCGCACCGTCGCCGCCACGGCAGCCGCCGGTCTTGTGATCGCAGGAGGACACCTGGTCGGGGCCGGCTCCGCGTACGCCGATGACGTGAAGCCCTCGGTGCCGCCCGGCACGGAGCCTTCGGCTTCCGCGCCCGTGGCGATCGACTCCAACGCCCCCGGGCTGAAGATCCCGCAGGGCGGAACCCTGGCACCGGTGAAGGTGCTGGACATCGCAGAGGTCGTCGAGGACCTCGGTGGGGAGCAGCGGCGTCAGGAGACCAACGAGACCGTCATGATGGCGCTGCAGTCCGAGGTGCTCTTCCCCGAGGACAGCGCCGTGTTCAACGCGCAGGCGGCCGCCCGGATCCAGGCCATCGGGAACGAGATCAACCAGTCCAAGGCCACCCGCATCCGGGTCTTCGGCTTCACCGACGACCAGGGCAGCTACGAGCACGGCAAGGAGCTGTCCAAGCAGCGGGCCGACGCCGTGCACAACGAGCTGGCCAAGACCGTGACGAACCCGAGCGTCGTCTTCGACGTCCGCGGCTACAGCGAGGACTACCCGATCGCCGACAACGGCACCGAGGAAGGCCGCAAGAAGAACCGCCGCGTGGAGATCACCTTCCCGCGCGGCGCGGGCTGAGTCAGCTCGGCCCCGGTCCCGCGGGCCCCGGTCCGGCGGGGCGCGGCCGCTGCCGGAGGCGACCGCGGGAGGCTTCCACGATCGTTCCGAGTACGAGGGACTGGACCAGCACGCACACGACGAGTTCGGCGATGAAGATCCACGTCGCCGGCTGGCCGTCCCCGTGGAGCAGCGGCACGAGCATGAACAGCGGGAACGCGCACAGCGCCGGCAGCACCCACACGAAACCGGGGTCCTCGGCGAACAGCGTGACGGCCGTCGCGACGGCGATGGCGACACCGACGAGCCCCAGGTAGATCGCCGAAGCGGGGTTCGCGAAGGTCAGGCGGGCGAGCGTGCGCGTGCGAGTGGTCATCGGTTTCCCCAGACGGTGTGGACTGCCTCCATGGTCCGCAAGGCACGGGGGCTTGTCCTGAGTACGCGTACCCAGACCCGGCGTGGTCCGGGCACGCGTACCGCGGCGACCCGGGGGAGGGGTCAGCCGAACTGCCCCGGCTGGTAGTCGCCGGCCGGCTGCTGGATGATCACGTTCATCCGGTTGTAGGCGTTGATCAGCGCGATGAGGGACACCAGCGCGGCCAGCTGGTCCTCGTCGTGGTGCTTGGCGGCGTTGGCCCATGCCTCGTCCGTGACCCCGCCGGCCGCGTCGGCGATGCGCGTGCCCTGCTCGGTCAGCTCCAGGGCCGCCCGCTCGGCGTCGGTGAACACCTTCGCCTCGCGCCAGGCCGCGACGAGGTGGAGGCGCTGCGCGGTCTCCCCGGCGTGTGCGGCGTCCTTGGTGTGCATGTCGGTGCAGAAGCCGCAGCCGTTGATTTGGCTGGCCCGGATCTTCACCAGCTCCTGGGTGGCCGCCGGGAGGGTCGAGTCCGAGACGACCTTGCCCGCGGAGTTGATGTACCTCGCGAACTTGGTGGCGACGGCGTTTCCGTACATGTTGAGTCGGGCTTCCATGGCGGTCTCCTGGTCTGCTTGCCGTGTCGACGGTTACACAGCCCTGACGGATGCCACCGGGCGGATGTGACGGCCCGGCGCGGCGCACGGCAGTGACCTGCGTCACTGCCACATGAGGGCCTCCGCGGCCTCGCGCGCCCTGAGGGCCGGCTCCGGGCCGGGGTTCAGGGCGGCCACCACCGTCGCGCCCTCGACCAGGATCAGCAGCTGGTCGGCGAGTGCGGGCGGAGCCCCGGCCGGGACCAGCTCGGCCAGGAGGGCGTGGAGCTCGGCCTTGTGGACGCGTACGACCTCCGGTGCGGCCGCGCCGAGCTCCCCGTACGCGTTGAGGAAGGCGCAGCCCCGGAAGTCCGGCTCCGAGAACCACCGGGCCAGCCAGTCGAAGACGGCGGGGACCGGCTCCGCGCTGCCCGTCGCCGCCTCGCGCAGGTCGGCCGTCCAGCGGCGGTCGCGGCGTTCGAGGTAGGCCGTGACCAGGGATTCCTTCGCCGGGTAGAGCCGGTAGAGGCGCTTGAGCGGCACTCCGGACGCGGTGCGGATGCGGTCCATGCCCACCGCCTGGATGCCGTGGCGGTAGAACAGCTCCTCCGCGGCGTCCAGCAGTCGGGTCCGTGCCTCGTCGTCGTCCATGGGGGCAGCGTAGCCCGATGGCGCTTGCGGTGAGAACGGTCGTTCTCCTAGGGTGGGCGACGGCTGGAGAACGATCGTTCTCCGCGCCCTCCGCTCCGGAAGGAAGCGCCATGACCCGTCCGCCCCTGCCGCCCTTCACCGAGGAATCCGCCCGCGCCAAGGTCCAGGCCGCCGAGGACGCCTGGAACAGCCGCGACCCCGAGCGCGTCGCCCTCGCCTACACCGAGGACTCCGTCTGGCGCAACCGCGACCGCTTCCTGACCGGCCGGGACGAGATCCGCGCGTTCCTCGCCGACAAGTGGGAGCGCGAGCTCGACTACCGGCTGCGCAAGGAACTGTGGGCCCACACCGGCAACCGCATCTCCGTCCGCTTCGAGTACGAGTGGCACGACGCCTCCGGCCAGTGGTGGCGCAGCCACGGCAACGAGCAGTGGGAGTTCGACGACGACGGCCTGATGCGCCGCCGCGAGGCCAGCATCAACGACGTCCCGATCGCCGCCGAGGACCGCCGGATCCGCTGAACGGACCGCCGGGCGCGGGCACTCGGGAACCACCCCGAATCCGAGTACGCCCGCGCCCGGCCAGGGCCGTTTCGAGCTGGTACGGCAAGCCCGCCCCTTCCCCGAACGAACGCAGCACGCGCGACGAGCAGGACGCGTTCTGGTCTGCTACGGCACCGGTGCCCCAGCGGGCCCGTCTGACAAGATGATCAAACCTCCGCGGGGAGGCCGGCAGGGCATCGGACAGGGGGACCAGGCATGGCTCGGACTCGTGTGAACGGCGTCGACCTCTACTACGAGATCAAGGGCGAAGGCGAACCGCTCGTGCTCGTCCACGGCTCCTGGACCGACCACCACAGCTGGCACGCCGTCCTGCCGCACCTCACCCGCACCCACCGCGTACTCGTCTACGACCGCCGCGGGCACAGCCTGAGCGAGCGCCCGCCGGGCCAGGGCACGCGGGCCCAGGACGAGGACGACCTGGCCGCGCTCATCGAGCTGCTCGGCGCCCCGGCCCACGTCGCGGCGAGTTCCTTCGGCGGGTCGGTCGCGCTCGGCCTCGCGGCCCGCCGCCCCGAACTGCTGCGCAGCCTCGCCGTCCACGAGCCGCCCCTGACCGCCGTCGTGGCCGGCGATCCGGAGCTCGACCGGCTGATGCGCCAGGCGCAGGCCCCCATCGACGCAGTCATGGCGGAGGTGCGCGCGGGCGACTCCGAGGCCGGCGCGCGCCGGTTCGTCGAGGAGGTCGTGTTCGGGCCGGGCGCGTGGGACGGCATGCCCGACCCGGCCCGGCGGACGTTCGTCACCAACGCCCCCACCGCCGCGGACGAACAGGGCGACCCGGACTGGAACACCGTGGACCTCGCCGCTCTCGCCGGCTACGCCGGCCCGGCGATGCTGAGCAAGGGCACCGACAGCCCGCAGTGGTTCGGCGCGATCGTCGACCGGCTCGCGCAGGTGATCCCCGGGGCGCGGGCGCAGACCCTGCGCGGCGAGGGGCACGTCCCCCACCTCACCGCCCCGCAGCGCTACGCCGACCACCTCCTCGCCTTCCTCGCCCCGACCGGCTCCGCACCCCGCTGATGAGATGAGGGCCGATGGTTACGCACATCGCTCGACACGACTTCGCCACGCCTGACGTGAGCGAAACCATGGCGCCGGTGCTCGAGAGCGCCGAGGAGGCCCTGGCGGGCCTCGTGACATCCGAGTTCGACCGGTACGACGCGCTCACGCTGACGCTCGCGGCAGCGAAGTGGCACTGCCTCGAGGATCCCGTCGCGGACCGGTTCACGACGTGGAAGGCGTGGATCCTCGCGATGCAGACCGGGTCTGCGCTGTTCGCCGCAGGGCGGGCCGCCGAGGGCACCGTCACCTGCCGGATCGGGGTCAACGGCGAGCAGCGGGAGTTGCCGGCGACCGGACCGCAGGAATATCTGCACGCCGGGAACTGGCTCACCTCGTTCTACCTGGCCGCGATCTGCCGCGAGAACGGCCGCGTGAACGAGCTCGCGCACGTTCCGCAGTCCTTCCTTCGTGCTTCTGATGCGGAATTCGACGAATACATCTATGCGTGGATCGAAACCATCCAGCACCACTGGCACGGCCGGCAGGAGACCTGGGACACGCTGGTCCGGGCCGTTGACGGCACGGACCCCGCGCATGTGCGGATCGCCGGCCAGGAACTCATGCTGAAGATCCTGTATCCGCCGCTCCAGCTCTTCCACCGGTATGTCGCCCGCGAGAACGACCTGTTCAACGAAGCCCTGGCCGACGCGCTGAACCGGCACAAGGAGTACTGGACGGCGAACGAGGACCGGGCGCGGAGCGGCGAGGGCCTGGTGGCTCTCGGGCCGCTCGCCATCGCCTGCATGGCCCGTGACGCAGGCATGCCGATCGAGGTCGAGTCCGCGTACCTGCCGCAAGAACTGCTGGAGTTCGGCTGGGTGGGCGAAGTGGACGCCTGAGCCGCGATCGAAGGGAATGAGGTCAAGTGAGCGAAGGGGCCGCGTCCGTCATGCTGAACCGGCTCCGTGCGGTGGAGTGGGTCGGTGACTGGGACCACGTGCTCGCACGCGTTCCGTCCCGGCGCATTCTCATGCGCGAGTACCTGAGGCGCGCCGCCCTGTGGGCGCAGGAGTACTCGGTCGAGAGCGCCTGGCCCTTCTTCGACGTCACCGAACGCGTGGACCCCGGGTTCCGCCTCTCACCCGGGACGGCGGCGGAACTCGAGGCGTACCTGAGCCGTGTGCCGGGTCGGGAGCTCCGCGCGACGTGCGCGGGCGCCGTGCGGCTGGCGGGCATGCGCGAGCGGAACCCGGCCGCACTGCCCGACCTGCCGGACCTCTACGAACCGCTGGTCCTGTTCTACGAGCGGGGCGGGGAGTTCGTACGGGACGACGCGGGCGGCCTCGACCTGACCGGGGTGTCCTTCCGTCCGGGAACCCCGCGGGGGAACCTGGGCACTCCGCCCTTCCGGGCGCTCGGCGAGACGGTGCTCGACGCCCTGGACGCCCGAGGCCGTGTCTCGTACTACGCCCACCGCGCCGCCGTCGGGAACCGGGCCCTCCTCGTACGGCGCCGCGTCGTGCGGGGCGAGCGCCACGACGAGCTGTTCGGCCCGGACCTGCGCTGGGAGCCGACGGAGCGACTCCCGGACACCGAAGAGGCGATCAAGGCCGCGGGCCTGGTCCCGCTGGACGGGATCGCCGCGGCCGAACTCATCGGCGCGGCTACGACTCCTCGTGGTGCGCCTGCGTGATGAGGTCCGTGGCGACCTCCAGGGCGGCCAGGCGGGTCTCCTCCGGGTCGCCCTCGACGTGCTGGAGGAACATCATTCCGGCGTGCAGCGTGAACAGGGCGCTGACGCAGCGCACCTGGTCCGTCAGCGGGCCGTCCTCCGTGCGCAGCAGCTCCACCAGGCGGTACAGCCGCTTCTTCACGGTCTCGCCGATGCTCAGCTCGCGCGTCGTGGCCTGGTTCTCCTGCATGAAGCGGTACAGGGCGGCGCCCGCCGCCATCGCCTCGCTGTAGCGGCGCAGCACCTCGCGCTTGGTCTCCAGGGTGCGCGGCTGCTGCTCCGCCCACTTGATCAGCTCGTCGATGGGACGCGTGACGTCCTCGAAGAGGCTGATGATGATGTCTTCCTTGGTCTTGAAGTGGTAGTACAGCGCCGCCTTCGTGACCTCCAGCCGCTCCGCGATCTCGCGCAGCGACGTCTTCTCGTACCCCTGCTCGACGAAGAGCTCCAGTGCGATGTCCTGGATGCGCTGGCGCGTGTCGCCACGACGGCGCTGCGGACTGCTGCTGGACATGACTCTCCTCGATCTACTTACTTGACGCCCGGCAAGTTACGGGTCTACCGTCCCCAGTGTAGTGAACTAGCCGGGCGGCAAGTAAGTGCCGTTCCGGCAGGTAGTGCCCAGGGGAGTGGACAGGAAATGGTGGAGACAAGCAAGCCCGCGGAGACCTCGCAGGAGGTGAAGCCACGCAGCGTACGTGTCGTCCTCATGGCCCTCATGATCGCAATGTTGCTGGCGATGCTCGACAACATGATCATCGGTACGGCCATGCCCACCATCGTCGGCGAGCTCGGCGGCCTGGAGCACCTGTCCTGGGTGGTGACCGCGTACACCCTGGCCACGGCCGCCTCCACCCCCATCTGGGGCAAGATCGGCGACATGTACGGCCGGAAGGGCTCCTTCCTCACCTCGATCGTCATCTTCCTGATCGGCTCCGCGCTCAGCGGCATGGCCCAGGACATGGGCCAGCTCATCGGCTTCCGCGCGATCCAGGGCCTCGGCGCCGGCGGCCTGATGGTCGGCGTCATGGCGATCATCGGCGACCTGATCCCGCCCCGTGAGCGCGGCAAGTACCAGGGCATGATGGCCGGCGTGATGGCCCTCGCCATGATCGGCGGCCCGCTCGTCGGCGGCACCATCACCGACCACATGGGCTGGCGCTGGTCCTTCTACATCAACCTGCCCCTCGGCGCCGTGGCCCTCGCCATGGTGACCGCCGTCCTGCACCTGCCCAAGCAGGCCGAACGGCAGCGTCCGAAGATCGACTACCTGGGCGCGGCGCTGCTCACCGTCGCCATCACCTCCACCGTGCTCGTCACCACCTGGGGCGGTACCGAGTACGACTGGGCCTCCGCCGAGATCATCGGCCTCATCGCCATCGGCGTGCTGTCGACCGCGGCGTTCCTCTACGCGGAGACCAAGGCGGCCGAGCCGGTCATGCCGCTGCACATCTTCCGAAGCCGCAACTTCACCCTGATGTCCGTGATCGGCTTCCTGGTCGGCTTCGCCATGTTCGGCGGCGTGCTCTACCTCCCGCTGTTCCAGCAGTCGGTCCAGGGCGCCTCCGCGACCAACTCGGGCCTGCTGCTCCTGCCCATGCTGCTCTCGATGATGCTCGTCTCGCTCATCGCCGGACGCGTCACCACCAGCAGCGGCAAGTACAAGATCTTCCCGATCGTCGGCGGCGGGCTCATGGTCGTCGGCATGTTCCTCCTCGCCACCATGGACACGGGCACCACCCGCCTCGTGTCCGGCCTCTACATGGCCGTCCTCGGCGCCGGCCTCGGCTTCCTGATGCAGATCACCATGCTGGTCGCGCAGAACAGCGTCGAGATGAAGGACATGGGCGTCGCGTCGTCCTCGGCCACCCTCTTCCGTACGCTCGGCGGCTCCTTCGGCGTGGCCCTGATGGGCTCCCTCTTCACCTCCCGGGTCACGGACACCATGTCCGAGCGCCTGGGCCCGGAGGCCGCCGGGGCCGCGGGCTCCGCCCAGTTGGACGCGGCGAGCCTGGCCAAGCTGCCGGAAGCCGTGCGCGAGGCCTACCAGCACGCGGTCGCCGCCGGCACGCACTCCGCGTTCCTGCTCGGCGCGGCCGTCGCCGTACTGGGCTTCCTGGCGGCCTGGTTCGTCAAGGAGGTCCCGCTCCGGGGCGCCGGTCCGGCCCCCGCCGCCGACACGTCCGCCCCGGCCGACGGCAAGTCCGCCGCCGCCGCCGACGACACGTCCGCCCCCGCCGACGCCAAGCCGGCCCCCGCGGCGCAGGAGTCCCTCGCGCACTGACCCGCGCGAACCCCACCGCACACGATCCCGGCCCCGGCGGACGCACGCGTCCGCCGGGGCCGGGATCGTTTTCCGCCGCGCCCGTCCGGGAAGGAGCGGTGGGCGATCAAGGACCAAAGTCCCATGAGCCCCATCAGTCCTGTCAGTCCCATTACGGGGAATTTATGGGTGATTTGACTGGAACTCCTCTGCGGTGACGGACGTCCTGATCCACGGAACGCTCGCACGGCGGATGGGGAGTGGACGGTTCATGGGTTTCTCGGGGTACACGAAGAAGAAGGGCGTCCGGGCCGGTGCGGCCGTCGTCGCGTCGGCCGTCGCCGCGACGGCGACGGTCTGGGGACTGGCGACCCTCGTGGCACCGGGAAGCGTCGGCGCGGCCTCCCGGCAGAGTGTGGCCCAGCCCCACGGGGGCGACGACTCCGGCCACGGCGGGGCGGGCGGGCCGGGGTCGCGGACGGGCATACCCGAGGGCATAGCCCACTCCTCCGAGAGCGGCGGCAACGCCGTCAACATCACCATCGACGACGGCCCCGACCCCCGCTGGACCCCCCAAGTGCTCGACGTCCTGGACGAGTACGACGTCAAGGCGACCTTCTGCATGGTCGGGCCCCACGCCAAGGCCCACCCCGACCTCGTCAAGAAGGTGGTCGCGGCGGGCCACCGCCTCTGCGACCACACCATGGACCACGACACGACCATGGACAAGAAGCCCGTCGACTACCAGGAACGGCAGATCCTGGACGCGAAGAAGCTCATCGAGGAGGCCGCGGGGGGCGGTGCGAAGGTCGAGTACTACCGGGCCCCCGGCGGCGCGTTCACCCCCGACAGCCGGCGCATCGCCGCCGCGAACGGGATGCGCCCGCTCGGCTGGAACGTCGACACCAAGGACTTCCAGAAGCCCGGCACGGCCGCCATAGTCGACGCCGTCAAGCGCGAGATCGGCAACGGCCCGACCATCCTCTTCCACGACGGCGGAGGGAACCGCACCCAGACCGTCGAGGCCCTCGACCGGGTGCTGGCCTGGCTGCGGGACCAGGGCCGGCCGACCGGCTTCCCGGTCCGCACCGCCCCCGACGCCCCGTGAGCAGCCGTCCCGTGGCCGACGCCCCGTGAGCCGACGCCCGCCCGGCCGCCCCTGACACGCCGTCCGCCGCGCGAACGGGTGAGGGTCGACGACGCGGACCCGCCCGCGTTGTTACCTGGTCGCGCACGGACGAACGTACGCCCGACCAGGAGGCTCCTGTGGCCATCGCCCCCGGCAAACTGTCCGACCCCGTGGTCGGCGCCCTCGTCACCGCCGTCAACGCGCACGACAAGGACGCCTTCCTGAAGCTGCTGACCGCCGACGCGACCATGTCCGACGACGGATCGGACCGCGACCTCCACGACTGGGTCGACCGGGAGATCTTCGACTCCAGGGGGCACATGGACGTCGTGTCCGAGTCCGACGGGGGCCGCGCCCTCGTCGTCGACTACCGCAACGACACCTGGGGCGAGATGCGCACCGCCTGGCGCTTCACGATCGCCCCCGGCGGCGGCCGCATCAGCCGCTTCGAAACCGGCCAGGCCTGACCCGCGCAACCCCGCCCCGCCACGGTCCGGGCCCCACCGCACCGGGCCCGCCCCGATCCGTCCCGCCCCGGCTACCGGCCCCGCGCCACTTCCAGCACCGCCGCCGTCAGGCCCGCGTTCTCCGGGGCCAGCCCGCCCGGGAAGACGTAGCGGCGGCGCGTGTACCCGTACGCGATGCCCGTGACCGGGTCGGCGAAGCCCTGCGCGCCCGCCGCACCGCAGTGCCCGAAGGCCTGCGGGCCCACGGCGGGCTGCCGCTCGAAGCCCAGCCCGAAGTGGTCGATCTCCCCGGTCAGGATCTCCTGGCCCGGCGTCTGCAGCCGTGCGAACTCGGCCGCCGTCTCCGGCTTCAGCAGCGCGGCCCGCGCGCCCACCTGGCTGATCGCCGCCGCGTACAGGCCCGCGACGCCGCGCGCCGAGCCGATGCCGCCCGCCGAGGCCGGGCCGAGCTCACGCGTCCGCGGGTGGTTGGCGTGGACGACCAGGTCCATCGGCGGCTCCCGGTGCCAGTTGAAGGCCACCGCCAGCAGCTCGGGCACCGGTCCGGCCGCCGCCTGCGCCGCGGCCTGCTCGGGCGTCGGCAGCATCTCCAGGACCGGCTTCCAGCGCCCCTCCTGCGAGGCCGGAAGCCCCAGGTAGAGGTCCAGCCCGTACGGGGCGCGCACGCGCTCCTCGTACACCTCCTGGATCGACCTGCCCGTCGCGCGCCGCACGACCTCGCCGGTCAGCGCGCCGATCACGAAGGCGTGGTAGCCGTACGCCGTTCCCGGCTCCCAGTACGGCCTCTGCCGGGCCAGCCGCGCGGCGACGGCGGCGTCGTCCGCGAGCTCCTCGTAGTCGAAGCCCCCGTCCACGCCGATCAGCCCCGCCTGGTGGCTGATCAGCTGGCGCAGTGTCAGCCGCTCCTTGCCGTCCCCGGTGAACTCCGGCCAGTACGCCGACACCCGCCGGTCGAGATCCAGCGTGCCGTCCTGCACGAGCAGGGCCACCACCAGGTGCGCGGCGCCCTTGGTGATCGAGAAGACGCCGCTCAGCGTGTCCCCGTCGGTGTCCTCGCCGGCCCACAGGTCGACGACGGGCCGGCCCCGGTGGTGGACGGCGAGCTGGGCCTCGGGCGAGTGCGGCTCGGCCGCCGCGAACGCCTCGAACTCCTCCCGTACGCGCTCCCACCCGGCCGCCACCGTGCCGCCCACGCGGACGCCCGCACGCGCTCCCGCGTCCACCTCCGCGCCCGTCCCCGCGCCCGTCCCCGCGCTCGTGACCGCTCCCGCGTTCTCGTTGGCGCCCATCGCATCCCCCTCGGATCGGAGTGTCGTTCCGCTGCTCCCGAACCGGAGTCGATCATCGGATATTCCGGTGACCGAGGGACTCCCGTACGGGTGAAAGGCCGCGCGGCGTCGTTCCGGCCCGCGCCGGGACCCCGTTGGTCCGGGCATGACGCGCACCCGCACCGCCGCTCTCGCCCTCGCCACGGCCGCCGCGGCCCTCGCCCCCGTCCTCGCCCCGCAGGCCACCGCCGCGGAGGCGGCCATGTACCTCCAGGACCCGGCCGGCGGCGAGAAGACCATGAAGTCGATGTGGACCGAGGACGAGATGCACAAGGTGGAAGGGCAGTTCCGCTTCCACCCCGGCGTCCGGTACAAGACGGTCACCCGCCCCGGCCACCCGGCCGCGCCGGACCACGAGCGGAAGGTCGGCGACCCCAAGACGCTGGCGTGGGAGCCCTCGTACGAGTTCGCCTGGTCGGTGTCGGACTCGACCGTGGTGAAGAAGGCGCTGACGGTCAAGGAGGGGGAGCACCCGATCGTCGTGCACGCCGTGCTGCGCCGCGCGGACCGCTCCGCCGTGGCGGAAGTGCGCAAGGAGCTGACCGGGAAGCCGGCGACGGGGCGCGAGAAGGTCGCGGGCGGCAAGCGGATCGCCTGCGACACCGGCGAGTACACGGTGGAATGGTCGCTGACCCGCTCCGGCTACGGGACGCTCCACGGCTCCCTGCGCTGGAACTCCAGCTGCGAGCAGTACCGGACTGCGTTCTCCCAGGACCACGGGAAGCAGCGCTGAGGATCGCGTCGGGGGCCGGCCGCCCCGCGCACCTCGTGAGTGCTCGGCGGGCGACGGGGCCGCGGCCCCGGATCGAGGGCCGTAGGGGCCATGGTGCCGCACGAGGTGGTCTGCGGCCGGGGTCGAAGGTCCCGTGTCGTGGGGGACTTCGGCGGGAACTGCGGCGGGGTGGGAAACTTGGCGCCTTCGGCGCCTTCAGTGCCTTTCCGTGCCCTCAGGGCTTCTTCGACGCCTGGGAGGCCTGTGCGGCGATGTCCTCCAGGACGCCCTTGGGATTGCCGGTCGGTTCCACGGCACGCCCGATGTTGCGCTTGATGGTGTCGCTGACCGTCACCCAGGACGGGTCGTTGACCGGGTAGAGCTGGGCGCCGCGCAGCGCGTTGAGGAACTGCTGGTCGTTCTTGTCGAGCCCGCCGCCCGCCGGGGTGCGCGAGGCGGTCACGGTGGAAGGCAGCAGGTGGTAGCGGCTGGCGAAGTCCGACAGGTTCTTGTCCTGGTAGACGAAGTCCAGGAACCTGCCGATCTCCGCGCGCTTCCCGTTCTGCTTGAAGGCCATCATCCAGTCGGCCACGCCGACGGTCGGCGGGGTCTCCCCGGGGCCGAGGTCGTCCGAGACGGGCATGGTGGTGGTGACGACGTTGATGCCCTTGGCGCGCGCCTCGTGGGCGAGCGCGGGGTAGCCGTTGAGCATGCCGACCTCGCCGCGCGTGAAGGCGGCGAAGGCGTCCGCGCGGTTCAGCTGGGACGGAGCCGTGGCGCCCGTGTAGCCGGTCGCGACCATGTTCTCCTTGACCCATTCCCAGGTCTTGATGTTCTGGTCGGAGGCCAGGCTGTAGTTGCCGCTGCTGTCGGCGTAGCCGCCGCCGTTGCTGAGCTCCCAGATCAGCGCCTCGGCGTGCGCCTCCTCGGGCCCCAGCGGCAGGGCGTAGGGGTACTTCACGCCCTTGTCCTTGAGCGCCTTCGCGGCGGTCTTGAGGTCGGACCAGGTCTTGGGGGCCTCCTTGACGCCCGCCTTGGCGAACAGCGCCTCGTTGTAGAAGAGGAGGCGGCTGCTCGCGACGAAGGGCAGACCGTAGAGGGTGTTGCCGACCGAGCCGGCGTCGGCCAGCGGCTGGAGGAAATTCGCCTCGGCGGTGACCGACAGGAGTTCGTCCGCGGGATAGAGCTGCCCCTGGGCGGCGAAGTCCGAGTACGAGCCCATGAGAGCGATGTCCGGCGCCTTGCCCTCCTTGACCATGCGGGAGACCTCGCGGTCGATGTCGGCCCACGGCAGGAGCATGACCTCCACCTTGATTCCCGGATTCTCCTCGGTGAAATCTGCCGTCACCTTGTCCCAGAAGGGCTTGGAACTGGTGGCCGGACTGTCGCCGTATTCGGCGGCGACCAGTTGCAGCGTCCCTCCGTCACCTGCGTCGTCCCCGGGACCGCCACATCCGGCCAGCGGTATCAGCAGGCCGAGCACGGTCGCGGTGGCGGTCGTGCCGAAAATTCTCCGTCGCACGGGTATATTCCCCTGAATTTCTTTTGCGTCTCGTTATTGCTTATGGGTCGCTCCGAGCCGGGTGATCCCTCGATGGCCCGTTGGCC
Source organism: Streptomyces erythrochromogenes (assembly GCF_040684695.1). Lineage (GTDB taxonomy): Bacteria > Actinomycetota > Actinomycetes > Streptomycetales > Streptomycetaceae > Streptomyces > Streptomyces erythrochromogenes_C. The sequence goes on from NZ_JBFBGM010000004.1 coordinate 34,798, forward strand.
GGAATTCTCTCCTGTGTGCGGGATGGTTTTTCCATGGGGGCCGTACTTGTGGTGAATGCTCCAAGCAGCACTTTTCCGAATGGTGTTTTCCGATATGGAGCGGGGAAAGTAGACGCGCGTAGACATGCCAAAAAGCCCGTTTCCGCGGGGGAAACGGGCCGGGCGTGCGGGGGCGGCGGGGGAGCCGCCGGTCAGTCGGTGAATTCGCCCGCGTACGGGTCGGGCTCGCCCGTCTCCGGGTTGCGGCCCTCCTGCCAGCGGCGCTGCGCCTTGCGCCAGTGCACGAAGCTCAGGTGGCCGCCGTCCCAGAAGGTGATGCTGACCGGGCTCACGTCGAACTCGTCGGAGCAGAGCCGGTAGAGGAACTCGGCCATGCCGTACGGGTACACGGCGAAGGAATCGGCGGTGTGCCGGCCGCACACCAGCACCGGCCAGCGGTCCGGGTCGGGGTCGGAGGTCAGCCAGCACAGGATGTCCGAGCCGCCCGTGACCCCCCAGGCGATGATCGCCTCCGGGTCCACGTCGAAGGCCGAACGGCCGCCCTCCGCCACCCACATCTGCCGGGCGTTCTCCGTCTCCTCGGCCATCTCGGCCGGATCCCACTGCAGCCCGGGCTTGGGCATCGGCAGCAGGATGCTCGCCTCGCCGTTGATGGATCCGGCGCCGAACCGGCCCATGAAGGCGATGAAGTCCGCCGGGAACCGGGTCCCCCAGGCCGTCTCGGCCGCGGGCCAGTCGACGTCCTCGTCGGCGCCGTGCGTCGCCGGCATGATCTGCTCCAGCGCCTTGATCCGCGCGTTCTCCGTCATGCCGCTCCCCTGATGCCCCAGCTCAACCGCCCCAACCTACTGCCGGCGGCGAGCTCCTCCTAGGCGGTGTCCACTTCCAGCGTGGTCCCGGCCGTCAGACCCCACCCGGCCATGGCGCCCGCCGGCGCCTCCAGGACGTGCCGGGCGCGCAGCCGCGGCAGCCCGAGCCGGCCGGGAGCCATGGTGACCACGTCGAGCACGCGCAGGTGCCGGTCCAGGTACGCCACGTCGATCGCGAACCGCATCCGGAAGGTGTGCACGCTCGCCGCCGGGGTCAGCAGCATCGCCCCGTCGATCCCGTCCCGGCCGAGCAGCCCGCGCGTCCTCGCCCGGTAGGAGGCGGCGACCTCCAGCGGGATCGGTGCGGGATCGGATCCGACCCGCAGCGCGGCGGGACCGTCATGCCAGTGCGCCATGGCGGCCACCCTAGGGGACCGCCTACCTTCGCCGGATGGGTGTGGTCGTGATCGTTCTCGCCGCCGGCTACGGCGTGGCCGCCGGGCTGCTGCTGCCGCGCGCCGCCTACCGGCTGTCCGTGGACCCCGGGGACCCCTGGCGGGAGAACTGCCCGCAGGGGCACCGGCTGCGCGGCTGGCTCGGCCCGGCCCGCTGCCGCCCGCCCCGGGCGGAGCCCGCCGGATCCGGACGGAGTCACGCGTCCGGGGCGGTGCCCGTGTCCGGGCCGGCGCACACGGATGAGCCGGCGGACGCGTCCCGGCGGAGCCATGCGTCCGGGCGGGGCCACGCGTACGGGCCGCGGGCCGTGCTCCCGGCCCTGGTCAGCGGAGCGGTCTGCGCCCTGATCGCGGCGGCCGTCGGGGTGCGGCCCGAGGCGGCGGCGTACGCGGGCCTGGCCCCGCTCCTCGTCCTGCTCGCCCTCGTCGACCGGGCCGTGCACCGGCTGCCCGACGTACTGACCCTGCCGCTGGCGGCCGGGGCGGCGGCCCTGCTCGGGATCGCCGCCCTGCTGCCCGGTTCGGCCGGGTCCTGGCGGCTCGCCCTCCTGGGCGGGGGCGCGCTCGGAGCGGCGTACCTGGTGCTCCATCTGGTCAACCCCGCCGGCATGGGCTTCGGCGACGTCAAGCTGGCGCTCTCGCTGGGGGTCGCTCTTGGGTGGTACGGGTGGGGGGTATGGGCGTCGGGGGCCTTCCTGGGCCTCCTCTACGGCGCGCTGTACGGCCTGGCACTGCTCCTGCGCGGCTCCGCGACCCGTGACCAGGGCTTCGCCTTCGGCCCCTTCATGGCGGCCGGAGCACTCACCGGAGTGCTGCTGGGTGGTTTCGGAGCGTAATCATTGCGCGCCGATGCACGCAGCATGCTTTACGAAGGGTTATGGTGGAACCCCCCCCTCGGGCCGGTCCGTATCCCCCCCACGGACCGGCCCGTTTTTTGTTCACCCGCTCCCCACACGGGTGTTGGGGCGAAAACGCAGGTCAGCCGCGCTGGGCCCAGATGTTCGTGCCGGGCGTGGAGACCGCGAAGGAGTCGATCTCCTTCAGCTCCTCCTCGGAGAGCGGCGCACCGGCCAGGGCCGCCACGTTCTGCTCCAGCTGCCGGACGCTCGACGCGCCGATCAGGGCCGAGGTCATCCGCTCGTCGCGCAGCACCCACGTGAGCGCGAGCTGGGCCAGGGACTGGCCGCGGCGGGACGCGATCTCGTCGAGCCCGGCCAGCCGGCGCAGCACGTCGTCCGAGAGCAGGTCGGGGTTGAGCGACTTGCCCTGGGCGGCGCGGGAGTCCGCCGGGATCCCCTTGAGGTACTTGTCGGTCAGCAGGCCCTGCGCGAGCGGCGCGAAGGAGATGCACCCCATGCCGGCGTCCTCCAGGGCGTCCAGCAGGCCGTCCTCCTCCGTCCAGCGGTTGATCATGGAGTAGGAGGGCTGGTGGATGAGCGGGCGCACGCCCATCCCGCGCAGGATCCGCACGGCCTCGGCCGTCTGCTCGGCCGTGTAGGAGGAGACGCCTACGTAGAGCGCCTTGCCCTGCTGGACCGCGGACGCGAGGGCGCCCATGGTCTCCTCCAGCGGGGTCTGCGGGTCGAAGCGGTGCGAATAGAAGATGTCGACGTAGTCCACGCCCATCCGCTTCAGCGAGGCGTCGAGCGAGCTGAGCAGGTACTTGCGGCTGCCCCATTCGCCGTACGGCCCCGGGTGCATCAGGTAGCCGGCCTTGGTCGAGAGGATCAGCTCGTCGCGGTACGACGCGAAGTCCTGCGCAAAGATCTTGCCGAAATTCAGCTCGGCCGAGCCGGGCGGCGGCCCGTAGTTGTTGGCGAGGTCGAAGTGGGTGACGCCGAGGTCGAAGGCGCGGCGCAGGATCGCCCGCTGGGACTCCAGAGACCTGTCGTCACCGAAGTTGTGCCAGAGGCCGAGGGAGATGGCGGGGAGCTTGAGGCCGCTGTGGCCGGTGCGCCGGTACTCCATGGAGTCGTAGCGCGAGGGCTCTGCCCGATAGGGATTGGTATCAGTCACGTTGTCCTCCCTATCACGGAGTTGTGACAGACCGAGTTGGGTACCCGATCCCGGCGCGCAGTAATGTGGCCGCCTCGGGGGAGGGACCGCATTTCGCACGGGGGCAAGGCACGGAGGGGCTGGAAGATCGTGAAGCTGCGCGACCTGGTGTACAGGCTTTACGCACGCCGGGTGGAAGGCCGCCTCGACCATGATGCGGCGCCCAAGCACATCGGCGTCATCCTGGACGGGAACCGCCGCTGGGCGAAGGCGTCCGGAGGTACGACGGAGCAGGGCCACCAGGCCGGAGCCGACAAGATCTCCGAGATGCTCGGCTGGTGCACCGAGACGGACGTCGAGGTCGTCACCCTGTGGATGCTCTCCACGGACAACCTGGACCGGCCCGAGGTCGAGCTCCGCCCGCTGCTCAACATCATCGAGAACACCGTGCGGGGCCTCGCGGCGGACGGCCGCTGGCGCGTCCACCACGTGGGCAACCTGGACATCCTGCCCGCGGGGACCCAGACGGTCCTCAAGGAGGCCGAGCAGGCCACCCACGACGTCGACGGGATACTCGTCAACGTCGCCGTCGGCTACGGCGGCCGCCAGGAGATCGCCGACGCCGTGCGCTCGCTGCTGCTGGAGCACGCGCGCAAGGGCACGTCCTTCGAGGAGCTCGCCGAGATCCTCGACATCGACCACATCGCCGAGCACCTCTACACGCGCGGCCAGCCCGACCCGGACCTCGTCATCCGCACCAGCGGCGAGCAGCGGCTGTCCGGATTCATGCTGTGGCAGAGCGCGCACTCCGAGTACTACTTCTGCGAGGTCTTCTGGCCGGCCTTCCGCAAGGTCGACTTCCTCCGCGCCCTGCGCGACTACGCGGCCCGCCACCGGCGCTACGGCACCTGAGGCCCCTGAGGGGGTTCCGGCCGTCCGGGCACCCCCTCAGCCCCGCCTTCCCCTCCCCTCGAAGCCTTCACCAGGGATTCACCGAGCGTCCGTCATATGCCATGGCATGGCCTGGCCTGATCGGGGAATATCCCTTTCAGGTCGATGCCCGATCCACGGGTGTCGCATCTCAGCGGACGGCATGGGGTCGTCCGCCCGGGAGGCCCTTTGCACCAGGACGCACGTGCGGTTCGCACGGACGCAGTGGAGGGCCGGAAATCGGCCCTGGCATGGGTGCCGATGACCGGTCCGGTCTTCATGGCCCGACCTCTTCCGAGGGGGTACGTCCTTCCGTGGTGACCAGCACAAAGCGCCGCCTGCCCGACAGGCGGACCTACGTCCTCGACACCAGCGTCCTGCTGGCAGACCCCAACGCGATCTCCCGCTTCGACGAGCACGAGGTCGTGCTCCCGATCGTGGTGATCACCGAGCTGGAGGCAAAGAGGCACCATCCCGAACTCGGCTACTTCGCGCGCCAGGCCCTGCGCCTGCTCGACGACTTCCGGGTTCGCAACGGTCGCCTCGACGCACCCATCCCGCTGGGCGATCTGGGCGGCACCCTGCGCGTCGAGCTCAACCACTCAGACCCCAGCGTCCTCCCCGCCGGCTTCCGACTGGGGGACAACGACTCGCGGATCCTCGCCGTCGCCCGCAACCTCCAGGCCGAGGGCTACGACGTCACGGTCGTCTCGAAGGACCTCCCCCTGCGCATCAAGGCCTCCTCCGTGGGCCTGATCGCGGAGGAGTACCGCGCCGAGCTCGCCATCACCGACGGCGGCTGGACCGGCATGAGCGAGATCGGCCTCTCCGGGGAGCAGGTCGACCTCCTCTACTCGGAGGAGCGGCTCTACGTACCGGAGGCCGCGGAACTGCCCGTGCACACCGGGCTGGTCCTGCAGTCCGAGCGCGGCAAGGCCCTGGGCCGGGTCACGGCGGACGGCAACGTCAAGCTCGTACGGGGCGACCGCGACGCCTTCGGGCTCCACGGGCGCAGCGCCGAGCAGCGCATCGCCCTGGACCTCCTCCTCGACCCCGAGATCGGGATCATCTCGATGGGCGGCCGGGCCGGCACCGGCAAGTCGGCGCTGGCGCTCTGCGCCGGCCTGGAGGCCGTGCTGGAGCGCAGGCAGCACCAGAAGGTGATGGTCTTCCGGCCGCTGTACGCGGTGGGCGGCCAGGACCTCGGCTACCTGCCCGGGGACGCCTCCGAGAAGATGAGCCCCTGGGCGCAGGCGGTCTTCGACACGCTCTCGTCGGTCGCCGGCCGAGAGGTCATCGAGGAGGTGCTGAACCGCGGGATGCTGGAGGTCCTGCCGCTCACGCACATCCGCGGCCGCTCGCTCCACGACGCCTTCGTGATCGTGGACGAGGCGCAGTCGCTGGAGCGGAACGTCCTGCTGACCGTCCTGTCCCGGATCGGGGCCAATTCGCGGGTCGTTCTGACCCACGACGTCGCCCAGCGGGACAACCTGCGGGTCGGCCGGTACGACGGAGTGGTCGCCGTGGTGGAGAAGCTGAAGGGGCATCCGCTGTTCGCGCACATCACGTTGACGCGATCCGAGCGCTCCCCGATCGCCGCTCTGGTGACCGAGATGCTGGAGACGCTCTGACGCGGGTGAGCCCGGTGAGACCGCCCGCCGGGCGGTCGAATCGGTCAAAAACCTCATAGCGGGAAGGTGAGTTGGCGCCGCCCGGCAAAGGCCCGAGAGCCTAGCCGGGCGGCGTCGTGCTGCACAGTGCCTTGAGGAAATCGACGACGACATGCCAGGTGTGATCTTTCACACGCAGGGGGGAATTGCCTTGCGGTGTCGAGGTCCGGCAGAGTCTGGTTTCCGTCAGGCCCCGCATACGGCACTCCTGTATCTCCCGTGAGGTACGCGCAGCACCACAACTCCACAGCCGATGGCCGTATGCCGCCCGAGTTCCACGCGGCAGCCCCCACAGGGGAGTTGCCCACGGGCCCGCGCCTCCAGTGACCGTCGCACCACGGAGGCCAGAGTCGAGGGCACTTTTGCGCTCGCGCGGTCACTGCGGACGCTGCTGGAAGGACACCGTGTGAGCCGGATCTCGGTCCGGGGGTTCGCAGTGGCTTCGGCCACCGCGGTCACCACCGTCGGCGCAGTCGTGGGCGTTGCCACCGGCGACCCCACGAACGATCTCGAGACCACCGCGTCCGGGGCGACCCTCCTCGCAGACATCCCGGTCGGCGACCAGGCGCAGGTCCAGAGCGCGTCCCTGACGCAGCAGGCCGACACCATCGCGCACGCCGCCGACGCCGACGCCAAGCGCTCGGCCGAGGAGGCCGCGCGCGTCCAGGCCGCCGAGGACGCCAAGAGCAAGAAGGCCGAGGCGCAGAAGGCGGCCGACGAGAAGGCGAAGAAGGAGCGCGAGGAGAAGGAGGAGGTCGCGAGCCGGTCCGCCGCCCGCGACGCCGCCGACTTCGCCCCGCAGAGCTCCTACACGGTCGCCCAGGTCAAGGCCATCGCGCAGCAGATGGTCCCGGCCGGCCAGTTCCAGTGCTTCTCGAAGATCATCAACCAGGAATCCACCTGGAACTACCTGGCCGTCAACAAGTCCTCCGGGGCCTACGGTCTGGTCCAGGCGCTGCCCGGTTCGAAGATGGCCTCGGCCGGCGCCGACTGGCGCACCAACCCCGCCACGCAGATCAAGTGGGGCCTGAACTACATGGAAGACCGCTACGGCAGCCCCTGCGCCGCGTGGACCTTCCACCAGGCCAACGGCTGGTACTGACGGCCGGCGCCGCACCGCGGCGCCACCGCTCGACCCCTGGGAGCCCCGCACCGTCGTACGGTGCGGGGCTCCTCGCGTGTACGGTCTTCGGGGTGTGCCCGTAGACGGGGGGCGGGGGAAGGAAGCGACATGGCGAAGAGGGAAGGCTGGCTCGGCCGGCTGGGCAACAGGCTGACCGAGATGGAGGCGCGGCTCAACGCACGGCGTGCCGAGGTCGAGGCCGAGACCGGCGGTGAACTGCCCGAGCCCGCACGTCAGGCGGCGGCGGCCCCGGCGGCTCCCGCGGCGTCCGGCGCCCCGGCGGACGCGCCCGCGGTCCGGGCGGCGGCCCCCGAGCACTACCACCGGCCCGAGCGGCCCGATCCGGCGAGCGTGGTCCCGTGGGGGATGCGCGTCGCCGCCGAGGCCAGCTGGCGGCTGCTGCTGCTCGCCGGGATGCTCTGGGTGCTGATGAAGGTGATCAGCGAAGTCCGCCTGGTCGTCCTCGCCTTCGCGGCCGCCATGCTCGTCACCGCGATGCTGCAGCCCTTCGTCGTCCGGCTGCGCAGACTGGGTCTGCCGCGCGGCCTGGCCACGGCCGTCACGGCCGTCCTCGGCTTCGTCGTCATCGGGCTCGTCGGCTGGTTCGTGGTCTGGCAGGTCATGGAGAACCTCGACGACCTCTCCGACCGGGTCCGCGACGGCATCAACGAGCTCAAACTCTGGGCACTGGACAGTCCGTTCCACGTGACCGAGAAGCAGATCAACGACATCGCCAAGAACCTCAGCGAGACCATCGGCACCAACACCGAGCAGATCACCACCGCCGGCCTCCAGGGCGTGACGGTCCTCGTCGAGATCCTCACGGGCATGCTGCTCGCGATGTTCTCGACGCTCTTCCTGCTCTACGACGGCAAGCGCATCTGGAACTGGGCGCTCGGCCTGGTCCCGGCGGCGGCCCGCGCCGGTGTCGCCGGTGCCGGTCCGCGCGCTTGGCGCACGCTGACCGCGTACGTGCGCGGCACGGTCATCGTCGCGCTCATCGACGCCATCTTCATCGGCCTCGGGCTCTACTTCCTCGACGTGCCGATGGCGGTGCCGCTGGCCGTCTTCATCTTCCTGTTCGCCTTCATCCCGCTGGTCGGCGCGGTGATCTCGGGAGCCCTCGCGGTGGTCGTGGCGCTCGTGACCCAGGGGGTGTTCACCGCCCTGATGACGCTGCTGGTGGTGCTGGCCGTGCAGCAGATCGAGGGCCACGTGCTCCAGCCCTTCATCCTCGGCCGGGCGGTACGGGTCCACCCGCTCGCGGTGGTCCTCGCCGTGGCCGCAGGCGGGATGATCGCCGGCATCGGCGGAGCGGTCGTGGCCGTTCCGCTGGTGGCCGTCACCAACACGGTGGTGGGCTACCTGAAGGCGTACTCGCGGGAACAGCACCACCTCGGGACCGGGATGATCGGCCCGGCCCCGCACGGTTCGACGGCGCTGGGCGTCGGACCCGACGACGACGAGGTACACGCCAGGCCCTAGTGGCCCGCCGGGATGTGCCTGGCCGAATCGCGCGCCACCGGAGTCGAACGTTTCGGCGACCGGGGCTGCCATGATCGAAGGCGTGCGGGCGCTGCCGCGGCGCCCGGGAAGCGGCAACGACCGGGGGGAGCCACATGATCAGCGATCCGGAGCTCGACGGGACGGGGGAGACCCGCCCCGCGGAGCCGGCGGAGCAGGCGGAGGAGCCGCCGCGGCGCGAAGGGGAGGCGGGGGCGCGGCGGCCGTGGCGGTGGGCCCTGGGCGGGGCCGTGGTCGCCTCGGCGGTGTGGGCGGGCGGGCTGTACGCCTTCGGGGACCGGCTCGCCGCGCCGGAACTCCCGTACCGGGCCACGGAGAACCTGTGCCAGGACTTCGAGGCGCGGGCACTGGGCAGGATCGCGGGGGACCTGCACCGCTACCGGCCGAGGAACCAGCACGACGACCATCCGGCCCTGCGCCGGGCCGTCTGCAGCCTGCAGAACGGCGAGAGCATCTCCACCCTCACCGTGCGGGCGCAGGTGGACCTGCACAAGAAGACGGATCCCGGACCGGAATTCGACGTACCGTCGGTCTGGTCCTTCGCGGAGGGCAGCGGGGTGCGCACGGAGGAGGTCCGGGGACTCGGGGAGCGCGCCCTGGTCCTCGTGGGCCCCCGAGAGAATTCGGTCGAGCTCAAAGTGCTGCACGGGGGTGCGGTGTTCACGGTCGAGGCCACCGGTGCCGCCGGCGAGCAGAGCACCCAGGCCGACACCGCCGCGCTCCGGGCGGCGGTGGTCGCGGACGGCCGCGCGCTGCTGGCCGCGCTGAAGAAGTAGGGGGCATCGGTGATCAGCGAGCCCGAACTCGACGGGGCGTGGGAGTCGGCGCGCCCGGCCGAGGTCGCGCAGGAGGAGGCCGCGCCCGCGCGGCGGCCCGTACGGCCGTGGCAGTGGGTGGTGGCGAGCGCCGTGGCCACCTCCGCGCTGTGGGCGGGCGGGCTGTACGCCTCCGGGGGGCCGCCGGCCGCGGAGCCGGAGGTCCGGTACGCGGTCACGGACGACCTGTGCCGGCAGTTCGGGGCGCCGGCCCTGGGCCGTGCGGCGGGCGGCTTCACGGACGCCACCTCGAACGAGACCGGCCGGCATCCGGCCATGGACTGGGCATCGTGCAGCTACGAGGGCGACGGCCCGGACGGCATCTCCCTGATGGTCCTGGTCGAGCTGCACAAGAAGACCGATCCGGGGCCCGAGTTCGCACTCGGCTCGTACTACGAACGGATCCTCGGTGCGGACGCCGCCTGGGAAGAGATGCCCGGTCTGGGGGAGCAGGCCCTGGTCCGCTCCTCCGAGGCCGGTGAAAGCCTGGAGCTGCGCGTCCGTGACGGAGGCGCGGTGTTCAGCTTCGAGGTGATGTCCTTCGGCCGGAGCGAGGAGCAGCCCGGCCCGGCGGGGGACGGGGCGCCGACGCCCGACCAGGACGCCCTGACGGCGGCGGCGGTCGAGGACGCGCGGGCGCTGATGGCCGCGCTGCGCAAGCGCTGACGACGAGCAGGGCCCCGCGGCCGTCTCCGGTCACGGGGCCCTGCTCGTCGTACAGGCGTACTGGCGTACGGGTGCTGCTACTCGCCGGCGATGGCGGCCTCGGCGTCGAGGGTGACCGCGACGGCCTGGATCACCGAGGCGATCTTGAAGGCCTCCTGGATCGTCTCGCGGTCGACGCCGGCCTTGCGCAGGACCTGCTCGTGCGAGTCCAGGCACTGGCCGCAGCCGTTGATCGCGGAGACCGCGAGCGACCACAGCTCGAAGTCGACCTTCTCCACGCCCGGGTTCCCGATGACGTTCATCCGCAGACCCGCGCGCAGGGTGCCGTACTCCGGGTCGGAGAGCAGGTGCCGCGTGCGGTAGAAGACGTTGTTCATCGCCATGACCGCGGCGGCGGACTTGGCGGCGGTGTACGCCTCCGGCGAGAGGTTCGCCTTCGCCTCGGGCTCCAGCTCGCGCAGGACGCGCGGGGAGCGGGCGGCGATCGCGCAGGACAGGACCGTGCCCCACAGCTGCTGCTGCGGGAGGTCGCTGTTGCCTATGACCGAGCCGAGGTTCAGCTTCAGGTCCTTGGCGAAGTCCGGGACGGACGCCTTCAGGGAGTCGAGGGACATCCGTCACTCACCGGCCAGCAGCGCGCCGGCGTCGATCGTGGCGTCGCCCTTGTTCCAGTTGCAGGGGCACAGCTCGTCGGTCTGCAGGGCGTCGAGGACCCGCAGGACCTCCTTGGGGTTACGGCCCACGGAACCGGCGGTCACCATCGAGAACTGGATCTCGTTGTTGGGGTCCACGACGAAGACGGCGCGCATCGGCAGGCCGTCCTCGCCCAGGATGCCCAGCTCGGCGGAGAGCTCGCGCTTGATGTCCGACATCATCGGGAAGGGCAGGTCACGCAGGTCGGCGTGGTCCTTGCGCCAGGCGTGGTGCACGTACTCGGAGTCGAGCGAGAAGCCGAGGACCTGCGCGTCGCGGTCGGCGAACTCGTCGTTCAGCTTGCCGAAGGCGGCGATCTCGGTCGGGCACACGAAGGTGAAGTCGAGCGGCCACGCGAAGATGACCTTCCACTTGCCCTCGTAGGTCTTGTGGTCGATCTGCGCGAACTCGGACCCGGCCTCGAGCGAGACGCAGGCGGTCAGGTCGAAGGCGGGGAACTTGTCACCAACAGTGAGCACGCGCTCTCCTTGTTCAATGGAAAAGGACCCCTTTTGGGGGCTTTCCGATGGGGTTGGACGTGTCTCACATGCTGGCACAACCTGCATTGATTATGGAAATAGCTAGTCTTGCTGCGGGTGATCGGAGGTACCTATCAGTGGCTGTCGGTAATAGGGGAGCGAAACAACCGACTCTCGCTCAGCTGCGCGCCTTCGCGGCCGTCGCCGAGCACCTGCACTTCCGCGACGCGGCCGCGGCCATCGGCATGAGCCAGCCGGCGCTCTCCGGCGCCGTCTCCGCACTGGAGGAGGCCCTCGGCGTGCAGCTGCTGGAGCGCACCACCCGCAAGGTGCTGCTCTCCCCGGCGGGCGAGCGGATCGCCGCCCGGGCGCGGGTGGTCCTCGACGCCGTCGGCGGGCTGCTGGAGGAGGCCGAAGCGGTACGGGCCCCCTTCACCGGGATACTGCGGCTCGGGGTGATCCCCACCGTGGCGCCCTACCTGCTGCCGACCGTCCTCGGGCTGTTCCACCGCCGCTACCCGCGGATGGACCTCCAGGTCCACGAGGAGCAGACCGGCTCGCTGCTGGAGGGGCTGGCCGGCGGGCGCCTGGACCTGCTCCTGCTGGCGGTGCCGCTCGGCGTGCCCGGTGTGACCGAACTGCCCCTCTTCGACGAGGACTTCGTCCTGCTGGCGCCCCGGGAACACGCGCTGGCCGGCCGCCGGGACATCCCGCTCGACGAGCTGCGCGACCTGCAGCTGCTGCTGCTCGACGAGGGCCACTGCCTGCGGGACCAGGCCCTCGACATCTGCCGGGAGGCCGGCCGGACCACCGGGGCGGACGTCACCACGACCGCCGCCGGGCTGTCCACGCTCGTACAACTGGTCGCCGGGGGACTGGGGGTGACGCTGTTGCCGCGGACCGCGCTGCGGCTGGAGACCGCCCGCAACGAGTACCTCTCCACCGGCTGCTTCGCCGAACCGGCGCCCTCCCGGCGGATCGCCCTGGCCATGCGCACGGGGACCGCCCGCCAGGAGGAGTTCGCGGCGATCGCCGCCGCCCTGCGCGAAGCCGTACGCCCGCTCCCCGTCTGGCCCACCGACTAGGGGGTGTCCGGCGGATCGGGGTCGGACACCCCCTAGGGGAGCCGGCGGGCCGCGGGGAACGGGCGTACGGGATCACGGGCGTACGGGGGTCACTCCGTACGCAGGCCGTCCGGGCGCATCAGGCGCAGCAGCGGCGGCAGGCTGAGCAGGGTCACCGCGGCGACGACGCCCGCGCCGACGCCGGTCATCGCGAGGACCGACGGCCAGTCGATCCGGACCGGTTGGGCGGCCATCGACATCAGGACGGCTCCCAGCCCCACGCCCGCACCGGTCGCCAGCACCAGGCCCACCGCGATCGGCACGGCCGTCTGCCACAGCACCGACAGGCTCAGCGTGGAGCGCTTGGTACCGAAGGCGACCAGGGCCGACAGCAACTTGCGCCGCTCGCGCAGCTGCTCCAGCTGGGAGACGAACAGGCTCCCGCCGATCAGGACCAGCACGGCGGCCGCCCCGAAGAACAGCCCGGTGCGGATCGAGGAGAAGCCGGCGGCCCGGGTGCTGTCCCGCAGCGTCATCGCCGTGACGAACGGGTCGGTCCTGAAGACCGCGTTGCGGGCCCGGTCCAGGGCGTCGGGACCCGACTCGTCGACCTGGACGAAGATCCGCGAGTCAGGGAAGTCGCCGATCTCCTTCGGCGCGGCCGACGGGGTCACCAGCAGGCCGCTGCGCAGCTGCCCGGTGGGGTCCTCGCGGCTGGCCACCGTGCGGGCGCCCGCCGGGACCTTCCACTTCGCCGGAGCGGGGCTGTCGGACGTCTCGAACCCGTACGCCCTGACGTTGCCGACGAACAGCTCGTCTCCGGGCCCCGCCCTGCCCCCGTAGAAGGCTTCGGTCGAGGGGGAACCGGTGAGGACGAAGGCGTCCCCCTCCTTGCACGCGTCGAGGACCGCGACCTCGCCGAGCGCGTCGCACGTGCCGATCGTGACCTGGACCGTCTCCTCCTCCGCGGGCAGTTGGCGGGCCCCCTGCGTGGAGGTCAGCGGCACCGCGCGGGTGACGCCCGGCACCGCGGCGATCCGCTCGGCGAGGCCGTCCAGGCGGCTCCGGTCACCGCCGTGCAGCATGACCGCGACGGCGGCCCTGGCGGGATCCTGGCCGGTCGACTTCGTGTAGTCGCCCTCGACGCCGGCGAAGAGCATCTGGAGGGCGATGGCACCCGCGACGGCGACGGCGATGCCGTTGACGAGGCGGGCGGCGCCGGCGCTGTCCACCTGGAGCCGTCGCACGGCCAGCTGCCAGGAGACCGGGCCGCCGGAGGCCTTCCCGACGAAACGCTCCAGCAGCCAGGGCAGCAGGACGGTGATCCCGACCAGCAGCAGCACCACGCCGCCGCTGACCTGCCACTGGTTGAACCTGCCGTGGTCGTTGCCGCGGCCGCCCATGGGCAGGAGCAGGCCGATCCCGACGAGCGGGAGCAGCAGCCGCCACCAGATGCGGCGCCGGGCGGGCCTGGCCGTACGCACGACGCCGAGCGGCTCGATGACCACACCGCGCAGCGCGAACAGGGTCACGGCCACCGCCGCGGCGGGCACGGCGACGGCGACCAGGGCGGCCAGCCAGGGCGCCGGGTCGAGGTCGGCGGGGAAGACGCTGCGCTGCTGGAGGCTGACGCTGCCGACCAGGGAGCGGCCGACGGCGAAGAAGCCGGTGCCCAGCACCAGTCCGACCAGGGAGCCGGCCAGTGCCTCGCCGGCCGCGATCCGGCGCACCATCCTGCTGTCGGCGCCGACCAGCCGCAGCGCGGCGAGCCTGCGGTCGCGCCGTTCCCCGCCGAAGCGGACGGCGGTGGCGATGAACACGGCGACGGGCATCAGCAGGGCGACGAAGGTCAGGACGACCATCAGCATGAGGACTGGGTCGAGGCCCTCGCGCTCCGCGTCGTAGCCGAAGGTGGTGACGCGGTCGACGCGGTAGTCCGTGGGACCGTTCTTGGCGAGGCGGTCACTGCCCAGGTAGAAGAACAGCTCGCCGGGTCCGACCAGTCCCGCGTCGCCGATGGTCTCGCCGACCGGGCCGTCCAGCCGCTCGCGCAGCAGGGCGCCTTCGGCGGACTCCAGCAACTCGGCCAGGGCGGGGGAGAGGGCCAGCTCGCCCGGGCCCGGGATCTTCTTCAGGCCGGGCGGCAGCGGGGCCTGCGGGCCCTCGGCCCGCAGTGCGTACCCCTCGATGTCCTTGCCGCGGTAGGTCTGGCCGATCCGGGTGATGAGCAGGGTGTCGGGCCCCGGGGCCTCGGCCGTCACCGAGTCCATCGTCGACCGCGCGTCGCCGCGCTCGTAGCGGGCGGCCAGCGCGCCGGGGATGGCGGTGCTGATCAGCAGCAGTGCGACGCCGAGGCCGACGCCGACACCGGTGAGCAGGGTGCGGATCCACCCCTCGCGGCCCCCGCCGAAGGCGAAGCGGGCGCCCATGCCGAGGTCGCGGGTCCATACCTGGAGCCGGCTCATACGATCCGCTCCATGTCGCGGGACCTGCCGTCGCGCACGACGATCTCGCGGTCGGAGTAGGCGGCCACGCGCGTCTCGTGCGTGACGAGCACGACGGCGGCGTTCGCGGACCGGGCGGCCTCCGTGAGCAGCTGCATGACGAGTTCGCCGTTGAGGGAGTCGAGGGCTCCGGTGGGCTCGTCGGCGAAGATCACCCGCGGGCGGGTGACGAGGGCGCGGGCGACGGCCACGCGCTGCCCCTGGCCGCCGGATATCTCGCCGGGGCGCTTGGCGCCGAGGTCCTCCACCTGGAGCTGCTCCATCCAGTGCAGGGCGGTGCGTTCGGCCTCCTTGCGCTTGACGCCGGTCAGGCGCAGCGGCAGGGCGACGTTCTCCACGCAGGTCAGCTCCGGTACGAGCTGCCCGAACTGGAAGACGAAGCCGAACTCGGTACGGCGCAGCTCGCTGCGCTCGGCGTCGCTCATGGCGGTGAGCTCGCGGCCGGCGTAGACGATGGAGCCGGAGTCGGGCGGGACGATCCCGGCGAGGCAGTGCAGCAGCGTGGACTTGCCGGAGCCGGAGGGGCCCATGACGGCGACGACCTCGCCCGCGTGGATGGAGAACTCGGCGCCGTCGAGGGCGTCGGTGCTCCCGTACGCCTTGCGCAGGTCGGTGGCGGCGAGCAGGGAGCCGGCGGGGGCCGTCATCGGCGCACCTCCTCGGCGAGCCGGCCGAGGCGGGCGGCGGTGAGCTCCAGCCACCGCAGGTCCGCTTCGAGGTGGAACAGGGCGTGGTCGCACACGAGCTGGTCGGCGAGGTCGCCCTTGCGCTTGCGGGTCGTCAGCACGCGCATGAGGCGCAGGTGCTCGGCCCGCTGGGTGTCCAGCAGTTCGTCGGCGCGGCGGCCGGTGAGCAGGGCGAGGACGACCTTCGTGTAGAGGGTCGAGTGGAGGTACGGATCCGGCTTCTCGGGCTGGGACAGCCAGGTCTCGACGTCGGTGATGCCGGCGTCGGTGATGGCGTACCGCTTGCGGTCGGGGCCGCCGCCGCTCTCTATGCCGTCGACCTCGACGAGGCCGTTCTTCAGCAGCCGGGACATGGTCGAGTAGACCTGCCCGTAGGCGAGGGGGCGGTCGTGGCCGAACTTCTCGTCGAAGGCCCGCTTCAGGTCGTAGCCGTGGCGCGGGCCGGCCTCAAGGAGGCCCAGGAGGGTGTGACCGATGGACATGGCAGCGACTATACATCGTGTGTATACGCACCGTGTATAGCTGTCCGGCCTGCGGAAACGCGAAAACCGCCCCCGTGCGAGGCACGGGAGCGGCTTCTGGGCGGCGGTCAGTTCGTGGGCTTCGGCGGTCGGCCCCGCCGGGGGATGGGGCCCGGGGCGGAGGGGAGTCGGCCGGCCTCGGCGAGGGCCCGGCGGAGCAGGAACTCGATCTGCGCGTTGGCGCTGCGCAGCTCCTCGCCCGCCCAGCGGGCCAGCGCGTCGTACACCTGCGGGTCCAGTCGCAGGAGCACCTGCTTGCGCGCCTGGCGGCCCGTCGGCTTCTCCTCGCCGGAGGGGGTCACTGGTAGAGGGTGCCCGTGTTGAGGACGGGCTGGGCGGCCCGGTCGCCGCACAGGACGACCATCAGGTTCGAGACCATGGCCGCCTTGCGCTCCGAGTCGAGGTCCACGATCTCCTCCTCCGCCAGACGGGTCAGGGCCAGCTCGACCATGCCCACGGCGCCCTCCACGATCTGCTTGCGGGCCGCCACGACGGCGCCCGCCTGCTGGCGCTGGAGCATCGCGGAGGCGATCTCAGGAGCGTACGCGAGATGCGTGAACCGGGACTCGATGATCTGCACACCGGCGGCCTCCACCCGGGCGTGCAGTTCGACCGCGAGCTTCTCGGTGATCTCCTCGGCGTTCCCGCGCAGCGACAGGCCGCCCTCGTCGTGCGCGTCGTACGGGTACTCGATCGCGATGTGCCGGACCGCGGCCTCGGTCTGGGTCTCGACGAACTCGGTGAAGTCCTCGACCTCGAAGACGGCGCGCGCCGTGTCCTCGACCCGCCACACCACCACGGCCGCTAGTTCGATCGGGTTGCCGTAGGCGTCGTTGACCTTCAGGACGGCCGTCTCGTGGTTGCGCACCCGGGTGGAGATCTTCTCGCGCGAGGTCAGCGGGTTGACCCAGCGCAGTCCGTCGGCCCGGATGGTGCCGCGGTAGCGGCCGAAGAGCTGGACGACCCGGGCCTCGCCCGGCGCCACCGTGTTGAGGCCGCTCATCGCGATCACGGAGGCGAGGCCCAGGAGGACGCCGACCGCGATCAGGGTCACCTTGGCCGCGGTCGCCGCCGCCACCGCGCCGGCCACGACCAGACCCGCGCCCGCGAGCAGGCCGGCGAGTCCGAGCAGCAGTGCCAGTGCGCCGCCGACGCTGCGTGCCGCGAACTCCCGTACGGCGTCCGGACTGGCTATGTGGTTCGTCATGGTTCGCCCCGTTTCTCTGCGCGCGGCCGGTCGGACCGCTTAGCAAAGTGATATCACTTTTTTGCGTATTGGCAACCCATCCGCTTATCTGAGCGTCGGTTCCTGTGACGTGGGTGCTGATTCTCACGTCCGAAATGACCGGTATTGAGCCGGATTGGCCAATCTTTGTCACAGCCTGCGGTGTTAGCTTTCTGAGTTGACGTCGGGGGGGTAATCGAGCGGAGCGGGAGCGATGGGCCGAGCAGAAGTGCGTAAGGCGCAGCAGCGCGGTGCGCGGCGGGCGCCGAGCGGACGCGCGAAGGGCGCCAAGGAGAGCGGGGGTACCGGCAAGCGCACCGGCATACGCCGCTTCTTCACCTGGAAGAAGATCCTGGGGACCTTCTTCGGGATGATCCTGCTGCTCATGGCCGCGGCCTTCGCCCTGTACTTCTCGGTGAACGAGCCCACCGACCCCAACAAGCAGGCGGTGCTCCAGAGCAACACCTACCGCTGGTCCGACGGCTCGATCATGGCCAACACCGGCAAGATGAACCGGGAGATGGTCACTCTCGACAAGATCCCGGAGGACGTCCGCACGGCCTTCATCGCCATCGAGAACAAGTCCTTCTACAAGGACCGCGGCGTCGACCTGATGGGCGTGGGCCGAGGCCTGTTCAACACCGTCCGGGGCAAGGGCACGGCCGGCGGCTCCACGATCACCCAGCAGTACGTCAAGAACTACTACCTGACGCAGGACCAGTCGCCCACGCGCAAGCTCAGGGAGCTGGTGATCGCCCTCAAGGTCGACCAGCGCATGGAGAAGGACGACATCCTCGCCGGCTACCTGAACACCAACTTCTACGGCCGCAACGCCTACGGCATCCAGGCCGCGGCCCAGGCCTTCTACGGTGTCGACGCCGGACAGCTGACCCTGGAGCAGGGCGCCTACCTCGCCGCCGTCATCCAGGCGCCGAGCCAGTACGACCTGGCGACGGCCGGCCCGAACGGCACGAAGCTGGTCAACATCCGCTTCAACGCGGTCCTCGACAACATGGTCGAGATGGGCAAGCTGGACCCGGAGAAGCGCAAGACCATGACGCTCCCGCCGCCCATCAAGCCCAAGCCCCGACCGGGCATGGACGGCCAGAAGGGCTACCTGGTCCAGGCCGCCAACGACGAGCTGAACAAGCAGGGCATCACCGATGCGATGATCACGGCCGGCGGCTGGAACATCACCCTCAACGTCGACAAGAACAAGCAGGCCGCGCTGGAGAAGGCGGTCCAGGACGAGCTGGAGTCCAAGCTCGACCGCAAGGACACCAAGGGCAGGCCGCAGGACCAGAGCGTCCAGGCCGGCGCCACCTCCGTGGACCCGAAGACCGGAGCCATCGTCGCCATGTACGGCGGCGTGGGCCTGGAGGAGAAGTCCGCGAGCAACGCCCTGCGCACCGACTACCAGCCTGGCTCGACCTTCAAGCCGATCGTGCTCGCCTCCGCCCTGGAGAACGCCTCGAACACCCAGGACGGCAAGCCGATCACCCCGCACGCGCTCTACGACGGCACGAGCAAGCGCCAGGTCGTGGGCAGCAAGATCCCGTTCAACCCGCAGAACCAGGACAACACCAACTACGGCACCCCGATGATGACGGTCCAGGAGGCGACCAACTTCTCGGTGAACTCCGTCTACGCGCAGATGATCGTGGACGTCAAGCCGCCCAACGCGAAGAAGACCGCGCTGGAACTGGGCATGGAGGACCGCGAGGGCTGGCCCGAGGACAAGCCGGCCATGGCCCTGGGCACCATGAGCGCGAACACCGTCGAAATGGCCGGCGTCTACGCCACCTTCGACAACCACGGCAAGAAGGTCACGCCGACCATCATCAAGAAGGCGGACCACAAGGACGGCAAGTTCACCCCCCAGCAGGGCGTGGGCAGCCAGGCCATCAGCCGCAAGACCGCCGACACCGTCACCAAGGTGCTCCAGGGCGTCGTGGAGGACGAGGGCGGTTCCGGCAACAAGGTCCGCAGCAGCGCCTACGAGGCCGGCGGCAAGACCGGTACCACCGAGTCCAACGTCGCGGCCTGGTTCACCGGCTACACCCCGGAGCTGGTCACGGTCGTCGCCATGTTCGGCGAGGACCCGACCACGCACAAGCAGGTCACCCTGACCGGTACCGCCGGCCTCGGGCGCGCGGGTGGTTCCAGCTTCCCCGCCTCGATCTGGAAGGCGTACACCCTCGCGGCCCTCAAGGGCGTGGACACCGGCAAGTTCCAGCTGCCCGAGGCCGACATGGGCGCGGTGCAGACACCGTCCCGCAGCGCCTCGCCGTCCGCCTCGCCGAGCCAGTCCTCCAGCGCGCCGGCGGTCACCAACAGCCCGACGCAGTCGCCGACGCAGACGTCGCCGACCCCCACCACGACCAAGACGGGCGGCACGCCGACCGGGACGACGTCCCCGACGGCCACGGCCACCAAGACGAACGGCCCCAAGCCGCCGGACCCGCCGATCCTGGGTGAGCACCCGGGCAACTGAGAACACCGCCGCCCCGCAGCCGAAAGGCTGCGGGGCGGCTCCGTTTCACGGCTCCGGTCCGGTCGGGTCGTCCGGTCCGCGGACGGTCAGCGCCGGTCGCCCGCCCCCGGCAGCGGGAGCTCGAACCAGACGACCTTTCCGCTGCTGAGCCGGGTCGCGCCCCAGCGCCGCGCCAGCCGGTTGACCAGGAACAGGCCCCGGCCGCCCTCGTCGGTGTCGCGCGCCCGGCGCTGGCGGGGCAGCTGCGGGGAGTCGTCGCCGACCTCGCAGCGCAGCACGTCCGTACGCAGCAGACGCAGCGTCACGGGCCGCTCCGCGTACCGGACGGCATTGGTGACCACCTCGCTCACCAGCAGCTCCAGCGAGTCGCTCAGCTCCTCCAGACCCCACCGGGTCAGCGCCCGGCGGGCGAACCGCCGGGCCCGGCCCGGGGCGGTCTCCTCCGGGTCCAGGAACCAGTACGCGACGTCACTGGGCGCGATCCCGTCGAACCGGGCCGCCAGCAGCGCGATGTCGTCGTCCCGGTCGCCCGGGCCCAGCATGTCCAGCACGTCGTCGCAGAGGGCCTCCAGCGGCGGCGGATGGTCCAGGCCGGTCAGCTGCGCGGTCGTGGCCAGTCGCTCGCGCAGCTGCTCGATGCCGGTCCACACGTCCCGCAGCCGCGACTCCACCAGGCCGTCGGTGTACAGCAGCAGGGTGGCACCCGCGGGCGCGTCCAGCTCCACGGCCTCGAAGTCCACGCCGCCGACCCCGATGGGGGCGCCGGGCGGTACGCGCAGCACCTCGGCCCGGCCGCCCAGGTGCAGCAGCACCGGGGGCGGATGGCCGGCGTTGGCGATGGTGATCCGGTGCGCGACGGGGTCGTAGACGGCGTACATGCAGGTGGCCATGCGGTCCGTGCCGAGCCGCTGCGCCTGCTCGTCCAGGTGGTGCAGCACCTCGGCGGGCGGCAGGTCCAGCTGCGCCAGGGTCTGGGCGGTGGTGCGCAGCTGGCCCATGATCGCGGCGGAGGTCATCGAGTGGCCCATGACGTCGCCGACGACGAGCGCGACCCGGCTGCCGGGCAGCGGTATGGCGTCGTACCAGTCGCCGCCGACCCGTGCCGTCTCGGCCGCGGGCAGGTAGCGGGAGGCCAGCCGCACGCCGGTGGGCTGCGGCAGGCTGTCGGGCAGCATGGTGCGCTGGAGCTCGTCGGCGATGTACGCCTCACGGCCGTAGAGGACCGCCTTGTCGATGCCGAGCGCGGTGTGGGTGGCCAGCTGGGCGGCGACCAGCAGGTCGTTCTGCTCGAAGGCGGGACGCTCGGGGCTGCGCAGGAAGACGGCGGCGCCGATCACCCGGCGGCGGCCGCGCAGCGGCGCGAGGACCGCCCGGTTGCCGCGCGGCAGCGGATGGTCCAGGCCCAGGAGCTCGGGCAGCGCCGCCCGGGCGGCGGCGGAGGACCCGAAGACGGGCCGTACGCCGCGCAGCACCTCGGCGAGCGCGCCGCCGGGCCGGATCTCGCACAGCTCGGCCGCGGGCAGGTCACCCTGCGGTCCGACCAGCGGCAGCTGGCTGAAGTCGAGCTCGCCGGTGGCCCCCGCGGCCCCGGCGAGGTCCATCCCCGCGCCGATGGTGCTGCTGATGTCGGTCAGGTCGTCGATCGGCCGGAGCCGGTCGGTGCGGCGCAGCCTTAAAACGACCGGGCCGAGGGGCCGTTCGTCGCCCACCGGGAGCGGATCGCGCAAGTAGACGAGGATGGCGTCGGAGAAGGTGGGCACGGTGGCCCGGCACAGGCCGAGCACGATCTCGTCGAGGTCGATGCCGCGGGCGATCCGCCGGGTGGCGGCGCCGACGAAGCGCAGCCGGTCCCCCTCGCGGCGCGCGGCGGTCGCGTCCGGACCGGCCCCGCCCGCCGGCGCGGACCCGCCGGCCCCGGGGAGGCCCGCCGTGCCGCCCCCGCCGCCCGCGGGGGCCGGGCCGGCCGACCCCGCGCCGAGGGCGTCGGCGTCGGCGTCCTCGGCCTGCCGGGGGCGGGCGTTGTCGTGGTCCTGGCCGGGGCCGGGGCCCGCGGCGGCCGGAACCTCCGCCGAGGCCGCTCCGCGCGGCCGGGGGAGCCCCGAGCCGGAGCCCGCCGCGCCGGAGCCCGCCGCCGAGCGCGCGGCCCGTACGTCGGAAGCCGCAGCGGCCGCGCCGCCCGGCTCGGCCGCGGGGCCGGTGCCCGGGGCATGCGTGCGTACGGCCTCGGTGGCGGCGATGGGCGCCTTGCCGTGGCCGGCCTCGTCCGTACCTCCGCCGGAGGCGACGGGCTGCGGGCCCTCCTGGGAGGTGGGGTACTCCGTCACGCGTGGAATTCCGTCCGTTTGCGCTCGATGTGCGCTGCACTCAACTCGGTCAGTCGCGGTATACCCGCTCAGCGGCCCGGGCACCATCACCCAGAGGTTCCTCGCTCGAACTTCTCTCCCGGCCCGCGGCCGGGAGCTCCCCGGGCGGACCCCCGCCCCGTCGTCGCCTCTCCTCGTGTACCGACCTCCGGTCAGATCCCGTGTGCGGAAGGACACTTGCCGATGCGCGGCCCGACCGCACCGTCCCGCGTGCGCGACCTCGCGGAGGACGATCCTACGTTTGAACCCCGGGGGCGCATCAAGGGTCTCATGAGGTCATATGCGCCGGGGTGCGGTCCCAGTCCTCGGGCAGGACCGGAATCCTCCAGGCCGGATCCGGCCGCCAATCCTGCCAGCCGGCCGAGAACGGAGCACCCCATTCCTCGATGAGCGCGACCGCCGCACGGCCTGCTTCCCGTACCCGCCGTGCCTGCTCACGGTCCATCAGGCCGGACCGCTGGGCCTGGGCGAACTCGTCCTCGTCCAGCCACTTCCAGCTGCGGTCGGGGTAGACGGCGATGTCCAGGAAGTGGTCCTCGGAATCCACTCCACCGGCCCATCTCGACCGCGGCTCCTCCAGGTTCACGTACCAGTTCTTGAACGTCCAGCCCGGTCCCCAGAACAGCCAGACCGACCAGGGGTCCCCGGGGCGGGCCAGTTTCAGGACACCGCCGCCGAACCAGCGCGAACGCACCGTCGTGCGCGGCGCGGTGTACCGGGTGGCGAGCGGCTCCTCGTGCACGGGGGTGCCGTCGGCGAGGACCGGCTTGACGCATTCGGTGCCGGGGGCCATCCACACGGCGAGCACGTCGGCGGTGTCCTGCACCACGGTGACGGGACGGCAGATGTGCACCGCGCCCTTCAGCCCCGGGGCGTGGTCACGGTAGCGCCACAGGATCTGGTCCCCGGGCGCCCAGCGCGTGCCGCGCGCGGGACCCGGCTGCGCGCCCGGCGCCCGGCCGCTCCCGGGCTTGAAGGTACCTGTCATGCGCAGATCTTAGGGCGGGGGCCCGCACGCCCGCTGCGGTGCAGGTCACCGAGCGGTCAAGGGACTGTGAACGACCGGATCCGGCCCCCGCCCGGGGGTGGCGGCGACCCGTCAGGGACGCGTCATGCGCAGGACGTCCAGGGCCTCGTCGAGCTGCTCCAGGGTGAGGTCGCCGCGCTCCACGTAGCCGGAGTCCAGGACGACCTCCCTGATCGTCCTGCGCTCGGCGAGCGACTTCTTGGCGACCTTCGCCGCCTCCTCGTAGCCGATGTAGCGGTTGAGCGGGGTCACCACGGAGGGCGAGGACTCCGCGTACTCCCTGGCCCGGGCCTCGTCGGCGGTGATCCCGTCGACCGTGCGGTCGGCCAGCAGGCGGCTCGCGCCGGCCAGCAGCCGGATCGACTCCAGGAGGTTCCTGGCCATCACCGGGAGCATCACGTTGAGCTCGAAGTTGCCGGCCGCGCCCGCCACGGCGACGGTGGCGTCGTTGCCCATGACCTGGGCCGCGATCATCAGGACGGCCTCCGGCACCACCGGATTGACCTTCCCGGGCATGATCGAGGAGCCGGGCTGGAGGTCCGGGAGACTGATTTCGGCCAATCCGGTCCGCGGTCCTGAGGCCATCCAGCGCAGGTCGTTGCAGATCTTGGTGAGCGAGACGGCGACGGTGCGGAGCATCCCCGAGGTCTCCACCAGCGCGTCCCGCGCGCCCTGGGCCTCGAAGTGGTTGCGCGCCTCCGTCAGCGGCAGCCCGGTGGCGACCGCCACCTCGGCGATCACGGCGGCCGAGAAGCCGGGCGGGGTGTTGATGCCCGTGCCCACCGCCGTCCCGCCCAGCGGGAGTTCGGCGAGCCGGGGCAGGGACGAGCGCAGCCGCTCGACGCCGTAGCGGATCTGGGCCGCGTATCCGCCGAACTCCTGGCCGAGGGTGACCGGGGTGGCGTCCATCAGGTGGGTCCGGCCGGCCTTGACCACCCGGTCGAACTCGACCGCCTTGCGCTCCAGCGCGGCGGCGAGGTGTTCCAGCGCCGGGACCAGGTCGTTCGCGACGGCGGCCGTGGCGGCGATGTGGATGGACGACGGGAAGACGTCGTTGGAGCTCTGCGAGGCGTTGACGTGGTCGTTGGGGTGCACGTCCCGGCCCAGGCGCTCGGTGGCCAGGGTGGCGATGACCTCGTTGGTGTTCATGTTGGACGAGGTCCCCGAACCCGTCTGGAAGACGTCCACGGGGAAGTGGTCGTCCCAGCGCCCGTCCGCGACCTCGGCCGCCGCCGACCGGATCGCGTCGGCGACGTCCTGGTCCACCACGCCGAGGCGCGCGTTCACGAGGGCCGCCGCGGCCTTGATCCGGGCGAGCGCCTCGATGTGGGCCCGCTCCAGCCGCTGTCCCGAGAGGGGGAAGTTCTCCACCGCGCGCTGGGTCTGCGCACGCCACTTGGCGTCCACGGGCACCCGTACGTCGCCCATGGAGTCGTGCTCCGTCCGGAAACCGTCGCTCTGCCGATCGTCTGTCATGTCTGTTGCCTCCTAAAAAAGTTGAGCAATTCTCTTGTTAGAAGTGTTCCCAACTCCCCTACCGGCCAGTAAATACCGTCGGTAACACCGACATTCGGGGAGGCGTCCATGGCACGTGCCCGCACGAGACCCGCGCTCAGATCTACCTTCGCCGCCGTCGCGGCGTTCGCGGCCGCCCTGGGGGGTGTCACCGCCGTCACCCCCATGGCCCAGGCGGCCACCCGCTCCGGGGTCGTCGCACCCCTCTCGCCCGAGCTGGAGGCGATCCGCGCCGCGGAAGCCGTCAAGATCTACGGCGACCCCGCCGTGCGCCCGCAGGCCGACCGCAAGACCGGCCTGATCTCGCTGGGCGACAGCGAGATCTCGGGGGAGGGCATCGGCACCTACGACCCGGCGACCAACACGCCGAACAACCAGTGCCACCGCTCGCCCGACGCCGCGATCCACCGCACCGGCATCCCGGCCGACCTCACCTTCAACGTCGCCTGCTCCGGCGGCTACACCGGCAACATCAGGATCGGCGGCAGCAAGCAGTACGCCGACGAGCTGGTGCAGAGCGACAACCTCGCCATCAAGGCCCGCAACACCAGGATCAAGATGGTCCTCCTGGTCGCCGGGGCCAACGACGACCTGCAGTTCGGCCCGGTCATGACCGACTGCGTCACCCGCTGGATCCTCAGCCAGGGCACCTGCGAGCCCAAGTACGCCCCCGGCTGGCAGGCCCGCGTCGACGGCCTCAGGCCCAAGGTGGAAGCCACCGTCGCCGACCTCAGGACGGTCATGCGCGACGCCGGCTACGCCGACGCCGACTACAAGCTCGTCGTGATGGGCTACCCCAGCCCCATCGGCCCCGACTTCCACGACAACCCGAACTTCCCCGGGAAGCTCCCCGGCGGCTGCGCCGGCTACGACTCGGACGCCACCTGGGGCCGCAACCACGCCGTGCCCACCTTCGAGAAGGGCATGCGCGCCGCGGCCCTGTCCTCCGGCGCGATCTACCTCGACAACTCCCGGCTCTTCCACGGCCACGAGGTGTGCATGGAGGACACCTGGGCCCGCGGGCTCTACCTGGACCTCGGGGACCACTTCCCGTGGGACGAGAACACCGCCCGCCAGTCCTTCCACCCCAACTACCGCGGCCACGGGGCCTTCGCGTCCTGCCTGACCCAGCTCTACGACTCGGGCCTGCGCGAGGCCTCCTGCGCCGACCCCGCGAGCACCGGCAGGCCCGTCCTCCAGGCCGGGGCCTGGGACGACAAGTTCGCACCGCTCAGGAACGCGGCCACCGGCAACTGCCTCGACTCCTTCGGCGGATCCAGCGCCAACGAGACGAAGATCGTCGGCTGGGACTGCCACGGCGGGCGCAACCAGGGCTGGTGGTACGACACCGCCCGCAAGTCCGTCCACATCGAACTCACCCAGGACCGCTGCCTCGACGCCCCCGGCGCCAACTACGGCTCCGGCACCGGCCTGATCATCTGGAACTGCCACGGCGGAGCCAACCAGCAGTTCGTCCGCGACGGCGCCACCCTGCGCCCCGCCGCGGCCCCCGGCATGTGCCTGACCGTGGCCGCCGCCCACGAACCGCTGCGCCTGCAGAGCTGCAACGGATCCGCGAACCAGCGCTTCGCATAACCGCCCCGCACCACCAGGCCCCCCACGCCCGGCCGGCGCACCCCGGCCGGGTGTCCCCGCACCCGCACGTGTACCCGTACATGTCCCCGTACATGTCCCCGTACGCGCACCGGCGGCGGTCACAGCGAGTCCAGGTACTCCCGCACCTCGCGCGGCCGGTTGGTGATCAGGGTGTCCACGCCGAGCCGCACGCACAGCTCCACGTCCTCCGGCTCGTCCACCGTCCACACCCGCACCCGCAGCCCCTTGGCCTTCAGCCGCCCCACCAGCCCCGGATCCTTGCGCACCAGGTCGATGCCCGGCCCCGCGTGCCCCGCGAACGGCGGCCGCACCGGCCGCAGCCGCCGCTCGATCAGGTAGACGGCGGGCAGACCGGGCGCCAGCCGGTTCAGCCTGACCAGGGCGTTGCGCGAGAAGCTCATCACCTCGACCAGCCCCGAGGAGCCGTCCGCCAGCCCGTGCTCCTTCAGGACCCGCACGAGCTCGGCCTCCAGCCGGCCGCCGGCGCGGGTGGGGTGCTTGGTCTCCACGGCCAGCCCGACGGGCCGCCCGGCGGCCAGCGCCTCCTTCAGCAGGTCCTCGAAGAGCAGCACCTGCGCCCCGCGGTGCTCGGCGCCCTTCCAGCCGCCGAAGTCGAGCGCGCACAGCTCCTCGTAGGTCATGGCGGAGACCACCCCGCGCCCGTCGGAGGTCCGCTCCACCCGCCGGTCGTGCACGCAGACCAGCTTGTGGTCGGCGGTCAGCCGTACGTCGCATTCGAGGGCGTCGGCACCGTCCGCGACGGCCTGCCGGTAGGCGGCCAGGGTGTGCTCGGGGTGCTCGTGGGAAGCGCCGCGGTGGGCGACGACCCGGACGGCGCGGTCGGTACGGGGGTGCGTGTGCGTCATGCCCCGACGTTATCCGGATGCGCGGGACGCCCCGGTAGCGCATCCTGCGCGGATGGCGGAACAGCAGATGTCCGGGGTCCTGCACTGCGAGCCCTGCGAGGAATGCGTCCGGGAGGAGTGGCAGTTCGTCCGGGACGGCGAGCTGCGCTGGGAGGGCTACGACCACTGCCCCCGGTACCGGATCTACGCCTGCGACCGCGGCCGGGGCGTCCCCCCGCCCTGGGTCCGGGAGCGCATCCTCGCCCAGGAGGGCGCCGTCCACCTGTCCGTCGGCGGGCCCGACGGGGTGCCGATCGCGCTGCTGCGCCGGGTCTACGGGCTGAGCATCGCCGAGGTCGTCGCCGCGCGGGCCGAGGGGTACCGGGCCACCCCCGTAGAGGCCCGGTACCTGACGCGAACGGCGCCCTGACTACGGCTACGGCTACGGCTACGGCTACGGCCGGGGCTGCGGCTTCGGCTGCGGCCGGGGGGCCAGTGGGGCCGGAGTGACCTTGAAGCCGCCCTTGGTGACCTCGGTGAAGGGCGCCGGGGCCATGCAGGTGCCCACCGTCGGCTCGGCGACCGTGCCGTCGGGCTTCGCGTCGACGTTCACGATGCCCCACGAGAAGCCGACGCGGTCGGGCGCGCCGCGCTCGCCGTCCTGGACGCTCAGACCGATCCGCTTGCCCTCCCAGCCGACGTTCGAGCTGGTGACCACCGCGGTGACCGTCGCCGTCCTGCCGCCCGTCACCATGCAGTCCACCTCGGCCTCGGCGACGCCGGTGAAGCCCTGGTCCGGCATCGCGTGGTAGACGGTCACCCGGCCGCGCGCGTCCGTCGGCAGCCCCTGCTCCAGGTTCTCGCCCTTCAGCGGCCTGCTGAACGGCACCGACTCGGCGTCGACCGTGAAGCGGATGTCGTGCGAGGCGGGCACGTACGGGTAGCGCACCGTGCCGCCCCCGTGCACCGAGGCGGTCTTCGGCGCGGCCGGCGCCGCCGGGGCGGGCGCGGCCGCCCACAAGGTGCCCAGCAGGGCGGCGGACCCGGCGACGGCCAGGGCGCGCGTACGGTTCTTCATCATCGTGAACTCCCGTGTCCAAAAGGGATTTTGGTTACGGGAAGAGCCTCGCCGTCCGGCGCCCCCGGCTCCATCCGCCGATCGGCACAAACGCCCGAGGGGCCCTCTGCCGATCGGCAGAGGGCCCCTCGTCGCACGAGCGGGTCGCTACAGGCCCGGGCCGCGGACCGGAATGTGGGTGAACGTCGGCTCGGGCGCCGGGTTCTGGAAGAAGTCGTTGCCCTTGTCGTCGACCACGATGAAGGCCGGGAAGTCCTCGACCTCGATCTTCCAGACGGCCTCCATGCCGAGCTCCTCGTACTCCAGGACCTCGACCTTCTTGATGCAGTCCTGGGCCAGGCGGGCCGCCGGGCCGCCGATCGAGCCCAGGTAGAAGCCGCCGTGCCGGCCGCACGCGTCCGTCACCTGCTGGGAGCGGTTGCCCTTGGCCAGCATGACCTTGGAGCCGCCCGCCGCCTGGAACTGCTCCACGTAGGAGTCCATGCGGCCGGCCGTGGTCGGGCCGAAGGAGCCCGACGCGTAGCCCTCGGGGGTCTTCGCCGGGCCGGCGTAGTAGACCGGGTGGTCCTTGAGGTACTGCGGCATCTCCGCGCCCGAGTCCAGCAGCTCCTTGATCTTGGCGTGCGCGATGTCGCGCGCCACGACCAGCGGGCCGGTCAGCGACAGGCGGGTCTTGACCGGATGCTTGGTCAGGGTCGCCAGGATGTCGTCCATCGGCTGGTTCAGGTCGATGGAGACGACGTCGGAGGACTCCGACAGGTGCTCGTCCGTGGTCTCCGGCAGGAAGCGGGCCGGGTCGCGCTCCAGCTGCTCCAGGAAGACGCCCTCGGCGGTGATCTTCGCGGTGGCCTGGCGGTCCGCCGAGCAGGACACGGCGATCGCCACCGGCAGGGAGGCGCCGTGGCGGGGCAGGCGCACGACGCGGACGTCATGGCAGAAGTACTTGCCGCCGAACTGCGCGCCGATGCCGATCTTCTGCGTCAGCTCGAAGACCTGCTGCTCCAGGGCCTCGTCGCGGAAGCCGTGGCCCAGCGGCGAGCCCTCGCGGGGCAGCTCGTCCAGGTAGTGCGCCGAGGCGTACTTGGCGGTCTTCAGCGCGTGCTCGGCGGAGGTGCCGCCGACCACGATCGCCAGGTGGTAGGGCGGGCAGGCCGCCGTACCGAGCGAGCGGATCTTCTCCTCCAGGAACTTCATCATGGAGGCCTCGTTCAGGACCGCCTTGGTCTCCTGGTAGAGGAAGGACTTGTTGGCCGAGCCGCCGCCCTTGGCCATGAAGAGGAACTTGTAGGCGCCGCCGTCGGTCGCGTACAGCTCGATCTGCGCGGGCAGGTTCGAGCCGGTGTTCTTCTCCTCCCACATGGTGAGGGGGGCCATCTGCGAGTAGCGCAGGTTCAGCCGGGTGTACGCGTCGTAGATGCCGCGCGAGAGCGCCGCCTCGTCGCCGCCCTCGGTCAGCACGTTCTGGCCGCGCTTGCCCATGACGATCGCCGTGCCCGTGTCCTGGCACATCGGCAGGACGCCGGCCGCCGCGATGTTCGCGTTCTTGAGGAGGTCGAGCGCGACGAACTTGTCGTTCGAGGAGGCTTCCGGGTCGTCGATGATGCGGCGCAGCTGCGCGAGGTGCGCGGGGCGCAGGAAGTGCTGGATGTCGTGGATGGCCTCCTCGGCGAGCTTGCGCAGCGCCTCCGGCTCGACCTTGAGGAACGTACGGCCGTCCGCCTCGAAGGTGGACACGCCCTCGGCGGTCACCAGCCGGTAGGGGGTGGTGTCCTCGCCCAGGGGCAGCAGGTCGGTGTACGCGAACTCCGGCATTGGGGCCATTCCTCACTCGGCAGACAGCACTGACGACCAAATTGGCAGCGCAGTCCACCAGCGTAGAACCTCCCGCCCGGCGTGTGTTTGTGAGGTAAGGCTCAGTCGGGCCGACTCGGCAGTATCGCGATCTATCGTGTCTCGCTATGCTGGCGTCGTGGACCTGGAAAAGCACCCCGCCGCCCCCGCGCCCGGCCCTGCCGCGCTGCGCGCCTCCGACGCCGACCGGGACCGGATCGCGCAGATCCTCGGCGACGCCGTCGCCGAAGGCCGGCTGACCGCCGAGGAGCACTCCGAGCGCCTGGACACGCTGTACGCGGTCAAGACCGTCGGCGAGCTGGAACAGCTCGTACGGGACCTGCCCGCGCCCGGCGGCGTCCACACCCCGGCCGCGTCCGCCTACGCGGGGGCCGCCGGCGGCCCGGCCGCCGAGACCATCGTCGCCGTGTGCAGCAGCTCCAGCCGCAAGGGCCGCTGGCGGCCGGGCGCGCACACCCGCGCGGTCTCGGTCATGGGCGACATCACCATCGACCTCACACAGGCGGTCTTCGAGCAGCAGGTCACCGAGATCAACGTGACCTGCGTCCTGGGCAACGTCGAGGTCCTGGTCCCGGAGAACGTCACCCTGCGCGGCTACGGCAGCGGGGTCCTCGGCAACTTCGAGGTGCGCGGCGAGAGCCGCGGCGAGACCGACCCGCAGGCGCCGGTGGTGATCGTCCGGGGCTTCTCCCTGCTCGGCAACATCGAGGCGCGGCCGAAGCTCGGCGCCCGTCTGGTCGACCTGGCGCGCAAACTGCGCAAGCACCTCGACGGCTGAGAACGCCGGCCGGGACGGTGCGGCGGCGCATCCGGATGCGGAGGGTCTCGTTTCGGACGAACCCCGGGCGCCCGGTGGCACACAGTGCATAGGGGCGCGTACAGCGGGTAGGGACAGGTGCGTCGTCTCTCGCTCACGTATACGTCGTCAGGAGTAGACCGTGCCGCATCCGCCGCATCAGTCCCTGCAGGTAGCCGCCGTGAAGAGCCTTCAGGGTCCTGGGGCACGCCCATCGGCCGTGCCGCAGCCGCGGGTGCCGGCCAGGGCCGAGGACGGCCCCTGGCACGCGGAGGCGGTGTGCCGCCGCGACGAGGCCGGCCTGTTCTTCGCACCGTCCAAGGAGCCCACCGCCGCCCGGCTCTCCCGCGAGGAGGCCGCCAAGCGCGTCTGCGCCCGCTGCCCGGTGATGGTCGCCTGCCGTGAGCACGCGCTGCTCCAGCCCGAGCCGTACGGGGTCTGGGGCGGGCTCACCGCGGCCGAACGCCGCGTCGTGCTGGCCCGGATGCGGCGCCGCTCCGCCGAGCTGCGGCAAGCCCCCGGTGCGGGCTCCATAGCCGCGGCGGGCTGAGCCGGCCGCCGCGGCGGGCTGAGCCGGTCGCCGACCGGGCGGCCGCGGTCCGCGTCGCACGCCGGGAAGGCCACGGCGGCCCATGACGGTCCACTGAGGGCCGCGGAAGCCCGCGGACGCCCCGTCCGTCCCCCCACGCCTCGTACGCGGACACGCGAGAGGGGCGGTCACCCCCGCACAGGGTGACCGCCCCTCCCGCGTTGTGCCCCCGCCCGCTACTGGGCGCGGTCGAAGTCGATCGCGCTGTACGCGCGCAGCTTCGACAGGCGGTGCGTGGAGTCGATCTTCCGGATGGTGCCGGACTTGGAGCGCATGACCAGCGAGGACGTCGTCGCGGTCTCCGAGCGGTAGTGCACGCCGCGCAGCAGCTCGCCGTCGGTGATGCCCGTCGCGACGAAGAAGACGTTCTCGCCCGAGACCAGGTCGGTCGTGGTGAGCACGCGGTCCAGGTCGTGGCCGGCGTCGAGGGCCTTCTGGCGCTCGGCGTCGTCCTTCGGCCACAGCTTGCCCTGGATCACGCCGCCCAGGCACTTGATCGCGCAGGCCGAGATGATGCCCTCGGGGGTGCCGCCGATGCCCAGCAGCAGGTCCACGCCGGTGCCCTCGCGGGCGGCCATGATGGAGCCGGCGACGTCGCCGTCGGAGATGAACTTGATCCGCGCGCCCGTCTCGCGGATCTCGCGGACGATGCCCTCGTGGCGGGGGCGGTCCAGGATGACGACCGTGACGTCCTCGGCGGCCATGCCCTTGGCCTTCGCGACCCGGCGGATGTTCACCGAGACCGGGGCGTTGATGTCGACGAAGTCGGCGGCCTCGGGGCCGGTGACCAGCTTGTCCATGTAGAACACGGCGGACGGGTCGAACATCGTGCCGCGGTCGGCGGCCGCCAGGACGGCGATGGCGTTCGGCATGCCCTTGGCGTTCAGGGTGGTGCCGTCGATCGGGTCGACGGCGATGTCGACCTCGGCACCCGTGCCGTCGCCGACCTGCTCCCCGTTGAACAGCATCGGGGCTTCGTCCTTCTCGCCCTCGCCGATGACGACGACGCCGTTCATCGAGACGGTGGAGATCAGGGTCCTCATCGCGTTGACCGCGGCGCCGTCCGCGCCGATCTTGTCGCCGCGGCCGACCCACCGGCCGGCGGCCATGGCGGCCGCCTCGGTGACCCGTACGAGTTCGAGCGCGAGGTTGCGGTCGGGGGCCTCCGGAGAGACTTCGAGCTGGGGCGGCAGGTTGTGCTCGGTCATCGGAGCGCACCTTTCTGTACGGCGACGGCCGGGAAGTGAGGGTGCTGGAACTCTATCGGTACGTCGACATATTGAGCAGGGCGGGTCACGTATGAGCGGAATATCGGTCATTCGATTGTCCTGAGCGGACGCCTTGCACTCCGTGCGGGGCGACTCAAGGGTGCGCCGCGCGCCGCGCCCGCGCGACCCCGGCGGTGATCGCCCCCCGGTGATGCGGGACGATGGTGCCGTGGCAGGTATGAAAGGCAAGCAGACGATCTGGGACATGGTCCGGTCGCTGGCGGTGATCGGCGTCGTCGTCGCGGGGATCTACCTCTTCGTCCCGCACGACGACAAGGCCGATCCCACGCGCACCGTCGACTACCGGGTGGAGACCATCACGGCCCGGCGCGCGGCCCCGTACCCGGTGGCCGCCCCCGTCGGCCTCCCGGAACAGTGGCGCGCGACCTCGGTGACGTACGAGCGCAAGAAGGCCGACGCCTGGCACCTGGGCTTCCTCGACCCGGAGCGGCAGTACGCGGCGGTCGAGCAGTCCACCGACACCTCCGTGAAGTACCTGGAGCGGGTCACCCACAAGGCCACGGCCTCCGGGCAGACCCAGCAGGTCGGTGACACGGCCTGGGAGCGCTGGGACGGCGAGAAGTACGACGCCCTCGTGCGCCGGGAGCAGGGCTACGTCACGGTCGTGACCGGCACCGCCTCCTTCGAGCAGCTCGGCAAGCTGGCGGCGTCGCTGGAGTTCAAGCAGGGCCGCTAGGCCCTCCCGCGCCCTGGTTTCAGTCCGCGGCGGCTGCGGCCCGGCCCTCGCCGGCCATGAACCGCCAGACCAGGGCGTGCCCCAGCACGATCAGGCCGATCAGCATCAGCGCCTCGGCCTGGATCGGCCGCAGCCCGAACGGCTTCGCGAGCTCCGGAAAGGCTCCGATCACCGCGATCAGGGCGTAGAGCAGCGCGGCCGCGGCCTGCTGCCAGATCAGGAACCGGTCGCCGCGCGCCCGGGCCAGCAGCCGCACGGTGCAGACGCAGCCGACCACCGCGAGGACCACGAAGGCCGCCCGCCAGACCTGCGGCTGCTCGGTGCCGCCGATCTGGGCGAAGAGCCCCATCAGGGCGGGCAGCAGGAACGACAGGTAGATCCCGCCGACGACGCGCCGCAGGGCGGGGTCGCGCATCCAGTCGTGGTGGCTCTGGACGACGTTCCACCACAGGCCGACCAGGGTGAAGCAGGTGGCGGAGAACAGGGCGTAGAAGGTGCTGACGTCCATGGACGACGAGGGTGGCAGCAATCGCGTCCGCCGTGTCCGTCCCACGCCAGGCGCCGTCCCGGATCCGCCGGTACGGGTGTGCGCGAAGAGGGCCGCGGCCCCGGTGATCCGGGGGCCACGGCCCTCTTCGCGTGTCCGGGGCGGTGCTCAGACGGTGGTGATGACCTCGTCGAAGGCCAGGCGCGGGGAGCGGTCGAACCAGGCGCCCTCGGCGGCCGGCTTGCCGATGTTGATGACCATGATCGGGGTGTGGTCGGCGTCCAGGAACTCCTTCTGGATGCCGGCGAAGTCGGCGCCGGTCATCGGGCCCGCGGCCAGACCGGCGGCGCGGATGCCGATGATGAAGTACGCGGCCTGCAGCGCGGAGTTCAGCAGCGCCGACCGCTCGCGGACCGGGCGCTCGGAGAAGAACGCGTCCTTGGCCTGCGGGAAGTGGGGCAGGAGCTGCGGGAGCTCCTCGTGGAACTCGTTGTCCGCCGAGAGGATCGCGACCAGCGGGGCGGTCGCGGTCTTGGCGTCGTTGCCCGCGGCCATGTGCTTCACCAGGCGCTCGCGGGCCTCGGGGGAGCGGACCAGGGTGATGCGCAGCGGGGTCTGGTTGAAGGCGGTCGGGCCGAACTTCACCAGGTCGTAGATCGCCTGGACCTGCTCCTCGGTGACCGGCTCCTCGGAGAACGCGTTGGCGGTGCGGGCCTCGCGGAACAGCAGGTCCTGAGCGGCGGGGTCGAGAACGAGAGACATCGGTAAAGCCTTCTTCCATACGGAGGTGAAGCGATGTCCATGACTCTACGACCGAAGTAGATGAATTTTCAACTAAACCGGGGTGCTCGTGACCGGGATCACTCCTCCTCGGCGGCCTCGCGCGCCGCCAGCGCCGAGTCCAGCCGGGCCCGAGCCCCCTCCAGCCAGTGCCGGCACACCTTCGCCAGCTCCTCACCGCGCTCCCAGAGCGCGAGGGAGTCCTCCAGCGAGGTACCGCCGGCCTCCAGCTTGCGGACGACCTCGATGAGTTCGTCGCGCGCCTGCTCGTACCCCAGCGCCGTATTGGCCTCGGTCATTCCCGTATCCATCCTCTGTGTGTCGTGCGACCACGTGATTGCGGCCGTGTGGCGCTACTGCGAAGCCCCGGCGGCGTCCGGGGCGTCGGCCGGGTCCGAGGCTTCCGCCGCAGCCTCCGCGCCCGCGTCCGGCGCGTCCGCCTCCGCCCCCTCCGCCGCGTCCGGCGCGGAAACCTCCACGGAGAACGTGCCCTCCGCGACCCTGGCGCGCAGCACGTCCCCCGCCGACACCTCCTGCGGCGAGCGCACCACGTGACCGTCCGCCCGCTGCAGTACGGCGTACCCGCGCTCCAGCGTGGCGGCCGGCGACAGCGCCACCACCCGGGCCAGCGTGTGGGCGAGCTCCGAATCGGCCCGGTCCAGCAGGTGCCCCAGCGTGCGCCGGCTCCGCGCCAGCAGCGCGTCCAGCTCGTCCTCCCGCATCTCCACCATGCGCTGCGGATGGACGAAGACCGGCCGGCCCAAGGCGTGCGCGAGCCCCCGCTCCTCGCGGTCGAGCAGCGAGTTCACCGCGCGCAGCCCCCGGCCCTGCAGCTGGCGCACCCGCTCCAGCTCCTCGCCGACGTCCGGGACCACCTTCTTCGCCGCGTCCGTGGGCGTCGACGCCCTCAGGTCGGCGACCAGGTCCAGCAGCGGGGAGTCCGGCTCGTGGCCGATCGCCGAGACCACCGGGGTGCGGGCCGCGGCGACCGCCCGCACGACCTCCTCGTCGGAGAAGGGCAGCAGGTCCTCCACGCTGCCGCCGCCCCGGGCCACGATGATCACGTCGACCTCGTCCAGGGCGTCGAGCTCCTTGACCGCCCGGACCACCTGCGGCACCGCGTGCACGCCCTGCACGGCGACGTTGCGCACCTCGAAGCGGACCGCCGGCCAGCGGCGCCGGGCGTTCTCCAGGACGTCGCGCTCCGCCGCCGAGGCCCGCCCGACCACCAGCCCGATCAGCTGCGGCAGGAAGGGCAGCGGCTTCTTGCGCTCCAGCGCGAAGAGGCCCTCGCCGGCCAGGGACCGCTTCAGCCGCTCCAGCCGGACCAGCAGCTCGCCGATGCCGACCGGCCTTATCTCCGTCGCCCGCAGGGACAGCTGCCCGCGCGGGGCGTACCACTCGGGCTTGGCCAGCAGCACGACCCGCGCGCCCTCCGAGACGACGTCCGCGACCTCGTCGTAGACCTGGCGGAAGCAGGTCACGCTGACCGAGATGTCGTGCGAGGGGTCGCGCAGCGTCAGGAAGACCACTCCCGCCCCCGGCCGCCGCGAGAGCTGCGTGATCTGCCCCTCGACCCACACCTGCCCGAGGCGCTCGATCCAGCCCCCGATGAGCCGGGACACCTGGCCCACCGGCAGCGGCGCCTCGGCCGACGTATTCAGACCCATGTGCGCAGGCTATCCGGCGCCGCCGACACCGCGTCAGGCCGCGACACAGGTGTCGGAATCCGGCCCACCCGCGCGCCCCGCCACCCTCAGGTCGCCCACGGCCCGGGAAGCCCGGCCCGGGAGCCCCGGCCCGGCTGCCAGGCGGCCCGGCCCGGGAGCCCCGGTCCGGCGGCCCGGCCCGCGCCATCGGGGCGCCGTTCGGGAGTCCGGGCGCTCCCGCGGTTCCGGGCCGCCGGCCGGTCCGCTCAGGGCCGCACATCCGCGCGGGCGGCCCCGGTACCCCGGCCCCCCTCGGCGCCGTCGCCCCGGCGGCCCCGCTGGGCGAAGAGCACCGCCAGGCCCACCGCCAGCCACACCGCGCCCACCAGTTGCGCCGTCCGCGACGCCTCGACGATCACCGTGACGGTCACCGCCGCCCCGAGCACCGGGACGACCAGGTGCTTCCACCAGTTCGGCGGCCCCTCCCGCCGCCGGACCACGAACCAGCCCACCACCGAGGCGTGCAGCAGGGTGAAGGCCACGAGCGCCCCGACGTCCACCACGGACACCAGGTGGTCGAGCCCGTCGTCGCGCCGGGCCGCCCACACCGCGGCGACCAGCGTCACGGTCGCCGCCAGCAGCAGGGCCGCCCGCGGAGTGCCGTCCGAGGTGCGCGCCAGCGCCCGCGGCAGCCGCCGCTCCCGGGCCATCGCGAACACCAGCCGCCCGGCCGCCGCCTGCCCCGCCAGGGCGGCGAACGCCGCCCCGACCGCCTTGCTGATCGCCACCAGGTCGTGCAGCCAGAAACCGACCGAGGCCTCCGCCGCGGTGTAGAAGGCCGGCCCCTGCTGCGCCGGATCCGCCGCCAGCTCCGCCGAGGACACCGGCATCAGCAGCGCCGCCAGGTAGCTCTGGACGACGAACAGCGTCCCGGCCAGCGCCAGGCAGCACAGCAGCGCCCGCGCCACCCGCTCCGATCCGCCCGTCACCTCCTCGGCGAAGGAGGCGATGGCGTCGAAGCCCAGGTAGGACAGGACCGCCACCGACACCGCGCCCAGCACCGCGGCCGTGCCGAAGCCCAGCGAGCCGTCCCCGGTCAGCGGCGAGAGCCAGCCGCGCCGGGGGCCGTCCTGGACCAGCACGACCACCGCGGCCACCACGAAGACCAGCAGGACCAGTACCTCCATGACCAGCACGGCGAACCCCACCCGCGCGGCCGCCCGTACGCCCCACAGGTTCAGCGCGGTGGTCACCACGACGGCCAGGGCCGTCCACACCCACCGGGAGACCTCCGGCACCAGCGCGTTCATCGCGATCCCCGAGAACAGGTACGCGACCGCCGGGATCAGCAGGTAGTCCAGCATCGCCATCCACCCGGCGATCAGCCCCGGCCCCTCGCCCAGGCCCTTGCGGGCGTAGGTGAAGACCGAACCGGCCTGCGGGGCCACCCGCACCATCTGCGCGTAGGAGAAGGCCGTGAAGGCCATCGCGACCGTCGCCACCAGGTAGACCAGCGCGACGGCGCCGTGCGACTTGGCGTCGAGCGTGCCGAAGACCCCCACCGGGGCCATCGGGGCGATGAACAGCAGCCCGTAGACGACCAGGTCCCGGAAGCCGAGACTCCGCCGCAGGGCCGCGGGCACCGCGGGCGCCGGGGCCCCGCCGGAATCCGTAGCGGACGCCATCAGTCCTCCGGGTGACGGGTGGAACGTTCTCGGACCCTGCCGCGGGACGTCTCACGGGACGTCTCACGCGACGTCGTACGGGATGCCGCTCGGGACCTTGCGGCCAGTCTGCGGCGAACGGGCGACGTTCGGCCTGCTGGAGACCCCCGTACGATGGAGGCTATGACTGCTCCCGCCCCTGCTCCCGCTTCCCGCCGTGTCCTGCTCGCCGCGCCCCGCGGCTACTGCGCGGGCGTGGACCGAGCCGTGATCGCCGTCGAGAAAGCCCTTGAGCAGTACGGGGCGCCGGTGTACGTCCGCCACGAGATCGTGCACAACAAGTACGTCGTCCAGACGCTGGAGCGGAAGGGCGCCATCTTCGTCGAGCGGACGGAGGAGGTGCCCGAGGGCAGCATCGTGATGTTCTCCGCGCACGGCGTCGCCCCCGTCGTGCACGAGGAGGCGGCGCGCGGCAAGCTCGCGACGATCGACGCGACCTGCCCGCTGGTCACCAAGGTGCACAAGGAAGCCATCCGGTACGCGAACGAGGACTTCGACATCCTCCTCATCGGCCACGAGGGCCACGAGGAGGTCATCGGCACCTCCGGCGAGGCCCCGGACCACATCACGATCGTCGACGGCCCGCACGACGTCGACAAGGTCACCGTCCGCGACGAGTCGAAGGTCGTCTGGCTCTCGCAGACCACGCTGTCGGTCGACGAGACCATGGAGACCGTCGACGCGCTGAAGACGAAGTTCCCGCTGCTCGTCTCGCCGCCGAGCGACGACATCTGCTACGCCACCTCGAACCGGCAGGCCGCCGTCAAGGTGATGGGCGCCGACTCCGACCTGGTCATCGTCGTCGGCTCGAAGAACTCCTCGAACTCGATCCGGCTCGTCGAGGTCGCCAAGGACGCCGGCGCGAAGGCCGCGTACCTCGTCGACTTCGCGAGCGAGATCGACGAGACCTGGCTGGAGGGCGTCACCACCGTCGGCCTCACCTCGGGCGCCTCGGTGCCGGAGGTCCTGGTCGAGGAGGTCCTGGAGTGGCTCGCCGCGCGCGGCTACGCGGACGTGGAGATCGTCAAGACGGCGGAGGAGCACATCACCTTCTCCCTGCCCAAGGAGCTCCGCCGCGACCTGCGCGCCGAAGCCGCGGAACTGGTCGCCGACAAGTAACTCGTTTCGTACGGTATGTCCATGCAGATCTTCGGCGTGGACATCGGCGGATCCGGGATCAAGGGCGCTCCCGTGGACCTGGAGCGCGGCGACCTGGCGCAGGAGCGCCACAAAGTACTGACACCGCAGCCGGCCACCCCCGACGGGGTGGCCGGCTGCGTCGTCGAGGTGGTGAACCACTTCGGCTGGGACGGCCCGGTCGGCGTGACCTTCCCCGGCGTGGTCACGGCGGGCGTCACCCGCACGGCGGCCAACATGGACAAGTCCTGGATCGGCGTCGACACGGCGGCGCTGCTCTCGCGCGAGCTGGGCGGCCGGCCCGTCACGGTGCTCAACGACGCGGACGCGGCGGGCGTCGCGGAGATGACGTACGGGGCCGGGCGCGGGCGGGGCGGCACCGTCCTCCTGCTCACCCTCGGCACGGGCATCGGCAGCGCCCTCTTCACGGACGGGCGGCTGGTCCCGAACACGGAGCTGGGCCACCTGGAGCTCAAGGGTCACGACGCGGAGACGCGGGCGTCGGTGAAGGCCAAGGAGGACGGGGACCTCACCTGGGAGCGCTGGGCGCACCGGCTGAGCAAGTACATGCAGCACGTGGAGATGCTGTTCTCGCCGGACCTCTTCGTCATCGGCGGCGGTGTCAGCCGCAAGCCGGAGAAGTTCCTGCCGCTGATCGAGGGCGTCCGGGCCGAGATCGTCCCGGCCAGGCTGCAGAACAACGCGGGCATCGTCGGAGCGGCGATGGCGGCGAAGGGCTGAGGAAGGCGAGGGGCGAGGGTGGCGACGGGGTGAGGGCGGCGAAGGGGTGAGGAACGCCCCGCCGGTCAGGCGACGCGGCGGGGGAGGCGGCGCCGGCCGATGAGCACGGCCTTGCGCACCAGCGCGATGAGGGCGGCCACGAGCGTCCCCGCGTACAGCCAGCCGGCGTGCAGGGACAGCGCGGAGACCAGCCCCATCAGCTGCCCGCCGAAGCCGCCGGAGCCGCCCGAGATGGGCCACGCTCCGGCGGCGAAGGCGATGGGGACCCCGATCGGCGCGGTGATCAGGTCGGCCGGCCGCACCCAGAGCGCGGTGGCGGCCGCGACGGGCAGGAAGAGCAGCCCGTAGACGAACAGCGAGGAGTCGAAGAGCAGCCAGCAGATCCCGGCGACGAGCACCATGGCGGTGCACGCGAACAGCCCGCCGCCCAGGCCGGTCAGCCGGGGGCGGGGCAGCCGGCGCGCGGGCGCGGGCCGCGGGGGGCCTCCGCCCTGGGCGGGCACGCCCGCGGGCCGCGGGCCCCGACGCTGGGCCGGGGGTCGCTGCGGGTGAGGGGCCGATCGCGTCCTGTATTGCTCCACCCCACCAAATTAGGCGGGAGGGGGGCCGGATCCGGGCCCGGACACGCGTACATCCACCGCCACTCATCGGAAAGTAAACTGTCCGGTGGCCCACTCCCGGGCCGCCGCCCCCTCCAGCTACGGGAAGTCGCCAACGTGTCGCTCACGATCGGAATCGTCGGCCTGCCGAATGTCGGCAAGTCGACCCTGTTCAACGCCCTGACCAAGAACGACGTGCTGGCGGCCAACTACCCGTTCGCCACCATCGAGCCGAACGTCGGCGTCGTCGGCGTCCCGGACCCGCGCCTGGCCGTCCTCGCGGGCATCTTCGGTTCGGCGAAGGTCCTCCCGGCGACGGTCGACTTCGTCGACATCGCCGGCATCGTGCGCGGCGCCTCGGAGGGCGAGGGCCTGGGCAACAAGTTCCTCGCGAACATCCGCGAGTCGGACGCCATCTGCCAGGTCATCCGCGCCTTCAAGGACGAGAACGTCGTCCACGTCGACGGCAAGGTCTCGCCGAAGGACGACATCGAGACGATCAACACCGAGCTGATCCTCGCCGACCTCCAGTCCATCGAGAAGGCCGAGCCGCGCCTGACGAAGGAGTCCCGCCTCCAGAAGGACAAGGTCGCGGTCCTCGCGGCCGTCGTCGAGGCCAAGAAGATCCTCGAAGCCGGCGACACCCTCTTCTCGAAGGGCATCACGAAGGGCACGGAGCAGGGCGACCTCCTGCACGAGCTCCACCTGCTCACCACGAAGCCCTTCCTCTACGTCTTCAACGTGGACGAGGACGAGCTGACCGACGACGCCTTCAAGGCGGAGCAGTCGGCGCTGGTCGCCCCGGCCGAGGCCATCTTCCTCAACGCCAAGCTGGAGCAGGACCTCTCCGAGCTGGACGACGAGGAGGCCCTGGAGCTCCTCCAGTCGGTCGGCCAGGACGAGCCCGGCCTCGCCACCCTCGGCCGCGTCGGCTTCGCCACGCTGGGCCTGCAGACCTACCTGACGGCCGGCCCGAAGGAAACCCGCGCCTGGACCATCAAGCAGGGCGCGACCGCCCCGGAGGCGGCCGGCGTGATCCACACCGACTTCCAGCGCGGCTTCATCAAGGCCGAGGTCATCTCCTTCGCGGACCTGGTCGAATGCGGCTCGGTCACCGAAGCCCGCGCCAAGGGCAAGGCCCGCATGGAGGGCAAGGAGTACGTCATGCAGGACGGCGACGTGGTCGAGTTCCGCTTCAACGTCTAATACGTTCGGCGAAAGGCCGTCTGACCTGCGAAGGAGCAGGTCAGGCGGCCTTCGTCGTCCACGCGAAGCCCGCAGCGGGCTGGGTGGGTCTGCCGAAAGGGAGGACGTCGGCCGTCAGGCGGCGCGAGCTGCGGGCAACTGCGAGACCCACGTCGTGAGCTCAGTCAGGTGCCCGGGTTGCAGCCCGTGGTGCGAGTCGGGCTGGACGAGGAGGGTCGGCATTCCCTCGGCAGTCCGCTCCGCCGCCCAGGCATGGTCGAGGTCGGTGAAGTCGTCGTCGACCCAGGCGACCGCCGCCCCGCCGAGCCACGGCTCGACGTGATCGCGCTTCCAGAGGTAGCCGTTGGGGTGGCTGGTCGTGATCCGGGGGCGGGGGAGGTCGAGATACGGGAACTCCGGCAGCCCGAGGAGCGGCCCGACGATGGTGGTGGCGTCCTTGCGCCAGCTCGTGCACCACA
This sequence comes from Streptomyces erythrochromogenes, assembly GCF_040684695.1. Lineage (GTDB taxonomy): Bacteria > Actinomycetota > Actinomycetes > Streptomycetales > Streptomycetaceae > Streptomyces > Streptomyces erythrochromogenes_C. The sequence continues at coordinate 76,878 of NZ_JBFBGM010000004.1, forward strand.
CGGGAGCGACGAGAGCGTCGGCAAGGAAGCCGGCGAGCAACGGGCCGTGGGCGGGGTCGAGCCAGATCGGTACCGGATCGTCGGGGTTGCGGCCCGCGGGCAGGACGGTGTGGCGGACGTGGGTGGTTGGGGTGCTGCCGTCGGGCGCCGGGAACGGTATGAGGACGCCGTCGATGTCCAGCAGCAGGTAGGGCAGGGGCATCGTTGCCTCCGTCGGTCAGCGTTTCCGGGCGGTGATCAGGAGAGTGGTGGGCCACGCGTCGAGGCGCGGGTGCTGCAGTTCGATGGCCGAGGTGATCCGTAGGCCGGTGCGGCTGAGATGGGCGGCCCAGCGGTGGGCGTCGAACTCCCAGCGGGCGATGGGCAGCCGGGTGCGGTCGGGCATGGTGACGTAGTCCTGGCGGGGACGATCGTCCGTCGAAGGATGTCTTCCTGCCCGTGCCGGGTGGGGGACGGAGAAGGCCAGCACGCCACCCGGCACGAGACGGCGGGAGGCCGCAGCGAGCAGAAGCTCAGGGGCGACGAGGCCGACGGCGCCGAAGACCGAGTAGATCGCTTCGAAGCTCTTGCCGGTGACCTGGAGGTGGTGCAGGGCGTGGCCGGCGGCGAAGGTGGCTCCGTCGATGTGGCCGTAGTGCGACCGCGCTCGCTGTACCTGGAGGCCCACCAGGTCGACTCCGGTGACGCGTGCCCGGTGGTGCTGGGCGAGGTGGGCGATGTTGTGGCCGGGGCCGCATCCCAGCTCCAGGAGGCGCTTGCCGCGCAGGTCCCGGCCGAGGACCTCCGCGCCGGGGCCCAGGCCGGGGCGGGTGCTCCACTCCATCCGTGTCGGAGGGGTGAGGGCGTGGGCCGGGGCGGTGGTCAGGCGCTGGGCTGCGTGGGCGTACCAGGGGGAGACCTGGGCGAGCACCTAGACCTCCAGGAGTCGGACCACGTCGTTCAAGTGACGGCGGACGACGGGGATGTACGCGAAGTCCCTGGTTGGGTCGTTGATCCAGCGGATCGCCTGCTCCATGAACCACTCGACGGCCCACATGCGATGCCAGCCCAGGGCCCATGCCTCGGCGGTCAGGCCGCCCCGGGCGGCGAGGGCGTCCTCGTGCCCGCCGGCGGCGACGTACTGCTCCAGGAGCACCCTCAGCCGTACGGGGCTGGGCGTCTCGGTGGTGCCGTGGTAGGAGGCGAGGTCGATCAGGCCGGGGCCGGTGAAGGCGCGGGCGAAGTCGAGGAGGCGCCAGCCCTCCTCCCCGATGTGGATGCTCGTGGGGTGAAACTCGGAGTGCACCCAGCCGAACGGGTCGAGCGTCGCCCCCCGGGCGCGGGCTTCGGCTGCTGCGGAGATCTTCCCCAGCGCGGTCTCGATGTCGTCGCAGTCCGTCCACCGGCCGGCCTTCCGCAGCCGCTGGAGGTGGTCGAGGGCCCGGCCGGGCAGGGCCGCGAGGCCCGTGGCGTCGAGGAAGGGCAGGCCGCCGGCCGGGCGGGCGGCGTGGAGCATCACGGCCGCGGCGACGCCGTCGAGGTCGTCGGCCTCCCGCACCGGGGTGCCTAGGTCGTCCATGAGCATCCCGAGCCACTTGTCCTGCATGGTGGTGGCGTGAAGCTCGGGAACCGGCAGCCCGCGCTGATGGGCGATCCGGAGGGCCTGGGCTTCGCGGTCGAAGGGCTCCTTGGCGTACTTGAAGACGGCCGTGGTGCCGTCGGGGAAGGTGACGCGTTCGACTCCGGACATGCCCCAGACGCGGATCTCCGTGCGTTCCGGGAGCGGCTTGCGGATGAGGGCACACAGGTCGTCCAGCAGGGCGGCGGTCAGGCTCTGGTCCATGGGGTGTCTCCAGGGGCTGGTGGGCTCCGGGGCGGGCGAGCATCCGGCCCGCCCCGAAGCCGTACGGGTGGGGCTACTCGGCCGCGGTCACGCGGTGGGCGTAGACCTGCTCGATCCAGCCCGCCTTGAACGCGGCCAGGTCGTCACGGAAGTTGGCCATCGAGGCACCGTAGGGCGCGACGACGCCACCCGACTGATCCGGCACGGACTGGCAGCCGTGCACGAGCCGGCCGCCGAGGGCCGCGTGGGCCTTGATGGACTCGATCCGGCGGTGCTCGTTGAACCAGCCGCCGTGGTAGACCTCGTCGAGCATCGCGCCCGTCTCGTCGTCCAGGTCGAAGACGACGGAGGTGGCGGCGGGGAAGAACCAGCACGGGCCGACGTTGGAGATGTGACCGTCCAGTTCGACCTTGTTGAGCGCCATGAGCGTGGCGGCCTCGCGGAGCATCCGCAGGTGGTCGGCGGTGATCTGCGGCAGGCCGAGACCGGCCAGGTGCTCGTCGCGGAAGAGGTACGCGTACACCTCGTACGCGGTGGCTAGGACGCGGGCCGCGTCGGAGGTGGACTCGCCGTGGCTCTTGACGAAGCCGAGCGCGAGCTGTTCGACCGCGCTCTCGGCCGTCTCGTCCGCGTCCAGGAGCTGGGCCTTGACCAGCTCCCAGTCGGTGACGAGCCAGGTGTTGGACTCGAAGCGGAAGAAGTACTCGGCCGGGTCGATGGTGAGGCGTCGGCCCTCGACCTGGATGCCGGGAAGGCGGCTCCAGCGCGGGTCGAAGGCGTCGGGCAGCTCGATCGTGATGGTCGTGGTGTCGATGGTGGTCACCGTGTCTCCGTCTCTGATCGTCCGGGCCAGGGCATGGGAATGCCCGAGCTCGTTAGGGCGTAGGGGACTTGGGGCCGCCTGTCCCGAGAGTGGGGCGGCTCTCGATAAGTGAACCGCCCGTTACGCAGAGTGGGTACGGTGTGACCGAGCCCAAGCGGTATACGCGGTTTACAGCTCCGGGACGGAGGAACGTGCCAGCGCCGACCGACCCCAACTCCCGCCTGCGCGAGACGATCCACGCTGCCGGATGCACGTACGAAGCCCTCGCCAAGGACGTCCGCCGCATCGCCGCCGAGAACGGCGAACTCCTCCAGACCAACAAGTCCGCGATCTCCCACTGGGCCAACAACACCCGCGCACCCTCGGGCCAAGCGGACCAGTACCTCGCCGAAGCCCTCTCCCGCCGCCTGGGCCGCGTCGTCACCCCGACCGAGATCGGCCTCCACCCCGGAGATGCCGAAGCCGCCTCGAACGGCGATCCGGTCGTGACCGTCACCGACCTCGGCCGTGCCGACGTCGAACGCCGCCGCTTCCTCGCCATCGCCGCCTTCACCACGGCCGGCGTCGCCATGCCGCTGCTCCACGACCACGAAGCCACCTCCCGGATGCTCCGTGCCCGCACCGGCCGGTCGCTCGTCGGAGGCGAGGACATCGACGTCGTACGCCAGATCACCGCCGCCTTCAGCGCAGCCGACGAACGCCTCGGCGGCGGCCACGGCCTGACCACCGTCACCGCGTACCTCGCAGACACAGCCGCTCCGATGCTCCGCGGACGCTTCCCCTCGGAGCCGTTACGCCAGACCGCCTTCGGAGCCGTCGCCGAACTCGCCTACCTCGCCGGATGGAAGCACCACGACCTGGGCCACGAAGGCGCCGCCCAGCGCTACTACCAAGTCGGCTACCAGCTCGCCTGCGAAGCCGACCCCCACGGCCACGCCGCCTGGATGATGCGCGCCCTCGCCCACCAGGCCCTGAGCCTCAAGCAGCCCCACCACTGCGTCGACCTCGTCGAAGGCGCCCTGCGACGCGGCCTCGGCCACGTCGACGGCCAGACCGAGGCACTCCTCCACATCACCCACGCCCGCGCCTACGCCGCCACCGACGAGAACCCGTCGGCCGCACGTGCCCTCCTCGCCGCCGAAGACGCCCTCCTCCGGGACGACCGCCCCCAGCCCAGCTACTCCCGCGTCAGCGGCCCCGCCGCCGGCACCGTGGCCAGCCACACCGCGCGCACCCTGACCGATCTCGCCGACCACATCGGCACCGAACAACAGCACCGCGACGCGCTCACCCGCTGGGACCCCGAGAAGTACAAGCGCGTCCACGCCCTCACCCACGCCGACCTCGGCGACAGCCTCGCCGCCCAGGCCCGCGCCGACGAGGCCGTCGCCGCCTGGACCCAGGCCCTGGTCCTCATGGAGGGCATGACCTCCGACCGCACCCGTAAGGCGATCACTTCGATCCGCTCCACGCTCGCGGTCTACCAGCGCCGCCGCGTTCCTGGCGCCGCCGATCTCGCCCGCCGCGCACGCGAAGCCCTCGCCTAACATGCCCAACAACCCGCCCGACGAAGGGAACACCGTGGCCCAGCAGACCGACGACCGCTCCCAAGCCCTCAAGCCGGCGCTCGAATCGATGACCCTGCTCGTCGCGGCCGTCATCGTCCACGACAAGGCCACCAACCGCGTCGTCCTCCTCCAGCGCAGCGAGAACGCCAAGTTCGCCCAGGGCCTATGGGACCTCCCCGTCGGCAAGAGCGAACCGGGCGAGCCCATCACGGAGACCGCAGTCCGCGAGCTCTACGAGGAGACCGGCCTCACCGTGAAGCCCGAGTCCCTCAAGGTCGCCCACATCATCCACGGCGCTTGGGGCGTCGAAGCCCCCAACGGCTTCCTCACGGTCGTCTTCGCCGCCCACGAATGGACCGGCGAACCCGAAAACCGCGAACCGCGCAAGCACTCCCAGGTCCGCTGGATCGACGCCGACGCAGTACCCGAGAATTTCGTGGATACGACCTCCAGCGCCCTCCACCGGTACCTCGCAGGGGAACCGGAGGTGTCCCTCGACGGCTGGCATTAGAGATGCCCGATGCCTGACCCCATTGCCCCGTCCTTTACGAGACCTCGGAGTCGTCCAGCAAGGCGCCGGCATTTTCACCGGAACGGCCCGCTCCTTCGAGCTGCCCGCCGAGCGGGAAGAGGCCGAGCGCATCACCGACGAACCATTCGCAGCCACTGAGCGCATCGGCCAGGTCCACCCCTTCGCCGAAGGCATGGGTACTGCGGCTTCGTAGATCGGCATTGGTCGCACCGCCGCAGTGGTCATGCCATGCGGCGAGGCCCCCGCCAGTGTCCTGCTCTACCTCAAGATTACTGATCGGTCGGACGAGACGGACGAGCAGCGCGAGGGCTGCCTGAGCTTCTTCGACGTCCGGGGCCTGACCCCCACCCCTTGAAGATCACCGTTGAACTGCCCTGAGCGGCGAGTCCGTGACTACCGTGTACGAACACGGCCTCGCCCGCACATCCACCACGAGATCGACCACCTCGACGGCATGCTGTGCATCGCACGCATGAGCGCCTGGGCCCCGGACCCTCGTGGAGGAGTACCGGCAGACCGGCCTGGTATGGGCGTACTAGTAAGTCGGTCACGGACGTTGGCTGAAACACCCGTCGGTTGTCAGCGGACCCGAAATACTTGGGTGCGTGCGACAACACCCAGGGGGGAACGTGGCCCAGCTCGAACTCGCAGTGCTCACGGAGGATGTCCGCGAGGCAGCAGCCTTCGAGGCATATTGGCGCCTAGACGACGATGGCGAGACATGGGCGCAGACCGTCACCGCGATCCGCGCGGAGTACGAGCTGAGTTCGCAGCAGATGACCCGCATCGCCCAGCAGGCCGGCACGGCCTACCTAAGAAACTTGGCGTGCAAGTCCTGTGAATGCCCCTACTCGGTGTCGAGCCGAAGCGACCTCGCCCAAGCCCTCCGTCTAAGGAATTGGGAGTGCTCGAGTTGCCACGAGCGTGAAGCGGCAGAGCACGCGGCGCGGATCCAGGAGCAGAAGGCGCGATGCCGCGCTGAGGTCTACGAGCAGTACCCCGTCCTGAGTGGTCCCGACTTGGAGCCTGCCGATCTCACACTCTTCGAGGCCATCTCGCTGCACGTCCTCTTCAGCGATCCGGCTGTCGAAGACGCCGGGCTGACGTCTCCCACCGACGTCTGGCCGAAGGATCGCCGCTGGGCTCCCGAGCAGCTGCGGTTCGAATTCGAGCGTGGGCTCCTGGAGCGCGCGCCGCAGCTGATCAAGGTGCACCCGGACTCTCATCTCAATGCGTTCGCGCTGGATGACGAAGGGGAGCTCAGCGATTCCTTCTACCTTGGTCGCGTCAGTTACTACCTCATGGGAGAGGCCGACGAGCTCACCGGCCGGCACCCCCGCCTTCTGCAGGCCCTGAACCGTACCTTCAGGGAGGGCCCGTGGCCGACCTCCTGGACAGGTCAGTGGCGCGATTTGTGGGATGAGCTGGCGCTGGCGGACGCCCAGAACTACCTCACGATGAAGCTGGGCGAACACCACCTTGAGATGAAGCAAGGCGAGGGGACCCGTACCGCTCTCCAAGACGCATTGAGCACCTTCAGCCTCGGCCAGGTCTTCAACTTCATCTACCGGGCGGCCAAGGACTCCGCCGCCTACTACCAGCGCGGCGGAGTGAACAAGCGCCAAGCCGCCAACAGCACCATCGGACGCATCAGTGCCAGCGCTGACAGAGCCCGCGCTAGTGGCTGGGAGGTCAAGCCCTTCGGCCGGCCCTGGAACCTCCCGCTCTCGGCCATCGGGGAGACGTTCTTCAGCAAGGTGATGTGGCAGCCGGACATGATGCAGATGCCATCCCGCGACGCGCAGGTCCCCTTGCACGCCTGGCCAGCTGCCGACGCCGACGAGGGCCCCGCGGAAGTGACGAACCCGGTACCCGGCATCGATGAGGAAGGCACGTGGACCGACCTAGGCAGGGTCCCCGGTGCAACTCCGTGGCCTGATGTCAATGAGCTCCTGCATCTAGAGCCCGGGACGGTCACCGCGATCGTGTCTGTGCCAACTGCCGGCCGCTCAACAATGGTGCTGAACATCGCTCTGCACAACGCCGCAGCTGAACGGCTCACCGCCTTCAGCACCTGCGAGATCAACTCGGACTTGATCGAGCAGAAGCTCGTCAGCGCAACATATGGAGCAGATCTGCGATGCCCCGCCGACACGGCGGATCTTGACTCCCTGCGCCGCCGCGCGTCCGAGTGCTCAGTCAGGGTTCCGGGCTGGCACACTCCGATCATTGGGCTCCCGCTCGAACAGGTCTTCCGGGAGGCTGCCACCCGCGTCATCCCGCCGCAGCGAGGGCGCCTGGCCCTGTGGGTGGTCGACACGATCGAGAGCTACAGCGAGCTGGGCGAAGAGGGCGTGGCGGTGAGTATGGAGGTCGCGCGCCGCATCGCGATGGAGCACAACCTTGCGGTTCTCATCACAGCGCGAGCGCTGAGCGAAGGGCCGGACGAGCCGCTTGAGCTGCACGACGTTCCGACGCCTATCGCACGCGGCGCCGACACCATCGTTGAACTACACCGTGACGGGGTCTACTGGACCAGTTTGCCCGACGCCGGCACAGCCACGGTGCGGGCCTTGAAGGTTAGGGGCGAGCGGTGCAAAAAATCCGTCTCGTTGAAGTTTGAGCCTTCCTACTGCCGCTTCGTTCGAACTGGCGGGTGAGTGAGCTCCATAGGGGGATTCCAGTAGTGTCCGCTCACGGCACACGGGTTATTCGAACGGATTAATCGGGGCGACCATGCGCGTGAACCAGGGCGGGGTCAGGGTTTGAGTCCCTTAGCGTCTCCTGCAGCATCGCCATCCCGCCAGAGCGGGCTCTACCGAACTGGGAGCCTCCATGCCGAATACCTTCGCCGATGTGCCCAAAGCTGTATGGCACGCCGACGAAACCGGCCTTGTCACCGTACAGGCGCAACCGGAATGGTGGCGTCGGTGGGGACAGCGTGCCGACTGGCCGGAGTACGCCGAGATGTTCGCACAGGCCGGCGAACAGGCACGTTCTGACGACGTATGTGGAGTCCTGGGGCGTACCACTTATCGTCCCTGCCGCCACAACACCCGCCTGTACGGACCATGCCCGCATCACTGTGAGACGCCGCAGTCTTTCCACTGCGCCACGGAGCGGAAGAAGCGTGGATGGTGCCGGTGGGATCTCCGTAAGGGCGCCTGTGTGCATCACCCCGACTCCTACGAGACGTACATGGAGGTGATTCGAGCCGATGAGGAGGAGGAACTGCGGAGGCGCGAGGTGCGCGAGCAGGAGCTTCGCAAGGAGGCTGAGGAGCGGCGCACCGGGACCCTAGGGGTGGCGTGCCCATACTGCGACGCGCAGCCCGGCGGAAGCTGCTTGATGCGGAACGGCGAAGAGCAGCCCAAGCTGCACGGCGCACGAGAATACCTATGGCTCCACACCAACACAGCCAGCACGGCATCCTGTTCCTATTGCGAAGCAGCGGTCGGCGAGCTGTGCCGCACATCCAGCGGGAAGATTGCCAATCAGGCCCACGCCGGCCGCTGACGCTCCCTGGCGCATCGGGACTACCGCCACACTTTGGTTGTACCTGCAGAGCACGGTTCGGCCCGGCAGCGCGCATGGCCCTGCCTGCCTGGCTGACCACACCGGGTTAGCGAGGCGACGAACGCATGCTCGTCCCGGTGTCGGTCGGCCTGCGGGTCCGATAGCGCGGTCCGAGCCGGCCCCGCTGGCTGTCATGGGTGGTCCCGGCGCCAGAAAGCGGGGAGCCATGTCGCGCGGAACCTCGCGGAGCTTAGTCTGAGCGCCTTGGGCCGGGGGTCGGCGCGGTATTCAGTCGCTGCGCGCCAGAGTCTCCGCCGTGATGTCCTCGATCGGGACGCCGGGTGCCGGGTTGGCCGTGCGCTCGTCGACGATCCGGTTGATTTCGCGCTCTTCCCATTCCTGGTACTTGCGCAGAACCTCGATCGACACCACGGCGGCGACCTGCTTGCCGCGTCGAGTGATGACCGTGGGCACGCCCTCCCGATCGGCACGCTCCACGACCTCGGCGAGGTGAGCACGCACATCGCGGATGGACGCCATGGGCATTGGCTGTGTCATGTGCTCAAGATTGTCGAGTGTCCCATGTGCGCACAACGGGGGAGTTGGCCCCTGCGCCGTGTTCGGGCGGAAGGCCTCAGGTGGTGCGGGGTGGTGTGAGTTTGGCGAGGTCCAGGGTGATCTCGAAGGGCACCGGGCGCTGGAGGGTGTCGCGGAAGATGCCGGCGGGGGCGTAGGCGCCGGTGGGTTCGTCGAGCTCGTAGACGTGGACGACTGGTGCCCCGTCCTCGTCCTCGATGCACCAGTAGTGCGGGATGCCGGCCTCGGCGTACTTGCGGAGCTTTACCGTGCGGTCGCGGTGGGCGGACTCGGGTGAGACGACCTCGACGACGAGTCGGACTTCGGCCGGTGAGAACCAGGTGCGGTCGTCGTCGTAGGCAGCCGTGGTGACCAGGAGGTCGGGCTCGGGCCGATTGCGCGGGTCGAGCTTGATGGTCATCTCGCGTCCGACTCTGGCGTCGGCCGGCACCTGATCCATGAGGGCAACGGTCAGCATCGTGACGAGGTGGCCGTGCCACCACCTCTGGGGCGACATCATGAAGACGAGGACTCCGTCGATCAGCTCGGTGTGGCGGGGTGCCTCGGGGAGGTGGTCCAGGTCCTCCGCGAACCAGCCTTCCGGGCGCGGCGGGCGCATCCAGTCGGGCAGTGCGGTCATGGGTCAACCCTAACGATTGCGGCCAGGGCGGTACGGCGCTTCCGGCCGATCGGGCCGCGGGTTGGTGGGTATCGGCATAAAATGGGTGTAAAGGTACTCCAGGTGGGTCCGGGAGGCGTGATGTCCGTACATCCCGACGCGTCACCGCAGCGCGCGCAGCATGACCCCGAGGACACGCTCAAGCAGCTCGGGAGCTCCTGGCACTGGGCACTCGGCGTCGCGCTCGCGACTCTGATCCCGGGCATCCTCGTGCTCGTCTGGCCCGACGAGACGCTGCACATCCTGGCCGTGATCATCGGCCTGCAGCTCCTGGTCGCGGGCGGGTTCCGATTCGTCTCCGCCTTCTCGCACAGCAACGACGCCGGCGGCAGCAGGCTGGCGAGCGTGCTGATCGCGATCCTGGCCTTCCTGGCCGGCGTCCTCGTGCTGCGGCATCCGATGCAGACGATCGGCGCGCTGTCCCTGATCATCGGCGTGTTCTGGCTGATCACCGGAGTGCTCACCGCCTACGTCGCGATCGCCGACCGCCTCCTCGTTCACCGCGGGCTGCTCTTCGGCCTGGGCGCCCTCGGCACCGTCGCCGGAATCGTCGTGCTCTGCTTCCCGGTGGACTCCGCGGTCGCCCTGACGCGGCTGCTCGGGCTGTGGCTCGTCCTGCTCGGCGTCTTCGAGTTCGTGATGGCCCTGGTGATGCGGTCCGCCACCCGTCGGGTCGTCGCTGCGTCGAGATAGGCGGCCGCCCCCATTACCTTGCGGCACAAGGTAGTCGTTGACTATCTTGTGCCGCATGACAAAGGAGCGACCCGCGACCGGTGACCAACGGCGCAGCCAGCTCCTGCGCGGAGTGCTCGACCTGTGTCTGTTGTCCCTGATCGCCGAACGGCCCCGGTACGGCTTCGAGTTCGCCGAGGCCCTCGCCGACGCCGGGTTGGAGCTGGTCAGCGACGGCAGCATCTACCCGCTGCTCGCCAGGATGGAGCGCGCGGGACTCATCACCTCGTACCGCGCCCCGTCCCCGAGCGGCGGCGCCCCGCGCAAGTACTACCGGCTGACCGACACGGGGCGCGCCGAGCTCGGCCGCGGCCGGGCCGACTGGCTCGCCTTCGCCGGACCGGTCGGCCGGATCCTGACCGCCACCACGCCATCCACGGGGGAGAACACGGCATGACGAACGCGCAGATACTCGCGGCCTGCCGCAGCAACTGGGAGTACCGCGGCATCGACGACGCGTCCGTGCGCGAGATGCTCGACGAGCTCTCCGCGCACCTGGACGACGCGGAAGCGGCCGGCCGCACCGCGCAGGACGTCGTCGGCGGGGACGTACGCACCTTCGCCGCGGCCTGGGCCCGGGCGCGCGCCCCGTTCCCGCGCCGACTGCTGCGCATGATCCGCCAGATCGCCTTCGTGCTCGGCTGCCTCCTGCTGCTGACCAGCCTGACCCGGTGGACCACCGCGGTGGCCGTGACCCCCGGCCAGATCGCCTTCTGGACCGTCCTCGGTGCGGCCACGGTCGTCTGGGAACTGCGGCGGGGCAGCCTGGGCATACTCCGGAACTGGGCGATCGGCCTCTGCGTCGCCCTGCCCGCGGCCGTCCTCACCGGCCGCCTCGCCGGCGACGCCCCGGTGTTCACGGCGCCCCTGTGGGTGGCGGCGCTCCTGATGCTGCCCGGGCTGCCCCTCGCCGTCGCCGACCTGCGGGCCAGGAGGAGCGGGACCGCCTGACGGCCGCACTGCCTGACGGTGCCCGGCCCGGCCCGGCCCCGTCAGAAGCCGCGCACCGATGCCACCGTGAAGGTGGTCGGGGTGCCCGTACCGGGGTCCATGGGGCCGCCCTTGTCGAACTGCGAGCGGACCACCAGGGTGCGTCCCGGGACGTGCGCCAGCGTCGTGGGGATCTGCAGGGAAGGGTCCGTGATCGTACGGGTCAGCCTGGCGCGGGTGCCGTCCGCGCCGAGCTGCCACCGGGTCAGCGTGTTGGTGACGTTGTGCGCCACGCGCAGGGTGCCGTCGGGGGCGAGGTCGAGGCCGTCGGCTGCCTTCAGGTCTCCGCCGGTGAGGGCGACCCGGCGGATCGCGCCGGTCCGCAGGTCGACGCGGTAGAGGTCGCCCGCCGTCATGTCGACGGTGAGGAGGTAGCGGCCCGCCCGGTCGGAGGTGATGCCGTTGAGGCTGAACGCACCGGCCGGACGGGGGCGCAGGGCCGGGGTGAGGTCGTAGGCCTCGGTCAGGACGCCGCTGCCGGCGGCCAGTTGCCGCGGGGTCACGCGGTAGATCACGCCGCGGATGCTGTCCGTCAGGTACGCGGTGCCGTCCGGCGTGACGGTCAGGTCGTTCACGAAGCGGGCGGGGGTTCCCGCGGCCACCTCGAAGTGGGCCAGCCGGGCCCCGGTCGCGGTGTCGTACACGGCCACGCCCGCGGTGGAGTCCGTGACCCACAGCCGGCCGAGCGCGTCGACCCGCAGGCCGTTGGCCGTGTGGCGGCCGTCGGTGCCGGAGGGCAGGAACACCTCGGCCTCCGCCCGGCCGGGCCGGGCCCGGTAGACCGTGCCGTCCGCGTACGAGCCGACGTAGACCGTACGCGTGCGGGGGTCCGCGGCGATGCCCTCCGGGTAGACCTTCGCCCCGGGCAGCGAGAAGGCGGTCGATATCCGGGCGTCGCCCGCCGGGCCCTGCGCCCCGGCCAGGGCCGGAGCCGGCGCCGCCGCCCCGAGGGCGAGCGCCCCGGCCAGCGCCGCCACCAGGAGCGACCTCTTCGCTGCTGCCTTGTTGTTCGTCTTCATCGCCGTCTCCACCGTCGCCATCGTCTCCACCGTCGTCCGCGTCATCGAGCGCTCCATGAGATGCCCTCTACTGATCAAGTGAAGGCGAATGTATGTTAGAGCTCTAATGGATGCAAGGGTCGTAGGATGCCGGCATGACCTCCATGGCCCCCGAGGAGCGCATCGGCTCTCACGTCAAGCGCGCCGAGCAGGCGCTCCTCGCGGCGAAGAACGCGGCCCTCAAGCCGGCCGCAGTAACGGTTCCGCAGTACGCCGCGCTGCTCTGGCTCGCCGAGAAGCCCGGCATCTCCGCCGCCGCGCTCGCGCGCCTGTGCGGGGTGACCCCGCCGACCATGAACACCGTGCTGAAGAACCTCCACGAGCGCGGACTCATCGAGCGCACCCCGCACGAATGGCACCGCAACGTGCTGGAGACCCGGCTCACCGACGAGGGGCGCGCGGTCGTGGAACTCGCGGACGCGGGCGCGGTGCGGGTGGAACGGGCACTCGCGGCCGCGTTCACCGAGGAGGAGCGGGCGCAGCTCATCGCCCTGCTCGGGCGGTGCGCGGAGGCGCTCGACGCCCAGCGCTGAGCGCGCCGCCCGCACCCGCCCCCGTATGTTTTTTGCTCGAATTTGGAACTGTGCGGGTGGTTTGCTCATCAGGACTTAGGGGAGACCAGCCGTTCTGCCCTCGGGGGCAGTCAAGACCGTTCGGAGCGAAGTTCGTGCACCAGTACCCGCAGCGCCCGCGGCCTGACGACCAGCCGTCGTACCAGGACTACCCGCCCCAGGGGCATGGCGGCCGGCAGCAGCACACGCAGGAGTACCCGCAGTACCGGCAGGAGCAGCCGTACCAGGAGTCGTTCGACCAGCCGCCGTACGGGGGGCCGCCCGCCCCCGCCGGGTACCCGCACGACGGTGAGCCCCCGCAGCCCAAGCGGTCCCGGCGCCGAATATGGATCAGCGCCGTGGTCGCCGTCGCGCTGCTCCTCGGCGGTGGCGGCTTCGCCGCCTGGAAGCTCGACTGGTTCTCGGGCAACGGCGAGGCCGTGACCTTCGGCAAGAACCCGCCGCCTGCCGCGGGCAAGTCGGACGCGGGCACCCCGGCGGCCGAGGCCAAGCCCTCCGGTGACCCCGACGTGCTGATGCCGACCGGCCCGAAGGCGGACTTCAAGCAGACCACCAAGCTCGACGACGGCACGATCATCGCGAAGACCCGCGTCACCGGCGCGAAGTCCGGCTTCGAGGGCGACGTGTGGGTGTGGGCCCCCAAGCAGTACGACGACCCGAAGTACGCGAAGAGTGGCTTCCCCGTACTCATCGCGCTGCCGGGCGGCAACGGCTTCCCGTCCAACTACTGGTCCGACCGCAGCCTTGGCCTGCAGAAGGCCATCAGCGAGGGCGCCCAGGCCGGCACCAGCCTGCCGTTCATCGTGATCATGCCGGTGCTCAACCCGGACGCCAAGTACTACTACGACGGCTCCGACATCCCCGGCCAGGCCAAGATGGGGACGTGGATGGCGGAGGACGTCCCGGACTTCGCCAAGGCCAACTTCCGCACCTACAAGTCCCGTGACGGCTGGGCCTTCATGGGCTCGTCCTCGGGCGCGTTCGTCGGCATGAAGACGGTCCTGCAGCACCCGGACAAGTTCAAGGCCGTCATCGCCAGTGGTGGCGAGATCGTCCCCGACTCCCCGCTGTGGAAGGGCCACCAGGCGGAGATGGACGCGAACAACCCGGAGAAGCTCGCCCAGAAGCTGATCGACACCAAGGGTCCCGAGGTCTACATCAACTTCCAGATCGGCACCAAGGAGTCGGGGAAGGAGCGGATGACGAAGTTCCAACAGCAGTACGCCAAGGGGCCGATCAAGATGACCATCCGCGACATCCAGAACGGCGAGCACAACGGCTGGCATTACGTCCGGGGCATGAAGGAAGGGTCCCTGGAGTGGATCAGCAAGGTCCTGAAGGCGCCGAAGCCTGAGGCGGGCTGAGCGGGGCGGGGTCCCAGCCCCCTCGGCCCCCCACGGCGGGCCCGTGGTTGCCCACCCGCCTCAGGGCCGTGACCTGCCGGGCCGTGAGCGGCACGTGACGGGCACGGCGGGGCGGCGGGGGCTTCGGCGGGGCGGGGGCGGCGGTGCGCGGGGTGGTGTGGGGGAGCGGTGTTTCGGCGGGGCGGGGGGCAGAGCCGTTCTGGGGGTTTTTCCGTCTGTCCGATGGTTTTCCGGGTCGTGCCGGTCCCTCAAGGGCGCTCCTGCGTCGCGTCGCGTTGCGATGGCCTTCGGCCACCCTTGACCGCCCGTCCCGCCCCGGAACTGCAAGGACCGGCGGAAAACCCCAAAAGAACGAGCCGGGACCTTCGTTTCAGGGACGGCCACATCAGCGATGCCGGGCGGGAGCCCGGAGCGCCTCAAATCGCTACGCGCTCCTGCCCGACGGCGTCCGCCAGCCTCTTGGGCTGGGCATAAGCCGCCATCGATCGCTACGCGCTTCGCCCTGACCGCGTCCGGCGGTCGTTCGGGGCCGGGAAGGGCGGATTCGAGGGGCGGGAGGGCGATCCATCGGCTCAGCCGATGCCAACCCCCGACAAGGGGAGGGTGACATCCCAACCGCCCGCCCAAAGGGGGGTAATTGGGGCAAACCGAGGGTCTTCTGAGGCGTGCACTCGCGCAGACATGGATGGGGTTCGGCTCAGCCGTCATCCGGCGCTTTTCCTCCCTCCATCCGCCCGCAGACGCCGCCCATGGGGGGCAGTCCGGGCCTCTGCGGCCTCTGACCGGCCCCAGGCGGTCTGCGGTCGCGTGATCGAGGAGCGCGCAGTGATCGATGGCGGCCTATTCCCAGCCCATGGGGCTCACAGACGCCATCGGGCAGGAGCGCGCAGCGGTCGATGGCGGCGTATGTCCAGCCCAAGAGGCCTGCGGACGCAGTCAGGCAGGAGCGCGTAGCGATCGAGGGCGGCTTATGTCCAGCCCACGGGGCCTGCGGACGCCGTCGGGCAGGAGCGCGTAGCGATGTGGGGCGTGCCTGGCTTTGCTGGCGCTGGACACCGCCCTGATGGTCTCTCGTTGCCCGGCTCGTTCTTTTGGGGTTTTCCGCCGGTCCTTGCAGTTCCGGGGCGGGACGGGCGGTCAAGGGTGGCCGCAGGCCATCGCAACGCGACGCGACGCAGGAGCGCCCTTGAGGGACCGGCACGACCCGGAAAACCATCGGACGGACGGAAAAACCCCCAGAACGTCTCTGCCCCCCGCCCGGGTGGGTCCTGCCGACCCGAAGCCGCCGCCCTGCTGCCGCATTCCGCCCGGTCGTCTTGTCCTGCTGTCCTAGCCCGCCTCCATGTTCCATCCTGCCCGGCTGTCCGTCCCCGGTGTCCTGTCCCGCCCCCCGTCCCGCCCCCCGTCCCGCCCCGCCTGGGCCCGGCGCGCGTGGTGCTCGACACGTCACTCCCGTCCCAGGCAACCCGTACCGTCGTTCATACCTCTGTAAAGGGTGTAAGGGGGACCGATCGGTCCGGCCCGCGCTCCGAGGTGAGCGCCGGAGAAGGAACGGGACAACAACCGTGCAGCATGACCAGCAAGGCGACGGCAGCCCCATGACCACGGGCCGCCGTCGCCCCCACCGCCTGCGCCTGCTTCTGATCAGCGGCGGTCTCGCGCTCACCCTCGCCGGGGGCGGCGTGGCAGCGTACAAGTTCGGGCTCTTCTCGGACATAGGGGATCCGGTCTCCTTCGGCAAGGTCCAGGAGAAGACGGCCACCGCCTCCGAGGCCCTGCCGGAGGTGCTCATGCCGACCGGCCCGGCGGCCTCGTTCGTCCGTACCAGCCGGCTGCCCGACGGCACCCAGATCGGCAAGGCCACCCTCACGGGCAAGAAGTCCGGCTTCACGGGCGACGTGTGGGTGTGGGTGCCGAAGGAGTACGACGAGCCGAGGTACGCCAAGAGCGGCTTCCCGGTCCTGATCTCCCTGCCCGGCGGCCGCGGCTACCCGACGAACTACTGGGGCACCGGCCCGGGCCTCGGCCTCCAGCAGGCGGTCAGCGACGGGGCCAAGTCGGGCAAGAGCCTGCCCTTCATCCTGATCATGCCGGTGACCAACGCGGACACCAAGCACCACTTCGACGGCTCGGACATCCCCGGCCAGCCCAGGATGGGCACCTGGATGGCCGATGACGTCCCCGATTTCGCGAAGGCCAATTTCCGCACCTTCACCTCCCGCGACGGATGGGCCTTCATGGGCTCCTCGGCCGGCGGATTCAACGGCTTCAAGCAGCTCCTGAAGTACCCCGACCGGTTCAAGGCGGCCATCGCGAGCGGGACCGACATCGTCCCCGACTCCCCGCTCTGGAACGGGAACACGCAGGCCATGGACCAGAACAACCCCGAGAAGCTCGCCGCGAAGCTGATCGACACGGGCGGTCCCGAGGTCTACATCAACTTCCAGATCGGGACCAAGGAGACCGGTCGCGAGCAGGCCGAGAAGTTCATGCAGGAGTACGGCAAGGGACCCGTGCACACTTCGCTCCAGGTGATCCAGGATGGTGAGCACAACGGAAAGTCGTACGTGCGCGGTATGAGGGAGGGCTCCCTGGAGTGGATCAGCAAGGTGATGAAGGGACCGACACCCGATCCCGGCGTGCGATGAGCACGGTGGTGAAGGGGGCATCGGCCGCCGCCGCGGCGGGCATCGCGGCGGTGTGCGCCATGGCCTTCATAAAGGCGCCCGGCGAGCGGCCGGTGCTCCCCTTCCCCACCGTCGGAGTACTCATGGCGGGCGGCGAGCACTGGTGCACCGCGAGCGTCGTCGACAGCCCGAAGGGCAATGTCGTCGCCACCGCCGCGCACTGCGTCGCCCCCGCCGGCGAGGACGGGCAGCCGGGCGAGGTGGCCCACGACGGCCTGGCCATCGGCGAGCTCTCCTTCGCCCCGGCCTTCTCCGGCGAGGGCGACGGCACCCAGCCGCTGGGGGTGTGGAAGGTCAAGGCGATCCACGTCGACGACCGCTGGACCAAGTGGGGCGAGGACACCGCCGACTTCGCCTTCCTCACCATCGAGCCGGACGAGGACGGGCGCAGCGTCCAGGAGGCCGTGGGCGGCCGCACCGAGGCGCCCAGGCCCGAATGGACCTCCGGCTACGACCGGGACGTCACCGTCGTCGGCTACCCGGAGTCCGAGCACAACCCGGAGAACAGGCCGGTCTCCTGCACGACGCAGACCCGCCACGACGAGGACGACCCCGACATGCTCTACATGAGCTGCGCGGGCTTCTGGACGGGTACGAGCGGCAGCCCGTGGATCGCGGACCGGGGCGGTGCGGATCCCGCCGGGCACCTGATCGGGGTGCTGAGCGGCGGGGACACCGACGTGGACTCGACGGCCGCGCTGTTCGACGAGCGTGCGAAGGCGTTGTACGAGCGGGCCGCGCGGGACTGAGCGCCCCCCAGCCCGGACACCGCCCCGTCGCTACCGCTACCGCTTCCGCCGCTCCGTGCTGACGATCACGACCACCGCCGCCACGACGATCGCGCCGCCGAGCAGGATCGGCCAGGTCAGGGCCTCGTCGAGGATCAGCGCGCCGAGGGCGACGGCGACGACCGGATTGACGTACGCGTATGTGGCCACCAGCGACAGCGGTGCGGCCTGCAGGAGCCATACGTACGCGGTGAAGCCGACGAGCGAGCCGAAGAGGACCAGGTAGCCCAGGGCCAGCCAGGAGCCGGTGGAGAAGGTCGACGGGTCCAGACCGTGGTGCTCGCCGCGCAGGAGGCCGACGACCACGCCCGCGATGCCGCCGGCGAGCATCTGGTAGGCGCTGCCCGTGAAGGGGTTGCCGGGCAGGGGCAGCTTCGAGGCGGAGAAGGACCCCAGCGACCACAGCATCGAGGCCGCCACCACCAGCAGCACCCCCGACAGCCGAACGGCGCCGCTCAGCCCGGGGCTGGTCAGCACCGCGAGACCGGCGAGGCCGACGAGGACCCCGGCCAGGGTGCGCAGTGGGGGCCGGTCGCCGGTGGCCGTTCGCAGCACCACCACCCACATGGGCACCGCGGCCACCAGCAGTGCGGCCAGGCCGGACGGCACGGAGGTCTCGGCGAGGACGACCAGGCCGTTCCCGCCGAGGACCAGCAGCAGGCCGACCAGGACCGCCGAGCCGAGCTGCGCCCGGGTGGCCCGGAGCGCGGCCGGCCCGTGGCGCCAGGCCACGATGGCGGCCAGCATCAGGCCGGCGGTGATGAAGCGGGCCCCGGCGGAGAGGAAGGGCGGCATGGTCTCGACGACGATCCGGATGCCGAGGTAGGTCGAGCCCCACACGACGTAGACGAGGGCCAGCGCGGTCCAGACCGCTCCGGTGGTCCTGCCCTGCGGGGTGGTGGCCGCGGCTCTGCCGTCCACCGGGGTT
Source organism: Streptomyces erythrochromogenes (assembly GCF_040684695.1). GTDB lineage: Bacteria > Actinomycetota > Actinomycetes > Streptomycetales > Streptomycetaceae > Streptomyces > Streptomyces erythrochromogenes_C. Next base: position 95,513 of record NZ_JBFBGM010000004.1, read on the forward strand.
GAGGTGCTCATGCCCGGATCCTATGGTCGTTGGCCCATGCACGCATTCGGGTGTCTCAGCCCTTGAGCAGGTTGTTCAGCTCGCCGTACGGGAGCGAGCGCGCGAGCGATCCGTAGGTCCCATCGGTGATCAGCTCCTCGGCGGCGCGGCGGACGAGCGCGTACGCCGCTTCGGCCACCCAGGAGCCGAGGCTGACGCGGGAGACGCCGAGGGCGCCGAGGGCGGCGACGGTCGGGGCGTCGGGGCCGAGGAGGATGTTGAGGGGGGCGTCGATGCACTTGGCCAGCTCGGCCACGACGGCCGGGTCCAGGACGCCGGGCACGAAGATGCCGGTGGCTCCCGCCCGGAGGTAGGCGGTGGCGCGGGCGAGGGTCTCGTCGAGGCGGTCGGCCGGCTCGCCCAGGCCCTTGAGGTAGGTGTCGATCCGGGCGTTGACGTAGAGCGGGACCCCGGCGGCGTCGGCCGCGGCGCGGGCGGCCGCCAGGCGCTCGGCCTGCTCGGCGGGGGCGCGGGTGCCGTCCTCGATGTTGATCCCGACGGCGCCGGCGGCGATGACGCCGGCGACGGTCTCGCCGACGGCGGCGGGGTCGGTGCCGAAGCCGCCCTCGATGTCGGCGGTGACCGGCACGGACACGGCGGCGGTCACGCGGGCGATCAGGTCGAGGGCGCGGTCGCGGGCGAGCGCGTCGCCGTCCGGGGAGCCGAGGGACCAGGCGACGCCCGCGCTGGTGGTGGCTACGGCGGGGGCGCCGGTGGCCTCGACGATGCGGGCGCTCGCGACGTCCCAGGCGTTCGCCAGGGCGAGGGGGGCGGCGGGGGTGTGCAGTGCGGCGAACGCGGTGGCTTTGGCGGCGAGGCCGATGTGGGTGCTCATGTCGTCAGTTGAACAGACGGGGTGGGGCGGGGGCTCGCGGATTTCCGACTTCTGCCTTTGCGCTGCGCTTGCTTGGCCGGTCCGGGGTCTGCCGGTGCGTTGGCTGGTGCGGCGCCGTGGCGGGGGCGCTGCCCCCGGGCCCCCGCGCCTCAAACGCCGGCGGGGCTGAAATGGCGGGGCTGAGCGGGCCCCGCCCCCGGCCCCGCGCCTCGAACGTCGGCAGGCCTCAGGGGGACAGGCCGGTTTTGGCGCCTGCGCCGCAGAGGGGGATGACCGCCGTGCGGCCCTGCAAGGGGTCGGTCGGGGACGCGGGGCCCACCGCCGCCCAGCAGGCCGCGGCCGTCGGTTCGACGAAGAGGCCGCGCCGGGCCAGGTCCCGCTGGGCCGCGCGCAGCCGGTCGTCCGGGACCGTCACGAAGGTGCCGCCGGAGTCCCGGACCGCGGCCAGGATCTGGCGGGCGCGCGGCGGTGCCGGGATCGCGATCCCCTCGGCCAGGGTCGGCCGCTGTTCGACCGGGGCGGCGTCGTCCGTGCCCGCGGCGAACGCCTCCGCGAGCGGGGCCACCGCTTCCGACTGGACCGCGATCAGGGCCGGCGGCCTGACGCCGCGTCGGGCCAGCTCCTGCGTCGCCAGCGCCGCCCCGAGCAACAGGGTGCCGTTGCCCACCGGGACCACCAGTGCCTCCGGCAGCCGCCGGCCCATCTCCTCCCACACCTCGTACACGTAGGTCTTGGTCCCGTGGAGGAAGTACGGGTTGAACACGTGGCTCGCGTAGAAGACGCCGGGGGCGTCCGCCTCCTTGCGGGCCGCCAGGGCCGCGGCCTCGCGGCCGCCCGGGATCACGCGGACGACCGCCCCGTGTGCCCGCATCTGCTCGGTCTTCTTCTCCGACGTCCCCTCGGGCACGAAGATCTCGCAGGCCAGTCCGGCCCGTGCGCAGTACGCCGCCACCGAGGTCCCCGCGTTGCCGCTGCTGTCCGCCACGACGCGCTCCGGCGCCAGCCGCCGGGCGAGTTCCACGAGCATCACCGCGCCCCGGTCCTTGAAGGACAGGGTCGGCATGAGGAAGTCCAGCTTGGCGTGAATCCGCTCCCCGAGCGGGATCAGCGGAGTGTGCCCCTCCGCCAGGGAGATGGAGAAGGCCCCCGGCAGCGGCAGCACCGGCCCGTACCGCCACAGCGAGTTCGGTCCGGCGGACGGTTCGAGTGCCACGTCCGGGTTTGGCGTGAAATCGAGGTCCCAGGGTCCGCCGCACAGAGGGCACCCCCACGGCGCGGTCCGGACGTCTGCGCGTGTACCGTCCTCGGAGCAGACGTAACCGGGGGGTGCGTGCGTCATGTGCGGAGCGCCTTTGGTCGGTCATGGCCGGTGTATGGCACGGATGTTACGCGTTCGTTGTCCTCTTGTCGGGTCGTGCCGAGGGTGGGTCAACCTTTCGGAGGCGACCGCCCGTTGGGCCATCTGCGTTGTCATGGCCACGTTTGCGAGGTTCCACCGCACCCCGCAATGCACCACCTAAGAGGAGGACCCGTCACATGCCAGTGATGCGTCACAGGCGCCGGAAGATCACCGGAATCGGCGCGACCGCGGTCGTGGCCCTCGCGCTGGGCTCGGCCGCCGCCGCACTGCCCGCCTCGGCCGCCGACAGCGGTCCGCGGGGCGTGGTCCAGAACGCCGGGGCCCCCGGGACCGTGCCCAACAGCTACATCGTGACGCTGAAGGACACCGCGCCCCGCTCGACCACCGAGAGCGGCAAGCTCGTCGCCAAGAAGTACGGCGCGAAGATCGACCGGACCTACAGCGCGGCCCTCAACGGCTACTCCGTCCAGGTCTCCCAGACCCAGGCCGAGAAGCTCGCCGGCGACCCGGCGGTCCAGTCCGTCGTGCAGAACCGCACCTTCACCGTCAGCGCCACGCAGCCCGGCCCGCCCTCCTGGGGCCTGGACCGCGTCGACCAGGACAAGCTGCCGCTGAACCAGACCTACGCCTACCCGGACAAGGCGGGCGAGGGCGTCACCGCGTACGTCCTCGACACCGGTGTCCGCATCACGCACCAGGACTTCGGCGGCCGCGCCTCCTACGGCTACGACGCCATCGACAACGACAACACCGCCCAGGACGGCCACGGCCACGGCACGCACGTCGCCGGCACCGTCGCGGGCGGCGCGTACGGCGTGGCCAAGAAGGCCAAGATCGTCGGCGTCCGCGTCCTCGACAACAGCGGCTCCGGCACGACCGCCCAGGTCGTCGCGGGCATCGACTGGGTGACCCGCAACGCCGTCAAGCCCGCTGTCGCCAACATGTCCCTCGGCGGCGGCGCGGACACCGCGCTCGACACGGCCGTCCGCAACTCCATAGCCTCCGGCATCACCTACGCCGTGGCCGCGGGCAACGAGTCGGCCAACGCCTCCACCAAGTCCCCGGCGCGCGTCGCCGAGGCCATCACCGTCGGCGCCACCACGAACACCGACGCCAAGGCGAGCTACTCCAACTACGGTCCGGCCCTGGACATCTTCGCGCCGGGCTCCGCCATCACCTCCGCGTGGGGCACGGGCGACTACGCGACCAACACCATCAACGGCACCTCGATGGCCACGCCGCACGTCGCGGGAGCGGCCGCCGTCTACCTGTCGCAGAACCCGTCCAGCACCCCGGCCCAGGTGGCCACGGCACTGATCGGATCCGCCACCCCGGACAAGGTGACCGGCCCCGGGACCGGTTCGCCGAACCGTCTGCTCCACGTCACCGCCCTGGGCCCCGTCCCGCCGGGCAAGCGCTTCGAGAACACCACCGACTACGCGATCGGCGACAACGCGACCGCCGAGTCCTCGATCGCCGTCAGCGGCGTCGTGGGCAGCGCCCCGAGCACGCTGAAGGTCCCGGTCGACATCAAGCACTCGTACATCGGCGACCTGAGGATCGACCTGGTCGCACCCGACGGCACCGTGTACAACCTGCACAACCGCTCCGGAGACGGTGCGGTCAACATCATCAGGACCTTCACGGTGAACGCCTCCTCCGAGACGGCGCCGAACGGCACGTGGAAGCTCCGCGTGAACGACAACTCCAGCGGCGACACCGGGAAGATCGACTCCTGGGCCCTGCAGTTCTGAGGTCGAAACCGGTGGCGGTGACTGGGCCATAGGGAAACAGCGGGGGCGACCGGTTGACGGTCGCCCCCGCTGCGTACTATTCGCGCATCCGTTCGCGCCCGCAGCGGCGCCTCCCGGCGCCCCGCGATGCCCTCTGCCACCTGCGATGGAGTCCGACCCCTTGAGCATCCCGCCGAGTCCTCCTCCCGGACCGGGCCACTCCTGGCCCCCGCCCCCGCCGCAGCAGGGGTGGGGCTGGGCGCCGCCGCCCGGCCAGGGGCCGCAGCCGCCGGCGCTCAACGGCTTCGCCCTCGCCTCCCTCCTCGCCGGACTGCTCTGCTTCCCGCCGCTCGGCGTCGCCTTCGGCATCGCGGCGCTCGTGCAGATCGCCAAGAAGGGCGACCGGGGCAAGGTCCTGGCGGTCACCGGGCTCGCGGTCTCCGTCGTGATGACCGGTGTGATGGTCTTCGCGCTCGGCCGGCTGGTGGAGATGACACCCGCCCGGCTCGACGGGCTGACCGAGTACACCGAGGTCGAGGGCGAGCTCAGGGACATCGACGACCTGAAGGCGGGCGACTGCTTCAACGTCCCCGGCGGGGACCTGTTCGACGAGCGGCCGCTGATGTACGCGGTCGACTGCTCCCAGGTGCACCACGGCGAGGTCACCGCGTCGAGCGCGGCGGGCGCCGCCGGCGCCCCCGATTCGAGCGAGGCCGACCGGGCGTCGGAGGACGCCTGCTGGAAGGCCCAGGACGAGTACGCGATGGACACCTGGGCCCTGCCCGACTTCGCGGAGATGTTCTACTACGCGCCCTCGCGCCAGTCCTGGCGGGACGGGGACCGGCGCCTGCTCTGCGTGATCGGCACGACGGAGGAGGAGTGGCGCGGCAGCCTGCGCCGGGACGCGGGCATGCTCAAGCCGGAACAGGCGGCCTTCCTGCGGGCGGCCAACGGCGTGGAGTTCGTCATGAGCCGGCCGCCCGTGGAGGACGTCGGCGAAGCGCTCCAGAAGCACCAGGCGTGGGCGCGCGAGATGTACGCGGCGCTGGGCGAGGAGGCGAAGGTCCTCCAGCAGGACGCGGCCCGGCCGGGGCTGGAGAAGGCCGTTCCGGCGCAGCTGAAGGAGATCGAGGCGGCCCGCGCGGCCTGGCAGCGCGCCTCCCAGGCGCGGACGGGGACGGAGTTCGACCGGCTGTGGGACCGGGCGACGGCCGCCATGTCCCTGGAGACGGAGAAGGCGCTGCGCGGCGCGTACGGGCTGTCGACCGAGGTTCCGCGCTGGCTGGAGGAGAGCCCGGAGAGCACGGAGGACCCGGAGGCCGGGGCCGCCCGGCTGCCTTCGTCGCAGTCGGTGTGACGTCGCCGGGGTAACGCGCGGTAATGGGTTTGAGTGACCTGGTTTCATCACTTCGGGTGAAACTCTGGCCCTTGCTTGCGGTCTTCAACCGTCGGTTGCCAGGGTGTGGCTGTCTGTCAACCTGATGGGAGTGGCCAGTGACTTTCGGTGAGCAGCCGGCCTATCTTCGCGTGGCCGGGGATCTTCGACGACAGATCGTCGACGGTTCTCTGCCCCCGCACGCCCGGCTCCCCTCCCAGGCCCGCATCCGCGAGGAGTACGGGGTCTCCGACACCGTGGCCCTGGAGGCGCGCAAGGTCCTCATGGCGGAGGGGCTGGTCGAAGGCCGGTCCGGGTCCGGTACGTACGTGCGGGAGCAGCCGGTGCCGCGCCGGGTGGCCCGCTCCGGCTACCGCACGGGCGGCTCCTCCACGCCGTTCCGGCAGGAGCAGGCCGACTCCGGCGCGCGGGGGACGTGGGAGTCGAGCAGTGAACAGGCGGGCGCGCCCGCGGAGATCGCGAAGCGGCTCGGCATCGAGCCGGGCGAGCGGGTGATGCGGACCCGGTACGTCTTTCGCGACGCGGGCGAGACGATGATGCTGTCGACCTCGTGGGAGCCCCTCGCGGTGACCGGGAGGACCCCGGTGATGCTCCCCGAGGAGGGCCCGCTGGGCGGCTCCGGGGTCGTCGACCGGATGGCCGCGATCGACGTCGTCGTCGACAACATGGTGGAGGAGGTCGGCGCACGGCCCGGCCTGGCGGAGGAGCTCCTCCTGCTCGGCGGGGTCCCGGGCCACGTGGTCCTGGTGATCGGCCGCACCTACTTCGCCTCGGGCCGCGCGGTGGAGACGGCCGACGTGGTCGTCCCGGCCGACCGCTACCGCCTCTCGTACCACCTCCCGGTGCGCTAGCCGGCCGGGCGGTCGTCGCCGTCCGGCAGTCCCGCGGTCCGGCAGTCCCGCGGTCCGGTGGCCCCGCGGTTCGGCGGCCCGCGGTCGGGCGGTCCCGCCGTCCGACAGCTCCGCGGTCCGGGGCCCGCCCTCCGACGGCCCGCCGCCCGGTCTGCGGCCGTCCAGTCCGCGGCCGGACTGCGGCCGTCGGGGTTCCGCCGGACCCGGCGACCCGGCGGGTTTCGGCGCGATGGTGATCGCCGCCGGCCGCCCCGAACTGCGCCTTCCGCGGGACGCAGGGCGCCCGCGCCGCCCGCGGCGGTGCCTTCGTGGCGGCCGGAAACCTCCCTTTACCCGGGCCCCCGGGGTGCCCGGACGACCGGTTCCCCCGAAGCTACCTGCGGGTATACCCGCCCGTAGGAAGGCCGGGGCCCGTGGTCGCGCTTCCCGGCGTCCCGTGTGCGCCCCGTCCGGACCGGCGCGCACGGCGCACTCGTACGCATGGCCGGATGCGTACGCCTGCCAGGTATCTCTTCGTGAAAAACCGTATCCGCTCCGTAAAGGTCGGGCGTAAGGTCGGGCATATGCGCAATGCGGTTTCCCGGGCAGATACGTCGGCGGAAGGTGAAACGCGATGAACGACGGCGGTGCACTGCTTCCGTGGCTGGTCATACGTCAGGACGACAACGGCAACCGCTACCGGGTGGGCCGGTACGCCACCCGGGCCGAGGCCCAGAAGGTCGCCGACAGTCTCGACGACCGAGGACACAAGCAGCTCTACTGGGTCGAGCGGATCGGTCAGACCGCCACGATGAACTGAGCCGAGCGGCGCCCCACGGCGCTGGCATAGGCTCCGCCCATGACTGTACGCGTGGTCGTGGGCGGAGCCCTTTGTCATGAGGGGCGCCTGCTGGCCGCCCGCCGCAGCGCACCGCCGGAGCTCGCCGGACGCTGGGAGCTGCCGGGCGGAAAGGCCGAACCGGGCGAGTCCGTCCCCGAGGCGCTGGTGCGCGAACTGCGCGAGGAGCTCGGCGTGGAGACCGAGCCGGTCGAGCGGATCCCGGGGGAGTGGCCGCTGAAGCCCGGGCTGGTCCTGCACGTGTGGACGGCGCGGTTGCTCTCCGGGGTGCCGGCTCCGCTGGAGGACCACGACGAACTGCGCTGGCTGGGGCCGGAGGAGCTGGAGTCGGTGGACTGGCTCGACCAGGACCGTCCCGCGGTCGCCGAGGCGGGCCGCCGGCTGCGCGCGGACGGCGGCGGTACGGACTCCGCCGGTGGCGGTGGCGGTGCCGGTCGCAGGGGCGCGTGACGCTCGCGCACTGGTCCGTCTGTGCCACAGTGCGCCGGTGGGTTCGGGATCGAGTGGTACGACGCCCCGAATATCGGGTATGTCGCTATTAATCCCTATCTCGTCCCCCTTTCGTCCCCGACGAACCGGACTGGGGTCGCTGCTGGCCCGGGAAGTGATCGGCGTGATCGACACAGACGGTGAGTGCGCCGAGTGGGCCTTCCCCGCCGAACCCGGCGCCGTCCGTACCGCCCGCCACGCCGTCCGCGGAACCCTGCACGAGTGGGGCCTCGAAGCCGTCGGTGACGTGACCGTTCTGCTGGTCAGCGAGCTGGTGACCAACTCCCTGCGCTACGCCTCCGGCCCCATCGGCGTCCGGCTGGTGCGGCGGAATCCGGCCGCGCAGGGCTCCGAGGGCGCCCCGGTCGGAGGCCCCGCGCTGCTGGTGGAGATCTCCGATCCGCTTCCGGATCCGCCCCGCGAGCGGGTGGCGGACTCCGAGGACGAGGGGGGCCGCGGACTGCACCTCGTGGCCGCCTCCTCGCAGCGGTGGGGAACACGTCACGGGAAAACAGGGAAGACTGTGTGGTTCGAGTTGGCTCTTCCTGGTGAGTAACAAGGTGAGCGGTGGCGGGAGACCCCCCGCGGCGCTTCCCGGCCCTCGCCGGGAAGGGGGCCGGGGGAGATCGCGCGACATGGCTTGAAATCATCGAGACCGTGCTGTGATCGTGAACGCCGTGCCGTCCGGGGTCGTGGTGCTGAATACTTCCGTCATGGCCGGTCCGGTTGCGGTGAGCTGGAGGGGACGGTCGCGTGAGCGAAATACCTGCGCAGGCACATCAGGCCGACGTGCCTCGGGAGACATGGCACGACGCCCTGTGGCACAGCAGTCCGCCTGGCTCGATATATGACTACATAAAGGTTGCATCCTTCTCGATCGGGCCCGACGGGTTCATCGACCAATGGAGCCTGCGCGCCGAGGAGCTCTTCGGACTGACGGCCGCCCAGACCGTCGGGCGCGACCCCGTCGACGCCTTCATGCCACCCGAGTTGCGCCAGGACGCCCACCGCAAGGTCGCCGAGATCCTCGACGGCAAGGAGTGGACCGGCCTGATCCCCTTCCGGATCCCGGGCGGGAACGGCGCACACGGCGTGGCCGAGATCTATGTGATGCCCACCCAGACCGAAACCGCGGAACGGGCCGCCCTCTGCGTCGTCGTCGACGTACGCGCGCTGCGCCGCATCGAATCCGACCTTGCCGCCTCACAAGCCATATTCGGCCAATCTCCCTTCGGCTTCCTGCTGTTCGGCACCGACCTCACCGTGCAACGGGCCAACCGCCGCTTCGCCACCGTCTTCGGCGGCACCGCCGAGACGCACCGCGGCCGCACCGTGCACGACTACCTGCCCGCGCACGAGGCGGACCGGATGGCGGACGCGCTGCGCCGGGTGCTGGACACCGGCGACGCGGTCACCGACCTGCGGATCACCGGGTCCACCCCGCGCAGCCGGGAGAACCGCCACTGGTCCATCAACCTCTACCGCGTGCACGGCGGCAGCGGCCGCCCCATCGGCGTCGCCGGCATCGGCACCGACGTCACCCGCCGCCACCTCGCCGCCCGCGAGGCCGCCGGGGTCCGGCGCAACCTCGCCCTCCTCAACGAGGCCGGGCACCGCATCGGCAACTCCCTCGACCTGGAGACCACTGCCCGGGAACTCCTCGACGTCACCGTCCCGGGCTTCTGCGACCTGGCCGCCGTCGACCTCTACCAGGGGCTGCTGCTCGGCGACGACGACCGCCCCGCACGGCCCCAGGGGCCCGGCGTGCCCAGCCTGCCCGGCCAGGGCCCGGCCCGCACCCCGTCCGCGGCGCTGCGCCGGGTGGCCTTCGCCTCCGCCGTCTCCGACGCGCCGCTGTCCGGCCCGGGCGCCCTGGTCGCCGTCGGCGACATCCACCGCTACCCGGCGGCCTCGCCGGGCGCGCTGGCCCTGCGTACGGCACGGCCCCGGCTGATCGAGGGCGGCGGACCGGAAGACCTCGTGCAGTCCACCCTGGTGGTGCCGATGGTCGCCCACGACACGGTCGTCGGACTCGCGCAGTTCTCCCGTACGAAGGGCAGCGAGCCCTTCGGCGAACGGGACCGGGCGGTGGCCGTGGAACTGGCCGCCCGCGCCGCCGTGTGCATCGACAACGCGCGCCTCTACCGGCGCGAGCACGAGCGGGCGCTGATCCTCCAGCGCAGCCTGCTGCCCCCCGGCGACCCGGAGGCCGCGGGCCTGGACATCGCCTGCCGCTACCTGCCCGGCAACGCCGCCACCGAGGTCGGCGGCGACTGGTTCGACGTCATCGAACTGCCCGGGCACCGCACGGCGCTGGTTGTCGGCGACGTCATGGGCCGGGGCCTGCGGGCCGCCGTCGCCATGGGCGAACTGCGCACCGCCGTACGGACCCTGGCCCTCCTGGACCTCGAACCGGCGGAGGTGCTGACCGCGCTCGACGAGATCGCGCGCGGGCTCGGCGCCCCCGGCGGCTCCCAGCAGGCCTCCCGTGCGGCCCTGCACTCCCGGGACTCCGACCGCTCGGAGGTGTACCTCGCCACCTGCGTGTACGCCGTCTACGACCCGGTGACGCGGCGCTGCACCATCGCCAACGCCGGCCACATGCCGCCGGTGCTGGTCTCGCCGAACCAGGCCGGGCCGGGCGAGGACCGCGAGCCCATGCCCGCCCTGCTGCTGGAGGTGCCGACCGGGCTGCCGCTCGGGGTGGGCGGGGAGCCGTTCGAGGAGGTCGAGGTCGAACTCCCCGAGGGCGCCCTCCTCGCCCTCTACACCGACGGACTCGTGGAGTCCCGTGACCATCCCCTGGAGGAGGGCCTGCGCGGCCTGCGCGCCGCGCTCGCGGACCCGGTCCGCCCCCTGGAGGACGTCTGCGACCACGTCCTGAACACCCTGGACACCCGGCACGGCGAGGACGACATCGCCCTGCTGATGGCCCGGGTGCAGGGACTGCCCGTGGACGCCGTCGGGGACTGGCAGCTCCCGCGCGAGGCCCGCTCGGTGGGCCGGGCGCGGGAACTGGCCCGGGCCAAGCTGCCGGCGTGGGGCCTGGAGGGCCTGCTGGACACCACCGAACTCCTGGTCAGCGAACTCGTCACCAACGCCCTGCGCTACGGCGAGGGCGAGATCCGGCTCAGGCTGCTGCTGGACCGGACGCTGGTGTGCGAGGTGTGGGACGCGAACCTGGTCCAGCCGCGGCGCCGGCGCGCCCGCGACACCGACGAGGGCGGGCGGGGCCTCCAGCTCGTGGGCCTGCTGTCCGCCGGGTGGGGCACCCGGCGGACCCACCGCGGCAAGACCGTGTGGTTCGAGCTGCCGCTGCCGGGCGCGGCGGAGGAGGCCGTCGCGGAACTCTCGGCGGAACAACTCCTCAACATGTACGGCTGACGGGCCCGGGCCGGTCGGGCCGCCGCCCCGCGGCGACCCGGGCCGCCCGGCTCCGGCCCGTGCGGCTGACCCGGACCCCCTAGGCGGCGCGGCCCTGCTTCAGGGCCGCCAGGCGGGCCTCGATCTCCGAGGTCTTGCCCAGGTCCTCCAGGGACTCGAACTGCGCGTCCAGGGAGGACGCGGCCAACTCCTGCTTGCCCAGGGCCATCGCCTCCTCCCGCCGCACCTTCTCCTCGAAGCGGTTCAGGTCGCTGGTCGGGTCCATGACGTCGATGTTCTTCACCGCGTCCAGCATCGTGTTCTGCGCCTGGGCGGTGCGGGCCCGGGCCACCAGCTCGTCCCGCTTCGCCTGGAGCTCCGTCAGCTTGTTCTTCATCGCGTCCAGGCCCGACTTGAGCTTGTCGACGACCTCCGTCTGCGCCGCGATCGTCGGCTCCGCCGTCTTCGCCTCCTTCTCCGACTGCAACTGCCGCCCCAGCGCCACCTTCGCGAGGTTGTCGAACCGGTCGGCCTCCGCCGCGGCCCCCGAGGACCTCAGCTCGTCCGCCTTCCGGCTCGCGGCCAGGGCCTTGGCACCCCACTCGGCCGCCGCGTCCAGGTCCTCCCTGTGGTCCGCCTCCAGCATCCGCAGGTTGCCGATCGTCGTGGCGACGGCCTGGTCCGCCTCCGAGATGTTGTTGCTGTAGTCCCGGATCAGCTGGTCCAGCATCTTCTGCGGGTCCTCCGCCTGGTCCAGCAGCGCGTTGATGTTGGCCTTGGCGAGCTGGGTGACCCGGCCGAGGATGGTCTGCTTGCTCATGACGGTTCTCTCCTGGTGAGGGATGGACTGGTCCGGTACGCGCCCGCGCCGCGGGAGGTTCAGAAGCGGCCGCCCCCGCCCATGCGGCCCCGGGTGCCGCCGCCCCCGAAGGAGCCCGGGCCGCTGCCGCCCCCGCCGCCGAATCCGCCGAAGCCCCCGCCGCCGCCGAAACCGCCGCCCCCGCCGCCGAAACCGCCTCCGCCCCGGCCGCCCCGCAGGATCTCGCCGAGGATGATCCCGCCCAGTACGGCGCCGCCCTGCCCGCCGCCGCGCCGGCCCGCGTACGGGTCCTGGTACCCCCGTACGTCCTGCTCCGCCAGCTGCTGCGCCTGCCGCGCGAGCGCATCCGCCTGCTGGGCCTCCGCCAGCGCCTCCGACGGGTCGCCCGCCGCCAGCGCCCCGGCCCGCTCCAGATGCCGGCCCGCCTCCGCCAGCCGCGTGCGGGCCTGGCTGCCCACCGCGCCCCGGCTGGTGGTGATGTAGTCCGTCGCCGCGCCGATCGCACTGCGCGCCGCGAGCATCGCCTGGTCGAGCAGGGCGGCCGCCCGCTGCCGGCCCGACTCCCGCTCCCGGGCCCCGGCGAGGGCGTCGTCCAGCGCCGCGTCGGCCTCCTCCACCCGGCGCAGGGCGTCGATCGGGTCGTAGCGGCCGGCCGCCTCCTCCCGCCGTACGTCGGCCAGTACCGCCTCGGCCCGGCCGATGCGCCCGCGCAGGTCCGCCGTCGAGGTGCCCTCCGCGGTACCGGCCAGCAGCCCGCGGGCGTCCGCGAGGTCGGTCTCCGTCTCGGTCAGCGCGCCCGGCAGCTTCCCGGCCGCCTCCGCCAGCTCCTGCGCCCGCCGCTCGACCGCGTCCATCAGTGTCGCCGCCTGGTCCACCGCGCCCTCGGCGGACCGCACGTGCACGGCCGCCGTGCCGTTCTGGCCCGCGTCGACGGCCGCGTGGGCCAGGCCCAGGCTGGTCGCCGCGAACAGCAGCCGGTCCTTGGCCTGCCCGGGGTTGGAGGAGACCGGCGCCGAAGCGGAGTCCGCGTACCGCCGGGCCAGCGCGGTCAGGGTCGCCTCGGCGGTGGTGGTCCGCCCGGTCAGCTCCAGATAGCGCTCCTCGACGGCCGCCAGCGCCTGCGGGGCGTTCTTCTCCAGGTCCCGCAGCCGGTCGAAGTCCGCCGCCTGCGCGTCGAGCCGCCGGTTCGCCTCGGTGCAGCGGGCCACGATCTCGTCCAGCATCCGGCGCCGGGTCGCGTCGTCCTCCGGATAGGCGTCGTCCAGCTGCTGGCGCAGCCGGAAGGCGTGGGTCAGCTCGCCCTTGGCGTACTCCACGGCCGCGGTGAACGGGGCGGCCGCCTCCTCGCCGAACTGCGCGGTGGCGAAACCGAGTTCCTCGGAGCTGGTGCGCACCGCGTCGTCCGTCTCCACCAGCAGGGACTTCGCCCGGCCGTCCAGCTCCGGCAGCGGCAGGCGGTCCGGCGCCCCCTCGGGCCAGCCCGGCCCCCTCGTCGTACCGCGGCCGCCCGCCGCGGCGTCCTTGCGCCTGCGGCGGCTGTACGCGTACACGCCGAGCGCCCCGGCCGCGCCGACCGCGACCACCGGGAGCACGTAGTCCCCGGCGCCGCTCCCGCCGCTGCCGCCGCCGGGGTCGACCGGGCCGGGGGTGATGGTGGGCGCCGGCACGGGCTGCCCGCCGAGGACCGCGTTGTAGCCGTTCGCCGCGCCGATGGCCGCGCCCGCCCAGTCGTTCTGCCGCAGGGCCGGCTCGATCGCGGTCCGCGCCACCTCCGCCAGCTGCCGCTCGGTGAAACCGGAGTCGACATCGGCCGAATAGGCGTACTGGCGGTCCCCGGTGGCCACCGCCAGCAGGACGTCGTCCCGGCCGAGGCCGTTGCGCTGCGCGGTGGCGTCCGCCCAGCTCTGCGCGGAGCACCCGGAGAAGTCCTGCACGTACGCCACGAAGAGCTGGATCTTCCGGTCGGCGTAGAGCTCGTCGAGGGCGGCGGTGACGGCGGCCTTCCGGTCGCCGAGCGCGCCGACGAGGTCGGTGATCTGCCCCTGCCGCTCCAGGGCGACGGGGTCCTCGGCCCGCGCGGGCGGAGCCTGTGCGACGCCCCAGCCGCCGAGCGCCAGCAGTCCGGCGGCCAGGGCGAGCCCGGCCCGTGCGAGTGCTCTGCTGCGCGGCGCGGTTCTCGGCGGGATCACATTTGGGAGGGTATGGGCGCTCTATCGCGCCCGCATCCGGAGCAGAGGGCAGTGACCCGGCCGGAGAGCGGTCGTTGGCAGGCCATGAAGAAGATCATGACTGCGGCCGTGCTCACCGCTGCCGCCCTCGGCCTCGCCGCCCCCGCCCACGCCGACAACGACTCCAACTTCGGGGGCGGGGTGAACGCCGCGAACAACTGGAACTTCACCGCGGCCGCCGTCTGCCTCCAGGAGGTGGCCGTGGTCCCCGTCATGGGCGACTGGGTCGGCGACCACGCGAACAACTGCTCCAACGGCAACGTCATCGACCACTCGGGCCGCTGACCGGGCGGGGTCCGGGGCGGGGTCCGGGTCCGGGGCCTCCCGCAGAGGCACCCGGCCCCCGGACCCGGCCCCCGGACCGTCCGCACCGTAGCGTGCCGTCCGTCAGGCCTTCCGGCGCCCGATCCTGCTGCCGAGCCAGACCAGCGGGTCGTACTTGCGGTCCACCGCCCGCTCCTTCAGCGGGATCAGCGCGTTGTCGGTGATCCTGATGCCCTCGGGGCAGACCTCCGTACAGCACTTGGTGATGTTGCAGTAGCCGAGCCCGTGCTCCTCCTGCGCGGTCCGCTTGCGGTCGAGGCCCGCCTCCGAGGCCGCGTCCAGGGGGTGCATGTCCAGCTCCGCCACCCGCATCAGGAAGCGGGGACCGGCGAAGGCGGGCTTGTTCTCCTCGTGGTCACGCACCACGTGACAGGTGTCCTGGCACAGGAAGCACTCGATGCACTTGCGGAACTCCTGCGAGCGCTCCACATCGATCTGCTGCATCCGGTACGCGCCCGGGGCCACCCCCTCCGGCGGCACGAAGGCCGGGACCTCCCGCGCCTTCTGGTAGTTGAAGGACACGTCCGTGACCAGGTCCCGGACCACGGGGAAGGCACGCAGCGGCGTGATCGTGATCGTCTCGGTCCGCTCGAAGGTGGACATGCGCGTCATGCACATCAGCCGCGGCCGGCCGTTGACCTCCGCGCTGCACGAGCCGCACTTGCCCGCCTTGCAGTTCCAGCGCACCGCCAGGTCGGCCGCCTGGGTGGCCTGGAGCCGGTGGACGATGTCGAGGACCACCTCGCCGTCGTGCACCTCGACCGTGAAGTCCCGCAGGTCCCCGCCCTCCGCGTCGCCCCGCCAGATCCGGAAGCTCGCGTCGTACGTGCTCATCAGTAGAGCTCCTCTTCGGCGAGGTACTTGACCAGCTCTTCCTTGTCGAACAGCGCGAGCAGGTCGGGACGGATGGGATCGGTGCGGGTGCGGACCAGCTCGATCCGGTCGGCCGCCGGGTCCGCCGGTACGGGGTCCACCGGCCGGCACAGCAGGTTCACCGGGCGCCAGGTCCGCTCCATCGCCGGGCAGTCCTCGCGGGTGTGCCCGCCCCGGCTCTCGGTGCGCTCCAGGGCCGCGCGGGCCACGCACTCGCTGACCAGCAGCATGTTCCGCAGGTCCAGGGCGAGGTGCCAGCCGGGGTTGAACTGCCGGTGGCCCTCGACGCCGGCCCGGGAGGCCCGTACGCGCAGGGTCGCGAGCCGCTCCAGGGCCTCGGCCATCTCGCCCTCCCGGCGGATGATGCCGACGAGGTCGTTCATGGTCGCCTGGAGTTCCTGGTGGAGGGTGTACGGGTTCTCCGCGCCCTCGGCGGCGTGGAACGGGGCCAGCGCCTCCGTGGCCGCCGCGTCGATCCCGGCCTGGGAGACGGCCGGGCGCGCGGAGGGCGAGGCCGCGTACTCGGCGGCGTGCAGCCCGGCCCGCCGTCCGAAGACCAGCAGGTCGGACAGGGAGTTCCCGCCGAGCCGGTTCGAGCCGTGCATCCCGCCCGCGACCTCACCGGCCGCGAACAGCCCCGGTACCCCGACGGTGGCCGCGGTCTCGGAGTCGACGGCTATGCCGCCCATCACGTAGTGGCAGGTCGGGCCGACCTCCATCGGCTCCGCCGTGATGTCGACGTCCGCCAGCTCCTTGAACTGGTGGTACATGGACGGCAGCCGCCGCCTGATCCGCTCGGCCGGCATCCGCGTGGACACGTCGAGGAACACCCCGCCGTGCGGGGAGCCTCGGCCGGCCTTCACCTCGGAGTTGATCGCCCGCGCCACCTCGTCGCGGGGCAGCAGCTCGGGCGGGCGCCGGTTGTGGTCCGGGTCCTCGTACCAGCGGTCGCCCTCCTCCTCGGACTCCGCGTACTTCTCCTTGAAGACGTCGGGGACGTAGTCGAACATGAACCGCTTGCCCTCGGAGTTGCGCAGCACCCCGCCGTCGCCGCGCACGGACTCGGTGACGAGGATGCCCTTCACCGACGGCGGCCAGACCATGCCGGTCGGGTGGAACTGCACGAACTCCATGTTGAGCAGCGGGGCGCCCGCGAGGAGGGCCAGCGCGTGGCCGTCGCCGGTGTACTCCCAGGAGTTGGAGGTGGTCTTGAACGACTTGCCGATGCCGCCGGTGGCCAGGACCACGGCCGGCGCCTCCAGCACGAAGAAGCGGCCGGACTCGCGCTCGTAGCAGAAGGTCCCCGCGACCTTGGGTCCGTCCTTGAGGACCTGCGTGACCGTGCACTCCTGGAAGACCTTGAGCCGGGCCTCGTAGTCCCCGTACTCCTTGAAGTCCTCCTGCTGCAGGGCGACGATTTTCTGCTGGAGGGTGCGGATCAGCTCCAGGCCGGTGCGGTCGCCGACGTGCGCGAGGCGGGGGTACTCGTGCCCGCCGAAGTTGCGCTGGGAGATCTTCCCGTCGGGGGTGCGGTCGAAGAGCGCACCCCACGTCTCCAGCTCCCACACCCGGTCCGGGGCCTCCTTGGCGTGGAGCTCGGCCATCCGCCACTGGTTGAGGAACTTCCCCCCGCGCATGGTGTCGCGGAAGTGCACCTGCCAGTTGTCGCCCTCGTTGACGTTGCCCATGGAGGCGGCGATCCCGCCCTCCGCCATCACCGTATGGGCCTTGCCGAAGAGGGACTTGCAGATCACGGCCGTACGGGCGCCCCGCTCGCGGGCCTCGATCGCGGCCCGCAGCCCCGCGCCCCCCGCGCCGACCACGACCACGTCCCACTGCTGCCGTTCCACTTGAGCCATTTCAGAAGATCCTCGGGTCGGTGAAGGCGCCGCTGGCCAGCAGGTAGACGTAGAAGTCGCACAGGGCCACGCTGATCAGGGAGGCCCAGGCCAGTTGCATGTGGCGGGAGTTGAGCCGGCTGATCCAGCCCCAGAGGCGGTAGCGCACCGGGTGCTTCGAGAAGTGCTTGAGCCGGCCGCCCATGATGTGGCGGCAGGAGTGGCAGGACAGCGTGTACGCCCAGATCAGCGCGATGTTGACGAGGAACAGCAGGGTTCCCAGGCCCATGTGGCCCCAGGCGTAGTGCTCGTCGCGGAAGGTCAGCACGGTGTCGTACGTGAGGATGCCCGCCACCGGGATCGCCGCGTAGAAGAAGTACCGGTGGGCGTTCTGGAGGATCAGCGGGAAGCGGGTCTCGCCGGTGTACCCCGCGTGCGGCTCGGCGACGGCGCAGGCGGGCGGTGAGGCCCAGAAGCCCCGGTAGTAGGCCTTGCGGTAGTAGTAGCAGGTCAGCCGGAAGCCGAGCGGGAAGACCAGGATCAGCAGCGCGGGGGACAGGCCCCACCAGCTGCCGAAGAGGTCCCAGTTGGGGCCGCCGCGCATCTCCTCGCAGTTCTCCGCCAGGCAGGGGGAGTAGAAGGGGGAGACGTAGGGGGCGGCGTAGTAGTCGGCGTTGGCGAAGGCCCGCCAGGTCGAGTAGACGATGAAGGCGAGCAGTCCGGCCGCGGTGCCGGCGGGGGCCAGCCACCACCGGTCGGTCCGCAGGTGACGGGCCGCGATCGCGGCCCGCGAGGCGTCGTGGACGCCGCCGGGCCGCTGCTGGGGTCGTTCCGTGCCTGTGGCCAAGGAGGACTCCGGTGGGAGGGGTGAGGGGTCGCTCCCGCGCGGCCCGGCCGCGGGGCGGCCGGGCCGGACGGGTGTGCGGGGTGGACGGTGTGCGGATCGGGCGGGGGAGGCGTCAGGGCGCGCGGCGGTCGCGGGCGCCGAGGCCCTCGTCGTCGGAGTCCGTCCAGAGCGTGCTGTCGTAGGGGGTGTCCGGGACCGTCACCATCCGGGACGGGTCCGGCGGCGGCGCGGGCTTCCCGCGGGTGGCCGCGGCCTGCTGCTCCAGCCGCTCGACCTTGCGCGTCAGCTCGTCCAGGTTGCGTCGTACAGCGGTCAGGTCGTCGTGCAGGGACATGATTTGCCCTCATTTCCGCCAGGGTGCGGTGGCAACGCTCATGTGCGCCTGCGAGTGTCGCGCTTCGTGTCCCCGGTTGTGAAGGGACGTGCAGCGATTGCGGGCGCGCAGGCGTGAAGTGTGCGCCCCTCCCCCTCCCCATTTTCGTCCCTTCCCCGGGGGAGCGCGCTCCTGCGGCCCAACGGGGATTGGTCCGCACGGGTGGGGTTCGCGGCGTGGCGAGAGGCGGCTGCGAAGGGTGCGGAGCGCCGTCGATTTCAGTGGAATCCGGCAACCGGTGTGATCAGCTCCATATACCGCCGAACGTGATCACGCTTCCCCCAAGCCCCGCCCCGGAGGTACCACCCATGTCCCAGAGAAGGCGCAGGTCCTTGGCGCTCCTGACCTCGGGAGTCCTCGCACTGCCGCTGCTCACGGGCTGCGGCGCGGGTGACGACGAGGGCGGCCCGGCCGCCGCAGGGCAGGACATCGCGACGACCACCCGCGACAAGGTCGCGGACGGGGGCGTGCTGCGGTGGGCGGTCGACGCCCTCCCGGAGACCCTCAACGCCTTCCAGGCCGACGCGGACGCCACCACCAGCAGGATCGCGGGAGCCGTGCTGCCGCAGCTGTTCGTGCTGGACGCCAAGGGCCGGCCGGTGGCCAACCCCGACTACCTGGAGAAGGCCGAGGTCATCGAGCGGGAGCCCAAGCAGGTCGTCCTGTACAAGCTGAACCAGCAGGCCGTGTGGAGCGACGGGCGGGAGATCGGCGCCCCCGACTTCGTGGCCCAGTGGCGGGCCCTGAACGGCAAGGACTCGGCGTACTGGACGGCGCGCAACGCCGGCTACGAGCGCATCGAGAAGATCGAGAAGGGCAAGACCGACCTGGAGGTCCGGGTCACCTTCGCCAAGCCGTACGCGGACTGGCGCTCGCTGTTCTCCCCGCTCTACCCCAAGCAGGTCACCGGTACGCCGGACGCCTTCAACGAGGGCGCCCGCGGCGCACTGAAGGTCACCGCCGGGCCCTTCGCCCTCGGCGCGATCGACAAGAAGACCGGCACCGTCGCCCTGACCCGCAACCCCCGCTGGTGGGGCCGGCAGGCCAAGCTGGACACCCTGGTCCTGACGGCGGTGCCCCGTGCCGAGCGCCCGGCGGCGCTGGCCGCGGGCAGGCTCGACCTGGCCGAGATCGACCGCTCGGGGGCCGACCGCATCGCCCTGGCCCGCCGCGACGCCTCCGGCAAGGGCGGCGCGGGCGCGGGCGGCGCCCCGGCGCACGGCCCCGGCGCCGCGATGACCCCGGCGCAGGCCACCCTGTCGTGGGCGAACGCCTTCGGCACGGACGAGGAGAAGGCGGCGCAGGAGAAGGAGTCCCGCACCAAGCACACCGAGTCGGTGAAGCGGTACGCGGACGAGCAGAAGGCCCTGCGGAGCTTCAAGGTCCGAAAGTCCCTGGAGCCGGCCTACACGCAGCTCGCGATGAACGGCTCGTCCGGTCCGCTCGCGGACGAGCGGGTGCGCCGGGCCGTGGCCCGCGCCCTGGACCGCCAGGCGCTGGCCGACCTGGTGCTCAAGCCGCTGGGCCTGCCCGCGAAGCCGGTCGGCAGCCACGTGGCCCTGGCCGGGCAGCAGGCGTACGCCGACAACAGCGGCGCCCTCGGCGGCCAGGACGCCAAGGCGGCCCAGGCCCTCCTCGCCGACGCCGGCTGGCGCCGCGGCGGCAAGATCACCGAGCCGGCCGGGGCCAAGGCCGGCCCGGAGAGCGCGCCGCAGGACGACGGCAAGACCCCCGCGGGCCCGGGCACCGGGAACGACGGCCTCTACATCGTGGGCCAGGACGACGGGGCCAACGGCGACGGCGCGGGCACGGCGCAGGACAGGGCCGCCGGGGCCGGAGCCGGGGCGGCCGACACCACGGACACCGCCGACACCGCCGCGTCCCCGGCGGACGGCGGGCGGGACCGGGTCTCCCCGGTGCTGGCACCCGCTCCCTTCGGGGCCCAGCAGCAGGCCTCCCTGCTGGCCCAGGCGGCCATGGCCCGCCCCGTCGTGGACGACGCCAAGCGCAGCGCGGCCCGGGACGGCGACGCGGCCGACCCGGTCAAGGGCTCCCCGGCACCGGCCAAGCAGGCCACCCGCACCTCGGGCAACATGCTCGCCAAGGACGGCAAGGCGCTCACCCTGCGCTTCGTCCTCCCGGCCGGACCCGGCTCGGAGTCCCTGCGCACCGTCGGCGAGCGGATCGCCCAGACGCTCCGCAAGCTCGGGGTGAACACCGAGACGACCAAGGTGGCCGACGACAGCTTCTTCAAGGACCACATCGCCTCGGGCCAGTACGACCTGGCGCTGTACTCCTGGCCGGCGACGGCCTTCCCGGCCACCGACGCCCGGCCGATCTTCGCCAAGCCGGAGCCGGCGGCGGACGGCTCGCTCCTGGTCGAACAGAACTACACGCGGGTCGGCACCGACCACATCGACCAGCTCTTCGACCAGGCCCTGGGGGAACTGGACGAGGCGCAGTCCCGCGAGCTGGTGCGCAAGGCCGACGCCCGGATCTGGGCCGCGGCCGGCTCCATCCCGCTCTTCCAGCGGCCGGAGCTGGTGGCCGTCAAGCCCGGCCTGGTCAACGCCGGCGCCTTCGGGCTCGGCGCCCCCCGCTACCAGGACATCGGATGGAAGAAGGCGCCGACCGCCAAGGACAAGAAGAAGTAGCCGCGGCGCCGCGGCGAAGATGTGGTGACAAAGCGGTGCCTGTCAGGTTGACCCGAGGGTCACAAGCTCAGATGTGACTCAAGTCCCTTGCCCGCCGTCGAGCACGGCGGGCAAGGTCGTGCGTACCCGTTGACCCGCATGATTTCCCGCAGGAACGGCGGCCCGGGCACCCCACCTCGCGCCCGGCCGCGCTCATTCCTCCGGCCTCTTGACAGACCCCCCGGCAGGCGGTTCCCGCCATTCGACGTACCATGGGGTAAGGCCGTGGCAGGTTTTCGCCCGGTCGAGGCGCGCGTGCCAGGCCGTACGCGACGCCATCCACGATCCCGGGAGAAGCGCCGAAGTGCCCACGCGCCACGACATCCGTAACGTCGCCATCGTCGCCCACGTCGACCATGGCAAGACGACCATCGTCGACGCCATGCTCAAGCAGGCCGGTGCCTTCGCCGCCCACCAGCAGCTCGACGACCGCATGATGGACTCGAACGACCTGGAGCGTGAGAAGGGCATCACGATCCTCGCCAAGAACACGGCGGTGAAGTATCACCCCAAGGACGGCGGGGCCCCGATCACGATCAACATCATCGACACCCCCGGCCACGCCGACTTCGGTGGCGAGGTCGAGCGCGGTCTGTCGATGGTCGACGCCGTCGTCCTGCTGGTGGACGCCTCCGAGGGTCCGCTCCCGCAGACCCGCTTCGTGCTCCGCAAGGCGCTCCAGCAGCGCAAGCCGGTCATCCTCTGCATCAACAAGACGGACCGCCCGGACTCCCGGATCGACGAGGTCGTCAACGAGACCTACGACCTGTTCCTGGACCTGGACGCCGACGAGGACCAGATCGAGTTCCCGATCGTCTACGCCTGCGGCCGTGACGGCATCGCCTCGCTGACCAAGCCGGAGGACGGCACCGTCCCCGCCGACAGCGAGAACCTGGAGCCCTTCTTCTCCACGATCCTGGAGCACGTCCCGGCCCCGGTCTACGACGAGGAGGCCCCCCTCCAGGCCCACGTCACCAACCTGGACGCCGACAACTTCCTCGGCCGCATCGCGCTGCTCCGCGTCGAGCAGGGCGAGCTGCGCAAGGGCCAGACGGTCGCGTGGATCAAGCGTGACGGCACCATCTCCAGCGTCCGCATCACCGAGCTGATGATGACCGAGGCGCTCACCCGCAAGCCGGCCGAGGTCGCCGGCCCCGGTGACATCTGCGCCGTCGCCGGTATCCCCGAGATCATGATCGGTGAGACGCTGGCCGACCCGGAGAACCCGATCGCGCTGCCGCTGATCACGGTGGACGAGCCGGCCATCTCCATGGTCATCGGCACCAACACCTCCCCGATGGTCGGCCGCGGCGGCTCCGGCAAGGGCGCGGACGCCAAGGCCGCGGTCAAGGACCGCAAGGTCACCGCCCGCCAGGTCAAGGACCGCCTCGACCGCGAGCTGATCGGTAACGTCTCGCTGCGCGTGCTCGACACCGAGCGCCCGGACGCCTGGGAGGTCCAGGGCCGCGGTGAGCTCGCGCTGGCGATCCTCGTCGAGCAGATGCGCCGCGAGGGCTTCGAGCTGACCATCGGCAAGCCGCAGGTCGTCACCCGCGAGATCGACGGCAAGGTGCACGAGCCGGTCGAGCGCATGACGATCGACGTGCCCGAGGAGCACATGGGCGCCGTCACGCAGCTCATGGGCGTCCGCAAGGGCCGCATGGACAACATGTCGAACCACGGCTCCGGCTGGGTCCGCATGGAGTTCGTCGTCCCGTCCCGCGGCCTGATCGGCTTCCGTACGGAGTTCCTGACGCAGACCCGCGGCACCGGCATCGGCCACTCGATCCACGAGGGCCACGAGCCGTGGTTCGGCCAGCTGGTCACCCGTAACAACGGCTCCCTGGTCGCCGACCGCGCCGGTGCGGTCACCGCGTTCGCGATGACCAACCTCCAGGAGCGCGGCGTCCTGTTCACCGACCCCGGCACCGAGGTGTACGAGGGCATGATCGTCGGCGAGAACTCGCGCGCCGACGACATGGACGTGAACATCACCAAGGAGAAGAAGCTCACCAACATGCGCTCCTCCTCGGCCGACTCCTTCGAGGCGATCGTCCCGCCGCGCAAGCTCTCCCTGGAGCAGTCCCTGGAGTTCTGCCGCGACGACGAGTGCGTCGAGGTGACCCCGGAGGCCGTCCGCATCCGCAAGGTCGTCCTGGACCAGAAGGACCGCTCGCGCACCGCGTCGCGCGCCAAGTCCGCCAAGTAGTAACCGCGTTCGGGCCGCCGCCCCGGGTTTGCTCGGGCGGCGGCCGCGGCGGCCCCGGCAGGCCGTCGGGGTGCGGGAAAACGGCAGCCCCTCCCCTCACGGAGTCCGTGAGCGGAGGGGCTGTTCGCTTTTGTCAAGCGGATTTTTGCGTTCAGGTGTCCGCATACCGACCGTGACACTCCGGATGATGAGCTAACCGTCCGTTTCGCACGTGTCTGTCTCCTATCCGTTTGTCCGGATTTCGGGTTTCTGCCGCGGATCGATGTTGTGAAAACGAGACCACTTAAGTGTGGTTTACGGCCTGGCGGTACTTGAGGATGGCTCCATTGAGCTCGGGTCAATGGGTCACGCGATGTGGGGATCGCGCCGACTCACGAGCACACTATGGGCAGGAAACCATTCGCCGTCAGGGGTGTCGGCGAGGTTTTCATGCCCCTCAAGTCGATCAGTGGACTCATGAGGAGGAAACCCATGCGCGGTGCCAAGAGCGCCAAGTGGGTCGTGGGCGCGGTTGTCGTCGCCCTGGCCGCTACCGCCTGTGGCGGCGGTGACGGTGACAGCAAGGACAAGGGCAACGCTGCCGGCGGCGGCACGTTCCGCCTGGGCAGCACGGAGCCGGACACCATCGACCCGGGGCGTGCCCACGAGTCCACGGGCATCCTGCTGTCGAACGCCCTGTTCACCGGCCTGTACTCGAACACGCCGGACGGCCTGGCCGAGCCCGCGCTGGCCGAGTCGGCCAGCTCGGACGAGGGCTGCACCTCCTGGACCTTCAAGGTCAAGGCCGACACCAAGTTCTCCAACGGCGAGGTCGTCGACGCCGAGGCGTTCGCCCGCGGTTGGGCGCGTTCCGCGCACAAGGCCGCCGCGTCCGACGTGGCGTACCACTTCGCCGGCATCAAGGGTTACGCGGAGCTGCAGGACGGCTCGGCCAAGACCTTCTCCGGTGTCACCACCCCGGACCCGCACACCATCAAGGTCGACCTGTCCAAGGCCGACTGCGAGTTCGTGCTGAAGACGGCGCACACCGCCTACAGCCCGGTCCCGAAGGCCGCCAAGGTCGGCGAAGAGGACAAGGCGTTCGGCGAGGCCCCCATCGGCAACGGTCCGTTCAAGATGGACGGCAGCTGGGAGCACAACAAGGCCATCAACCTCGTCCGCAACGACGACTACGGCCTGGAGAAGGCGAAGCTGGACAAGGTCCAGGTCACCCTCCTCAACGACAAGACCGCGCAGCAGCTCGAGTACGACGGCTTCCAGGCCGGCACCTTCGACTACGCGCACATCCCGACGCCGATGCTGAAGACGGCCGAGGCGAAGTACAAGCCGCAGAACAAGTGGTTCGCCAAGGACACCAACGGCATGAACTACGTTCTGCCGATCGGTGACAACGGCCCGACCAACAGCAAGGACGCCCGTCTGGCGATCTCCTACGCGATCGACCGTCAGGCCATCGCCAAGGGTGTCTTCCAGGGCTACCAGACCCCGTCGACGACCATCGTGCCGCCGGCGTTCCCGAAGGCGTACCAGAAGGACCTGTGCACCTCCTGCGTCAAGCAGGACGTCGCCAAGGCCAAGGAGCACGCCGAGAAGGCGGGCCTGAAGCCGGGTACCGAGATCAAGTTCTCCTTCAACACCGGTGCGGGCCACGAAGAGTGGGTCCAGGCCGTCGCGCGTCAGCTCGAGGACGTCCTCGGCCTGAAGGTCAAGCTGGACGGCAAGGACTTCCCGGGCATGCTCAAGGAGCAGCAGGGCGCCCAGGCCACCGGCGTCTACCGCTTCGCGTGGGGTGCGGACTACCCGACCCCGGAGAACTTCCTGTTCCCGCTGCTGCACTCGGCATCGATGAACAAGGACGCCGAGGGCAACGTGAGCGGTGACAACCGCGCCCGTTACAACAACCCCGCGTTCGACAAGCTGGTCGACACGGCCCGCGCCACCAAGGACGAGGCCGCGCGTACGGCGATGTACAAGGACGCCGAGAAGATGGCCATGGAGGACATGGCCCTCATCCCGACGTTCAACCGTTCCCAGTTCCGCCTGATGGCGACCGACAAGTTCAACGGTCTGGACGACATCAACTTCAACGAGGACCCGATCCTCGAGAAGATCTCGCTCAAGAAGTAATCGGTTCGGACGGTATATCCGTCAGGAGCGAACGTGCCGCGGCCCCCGGGTGACCGGTGGGCCGCGGCCCCGCTCGGCAGGCCGTTTTTACTTCGGCACCCCTCACATCCGCGGGCAATCCCCGCAGGCCGAGAGCCGGCCCGTTTCCTTGGGCCGGAGGCCGCTGCTCCCAGAAGCGGCCAGGTAGAGAGGCACAAACATGGGAAGGTACGTCGCCCGTCGCCTCGGGCAGATGGTCATAGTCCTCATCGGCGCGACCATGGTTCTGTTCGCTTGTCTTTTCGTTCTCCCCGGTGACCCCGTGGGCTCGATCGCAGGCAGCGACAAGGCACGCGACCCCGCAGTGGTCGCGGAGCTCAAGGCGCGGTACGGGCTCGACAAGTCGCTGCCCGAGCAGTATGTGAACTACGTGTCGAAGGTCGCGACCGGAGACCTCGGCGAGGACTTCGTCCAGCGCCGCGAGGTGTCCGAGATCCTCGGCCCCAAGCTGGCGAACACCGCGAAGCTGGCCCTGCTGGCCATCGCTCTCGTGACGGTGTTCGGTATGGGCGTCGGCATCATCGCCGCCCTGTACAGATACAGCATCTTGGACATGGCCACGACATTCTTTACGACCATGATGGTCGGATTCCCGACCTTCGTGATCGGCATGCTGCTCATGAAGTGGTTCGCGGTCGAACTCCAGTGGTTCCCGCAACTCGGCGGAGACAAGCTCGAAGGCATGATCCTGCCCGCGGTCACCCTCGCCATCACCGACATCGCGTTCGTCGCCCGCCTCACCCGCGGCACGATGCTCGAGGTGCTGCGCGCGGACTACGTGAAGACCGCCGTGGCCAAGGGACTTCCGCGCCGTCGCGTGCTGTTCAAGCACGTGCTCCGCAACTCGTCCATCCCGGTTGTCACCTACCTGGGCATCTCGTTCGGCGCACTTCTCGGTGGCGCGCTCATCACCGAGGCGATCTTCAACTGGGACGGTGTCGGTCTGGCACTGGTTCAGGCGATCCAGCAGCAGAACAACCCGATCGTGATCGGCGTAGTGACCTACAGCGTCGCCATCTTCGTCGTCCTCAGCCTCATCGTGGACCTGCTGTACGCGGCCCTCGACCCGCGTATCCGCCTCAGCTGACCGCCCCCAAGGAGGATTTCCTCATGTCTGAGCTCGTCAAGAGCCCGGCGATCGGGGACGAGAGCCCCGTGCCGGCCACCCCGGCCGCCCCTGAAGCAACCCCCAAGCAGCTCACCCAGTGGGGCGAGATCCGCCACCGCTTCGTCCAGAACAAGCTGGCCGTCGTCGGACTCGTGATCATCACCCTGCTGTTCATCACCGCGATCTTCGGCAACATGTTCACGCCGTTCGACCCCGGTGCGCAGGACCTGGAGAACACCCTCGCGTCGCCCAACGGCACGCACTGGATGGGCACCGACGCCCTGGGCCGCGACATGTTCTCGCGCCTCATAGCCGGTACCCGCGTGGCCATGTTCGTCGGCCTCGCCTCGATCTTCTTCGCCGTGCTGATCGGTGTCGCCCTCGGCGCCATCGCCGGCTACTTCGCCGGCTTCGCCGACACCCTCGTCATGCGCATCGCGGACGTCTTCCTCGCGTTCCCGCTGATGATCGGTGCCGTCGTCATCATCCTGGTCACCGGCCGCGGCATCACCCCGGTGATCATCTCGCTCGCGGTCTTCTCGTGGGCGACCGTCTCCCGACTGCTGCGCAGCTCGATCCTGTCGGTGCGCGAGATGGACTACGTCCACGCTGCCAAGGCGCTCGGCGCCAGCGGCGGCCGGATCGTCCGCACGCACATCCTGCCCAACTCGCTGACCCCCGTCCTGGTCTACGCGACGTTCAACGTCGGTACCACGATCATCGGCGTCGCGGCCCTCTCCTTCCTCGGCGCCGGTGTCCCGGTCGACGTTCCGGAGTGGGGCAACATGCTGGCGGCCGGTCAGGCCTTCATCGGCGTCCACGACTACCTGTGGCTGTACCCCAGCCTCTTCGTCGTCGTCACCGTGCTCGGCTTCGCCTTCGTCGGCGACGGCCTGCGTGACGCGCTCGACCCGAAGCTGCGGTAGGGCCGCCCGATGCTCCGAGACAACATCAGCAAGCAGGACGAAGGTGGCGGCGTGACGACGTCGGAGATTCTCAGCGTTGCGGAGACGGGCGGCGGGTCCGCCGTGCCGCTGCTGGAGGTGGACAACCTCCAGGTCGAGTTCAAGACCCGTGACGGGGTCGCCAAGGCCGTCAACGGCGTGAGCTACAGCGTCAGCGCCGGCGAGACCCTCGCCGTGCTCGGCGAGTCCGGCTCCGGCAAGTCCGTCACCGCGCAGGCGATCATGGGCATCCTCGACAGCCCGCCCGGACGGGTCGCCGGCGGCGAGGTGCGCTTCCACGGCCGCGACATCCTCAAGATGTCCGACGAGGAGCGCCGCAAGCTCCGCGGCGACAAGATGGCGATGATCTTCCAGGACGCGCTGTCCTCCCTGAACCCGGTCTACTCGGTGGGCGACCAGCTCGGCGAGATGTTCCGCGTCCACCGCGGCATGTCCAAGAAGGACGCCAAGGCCAAGGCCATCGAGCTCATGGACCGGGTGAAGATCCCCGCCGCCAAGGCGCGCGTGGGGGACTACCCGCACCAGTTCTCCGGCGGTATGCGCCAGCGCATCATGATCGCCATGGCGCTGGCCCTGGAGCCGGACCTGATCATCGCCGACGAGCCCACCACGGCCCTCGACGTGACCGTCCAGGCCCAGGTCATGGACCTGCTCGCGGAGCTCCAGCGCGAGATGAACATGGGCCTGATCCTGATCACCCACGACCTCGGCGTGGTCGCCGACGTCGCGGACAAGATCGCGGTCATGTACGCGGGCCGGATCGTCGAGACCGCTCCGGTCCACGAGATCTACAAGCGCCCCTCGCACCCGTACACCCGGGGCCTGCTGGACTCGATCCCGCGCCTGGACCAGAAGGGCCAGGAGCTCTACGCGATCAAGGGCCTGCCGCCCAACCTGCTCCGCATCCCGACGGGCTGTGCCTTCAGCCCCCGGTGCCCCAAGGCGCAGGACATCTGCCGTACGGAGATCCCGGTCCTGCACCCGGTCACCGAGCTGGACGGCACCGAACTGCCCGGCCGCGGGAGCGCGTGCCACTTCTGGAAGGACCAGATCCATGGCTGAGCTCAGCAAGAACACCACCGAGCGCGAGCCGATCCTCCAGGTGCGCAACCTGGTCAAGCACTTCCCGCTGACCCAGGGCATCCTCTTCAAGAAGCAGGTCGGCGCGGTCAAGGCCGTCGACGGCGTGTCCTTCGACCTGTACCAGGGCGAGACCCTCGGCATCGTGGGCGAGTCCGGCTGTGGCAAGTCCACGGTCGCCAAGCTCCTGATGAACCTGGAGCGGGCCACCGCCGGCGAGGTCTTCTACAAGGGCCAGGACATCACCAAGCTGTCGGGGCGCGCGCTGAAGGCCGTGCGCCGCAACATCCAGATGGTGTTCCAGGACCCGTACACCTCGCTGAACCCGCGCATGACGGTCGGCGACATCATCGGGGAGACCTTCGAGATCCACCCCGAGGTGGCTCCGAAGGGCGACCGGCGCCGCAAGGTCCAGGAGCTCCTGGACGTCGTGGGCCTGAACCCGGAGTACATCAACCGCTACCCGCACCAGTTCTCCGGCGGCCAGCGCCAGCGCATCGGCATCGCCCGCGGCCTCGCGCTCAACCCGGAGATCATCATCTGCGACGAGCCGGTCTCCGCGCTCGACGTGTCGGTGCAGGCGCAGGTCATCAACCTGATGGAGAAGCTGCAGGACGAGTTCAACCTGTCCTACATCTTCATCGCGCACGACCTCTCGATCGTCCGGCACATCTCGGACCGCGTCGGCGTCATGTACCTCGGCAAGATGGCCGAGATCGGCACCGACGCGCAGATCTACGACCACCCGACGCACCCCTACACCCAGGCGCTGCTGTCGGCGGTCCCGGTCCCGGACCCCGAGGTCCGCGAGTCCCGCGAGCGCATCATCCTCACCGGTGACGTCCCGTCCCCGGCCAACCCGCCGTCGGGCTGCCGCTTCCGCACCCGCTGCTGGAAGGCCCAGGACAAGTGCTCCACCGAGGAGCCGCTGCTGGCGATCCCGGAGCGCTTCAAGGGTGTCAACACCCTGGCGGCGCACGAGTCGGCGTGCCACTTCGCCGAGGAGAAGGCCATCCTGGCGGTCTGATCCGCGCACGTTCCGCGCATGCGGCCGGTTCCCGGTGCCCCACGGCGCCGGGAACCGGCCGTTTTCGTGCGCCGTACGTCGTTCACCTGCGGCGTTGTACCCTCCCCGTGCAGTACGCAGTGTTGGATCAGCAGGGGACCGAGGTACACGAGATGGCGGTCGACAAGGGGGGCGACGGCGGCTCGCCGCCGTTCAGAGACCAGCTCGCGGCAGCGATGCGCGGGACGAAGGAGGAAGCCCGACTCAGCTACGGCAAGTTGGCCGAAAAGACGCACTACAGCCGCTCCTCCTGGGAGAGGTTCCTCAACGGCAAACAGCTGCCGACCACGGTCGCCGTCGAGGAGTTCGCCGCCGCCACCGGAGCGGACGCCGAGGTCCTGCTCACGCTGCTGGCGAAGGCCGCCGCGTACGAGGAGCTCCGCGCGGCCCGGCTCCAGCAGACCGCTCTGCACCCGGCACCGGAAACCGCCGTGCAGCCCGTGCCCGCGCACACCACCGCATCCGCCTCCTCCGTCGCACCGGCACCGGCACCGGCACCGGAGACCGCGACCGTCGACGCGCCGGACGCCCCCGCGCCCGTCCCGCCCCGCCGCCCCTGGCTGCGCGAGTGGAGGGGCCACGCCCGGACGGTGGCGCTCGTCATGGCCGGAGCGGTGCTGGGCAGCATCGTCACGGTCGTCATCGGCGGCGGCTCCGGCGGCGGCGCGGCCGCCGATCCGACGCGGGCCGGAGCCCGGCCCGCCCCGTCCGCGTCCACGGCCGAGGCCCCTCCGTCGCCGCGGCCGCCGGCCTGCTCCGCGGACACCTGCCTGCGGCGCGAGCCGCAGGCGATGGACTGCCACTGGGACGGGACCACGGTCCGGGAGACCTGGCTGCGCGGGCTGAAGATCCAGCTCCGCTACAGCGCCGCCTGCCGGGCGGTGTGGGGTCGGATCGAGAACGGGACGGTGGGGGACTCCGTGACGATCAAGGACAAGGGCGGACGGGAGGAGTCGGCCACGATCCGCATGGACAACGACACCTACACCCGGATGCTGGCCGTCAGCGCGGACGCCCCGCCGGACTCGGTGATCATCTGCGGTCAGATACCCAGGTTCCAGGAATCCGAGTGCTCGCCGCTCGGCGCGGTCCTGCCCTGACCCTGCGCGCAAACCGGTTGCGACCCCGGGATCCCGGGCCCGAGAGTGACGCAATGACCATCACCGTACGGCCCGCCGGCCCCGGGGACGCGGCTGACATCTGCGGCCTGCTCAACGCCGTCGACGTGATCGAGATCGGCCGACCCGAAACCGATCTCGGCACCGTCGAGTCCGATCTCAACGCACCCGACGTGGACCTCGCCACCGACTCCTGGCTCGCCTTCGAGGACGGCCGGCTCGTCGCCTACGCCCTCGTCTGGGCGGACGCGGGACCGGGCCGCGTCGACGGCGACCACTACGTGCTGCCCGGCCACCACGAGGCCGCGGTCCTGCTCCTGGAGCGCATGGAGGACCGGGCCCGGGAGATCAACGCCGGACCGGGCGTCCTGCGCCTCCAGCTCAACGTGGAGCCCACCATCGACCTGGACCTCCTCTCGGGGCGCGGCTACCGCACCATCCGCCGCTACCAGGTCATGACGCGCTCCCTGTCGGCGGCCGCCGACCGCGCGCCCGCCCCGCCCGAAGGGCTCGTCCTGCGCCACTGCGGCGACGACGAAGCCGACCGCCGCCGGGTCCACGCGCTGGTCGAGGAGACCTTCGCCGACCACTTCGGCCATGTGGACCGCCCGTACGAGACCTGGCTGGACCACATCGAGGGCCGCGGACTGGACTGGTCGCTGGTGTGGATCGCGAGCCTGCCGGACCAGGGCGACGTGGCCGTGCTGCTCACCCGGGACGACCGCACGAGCATGGCCTGGTTCAGCCACGTGGGCGTACGCAAGGACGTGCGCGGCCGGGGCGTCGGCGGCCACCTGCTGCGCCACGGCTTCGCCGTCTACGCCGCCCGCGGCCGGGACACCGTCGGCCTCGGCGTGGACACCCACAACGCGACCGGCGCACTCGCGCTCTACGAGGCGCACGGCATGGCCCTGCACTACGGGGTCGACGCCTGGGAGCTGGCTTTGCACCCCCAGGGGTGACACGGGCGGGACGCGCGGGTGCAATCGGTCCAACCATGCGTGTGCGGCCCCCCTCATAGGGTGACATTGGCCCCTAAGTGAGTCTTGGGAGCCATAGGAGGCACTCCATGCGCGGAGCCACCCACGCCAAGTGGGCCGCATGTGCGGTGGCCGTCGCCCTCGCGGCGACGGCCTGCGGCGGCGGGAGCGACAGCGGCGGAGGCGGCGAGGCGGGAGTCATCAGCTCGTCGTGGGGCGACCCGCAGAATCCGCTGGAGCCCGCCAACACCAACGAGGTGCAGGGCGGCAAGGTCCTCGACATGATCTTCCGCGGCCTCAAGCGCTACGACCCCAAGACCGGCGAGGCCAAGAACATGCTCGCCGAGTCCATCCAGACGACGGACAGCCAGAACTTCACCGTCACGCTGAAGGACGGCTGGAAGTTCAGCAACGACGAGCCGGTCACCGCGCAGTCCTTCGTGGACGCCTGGAACTACGGCGCGGACGTGCGCAACAAGCAGAACAACTCGCCGTTCTTCTCCGACATCGTCGGCTACGACGACGTGCACCCGGCGTCCGGCGAACCCAAGTCCAAGACGATGTCCGGACTGGTGGTCAAGGATCCCAAGACCTTCACCGTCGCCCTCAAGAACAAGTTCTCCACCTGGCCGGAGACCCTCGGCTACCAGGCCTTCTCCCCGCTCCCCAAGGCCTTCTTCACCGACCACGCCGCCTGGCTGGACAAGCCGGTCGGCAACGGCCCGTACACGGTGGACTCGTACACCAAGGGCACCGGCATGAAGCTGCGCACGTGGGACGCGTACCCCGGTGAGGACAAGGCGCAGAACGGCGGAGTGGACCTGAAGGTCTACACCGACAACAACACCGCC
This sequence comes from Streptomyces erythrochromogenes, assembly GCF_040684695.1. Classification (GTDB taxonomy): domain Bacteria; phylum Actinomycetota; class Actinomycetes; order Streptomycetales; family Streptomycetaceae; genus Streptomyces; species Streptomyces erythrochromogenes_C. Next base: position 127,956 of record NZ_JBFBGM010000004.1, read on the forward strand.
TACACCGACCTGATCTCCGGCAACCTCGACCTCGTCGACGACGTCCCGGCGCAGCAGCTGAAGAACGTCAAGAACGACCTCGGCGACCGGTACATCAACCAGCCGGCCCTCATCATCCAGACCCTCACCTTCCCGCTGTACGACCCGCAGTGGAACAAGCCGGGCTCGGAGAAGGTCCGCCAGGGCATCTCGCGGGCGATCAACCGCGACGAGATCACCAAGCAGATCTTCCGGGAGACCCGGACCCCCGCCAAGGACTGGACCTCGCCGGCCCTCGGGGAGAAGGGCGGCTTCTCCGCCACGGCCTGCGGCGACGCCTGCGTCTACGATCCGGCCGAGGCCAAGAAGCTCATCCAGGAGGGCGGCGGACTCCCCGGCGGCAAGGTCACGCTGACCTCCAACGTGGACACCGGTTCGCACCGCGACTGGATGGACGCCGTCTGCAACAGCGTCAACAACGCGCTGGGGGAGGGCCCGGTCTGCACGGTCAACCCGGTCGGCACCTTCGCCGACTTCCGCAACCAGCAGAGCAGCTACAAGCTGACGGGTCCCTTCCGCTCGGGCTGGCAGGCCGACTACCCGCTGATCCAGAACTTCCTGCAGCCGCTCTACTACACCGGCGCCTCCTCCAACTACGGGAAGTTCAGCAACAAGGAGTTCGACGCCCTCGTCGACCAGGCGAACCAGGAGAGCGACCCGGCCAAGGCGGTCGCCAGCTTCCAGGAGTCGGAGAAGATCCTCGCCGAGCAGATGCCTTCCATCCCGCTCTGGTACCAGAACGGCAGCGCCGGCTACTCCGAGCGGCTGGAGGACGTGACCCTCAACCAGTTCAGCGTCCCGGTCTACGACCAGATCAAGGTGATCTGACCCCCACCCGGATCCGGGCCCCCCGCCCCGCGGGGGGCCCGCCGCGCCCGCCAACAACATGGAGCACTCCATGGGACGTTATGTGATCCGGCGGCTGCTCCAGATGATCCCGGTGTTCATCGGCAGCACGTTCCTGATCTTCTTCATGGTGTACGCGCTCGGTGACCCGGTCGCGGCCCTCTTCGGTGACAAGGCCCCCGACCCCGCCACCGCCGCCCGCATCCGCAAGGACCTCTACCTCGACCAGCCCCTGTGGAAGCAGTACCTCCACTACATGGGCGCGATCTTCCAGGGCGACTTCGGCACCGCCTTCAACGGACAGTCCGTCACCGAGCTGATGGCCAGCGCCTTCCCCGTCACCCTGCGCCTGACCCTGGTCGCGATCTTCTTCGAGATCGTCATCGGCATCACCCTCGGCGTGATCAGCGGCCTGCGCCGCGGCAAGACCGTCGACACCTCCGTGCTCGTGCTGACCCTGGTGGTCATCTCGGTGCCCACCTTCGTGACGGGCTACCTGCTCCAGTACCTCTTCGGCGTCAAATGGGGCTGGGTGAGGCCCACCGTCTCCCCGGACGCCCCGCTGAACGAGCTGATCCTGCCCGGCATCGTCCTCGCGCTGGTCTCCCTCGCCTACGTCACGCGCCTGTCGCGCACCTCCATCGCCGAGAACGTCAAGGCCGACTACGTCCGCACCGCCACCGCCAAGGGCCTGCCGCGCAGCCGGGTCGTCACCCGTCACCTGCTGCGCAACTCCCTGATCCCGGTGGTCACCTTCATCGGCACCGACATCGGCGCCCTGATGGGCGGCGCCATCGTCACCGAGCGGATCTTCAACATCCACGGCGTCGGCTACCAGCTCTACCAGGGCATCCTGCGCAACAACTCGCCCACGGTCGTCGGCTTCGTGACCATCCTCGTCATCGTCTTCCTGTTGGCGAACCTGCTCGTCGACCTGCTCTACGCGGTCCTGGACCCGAGGATCCGTTATGCCTGATCCCGAGCGCCCCGAACCCGCCGGCTACGACCCGGTGGGCCCCCGCCCGAAGGAGGCGGTCTCACCCACGGGCCAGGGGGGACCCATGGATCTCGCGCTGGACGAGGCGGAGAGCATCGAAGGGATCGAGAAGACCGCCGGACCGGGCGCCACCGGCCCCCGCGAGCGCGCCCGCTCCCTGTGGTCCGACGCCTGGCACCAGCTGCGCCGCAACCCCGTCTTCATCCTCTCCTCGCTGCTCATCCTCTTCCTCGTCGTCATCTCGATCTGGCCGCAGCTCATCGCGAGCGGCGACCCCCTCCAGTGCGACCTCTCCAAGTCCCAGCAGGGCTCCACCCCCGGGCACCCCTTCGGCTACGACACCCAGGGCTGCGACGTCTACACCCGCACCGTCTACGGAGCCCGCGCCTCCATCACCGTGGGCGTCTGCGCCACCCTCGGCGCCGCCCTGCTCGGCTCCGCACTCGGCGGCCTCGCCGGCTTCTTCGGCGGCTGGGGGGACTCCCTGCTCTCCCGCGTCGCCGACATCTTCTTCGGCATCCCGGTCGTCCTCGGCGGCCTGGTCTTCCTGTCGGTCGTCACCAGCACCACGGTCTGGCCCGTGGTCGGATTCATCGTGCTCCTGGGCTGGCCGCAGATCGCCCGCATCGCCCGCGGCTCGGTGATCACCGCCAAGCAGAACGACTACGTCCAGGCCGCCAGAGCCCTGGGCGCCGGCAACGCCCGGATGCTGCTGCGGCACGTGGCGCCCAACGCGGTGGCCCCCGTCATCGTCGTCGCCACGATCGCGCTCGGCACGTACATCGCCCTGGAGGCGACCTTGTCCTTCCTCGGCGTCGGCCTGCGCCCGCCCACCGTCTCCTGGGGCATCGACATCTCCAACGCGGCCTCGCAGATCCGCAACGCCCCGCACATGCTGCTGTGGCCCGCGGGCGCGCTGAGCATCACGGTGCTCGCCTTCATCATGCTCGGCGACGCGGTGCGCGACGCCCTCGACCCCAAGCTGCGCTGAGGAGCCCCGCACATGCTGCTCGAGGTCCGCGACCTGCACGTGGAATTCAAGACGCGCGACGGAGTCGCCAAGGCGGTCAACGGGGTCGCCTATTCGGTGGACGAGGGCGAGACACTGGCCGTGCTCGGCGAGTCCGGCTCCGGCAAGTCCGTGACCGCCCAGGCCGTGATGGGGATCCTGGACGTGCCGCCCGGCCGGATCTCCGGCGGCGAGATCCTCTTCAAGGGCCGCGACCTGCTGAAGATGAAGGAGGACGAGCGGCGCAGGATCCGCGGCGCCGAGATGGCGATGATCTTCCAGGACGCGCTGTCCTCCCTCAACCCCGTGCTGACCGTCGGCAAGCAGCTCGGCGAGATGTACGAGGTCCACCGCGGGATGTCGCGCAAGGACGCCCGGGCCAAGGCCGTCGAGCTCATGGACCGGGTGAAGATCCCGGCGGCGAAGGCGCGCGTGGGGGACTACCCGCACCAGTTCTCCGGCGGCATGCGCCAGCGCATCATGATCGCCATGGCGCTGGCCCTGGAGCCCTCGCTGATCATCGCCGACGAGCCGACGACGGCCCTGGACGTCACCGTCCAGGCGCAGGTGATGGACCTGCTGGCCGAGCTCCAGCGGGAGCTCAACATGGGTCTCATCCTGATCACCCACGACCTGGGCGTGGTCGCCGACGTCGCCGACAAGATCGCGGTCATGTACGCGGGCCGGATCGTCGAGGCGGCCCCCGTCCACGAGATCTACAAGGCGCCCGCGCACCCGTACACGCGCGGCCTGCTCGACTCCATCCCGCGCCTGGACCAGAAGGGCCAGGAGCTGTACGCGATCAAGGGGCTGCCGCCCAACCTGCTCCGCATCCCGCCCGGCTGCGCCTTCAACCCGCGCTGCCCGATGGCGCAGGAGGTCTGCCGCGCCGACGTCCCGCCCCTGTACCCGGTGACCGACTCGCCCGTGGCGCGGGCCAGCGCCTGCCACTTCTGGAAGGAGTGCCTCCGTGGCTGAGCCCCTCCTCGAAGTCAAGGACCTGGTCAAGCACTACCCGCTGACCCAGGGCGTCCTGTTCAAGAAGCAGGTCGGCGCGGTCAAGGCCGTCGACGGGGTGTCCTTCGGTCTGCACCCGGGCGAGACGCTGGGCATCGTCGGCGAGTCCGGCTGCGGCAAGTCCACCGTCGCCAAGATGCTGGTCAACCTGGAACGCCCGACCGCGGGTTCGATCGCGTACAAGGGCGAGGACATCAGCCGGCTGTCGGGGCGCGCGCTGAAGGCCGTGCGCCGCAACATCCAGATGGTGTTCCAGGACCCGTACACCTCGCTGAACCCGCGCATGACGGTCGGCGACATCATCGGGGAGCCGTACGAGATCCACCCCGAGGTGGCTCCGAAGGGCGACCGCCGGCGCAAGGTCCAGGAGCTCCTGGACGTCGTGGGCCTGAACCCGGAGTACATCAACCGCTACCCGCACCAGTTCTCCGGCGGCCAGCGCCAGCGCATCGGCATCGCCCGCGGCCTGGCCCTCCAGCCCGAGATCATCGTCGCGGACGAACCGGTCTCCGCCCTGGACGTCTCCGTCCAGGCGCAGGTCGTCAACCTGCTGGAGAAGCTCCAGGACGAATTCGGGCTGTCCTACGTCTTCATCGCGCACGACCTCTCGATCGTCCGGCACATCTCCGACCGGGTCGGCGTCATGTACCTCGGCCGGATCGTCGAGATCGGCACCGACACCGAGATCTACGAGCATCCGACCCACCCGTACACGCAGGCGCTGCTTTCGGCCGTGCCGGTGCCGGACCCGCAGGCCCACGCCCACCGCGAGCGGATCATCCTCTCGGGTGATGTCCCCTCCCCGGCCAACCCGCCGTCGGGCTGCCGCTTCCGCACCCGCTGCTGGAAGGCCCAGGACCGCTGTGCCACGGAGGTTCCGCTGCTGGCGGTCCCCGAGGTGTTCGCCTCCGGTCCGGCGGCCCATCCTTCGGCGTGCCACTTCGCGGCGGAGAAGCGGGTGGTCCCGCGGGTGCCGCCGGAGGCGGTCGACGGGCCGGGTGGAGAGGTCACGGACTGAGACGGTTTATCCACCGACCAGCTATTTTCGGCCACCCGTCATGTGCCCATGGCGAGGGCGGTCCCGGCCCCCAACGTCGTTTACCTGTAGGCAACTTGACCGTTTCTGCCCCGAGATCTGGGGCATGCAGCCTGGGTGCTGTGCGGCCGTGCGGGTGCCGACAGCCGGCCGGGGGGCGTAAACGCCCCCCGGCCGGCCTTTGCGTGACCCCGACCGTGCGCGGCATGCGCCCCTTGTGCTGCCGGATTTCGATCGATGCGCTGGCACGGATAGTTATGATCCGTAGCGCACGGTGGGTATGACTCTCGCCGAGCACGAATGCGCGTACCGATGTCCGCTCGACGTGGAGGTGAAACGCCGTGGCACTCTCGATCTCTGCCGTGGTGCTGCTGGCGATCATCGTTTTCCTGCTGGTCCGCCGGGCGGGCCTGAAAGCGGGACACGCGGTGGTCTGTGTGCTGCTCGGCTTCTACCTGGCGAGTTCCACCATCGCCCCGACCCTCAGTCAGCTCACCTCGAACGTGGCGAGCATGATCAGCGGCATCAAGTTCTAGGCGGCGTCCCGGCGGCCGCCGCCGGGGCCCGCCGGGCGGGGCGGGCAGGCCGGGACCGGCGCAGGACACCCCCTACGCTAGGCCCATGAACGGTCTTCCCGCCCGTCGTCTGCTCTTCGTGCACGCGCACCCCGACGACGAGTCGATCAACAACGGCGTCACCATGGCCAAGTACGCGGCCCAGGGCGCCCACGTCGCGTTGGTGACCTGCACGCTGGGCGAGGAGGGCGAGGTCATCCCGCCCGGCCTCGCCCACCTGGCGGCCGACCGCGACGACACCCTCGGCACCCACCGGATCGGCGAGCTCGCCGCCGCCATGGCCGAACTGGGCGTCCACGACCACCGGTTCCTCGGAGGCCCCGGCCGCTTCCGCGACTCCGGGATGATGGGCGCCCCGCAGAACCGCCGCCCGGAGGCCTTCTGGTCCGCCGACGTGGACGAGGCGGCCGCGTACCTCGTGGAGGTGATCCGGGAACTGCGCCCGCAGGTGCTCGTCACCTACGACCCGGACGGCGGCTACGGGCACCCGGACCACATCCAGGCCCACCGCGTCGCCATGCGCGCCGCCGAACTGGCCGCGGAGAAGGCCTACCGGCGCGACCTCGGGGACCCCCACACCATCGGGAAGATCTACTGGAACCGCGTCCCGCTCTCGGTGGTCGAGGAGGGCTTCGCCCGGCTGGCCGCCGCCGGGGCGGAGGTGTCCTTCCCGGGGCTGGCCTCGCCCGGGGACGTGCCCGGGGTCGTCGACGACGGGCGGATCACGGCCGAGATCGACGCCGACGAGGCCCTCGTGGCGGCCAAGACCGCCGCCATGCGCGCCCATGCCACCCAGATCGCCGTGGACGGTCCCTTCTTCGCCCTCTCCAACGACCTGGCGCAGCCGCTGTTCGCGCGCGAGTACTACGAACTGGTCGAGGGCCGGCCGGGCGCCGGGGCGGGCGAGCGCGAACACGACCTCTTCGCGGGGGTGGAGGCGTGACCGGCACCCTCACGGCGGGCCGGATCGCCGGCTGCCTGGGCCTGCTGGTGCTCGGCGCGCTGACCGGCGCGGCCGGCTGGCTGGTCGTGGACCTGTGGTTCCCCGCCGGTCTGCTGCTCGCGCTGCTGGCCCTCTTCGGGCTGTTCCTCGGCGGCCGGATCGCCCTCGGGACCGGCCTCGGGGTGGGCGGCGGCGTGCTCGGCTGGTTCCTCGCCTACGTGATGCTCGGCGTCCCGCGCCCCGAGGGGGACTTCATCCTCACTTCGTCCGGAATCGGTATGTACGCCTATCTTTTGGGCGGAACCGTGCTGGCTGTGATGTGTGCCACGATCACCCTTCCGGCCGATCGGCCGGTTTCGGCCTCCCGGCCCGTCAAGTGACGTGGTGTCGGACCTCGTAGGGAGTCCGGCGGAGGCGTGCGGGCAGGGGCTCTCGGGGCGCTTCAGGGGGGTTTGACGGGCCCTGCGGGGAACCCCTGATTCGCCGCAGTCAGTTGCGCGCGGGCGGCGGCCAGTATGGTGGACGGGCCGCCGAGCTGCCCGCGCACGGTATGACGGGCGGCGGAGCCAACCGGGAGAACCTGCCTTGAGTCGTGAAACCGACAGTTCGTCCTCCGGGCCCAAGGGGCACGGTGGAGCCGCTTACCCCTCGGGTACGCCGCCGTACGGAACCGGCCAGTACCCGTCCACGACTGTGCCACCCGGGCCTGGCGCGGCGACCGCCCCGGAGGAGAACCCTGTGACCTCGAATCCGTCCACGCCCGAATCCGACGGGCCCAAGACCGAGACGACCCTGACGACCCGGATCCGGATCAACATCCCGGGTTCGCGGCCGATCCCGCCGGTGGTCGTGCGCAAGTCGATGGGCACCAACTCCGCCACGTCCGGCGGCGGGTCGCAGACCCCGCCGGAGCCGGAGCCGGGGCCCGGGCAGCAGGACCGGCCCCCGCTCGCGCAGCGCCCGGGACCCCGGCCGACCCGTGTCGAGGCCGCTCCGGAGCCGGACCCGGCCCCGGCGCAGGCCGAGGAGCCGGCCGCCAGCAACTGGTTCGCGCCGCGCAAGCCGCCCGCCGCCGCGCCCGCGCCCGCTCCCGCGGCGCCCGCAGCCGCGCAGATGCCGCAGGCCGCCCCGCCGCCGCCGCTCGCCAAGCGGGTGCCCGGTGCGACGCCGACCCCGCCGCCCGCGCCGGGCGCCGGCTTCGCGCCCGCACCGCACGCCCAGGCTCCGCAGGCGCCCGACGCCGCGTACGCGCCGCCGCGCACCCCGCCGCCGCCCGTCCCCGAGTACGGCACCGGCTACGCCCCGCCGCAGGCACCCGCCCCGGCGGCCCCGATGCCCGGCGGCCCCGGCGTCGGAGCGACCCAGGGCTTCCCGGCGTACGGCGCCGGCCACGGCGACGCCGGCCCGTCCACCGAGGCGTTCCCCGTCTACGACAGCCACTCCGGCGGTCCGGCCGGCCCCACCACCGGCGGCCCCGGCTTCGGCTCCGGACCCGCCGCGGGCGGCCCGTCCGCCGCGGCGGACGCCGGCTGGCCCGGCCCGGACCTGGACGGCCCGCTGCCCACCCCCGTACCGGCGCCCGCGCCGGCCGCCCCCCGCGCCACACCGCCCGCGGACAAGGCGGGCAAGAAGGCCGCCGCGAAACCGGCCGCGAAGCCCGCCAAGAAGGGCCGCTCCAAGCTGGTCCTCGTCGGCGGCGGCATCGTGGCGCTCGTCGGCGTGGCCTACGGCGCCGGGCTGCTCCTGAACCACTCCGACGTCCCCAAGGGCACCACCGTCCTCGGCGTCGACATCAGCGGCAGCCGCGACGAGGCCGTCTCGAAGCTCCAGACGGCCTTCGGCACCCGCGCAGGGGCCCCGATCCAGCTGAGCGTCGGCGGCAAGCCGGTCGAGCTGAAGCCCGACAAGGCCGGCCTGACCCTGGACGCCCAGACCACCGTCCGCAACGCGGCCGGCAGCGACTACAACCCCATCACGGTCATCGGCTCCCTCCTCGGCAACGAGCGGGTCGCCGACGCCGTGATGCCCGTGGACGAGGAGAAGCTCCAGGTCGCGCTCCAGGAACTCGCCGGCACGGCGGGCTCCGTCACCGAGGGCACCATCACCTTCGAGGGCGGCAAGGCCGTCGCCGTCCCCGGCAAGGCGGGCACCGGCCTGGACGTGGACGGCTCCGTCGGCCTCGTCACCAAGGCCTTCCGCGACCAGGTCGGCACCGGCAAGGCGGCCGTCGTGCAGCTGCCGACCGCCACCAGGGAGCCGGTCGTGGGCCAGGCCGAACTCGACCGTGCGATGAAGGAGTTCGCCGAGCCGGCGATGTCCGCCAACGCCACCGTCAAGGCCGGCAGCAAGTCCATCGCCTTCGGCAAGCTGTCGCTGCCCAAGATCCTCAGCATGCAGGCCGTGGACGGCCGCCTCACGGAGAAGTTCGACCTGGAGGCGCTCAAGGCGACTTACGGGAACACCTTCGACGGCGTCCTGATCACCCGCGGTACGGGCGCGAAGACCGCGGTCACGCCGCAGGACGTCGCCGGCGCGCTCGGCAAGGCCCTGCGCGGGAAGACCGCGGCCGAGCGGACCGTGGTCATCGACACCAACCCGAGCTGAGGCACGGCACGAGGCGCCCCCGTCCGGACCCCGGACGGGGGCACCGCCGTGTCCGAAGGGCCCGCTCCGCCGGGGCCGGCAGCGGTCAGTTCAGCAGGGCGCGCGCCGAGACGGCCTCGGCACGGATGCGGGCCGCCGCGTCGGTGTCCACGGCCGACACCACCTCGGCGTAGGAGTCCAGCTCGGCCGCGCCTTCCCGGAAGGAGCCCCGCTCCACCAGCAGCCGCGCCCGCTCGTAGCGCAGCGAGGCGGGGTGCGAGGGCAGCAGCAGCGACAGCTCCAGCGCCCACAGGGCCACGCCGGACTGCTCCGGGCGGGTCGAGGCCCAGGCCCGGATGTTGGTCAGGATCCGCAGCACGATGTCGAGCGTCCTGGCCGGCGTACGGGGTCCCGAGGCCAGCTCCGCCGGTCCGGTGCCCAGGGAGGCGCCGCCCGCGAAGGGGTCCACCACCACGCCCTCCTCGGGGTCGCCGAAGCCCACCACGAAGTGCCCGGGCAGCCCCAGCCCGTACACGGGCGCGCCCGCCCGCCGGGCGACCTCCAGCCACACCACCGACAGCAGGATCGGCAGGCCGCGCCGGCGCCGCAGCACCTCGTGCAGCAGCGAGGACGACATCCGCTCGTAGTCCGCCGGGGTGCCGTGGAAACCGAGGCGCCCGCCCAGCAGTTCCGTCACCGCCGAGGCCCAGGCGGGCCCGCCCCGCAGGCCGTACGGCAGCATCCCGGCCAGCCGGTCCAGTTCGATCTGCGCCCAGTCCATGGCGCGTTCGTCCAGCTCCGGGTCGGCCTCCGCCGCCAGCAGCAGGCACATCAGGGCCAGGTCGGGCCGCTCCGCCCGGGCCTCCGCGGCGAACTGCTCCCGGCGCTCGGGCGTGCTCACGGGGCCGCCCGGAAGTGGTGGTAGGTGTGGTGCGTCGCGAAGCCCAGCCCGTCGTACAGCGCCCGCGCCCCCGGATTGTCCGTCTCGACCTGCAGCCACGCGGCCGAGGCGCCCTCCTCCAGCGCGCGCCGCGCCAGGGCGGCCATCACGGCCGTCGCGAGCCCCTCACGCCGGTGCTGCGGATCGACCGTGACCGCCGCGAAGCCGGCCCAGCGGCCGTCCACCACGCACCGGCCGATCGCGCGCCCGCCGGGCAGCGAGGCGAACCACACCGACGGCCCCTCCACCAGGACCCGCCGGGCCACCTCCGGATCGGAGACCCGCCCGTAGCGCCCGAGCCACTCCTCGTCCGGGACGCGGGTCAGCGTCACGGACCCGCTCGCGGGCGCGTCCACGTCGCCCACCGGTGCCAGCGCACCGATCCGCACGTCCGCCGACACCTCGGACACCCAGCCCCGGCGCTCCAGCTCCGCGCAGAGCAGCTCCTGGGTCCCGGCAGCGCCCGTGGCAGCCTGCACATAGGCCGGAAGTTCCCGTTCCGCATACCAGGAGGTCACTCGCGCGAGTGCATCGTCCAGAGGTATGCCCGGGTCGCCGACGGGCAGCACGGAGTTGGCCCGCCGGGTGAACCCGGCCGCCGCCCGCAGCGTCCAGCCGCCCAGCGGCTCGCTCTCCAGCGGCCGCCAGGCCCGCGCGGAGACCCTCGTCAGCTCCTCGAAGGAGGCCGCCGGACCCCGCCGCCGGGCCGGCGCCGCGGGCACGACCTTGCCCGCCACCAGCGCGGATTCCGGGATGCGGACGGACCGGCCGTCCTTCTTTGTGATCAGCAGCACACCACGGTCCCAGGATGTGAGAACGCCGACCGTGTCCGTGAACTCGGGTGATCCGCTCAGTCCGGTCTCCACCCGTCGTACAGAGACACGTTTACCCACGTCAGCCGGGGTGATTCGGACCTCCAGCAGCCCTCCGGCAGTGATTTCCACAGCTCTGTCCGCCCCTCCTGTTCGGATCGTGCCCGGGAACGGAGATACTAGGTGCGGGCATCGACGACGCCGCGCTCCCGCGCGATATGGAAAGCCCTACCGAGGAGGAACGAGAGCGTGACCTACGTCATCGCGGAGCCTTGTGTCGACGTCAAGGACAAGGCATGCATCGAAGAGTGCCCCGTCGACTGCATCTACGAGGGCCAGCGGTCCCTGTACATCCACCCGGACGAGTGCGTCGACTGTGGTGCGTGTGAGCCGGTCTGCCCGGTCGAGGCCATCTTCTACGAGGACGACACTCCGGAAGAGTGGAAGGACTACTACAAGGCGAACGTCGAGTTCTTCGACGAGCTCGGTTCGCCCGGTGGTGCCTCCAAGCTGGGCCTGATCGAGCGCGACCACCCCTTCGTCGCGGGGCTGCCCGCCGGCATCAACGGCGAGCACTGACCTTTCACGGCAGAAGCGCCTCCCCGGTCCCGTACGGCCTTCCCGCCGCACGGGACCGCGGTGTTTTCCCGCCCCGCCACCAGCCAGTACCGAGAGAGAGCAGAGACCACCGTGGCCGCAGTATCCGACCGTCTTCCCGCCTTCCCCTGGGACAAGCTGGAGCCGTACAAGAAGACGGCGGCGGCCCACCCGGACGGCATCGTCGACCTGTCCGTCGGCACGCCCGTGGACCCGGTCCCGCAGCTGATCAGGCAGGCCCTGATCGAAGCCGCCGACTCCCCGGGCTACCCGACGGTGTGGGGCACCGAGGCCCTGCGCGACGCCATCACGGGCTGGCTGCGCGGCCGGCTCGGCGCGAGCGCCGCCGGTCACCGCAACGTCCTGCCCGTCGTGGGCTCGAAGGAGCTGGTGGCCTGGCTGCCGACCCAGCTCGGGCTCGGCGCCGGCGACAAGGTCGCCTACCCGCGCCTCGCGTACCCGACGTACGAGGTCGGCGCGCGGCTGTGCGGCGCCGAGGCGGTGGTCTACGACGACCCCACCGAACTCGACCCGGCCGGCGTGAAGCTGCTGTGGCTCAACTCCCCGTCCAACCCCACCGGGAAGGTCATCCCCAAGGAAGACCTGGTCCGGATCGTGGCCTGGGCGCGGGAGCACGGGATCCTGCTCTTCAGCGACGAGTGCTACCTGGAGCTGGGCTGGGAGGCCGAGCCCGTCTCCGTCCTCCACGACGACGTGTGCGGCGGCTCCTACGAGGGGATCGTCGCGGTCCACTCCCTCTCCAAGCGCTCCAACCTGGCGGGCTACCGGGCGGCCTTCATCGCCGGTGACGCGGACGTCCTCGGCGAGCTGCTGGAGATCCGCAAGCACGGCGGCATGATGACCCCCGCCCCGGTGCAGGCGGCCACGGTGGCGGCGCTCGGCGACGACCGGCACGTGGCGGAGCAGCGCGAGCGCTACGCGGCCCGCCGGGCGGCGCTCCGGGCGGCCCTGGAGGCGCACGGCTTCCGCGTCGAGCACAGCGAGGCGAGCCTCTACCTGTGGGTGACCCGCGACGAGCCCTGCTGGGACACCGTCGCCCACCTCGCGGACCTGGGCATCCTGGTCGCGCCGGGCGACTTCTACGGCGAGGCGGGCGCGCGCTTCGTGCGGGTGGCGTTCACCGCCACCGACGAGCGCGTGGAGGCGGCGGTCAAGCGCCTCGGCTGACCGGCCGGTGACAGCCCGAGGGGGCCGGGAGTGCGAAACTCCCGGCCCCCTCGGTGTTCCCCGGGCGTCAGCCCTGCAGGGCGCCGCCGGGCAGTCCCGCCGGCAGGACACCGCCCACGGGCAGGGCGGAGACCGGCAGGTCCTGCGCGGTGGGCAGGCCGCCGAGCAGGCCGCCCGCCTGGCCGGCCAGGTCGGAGGTGGGCGCCGGCAGGGACTTGGTGGCGGCGCCCGCGTTGCCGAGGGCGTCGGTGGCCGTTCCCGTGGCCGTCTCTGCGGTCGCCGCGGGGGCGTCCGTGGCGGTGAGTGCGCCCAGCTGCGGCACGGACTCCAGACCGGCGGCGTTGGCCGCGCCGGCCGCACCGACCACGGGCGCTGCCCCGGCTGCGACGAGCAGCGCGGCACGGGCGATCCGACGGGTCAGGGGGAGGGACATGATGCTCCTAAGCGGTAGCGGCTGAGTACGGCCTGACTAACCGTTCGAGGGGCGGGTGGAGTTGCGGCGCCGCCGGGTAAAGGATCGGTAACGCATCGTTTAATCGGCTTCCGCGACAAGAGCACCGGATGCGCGTCGACCAGGGGTTTCCGCCCGTTCCCGGGAGGCGGGGCGCGGTGGTGATCACCCCCGCAGGGGTGATCGTTCGTACGCGCTGCCGGGCGCCGTCCGCTGACCCGTGCGGGTCAGCGGGCCATGAAGATCCGCACCTCGCCGGGGGCCGCGCCGTAGGGGTCGCCGCCGCCGTTCTTCGCGCCGGCGTCGCCCCTGTCCTGCCACCGGCCCCGGTCCTGGCCCGCGACCCAGCCGCGCAGGTCGTAGGAGACCCTGGCGATCCCCATCTCGCGGGAGTTGGCGACCGCCCAGTGGGCCATCGCCCGGCTGCGGCGCGTCGCGGCCTCGCCCGCCTCCCGCTTCTCCACCATCGTGATCTCGGGCTCCTCGACCGCCCGGCCCCCGCCGGCGCTGCGGCCGGCCTGACCGCCCTGGCCGCCCTGCGGGCCGGCGGTGTGCATCGCGTCCTTGCCGAAGATCCGTGCCAGGCCCTCCCGCACCTTCTCCGGGTCGCCCGGCTGCGTGGGCGCCGGCCCGCCGCAGTCCAGGCGGCCGCCGCCGCCGAAGGCCGCCGTCAGCACGGTCGCGTCGGGCTCGTGCTTGGCGTAGGCCTGCGGGTAACCGCTGCGCTGCACCTTCTGCGCGGCCACCGTCAGCGGCAGCCGCGAGTACCCCGGCACGTCGACGAGGTGGTCGTAGAAGATCCCGGCCGAGTAGACCGGGTCCGTGATCTGCTCCGGCGTGCCCCAGCCCATCGACGGCCGCTGCTGGAAGAGGCCCAGCGAGTCCCGGTCGCCGTGGTCGAGGTTGCGCAGGGCGGACTCCTGCATGGCGGTCGCCAGGGCGATCGTGACGGCCCGGTCGGGCAGCCCCTTGGCGATGCCGACGGCGGCTATCGTCGCCGCGTTCGCCGCCTGTTCCGGAGACATCTCGTACTTTTCGGATCCGCCGTCACCACCGGACGCATCCGCACTGGCGACACAGAAGGGCGCGCCACCGCCGACCGAGGCGCGCTGCACGGCGAAGTACCCGATCACCGAAAGGAGAACGAGCAGGCCGACGACCGCACGCAGCAGCCTGCGGCGGCGAGGACGGGGTTCACGGATCTCGGACACGCGGCCCACCGTACTTGAGGTATATGGCGCGTCCACCGGACGGACGAGGGACGCTTCGCCACACCCCGGGGCGTTAGGGTCAGTTCCATGTCCGAATCCGAGCTGGACCTCACCCTGGACGCCGCCGAGCTGACCGCCCGGCTCGTCGACATCCCTTCCGTGAGCGGCGACGAGAAGGTACTCGCCGACCTCGTGGAACACGCGCTGCGCGGCCTGCCCCACCTCACCGTGGACCGCTTCGGCAACAACGTCGTCGCCCGTACCGACCTCGGCCGCGCCGAACGCGTCGTACTCGCCGGGCACCTGGACACCGTGCCGATCGCCGACAACGTCCCCTCGCGCCTCGACGAGAACGGCGTCCTGTGGGGCTGCGGCACCACCGACATGAAGTCCGGCGTCGCCGTGCAGCTGCGCATCGCCGCGACCGTCCCCGAGCCCAACCGGGACCTCACCTTCGTCTTCTACGACCAGGAGGAGGTCGCCGCCGACCTCAACGGTCTCGGCAAGGTGGCCGAGGCCCACCCCGACTGGCTCACGGGCGACTTCGCGGTCCTGCTGGAGCCCTCGAACGCCGAGGTCGAGGGCGGCTGCCAGGGCACCCTGCGGGTCCTGCTGCGCACCTCCGGCGAGCGCGCCCACTCCGCGCGCAGCTGGATGGGCTCCAACGCCATCCACGCGGCGAGCCCGATCCTGGCCCGGCTCGCGGCGTACGAGGCCCGCAGGCCCGTCATCGACGGCCTGGAGTACCACGAGGGCCTCAACGCGGTCCGGATCGAGGGCGGCGTCGCCAACAACGTCATCCCCGACGCCTGCACCGTGACGGTCAACTTCCGCTTCGCCCCGGACCGCAGCATGGACGACGCGATCGCCCACGTCCGGGAGGTCTTCGCGGACTGCGGGGTCGAGGAGTTCGTGATCGACGACTTCTCCGGCGGCGCCCTCCCCGGCCTCTCCCACCCGGCCGCGGCGGCGTTCATGGAGGCGGTCGGCGGCCGGGCCATGCCGAAGTTCGGCTGGACGGACGTCTCCCGCTTCAGCGCGCTGGGCGTCCCGGCGGTGAACTACGGCCCGGGCGACGCCCTGCTGGCCCACAAGGTGGACGAGCGGGTGGAGACGAAGGCCATCCTGCACTGCGAGGAACGACTCCGCGCCTGGCTGACCTCCTGAATTCCGCTTCTCGTCACCTTTGTGCGCCTACCCTGATCCAACGATCAGCAGGAGGGAGCACATCATGGGCAACCCCGAAGGCAGCGCTCGTCGTCGGCCCGAGGAGCAGCAGCTCGGGCCGGTGCTGAGGCGGCGCAGCCAGGTGCAGGCGGGCAGTACGACGGACCAGCGGCTGCTGGACTCGGCCGGGCCCTCCGAGTGGGTGCACACCGATCCCTGGCGGGTCCTGCGCATCCAGTCGGAGTTCATCGAGGGCTTCGGCACGCTGGCCGAGCTGCCGCCCGCGATCAGCGTGTTCGGCTCGGCCCGCACCCCGGCGGGCTCGGCGGAGTACGAGGCGGGCGTGCGGATCGGCGGCGCGCTCGTGGACGCCGGGTTCGCGGTGATCACCGGTGGCGGTCCGGGAGCGATGGAGGCGGCCAACAAGGGCGCCCGCGAGGCGAACGGGATCTCGGTCGGCCTCGGCATCGAGCTCCCCTTCGAGCAGGGGCTCAACCAGCACGTCGATCTCGGCCTGAACTTCCGGTACTTCTTCGTCCGCAAGACGATGTTCGTGAAGTACAGCCAGGGCTTCGTCGTGCTGCCCGGCGGCCTCGGCACGCTGGACGAGCTGTTCGAGGCGCTGACCCTGGTCCAGACCCAGAAGATCACCCGCTTCCCCATCGTGCTGTTCGGCACGGAGTACTGGAGCGGGCTCGTCGACTGGCTGCGCGGCACGGTCATCGCCCAGGGCAAGGCCTCGGAGAAGGACCTGTACCTCTTCCACGTCACCGACGACGTGGACGAGGCGATCGCCCTGGTGACGAAGGAAGTCGGCAAGTAGCACCCGCCGCGGGCCGGCGCGGCCGGCCCGCGGCCGTCGGGGCTCGGGCCAGGCCGCGGCGGGTGACCGCCGGGCGTCAGGCCAGGCCGCGGCGGGCGACCGCCGGGGGGCGGTGGCCCTGGATGGACCGGACCATGCCTCCTTTTCGACGCCGCTCTCGCGCGTTGCGGCGCCGGGGCGCCTCACCGGCTTCGGGCGGCTGCGCCGGCCTCCGGCCGTCGGGGCTCAGGCCAGGCCGCGGCGGGCGACCGCCGGGGGGCGGTGGCCCTGGATGGACCGGACCATGTCCAGGATCTGCCGGGTCTCCGCGACCTCGTGGACGCGGTAGACCTGGGCGCCCAGCCAGGCCGAGACGGCCGTGGTGGCCAGGGTGCCCAGCAGCCGCTCCTTGACCGGCTTGTCGAGGGTCTCGCCGACGAAGTCCTTGTTCGACAGGGAGACCAGCACCGGCCAGCCGGTCGCCGTCATCTCCTCCAGCCGCCGGGTCGCCTCCAGCGAGTGGCGGGTGTTCTTCCCGAAGTCGTGGCCCGGGTCGATCATGATCGCGTCCCGGCGGACGCCCAGGGCCGCGGCGCGCTCGGCGAGGCCGACCGTGACCCGCAGGATGTCCTGCATCACGTCCTCGTACGCGGTCCGGTGCGGCCGGGTGCGCGGTTCGACCTCGCCGGCGTGCGTGCAGACCAGGCCGACGTCGTAGCGCGCCGCGACCTCGGCCAGCTTCGGGTCCACCCCGCCCCACGCGTCGTTCAGCAGGTCCGCCCCGGCCTCGCAGACGGCTTCGCCGACCTCGTGCCGCCAGGTGTCCACGCTGATCACCACGTCCGGGTGGCGGCGCCGCACCTCGGCCACGAAGCCGACCGTGCGCCGCGCCTCCTCGGCCGCGTCCACGTGCTCGCCCGGGCCCGCCTTGACCCCGCCGATGTCGATGATCGCGGCGCCCTCGGCGACGGCCTGCTCGACCCGGTCCAGCGCGGGCTCGTCGCGGAACGTCGCGCCCTGGTCGTAGAAGGAGTCCGGAGTCCGGTTCACGATGGCCATGATCACCGGCTCGTGGGTGTCGAACTCGCGCCTGCCCAGTCGCAGCATCCTGGTCTTTCCTCCTTCGGCGGCCCTCGCGCCTCGCCAGCGACCTTAACCTGGTGGCCGGAGTCTCTCAGGGGAGTTGATCGTGTTCTTCTTCTTGATGATCGCGCTGGTCGTGGTCGTGGCAGCGGTCACCCTCGCCGTGATCGGCGGTGGCTCGGAGGCCGTCCTGCCGGAGGCGGAGCCGGACCGGGTGGCGGACGGCCTGCCCGAGACCCGGCCCGTGGTGCGGGAGGACATCGACGCGCTGCGCCTGCCCGTGGCGCCGCGCGGCTACCGGATGGCCGAGGTGGACGACGTACTGGAGCGGCTCGCCGCGGAGCTCGCCGATCGGGACGCGAGGATCGCCCTGCTGACGGGAACGGCGTCGCCCGCGGCCCCGCAGGACTCCTCCGGCCCGGTCGACCTCAGCAAGCACGGTGAGCGGTGAGCGGGCCCGTGGCGGGCCCGGACGGCCTGCTGCGCTGCCCCTGGGGGCTGTCCACGCCCGACTACATCGCCTACCACGACTCCGAGTGGGGCCGTCCGGTCCACGGCGACGACGCCCTCTACGAGCGGCTCTGCCTGGAGGCCTTCCAGTCGGGGCTGTCCTGGCTGACGATCCTGCGCCGCCGCGCGGGCTTCCGTAAGGCCTTCTCCGACTTCTCCATCGCGGCCGTCGCCGGATTCGGCGACGCGGACGCGGAGCGGCTGCTGGCCGACGAGGGGATCATCCGCAACCGGGCCAAGATCGAGGCGACCCTGGCCAACGCGAAGGTCCTCGCCGGCTGGGAGCCGGGCGAGCTGGACGCCCTGATCTGGTCCCACGCCCCCGAGGAGCCCGGCCCGGCCCCGCGCACGGTCACCGAGGTCCCGGCGGTCACTACGGAGTCCACCGCCCTGGCCAAGGCCCTCAAGAAGGCCGGCATCCGCTTCGTCGGCCCGACCACCGCCTACGCCCTGATGCAGGCGTGCGGGCTGGTCAACGACCATCTGGCCGCCTGCGCCCTGCGCGACCCGGCATAGCCGGGCCGCGACGCCCGCGACGGGGATCAGCGGCCGAGGTACTTCGGCGGCTGCTTCGCCAGGAAGGCCTGGACGGCGATGGAGTGGTCCTCGGAGGCCCCGGCGCGGGTCTGCAGCACGTCCTCGTGGACCAGGGACTCCGCGAGCGTGTGGGAGGCCCCGTGGGCGAGGGACTCCTTCAGTGCGGCGTAGGCGACCGTCGGGCCCGCGGCCAGCGTGCGGGCCACGGCCTCGGCCTCGGCGTGCAGGGAGTCCGAGGGCACCAGGCGGTTGACGATGCCGAGCTCGTACGCCTCCTGCGCCTTGACCGAACGCGGGAAGAGCAGCAGGTCCGAGGCGCGGGAGGCGCCGATCAGGCGCGGCAGCGTCCAGGAGACCCCGGAGTCGGCGGTGAGGGCCACACCGGCGAACGAGGTGTTGAAGGAGGCGGTGTCGGCGACGACCCGGAAGTCGGCCGCCAGCGCGAAGCCGAAGCCGGCCCCGGCCGCCACGCCGTTGACCCCGGCCACCACGGGCTTCGGCATCTCCGTGAGCGCCCGCACGATCGGGTTGTAGTGCTCCTTGACCGTGTTCATGGTCAGCGAGGAGCCGCTCTCGCGGTCCGCCGCGAGGTTGCCGATGTGCTCCTTGAGGTCCTGGCCCACGCAGAAGGCCCGGTTCCCGGCGGCGGTCAGCAGGACCGCCCGGACCGCGGTGTCCCCGGCCGCCGCCTGCACCGCGTCGCGCAGGGCGACCTTGGCCTCGGTGTTCATCGCGTTCATCGCGTCGGGACGGTTGATCGTGATGGTCGCGAGTCCGTCGGTCACTTCGTAGAGCACACTGTCGGCCATGGCAGGGGGTCCCCCTTCGTCGCGGGCTTGGCTACCGGCCGGTACCGGCCGGTGCAAGGGTCAGCATGGCGGACCGGACCGGGAGCGCACATGTGATGTGCGTCAAAGAAAGCCGGAGCAGTTCCCCAGGTGCGGCGGCGAAGTATCGCAGGCGGATCCCCGAAATGAGTGGTTTTGGTCGAGCGCGTTGCCCAAGCGTTCCCGGGTGATGTTGGTCATCGGGTCCTGACATGCGGGATAATGGCTGGGAAGCAATGTGTTCGATGCCGGGTATTAGGCGCCTGAACGGGGCCGTCGGCTGACGATGAGCTGGTTTCAGGAAGGGGAACGAGCATGGCGGCCATGAAGCCGCGGACGGGCGACGGCCCGCTCGAGGTCACCAAGGAGGGGCGGGGCATCGTCATGCGCGTACCGCTCGAGGGCGGCGGTCGGCTTGTCGTCGAGCTGACCCCCGATGAGGCGGACGCCCTGGGTGACGCCCTGAAGAAGGTCGTCGGCTGACCCGCTGACAGCACTTCCACCTTCTGCTTTCGCATTCTCTGCGCTGCCCCGACCGCGATCCGCGGCCGGGGCAGCGTTGTGTCGTGTCCCGGGACCCCCGTCCCCAGCATCCCGGCGGAGCCGCACGTGACCTTCTCCCCGCCCGCGCCGCCGGCCTTCGCCGACTGCACCCCCCGCCAGAAGGCGGCCCGCGTCCTGTCCGACGGACTGGCACCGGCGAACCTGGTGGTCGCCCTGCTCCTGCTGGTCGGGTGGCACAGCACCGGCTCGTGGACGGGGCTCGGCTGGGGGCTGCTCGCCGCCCTGTTCTGCGGCGTCGTCCCGATCGGCATCATCGCCCTCGGGGTCAGGCGGGGGGCGCTGACCGACCAGCACATCCGGGTGCGGCGCCAGCGGGTGGTGCCGATGGCGCTGAGCCTGGTCTCCGTCGTGGCCGGGGTCGTCCTGCTGCGCCTGCTCGGCGCCCCGGCGGACGTCTTCGCGCTCGTCGTCGCGATGCTCGTCGGCCTGGTCTCGTCCCTGCTGGTGACCGTGGCCTGGCAGATATCCATCCACATGTCGGTGGCGGGCGGCACCGTGATGATCCTGCTGCTCGTCTTCGGCCCGGCGGTCCTCCCGGCGGCCGCGGTCGCCGCCGCGGTCGGATGGTCCCGTCTGACGCTGCGGGCGCACACCCCGGCCCAGCTGCTCGCCGGCACCGCCCTGGGCGGCACGGCGGCGCTCACCTTCGCGCTGCTGAGCTGACCCGGCCCCGGCAGGATCCGAAAGAGCCGGCCCAGGGGGTGTCCGGCGGATCAGGCTCGGACGGCTCCTAGCGGCGCACGGCGCACAGCAGGCCGTCGCCGACCGGGAGCAGCGCGGCCTCCAGGGCGGGGCTCTCCCGGACGCTGCGCAGCAGCTCGCGGACGCGGAGCACCTCCACCGGCTGGGCGGCGGAGTCGACCGTACGGCCGTCGGAGAAGACCCCCTCGAAGCACACCAGCCCGCCGGGGCGCAGCAGCCGCAACGATTCAGCGAGGTAGTCGAGGGACTCGGTCGGGTCCCCGTCGCAGAAGACGAGGTCGTACCCGCCGTCGGCGAGGCGGGGCAGGACGTCGAGGGCGCGGCCGGGGATGAAGCGGGCGCGGTTGCCCGCGAACCCGGCGGCGCGGAAGGCCTGGCGGGCGAAGGCCTGCCGGTCGGCTTCGGGATCCACCGTGGTCAGCACCCCGTCGGGGCGCATCCCGTGCAGGAGGTGGATGCCGGAGACGCCGGTTCCGGTGCCGATCTCGGCGACCGCCTTGGCGTCCGCGGTGGCGGCCAGCAGGCGCAGCGCGGCGCCGGTCCCGGGGGAGACGGAGCGCAGGCCCGCTTCCCTGGACCGGTCGCGGGCCCATCGCAGAGCGTCGTCCTCGGCGACAAACGCGTCGGCGAACGCCCAGCTCGTCTGCCGGTTGCCGGTAATGACCCTCTCCTGTCCCCATAGTTGGCGCAACGGTGACTGTATCCGTTGACGTCGGGAACCCGCAGATGGGACCGGGCGTTGTGTGGGGTGGAGGCGGGACGAGAAGGACGGCGCCGGGCAGATCGGCGGCGGGGACCGCCCCGGGGCCTAAGGCTTGCGTAAAGATACTGCAAAAACCCTTATCCGGAGCTGACAGAGGGGGTGGCTATGGTAGGGACTCCACTGGACACCACCAGAGCCGACAGGGGAGGTGCGGCTGCGCCTGTGGATCGTGGAGGCGTGTTCAGACGCCTCTTCTGGTCGGCGGGTGAGCCGAAATCCGTGACCTACATTGCTGACCGCTTCCACACCGCAGACACCGCAACCACCGCGACCTTTGCCGCAGATGCGGGATCGCAGGCGTGGACCCCTCCCTCGTGGGAGGAGATCGTCAGCACGCACAGCGCGCGGGTCTACCGCCTTGCCTACCGTCTGACGGGCAACCAGCACGACGCCGAGGACCTCACCCAGGAGGTCTTCGTCCGCGTCTTCCGCTCGCTGTCCACCTACACGCCCGGCACGTTCGAGGGCTGGCTGCACCGCATCACGACGAACCTGTTCCTGGACATGGTCCGCCGCAAGCAGCGGATCCGCTTCGACGCGCTCGCCGACGACGCCGCCGAGCGGCTGCCGAGCCGTGAGCCGTCCCCCCAGCAGGTCCTCCACGACACGCACTTCGACGCGGACGTCCAGCAGGCGCTGGACACCCTCGCGCCCGAGTTCCGCGCGGCCGTGGTGCTGTGCGACATCGAGGGCCTGTCCTACGAGGAGATCGCCGCGACGCTCGGCGTGAAGCTCGGCACCGTCCGCAGCCGTATCCACCGGGGCCGTTCGCACCTGCGCAAGGCGCTCAAGCACCGGTCCCCCTCGGCCCGGGCCGAGCAGCGGGCGCTGGCCGGCGTGGGGTCGGGCGCGCCGGACGCCGGGAGAGAGGGCGGAGCCGAGTGAGCGGAGCCAGTCCTTCCCCTGCCGAACAGCATCTGGGCGACCGGCTTGCCGCCCTGGTGGACGGCGAGCTCAAGCACGACGCCCGCGAGCGGGTCCTGGCCCACCTGGCGACCTGCGCCAAGTGCAAGGCCGAGGCCGACGCCCAGCGCCGCCTGAAGACCATGTTCGTGGAGAGCGCGCCGCCGCCGCTGTCCGCGGGCCTGCTGGCACGCCTCCAGGGGCTCCCGGGGGGCGGTCTCGACGGCCCGGCCGGACCCCTGGGCCCGCCGGGACCGGGACCCGCAGAACCGGACCCCTTCGAGGCGTTCGCGTACGGCCTGCCCGTGGCCGCCGCCGCGCGGCCGCAGCAGGAGGGCTTCCGCATCCACGAGGTGGGCCGCCCGCGCCGCCGGTTCGCCTTCGTCGCCGCCGGGGCGGTGTCGCTGGCCGCCCTCGCGCTGGGCGGCACGCTGCCCCTGGAGGGCACGGAACCGAACGGCCGGGGAGATTCCCCGGCGCCCGCCTCCAGGCCCGGCCCCGCCCTTCCCGTGACCGACGCGGCGGTCCGCGACCGGATGCCCACTCCCGCGGCCGTACCGAGCCTGCTGACGGCCGTGGCGAGCCCGCTGCCGCCACCGCAGCCCTCCCCGCCGGGCTCGGCGCGTCCGGTCTCCCTGCTGCGCTGACCGGGGACCTGGTTGAATCGGCCGGACATGCGCACAGGTACGCGGGGAGCGCCGATGGCCGACAGGCAGCAGACCGACCCGGCTCCACAGTGGTGGAGCCGGCCCGAGGGCACGGCCGACAGCCGCCGTGACGGGGTTCCCGCCCCGCGTCCCGAGAACCGCGGCGGCGGTGGGCAGGGAGCGGAGGGTGAAGGGGCCGCCGGGCCGGCGGCCCCCCTCCAGGAGGCGTCCGTCCAAGAGGAGCCCGTCCAGGAGGCGCACGCCGGCGGGGCACCGGCCCACGAGCCGTCGGCCCACGCGGTCCGGTACGACCCCTGGGGCGTACAGCCCCTCCAGGCCGTGGACCGGGGCCGTGACCGGCGGGGCTTCCGGCTGTGGCAGGTGGCGGCGCTCGCCGCGGCCACGGCGCTGCTCGCCGGCGGCATCGGCGGCTGGCTGGGCGTGCTCGCCGAGCGGCAGAGCAGCACCCGGCTGGAACTGCCCCAGGCGGCCGTCGCGGACAAGGGGCGGGCGCCCGACAGCGTGGCCGGGATCGCGGCCACCGCACTGCCCGGCGTGGTCACCCTGCACGTGCGGGGCGCGAAGAGCAGCGGTACGGGCACCGGCTTCGTGCTGGACCCGCAGGGCCACATCCTGACCAACAACCACGTGGTCGCCGACGCCAAGGAGATAGCGGTCACCTTCAGCACCGGCGAGAGCGTCACCGCCGAGCTGGTCGGCCGCGACTCCGGCTACGACCTGGCCGTGGTCAAGGTCAGCGGGGTGCGCGGGCTGCGCCCGCTCAGCCTGGGCAACTCCGAGAACGTCAAGGTCGGCGACCCGGTGGTGGCCATCGGCGCGCCCTTCGACCTCTCCAACACGGTCACCGCGGGCATCATCAGCGCCACCGGCAGGCCCGTCACCGCGGGCGGCGACAAGGGCGACGGCAGCGACATCAGCTACGTCGACGCGCTGCAGACCGACGCCCCCATCAACCCCGGGAACTCCGGCGGCCCCCTCCTGGACGCCAAGGCGCACGTGGTCGGCATCAACAGCGCCATCCGCGGCGCCGACAAGGACGACCCCGACCGGCAGGGCGGCTCCATCGGCCTGGGCTTCGCCATCCCCATCAACCAGGGCAAGCGCGTCGCCGAGGAGCTGATCGCCACGGGCCGCGCCACGCACCCCGTCATCGGGGTCACCCTCGACATGGATTACACGGGCGACGGGGCCCGGGTGGGGGACAAGGGCGAGGACGGCAAGCCGTCGGTCACCGCCGGCGGACCGGGCGCGCGCGCCGGGATCAAGCCCGGCGACGTGATCACCAAGGTGGACGGGCAGCGGGTCCGCGGCGGCGACGAGCTGATCATCAAGATCCGGGCCCACCGCCCGGGCGATCCGCTCACCCTCACCGTGCTGCGGGACGGCCGGGAGCGCACGCTGGACGTCGTCCTCGGGTCGGCGAACGGATCATGATCTTGGGATGGCCGGGGTGTGAAACCCTCACAGGTCCGGGACGCGTGTAGGGGCCCGCGGGCAAGGCCGGGTACCGTGTGTTCGGGCCCGAAGTGACAGAGAGCCGAGGAGCGGCAAGGTGTTCAACGACATAGGCGCACTCGAACTCGTCACGATCGTGATCCTGGCCATCCTCGTTTTCGGCCCGGACAAGCTCCCGAAGGTCATTCAGGACGTGACGGGCTTCATCCGCAAGGTCCGCGCGTTCTCCGACAGCGCCAAGAACGACATCCGCTCCGAACTCGGACCGGACTTCAAGGACTTCGAGTTCGAGGACCTGAACCCGAAGACCTTCATCCGCAAGCAGCTCTCGGAGAACGAGGACCTCAAGGAGATCCGCACCAGCTTCGATCTCCGCAAGGAGCTGAACGACGTCTCGGACGCCGTCAACAACCCCGAGCCCGACCCGGCCCCTGCCTCGCCGTCCACCGCCGGTCCGGACCTGCTGAAGAAGCCCGCGGCCCCGGCCGCCGAACAGCGCGTGCGCTTCGACGCCGACGCCACCTGACGCAGCCTGCCCGGCGATCCGGGGTCCGATGGCTATCCTCCATCTGTCCGGATCGCGGGACGCCCGAGGGAGGGGGTCCCCCCAGCGCAGCGAGGGGGAGGGCCGTTCCGGACCCCACGGAACGAGAGGCCGCCCACATGGAGACGACGAGCAGCAGCCTGGTAGGGGCGCAGACCGCCGACGCACCCGCCGCCGCGGACGCCGCGCAAGAACCCCATACCGGTTCGCATACGAGCCCGCATACCGGCGACCCGGCCGAGGCGCAGCAGCCGGAGGCCGCCGCCCCCGTGCCGGCGGCCCGCCGGGCCGTCGAGGGCTTCCTGGCGGCGGACTTCCCCTGGTACGGGCTGGACGGGGCCTTCACCGGGCCCCGCCGGCTCATGCAGGTGGGCACCGCCGCCGACGGGACGGTGGAGCACGGTTCCACCGGCCACGGCGACGAGCCCTCCGCCCGGGGCGAGATCGCCACCGGCGAGAAGGAACGCTTCGCGGTGGTCATCACCGTGGCCAGCAACCCGCTGCGCCGCAGCAGTGACGGCACCGGCATCCTGGAGGCCACCTCGGTCTCCTCGGCCGCCTGGCTGGCCGGCTCCGGGCTGCTGGCGTACAGCTGGCCCGGACAGATGGACCACGCCCTGCGCAACGACTGGCTGGACCAGCAGACCGAGGCCGCGTGGGAGCTCGCCGACGACCTGGAGGGCGAGGACTGGTCCACGCTGTCGCTGCCCGTGGACGGGGAGCCGACGACCTTCCACTACCGCGAGTCGGAGTTCGGCTGGGTGCTGGCCGGCTCCACCGGCAGCGGGGTCCACCTGGGCGCCTACGGCCGCGGCATGAGCGCCTACGGCCTCGGCTTCTCCGCCATCACGGACCTCGGCACGTACGAGTAGCCCCGCCCGGCCGGACACCGGCCGGAGCCGGGTACGCGAGAGGGGCACCGCCGGCCGGCGGTGCCCCTCTCGCGTACCCCGGAGGGCCTAGAACTTGTTGCGCGGGGTGATGCCCAGCGACATGCCCGACAGGCCGCGGGCCCGGCCGCCGAGCTTGCCCGCGATCGAGCGCAGGGCCGCGCCGGCGGGCGAGTCCGGGTCGGACAGGACGACGGGCTTGCCCTCGTCGCCGCCCTCGCGCAGGCGGACGTCGATCGGGATCGAGCCCAGCACCGGAACCGTGGCACCGACGGTCTTGGTCAGCCCGTCGGCGACCTTCTGGCCGCCGCCCGAGCCGAAGACGTCCACCATCTCGTCGCAGTGCGGGCACGGCAGGCCCGACATGTTCTCGACGACGCCGACGATCTTCTGGTGGGTCTGCACGGCGATCGAACCGGCCCGCTCGGCCACCTCGGCCGCGGCCTGCTGCGGGGTGGTGACGACCAGGATCTCCGCGTTCGGCACGAGCTGGGCCACGGAGATCGCGATGTCGCCCGTACCCGGCGGCAGGTCCAGCAGCAGCACGTCCAGGTCGCCCCAGAAGACGTCGGCCAGGAACTGCTGCAGCGCCCGGTGCAGCATCGGACCGCGCCACACGACCGGCGCGTTGCCCGGGGTGAACATGCCGATGGAGATGACCTTCACGCCGTTCGCGGACGGCGGCATGATCATGTTCTCGACCTGCGTGGGACGGCCGTCCACGCCCAGCATGCGCGGCACGCTGTGGCCGTAGATGTCCGCGTCGACCACGCCGACCTTCAGGCCGTCCGCCGCCATCGCCGCGGCCAGGTTGACCGTGACGGAGGACTTGCCGACGCCGCCCTTGCCGGAGGCGACCGCGTACACGCGGGTCAGCGAGCCCGGCTTGGCGAAGGGCACCTCGCGCTCGGCGGTACCGCCGCGCAGCGTGGCCGCGAGGTCCTTGCGCTGCTCGTCGCTCATCACGTCCAGCGACACCGACACGGAGGTGACACCGGCGACCTTCTCGACCGCCTCGGTGACGTTCTTGGTGATCGTCTCGCGCATGGGACAGCCCGACACGGTCAGGTAGACCGTGACGGCGACCGCGCCGCCGTCACCGATCTCCACCGATTTGACCATGCCGAGCTCGGTGATCGGCCGGTGGATCTCGGGGTCGTTCACCGTCGCCAGAGCGTCCAGGATCGCGTCCTGCTCAGGCACGGCGGCGGAGCTTGTGTCGGTAGCCATGCCCCGATGGTACGGCTCGGTAGCACGCCTCAGGAAAGCCGCTCAGCGGTCGCCTTCATCACGTTCCGCCGGGAATAGACGCCGCTCGTCCATCTCCTTGATCAGGTCCTGGAACTCCGACCTGATCCAGTCGCGGGTGGCGACCTCGCCGAGGCCCATGCGCAGCGCCGCGATCTCCCGCGTCAGGTACTCCGTGTCGGCGATGGACCGCTCGTTCTGCTTGCGGTCCTGCTCGTGGGTGACCCGGTCGCGGTCGTCCTGCCGGTTCTGCGCGAGCAGGATCAGCGGAGCGGCGTAGGAGGCCTGGAGCGACAGCATCAGCGTCAGGAAGATGAACGGGTACTTGTCGAACCGCAGGTCGTCCGGTGCGAACACGTTCCACAGCACCCACAGGATGATGACCAGCGTCATCCAGACGATGAACCGGCCCGTGCCCAGGAACCGCGCCACCCGCTCGGAGAGCCGCCCGAAGGCCTCCGGGTCGTACTCGGGCAGCAGGGACCGGCGCGGCGCGCGCGGCAGGTCGAGGCGGACCCTGGGGCGCGTCAGCGCGCTCGACCCGGTGCCCGACGACTTCGCCGCGCGCTCGCCGGAACGTTCCGCCGCGTCCGCGGCGGGCCCGTGCTCGCGCGCCTGCGTCCGTGCCTGCTCGCGCCGCTCCCGGATCTGCTCGCGGCGCCGCTCGCGCGCCTGCTCCCCGCGCCCCCGGTCGAAGCGCCCTCGCTCAGCGGCCACCGACGGCCTCCTCGGAATGGAATTCCGTCTCCCGCCAGTCGTCCGGCAGCAGGTGGTCCAGTACGTCGTCCACGGTCACGGCGCCCAGCAGCGACCCGCTCTCGTCGACCACCGGCACCGCGACCATGTTGTAGGCGGCCAGGTGCGTGGTCACCGCGGGCAGCGAGGCGTCCGGTCGCAGCGGCGGCAGGTCCGTGTCCACGATCGAGCTGACCAGGGTGAACGGAGGGTCCCGCAGCAGCCGCTGGAAGTGCACCGTGCCCAGGTACTTGCCCGTCGGCGTCTCGTCCGGCGGCCGGCACACGTACACCTGCGCCGCCAGCGCCGGAGACAGGTCCGCCTGCCGTACGCGGGCCAGCGCGTCGGCGACCGTGGCGTCCGGGCGGAGCACGATCGGCTCGGTGGTCATCAGACCGCCGGCGGTGTTCTCCTCGTAGGACAGCAGGCGGCGCACGTCGGCGGCGTCGTCCGGCTGCATCAGCGTCAGCAGCCGCTCCTTGTCGTCCTCCGGCAGCTCGGAGAGCAGGTCGGCCGCGTCGTCCGGGTCCATCGCCTCCAGGACGTCGGCGGCGCGCTCCTCCTTGAGCTTGCCGAGGATCTCCACCTGCTCGTCCTCGGGCAGTTCCTCCAGCACGTCCGCGAGCCGGTCGTCGTCGAGGGCGTTGGCCACCTCGGCGCGCCGCTTGGGCGTCAGGTGGTGCAGGACGTTGGCCACGTCGGCCGGGCGCATCTGCTCGAAGGTGGCGACCAGGTTCTCGGCGCCCTGCCCGTGCTCCTCCAGCGAGAAGCCCGTCACGGCCGACCATTCCACCGTCAGCGCCTCGCCGCGCCGGCGCAGCGCCCCCGACTTGCCCTTGCGGACGAAGATCCGGTCGATCTCCCAGTCCCGGCGGGCCGGCAGCTGCTGGATGGCCACGTCCAGGACGGTGACCTCCTCGCCGCTGGCGACCAGCGTCACCCGCCGGTCCAGCAGTTCGCCCAGGACGAGCCGCTCCGTGGGGCGCTGCTCGAAGCGCCGCATGTTGATGACACCGGTGGTGATGACCTGCCCCGACTCGACGCCCGTGACGCGGGTCATCGGCAGGAAGATCCGGCGCCGGCTGACCACCTCGACCACCAGGCCCAGCAGCCGCGGCGGGCGGCCGCCGACCCGCAGCATCGCCACGAGGTCGCGGACCCGGCCGACCTGGTCGCCGTTGGGATCGAAGACGGGCACACCCGACAGATGCGAGACGAAGATCCGCGGGGCGCCTGCAGCCATCCGAGCGCCTCCTAGAGCGTCAATCGACAGTCCTGCCGCCCCTCAGGCTAGCCCGTGCCGCAGCCAAGCGTCCTGGTGGGGAGGTCCGCCCGGGGCCGCACGGACCCCGGGGAGCGGTCGCGGGCCGCGGGACACGGACGGGTACGCTGCCTGCTGCCCGCAGACGAACGACGAGAGGCACCTGCTCGTGACCGCCTACTTCCCCGCCGCGCGGCTGCGCCGGGCCGCCTTCATCGGTGTGCTGTGCGCGGGTCTCGCCGTGACCGGTACGGGTTGCGGGGACGACTCGGACGAGGGCACGAACGGCGTCGGCAGGCTCACCGCCGACAAGATCGAGGCGAAGGCGAAGGCCGCCGCGGGCGAAGCCGAATCGGTGCACCTGTCCGGCACGCTCGTGAGCGGCGGCAAGGCCTTCACCGTCGACATGCGCCTGAAGTCGGACGGCGGCTCGGGCGAGGTGAAGTCGAAGGACGACACCTTCCAGCTGCTGCGCGTGGGCGAGCAGCTCTACCTGAAGGCCAGCGCGGCGTTCTGGGGCCAGACCGACTCGGCCGGGAAGCTCGGCGACAAGTACGTGAAGGTGCCCGAGGGCGACCCCTCCTACAAGCAGTTCCGCGGCTTCACCGACATGGACGTCCTGCTGGACGGGCTGCTGGGCCTGGAGGGCAAGCTCGCCAAGGGCTCCTACACCAAGGTCGGGCACACCCGCGCGGTCCAGGTCACGGCGGACGAGGGCAAGGGCGGCAAGCTCTCGGTGTCGCTGGAGGGCACCCCGTACCCGCTGCTCATGGAGCGGGCCGGCGGCGCCGGCCGGGTGGAACTCGCCGAGTGGGGCAAGCCCTTCCAGCTCGACCCGCCCGCGCAGGACCAGACCGTCGACTACGGCAGCCAGCTCCCGACGACCAAGGGGGAGGGCGGCGAGGCGGCCCCGGCCCCCTCCAAGGGCTCCGGCCAGGGCGCGGACCCCACCAAGCCCTAGGGCGCGCCCGGGCGTGTCGCGCCGGTCAGCCCCGCGCGGCCTTCTTCCGCTTCAGCAGCAGCTTCGGCAGGGCCGCCGGGACCGGGCGGCGGGTCGTCGCGGGAGAGCCCAGCGGGGCCGCGGCCAGCGAGCCGTCCGGCAGGGCGGACCGCACCGACTCCGGCTCCAGCCGCAGCAGCCGGCACTCGCGGGCCCACCGCTCCGTCATCTCCTCCGAGTCGGGCGCGTTCAGCCGCTTGCCCTTGAGCTCGGCGACGGCCGCCTGCCACTCCTCGCCGCGGGGCGGGAGCTCCCGTACGGTCGCCGTCCAGGCCACCAGCCGGCCGCCCTTGTCCTTGCTCCGCACGGTCACCTCGGCGCCCGCGCCGTCCGCCAGCCCCGGGAACGGCTGCTCGCCGGGCCCGTCGCCCAGCACGTGGGCCGCGCCGTCCACCCAGGCGTGCCACAGGGCGCGGTCGGCCCCGGCGCCGCGGACCCAGATCAGGCCGGACTTCTTGGTGGCCTCCTCGACGAGGGCCAGGTCGAGCGTGCTGAGAGTCATGCGCACAGGTTAGGCGGTCGCCCCGGCGGTGCTACAGCCAGCCGTTGCGGCGCAGGGCGCGGTGGATGGTGAAGCAGGCGCCGAAGATCGTCGCCATCACCATCGGGTAGCCGTACTCCCACCGGAGCTCGGGCATGTGGTCGAAGTTCATCCCGTACACGCCGCAGATCATCGTCGGCACGGCGATGATGGCCGCCCAGGAAGTGATCTTGCGCATGTCCTCGTTCTGGGCGACCGTCGCCTGCGCGAGATTGGCCTGCAGGATCGAGTTCAGCAGCTCGTCGAAGCCCACCACCTGCTCGTGCACCCGCGCGAGGTGGTCGGCCACGTCCCGGAAGTACTTCTGGATGTCGGGGTCCACCAGCCGCATCGGCCGCTCGCTCAGCAGCTCCATCGGGCGCAGCAGCGGCGAGACCGCCCGCTTGAACTCCAGCACCTCGCGCTTGAGCTGGTAGATCCGGCCCGCGTCGCCGCCACGGGCGCTGCCCTTGGCCGGAGCCGCGAAGACATCGCTCTCCACCTCGTCGATGTCGTCCTGCATCGCCGCCGCGACCGCGATGTACCCGTCGACGACGTGGTCGGCGAGGGAGTGCAGGACCGCCGAGGGCCCCTTGGACAGCAGCTCCGGGTCGTCCTGGAGGCGGTGGCGCAGACCCTTGAGGGAGCCCTGCCCGCCGTGCCGGACGGTGATGACGAAGTCGGGGCCGGTGAAACACATCACCTCGCCCGTCTCCACCACCTCGCTGGTGGCGGTCAGTTCGGCGTGCTCCACGTAGTGGATGGTCTTGAAGACCGTGAAGAGGGTGTCGTCGTAGCGCTCCAGCTTCGGCCGCTGGTGCGCGTGCACCGCGTCCTCCACGGCCAGCGGGTGCAGGCCGAAGGTGGCGGCGATCCCCGCGAACTCGGCCTCCGTCGGCTCGTGCAGGCCGATCCAGGCGAAGCCGCCGTCCTCGCGGACCCGGCGGATCGCCTCACGGGGCGTCAGACACGCCGGCCCCAGCACCCGGCGGCCCTCGCGGTACACGGCGCAGTCGACCACCGCGCTGCTCGCCGACGGGTCGCGCGTCGCGTCGTAGCCGGGCTGTACGGGGGTGGACCTGCGCAGGGACGGGCGGACGGCCGCACGCAGGTAGGGCAGCATCGACATGGCAGGCTCCTTCGCGCGCACGGCTGCGGACCGTACGGGTGGGAGACCCTCCGGCACCGCGGGCGGGCAGGCCCGGGCAGGCGGGAGGGAACAGGACGGGAGGACAGACGTTCTGCCGTCGCTCTTCTACTGATCAGAAGATCACAGGGGGCGGGAAACGCCCGCCGGAGAAGCGGAAGAGCGATTGGTACTGCACGATCGACTTCGGTCCACCGCAGCCCCACCTCCTCCGGCCGGTCCCCCGTAGGGGACGTCCTGTCTCCGGAGCCTTGAAACAACGCTTCTGCGTGCGGCCCCGAACAGCTGTCAACACTATCAGCCGACGGATGGTCAAGACCCGCCCTTTACCCGGCTGATACGAGTTCTATGCTCGTTTCATGGCAGAAATTCTGGCCCTCGTCGAGGCCCGGCTGCGCACCGCGTTCGGTGAACCCGACGCCCGCGCCGCCGTCACCTTCCTGGGCACCGACCGCATCGAGGTACTCCGTTTCGCCGAGGGCGACCTCGTGCGGTACGCGACCCTCGGGATGTCCGCGAACCCGATGACCGATCCGACCGCCGTGGTCGCCGACCCCGTACGGGGCCCGCGCGCCGAACTGGTGCTGACCGTACGGGGAGGGCTGGCGGACACCGACAAACTGCTCAGGCCGCTCGCGGTGCTGGCCGCCTCCCCGCAGGTCGAGGGGCTGGTCGTGGCCCCCGGGGCCTCGCTCGACGTGGGCGAGCCGCTGTGGGAGGGGGCGCCGTTCAGCTCCGTCCTCGTGGCGGAACCGGGCGGTCTGGTCGAGGACCTGGAGCTCGACGAGCCCCTGGAACCGGTGCGCTTCCTGCCGCTGCTGCCGATGACGGCGAACGAGGCCGCCTGGAAGCGGGTGCACGGTGCGGCGGCCCTCCAGGAGCGCTGGCTCGCGCGCGGAACGGACCTGAGGGACCCCCTGCGCAGTGCCGTCGCACTGGACTGACAGCCCGGACGGGTGACCATGCCTTGACGGGCGGCCGGGCGGGGAGGAGCGTGGCTACCTATGAGGGGTGAACCAACTTGCCCGAAGTGCGGTGGCCGGGTCAGGGCGCCCGGACTCTTCTCCGACTCCTGGCAGTGCGCGGTGCACGGCGCTGTCCACCCCCTGCAACCCGTCATCCCGCCGAGCGTGGAGGGCCTGGGCGTGGTCGTGCACCGGGCACGGGTACCGGTGTGGATGCCGTGGCCGCTGCCGCTCGGATGGCTGTTCACCGGGGTGGCGTCCGCCGGTGACGACCGCAGCGGGGGCCGGGCGACGGTGGTCGCCTGCTCGGGCCCCGGCCCGGTGGGCGGCATGGGCGAGCTGCTGCTGATCGCCGAGGAGCTGGGCGTCGGCCTGGGCGCGCGGTACGCGGGGATCGACGGCCTCGACCCGGGCCGGTCCATCAACATGGCCGGGCCGCCCCACACCAAGGTGGTCGCGGCGGGCCGGCCGACACCGCTGTGGCACGTGGGCGGGGGCCCGGACGACCGGGCCGTCTTCGCGGGCGAGGCGCGCGGCCTGTGGCTGTGGGCCATCGTGTGGCCGCAGCAGTCCGGCCTCCTGCTGTACGACGAGCTGGTCCTGACCGACCTGCGCGAAGGGGGCGCCGAGGTCGAACTCCTCCCGTGCGGGGCCCTGAGCCCGCGCATCCTGGGCCCGGTCTAGACCGCGTGGATCGACGGAGGCGTCCCGCGTAGATCCTTACCGGCGAAAGCGGACCTTCCGCCCGGTTATCCTGGGGTGTCCCCCCGTCCGTACGACCCATGGAGCTCGGCTGTGCGCATCGACCTGCACGCCCACTCCACGGCCTCCGACGGTACGGACACCCCCGCCGAGCTGGTGCGCAATGCCGCCGCAGCGGGGCTGGACGTGGTCGCGCTGACCGACCACGACACCGTGGGCGGGTACGCCGAGGCCCTCGCCGCCCTTCCCGCCGGACTGACCCTGGTGACCGGCGCGGAGCTGTCCTGCCGGCTCGACGGGACCGGCGTGCACATGCTCGCCTACCTCTTCGACCCCGAGGAGCCGGAGCTCGCCCGCGAGCGGGAGCTCGTCCGGGACGACCGGGTCCCGCGGGCCCGCACCATGGTCGGCAAGCTCCAGGACCTCGGCGTGGACATCACCTGGGAACAGGTGGCGCGGATCGCCGGCGACGGCTCGGTCGGCCGGCCGCACATCGCCACCGCACTCGTCGAGCTGGGCGTCGTGCCCACCGTCTCCGACGCCTTCACGCCGGACTGGCTCGCCGACGGCGGCCGCGCGTACGCCGAGAAGCACGAGCTCGACCCCTTCGACGCCGTACGCCTGGTCAAGGCGGCCGGCGGCGTCACCGTCCTCGCGCACCCCGCCGCCGTCAAGCGCGGCCGGTGCGTGCCGGAGTCCGCGATAGCCGCGCTGGCGGCCGCGGGCCTGGACGGCATCGAGGTGGACCACATGGACCACGACGCCGACACCCGCGCGCGCCTGCGCGCTCTGGCGGCGGACCTCGGGCTGCTGACCACCGGCTCCAGCGACTACCACGGCAGCCGCAAGACCTGCCGCCTGGGCGAGTACACCACCGACCCCGAGATCTACGGCGAGATCACGCGCCGCGCGACCGGGGCCTTCCCCGTGCCGGGCGCCGGCGGAACCGGGCGCTGACCGGCCACTGAGCGGCCCGCTCGACTCGTCCTTCGACTTCTTCTTCGCGACACCCCTCTCTCCTGCAAGGCATCACTGTGTTCGACTTCGCCGTCTTCGGATCCCTTTTTCTCACCCTTTTTGTGATTATGGACCCCCCGGGGATCACGCCGATCTTCCTGGCGCTGACCTCCGGCCGTCCCGTCAAGGTGCAGCGCCGCATGGCCTGGCAGGCCGTCTGCGTGGCCTTCGGCGTCATCGCGGTCTTCGGCATCTGCGGGCAGCAGATCCTCGACTACCTGCACGTCTCCGTCCCGGCGCTGATGATCGCCGGTGGTCTGCTGCTCCTGCTCATCGCGCTCGACCTGCTCACCGGCAAGACCGACGAGCCCAAGCAGACCAAGGACGTGAACGTCGCCCTGGTCCCGCTCGGCATGCCGCTGCTGGCCGGGCCCGGTGCGATCGTCTCCGTCATCCTGGCCGTCCAGAAGGCGGACGGGGCGGCCGGCCAGATCTCCGTCTGGGCCGCGATCATCGCCATGCACGTCGTGCTGTGGATCACCATGCGCTACTCGCTGGTGATCATCCGGGTCATCAAGGACGGCGGCGTCGTCCTCGTGACCCGGCTCGCCGGCATGATGCTGTCGGCGATCGCCGTCCAGCAGATCATCAACGGCGTGCTCCAGGTGGTCCAGGGCGCCTGACCGCCTTCGGCCGCGGCACCGCACTGCCGCGGTCATGGCCGCAGTCATGCGAACGCCCCCGCACCGGTCCCGGTGCGGGGGCGTGAACGTTTCGCGCGGAGCGTCAGGAGGACGCACTCTCGGCCGGTCGGATCAGGATGCGCTGGCCGATCGACGCGGCCTGCTGCACGATCCGGTTGACGGAGGCCGCGTCCACGACGGTGCTGTCCACGGCGGTCCCGTCGACGTCGTCCAGGCGCAGAATCTCGAAGCGCACGGGGCTTCTCCCTTCGTCAGTGTTCTCCTTGCACTGGTTCAACGAAGTGTAGGCCGCAATCATTCCCTACGCTAAAGAAATTTTTTCACTGGCTAACTACATGCCGGTGGCGGCGTCCCAGAACGAGGCCAGCGCGGCCGCCGTAGTCGCCGGATCCTCGGCGTTCGGGGAGTGCTCGGTACCGGGAACGACCACCCGGCGCGCACCGAGCCGCACGGCCATCGCGTCCATCAGCGGAACCGGCCAGGCGTAGTCCACGGCCCCCGACAGCACCAGCTTGGGGAGCGCCACCCGGCTCAGCTCGTCCACCCGGTCGGGCTCGCAGATCAGCGCCCGGCCCGTGACGACCAGCTGCTCGGGGACGGTGGCCAGCCACCGCTCGCGCAGGAACTCCGTCAGCTCGGGGGAGTCCCCGGCCGCGTCCTGCGGGTCGTGCGCCCGCATCGCCGCCCAGATCCCCGGCATGTCGTCGCCCATCGCCTCCAGCGCGGCGACCAGCAGCTTCGTACGCGCCTGCTGCTCCTCGGCGATCGCCGCCGGCCCGCTGCTCAGCAGCGTGAGGGAGACGAACGGCGACGGGTCGCGCAGCACGGCGGCCCGCGAGATCAGCCCGCCCAGGGAATGGCCCACGAGGTGCACGCGGTCCACGCCCAGGGCCCTGACCTGCGCGAGGACATCGCCCGCCAGCTCCTCCAGGCCGTACGCCGACTCCTCGCGCGGGCCGGGCGTCTCGTACTGGCCGCGTCCGTCGACGGCGACCACCCGGTAGCCGGCGGCGGCCAGCGGCTCCAGCAGGCCGATGAAGTCCTCCTTGCTGCCCGTGAAGCCGGGGACCAGCAGGGCGGTGCCGCGGACCGGCTCGCCGGCCTCGTGCACGGCGAAGGGGCCGCGGTCGGTGGACAGGCGGTACGCACGGGCGACCGGCGGCAGCGTGAGGCGCGGGGGCTTGCTCATGGCCCGAGGTTACCGGCCCGTAGATTCCGCCGCGGCCCGGGTGCGGCCCGGGTGCAGCCCGGGTACGCCGACGGCCCCGGCCCCCTTCGGAAAGGGGGCCGGGGCCGTCGCCGTACGGGCCGGGTGCTACGCCTCGGGCGCGGCCGCGGCCTTGCGGGTGCGCGTGCGCTTCGGCTTCGCCGGAGCCTCCTCGGCCACGGCGGCGGCCTCGGTGGCGACCGGAGCGGCCGCGGCCTTGCGGGTGCGGGTCCGCTTCGGCTTGACCGGAGCCTCCTCGGCCACGGCGACCGCCGGGGTCTCGGTGGCGACCGGAGCGGCCTCCGCGGCCTTGCGGGTACGGGTGCGCTTCGGCTTGGCCGGGGCCTCCTCGGCCACGGCGACCGCCGCGGCCTCGGCCACCGGGGTCACCGGAGCGGCCGCGGCCTTGCGGGTGCGGCGGGCCCGGACCGGCTCGACGGGCGGGGCCATCTGGAAGTCCGGCTCCGGAGCCGTCTCCACGATCCGGCGCGGACGCCGAGCACGGACGGGCGCCGGCTCGACGAGCGGGGCCATCTGGAAGTCCGGCTCCGGGGAGCTCTGCACGGCCTTGCGGACGCGGGCGCGCCGCGGCTTGGCCGGGGCCTCCTCGGCGACCGGGGCCGCCTCGGCCACGGGAGCCGCAGCCACGGGAGCCGCTGCGACCGGGGCCTCGGCCACCGCCGCCGGGGCGGACTGCACCGGCACCGCACCCACACGGGTCCGGCGGCGGCGCGGCCTGCGCGGCTCGTCGGCGGCCGGTTCCTGCGGGGCCTCGACCACCGGGGACACGGCGGCCTGCTCGGCGCCGACCTCGGACCCGCCCCGCGTACGGCGGCGCTGGCGCGGCGTACGGGTACGGGCCGGACGCTCCTCGGTCGCCGTGGCGGCCTGCGCGGAGCGCCCGCCGCGGCCACCGCGGCCGCCGGTCTCGCCCAGGTCCTCCAGCTCCTCGGCCTTCAGGCCGGCCCGCGTGCGCTCGGCGCGCGGCAGGACGCCCTTGGTGCCGGCCGGGATGTTCAGCTGCTCGAACAGGTGCGGCGACGTGGAGTACGTCTCGACCGGCTCGTGGAAGTCCAGCTCCAGCGCCTTGTTGATCAGCTGCCAGCGCGGGATGTCGTCCCAGTCGACCAGGGTGACGGCGGTGCCCTTGTTGCCCGCGCGGCCGGTACGGCCCACCCGGTGCAGGAAGGTCTTCTCGTCCTCCGGCGTCTGGTAGTTGATGACGTGGGTCACACCCTCGACGTCGATGCCGCGCGCGGCCACGTCGGTGCA
Source organism: Streptomyces erythrochromogenes (assembly GCF_040684695.1). Taxonomy (GTDB): domain Bacteria; phylum Actinomycetota; class Actinomycetes; order Streptomycetales; family Streptomycetaceae; genus Streptomyces; species Streptomyces erythrochromogenes_C. The sequence continues at coordinate 165,333 of NZ_JBFBGM010000004.1, forward strand.
CACCAGCACGTCGACCTTGCCGTTGCGGAACGCGCGCAGGGCCTGCTCGCGCGCGCCCTGGCCCAGGTCGCCGTGGACGGCACCGGACGCGAAGCCGCGCCGCTCCAGCTGCTCGGCGATGTCGGCCGCCGTGCGCTTGGTACGGCAGAAGATCATGGCCAGGCCGCGGCCCTCGGCCTGCAGGATGCGGGAGACCAGCTCCGGCTTGTCCATGTTGTGCGCACGGAAGACGTGCTGCGTGATGTTGGCGACGGTCGCGCCCTCGCCGTCCTCGGAGACGGCGCGGATGTGCGTCGGCTGGGACATGTACCGGCGGGCCAGGCCGATGACCGCACCCGGCATCGTCGCCGAGAACAGCATCGTCTGACGCTTGGCGGGCAGGTAGGCCATGATCTTCTCGACGTCGGGCAGGAAGCCCAGGTCGAGCATCTCGTCGGCCTCGTCCAGGACGAGCGCACGGACGCGCGACAGGTCGAGCTTGCGCTGCCCGGCCAGGTCGAGCAGGCGGCCGGGGGTGCCGACGATCACGTCGACGCCCTTGTTGAGGGCCTCGACCTGCGGCTCGTACGCGCGGCCGCCGTATATGGCCAGGACGCGGACGTTGCGGACCTTGCCGGCGGTCAGCAGGTCGTTGGTGACCTGGGTGCACAGCTCGCGGGTCGGAACCACCACGAGGGCCTGCGGGGCGTCGGTCAGCTGGTCGGGCGTGGCCCGGCCGGCCTCGACGTCCGCGGGGACGACGACCCGCTCCAGCAGGGGAAGCCCAAAACCGAGCGTCTTGCCGGTTCCGGTCTTGGCCTGGCCGATGACGTCCGTGCCGGAAAGGGCGACGGGGAGGGTCATCTCCTGGATGGGGAAGGGGGACACGATGCCGACGGCTTCAAGGGCTTCGGCAGTCTCGGGAAAGATCCCGAGGTCTCGGAACGTAGTCAGGGTGCTGCCTCTTCTGTGAGACGCGGCGCGAGGCGGCGAGGGGGGTCCTACCGTGCTGTGCTTGCAGTACTGCTACGTACGAAGCTGCGCGGGACCACTGGCCTTCGCTCAAGCGCTCTGCCGCTGAGGGGGCCCCTCGTGGGAGGCGGTACGCATGGACGTACGCACCACACCGAGGGCGGTCGGTTGGAGCCGATCGGGCCACCGACCGGGCATCCTCATTCGGATGGCCCGCCGAGTATTCGGCAGGCGCATTACCACTGTACCCCGGAATCGCGCAGGTGTGTCGGGTGAATTCACCGGGTAGGTGGGTTTAGGTGGACAGGCTGGGAGTAGACGTGGTGCCTTGAGGGGCCATTCGGCGGGCTATTGTGCGGAGCATGCCGACCGTAGAAAACGCCTCGCCCGCCGACGACAGCAACCCCGCCGAGGCCACGGGGATCGCCTCGCAGGACTGGGCGACCGCATCTGCCTCGCCGCAGTACCGGGCCGCCGTCGTGGACCTGCTCGGCGCGCTCGCCTACGGGGAGCTCGCGGCCTTCGAGCGCCTCGCGGAGGACGCGAAGCTCGCGCCCACCCTGGACGACAAGGCCGAGCTCGCCGCGATGGCCTCCGCCGAATTCCACCACTTCGAGCGGCTCCGGGAGCGCCTCACGAAGATCGAGGCCGAGCCCACCGCCGCCATGGAGCCCTTTGCCCAGGGCGTCGACGCATTCCACCGCCAGACCGCCCCGTCGGACTGGCTGGAGGGTCTGGTCAAGGCGTACGTCGGCGACTCCATCGCCAGTGACTTCTACCGTGAGGTCGCCTCCCACCTGGACACCGACACCCGCGCCCTCGTGCTCGGCGTGCTCGACGACACCGGCCACGGCAACTTCGCCGTCGAGAAGGTGCGCGCCGCGATCGAGGCCGACCCCCGCTGCGGCGGCCGGCTCGCGCTGTGGGCGCGCCGCCTGATGGGCGAGGCGCTCTCGCAGGCCCAGCGCGTGGTCGCCGAGCGCGACGCGCTCTCGACCATGCTGGTCGGCGGCGTCGACGGGATGGCGGCCGGCTTCGACCTCGCGGCCGTCGGCGAGATGTTCACCCGCATCACCAAGGCCCACACCAAGCGGATGGCGGCCCTCGGCCTCGCCGCCTGACCGGCCCCTCCCGTACCCGTACGTAACGTCGGCCCCGGCGCGCCAGGTGCGCGCCGGGGCCGACGTACGTGGTCCGGGTGACGGGCCTCACGGTCCCGCTTCAGGGGTCACCCCCGCGACGGGAGCGAAAACGGAGTCCTGTGGGGACGCCTGCGGGGCCCGTGGGCCGGACGGAGCAGCAGGGACAGGACCACGGCCGACACCAGCACGGCGCCGATGAACGTCGCCACCAGCGTGTAGTGCCCAGGGCCCAGCGCGAAGTGGGTGAGATAGGCCCCGAACAGGGCTCCCACCACCCCGCTGACCAGCACCACCCGCCGGGAAGGAAGCCGGGGCTCGAGCCCTCGGACGGCTGCGGCGGACAGGGCGAGCCCCAGCAGTGCGGAGCCGAGCACTTCCATCAGCAGCATCAGGTCTCTCCCATACGTCAGGGCAAACCGGGTCACTGCGGTCCTACCCGAAGCGGAAGAAAGAGAAACGGCCCGGTGGAATCAACCACCGGGCCGTTTCGGACAGTTCTCAGAGCGCTCCGAAACCGACCTTGCGTGCGGTCGGCTCACCCAGGTCGACGTACGACAGACGGTCGGACGGCACCAGGACCTTGCGGCCCTTGTTGTCGGTGAGGCTCAGCAGCGGCGCCTGGCCGGACAGCGCGGCGGCCACGATGCCCTCCAGCTCCTCGGCGCTCAGGTCGCTCTCCAGCACGATCTCCCGGGGTGCGTGCTGCACGCCGATCTTGACCTCCACGGCTTTGTCCCTCCGACGATCCGGTTCGCGCGATCAGCCGCGCCGTACGCGGTCCACATTAGCCCGGAGAGGGGATGCGGACCGCGCAGAGCGGACACGCTCGCAGCGAACACCGGCGGGTTCGGCGCGGGAACCGCGCCGCGGCGACCGCGGGACGGGCCGTCGGGCCGTCAGGATTCGGTGCCGTGCAGCGGGAAGCCGGCGATGCCGCGCCAGGCGAGCGAGGTCAGCAGGCCGACCGCCGTCTCGCGGGCGACCGGGCTCTCGCTGGAGAGCCAGTAGCGGGCCACCACCTGCGAGACCCCGCCCAGGCCCACGGCCAGCAGCATCGACTCGTCCTTGGACAGGCCGGTGTCCTCGGCGATGACGTCGGAGATCGCCTCCGCGCACTGGAGCGAGACGCGGTCGACGCGCTCGCGCACCGCGGGCTCGTTCGTCAGGTCGGACTCGAAGACCAGCCGGAAGGCGCCGCCCTCGTCCTCCACGTACGCGAAGTAGGCGTCCATGGTGGCCGCCACGCGCAGCTTGTTGTCCGTCGTCGACGCGAGCGCCGTGCGCACGGCCAGCAGCAGCGCCTCGCAGTGCTGGTCCAGCAGGGCCAGGTACAGGTCGAGCTTGCCCGGGAAGTGCTGGTAGAGCACCGGCTTGCTCACCCCGGCACGCTCGGCGATGTCGTCCATCGCGGCCGCGTGGTAACCCTGGGCGACGAAGACCTCCTGGGCCGCGCCCAGCAGCTGGTTGCGCCGGGCCCGGCGCGGCAGTCGCGTGCCCCGCGGACGCGCTGCCTCGGTCTGCTCGATGGCTGTCACGCCGCCTCCCACTTTCTCTCGGAACACAGGCGCTCTGCGCCGCGCCGCCATCGTACTTTTCGGTAACCGAATCTGGGGGGTCCAAGCCGAGTTTTCTCGCGGTACGGACCGCCCGGAGACGCTGGTCAGCGGTCGGTCGACGGTCGGTCAGCGGTAGTCGTCCTCGTCGAGCTGCACCACGCGCGCCTGCTCGGCGGCGTCGCCGTCAGCTGCCTGGCCCGCCTCGCGGCCGGCGTCGGGGTCGTCCTCGCCAGGCCGTAGATCGGCCTGCTGCTCCGCAACATCCGCCTCGGGCGCCTCAGGATCGAGGGATTCCGGAAACCGCTCCCGGAAGGTGTCCGGCTCCGCAGGGTCGACAGTCATGCCGCTCCCCTCGCTTCCATGTGTCACTTACGAGCCTAGGAGGATCGAGGGGGCGCCGCTATGCGGATCCGCGATGAGACTGTGACCGCGAACACAACAAGTGGAACGTGATCGTCTCGTAACATTGCCCGCATGTCTTCGACCGAGCTGCCGGGCGTACGCTCCGCCGCCGAACCCTCCTCCTCCGGGGGAGCGGTCCGGCTGGCCGACGGTGAGCAGCTGCGCACCGCCGTGCTGCCCGGGCTGGAACTGGCTGTCCGGGTGCGCCCGCCCCGCCGCGACGGCCTGCCGCCCGCCCTCTTCGTGCACGGCCTCGGCGGCTCCTCGCAGAACTGGTCGGCGCTCATGGAGCAGCTGGCGGACACCGTCGACGGCGAGGCCGTCGACCTGCCCGGCTTCGGCTGGTCCCCGCCGCCCGCCGACCGCGACTACTCCGTCACCGCGTTCGCGCGGGCCGTCATCCGCCACCTCGACGCCGCCGGGCGCGGGCCGGTCCACCTCTTCGGGAACTCCCTGGGCGGCGCCGTCTCCACCCGGGTCGCGGCCGTCCGGCCCGACCTCGTGCGCACCCTGACGCTGGTCTCGCCCGCCCTGCCCGAGCTGCGCGTGCAGCGGTCGGCCGTGCCGACCGCGCTGCTGGCCCTGCCCGGGGTGGCCGCGCTCTTCAGCCGGATGACCCAGGGCCTCAGCGCCGAGCAGCGCACCCGGGGGGTGACGGAGCTCTGTTACGGAGACCCCTCCCGGGTGACTCCCGACGGGTTCCGCAACGCCGTGGAGGAGATGGAGCGCCGGATGGCGCTCCCGTACTTCTGGGACGTGATGACCCGCACCTCGCGCGGCATCGTCGACGCCTACACCCTCGGTGGCCAGCACGGACTGTGGCGGCAGGCGCAGCGGGTGCTCGCCCCGTCCCTGCTGGTCTACGGTGGCCGCGACCAACTGGTCTCGTACCGTATGGCGCACAAGGCGGCCGCGGCCTTCCGGGGCTCGCGGCTGCTGACCCTGCCCGAGGCCGGGCACGTGGCGATGATGGAGTACCCCGAGGTGGTGGCCGCCGCCTTCACGGAGCTGCTGCGCGACACCTGCGCGGGGGCTGCGGACCGGGACACCGAAGACGGCAGGGGCTGAGGGCCGTGGGACGACACAGTCGAAAATCCGGGGCGCCCGCTCCGGAGTCCGCTCCGGCGCCGGCGCCTGCAGCAGCGCGCCCGCAGGCGCAGCCGGATCCCGCCGGGTACGACGACCGGTTCGCGTACGACGCGTTCGGCGGTGACGTCCTCGGCGGCGACGACCCGTTCGCCGGGTGGCCCGAAGCGACCGTCACCCACCAGGGGTACGCCCCGCACGACCCGCCGTCCGCGGGCACGCGGGCCGGCGGCCACCCCCAGCAGTACGAACCGGGCGGCGCCTGGGGCGCCCGGCCCGACTCCGACTCCGGCTCCGTGTACGGGGACTGGCGCGGGGTGCCGCGCCCCCGCCCCGAGGCCCAGGCGGCCGGGGCGCAGGCCTCCGCCGCGCTCCTGGACTCCGGCACCCCGGCCTTCGGCACGCCCGCCGTGGGCTTCCCGCAGGTCACCCTGACGCCGCAGCCGCAGCCGCAGCCGCAGCCGCAGGTGCCCGGGTCCGCGTCCGGGCCGGATGCGGACTGGGACGCCTTCACCTCCACCGGCTCGCACCGCCGGGTCCCCGGCCCGCGCAAGCCGGCCGAGCCCGTCGCGGCCGAGCCCGCGGCCTTCGAACCCCCGGCCGGGGCCCCCGAGGAGAAGTCCGCCCCGGGCCGCGGCAAGAAGGCCCTGACGTACACCGGCATGGCCGCCGCCGCGGTCACCACCGTCCTCGCGGTGGTCGTCGCCGGCCAGACGTTCCTCGACACGGACTCCGACGAGGCCCGGGCCGGCGCGCCCGCCGCCACCGGCCAGGACCGCAGCGACACCGCCGCCTCCCGCTCCGACGGCCGGCCGACCCCGAACGGCGGCGCGGCCGCCCCCGTCGCGCCCTCCGCCGCCGCGCCCGCGCCCGAGCTGACGTACGAACAGCAGATGGCCGCGCAGCTGCCCCTCGACCCGAAGCTCACCGGGCCCGGGACCTTCGACACGGTGCCGGGCGTGGCCAAGGGGCCCGGCAAGGGCAAGGTCGTGCGCTACCGCGTCGACGTCGAGCAGGGCCTGGGACTGGATCCGATGCTGTTCGCCGAGGCCGTCCACCGCACCCTCAACGACGACCGCAGCTGGGGCCACGGCGGTACGAAGACCTTCGAGCGGGTACCGGGCGGCGAGGCGGACTTCGTGATCACCCTCGCGAGCCCCGGCACCACGGGCGTCTGGTGCGCCAAGTCCGACCTCGACACGGTCGTCGGCAACGTCTCCTGCGACTCGGCGAAGACCGAGCGCGTGATGATCAACGCCTTCCGGTGGGCCCAGGGCTCCGAGACCTACGGTCCGGACCAGATGCTGACCTACCGCCAGATGCTCATCAACCACGAGGTCGGTCACCGGCTCGGCCACGGCCACGTCAACTGCCGCACCCCCGGCGCACTCGCCCCGGTCATGCAGCAGCAGACGAAGTCCCTCAACATCGACGGCATCCAGTGCAGGCCCAACCCCTGGGCCTTCCCCGGGAATTGACGCAGCCGCCGGCGGGCGGGCCGGTGGCCGCGTTGACAAGGTGTCCGATCATCGGCCATCGTTCTCCGCATGTCGCACCGCCACACCCTGACCGCGAGCGCCGCCATTGAGCTGGCGCTCCTCGGTGTGGCCGCGCACAGCGTGGCCGACATCTTCTGTCGCTGACGCCGGCCCGACCGCGCAGCGACCCTTTTCGTCCCTTTCGTGACGCCGCCGCGCCCGGGCACCCCATGCCCGCAGGCGCGGCTTCCTCCTGTTCGGTGCCGGTCCGGTACCGCCGCTGATCGCTGACCGTCGCCCCTCGCGTGGCCCTTTCCGCTCTTCCTTCACGCCGAGAGGTGCTTCTTACCATGTCCCGTCAGTCCCACATATCGCGCCGCGTGGCCGCGGCCGCCGTCAGCCTCGTACTGGCCGGGGGCGCCGCCGCCTGCGGGCCCAAGGACGGCGCGGACGCGGCCGGTGCCGCCGACGGCAGGCCCGGCGCCGCGGGTGCGCCGCAGAAGGGCGGCACCCTGACCGTCCTCAACTCCGAGCCGCAGAACGACTTCGACCCGGCCCGGCTCTACACCTCGGGCGGCGGAAACGTTCCCTCGCTGGTCTTCCGCACGCTGACCACCCGCAACCGCGAGGACGGCGCGGCCGGCACCAAGGTCGTGCCCGACCTGGCCACCGACACCGGCCGGCCCAACGCCGACGCCACCGAGTGGACCTACACCCTCAAGGACGGCCTCAAGTACGAGGACGGATCCCCGATCACCACCGCCGACATCAAGTACGGCATCGAGCGGTCCTTCGCCGCCGAGCTGAGCGGCGGAGCCCCGTACCTGCGGGACTGGCTGGTCGGCGGCGAGTCGTACGAGGGCCCCTACAAGGACGGCGGCAAGGGACTCGACTCGATCGTCGTGCCCGACGCCAGGACGATCGTCTTCAAACTGCGCAAGCCCGAGGGCGAGTTCCCCTTCGTCGCCACCCAGACGCAGTTCGCCCCCGTCCCCAAGGCCAAGGACACCGGCGCCAAGTACGAGGAGCACCCGGTCTCCTCCGGCCCCTACAAGGTCGTCAAGAACGACAACGACGGCGAGCACCTCGCCCTGGAGCGCAACGAGCACTGGGACGAGAAGACCGACGAGGAGCGCAAGGCCTACCCGGACCGGATCGACGTCCGCTCCGGTCTCGACTCCGCCGTCATCAACCAGCGCCTGACCACCAGCGCCGGCCCCGACGCGGCCGCCATCACCACCGACACCAACCTCGGCCCGGCGGAGCTGGCGCAGATCGGCGACAACAAGGAACTCGCGGGCCGCGTCGGCACCGGCCACTTCGGCTACGTCAACTACATCGCCTTCAACCCCAAGGTCGCCCCCTTCGACAACCCGAAGGTCCGTCAGGCGATCTCCCACGCCGTCAACCGCACCAGCGTGGTCAACGCCGCCGGCGGCTCCGCCCTGGCCGAGCCCGCCACCACCTTCCTGCCCGAGCGCGAGGCCTTCGGCTTCGCCCCCTACGACCACTTCCCCGCGGGGAAGACCGGAGACCCGGCCAAGGCGAAGGAACTGCTGAAGGAGGCGGGCTTCCCCGACGGGATCACCGTCACCCTGACCCACTCCACCGCGCAGAACCGCCAGACCAGCCCCGAGGTCGCCACCGCCGTCCAGCAGGCGCTCGCCGCCGCCGGCATCACCGTCAAGCTGGAGGGCCTGGAGAACAACGCCTTCAACGAGCGGCGCTGGGACGCCGCGAACACCCCCGGCTTCTTCCTCTCCCGCTGGGGCGCCGACTGGCCCTCCGGCGGCCCCTTCCTCGCGCCCATCTTCGACGGCCGGCAGATCGTGACGGGCGGCTCCAACTACAACCACGCGCAGCTCGACGACCCGGCCGTCAACGCCGAGATCGACGAGATCGCCAAGCTGACCGACCTCGCCGCCGCCGGCAAGCGCTGGGGAGCCCTCGACAAGAAGATCGGCGAGGAGGCCCTGACCGTGCCGCTCTTCCACCCCGTCTACAAGCGGCTCGTCGGCAAGGACGTCAAGAACGTCGTCATCAGCGACTGGACCGGCGTCCTCGACATCTCGCAGGTCGCGGTCAAGTGAGCATCGCCCTCGAACGGTCCGCGCCGGCACCCGGGGCCGTCCCCCCGGGCGCCGGCGCCGGACGCCAGGTGTGGCGGCGGCTGCGCCGACGGCCCTCCGCCGTCCTGGCCGCCGCCGTCCTGGCCCTGCTCGTCCTGCTCGCCCTCGCCGCCCCGCTGCTCGCGCAGCTCACCGGCCAGGACCCGAACGCGTACCACGACGACCTCGTGGACTCCGCCCGCGGCGGCGTCCCGATCGGCTCCTTCGGCGGGATCTCCGCCGACCACTGGCTCGGTGTGGAACCGGGCACCGGCCGGGACCTGTTCACCCGGCTCCTGTACGGAGCACGCGTCTCGCTGCTCGTCGCCCTCGGCGCGGTCGCCGTGGCGACCTTCGTCGGCGTGGCCGTCGGACTCGCCGCCGCACTCGGCGGGCGCATCGCCGACCAGGTCATCGGGCGGTTCACCGACGTGATGATCGCGCTGCCGATGCTGGTCATCGGCATCGCCCTCACCGCGGTCGTCCCGCCCGACTTCCCCCGCCCGCTGCTGCTCGTCCTCATCATCGGACTCCTCGACTGGGGCGGCACCGCCCGGATGGTGCGCGCCCAGGCCCTGGCCCTGCGCGGCCTCGACTTCGTCGACGCCGCCCGGCTCTCCGGCAGCAGCAGGCTGCGCATCGCCCGCCGCGAGCTGCTGCCCTCGCTGGCCGCACCCGTGATCACCTATGCCGCGATCAAGGTGCCCACCGCCATCGTCGCCGAGGCCTCGCTGTCCTTCCTGGGCGTCGGCGTGAAGCCGCCCACCCCCTCCTGGGGCCAGATGCTCTCCGGCGCCCAGACCTGGTTCCGCGCCGACCCCGCCTACGTCCTGCTCCCGGCCGGACTCCTCTTCGTCACCGTGCTCGCCTTCACCGTGCTCGGCGACGCCGTCCGCACGGCACTCGACCCGCGCGAAGGCTCCCGCCTGCGGGTCGGCACCGGAAAGGAGCGCAAGGGGTGACCCGCTTCGTCCTCAGACGGACCGGCGGCGCGCTGCTCGTGCTGCTCGCCCTGTCCGTCATCGTCTACTCCCTCTTCTACCTGGCCCCCGGCGACCCCGCCCGCCTCGCCTGCGGAGAGCGCTGCAACCCGCAGCAGATCGCCCAGGTCCGCGCACAACTCGGGCTGAACGACTCCTCCCTCACCCAGTACCTGCACTTCCTCCAGGGACTGGTCGCCGGACGCGACTACTCCGCCGGCGCCGGGCTGGTCCTCCACTGCGACGCGCCCTGCCTGGGCCTCTCGTACCAGACCGACCAGCAGGTCACCGAGCTGATCCTCACCCGGCTGCCCGCCACCCTGTCGCTCGCGCTGGGCGCGCTGGCGATCTGGCTGCTGGTCGGCGTCGGGACCGGACTGCTCTCCGCGCTGCGCCGCGGCGGCATCACCGAACGCCTGCTGACCGTCCTGACCCTCGCCGGGACCGGCACCCCCGTCTTCATCCTCGGGCTGCTGCTGCTCATGGCGGTCTGCGCACACCTGCAGTGGCTGCCGTTCCCGACGTACGTGCCGCTGACCGAGGACCCCGAGCAGTGGGCCTGGAACCTGCTCCTGCCGTGGCTCACCCTCGGACTCTTCGAGAGCGCCAAGTACGCCCGGCTCACCCGCAGCGCGACCCTGGAGACGCTCGCCGAGGACCACATCCGCACCTTCCGCGCCTACGGCGTGGGGGAGCGGGCCCTGGTCACCCGGCACGCCGTGCGCGGCGCCGTCGCCCCCGTGATCGCCCTCAGCGCCGTCGACTTCGGCACCATGATCGGCGGTGCGGTGCTGACGGAGTCGCTGTTCGGGATCCCCGGACTCGGCAAGACCCTCATCGACGCGGTGCGGGTCGTGGACCTGCCCGTCGTCGTGGGCGTCGTCCTGGCGATCGGCACGGCCGTGGTCGTCGCGGGCGCGATCGCCGACCTGCTGTACGCGGCCGCGGACCGAAGGGTGGCCCTCGCATGACGCAGACGCTGGTGGAGGTCACCGGCCTCACGGTCGAATTCCCCGTCGGCGGCGCCGAGCAGTACGTACGCGCCGTCGACGGAGTCTCCTTCACGCTGGCGGAGGGCCGCGCCCTGGGCATCGTCGGCGAGTCCGGCAGCGGCAAGTCCACCGTGGCCGCCGCCCTGCTCGGCCTGCACCGCGGCACGGGCGCGCGGCTGTCCGGCACCGTCCTGGTCGGCGGCACCGACGTGGCCGCGGCCTCGCCCGCCGCACTGCGCCGCCTGCGCGGCGGGACGGCCGCCATGGTCTTCCAGGACCCGCTGAGCTCCCTGGACCCCTACCTCGCCGTCGGCGACCAGATCGCCGAGGTCCACCGGATCCACTCGGGCGCCTCCCGCCGGGCCGCCCGGTCCCTGGCCGTCCGGGTGCTCGACCGCGTGGGCATCGCCGACGCCGCACGCCGCTCCCGCGCCCGGCCGCACGAGTTCAGCGGCGGCATGCGCCAGCGCGCCCTCATTGCGATGGCGCTGGCCTGCGAGCCGCGGCTGCTGATCGCCGACGAGCCGACCACCGCGCTCGACGTCACCGTCCAGGCCCAGATCCTGGACCTGCTGCACGGGCTGCGCGAGGAACGCGGCCTCGGCCTGCTGCTGGTCACCCACGACGTGGGCGTGGCCGCGGAGAGCGTGGACGAACTGCTGGTCATGCGGGACGGCTCCGCCGTGGAGCGCGGGCCGGTGGCCTCCGTACTGGCCGCACCCGCCGCGCCGTACACGCGTGCGCTGCTGGCGGCTGTCCCGAGGCTGGACGGGCCACGCCGGTCCCCGGGCCCCGCAGCGGACCCTGCACCGGACGGGACCGGCGGCGAACCCGTCGTCGAAGCCGTCGCGCTGCGGAAGGAGTTCGGCCGGCGCGGGCGGCGGGTCGCCGCCGTCGCCGGGGTGTCCCTCGCCGTGCGCGCGGGGGAGACCCTCGGCATCGTCGGCGAGAGCGGCTCCGGCAAGAGCACGCTCGGGCGGATGCTCGTCGGACTGGTCGAACCCGACTCCGGCCAGGTCCGCCACGACGGCGTCCCCGCCGCCGGGATCACGGCCGGGGTGCAGATGGTCTTCCAGGACCCGGTCTCCTCCCTCAACCCGCGCCGCTCCGTCGGCGAGTCCATCGCCGACCCGCTGCGCGCGGCCGGGGAGCGCGACGAGGCCGTCCTGCGCGCCCGCGTCGGGCGACTGCTGGAGCGCGTCGGGCTGGAGGCCGGCCACTACGACCGCTACCCGCACGAGTTCAGCGGCGGCCAGCGCCAGCGGGTGGGCATCGCCCGGGCGCTGGCGCCCCGGCCCCGGCTGATCGTCTGCGACGAGCCCGTCTCGGCCCTCGACGTCACCACGCAGGCCCAGGTCACCGCCCTGCTGGCCGAACTCCAGCGGGAGTCCGGCATCGCCCTGGTCTTCATCGCGCACGACCTGGCCGTGGTCCGGCAGGTCAGCGACCGGGTCGCCGTCATGCGGGCCGGCGAGATCGTCGAGGAGGGCCCGGTGGACGAGGTGTACGACCGTCCGGCCCACCCCTACACCCGCCGGCTGCTGGACGCCGTACCGGGACTCGACCCCGGGGTGGCGTCCGAACGCCGCACGTCGCGTCAGGAGGCCCTGGCGGGAGCCTAGTTCCGGCCGCCCGAGGCTGTACTTCTAGCGTGCTCGAACGCGAACCGTACGGGAAAGTTACGACTCTTCACCCCTTCCGGTGGCGCGACGGACAACCGTCCGTCGCGCCTTCGGCATATCCGCTTGAGTTCTCCCGCGGCGGGTCGCCTGACCGAACGGCGACCGCCTGGACGGGAGATCGGGGGTGCCACTCGTGCGGATCGGACTGCTCACGGAAGGTGGTTATCCGTATGCGACGGGCGAGGCCAGGCTGTGGTGCGACCGGCTCGTGCGCGGACTCCCGCAGCACGAGTTCGAGCTCTACGCACTGAGCCGCAGCGCCGGCCAGGAACGCTCCCGGGTCCCGCTGCCCGAGCACGTCACCCACGTCCGCACGGCCCCCCTGTGGGCCCCCGCCGACGACGGCCGGACCTACTCCCGGCGCGAGCGCCGGCGGTTCGCCGACTGCTTCAAGGAACTGGTCCACGGGATCTGCGCCGGCGCGCCGGACCCCTTCGCCGCCGGGCTGTACGGCCTCGCCGGCCTCGCCCGCGAACAGGGCGGGCTCTACGCCGCACTGCGCTCCGAGTCCGCGGTGCGGGCGCTGGAGGCCGCCTGCCGGGCCCCGGGCGCGAGCCGCACCGTACAGGCGGCGCACGTCGCCGACCTGCTGGAGTTCGTGGACGAACTCGAGTGCATGCTGCGGCCGCTGTCCCTCGACTGGTACGAGGAGGACGCCCGGGGCGAGGGCCTCGGCGCGGTCGACGTCTGCCACGCGGCGGCGGGCGGGGTGGCCGCGCTCCCCGGTCTGCTGGTCAAACGCTTCTTCGGGGTCCCGCTGCTGGTCACCGAGTACGGGGTCCAGCTGCGCGCCCACTACCTGTCCCACCTCGGCGCCGGGCCGGGCGAAGAGGAGCCGCGCCCCGCCGTACGGGCCCTGCTCGCCGCCTTCCACCTGCGGCTGGCCTCCGAGATCTACGCCCGGGCCGACTTCCTGACCCCCGGCAACGCCCACGCCCGGCGCTGGCAGGAGCGGTGCGGCGCCACCCGCGACCGGATGCGGACCGTCCACCCGGGGATGGAGGCGGACCGATTCGCCACCGTCGGGGAGTCCGCCGACCGCGGTGACCCCGACACGCTCGTGTGGGTCGGCCGGGTGGAGCCCGCCAAGGACCTCATCGCCCTGCTGCACGCCTTCGCCGAGGTCCGCAGGGCCGAGCCGCGCGCCCGGCTGCGGATCTTCGCCACGGCTGCGGACCCCGGCTACCTCGCCGACTGCCGCGCCCTCGCCGCGCAGTTGTTCCCCGACGAGGCCGCCGACAGCGTCACCGTCGGGGAGAACCCCGTCGCCTTCGAGGAGATCGGCGGACCCGAGGCCCCCTCCGCGGCCGAGGCGTACGGCGCCGGACGGGTCGTCGTGCTGTCCTCCGTGATCGAGGGATTCCCGCTCACCCTTGCCGAGGCGATGCTCTGCGGGCGCGCCACCGTCTCCACCGACGTGGGCGCGGTCCGCGAGGTCATCGGCGGCACCGGACTCGTCGTCCCGCCGCGCAACCCGCGGGCACTCGCCGAAGCCTGCCTGTCCCTGCTCGGGGACGCCGACCGGGCGCAGCGCCTGGGAGCCGCGGCCCGGGCACGGGCCCTGGAGCTGTTCACCGTCGAGCAGAACGTCGCCGCCTTCCAGGAGATCTACCTGCGGCTGCTGGCCAAGGGCTCCGCGCGGACCGACGGCGGCGGCATCCCCTTCGCCCGGCCCCCGGAGGCGCGGGTGCCCGGGCACTGGACCAGCCCGACCTGGGCCAAGCCCGCACCGGACCCGACCTCGGAGGCCGCCGTATGACCACCGTCGACCCCGACACCGCGGCCCCACCCCCGCCGGCGGCGGAACGGGCGCACCGCCGGGCCGCGGGGGACCCCGTCAAGGCGCTGCTGCACCGGCACCGCGAGTTGTGCGAGCGGGCCGTGGACCCCCTGGAGATCGCCGCCGGGCTGGAGGCCCACGGCATCACCGACCGCACCGCCGCCCGCTTCCGCCACCGGGACGTCTTCTCCCTCGCCGAGGAGCTGTACGCGCGCTCCCCGCGCGGCGAGGCGCCCGCCGCCGCGCCCGCCCCGGTCCCGGCCGGACCGTCCGCCCACCGCGCCCTCGGCTGCGCGCTGCTGCCCGGGGCCCTCGCCGCCGCGGCGGCCGCCGCGGGCCAGGCGTGGGCCGGGCCCGCCGCCGTCGCCGCCACCGCCGCCGCGCTGGTGTGGCCGGGGAGGGCCGCACGCGGCCGCTTCCCCTGGCTCGCGCACCTGCTCGCCGCCGCCGTCGCCGGCTGGGCCGCGTACCGGTACGGCACCGCCCTCGCGGTCTGCCTCGCCCTCGCCGTCGCCCCCGGGCACCTGCTCTCCGCGGCCTTCGCGGCCGGGGCCCGGGCCCGCCTCGACGGGAGCCGCGCCCTGGAGGACTTCGCCGACCGGGCCCGCCCGCTGCTGTTCGCGGCCGTCGTGGGCTTCACCGCGGCCGCCGCCGGGGCCGCCGTGCTCGCCGGCACGCCGCTCCAGGCGGCCGTGCCGCTCGCCCTGCTGCTCTTCCTGACCCGGCTGCTGCTGCGGCACGGATCCCGCCGCGGACCCGTCGCCGCCGCACTCGCCCTCGCCCTGATCCCGGTCCCGGCGGCGGCCGCCGCCGCCGCGGCCGCCCTCCTCGTCCACGCCGTCCTCGCCCTGTCCCGCGCATCCGCGCACGCGAGGCCCTGACGTCCCCCGGGACCGCCACAGCCCTTCGGAGCCGACGCCGAGGCGCTCTGCCCGTGCCCCGCCCCATCCGTCCACCCGTCCGCAAGGAGAAACAGACATGACCGGCCAGCCAACCAACCGAGGGGTCACGCGATGAGGGTGCTGCTGATCGGAGCCAACGGATACCTCGGCCGCTACGTCGCCGACCGGCTGCTCGCCGACCCGGCCGTCCAGCTCACCGCGCTCGGCCGCGGCGACGACGCCGACGTCCGCTTCGACCTCGCCACCGGCAGCCCCGGAGCCCTCACCCGCTTCCTCGACGCCGTCCACCCGGGCGTCGTCATCAACTGCGCCGGAGCCACCCGGGGCGGGGCCCGCGAGCTCACCCGGCACAACACCGTCGCCGTCGCGACGATCTGCGAGTCCCTGCGCCGCAGCGGCTGCGGGGCCCGGCTCGTACAGCTCGGCTGCTCCGCCGAGTACGGGCCCAGCCAGCCCGGATCCTCCACGGCCGAGGACGCCGTCCCGAGACCCGGCGGACCGTACGGCGTCAGCAAACTGGCCGCCACCGAGCTGGTGCTCGGCTCCGGGCTGGACGCCGTCGTGCTGCGGATCTTCTCGCCCGTCGGCCCGGGCACCCCCGCCGGGTCCCCGCTCGGCCGGCTCGCCGAGGCCATGCGCCGTGCGATGCAGTCCGGCGACGGGGAGCTCAAGCTCAGCGGGCTGGGCGTGCAGCGCGACTTCGTCGACGTACGGGACGTGGCGCGGGCCGTGCACGCCGCCTCCCTCTCCGCCGCCCAGGGAGTGGTGAACATCGGCACCGGGCGTGCCGTCCGGCTGCGCGACGCGGCCGCCGTCCTGGCGCGGGTCGCCGGCTACGGAGGCGCCCTGCACGAGTTGGACGTGCCGCACGGCGGACCCCAGCAGGCGCACGGACACCCCGGCCGCCCGGCCGGGCTCGCCTCCATCGGCAACCCCCGGTCCGAGGTGACCGCCGATCAGATGGCGGCCGCGGCCCCCCAGCCGTACCCCTACCCCGACGGCTGCGGCGCCTGGCAGCAGGCGGACGTCCGGACCGCCCGCGACCGGCTCGGCTGGCGGCCCCGGATCAACCTGGAGGAGTCCCTCGCGGACATCTGGATGGAGGCGGCGTGCCGCATCTGACCACTCCGCCCGGGGCCCTGGCCGCTGCCGCGACCGGGGCGGGCCGCCTCGGACTGGGCATCCCCGGCTACGCGCACCCGCTGCTCGCCCCGGTCGAGTGGGCCGAGCTGACCCGCCCCGGCACCCCGCTGCACTGGGCCGTGCTGAACGTGACCGACGGCCCCGGCGGCCGGCCCGATCCGCACTGCACCGAAGCGGCCGCGAAGCTGCACCGCGCGGGCGGCACGGTCCTCGGCCATCTCGCGATGCGGGACGGAGCGCGCTCCTTCGGAGAACTGGTCTCCGACGCCCACCGCTTCCGGGACTGGTACGGCGTCGGCGGCTTCTACCTCGCGGACACCCCGGCCGACCGGGCGGACCTGGAACCGGTGCGCCGGGTCGTCGACAGCCTGCGCGGCCTGGGCGAGGACCTGCGGATCGTCCTGGGGCACGGCACGCACCCGTACGAGGGCTACGCGGAGGCCGCCGACCAACTGGTCACCTTCTCCGGGGCCTGGGCCGACTACCGCTGGTCGCAGGTGGCGGAATGGACGGCGGACCATCCGCCGGAGCGGTTCTGCCACCTGGTCCACGGGGTGCCGCGCACACACCTGGAGGAGGCGATGAGGATCGCCCGCTGGCAGGGCGCCGGCACGATCTGGTTCACCGACCGCCGCGCGGTCGGGGACCGCGACCCCTGGGCCTCGATGCCCGGGTACTGGGACGAAATCGTCTCACGTATCGGAACAGGTGTCTTGGAATGAAGACGGGCGTGGCAGTGTTACGGAGAGAACCACCGTTAAGTCGTCACCATCTACGGAGTCCCCGTGTCGCTGCCACCCCTGGTCGAGCCGGCTGCTGAGCTCACCGTTGACGAGGTCCGTCGGTACTCCCGCCACCTGATCATCCCGGACGTCGGGATGGACGGCCAGAAGCGCCTGAAGAACGCCAAGGTGCTGGCCGTGGGCGCGGGCGGCCTCGGCTCGCCCGCCCTCATGTACCTGGCCGCGGCCGGCGTGGGCACCCTGGGCATCGTGGAGTTCGACGAGGTCGACGAGTCGAACCTGCAGCGTCAGATCATCCACAGCCAGTCGGACATCGGCCGCTCCAAGGCCGAGTCCGCCCGCGACAGCGTGCTGGGCATCAACCCCTACGTGAACGTGGTCCTTCACGAAGAGCGGCTCGAGGCCGAGAACGTGATGGAGATCTTCAGCCAGTACGACCTCATCGTCGACGGCACGGACAACTTCGCCACGCGCTACCTCGTCAACGACGCCTGCGTGCTGCTGAACAAGCCGTACGTGTGGGGTTCGATCTACCGCTTCGACGGCCAGGCCTCGGTCTTCTGGTCCGAGCACGGCCCGTGCTACCGCTGCCTCTACCCGGAGCCGCCGCCGCCGGGCATGGTCCCGAGCTGCGCCGAGGGCGGCGTGCTGGGCGTGCTCTGCGCGTCCATCGGCTCCATCCAGGTCACCGAGGCCATCAAGGTCCTCACGGGCGTCGGCGAGCCGCTGGTCGGCCGCCTGATGATCTACGACGCCCTGGAGATGCAGTACCGCCAGGTCAAGGTCCGCAAGGACCCCGACTGCGCGGTCTGCGGCCCGAACGCGACCGTCAAGGAGCTCATCGACTACGAGGCCTTCTGCGGCGTCGTGTCGGAGGAGGCCCAGGAGGCGGCCGCCGGCTCCACGATCACTCCGAAGCAGCTCAAGGAGTGGATCGACGCCGACGAGCCGATCGAGATCATCGACGTCCGCGAGGTCAACGAGTACGAGATCGTCTCGATCCCCGGTGCGAAGCTGATCCCCAAGGGCGAGTTCCTGATGGGCACCGCCCTCCAGGACCTGCCGCAGGACAAGCGCATCGTCTTGCACTGCAAGACGGGTGTCCGCAGTGCGGAAGTCCTGGCGGTCCTGAAGTCCGCCGGCTTCGCCGACGCGGTGCACGTCGGCGGCGGCGTCATCGGCTGGGTCCACCAGATCGAGCCCGAGAAGCCGGTCTACTGATCCGTCCACGGAGGGGCCGTACCCGCGACGAGCGCGGGTACGGCCCCTTCGTGCCGCCTCAGGCGCCCAGGGGTTCCACCGGGGCCGACGGCTGCGCCGGGGACTGCGAGGCGTCCGGGGGCGGGGTGCAGACCGTGTTCGCGGGCGGCACCTTCCCGTCCAGCAGGTAGGAGTTCACGGCGCCCTGCACGCACGGGTCGCCGCTGTTGTACGCCCCGTGCCCCTCGCCCTTGTACGTGAGCTCCACGCCGACGCCGGGGCCCAGCCGCTCGACCATCTTGCGGGCGCCCTCGTACGGGGTGGCCGGGTCGCCCGTGTTGCCGATCACCAGGATCGGGTCGGCTCCGGGGGCGGAGACGTCCGGGGTCGACGCGGTCCCGGGGACCGGCCAGCCGGTGCAGCTCATCATGGCCCAGCCGAGGAAGTCCCCGAAGACCGGGGAGGCGGCTCGGAAGGCGGGCAGCTTCGCCTTCGTCTGCTCCAGGGTGTAGCGGTCCTTGGAGTCGACGCAGTTGATCGCGGTGTTGGCGGCGCCGATGTTGCTGTAGTTGCCGTTCTGGTCACGGCCGTTGAGCGCGTCGGACAGGGCCATCAGCAGCTGCCCCTGGCCGCCCTCCGCCTCGTCCAGCCCCTGTTCCAGGAGCGGCCAGAGCTCCTGGGAGTAGAGGGCCTGGGCGATGCCGTTGGTGGCCGAGGACTCGGTCAGCATCCGGTCGCCGATCCCCGGGATGGGCTTGGCCGCCAGCTGCTTCTGCAGCTTGATGATGTTGTCCTCGATCTCCTTGGCGGTGCTTCCCTGGAGCCGGCACTCGTCGCCCCGGTCCACGCAGTCCTGCGCGAAGTTGCCGAGGGCCAGCTGGAAGCCCTTGGCCTGGCCGAGCGCCCCCTCCTCGGAGGTCGCCGTCGGGTCGACGACGGCGTCGAAGACGGCGCGGCCGACCTTGTCCGGGAAGAGGTGGGCGTAGACCCCGCCGAGCTCGGTCCCGTAGGAGATCCCGAAGTAGTTGAGCTTCTCGTCGCCGAGGGCCTGGCGGATCCGGTCGAGGTCGCGGGCGGCGTTCTCGGTGCCGACGTACGGGAGCACCTTCCCGGAGTTCGCCTCGCAGGCCTGCTGGTACTTGCGGGTGTTGTCGAGGTACTCCTTCACCGCCGCCGGGGTGTCGGGGGAGGAGTTCGAGGCGTAGTACGCGTCGAGCTGCTTGTCGTCCAGGCACAGGACGGGGGCGCTGCGGCCCACCCCGCGCGGGTCAAAGCTCACGAGGTCGTAGCGCTCGCGCAGGGCCTCGTACTCCTTGGCGGCGCCGGGCAGCGTGGTGATCCCGGACCCGCCGGGTCCGCCGAAGTTGAACACGAGCGAGCCGAGGCGCTCCTTCTGGTTCCTCGCCTTCGCCCGGATCAGGGCGAGAGGAATCGTTTCTCCTTCGGGGTCCGCGTAGTCGAGCGGCACGTGGAGCGTGGCGCACTGCCAGTCCTTGGGCGGTGCCTGCCCGCCCCCCTCGGCGGTGGTCGGAGCCTCGCAGTCCCCCCACTTCAGGGGTGGCGCCCCCTCGGTGCCGCCGGCCTTGGGCGTCTTCTCCTCCCCGCTGTCGGAACAGCCACTGGTACTGGCCGCTCCGGCCACGAGAGCGACGGCGACGGCGACCCGCAGGAGGTATTTGGGCATGTCACCATCCTGCGCGCCCCCGCCCGCCCCCGCCCGCGCGCTGACCCGTTCGGGTAGGCCGGGGAAGGTCCGCGTTTGCCGCCGCGCCGCCCGGCAGCCACCACCCCCAGCCCCGCCGGCGTTTGAGGCGCGGGCGCGGAGCGCCGTGCGGGTACGGTCACCCCCGCGGAGCGGAACGGGAAGGCGCGGGCGGGCCCGGCACATCCGCAGACCGAGCCGGAGGCTAGATCGCTTCCTTGCGGGTCAGGAAGTTGAACGAGATCCACCCCGGCAGCACCGGCAGCCAGAACGTCATCAGGCGGAACAGCAGCACCGCGGAGATCGCGACCTCCTTCTCCAGCCCCGCCGCCACCAGTCCCAGCGTCAGGGTGGCCTCCACCGCGCCCATGCCGCCCGGCGTCGGCGCGGCCGAGCCGAGCGCGTTGCCCGCGAGGAACACCACGGCGATGCTCGCGTAGCTGATGGCCTCGCCGCCCCCGAACGCCCGGATCGACGCGTCCAGGCACATCACGAAGCAGCCCGTCAGCAGCAGCATCCCGCCGATGCCCGTCACCAGTTTCTTCGGGCGCTGGAGCACGTCCAGCATGCGCGGCACCACGCCCGCGAACAGCGCCCGCACCCGAGTGACCACGAACTTCCGCATGAACGGGACCGCCGTCACCACCAGCACCAGGACCGCCACCGTCAGCAGCCCCGCGATGACCGCCCGGGACGGGGTCATCTCCGGGGTCTTCTCGGTCCCGGTCAGGTAGCCGAAGGAGAGCAGCAGCAGGATGTGGCTGGCCAGACCGAACAGCTGGGAGGCGCCGACGCTCGCCACCGCGAGCCCCGGCCGGATCCCCGCCCGCTGCAGGAAGCGCGTGTTCAGTGCGACACCGCCGACCGCCGCCGGGGCCACCAGCTTCACGAACGACCCCGCCACCTGGGCGACCACGGTGCGCGCGAACGACACCCGCTCGGGTACGAAGCCCAGCAGGCTCATGGCGGCCGCGAGGTAGCTGAGCGCCGAGAAGGCCAGCGCCGCACCCACCCAGCCCCACTCCGCGTCCGCGACGGTCTCGGCCAGGGGGACGTGCGCCAGCTGGGTGAGCAGGAAGTACGCACCGAACGCGCCCGCGATGAACGACACCAGGGTGCGCGGCCGGATCCGCTCCAGCCGGGCCGGCTCCACCGGCGCCTGCGGGCGGATCAGCAGCACCTGTTGGCGGATCTGGCTCAGCAGATCCTCCTCGCGGGCCTCGTCCAGCGCGTCGTCCAGGGCCCGCTTCTCGGCCTTGCGTTCCGCGGCGGCCGAGGTCGGGGCGCCTGCGGATCCCGCCTCGCGCGCGGCCTTCGCCGCCCGCGAGGACTCCAGTACGGCCTCCCGCTCGCGCTCCGCCCGCTCCCGCGCCAGCTTGCGCAGCGTGGCCCGCGTGGAACGGCTCAGCGCGATCGGCTGGAGCAGCGGCAGGCAGTCCGCCACGATGTCCGGGCCGAGCACCGACACCGCCGAGGCCACCGAGCGCTCCGCGCCGACCCGCAGGCCGAGGGTGGCCAGCAGCTGCGCGACGTCCATCCGGAGCACCAGGTCGCCGGCCGCGATCTCGCCGCCCCGCAGGTCGGTGAGGATGACGTTGCCGGAACGATCCACCACCAGCGCGTCCCCGGTCAGCCTGCGGTGCGCGATCCGCCGCGACTGCAGCGCACGCACCTGCTCCCAGGCGTTGCGGGTCAGGTCGTCGGTGATCTCCTCGTCGGGGAGGGAGTCCAGGGTCCGGCCGCCCAGGTGCTCGTAGACGAGCATCACGGCGTCCGGACCCAGCTCGGACGTGGCGATCAGCTTCGGCGCGTTCGCCCCGGCCGCGATGGCCGCGTACGCGAGGAGCGCCTCCTGTTCCAGGGCTTGGCGCAGCGACTGAAGGCTGCGGCGGGTGGTGATGCCGCGCAGGGTGAGCCGGCGCCAGACCCGGTAGAAGAAGCCCTGGGCCTGCTGCTCCCGGTCGACGACGGTGACGTCGAGCGGCGGACCGTCCTCCAGGGTGACGTGGTAGCGACGGCCGCGGTCGCCGGTCTCGGACGCATCGGGGCCCTCGGGCCCCTCGGCGCGCATCGCGCTGACCGGCTGGAAGCCGACGCGGCGCAGGCCGGCGAGGAGGTTCTGCCCGGTGGGGCGCACGTTGGGGGAGCCGACGGCGTAGAGGGTGCCGTAGGCCACGCTCCAGCCGATCAGCACGGTGAGGATGATCGAGAAGGGGGTGGTGTAGCCGTTGACCAGCATGGTGAAGGCGTTGAGCAGCAGGACCACCCACAGCGCGACGCGCCAGTGGGGCCTGCGGGTCATGCCCACCGCGGTCATGTACGCGATCACGGGCGCGAGGTAGCCGTGCACGGGATCGGTGAGGGCCCCGCCGCCCGCCGGGCGGGTGAGGGCGTCCTGGATGGTGTCGGGGGCGGCCTGGGAGACCCACAGGTCGGTGGCCAGGGTGACGCCGTGCGCGAGGACGGCCGCGAGCACGCCGTCGGCGATGCGCAGCCCGTCGCGTTTGATCAGCCGCTCGATCGCGAAGGCGACGGGGAGCAGCAGCACCGCGATGCTGGACACCAGCGCCGCGACCTTGATCAGCAGGTCCGGCGCCTGGCCGGTGCCCTTGCTGATGTCCTCCTCCAGGCCGACGGTGGTGCCGTGGGCGAAGGCGGCGATGCCGAGCAGGACGGCGATGCCGAGGATGCCGACGAGGAGGCGGACCAGGTCGGAGGGCCGGTGCACACGGGCGGCGAGCAGCGGTTCGTCGACCTCGACCCGGTCGGCGTCGGTCGGGGCGTGGCCGTGCGGGGCCTCCGCGTCCGCTTCGGCCTCGTTCTCGCCGTTGCCGTTGCCGTTGCCGTTGCCGTTGCGGTCCGTGTCGTCGGCGCCGGGGGCACGGCCGGCCGGCAGGCCCGGTGAGAGGTCCTCGGGGCGGTTCTGCGGGCGGGAGGCGGGGCCGCCGTCGGGGCGCGCGTCATCGTCCCCCGCCGCGCCTTCCGGAGGGCTCACACCCTGCTCCTTCGTCGTCACATCCGTCTCTTCTTGATCACGTATCACCAGTCACCGCCCGGAAGATGGTGGCACGGACCGAGGGGCCGCCGGGGCATCAGGGTGCGCGCCGGTCCGGAACCACAACTTCCACCGGCGGGTGGCCGGCGTACTGCACCATGTGCTGAATGAGTGAGGAGCTGCCCGCCTACGCGGAGCGCGTACTGGAGGCTGTCGAGCGTATTCCGCCCGGCCGGGTGATGACATACGGGGACGTCGCCGAATGGCTCGACGAGGGAGGACCGCGCCAGGTCGGGCGTGTCATGGCACTGTACGGGGGAGCCGTGCCCTGGTGGCGCGTGGTGCGCTCGGACGGCCTGCCGCTGCCCGGCCACGAGGCGCGCGCCCTGGAGCACTACCGGACGGAGGCCACGCCGCTGCGCCTGACAGCGGGCGGCGATCCCCGGCTGGACATGCGCCGGGCCCGCTGGGACGGATCCCCGGGACAGGACCCCGGACGGGACTCCGGAGAGGCCCCCGGACGGGACGGCTGACGCGACGAGGCTCACACATGACAGCTTCGGCCATGCGGCGCCGGGGCGGGCGATCGGGCGACCGCGCGAACGCCCGTCCGGGGTACCCCGGGAGACTGCGCGGTACGCGCCGGTTGCCGTAGCGTTGCCTCTTCGGCTTCCGCGCGAGCCGTCACGGCAGCACCGCCACACCCCGCAGACCCACCAGGACCGGCACCTCACGTGATCACCTCTTCCTCGGACCGCTCCGAACGGCGGCGTACGCGGACCCCCGACGCGTACCGCCTCGTGCGCACCGGGCCGGAACGGGTGGATCCCCCTGTGCTGGACGCAGCGCAGCGGGCGGTGGTTGACCACCCGGGCGGACCACTGCTGGTCCTGGCGGGCCCCGGCACCGGGAAGACGACGACGCTGGTCGAGGCCGTCGCCGCCCGCGTGGAAGCGGGTACGGACCCCTCCCGGATCCTGATCCTGACCTTCAGCCGCAAGGCGGCGGTCGAACTGCGCGACCGGGCGGCCCTGCGGCTCGGCGGCGCGCGCGCCCCGCAGGCCACCACCTTCCACTCCTTCTGCTACGGCCTGGTCCGCGCCCACCAGGACACCGACCTCTTCGCCGACCCGCTGCGGCTGCTCTCCGGACCCGAGCAGGACGTGATGGTCCGCACCCTGCTGGAGGGCCAGCGCCGGATCCGCTCGATCCGCTGGCCGGACGACCTGCGGGCCGCGCTGACCACCCGTGGTTTCGCCGACGAGGTCCGGGCCGTCCTCGCCCGCGCCCGCGAGCTGGGCCTCGGCCCGACGGCCCTCGCCGACTTCGCCGACCGCATCGGCCGCCCCGACTGGAAGGCGGCGGCGGCCTTCCTCTCCGAGTACCTCGACGTCCTGGACATCCAGGGCACGCTGGACTACGCGGAGCTCCTGCACCGCGCGGTCCTCCTCGCCGAGCGGACGCCGTCCCTGGCCTCGGACTACGACGTCGTCTTCGTGGACGAGTACCAGGACACGGACGCCTCGCAGCTGCGGCTGCTGCGGGCCCTGACCGGGCGCGGCGGCACGCTGGTCGCCTTCGGCGACCCGGACCAGTCGATCTACGCCTTCCGTGGCGCCGACATCAACAACGTGCTGGACTTCGAGTCCGCCTTCCCGGGCGCGGAGGTCAGGGCCCTGACGGTGGGCCGCCGCTCCGGCGCGGCCCTCCTGGAGGCGACCCGCCTCCTGACCACCCGCATGCCGCTGCCCCGCCTGCCCGCGGCCGCGGTCCGCGCGCACCGCGCCCTGCGCGCCACCCGCGAGGGCGGCCGGGTGGAGGTCTTCACGTACCCGACGGCCGGCGCCGAGCTGGACAACATCGCCGACGTCCTGCGCCGGGCCCACCTGGAGGACGGCGTGCCCTGGCAGGACATGGCCGTCCTGGTCCGCGCGGGCGGCCGCACCCTCCCGGCGATGCGCCGCGCCCTGATCGCGGCGGGAGTCCCGGTCGAGACGGACGGCACGGACACCCCGCTGCGCCACGAGCCGGCGGTGGCCCCCCTCCTGACGGCCCTGCGCCTCACGGCCACCCCCGCCGCCACCCTCCCGGGCAACCCCGGCCCCCAGCCGCAGCCGCAGCCGGACCCGGACCTCGCCGCCGGACCGGACGGCTCGCCCGCCCCGGGCGGGCCCGGTGAGCGGGCCGGCGCTGCCGTCCCGGCACCGGCCGCCGAGGCCGTTGACGAGGACGGGCCCGGTGCGGAGCCGCGCCACGCGGACACGGCCCCGGCAGCGGGCCTCGTAGCGCCTGCGGCCGACGGGTCGGGGGAGTACCCCGGCGAAGGCGACGCGGGCACGGGCGGGCGGCCCGGGGGTGCCGCAGACTTCGGAACGGGATCCGGGGAGGGTCCCGGAGAGTCCGCCGACCCCGACGGAGGCGTCGAGGCGGCGCTCACGCTGCTCGCCTCGCCGCTCGGCGGGATGGACGCCGCCGATCTGCGGCGGCTGGGCCGCGCCCTGCGCGACGAGGAGCGCGCCGCGGGCGTCAAGGTGCCCGCGCCCTCCGACGTCCTGCTCGCCCGCGCCCTCGCCGAGCCCGAACGCCTCACCGCGCACGACCCGGCGTACGCCCGCGGCGCGCAGCGCCTCGGCCTGCTCCTGCGCAAGGCCCGCGAGCTCCTCCAGGGCGGCGGCACCGCCGAAGAGGCCCTGTGGATCCTCTGGGACGGCACGCCCTGGCCCGACCGGCTGGAACGCCAGGCCCGCCGCGGCGGCTCCGCCGGCCGCAACGCCGACCGCGACCTCGACGCCGTCTGCGCCCTCTTCGACACCGCCGCCCGCGCCGAGGAGCGCACCGGCGGCAGCGGTGCGCTCAACTTCCTCGAACAACTGGAGGCGGAGGACATCGCCGCCGACACGTTGACGGCCCGCACCAGCCGCCCCGACGCGGTCCGGCTGATGACCGCCCACCGTTCCAAGGGCCTGGAGTGGTCCCTCGTGGTCGTCGCGGGCGTCCAGGAGGGCCTCTGGCCCGACCTCCGCCGCCGCGGCTCCCTCCTGGAGGCCGACCGCATCGGCCGCGACGGCCTCGCCGAGCCCCTCACCCCCGGAGCCCTCCTCGCCGAGGAACGGCGCCTCTTCTACGTCGCCGCCACCCGCGCCCGCGACCGCCTCGTCGTCACCGCCGTCAAGGCCCCCGCCGAGGACGGCGACCAGCCCTCCCGCCTCCTGACCGAGCTCGGCGTCACCCCGAAGGACGTCACCGGCCGGCCCCGACGCCCCCTCGCCGTCCCGGCGCTCGTCGCCGAACTGCGCGCCACCACCGTCGACCCGGACGCCTCGCCCGCCCTGCGCGACGCCGCCGCCCGCCGGCTCGCCCGCCTCGCCGCGCTCACCGACGACGAGGACCGCCCCCTGGTCCCCGCCGCGCACCCGCAGCGCTGGTGGGGCCTGTACGAGCCCACCCGCAGCAGCGTCCCGCTCCGCGACCGGGACCGGCCCGTCGCCCTCTCCGGCAGCGCCCTGGACCAGCTCGCCAACACCTGCTCCCTGCAGTGGTTCCTCGGCCGCGAGGTCAAGGCCGACGCCCCGTCCACCGCCGCCCAGGGCTTCGGCAACGTCGTCCACGTCCTCGCCGACGAGGTCGCCTCCGGCCGCACCCCCGCCGACCTGGCCGTCCTCATGGAACGCCTCGACACGGTGTGGGACGCGCTCGCCTTCGACGCACCCTGGAAGTCGGCCCAGGAGAAGGAGAACGCCCGCGCCGCCCTGGAACGCTTCCTGCGCTGGCACACCACCGACCGCGGCGGCCGGGCGGCCGTCGCCACGGAGCACGAGTTCGACGTCACCCTCGAAGCCGGCGACGTCGCCGTCCGCGTCCGCGGCTCCATGGACCGCGTCGAGGCGGACCCGCAGGGCCGCGCGTACGTCGTCGACTTCAAGACCGGCAAGTCCGCGCCCACCAAGGACGAGGTCGCCCGCCACCCCCAGCTCGCCGTCTACCAGCTCGCCGTCCGCGAGGGCGCCGTCGACGAGGTCTTCGACGGCGTGCGCCCCGCACCCGGCGGCGCCGAGCTCGTCCAGCTCCGCCAGGGCGCGGCGCAGCGCGACGGCGGTGAAGCGGTCCCCAAGGTCCAGGCCCAGCAGCCGCTCGACGGCGAGTGGGTCGGCGACCTGCTCGCCAACGCCGCCGGCCGGGTCCTGGACGAGCGCTTCGCCCCCGCCGCGGGCCGCCACTGCGACCACTGCTCCTTCCGCAGCTCGTGCAGCGCCCGCCCGGAGGGCCGCCAGACCGTCGAATGAACCGGCGCGCGGGCCCGGCGCTCCGGGGGTCCCGGCGGCCTCGGGGGCCTCGGCGGTCACCGGGCCCCGGCGGTCCGGCGGGCTCGGCGGTCGGGGCTGTCGGTGGAGGCGGCTAGCCTTTTTACGTGCCCGCGCGTGCGTCCGTACTGAGCGATCCCGAGCAGCTCAAAGAGCTCCTCGGGATCCCTTTCACGCCCGAACAGATGGCCTGCGTCACCGCCCCGCCCGCCCCGCAGGTCGTCGTCGCCGGCGCCGGATCCGGCAAGACCACCGTCATGGCCGCCCGCGTGGTCTGGCTCGTCGGCACCGGCCAGGTCGCGCCCGAGCAGGTCCTCGGCCTCACCTTCACCAACAAGGCCGCCGGCGAGCTGTCCGAGCGCGTGCGCACCGCCCTGGCGCGGGCCGGCATCACCGACCCGGACCCCTCCCCGGCCGACGCCGCGGCGGCCGGCGGGGAGCCGCGCATCTCCACCTACCACGCCTTCGCCGGCCAGCTCCTCAAGGACCACGGCCTGCGCATCGGCCTGGAGCCGAGCTCCCGCCTCCTCGCCGACGCCACCCGCTTCCAGCTCGCCGCGAAGGTGCTGCGCGACGCCCCCGGCCCCTACCCCTCGCTCACCAAGTCCGTCCCCGACCTCGTCGGAGACCTCCTCGCCCTCGACGCGGAACTCTCCGAGCACCTGGTCGACCCCGAGCACCTGCGCAGGTACGACACCGCGCTGCTGGACGTGCTCGCCGGCACCCGGCTCACCAACGAGGACCTGCGCAAGGTCCCCGAAGCCGTGCGCGGCCGCCTCGAACTGCTGGAACTCGTCGGCCGCTACCGAGCCGCCAAGCGCTCGCGCGACCTCTTCGACTTCAGCGACCAGATAGCCCTCTCCGCGCAGCTCGCCACCACCCGGCCCGAGGTCGGCGCGCTGCTGCGCGAGGAATTCCGGGTGGTCCTGCTCGACGAGTACCAGGACACCTCGGTCGCGCAGCGCCTGCTGCTGTCCGGACTGTTCGGCGCGGGCTCGGGCCACGCCGTCACCGCCGTGGGCGACCCCTGCCAGGCGATCTACGGCTGGCGCGGGGCCTCCGTGGCCAACCTCGACGACTTCCCGGAGCACTTCCCGCACGCCGACGGCACCCCCGCCACCCGGCTCTCCCTCAGCGAGAACCGGCGCAGCGGCGGCCGCCTCCTGGACCTCGCCAACGGGCTCGCCGCCCCGCTGCGCGCCATGCACGAGGGAGTGGAGGCCCTGCGCCCCGCGCCCGGGGCCGAGCACGTCGGGCAGGTCCGCTGCGCCCTGCTGGAGACCCACGCCCAGGAGCTGGAGTGGCTCGCCGACTCCGTCGCGCACCTCGTGCGCACGGGCACCGAGCCGCGCGAGATCGCCGTGCTGTGCCGGTCCGCCGGTGACTTCGCGCAGATCCAGGCCGTCCTCGTCGACCGGGACGTGCCGGTGGAGGTCGTCGGCCTGTCCGGGCTGCTGCACCTGCCCGAGGTCGCCGACCTCGTGGCCGTCTGCGAGGTCCTCCAGGACCCGGGCGCCAACGCCTCCCTCGTCCGGCTCCTCATCGGCCCGCGCTGGCGGATCGGCGCGCGCGACCTGGCCCTGCTGGGCCGCCGGGCGCGGCTCCTGGTGGGCCGTACGCCGGCCGGGGCCGACCCCGACGAACGGCTGGCGGCGGCCGTGGAGGGCGTGGACCCGGCCGAGATCGTCTCCCTGGCCGACGCCCTGGAGACCTTCCTCGACGGCGCCGGCCAGACCCCGGACGAACTGCCCTTCTCGGCGGAGGCCCGGGTCCGCTTCGCGCACCTCGCGCAGGAGCTCCGCGACCTGCGCCGGTCCCTCGCCGACCCGCTGATGGACGTCCTGCACCGGGTGCTGTCCGCCACCGGCCTCGAAGTGGAACTGTCCGCCTCCCCGCACGCGCTGGCGGCCCGCCGGCGCGAGACCCTGTCGAACTTCATGGACGTCGCGGCCGGGTTCGCCGCGCTCGACGGCGAGGCCACCCTGCTGGCCTTCCTGGCGTTCCTGCGCACGGCCGCCCAGTACGAGAAGGGCCTCGACCACGCCCTGCCGGGCGGCGAGAACACCGTGAAGGTGCTCACCGCCCACAAGTCCAAGGGCCTGGAATGGGACGTGGTGGTCGTCCCCGACCTGTGCGCGGGCTCCTTCCCGAAGGAGAAGGCCCCGGAGGCCTGGACCTCCTACGCCAAGGTCCTCCCGTACGCGCTGCGCGGCGACGCCCCCACCCTGCCCGCGGACCCGGACTGGACCTCGGCCGGCCTGAAGTCCTTCAAGGCCGCCCTCAAGCACCACAAGTCGGTGGAGGAGCTGCGCCTCGGCTACGTGACCTTCACCCGGCCCCGGTCCCTGCTGCTGGCCTCGGGCCACTGGTGGGGCCCGACCCAGAAGAAGCGCCGCGGCCCGTCGGAGTTCCTCACCGCGCTGTACGGGCACTGCGCGGCCGGCTTCGGCGAGATCGAGGCCTGGGCGGACGAGCCCGAGCCGGACGCGGAGAACCCGGCCCTCGCGGGCGAGTCCGCGGCCGAGCACTCCTGGCCGCTCCCGCTCGACCCGAACTCCCTCGCCCTGCGCCGCGCGGCGGCCGCCCTGGTCGAGTCCTACCTGGCGGCCCCGCCCCCGCCGGAACCGGACGACGCCTACCTCTGGCCCCCGGACTGCGAGGACCCCGCCTACGACGACGAGCCCTGGCCCCCGGACCCGGACGACCCCTGGCCCCCCGGCCCCGCCCCCCTGCGGGACGACCCGCCCGTCCTCCCGCGCCCGACGCAGCCGCCCGCCGGAGCGGACCCGACCCCTGCCGCCCTGCGTCCGCAGGGCGCCGCCGCCACGCCCGCCGCCGCCACGCCCGGCGCGGCCGCTCCCGACGCTGCCGTGCCCCGCGCGGCCGCTCCCGACGCTGCCGTGCCCCGCGCGGCCGCCCCCGGCGCGGCCCGGCCCGGGGAGCAGCCACCGGCGGTCACGGCCGCGAGCGATCCTGTCGACGACTGGGACACCGACGACCTCTGGGGCGACGCCACCCCGACCGCCGCCCCCGGCCGGGCCGTGCCCCACCCGCGCGACGCGCGGCCCACCGCCCCGGCGGCGGAGCCGCACTCCGCCGCCGGCACCCCGGCCCCCGGAAACGCGTGGGCCGACGAGGCCTGGGCCGCCGACCCCGCGGCCGAGCCGCGCTCCGGCGCCGGCACCCCGGCCCCCGGGGACGGGTGGGCCGACGAGGCCTGGGCCGCCGAGCCCGCGGCGGCGCGTGGCGCGCGGGGCGGCGAGGTCCGGACTGCAGACCCCGCCGGAGGCGAGCGGCTCACGCCCGAGGAGGCGCGCGCCATCACCTCCTGGGACCGGGACCTCGACGCCCTGGAGGGCGAGCTCCGCCGTGCCCGCGCGGCCGTCCGCGACGTGGAGCTGCCCCCCGCCCTCTCGGCCAGCCAGCTGCTCCGGCTCGCCGCCGACGAGCAGGGCTTCGTACGCGACCTCGCCCGCCCCATGCCCAAGCCCCCGCAGCCCGCGGCCCGCCAGGGCACCCGCTTCCACGCCTGGGTCGAGTCCCGCTTCGACGAACTCCCGCTGCCCTTCCTCGACGTCCTCGACCCCGTCGCCGACCTCCCCGGTGCCACCGGTTACGGCTATGGCTCCGGCCAGGACATCGCCGACGAGGCCGACCTCGAAGCCCTCAAGGCCGCCTTCGAACGCAGCCCGTACGCGGACCGCCCGCCCCACCGCATGGAGGCCCCGGTCCAGCTCACCCTCGCCGGCCGCGTCATCCGGGGCCGGATCGACGCCGTCTACCGGACCACCGACGACAACGGCGACGTCGCCTACGAGATCGTCGACTGGAAGACCGGCCGGACCACCGAGGCCGATCCGCTCCAGCTCGCCGTCTACCGCCTTGCCTGGGCCGAGGCCACGAACACCCCGCTCGACCGGGTCGCCGCGGCCTTCCTCCACGTCCGCAGCGGCCGTGTGATCCGCCCGCGCAACCTCCCCGGCAGGGCCCGTCTTGAGCGGATCCTCCAAGGCGAATCGGGCCCCGGCGGTGACCACCTGGCGGACGGCTAGGCTCGGGGCATGAGCGACACCCAGCCGGACAGCGTCGTCCGCACGTACATCGACACCCACCGCGCCGCGTTCCTCGACGACCTGGCCGAGTGGCTGCGCATCCCCTCCGTCTCGGCCCAGCCCGAGCACGCGGACGACGTACGCCGCAGCGCCGAATGGCTCGCGGCGAAGCTCAAGGAGACCGGCTTCCCGGTCGCCGAGGTCTGGGAGACCGCCGGCGCCCCGGCCGTCCACGCGTACTGGCCCAGCGAGGACCCGGACGCACCGACCGTCCTGGTCTACGGCCACCACGACGTACAGCCCGCCGCGCTCGCCGACGGCTGGCACACCGACCCGTTCGAGCCGGTCGTCCGCGACGGCCGCATGTACGCGCGCGGCGCCGCCGACGACAAGGGCCAGGTGTTCTTCCACACCCTGGGTGTCCGGGCGCACCTGGCGGCCACCGGCGCCGCCGCCCCCGCCGTCAACCTCAAGCTGATCGTCGAGGGCGAGGAGGAGTCCGGCTCCGCGCACTTCCGCGAGCTCGTCGAGACCCGCGCCGCCGAACTCGCCGCCGACGTCGTGATCGTCTCCGACACCGGCATGTGGTCCGAGACCACCCCCACCGTCTGTACCGGCATGCGCGGCGTCGCCGACTGCGAGATCGACCTGCACGGTCCCGACCAGGACATCCACTCCGGCGCGTTCGGCGGGGCCGTGCCCAACCCGGCCACCGCCGCCGCCCGCCTGGTCGCCGCCCTGCACGACGACGACGGGCGCGTCACCGTCCCCGGCTTCTACGACGGCATCGCCGAGCTCACCGACGCGGAGCGCGCGCTCATCGCGGAGCTGCCCTTCGACGAGTCCGAGTGGCTGCGCACGGCCAAGTCCCACGCCGCCGCCGGCGAGGCCGGGTACTCCACCCTGGAGCGCGTCTGGGCCCGCCCGACGGCCGAGGTCAACGGCATCGGCGGCGGCTACCAGGGCCCCGGCGGGAAGACCATCGTGCCCTCCTCCGCCCACGTGAAGCTGTCGTTCCGCCTGGTGTCCGGGCAGGACCCGTACGAGGTCGAGGCGGCCGTCGAGGAGTGGGTCGCGGCCCGGATCCCCGACGGAATCCGCCACTCCATCACCTTCGGCGCACCGACCCGCCCGTGTCTGACGCCGCTGGACCACCCGGCCCTGCAGTCCGTCGTACGGGCCATGGGCCGCGCCTTCGGCCAGAAGATCCGCTTCACCCGCGAGGGCGGCTCCGGACCCGCGGCCGACCTCCAGGACGTCCTCGGCGCGCCCGTCCTCTTCCTCGGCATCTCGGTGCCGTCCGACGGCTGGCACGCGCCGAACGAGAAGGTCGAGCTGGACCTGCTGCTCAAGGGCGTCGAGACGGCCGCGTACCTCTGGGGGGACCTGGCCGACGGCCTCCGCGGCCACCGCACGCCCCGCACACCCGCCTGACCGGCGCACACACCTGTCGTACCGAGCCTGCCTGTCCCACCACCGGGGGAGTTGGAAGTACCAGTGAGCACCCATACCGAGCGACCTCTCTCGCTCACCGCGCCGAGCGGGATCGACCGTGCCGCGCACCACCGCCTCGACGAGGCCTGGCTCGCCGCGGCCTGGAGCCACCCGACGACCCGCGTCTTCGTCGTCTCCGGCGGCCAGGTGCTGATCGACGACACCCCCGACGGCGGCACCGGCATCGTGATGACCCCGGCCTTCGAGGCCCCGGTCACCGAGACCCACCGCTACTTCCTGGGCACGGACGAGGACGGCGTACGGTACTTCGCGCTGCAGAAGGACGCCCTGCCCGGCCGCATGGACCAGTCGGCCCGCCCGGCCGGACTGCGCGAGGCCGGACTGCTGCTGAACGACCGCGACGCCGCCCTGATGGTCAACGCGGTCGCCCTGGAGAACTGGCAGCGGATGCACCGCTTCTGCTCCCGCTGCGGAGAGCGCACGGTGGTCGCGGCCGCGGGGCACATCCGGCGCTGCCCGGGCTGCGGCGCCGAGCACTACCCGCGCACCGACCCCGCCGTGATCATGCTGGTCACCGACGAGCACGACCGGGCGCTGCTGGGCCGCCAGGTGCACT
Organism: Streptomyces erythrochromogenes; assembly: GCF_040684695.1. Lineage (GTDB taxonomy): Bacteria > Actinomycetota > Actinomycetes > Streptomycetales > Streptomycetaceae > Streptomyces > Streptomyces erythrochromogenes_C. The sequence goes on from NZ_JBFBGM010000004.1 coordinate 198,599, forward strand.
GGCCGGAGGGCCGCTTCTCGACCCTCGCCGGCTTCGTCGAGCCAGGCGAGTCGATCGAGCAGTCCGTGGTCCGCGAGGTGTGGGAGGAAGCGGGCGTCCGGGTCGGGCGGGTCGAGTACGTGGCCAGCCAGCCGTGGCCGTTCCCGTACAGCCTGATGCTGGGCTTCAACGCCCGCGCGACCAGCTCCGAGATCACCGTGGACGGCGAGGAGATCCAGGAGGCCCGCTGGTTCTCCCGCGACGAGCTGCGCGCGGCGTTCGAGTCGGGCGAGGTGCTGCCCCCGTCCGGGATCTCCATCGCGGCCCGGCTGGTCGAGCTCTGGTACGGCGAACCGCTGCCCAGGGCCGCGGCGTAGCCCCGTTCCCCGCGTGACGTCCGTCACGAGCAGCAGGCCCCCGCCGGGGACGGCGGGGGCCTGCTGCGGACGGCGGGGAGCCCGCTCAGACGGCGAGGGCCTGCTTGACCTGGGCCAGGCTCGGGTTCGTCATGACGGACTCGTTGCCGGCGGCGGACTTCACGAGCACGGTGGGCACCGTCTGGTTCCCGCCGTTGGCCTTCTCGACGAACGCGGCGGACTCCGGGTCGAGCTCGATGTTGATCTCGTTGTACGCGATGCCTTCCCGGTCCAGCTGGGTCTTCAGCCGACGGCAGTAGCCGCACCAGGTCGTGCTGTACATCGTCACGGTGCCCGTGTCCTGCATGGTGCGCTCTCCTTCGTGAAGGCTCGGTGGTCCGAGTACACGAACGTACGGGACCGCACGGCCATTCCCGTACGTGCCCGTCCGCACCGCCGGTGTGACCGATACGACGAATCCGCACCCCCTGTGGACGGATTTCCCGCCCGGCTCACCCGACCTGGCAGCATGGCGGAGTGACAGCAGCAACGCACTCCTCCCCCTTCCCCGCCGACTCGGACTCGGCCGACGCGGTGCTCCTGGGCCTCGACCCGGAGCAGCGCCAGGTCGCGACGACCCTGCGCGGACCGGTGTGCGTGCTGGCCGGAGCCGGTACCGGCAAGACCCGGGCGATCACCCACCGCATCGCCTACGGCGTCCGGTCCGGGCAGCTCATGCCGGCCAGTGTGCTCGCCGTCACCTTCACCAACCGGGCCGCCGGCGAGATGCGCGGCCGCCTGCGCGCCCTCGGCGCGGGCGGGGTCCAGGCCCGCACCTTCCACTCGGCCGCCCTGCGCCAGCTCCAGTACTTCTGGCCGAAAGCCGTCGGCGGGGAGGTGCCCCGGCTGCTGGAGCGCAAGGTCCAGTTCGTCGCCGAGGCCGGCGCCCGCTGCCGCATCCGCCTCGACCGCGGCGAGCTGCGCGACGTGACCGGTGAGATCGAGTGGGCCAAGGTCACCCAGACGGTGCCCGCCGACTATCCCGCGGCCGCCCTCAAGGCGGGCCGCGAAGCCCCCCGGGACATGGCCGAGATCGCCCAGATCTACGGGACGTACGAACAGCTCAAGCGCGACCGCGGAATGATCGACTTCGAGGACGTGCTGCTCCTGACCGTCGGCATCCTCCAGGACCGCCACGACATCGCCGAGCAGATCCGCGGCCAGTACCAGCACTTCGTCGTCGACGAGTACCAGGACGTCAGCCCGCTCCAGCAGCGCCTGCTCGAACTGTGGCTCGGCGAGCGCGACAGCCTCTGCGTCGTCGGCGACGCCAGCCAGACCATCTACTCCTTCACCGGCGCCACCCCCGACCACCTGCTGAACTTCCGCACGCGCCACCCGCAGGCCACGGTCGTCAAGCTGGTCCGCGACTACCGCTCCACCCCGCAGGTGGTGCACCTCGCCAACGGGCTGCTGAAACAGGCCAGGGGGCGGGCCGCCGAGCACCGCCTCGAACTGGTCTCCCAGCGCGAGAGCGGCCCCGACCCCCTCTACGCCGAGTACGCCGACGAGCCCGCCGAGGCCGAGGGCGTCGCCCGCCGGATCCGCGACCTGATCGCCGCGGGCGTGCCGGCGGGCGAGATCGCCGTGCTCTTCCGCATCAACGCCCAGTCCGAGGTCTACGAGCAGGCCCTCGCCGATGCCGGGGTGCCCTACCAGCTGCGCGGGGCCGAGCGGTTCTTCGAGCGCCAGGAGGTCCAGAAGGCTATCCTCGCGCTGCGCGGAGCGGCCCGGTCCGGCGGGAACGACCCCCTGCTGGAGGACGTCGTCGACCTGGGCGCCCAGGTCCGGGCCGTGCTCAGCTCCACGGGCTGGACCACGGAGCCGCCCGCCGGTTCCGGCGCCGTGCGCGACCAGTGGGAATCGGTGGCCGCGCTGCTCCGGCTCGCCGAGGACTTCGCCCGCGGCCGGCCCGGCGCCACCCTGGCGGACCTCACGGTCGAGCTGGACGAGCGCAGGGCCGCCCAGCACGCCCCGACCGTCCAGGGCGTCACCCTGGCCTCGCTGCACGCGGCGAAGGGCCTGGAGTGGGACGCCGTGTTCCTCGTCGGCCTCACCGACGGCATGATCCCGATCACCTACGCCAAGACCGACGAACAGGTCGAGGAGGAGCGGCGGCTGCTCTACGTCGGCGTCACGCGGGCCCGCCTGCACCTGACGCTCTCCTGGGCGCTCTCCCGCACCCCCGGGGGAAGGGCCTCCCGGCGCCCCAGCCGCTTCCTGAACGGCCTGCGGCCGGGCTCCGCGGCCCCGGCGGCCCGGGCCGGCTCCGAGGGCGAGCGAGGGGCCCCCAAGCGCGGCCGGCGGGGGCCGGCGCGCTGCCGGGTCTGCGGCAGGACGCTGACCGAGGCGGGCGAGCTGAAGCTGATGCGCTGCGAGGACTGTCCGTCCGACATGGACGAGGGGCTCTACGAGCGGCTGCGGGACTGGCGCGCCGCCCGGTCGAAGGAGCAGGGCCTGCCCGCCTACTGCGTCTTCACGGACAAGACACTGATGGCGATCGCAGAGGCCGCGCCCTCCGAGGCCGGGGAGCTTGCGATGATCTCCGGGGTGGGTGGCCGCAAGCTCGACCGGTACGGGGCCGATGTCCTGGCCATCTGCGCAGGTCAGGAGCCTGAGGGCGAGGATCCTGACGATGCGTAGAAACTCGTCGGAAAAATAGTTTGCACATGCCCAGCGAAGACCCATAGGTTCTTAGCAACGGAAACGGTGGCTTCTCCGAAGCCCGGGATCCGTGCTGTACTTATCCGAATACGCATGGGACAGGCCCTCGGGCCGAGTCCCCGAGACGCCGAGAGGAGGCGAGACCAGTGACCAGCTTCATGACCTTCACCAAGATGACCGATCGCTCGGTCGATGCTTCCTGCCTGCTCGGTTCCGTCTCCGCTCTGGGTACCGGTGCGTCCGCGATTTCCGCCGGCGCCCCCGCCCTGCTCGCGACCCTTGCGGTCAGTGAGCGCAATGAGCGACCGACCCAGGCACCGGTGGCAGTACTGGCAGCAGAAGCCAAGGCGCATGGCGCCTATGGATTCGCCGCCGCGGCCGGTGCCGGATCCCTGAAGAAGCAGACGAAGCAGCAGCACCACCTGATGTGGGCCTTCCGTGGGCTCGAACCCTGGAGTGATCCAGCCTGATCGCATGATCAGGCCGGCGCCTTCAGGGCCGCGGAACCCCACCCGGGATCCGCGGCCCTTCTGTTTGTCCCCGACCGGGGACACGACAGAGAAGGGGCCTCGGGACTGGCAGGACCAGGTACCAGCCGCACCCGGCCGACCGGCCGGAACGACTAGCCGAACAAGACGAGGAAGAAAACACCGTGCAACTCGAAGCGCACGCCCCGTCCGTACCGCAGACCCACACGATCTCCCCGCCCGCAGTCCCGGAGGACCACACCTTGACCCCGCTCACCGCGCTGACCGCGCTCGACGACGCCATCGAGAACCTCGGCGTCCCGGTTCCCTGCCGCACCTTCGACCCCGAGGTCTTCTTCGCCGAGTCCCCGGCCGACGTCGAGTACGCGAAGTCCCTCTGCCGCACCTGCCCGCTGGTCGAGGCCTGCCTCGCCGGAGCGGTCGAGCGCCGCGAGCCCTGGGGTGTCTGGGGTGGCGAGCTCTTCGTCCAGGGTGTCGTCGTAGCCCGGAAGCGCCCCCGTGGCCGTCCGCGCAAGAACCCGGTCGTCTCGGCATGACCGCCCTCGGAACCATCGACCGCCCCCTGACGCACGACCCCCTGAAGCAGGCCCTCATGACCGCCCACACCACGAGCGAGCAGCCCCACGGCGCCGCCCACGCAGACTTCATCACCGCCGGCGCGATCACCTCGCGTCAGAACAGGACCCGCGAAATGCAACTCATCCCAGAAGCCCTGGCTCGTGCCCATATGGACGACCGCATGCGTGAGGTGGACGCCGAGCGTCACGCCGTCCGCCTGGTCGCCGCGCGCCGCATGCAGCGGCGGGCCGAGCGCGTCTCCATGCGCGCCCGGCGCGCACTGGCCATGGCCGTCATGCACTAAGAGCTGAAGAGCAGCGTCCCGGGGGGACCGGTCCGAACGGACCGGTCCCCCCGGTGCGTTGCGCGGGCCCGCACACGCCGGCGGAGGTATCGTCCGGAGGTGGACCAGCCGACTTCCCAGCCCGACCCGTCGGAATCCGAGGCCCAGCCCGTCGTCTGCGCGCGCTGCGGCAAAGAGTCCCCCGGCGGGGCCCCGCCCACCTGGACCTGTTCGGTGGAGAACGGGACCAGAGAGTACTTCTGCGTCGATTGCGCCCGCGCCAACCTCAGGGCGATCGAGGGCAGGCTCGACTCCTCCTGGTGGTGACGGCCCGCGCCGTCACTGCTCGGACGCGAACCCGGGCAGCCAGGTGTCCAGTTCGTCGCGCAGCCGCACCGTCGCGCCCAGCTGGCACAGCACACCGATGGTGCTCAGCGTCACCCGGTGGATCAGCAGGTACGAGGGCGGCAGGTTGATCTGCCGGCCCAACTGGTGCGCGGGGGAGCGGGGGTCGGCGATCCGCGCCGCCTGACCGCGCAGCCACGGCCGGGTGAAGGTGAACTCCTCGGCCTCGGCGGGCTCGATGATCGGCTTGAGGTAGTCCAGCACGGCGTCCGGGTCCAGCTCGACGGACTCCTTCACGAACCCCTCCGCGCACAGGTGGCCGTAGACCCCCTCGGCGTCGCCGTCCAGCGTCATCCGCAGGGACCGGCCGATGGGCCTGGGCCAGCCCCCGGGCAGCCGGTCGACCGTGCCGAAGTCAAGGACGCCCAGCCGCATCCGGCCGTCCGCCCCCGGTATCAGCCGGAAGTTGCCGGGGTGCGGATCGGCGTGCAGCAGACCCGTGCGCGCGGGACCGGAGAAGAGGAACCGGGCCAGCAACTGCCCGGCGCGGTCGCGCTCCTCCTCGGTGCCGTCGGCGATCACCTCCGACAGCGGGGTCCCGTCCAGCCACTCGGTCACGAGCACCTGGTCGCCCTGGTGCACCACGTCGGGGACGACCACGTCCGGGTCGTCCGTGAAGGCGTCCGCGTGCGTCCGCTGGGCCTCGGCCTCCAGCTCGTAGTCGAGCTCCTCCGAGACCCGGTCGCGCAACTCCTTGATCAGCGGCTTGATCTCCATGCCGGGAACCAGCGGCCCCAGCAGCCCCGCGAACCGGCCCAGCTGCTTCAGGTCCGACAGCAGCGCCTCGCCGGCCCCCGGGTACTGCACCTTGACCGCCACCTGCCGGCCGTCGTGCCACACCGCCCGGTGCACCTGCCCGATCGACGCCGCCGCGGCCGGCTTGTCCTCGAACTCCTCGAACAGGTCCCGCCAGTCGGTGCCCAGACGGTCCGCCAGCACCTGGTGCACCGTCGCCGCGGGCAGCGGCGGGGCCGCCTCCTGGAGCTTGGTCAGCGCCGCCCGGTAGGGCCCCGCGACCTCCTCGGGCAGCGCCGACTCGAAGACCGACAGGGCCTGCCCGAACTTCATCGCGCCGCCCTTCAGTTCCCCGAGAGTGCGGAACAACTGCTCGGCCGTGCGCTGCTGGAGCTCGCGCGCCACGATCTCGGCGGACTTGCCGCCGATCCGCTTGCCCAGGCCCCAGGTGACCCGACCCGCGATGCCGATCGGCAGCGCGGCCAGCTTGACGGTACGGGTGACCGCCTTCCGGGGAAGATCAGACATGCCGCCCCCTCCATTTCCCAGACAGCTGCGCCGCAAGCGGCGGTTCGGCAGAAACCCTCGGTCCCGAAGCATCCTGTCACGGCCCTCCCGGCGGGTTCGCTCCCGATCCTCCCCCCGGGGCCCGCCCGGCCGGCTGGAGCCGCGGCGCGCTCTCCGCGGCCGCGCCGCAGGGGCAGTCGGGGTGGGGGCGGACCGGAGCCGACTCCCACCGCAGGACGGGCAGGGCCGCCTCACACCGGGCGCCCGTGGAAGCGGGCAGCTGCCCGTCGAGGAAGGCGAGCGCGTGGGCCGCGGCCAGCCCGGCCACCGCCGTGGACAGGCCCAGGTCGCACGACGCGCTCCCGCGGCGGCGGTGCGACGAACGCCACTGCACGAGCATCCTCGGCCAGGCCGCGTCCCGCTCCACCCGGTCGCGCTCCATGCACCCGGCGCACGCCGTCGTCCCCGGCAGCACCAGCGGCCCCACCAGGCCCGTCCCCTCCACCACCCCCGCGTACAGGTGGGGGATCCCGGAGGCGACCCAGTCGGCCGCGGTGTCCGGATCCGGGGCCCAGGCGTCCAGCCCGTCCCTCGGCGCGACCACCACCAGCGCCAGCCCGGGCTCCGGACCCTCCTCCTGCCCGGCCCGCGGACCCGGCCCCGGGGCGGCGGAGCGGACCACGGCCGCCGCCGCCTCGGACCGCATCCGGCCCACGCTCGCGGGACCCAGCCCGCCCGGTGCCACATCGGCCGGCTCCACCCGGCCCCCGTCGAGCACCTCGACCCGCCCCACGCCCGCTCCCGCCAGGACCGCCGCGATGGCCGCGCCCACCCGGCCGCCCCCGCGCACCCGGACCCGTATCGCCCGGCGGGCCGCGATCCCCCGTAAGTCCCCGCCGGGCTCACGGTGGACCAGCGAGAGCGAACCCAGGTCCGGGCCCAGCCGCTCCAGGGTCTCCGGATGCCTGCGCAGCGCCTGAGCCCGCGGGCCGCCCGCGGTGGCGTCGTCGAGCAGACCGGCCCCCGCCAGCCGCCTGACCAGGGCGTCGGCCAGGCCGTCCGGCAGCCCCATGCGGGTGGCCTCGGCCCGCAGCAGCTCCATCCCCCGCGTCCCGTCGATCCGGTCGATGAACGCACCCGTCGCCGTGTCCACGGGGCCCAGCACCACCGCGTGCGCCGGAGTCACCCCGAACTGAACCGTCTGCAGATCCCGCCAGGCCCGTGCCAGTGCCGGCTTCACCCTCGGAAACATCTCCGACCCCCTCGATATCGGTGCGCACTCGCACCGCCCATTTCCCGCTCCCGGCAACAGTGCCCCGCCGCCGGAATCCGTGCGGAAAGTTGTCCACAGGCAGGAGGTATTCGGCATATGAGGTGAAGAACAATGCCGTTTGGGGCACCGGCTGCGAACCGCCCGTGTTCGAACCCCGGACGAGCGGGACTTCCGCCACCGGCACCGGGTAACGTCGTGGCGTGTCCGCCGACCCACCGCAGCGCGCCGTCGAAGTCCGCCGGAGCGCGCGCCGCCGCAGGACCGTATCCGCCTATCGCGAGGGTGACCGTACGGTCGTCCTGATCCCTGCCCGGATGTCCGAGGCGGAGGAGCAGCGCTGGGTGGGCGTCATGCTCGACAAGCTGGCCGCCCAGGAGAGCAGGCGCACCCTCGGGGACGCGGAACTCACCGAACGCGCCGAGCGTTTGTCCGAGCAGTACTTCGACGGACGCGCCCGCCCCCGCTCGGTCCGCTGGGTCACCAACCAGAACACCCGCTGGGGCTCCTGCACCCCGGCCGAAGGCAGCATCCGGCTCTCGCACCGCCTCCAGGGCATGCCGGAGTACGTCGTCGACTACGTACTCCTGCACGAGCTGGCCCACCTCCTCGTGCCCGGCCACGGCCCCCGCTTCTGGGCGCTGCTGGAGGCCTACCCGCGCACCGAGCGGGCCCGGGGCTACCTGGAGGGCGTGGTCGCCGCCGACCGCCTGCCGACGGTCCCCACCGCCCGCGAGGAGTGACCCCGCCGGCCGGGGCGCACCGGCCGGTACGGCCCGTCATGTCACACAGCGTGATGTGTACCGGGTTGGTACCGGCTTGGCCGGATGTCGGCAGATGCCGTTAGCCTGTGCGGCACGAATGCTCAGTCGGGATGGGGGACGTCGTTACGCATGGCAAGGGAATTCCAACGCGGCCACAAGGCCAAGGTCAGTGATCTCACAGCGGGCACCGATCTGTACGTAGGCGTTCAGATCGCCGGGCCCGGGCTCACCTTCGACATCAGCTGTTTCGGCCTGGACGCCAATGAGCAGCTCTCGGACGACCGTTACTTCGTCTTCTTCAATCAGCCGAAGTCGCCGGAAGAGTCCATTCAGCTGCTCGGCGCGCAGTCCGGCGACACGGAGTCCTTCCGGGTGACCCTGGACCGCGTCCCGGCGTCCATCCACAAGCTGTCCTTCACCGCCACCATCGACGGTGCCGGACAGATGTCGCAGATCGGCCCGGGCTACATCCGGATCGTGGCCGGCGGCGAAGAGGTGGTCCGGTACGCGTTCACCGGCTCGGAGTTCAGCACCGAGCGGGCCGTGATGCTCGGCGACTTCTACCTGAAGGACGTGTGGCGCTTCGCCGCCGTCGGCCAGGGCTTCGACGGCGGGCTCGACGCCCTCCTGAAGAACTTCGGCGGCGAGGTCGCCGAGGAGCAGGACCAGCCGCAGCAGCAGGCCCCGGCGACCGGCGCCCCCGGCTTCGCCCCGCCCCCGCAGGCGGCCGCACCCGCTCCGGCCCCGTCCTTCGGCGCCCCCGCTCCGGCCCCGCAGGCCCCGGCTCCCGCCCCGTCGTTCGGCGCGCCCGTCCAGGCCCCCGCCCCGGCCGCCCCCCAGCCCCCGCAGTACCAGCAGCCCGCGGCCCCTGCCCCGGTGCACGCCGCGCCCACCATGGCCGCGCCCCTGGCCCCGCCGGCCCCCGCGCCCTACGGCCAGCCGCCGCAGCAGCCCTCGTACGGCCAGGTCCCCGGCCAGTACCCGGGCCAGGTGCCGCCGCCCGCCCCTGCCCCCGCTCCCTACGGGCAGCAGCCGGGCTACGGCCAGGTTCCGGGCCAGATGCCCGGGCAGGTCCCCGGCCAGCAGCCCGGCTACGCCCCGCAGGCCGCCGCCCCCGCGGCCGGCCTCGCCGCGGCGCTCCAGCCGTACAAGGAGGCCCCGACCGGCGCCCGCTGGACCCCGCAGAACCAGCAGCTCATGCGCGTCGACCTCTCGATGGGCGGCCAGGCCGTCCTGGCCCGCCAGGGCAGCATGGTCCTGTACCAGGGCAAGGTCGACTTCAGCTACAAGGGCGCCGGCTTCGCCGGCCGCATCGTCGGCAACGCCACCGGCCAGGAGATGCAGCTGATGCGCTGCACCGGCCGCGGCCAGGTCTTCCTCGCCGAGAACGGCGCCCACCTGCACGCCATCGAGCTCCAGGGCGACGCCATCTGCGTCTCCGCGGAGAACGTCCTCGCCTTCGACGAGTCCCTCCAGCACGAGGTCCGCCGGATCGAGGGCCACGGCATCCCCGGCGGCGCCCTGTTCACCATGCAGTTCCAGGGCACCGGCACGGTGATCGTCAAGACCCACGGCATCCCGGTGGTCCTGCCCGTCACCCCGACCACCTTCGCGGACAGCAACGCCATCGTGGCGTGGTCGGCGGCCTCGCAGGTGATCATCTCCAGCCAGGTCCGGCTGCGGCGCAACGCCTACCCCGGCCACAGCGGGGAGACCGTGAACCTCCAGTTCCGCGGCGCTCCCGGCAACTTCATCGTCGTCCAGCCGTACGAGGTCTGAGGGAGCCCGACATGAACGCAATGAACCAGCAGCTCGCGGGCTTCGCCCCGACCCCGGTCACGGCCCGCATGGAGAACCACGGGCGGTCGATGCTCAAGGTCGCCATGCAGAGCGGCCAGGACCTCTTCGCCCGCACCGGCTCGATGGTCGCCTACGAGGGCTTCGTGCAGTACGAGCCCAACCCGCCGGCCGTCCGCCAGATGGCCTCGCAGTGGGTCACGGGCGAGGGCGCACCCCTGATGAAGTGCAGCGGCGACGGTCTGCTGTACCTCGCCGACTACGGCGCCGACGTCGTCGTCATCAACCTCAACAACGACTCGCTGTCGGTCAACGGCACCAACCTGCTCGCCTTCGACGCGCACCTCCAGTGGGGCGTCGAGCGGGTCAAGGGCCTGGCGAAGTTCGCCGGCCAGGGCCTGTTCAACGTCCAGGTCGCCGGCACCGGCTGGGTCGCCCTGACCTCGCGCGGCACCCCGATCGTGGTCGACTGCGGCCGAGGCGAGGACGAGACGTACGTCGACCCCGACGCGCTCGTCGCCTGGTCGCCCAACCTGAAGGTCAAGGGCAAGCGCAGCTTCAAGGCCTCGTCCATGCTCGGCCGGGGCAGCGGAGAGGCCTACCAGATGGCCTTCTCCGGTCAGGGCATCGTCGTCGTACAGCCCAGCGAGGACAGCACCGACCGGCTCCGGGCCCGGGGCTGAGGGGGAGCGGACACATCATGCAGAGCGCACTTTTCGCCCACGCCGAGGCGCAGTCCCAGGACCGGTACACCGTCCAGAACCCGCAGCTGCTGCGGGTCTCGCTGACGGGCTCCGACGACGTACTCGCCCGCAAGGGCGCCATGGTCGCCTACCAGGGGCTCATCGACTTCGACGGCGAGTACCAGAGCAGCAGCCAGCGGGGCGCCCGCCGCCGCACCGGCGAGGGCCTGGACCTCATGCGCTGCTCCGGGCAGGGCACGGTCTACCTCGCCAACCTGGCCCAGTACGTCCACGTCGTGGACGTCGACCAGGAAGGCCTCACGGTCGACAGCAGCTACGTCCTGGCCCTGGACTCCACCCTGCACACCGAGGTCATCGCGGTGGACAGCCAGTACGGGATCTCCGGATCGGGCAAGTACCAGCTCAACATCTCCGGCCGCGGCAAGGTCGCCCTGATGACCTCCGGGCAGCCGTTGATGATGCACGTCACGCCCGACAAGTACGTCAACGTCGACGCGGACGCCATCGTCGCCTGGTCCACCTCGCTGCGCGTGCAGATGCAGGCCCAGACGCACTCCAGCGGCGTGTGGCGGCGCCGCGGCAACACCGGCGAGGGCTGGGAGCTCAGCTTCCTCGGCACCGGCATCGCGCTGGTGCAGCCCAGCGAGGCGCTGCCGCCGCAGAACGCCCAGATCGGACAGGGCGTCGCCGCGCAGTTCGGCATGGGCCAGCACGGCGCCCACGCCCAGAACCAGAACAACGCCTGGAACTGATCCGGGACGGCGAAAGGGGCGGCCCCGTACGGGACCGCCCCTTCGTCATGCCCGGAGCCCGGCGCGGGTCAGAGCCCGGCGCGGGCCGGCCTCGCGTCAGTGCGCGGCGAGCCGTGCCAGGGTCGCCTCCAGCAGCCGGACGACCGAGGCGTCGGCCACCGCGGCCACCTCCTCGTACGGGAACCAGCGCACGTCCAGGGACTCCTCGCTGACCTCTGCCACCGCGCCGGCCGGGGCCAGCGCCGCGTACTGCACGTCCAGGTGCCAGTTGCAGGGGGCCGGGATGGGGTGCCGGTCCAGGCGCACCGGGCCGCCGGGCACGAGGGTCAGCCCGTGCTCGATGCCGGACTCCTCGCGGGCCTCGCGCAGGGCCACCTCCGCCATCGTCGTGTCACCGGGCTCGCAGTGGCCGCCCATCTGCAGCCACATGCCCAGCTTCTTGTGCAGGGTCAGCAGCACCCGCTCGCCCACCGGGTCGATCACGAGCGCGCTGCCCGTGACGTGCCCCGCCGTGCAGGGCTTGTAGACCCCGTCCGGGTGGGCGGCCAGGTGCTCCAGGTAGAGGTCGCGCAGCTCGCTCTGGTCCCCGTAGCCCTTCAGGACCAGGACCGCGTCGTCGTACAGGCTCACTTGTTCTCTTCGCCCTCGTTCTTTTCGCCCTGGCTGTCGCCGTCGTCCTGCCGGCCCCGCTTCTCGGCGGCCTCGCCGAGCATCTTGTCGATCTCGGAGAAGTCCAGCTGCTCGCGGTGCACGAAGCCGTCCGGGTCGTCCAGGTCGGAGGCCGTCGGCAGCATGTCCGGGTGCTCCCACAGCCCGTCGCGGCCGTCCACCCCGCGCGCGTCGGTCAGCGAGGCCCACAGGCGGGAGGCGTCGCGCAGCCGGCGCGGCCGCAGCTCCAGGCCGATCAGCGTCGCGAAGGTCTGCTCCGCCGGGCCGCCCGAGGCGCGCCGCCGGCGCATGGTCTCGCGCATCGCGTCCGCCGAGGCCAGCCGCGGCTTGGCGGCCTCGTGCACCACCGCGTCGACCCAGCCCTCGACCAGCGCGAGCGCCGTCTCCAGGCGGGCCAGGGCGGCCTTCTGCTCGGGGGTGTCCTGCGGCTGGAACATGCCGCCCTGCAGGGCCTCCTGCAGCTGCTCCGGGTTGGACGGGTCCAGCTGGCCGACCACGTCCTCCAGCTTCGAGGTGTCCACCTTGATGCCGCGGGCGTAGCCCTCGACGGCTCCGAAGAGGTGCGAGCGCAGCCACGGGACGTGCGCGAAGAGCCGGGCGTGGGCGGCCTCGCGCAGCGCCAGGTACAGCCGCACCTCGTCCGAGGGAACGCCCAGGTCCTTGCCGAAGCCCTCGATGTTCAGCGGGAGCAGCGCGGCCTTGCCCGCCGGGCCCAGGGGCAGCCCGATGTCGGTCGAGCCGACGACCTCGCCGGCGAGGACGCCGACGGCCTGCCCGATCTGCTGGCCGAACATGGCCCCGCCCATGGAGCGCATCATGCCCAGCAGCGGGCCCGCCATGGCCTGCATCTCCTCGGGCAGCACACCGCCCATGGCCGCTCCGACGCGCTCGGCGACCGGGTCCACGAGCTCCTTCCACACCGGGAGGGTGGCCTCGACCCACTCGGCGCGGCTCCACGCGACGGCCGTGGTGGCCCCGGAGGGCAGCGAGGTCACGCCGTCCAGCCAGTGGTCGGCCAGGCGCACGGCCTCCTCGACGGCCGACCTCTCGGCGATGCCGACGCTGGTGTCCTTCACGCCGTCCGCCGTGCCCTGCGCGACGGTGCGGCGGGCGATGTCCTTGGCCATGTCCCAGTTCACGGGACCGCCCTCGTAGCTGAGCATCTGGCCGAGCTGCTGGAAGGCCGCGCCGAGGTCGTTCGGGTTCATCGAACCGAACATCGCGGCGAACGGATTGTCCGCGCCGCCGGTGCCACCGGCGCCCGGCAGCCCCATGCCGGGGAACCCGAAGGGATTCGCGGGGCCGCCCTGACCGCCCTGGTTGCCCTTCTTGCTGCCTTCGTCGCCGTTGTCCGGCTCCTCCGGCGGAAGGCCGAATCCGAATGGGGTGTCGCTCACGGGTTTCCTCGGCTCGTAGGGCCGCCGGCGGGAGCCGGCGGGCAATGGTCCCGACAACACCACCCAGCGTAGACACCGGAGCCCGCATCCGGGCTCGGTGCTCCGCCGACTCCTGGGCTGCGGCAGGATGGACATCACCTGGTGGGTACGCGTCACGGCGTGTCCCTACTGAAGACAACCGCTGGAGACGCCCGGTGAGTTCCCCAGATCCGCACGTTTCGGATAAGCGCAGCCGCGCTACGCAGGACGACGACCGCCCCGAGCACGGTGACGGCGCCCCCGGCGTTCGCCAGCCGCGAAACCCGGAAGGGCCCCGCCGGCCCAGCCCCGTGATCGCCGTCACCGGCGCCGCCTCGGGCGTCGGCGCGGCCCTCGTCAGCCGCCTCGCCGCCTCCGACGAGGTCAAGCAGGTCGTCGCCATCGACGAGCGGCGCGGGGACTGCGCGGCCGCGCAGTGGCACGTCCTCGACGTACGGGACCCCGCGATCGCCGAGAAGCTGCGCGGCGCGGACGTCGTCGTCCACCTCGCCCTCGACCTGGACCTGGAGACGGATCCGGCGGCCCGCACGGCGTACAACGTCCGCGGCACCCAGACCGTCCTCACGGCGGCCGCCGCGGCCGGCGTGCACCGCGTCGTGCTGTGCACGTCCGCGATGGTCTACGGGGCCCTGCCCGACAACGACATCCCGCTGTCGGAGGACTCCGAGCTGCGGGCCACCGCCGAGGCGACCGGCGTCGGCGACCTGCTGGAGATCGAGCGCCTCGGCCGCCGGGCGCCCCGCGCCCACCCCGGGCTCAACGTCACCGTGGTCCGGCCCGCGGTCCTGGTCGGCGGCACCGACACCGCCCTGACCCGGTACTTCGAGTCCCCGCGCCTGCTCGTGGTCGCGGGATCCCGCCCCACCTGGCAGTTCTGCCACGTCGAGGACCTGGTCAGCGCCCTGGAGTACGCGGCGCTGGAGAAGGTCGAGGGCGAGCTGGCCGTGGGCTGCGAGGGATGGCTGGAGCAGGAGGAGGTCGAGGAGCTGAGCGGCATCCGCCGCATGGAGCTGCCCTCGGCGGTCGCGCTGGGCGCCGCGGCCCGCCTGCACCGCATCGGCCTGACCCCGTCCCCGGCCGGCGACCTCGCGTACACGATGCACCCCTGGGTGGTCAGCGTCAGCGGCCTGCACGCCGCCGGCTGGCGGCCGCGGTGGACCAATGAGGAGGTCCTCGCCGAGCTCCTCCAGGAGGTCGCGGGCCGCCACACCGTCGCTGGCCGCCGGCTGGGCCGCCGGGACGCCGCCACGGCGGCCGGTGCGGCGGGCGCGACGGTGGCCCTGCTCGGCGCGGCCGCCGCGGTCCGTCTGGCCCGCAAGCGCCGCGGGATCTGATCCCGCGGCGTCCGATCCCGTACCGGATCCCTGTAGGAGGCTCCCAAGGCCGGGGCCGCGGGCCGGGCGAATCAGCTATTTCGCCCCGTCGGCGGGTGGGGCACGATGGACGGTATGGCACCGCACTTCGACCACCCCGGCGAGCAGGCCGCCCAGGACCCCGTCCGGCTGCTCGAGATCCGTGACACCCCGCTCTCGATCGACGAGGTCTTCCGGGCCGTCGGCGACGACGCCACGGGCGGCACGACGCTCTTCGTCGGCACGGTGCGCAACCACGACGGCGGGGCGGACGTCGAGTCGCTCGGCTACTCCTGCCACCCGACGGCGGAGGCCGAGATGCGCCGGATCGCCGAGCGCGTCGTGGCCAAGTACCCGGTCCGCGCCCTGGCCGCCGTGCACCGCGTCGGCGACCTCGCCGTCGGGGACCTGGCCGTGGTCGTCGCGGTCTCCTGTCCGCACCGCGGGGAGGCCTTCGAGGCCTGCCGGATGCTGATCGACGACCTCAAGCACGAGGTCCCGATCTGGAAGCACCAGACGTTCGCCGACGGTACGGAGGAGTGGGTCGGCGCCTGCTGACCCGGTCGGCCCGGGCCGGCCGACCCCGGTCGCGGAGCGTGATCGGCGGGCGGGTAGCCTCACACCCGTTCGGCCGCGCAACACGCCCTCGATTTGCGTAACCCCCCCATGGGCACGAGCGTTGAAGCCACCAACGAAACGCACTTCGGGGTAGGGAGACACGCCCATGGCATCTCTGGCGTGGTTGCTGATTCCGCTGTTCGCCGCCATCGGCGCGGCGATATGGGGCAGCTGGGCGGCACGCGACCGCACGCAAGGCGACATATCCGAGCTCGCGGGCTACGCACGGTTCCGCGAAGCCATGGGCAACGGCCAGGGTCACGGCAACGCCGATCAGGTCAGGGCGAAGGCCGAGGCGGCTTCCGCCTCCGACGCCGTCTGACCGCCTCCGACGCGTCCGACGCCGACCGACCCGGCGCGGGGCGTCCGCCCCGCCCGGCTCCGCACCGCGCCACCCCGCGGGACTCCGCTGAGAATCCTCTGAGAGTTTCGCGCACGGACCCCGTACGGACCGGCCCCGAGGGCCGCTCGCCGGGGCCGTCCCGTACTGTCGGATCCATGCCACGCCGCACCGCGACGATGCTCGCCTCCACCCTGGTGCTGTTCGCGCTGCTCTGCGCAGGGGTGTTCATCAAGGTCCCGTACTCCGAGATGAGCCCCGGCCCGACCGTTAACACGCTCGGGGACTCCCACGGCGCGCCGGTCCTCAACATCTCGGGGCGCAAGACGTACCCGACCAGCGGTCACCTCAACATGACGACGGTCCGCGTCACGGGCGCCGACTACGACATGAACCTGCTGGAGGCCGTCTACGGGTGGCTGGCCGGCGACAACATCGTCGTCCCGCACGAGAACCTCTACCCGAACGGCAAGACCGAGGCGGAGTCCACCCAGGAGAACGCCGAGGAGTTCAGCCAGTCGCAGCAGAGCGCCAAGGTCGCGGCGCTCAAGCAGCTCGGCATCCCGGTCACGGCCCGCGTGATCGTCGCCTCCGTGGTCAAGGACAGCCCCTCCGAGGGCCGGCTGCACGCCGGCGACGTGGTCAAGGCCGTCGACGGCGCTCCCGTCACCGCCCCCGAGGACGTGGCCAAGCTCGTCACCAAGCACAAGCCCGGCGAACCGGTCGAGTTCACCATCATTCCCGCCACCGAGGCCGCCGCGGCGGCGAAGGCCGGCCGCGAGCCCACCGGCACCTCCAAGGTCACGATCACCGCCGGCAAGGCGGAGGGCGACGGCCGGGCCATCGTCGGCATCCGGGCCGGCAGCGACCACACCTTCCCGTTCACGATCGACATCAAGCTCGCCGACGTCGGCGGCCCGAGCGCCGGGCTGATGTTCGCGCTGGGCATCGTCGACAAGCTGACCCCGGAGGACCTGACCGGCGGGAAGTTCGTCGCCGGCACCGGCACCATCGACGACGCCGGCAAGGTCGGTCCGATCGGCGGCATCCAGATGAAGACCATCGGCGCCCGCAAGGCCGGCGCGGAGTACTTCCTCACCCCCGCCGACAACTGCGCCTCCGCGTCCTCCGACGTGCCGGACGGGCTGACGCTGGTGAAGGTCTCCACCATCGACGACGCCGTGAAGTCGCTGGAGAAGATCCGCAAGGGGGACACGGCCGGGCTGCCGCAGTGCAGCGCCAAGCCCTGACCGGTCCCGCCTCCCCCGATCCCCTCCCGGGCTCCTAGGCGAAGGTCGCGGCCAGGGCCTCGGCCAGGCCCGGCACCAGGCCCCCGCCGGTGAGGACCTCCGTCGAGGAGTCCTTCTCGCGCAGCCGTACGGCGGACTCCCGCGAGCCGTCGCGCAGCACGGCCACGGTGATCCGGACCTCCTGCCGCTCCGGGTGTCCGGCGACCCACTTCGACAGCTGCTTGTCGTTCAGCCCCTCCGGTACGGAGGCCTCCGCGGACGGCGGCAGCATGAGGCGCTCGACGGTCAGCGCGCACCCGACGACGGCGTCGGGCCAGGCGATCGTGCCCAGGAACTTGTCGAGGGGGGTCCCGGACGGGACCGTGTCCTGCTCGATCGGGGTGAGGGAGCTCTTGCCGGCGTCGTCCGTGTCGAGGCCGAGCTGGGAGGCCAGGCGCGGCTCCTGCTTCTTGAGCCGGGCGGTGTCGACCAGCGCGAAGAGCCGCGCGGGCTTGTCCCAGCCGAGGCCGGCCGCGTACTCGTCGATCTCGAGACAGGCGCGGGTCAGCGGGCTGGCCGCCATGGGGGTGCCGGGGGAAGGCGAAACGTTGGACATGGACAACATCCTGCCTCCTTTCCGCCCCATACCGGGAACTGACCGGAGCCTCAGTAAGTTGCATGAATGGGCTCTACGATCGGGGGTCCGTTCAATACCAGTACTCAGCGACTTTCGAGGTGCGCACCTTGGCTTTCCAGATGCCGGACCGCGGCGGAGGCCCTTCCGGGCCACGGATGAGAGTCGGACGCCCCTCCCGGCGTGCTCGCACTCTCCTCATGACCTTGGGCGTGCTGGCCGTCCTGGGAATGCTCTTCATCATGTTCGCTGGCTTCTGGACGGACTGGCTCTGGTTCCGCTCCGTGAAGTACTCCACCGTCTTCACCACCACGCTGTGGACCAAGATCGGCCTCTTCGCCGTCTTCGGCCTGCTGATGGCCGGTGCGGTCGGGCTGAACATCTGGCTGGCGCACCGGCTGCGGCCGCCGCTCAGCGCGATGTCGATGGAGCAGCAGAGCCTCGACCGCTACCGGATGAGCATCGCCCCGTACAAGAAGTGGCTGCTCCTGGGTATCTCGGTGCTCGTCGGCCTGATCGCCGGGGCCTCGGCGGCCGGTCAGTGGAAGACCTGGCTCATGTACGTGAACGGGGTGCCTTTCGGCACGAAGGACCCCCAGTTCCACATGGACGTGTCCTTCTACACCTTCGACCTGCCCTGGTACCGCTTCCTGCTGGGCTTCGGCTTCGCCGCCGTGGTCCTGTCGGTGATCGCCGCGACCGTCGTGCACTACCTGTACGGCGGACTGCGCGTGACCAGCCCGGGCGCCCGCGCCACCGCGGCCGCGACCGGCCACCTCTCGGTGCTGCTCGGCCTCTTCGTCACGCTCAAGGCGGTCGCGTACTGGCTCGACCGGTACGGCCTCGCCGTGAAGTCCAGCGACTTCAAGGCCGCCGACAACTGGACGGGCCTGCGCTACGTCGACGCCAACGCCTACCTGCCGGCGAAGACGATCCTCGTGGCCATCGCCGCGATCTGCGCCGTGCTGTTCTTCGCGACGCTGTGGCGCCGCACCTGGCAGCTGCCGGTGATCGGCTTCGGCCTGATGGTGCTCTCGGCGATCCTGATCGGCGGGCTCTACCCGGCGATCGTGCAGAAGTTCCAGGTCCAGCCGAACGAGCAGGCCAAGGAATCCCCGTACGTCCAGAAGAACATCAAGGCGACGCGCGACGCCTACGGGATCGCCGCGGCCGAGGTCAAGGACTACCCGGGCGTGCCGCAGACCGAGGACCGCACCAAGCTGCGGTCGGCGGCCGACACCACGGCCAGCCTGCGCCTGCTCGACCCGAACATCGTCTCGCCCGCCTTCCAGCAGCTCCAGCAGGTCAAGGGCTACTACGCCTTCCCGTCCACGCTGGCCGTCGACCGCTACAGCGGCCAGGACACGGTGATCGGCCTGCGTGAGCTGAACATCGGCGGCATCCCGAAGAACAACTGGATCAACGACCACTTCAAGTACACGCACGGCTACGGCGTGGTCGCGGCCAAGGGCACCACCGTGAAGGACGGCGCCCCCGACTTCACCCAGTCCGACCTGCCCTCCAAGGGGATGTTCGGCACGGACTTCGAGCAGCGGATCTACTACGGCGAGCAGACGAAGCAGTACTCGATCGTCGGCGGACCGCAGAAGGAGCTCGACTACTCCGACGACAAGGGCGAGAAGGAGACCAGCTACAAGGGCGACTCCGGCGTCAACCTGGACAACCCGGTCAACCGGGCCGCCTACGCGCTGACCTTCAGCGAGCCGCAGATCCTGTACTCGGGCGCCATCGGCGACGGCTCGCGGATCCTCTACAACCGCACGCCCAAGCAGCGCGTCGAGGCCGTCGCCCCGTGGCTGACCATCGACGGCGCGCCGTACCCGGCCGTGATCGACGGCCGGATCAAGTGGATCGTCGACGCCTACACGACCACCAACGGCTACCCGTACGCCTCGCGCACCACGCTGGGCCAGTCCACCGCGGACTCGCTGACCAACAGCCAGCGCGCGGTGGTCGCGCAGGAGAACCAGGTCAACTACATCCGCAACTCGGTGAAGGCCACCGTCGACGCGTACGACGGCTCGGTGGACCTCTACCAGTGGGACACCCAGGACCCGGTCCTGAAGACCTGGATGAAGGCGTTCCCGGGCACGGTGAAGGCCAAGAGCGAGATCGACAAGCCGCTCATGGACCACCTCCGCTACCCGCAGGACCTCTTCAAGGTCCAGCGCGAGCTGCTGACCCGGTACCACGTCACCGACCCGCAGACCTTCCTCAGCGGCAGTGAGGCCTGGGCGGTCCCGGACGACCCGACGACCAAGGCCGGCACGGCGGTTCCGCCGTACTACCTGTCGATGAAGATGCCGGAGCAGAAGGAGAAGGACCAGGTCTTCTCGCTCACCACCACGTTCACGCCGAACGAGCGGCCCAACCTGAGCGCCTTCATGGCGGTCAACGCCGATCCGGGCACCCCGGACTACGGCAAGATCCGCATCCTGAAGATGCCCACCAGCAAGCCGCCGGAGGGCCCCGGCCAGGTGCAGAGCAAGTTCCAGTCCGAACCGAAGATCGCCGAGTCCATCCGCCTGCTGCGCGGTGGCGACTCGGAGATCGAGTACGGCAACCTGCTCGCCGTGCCGCTCGACGGCGGGATGCTCTACGTCGAGCCGGTCTACGTCCGCAGCTCCGGCCTCAAGTACCCGCTGCTGCGCAAGGTCCTGGTGACCTACGGCAACCAGACGGCCTTCGAGGACACTCTGGAGAAGGCGCTGAACGTGGTCTTCGGTGCCGAGGCGCCGACCACGCCGGTGCCGCCGGCGCAGCCCCCGGGCGAGGGCACCGTCACGCCCCCGACCAACCAGGACCCGACGGTCAAGGCGGCCCTCGCCGACGCCCAGAAGGCGATCGAGGAGGCCGAGAAGGCCAGGCAGTCCGGTGACTGGACCGCCTTCGGCAAGGCCCAGGACGACATCAAGGCCGCGCTGAAGCGGGCGATCGAGGCGGAGGCGAAGGCAACGCCCCCTCCCGCGACCCCCGCCCCGGGCGGCTGATGATCAAAGAGTGAGGGCTCCGTCCCGCGTCGTGATAGTGTGGTTTCACCGACGCGGGGTGGAGCAGCTCGGTAGCTCGCTGGGCTCATAACCCAGAGGTCGCAGGTTCAAATCCTGTCCCCGCTACTGAAAACGAAGGCCCGGATCCATGGGATCCGGGCCTTCGTCATGTCCGGACGGGACACGCGGTAGCTGAGGTGGGTGAGTTGGGGCAGGAGCGTGTTTGACTTACCTCACTGTGGGCATGTCGACAAAACGCCGTAGTGACCTCACTGACTGCGACATACCAGGTGTACGCGGGTAGCAGGTGATGCGACGATGGGATTTATGGGGGACAGGTCAACTCTGCTGGAGACAGGGCGGTTTGTGAGGGCGCAGGCCGAAGCGGGCACAGGAGCCAACGAGTCGGCACCCGTTGCCGACACGCAGACCGCGCTGACCGATGCGGATTTCGCGCAGGAGATGTTCGCCGAGACCGACGCGGCGAGCGACGCCGAGCTGGAGGCCCGGCACCGGGTGGCCGCCGACAAGGGCGACCCCGGTGCCATGAGCGTGCTCGGCGCGCTGCTGCTGCGCCGCGGTGACCTGGACGGCGCCGAGCCGTACCTGCGCGGGGCCACCGCGGAGGGGGACCGCGCCGCCGCCAACAACCTGGGCGTCCTGCTGCTCCAGAGGGGCTACCCCGACGAGGCGGCCGGCTGGTGGCGGGTCGCCGCCGTGGCCGGATCCGCCCCCGCCGCGCACGCCCTGGGCCGCCACTTCCGCGAGCGCGGGGACGAGCCGGCCGCGGAGTACTGGATGCGCCAGGCGGCCGAATCCGGCCACGCGCTGGGCGCGTACGGGCTGGCCGACCTGCTGGAGCACCGCGGGGACAGGGGCGTGGAGCGGTGGTTCCGCGCCGCCGCCGAACAGGGCCACCGCGAGGCCGCCTACCGGCTGGCGAGGCACCTGCGCAAGGGCGACCCCGCCGAGGCCGAGCAGTGGTACCGGCAGGCCGCCGCCCGCGGGCACCGGCGCGCGGCGCTGCACCTGGGCGCCCTGCTGGAGGCGCGCGGGGAGCTCAAGGAGGCCGGGCGCTGGTACCTGACCTCCGCCAAGCAGGGCGAGGCACGGGCCGCGTGCGCGCTCGGCTTCCTGCTGCGCGACGCCGGCGACGAGGAGAGCGCGGCCGCGTGGTGGCACCGGGCGGCGAAGGACGGCGACGGCAACGCCGCGAACGCCCTGGGCGCGCTGCACGCCGCGCGGGGCGAGACGCAGACCGCGGAGCGCTGGTACCGGACCGCCATGGACGCCGGAGATCAAAACGGGGCGTACAACCTTGCTTTGCTGTGCGCCGCACAGGACCGGACGGCGCAGGCCGAGCAGTGGTACCGGCGCGCCGCCTACGCCGGCCACCGCGAGGCGGCCAACGCGCTGGCCATCATGCTGCTCCAGGTCGGCGACGCGGCGGGGGCCGAGCCGTGGTTCTCGAAGGCCGCGGAGGCGGGCAGCGTCGACGCCGCCTTCAACCTCGGCATCCTCTTCGCCAGCCGCGACGAGGACCGCACGGCGCTGAAGTGGTACGAGCGGGCCGCCTCGGCCGGCCACACCGACGCCGCCCTCCAGGTCGGCATCGCGCTGGTGCGCGACGGGGAGGAGCGGGCCGCCGAACGGCACCTGCGGTGCGCGGCGGGCGGCGGCAGCGCGGAGGCGGCGTTCCGCCTGGCCGCGCTGCTGGAGTCGCTGGCCCCGCCGCCGGAGCCGCCGGCGCTGGGCGAGCCGGTCGGCAGCGCCCCGCGCACCGAGAGCGAGGAGTGGTACGAGCGGGCCGCCGAGCTGGGGCACCGCCGGGCCCAGGTGCGCGTGGGCATGCTCGCGGCCGCCCGCGGCGACATGGAGTCGGCCGCCCGCTGGTACCGGGAGGCGGCCGAGGCCGGGTCCCGCAACGGCGCGTTCAACCTGGGGCTGCTGCTGGCCCGCGAGGGCAGCGAGCCGGAGGCGGCCCTGTGGTGGACGCGCGCCGCGGTGGCCGGGCACGGCCGCGCCGCCCTGCGGCTGGGGCTGCTGGCGGCCCGCCACGGCGACCTCGCGGAGGGCCAGAAGTGGTGCGCCCGCGCCATGGAGCTGGGACCCGCGGAGGTCTCGGAGCGTGCGGCCCGGCTGCGCGAGGCCCTGGCGGAGGAACTCTCGGCCTGACCTGCGGCCCGGCCGTCGGCCCGCCGGGGTCGGGCCGCAGGTCAGGCCCCCGGTCAACCGATTTGCATCTGCCGGGGGCCTTCACGTAACGTTGGGTTCACCGACGCGGGGTGGAGCAGCTCGGTAGCTCGCTGGGCTCATAACCCAGAGGTCGCAGGTTCAAATCCTGTCCCCGCTACTGAAGACTCAGGGCCCGGATCCATTGGATCCGGGCCCTGAGTCGTTTCCGCGGGCGAAGTGCCCGGAGCGCGCAAAGGCCCGGACCCCTCGGGGGGGTCGGGCCTTTCGGTCGTCCGGGGTCAGGCGCCCGCGCAGTTCGGGCAGACGCCGCGGTAGGTCACCTCGACCGCCGACACGACGAAGCCGAAGCGCTCCGAGTCCGGCAGGTCGGCCAGCGGGTTGCCCGCCGGATGGACGTCGCGGATGGCGCCGCACTGCGCGCAGACCAGGTGCTGGTGCGGCCGGTGGGCGTTCGGGTCGTACCGCTTGGCGCGCCGGTCTGTGGCGACTTCCAGGACCTCGCCGAGGGAAACGAGCTCGCCCAGCGTGTTGTAGACGGTCGCGCGCGAGATCTCGGGCAGCTTGGCCACGGCACGGGCGTGGACCTCGTCGGCCGTCAGGTGCACGTGGTCGCCGTCGAGCACCTCGGCCACGACGCGCCGCTGTGCCGTCATGCGCCAGCCGCGTCCGCGAAGTCGTTCCAGCAGGTCACTCATGGGCATCAGCCTAACAGTGAGGGGATTCGGTGTAACTCCCGAACCAGTGCGGACTTGGATGCTTACTTGACTTAGACAAAGTCCATCGTAGGATCGAGTACGGCAAACGCCAAGGACAGGACACGCAGCGATGACGCAGGAGGCGCACGTGACGCAGGGACCGCTCACCACGGAGGCCGGGGCGCCGGTGGCCGACAACCAGAACAGCGAGACGGCCGGCATCGGCGGCCCCGTTCTGGTCCAGGACCAGCTCCTGCTGGAGAAGCTCGCGCACTTCAACCGCGAGCGCATCCCGGAGCGCGTGGTGCACGCCCGCGGCGCCGGCGCGTACGGCACCTTCACGCTGACCCGCGACGTCTCGCAGTGGACGCGCGCCGCCTTCCTCTCCGAGGTCGGCAAGCAGACCGAGACCTTCCTGCGCTTCTCCACCGTCGCGGGCAACCTGGGCTCCGCCGACGCGGTGCGCGACCCCCGCGGCTGGGCGCTGAAGTTCTACACCGAAGAGGGCAACTACGACCTCGTCGGCAACAACACCCCGGTGTTCTTCATCAAGGACGCCATCAAGTTCCCCGACTTCATCCACACCCAGAAGCGCGACCCGTACACGGGCTCGCAGGAGGCGGACAACGTCTGGGACTTCTGGGGCCTGTCGCCCGAGTCCACCCACCAGGTGACCTGGCTCTTCGGTGACCGCGGCATCCCGGCGTCCTACCGCCACATGAACGGCTACGGCTCGCACACGTTCCAGTGGAACAACGAGGCCGGCGAGGTCTTCTGGGTCAAGTACCACTTCAAGACCGACCAGGGCATCAAGAACCTCACCCAGGCCGAGGCCAACCTGCTGGCGGGCGAGGACCCCGACTCCCACCAGCGCGACCTGCGCGAGGCCATCGAGCGCGGCGACTTCCCGACCTGGACCGTGCAGGTCCAGATCATGCCCGCGGCCGACGCGGCGACCTACCGCTTCAACCCGTTCGACCTCACCAAGGTGTGGCCGCACGAGGACTACCCGCCGATCGAGATCGGCAAGCTGGAGCTCAACCGCAACCCGGAGAACGTCTTCGCCGAGGTCGAGC
The DNA here is from genome assembly GCF_040684695.1 of Streptomyces erythrochromogenes. Taxonomy (GTDB): domain Bacteria; phylum Actinomycetota; class Actinomycetes; order Streptomycetales; family Streptomycetaceae; genus Streptomyces; species Streptomyces erythrochromogenes_C. Next base: position 223,177 of record NZ_JBFBGM010000004.1, read on the forward strand.
AGTCCATCTTCAGCCCGGCGCACTTCGTCCCCGGCATCGGCCCCTCCCCGGACAAGATGCTCCAGGGCCGCCTCTTCGGCTACGGCGACGCCCACCGCTACCGCGTCGGCATCAACGCCGACCACCTGCCGGTGAACCGTCCGCACGCCACCGAGGCGCGCACCAACTCCCGTGACGGATACCTGTACGACGGCCGTCACAAGGGCGCGAAGAACTACGAGCCGAACAGCTTCGGCGGCCCGCACGAGACCGGGCGCCCGCTGTGGCAGCCGGTCGCGGTCACCGGCGGCACGGGCAACCACGCCGCCGCCGTGCACAGCGAGGACAACGACTTCGTCCAGGCCGGCAACCTCTACCGGCTGTACTCCGAGGACGAGAAGACCCGCCTGATCGAGAACCTCTCCGGCTTCATCGCCAAGGTCTCCCGCGACGACATCGTCGAGCGCGCGATCGACAACTTCCGTCGGGCGGACGGCGACTTCGGCAAGCGCCTGGAAGCCGCGGTCCAGGCCCTCCGCGCCTGATCGGGACCGCTTGCCGTAGCAGGACGCCGGGCCGCAGACCTCTCCGGAGGGCTGCGGCCCGGCGTCGTCTCACGCGGAGACCGCGCGCCGCGCCGGGACCCAGCAGCGGATGACGTCGCGCACGGACACGATGCCCACCGGTCCGCCGTGCTCCAGCACGATCAGGTGCCGGAAACCGCCGTGGGCCATGGCCTCGGCCGCTTCCTGCAGTGTGGCGTCCGGGGTGCAGAAGACGACGTTGTTGGTGGTGTGCGCGGCCACCGACTCGCGGTCGGGATCGTGGCCCGCGCCGATCGAGTTGAGGATGTCGCGCTCGGTCAGGATGCCGATTCCGCTGTGGTCGGGGTCGTGGACGACGGCCGCGCCGACGCGCCGGCCGGACATCAGGCAGGCCGCCTGCCGGAGGGTGTGTGCGGGTCCGAGGGTGAGGATCACGGTGCTCATTGCGTCACGGACGAGCATGAAGAGAGCCACCTCCTGGGGGTGAGCCCCCGCGCCAGGGTGGGTGCGACCGGTGGAACGTCTCAAGAGAAACGTTTCACAAGCGCACAAGCGTGGGGATTTTCAGATTCCCACGGACCGGGAGGGCCAGCAAGGAGGCGTGCGAAAGGAGCGCGACCGGCGCGCGGGCGCGTCAGGCGCGCGGACGGAGCAGGTCGAGCATCTCCTCGTGGAGCAGGCCGTTCGACGCCGCCGCGTTCCCGCCGTGCACGCCGTCGACCCCGTCCAGGCTGGTGAAGCGGCCGCCCGCCTCCTGGACCACGACCGCGATGGCCGCCATGTCCCACAGGTTCAGTTCCGGCTCGGCACACAGGTCCAGGGAGCCCTCCGCGACCATCATGTACGGCCAGAAGTCGCCGTAGCCGCGGGTGCGCCAGCACGCCCGGGTCAGGTCCAGGAAGCCGGGCAGCCGCCCCTGCTCCTCCCAGCCGCTCAGCGAGGAGTACGCGAACGAGGCGTCGCCCAGCCCGCCCACCCGGGACACGCCGATCGGGGTGGGCTCGCCGAGCGCGCCGCCCGAGTACGCGCCGGCGCCCTGCGCGGCCCACCAGCGGCGGCCCAGCGCCGGCGCGGACACCACGCCGACCACGGGGCGGAACACGCCGTCCTCGCCCTCCGCCATGAGGGAGATCAGGGTCGCCCAGACGGGTACCCCGCGCACGTAGTTCTTCGTACCGTCGATCGGGTCCACGACCCAGCGGCGCGGGCCGCTGCCCTGGAGCCCGTACTCCTCGCCCAGGATGGCGTCGTCGGGCCGGGCCGCCGTGATGCCGGCGCGGACGACCTCCTCCGCGGCCTTGTCCGCCTCGCTCACCGGGGTCATGTCCGGCTTCGTCTCGACCTTCAGGTCGAGGGCGCGGAACCGCTCCATCGTGGCGACGTCCGCCGCGTCGGCGAGTTCGAGGGCAAGGCGCAGGTCATCGTCATACTCGGGCATGCCCGAACAGTAGCGAGACTCCCCGACCCCGGCCAACGAGGTCCACAGTGCGGCCGGGCGGGAGCGGCCGGACGCGCCCCTTGACAGCCGGTGCGCCCTTGACAGGGTCTGGCGCCCCGTCAACTCTGGCCGGAGAACCGAGGCGGGGAGGCACGGATGCCGGCAGCCCGGGAGTCCTTGCTGGACGCGGCGGCAGCGGCGCTCTCGGCGCGCCCCTGGCCCGACGTCCGGATGGTCGACGTGGCCGCCGCGGCCGGGGTGTCGCGGCAGACCCTCTACAACGAGTTCGGCGGCAAGGCGGGCCTGGGCCGCGCCCTGGTCCGGCGCGAGGCCGACCGGTACCTGGACGGGGTGGACCGGGTCCTGTCCAGCCCGGTCCGGGCCCCCGAGCGGCTCGCCGCGGTCGCGGAGTGGACCGTACGGGCGGCCCGCGCGCACCCCCTCGTACGGGCCCTGCTCACCGGCAGCTGGGAGCCGGGCCTGCCCGCGGCGGGCCGGCGCGAACCGGGGCCCGGCGAACTCGCCCGGACGGTGCGCGACCGGGCGGCCGCCGCGCTCACGCCGGGGGAGGGCCCGCAGCGGTGCGAGCTCGCGGTGCGGCTCGCCCTCTCCTACGTGATCGCGCCGGGCGAGGAGCCGGGGCCGGGGGAGCTGATCGGGCTGCTCAGTGCGCCGACCCGGACAGCTGGAGCCCGATGACCCCCAGGATGACCAGCGTGATCGAGACGAGTTTGAGGGTGGAGACCAGGTCGCCGAGGAAGACCATGCCGTAGATCGCGGTACCGGCCGCGCCGATGCCCGTCCACACCGCGTACGCCGGACCCACGTCCAGCTTCTTCAGGGCCAGCGTCAGCAGGCCGAAGCTGCCGAGCGCGAAGCACGCGAAGGCGACGGTCGGCCAGAGCCGGGTGAATCCGTGGGAGAGCTTGAGGCAGACCGCGAAACCGGTCTCCAGGAGTCCGGCGACGACGACCAGCAGCCACGCCATGGCGAATGCCTCCCCGCGTCATGTGACATCGCGTCACTTGGTGCGATTATGCACTTATCCAGACACGTCCTCCGACAAACACGGCGCACCCGCCGGGTCGGTCAGTCGCCCTCGCGGCGCTCCCGCGTCGCCAGCAGCCGCCGCAGCGAATAGAGCCGCGCCGGATCCGCGTGGCCGTCCTCCACCCACTTGTCGAGCGCGCAGTCCTGCTCGTCGTGGCTGCACGCGCGCGGACACTCCTCCGTACCGGGGACCAGGTCCGGGAAGGCCAGGATCACCCGGGAGGGGTCCACGTGGTGCAGGCCGAAGGAACGCACGCCCGGGGTGTCGATGACCCAGCCGTCGCCCGAGGGCAGCGGCAGCGCGAGCGCCGAGGTGGTCGTGTGCCGGCCGCGGCCGGTGACCGCGTTGACGTGCCCGGTGGCGCGCTGGCGGCCCTCGGCGACCAGCGAGTTCACCAGGGTGGTCTTGCCGACGCCGGAGTGGCCGACGAAGGCGGTGATCCGGCCGGTCAGACGCTCGCGGACCCGTTCGGCCGCGCTGCCGGCGGCCAGCTCCTCGCGGTTGGTGACCACGTAGTTCAGGCCGAACGTCGAGTAGATCTCCAGGATCTTGTCCGCGGAGGTCAGGTCGGACTTGGTCAGCACCAGCAGCGGCTCCAGCCCGGCGTCGTACGCCGCCACCAGGCAGCGGTCGATCATCCGCGGCCGCGGCTCCGGATCGGCCAGGGCGGTGACGATCGCCAGCTGGTCGGCGTTGGCGACGACGACCCGCTCGTACGGGTCGTCGTCGTCCGCGGTGCGCCGCAGGACGGACTTGCGCTCCTCGATCCGCACGATGCGGGCCAGGGTGTCCTTCTTGCCGGACAGGTCACCGACGATCCAGACCAGGTCGCCCACGACCGCTGCCTTGCGGCCCAGCTCCCGGGACTTCATCGCGGTGATCGTGCGCCCGTCGACCAGGCAGGTCAGCCGGCCCCGGTCGACGGTCAGGACGAAGCCCTCGGAGGCGTCCTCGTGCTTGGGGCGGATGCTCGTCCTCGGCCGGTTGCCCTTGGGGTTCGGGCGCTGGCGGATGTCGTCCTCGTCGGTGTGCTTGCCGTACCTGCGCATGACGTGCCCTACGCTCCCGCACCCGCTTCGGGTCCCGCGTCCCCGGCCAGCATGTCCGTCCACATCTTCGGGAAGTCCGGCAGGGTCTTCGCGGTCGTGGCCACGTTCTCGATCTGCACGCCCTCCACGGCCAGGCCGATCACCGCGCCCGCGGTGGCCATCCGGTGGTCCTCGTAGGTGTGGAACACTCCGCCGTGCATCCGGCGCGGCCGGATGCGCAGGCCGTCCTCGGTCTCGGTGACGTCGCCGCCGAGCGCGTTGATCTCCTTGGTCAGCGCGGCCAGCCGGTCCGTCTCGTGCAGCCGCAGGTGGGCGACCCCGCGCAGCACCGACTCGGAATCGGCCAGGGCCGCCACCGCGGCGATGCCCGGGGTGAGCTCGCCGACCTCGCTCAGGTCCACGTCGATGCCGTGGATCTTGCCGGTGCCGGTGAAGACCAGGCCCGCGTCCGTCAGTTCGCAGGAGCCGCCCATCTCGGTGAAGATCCGGCGCAGCGCGTCACCGGGCTGGGTGGTGCGGCGCGGCCAGTCGGGAACGGTGACCGTGCCGCCCGTGATCAGGGCCGCGGCCAGGAACGGCTGGGCGTTGGACAGGTCCGGCTCCACCACCATGTCGCGGCCCAGCAGGGCGCCGGGGGAGACCCGCCACACGTCCTTCTCGCCGCCGGCCTCGGGGGTGTCCACCTGGGCGCCCGCCGCGCGCAGCATCTCCACGGTCATCCGGATGTGCGGCATCGACGGCAGCTTGCCGCCCACGTGCCGGACCTCGACGCCCTGGTTGAACCGCGGGGCGGACAGCAGCAGGGCGGAGACGAACTGCGAGGAGTTGCTGGCGTCGATCTCGACCGTGCCGCCCTCCAGGGCCCCGCCGCCCTGGACGGTCATGGGCAGCGCGCCCCGGCCGTCGTCGTCGATCCGGGCGCCGAGCGTGCGCAGGGCGGTGATGACCTGGCCGAGCGGGCGCTCGTAGGAGCGGGGGTCGCCGTCGAAGCGGATGTCGCCGTCGGCGAGGGTGGCGACGGGCGGCAGGAAGCGCATGACCGTGCCGGCGTTGCCGACGTCCACCGTCGTCGGGCCGTGCAGGGCCGCCGGGATGACCCGCCAGGCCTCGCCGCTCGCGCCGGCGCCGGCGGAGCTGGAGGAGACGGTCTCCTCGATGCCCACGCCCATCGCGCGCAGCGCGTCCGACATCAGCTGGGAGTCGCGCGAGCGCAGCGGGCGGCGCACCCAGCCCGGCTCGGAGGCGAGGGCGGCGAGCACGAGGGCGCGGTTGGTGACCGATTTGGACCCCGGCACCGTGACGGTGGCGTGGACGGTCCCATCGGCGAGCGGAGCGGGCCAGAGGGCAGGGGCGGGGGTCTCGGTCATGGCCCCCACTTTAGTGGCTTCCTCCGGGCCCGGATCTTGATCGCCTTCCGGTCTCAGAGGGTGGTCACAGGCCGAGCAGCCAGCGGCCGCCGCCGACCAGCGAGCACAGCGCGACGACGTGGAAGAACAGCAGCCACACCACCGGGTGCAAGTGGGTGAGGCGCCCCAGCTGGTCGGCGTCGGAATCGGGCGCCCCGCCGCCCCGCCGCTTGGCGCCGAGCTCGAAGACCGGCCGGACCCCGCCCAGCAGCAGGAACCAGACGACGAGGTAGGCGAAGCCCGCCTGCACCTCGGCCGGAGCCAGCCAGGACACCAGCAGGAAGGTTCCGCCGGTCAGCACCACCGTCAGCGCCCCGTACGCGTTGCGGATCATCACGAGCATGACCACCAGCAGGGCCGTGGCCGCCCACAGCAGCAGTGTGATCCGGTGCGCCGACAGCAGGGCCGCCCCGCCGAGGCCGAGCAGCGAGGGCGCGGTGTAGCCGCCGGCCGCGGTCAGGATCATCCCCAGACCCGTCGGCCTGCCCCGGCTGACGGTGACCCCGCTGGTGTCGGAGTGCAGGCGTATCCCGCTCAGCCGGCGCCCGGTCAGCAGTGCCAGCAGGCCGTGCCCGCCCTCGTGGGCGATGGTGATGGCGTTGCGCGACAGCCGCCAGAGCGGGCGGGGCCCCACGGCGGCCAGCGCGACGACGCCCGTCGCGATCACCAGCCACTGCTCCGGTGCGGTCTGTATGCCCGTGAGCCGGTCCCACAGGCCGGCCGTCGTGCTGCTGTCCATGAGGTGGCGGACTCCTTGCGGTGGTGTGCGGTGGACATGGCAGTGTGGCAGCCATGTGCGGACGGTATGCAGCGAGTCGTGGACCGCAGGACCTCGTGGAGGCCTTCGGCATCGAGAAGTGGGAGCCGGAGGAAGCCCTGGCCCCCGACTTCAACGTGGCGCCGACGAAGGAGGTCCACGTCGTCCTCGACCGTCCTCTGAAGGACGCTTCGCACCCGCGTCCGGTTCGCCAGCTGCGCGTCCTGAAGTGGGGACTCGTGCCCTCCTGGGCCAAGAACCCCGACGGCGCCGCCCGGATGATCAACGCCCGGTCGGAGACCCTGCACGAGAAGCCGTCCTTCCGCCGCGCGTTCGCACAGCGCCGCTGCATCATCCCCGCCGACGGGTACTACGAGTGGGTCACCGCCCACGACGAGCGGCAGCTGGAGGTGGAGGGCAAGAAGAAGCGGGCCCGCAAGCAGCCCTACTTCGTGCTCCCCTCCGACGGCTCCCTGTTCGCCATGGCCGGCATATACGAGTTCTGGCGCGACCGGACCCTGCCCGACGAGCACCCCCTGGCCTGGTGGGTGACCTGCTCGGTGATCACCACCGAGGCCGAGACCGGGCCGCTGGGCGTCGCCCCCGCCGAAGGACCGCGCTCGCTGTCCGAGATCCACCCGCGGATGCCGCTGATGCTCACCCCGGACCGCTGGGACGCCTGGCTGGACCCCGCGAACACCGACACCGCAGGCTCCCTGCGGGAGCTCCTCGCGCCGCCGCCGGGCGGGCTGATGCGCGCCTACCCGGTGTCCACCGCCGTGAGCAGCGTGCGCAACAACGGACCCGAACTCCTGACGGAGCTGGCCGCGCCGGAGGAGGGCACCCTGTTCTGACCGGCCGGGACGGCACGATGGGGGCATGACCACGCGTACCGAGAGCGTCGACACCCCGGCGGGCGAGGCCCGCATCACCTGGCACACCGCCCCCGGGGCCCGGCTCGTCCTCGCCGTGAGCCACGGCGCCGGCGGCGGCATCGAGGCCCGGGACCTCCAGGCGCTGGCCGCCGCCCTGCCCGCCCGCGGGATCACGGTGGCCCTCGTCGAACAGCCCTGGCGGGTCGCCGGGAAGAAGGTGGCGGCCGCGCCCAAGGTGCTGGACGAGGGCTGGCGCGGGCTGTGGCCGGCGCTCACCGGACCCGGGCTGCCGGTGGTCGCGGGCGGGCGCAGCGCCGGGGCCCGGGTGGCCTGTCGCACCGCCGCGGAACTGGACGCCGCCGGGGTACTGGCCCTGGCGTTCCCGCTGCACCCGCCGGGCCGGCCGGAGAAGTCCCGCGCCGAGGAGCTCACCGGGGCGGGCCGCCCCGCCCTCGTGGTCCAGGGCGGCCGGGACCCGTTCGGCCGTCCCGAGGAGTTCCCGGCGCCGGCCGGGAGGCACCCGTACGAGCTCGTGGAGGTGGCCCACGGCGACCACGGGTTCGCCGTGCCGAAGAGGGCCGCCACCACCCAGGAGCAGGCCCTCCTGACGATCACCGACGCGGTCGGGGAGTGGCTCGCGCGGCTGCCCGGGTGACGCGGGCCACACCCGCCGGCCCCGCCCCCGAGGAGGCCGAAAACCCATGGCGCACCGGGGAATGCGCCGCCGCGCCACTTGGTTGTCTCGGATGTCGGTACGTACGGAACGTCGGAGGAGAGGGAGCGCATGACCCAGGTCATCAGCCAGAACCGTCCGCAGGCCGCTGACCTGGACTGGACGGTGCTGCCCGCCCCCAAGCGCAGCCCGCTTCGGGCGGCGGGGGGCCGGGAAGGTCGACTATTCTCCGATTCGAGCGGATCCGCTTTCGGAGCCGCCACGCAGTCGGAGGAGGTGGGTCCTGTCGCTGGGACCGACGAAGGCCACGCGGAGGAGACGACCCTGGAGCGCAACGCGCGCTTCGAACGGGACGCCCTCGGCTACCTCGACCAGATGTACTCGGCCGCGCTGCGCATGACGCGCAACCCGGCCGACGCCGAGGACCTGGTCCAGGAGACGTACGCGAAGGCATACGCGTCCTTCCACCAGTTCCGCGAGGGCACCAACCTGAAGGCGTGGCTGTACCGCATCCTGACCAACACGTTCATCAACTCCTACCGCAAGAAGCAGCGCGAGCCGCAGCGCAGCGCCGCGGAGGAGATCGAGGACTGGCAGCTGGCGCGCGCCGAGTCGCACATGTCGACCGGACTGCGCTCGGCCGAGTCGCAGGCGCTCGACCACCTGCCCGACTCGGATGTGAAGGAAGCGCTGCAGGCCATTCCGGAAGAGTTCCGCATCGCGGTCTATCTTGCAGACGTAGAGGGCTTTGCGTACAAGGAGATCGCGGACATCATGGGTACACCCATCGGAACGGTCATGTCGCGACTGCACCGTGGCCGCCGTCAACTCCGCGGAATGCTGGAGGACTACGCCCGTGAGCGCGGGCTGGTTCCCGCGGGCGCGGGCGAGGCGAACGACCGGAAAGGCTCGGGCTCATGAGTTGCGGAGAGCCGCACGAGACAGAGTGCTCTGAGGTCCTGGACCACCTGTACGAGTTCCTCGACCATGAGATGCCCGACAGCGACTGCACGAAGTTCGAGACCCACTTCGGCGAGTGCAATCCCTGTCTGGAGAAGTACGGCCTGGAACAGGCCGTGAAGAAGCTGGTCAAGCGCTGCTGCGGGTCGGACGACGTGCCGAGCGACCTGCGGTCGAAGGTGATGGGCCGGATCGAGCTGATCCGGTCGGGGCAGGCGGTGCCCGACCACGACGTCACCGCCGACAATCCCGCGCCCGGCTGACCGCTCCGGTATCCGTCGAACAGCTGAACAACCGCCCCCGGAAGATCAGTTCATTCACCCGAATGTGCTAATCCGGGGGCGTCCGCATGGCGCAATACGAAAATGTGGCCCGCCCCGCTCGGGGCCCGACCTATTCTCCCCAATCGGTACCGGTTCGATTTCGGCACCGGCACCCGGCTTGCCCGGCCCAGGGGAGGAGAGCGCCATGCGGGGTCTTCCGCCGGCCGCGCGCGGATTGGTCCTGAGTGCCGTCCTGGCCGCGCTCGCCTTTACCGCCCCGGCCCTGACGGATCCCGCCACGCCCTGGCCGGCCGTCACCCTCCTGGCCCTGCTCTGCCTCGGCTGCGAACTCGTGAAGCTCTGCCCCCTGCCCGGCGGGCGGGCGGGCGAGGGCATCGGCCCCTTCCTCCCCGTGGTGCTCGCCGCCGTCTTCCTGCTGCCGCCGGCCGCCGCCGCGCTCGTCGCACTGCCCGGAGGACTCGCCGCCGCCGTGGTCCAGCGGCCCGCCACGGTGCGCCGGGTGTGGCACGGAGCCCAGCAGGCCATCGGCGCATGGGCGGCGGGACAGGCGTTCCGCCTGCTGGAGGGCCCGGCCGCGCTCGGCGCAGGACCCTCCGCCGGGACCGGGCACCCCGCGTGGCCGGCCGACTTCCCCTACGCGATGCTCCCCGCGACGGCTGCGGCCGCCGTCTTCTGCCTGGTGGTCACCGCCCTCGACGCGGGGATCCTGGCCGCCGCCGAGCGCAGGCCCGCCGCCACCGCCCGGCACGGCCTGGTCACCGGCTCCCTCGCCCCGCACTGCGTCCACGGCCTCGTCGGCCTGATGATGGCCGTCATGTGGCGCAGCCCGTACGGGGTCCCGGCCGCGCTGCTCGTGCTGCTGCCGATGTACGTCTCCTGCTGGGTCTTCGCCCAGTACCAGCGCGAGCGCGCCGCCCACCAGTCCACCATCCGGGCCCTCGTCCAGGCCGTCGACATCAAGGACCGCTACACGCGCGGCCACAGCGAACGGGTCGGCCAGGCCTCCACGATGATCGCCCGCCAGCTGGGGATGGCCGAGGACCGCCTCGAAGTGGTGCGCATCGCGGGCATCCTGCACGACGTCGGCAAGCTCGGCGTCCCGACCCGGCTGCTGCGCAAGGACGGGCCGCTCACCCCGCAGGAGCGCCGGACCATCGAACTGCACCCCGAGTACGGGCACGAGATGGTGCGCGGCATCGGCTTCCTGGGAGAAGCCCGGTCCGCGATCCTGCACCACCACGAACGGGTCGACGGCACCGGCTATCCGTACGGGCTGACCGGCGAGCAGATCCCGGTGCTGGCCCGGGTGGTGGCGGTGGCCGACGCCTTCGACGCCATGACCTCGACCCGCTCGTACAGCCGGGCCCGGCCGGTGCCCACGGCCCTCGCCGAGCTGGAGCGGTGCGCGGGGGCCCAGTTCGATCCGGCGATGGTGCGGGCCCTGACGGACGCGATCGGCCGGCACGGCTGGCACCCGGTGGTCACCTCCGACGACGACCTCCAGGTGATCAGTTCTCCCGGCTCCTCGCCCGGCTCCTCGCCCGGTTCCGGTTCGGCTTCCGGTTCGGCTTCCGGTCCGGGCCACGGGGTCCCTGCGGGCCGCCGGGCCGGTGCGGGGCCGAGCGGTGCCGAAGGACCGTTGCCGCCCGCCCGGGGCGGGCGGTGAGGGGGGCCGCCGCCCGGGCCGTGCACGGGGCGGCCGCCGCGCTCGCCGCCGTCGCCCTCGCCCACACCCTGTGGCACGGACTGGCCGAGCCCGGGCTCGCCCTGGCCTTCGGCACCCTGGTCGCCGTCGGCGAGTTCGCCCGCAGGGAGCAGCCGGGCGCCCCCGCCCACCAGGGCGCGCCGCTCGGGGCGGCCGGCGCCCTCGCCTACGCCCTGCTCGGCCAGAACGCCGGCCGGCCGACCCACCACGGGGTGCTGGAGGCCGTGGCCGTCGTCGCCGCGGCCGCCCTCGCCGGGATCGTCCCGCACGTGGCCCGCGGCTGCGGTCCCGCCGCCGGCCACCTGGCCCGCCGGGTGCTCACCGTCGCCTTCGCGGCCGCCTGCTTCCAGCCGCTCCACCACGCCGGCCTGCTGGAGGAGCGGGTCGGCCGGGGCCCGTACCTGGTCCTCCTCCTGCTGCTCCTGCTGTGCCTCGTCGCCCTGTGCGACGCCGTCCTCGCCACCGCCCTCGGCGGGGCCCGCACGGGCCGGCCGTACGGGCCCCTGCTGCGCGACGGGCTCCGCGCCCAGCTCGGCATCGGCCCGGCGATCTGCGCCACCGGCGCCGTCATCGCGCTCGGCGCGGCCGTCGCGGGCCTGTGGGCCGTCCCCGTCTTCAGCCTGCCGCTCCTGCTGACCCAGCTCTCCTTCCACCGCATCACCGCGATCCGCACCACCTACCGCCAGACCATCGCCTCCCTGGCCCGCGCCACCGAGATCGCCGGGTACACCCCGCCGGGCCACTCCCGCCGGGTGGCGGCCCTGAGCTGCGCCGTCGGCCGGGAGCTGGGCCTGTCGGAGCGGGAGCTCACGGTGCTGGAGTACGCCGCCCTGATGCACGACATCGGCCAGCTCTCCCTGGTCGACCCGGTGCCGGACGGGGCCACCGCCGAGCTGCCGACCGACGAGGCCCGCCGGATCGCCGGGCTGGGCGGGGAGGTGGTCCGGCAGACCGGGGTGCCCGCCGAGGTCGCGGTGGTGGTGGAGCGGCAGGCGGACCCCTACCGGGAGCAGCCCCCGCTCGCCCGCATCGTGCGCGCGGTGAACGCGTACGACGACCTCGTGGGCGGGAACCGTCACCCGGGCGGCTCACTGGCGGCCCTGGAACGGCTCCGGCTGGGCACCGGGCACGATTACCAGCCGGAGGTCGTGGAATGCCTGGCGAGGGTTCTGGCCAGCGGCGGACGTGGCAGAGTGGTGCCCGTCCCACCGGGGTAACCCATGGGTAATGAGCGGCCGTCCGAGTGGGCATGGTTGGATGCCAGTAAGAGTGTCCGCAAGGCTGCACCGTAGTCCCCCAGCCACCGCTGGGAGGGTGCCCCCAGGCAGGCGGGAATCGTGAGGATCTTCGGGAAGGTACGGCATCGGCCCTCCGCCTCGTGGCGGCAGGCCACCGACCGCGCGTTCACGCTGATCGGCGACGGGCGGTACGAGGACGCCGGCGCGCTGCTGACCAGAGCCGCGGACCTGGAGCCCTGGCTCTCCGAGTCCTGGTTCAACCTGGCCCTGCTGCACAAGTTCCGGCACGACTGGGAGCAGGCGAGGGCCGCCGGACTGCGCGCCGTGGCCCTGCTGGACCGCGAGACCGGCGCCCCGGACTGGTGGAACGTCGGCATCGCCGCCACCGCGCTCCAGGACTGGCCGCTGGCCCGCCGGGCCTGGCAGGCGTACGGCCTCAAGGTGCCCGGCGACCCCCGCGGCGGCGGGAACGGCGAACCGGTCGGCATGGAACTCGGCAGCGCCGCCGTGCGGCTCTCGCCGGAGGGCGAGGCCGAGGTGGTGTGGGGCCGCAGGCTGGATCCGGCCCGCCTGGAGGTCCTGTCGATCCCGCTGCCCTCCTCGGGGCGGCGCTGGGGCGAGGTCGTGCTCCACGACGGGGTCCCGCACGGCGAGCGGGTGACCGCGGCCGGCCCCTCGTACCCGGTGTTCGACGAGATCGAGCTGTGGGCGCCCTCGCCGGTGCCGACCTGGGTGGTGCTGCTGGAGGCGGCCACCGAGGCGGACCGCGACGCGCTGGAGCAGCTGGCCTCGGACGCGGGTTTCGCCGCCGAGGACTGGTCCTCGTCGGTGCGGCTGCTGTGCCGGACCTGCTCGGAGAGCGAGATGCCGAGCGACGAGGGCGACGGCGAGCACCTGGATCCGCACGACCACAGCGAGCCGGGACACCCCGGGCCGCTGGGGCACCGTACGGCCGGCTCCGGATCGCTGTGGGTGCCCGAGCGCGAATGCGGCATCGCGGCGCCGCCCGGACTCGTGCGCGGACTCCTCGACGGCTGGGTCGCCGACAGTCCGGACAGCCGCGAGTGGCGGGATCTCGAAGAAGTCTGCTGAAACGGGGCCGTAGGCTGTACGGGCACATCGGTGGCCATCGGCGACCACCGGTGACCGGGACTTACGGAAGGCGTACGGCGGACATGGCGCAGCAGGAGAACCAGGTGGTCGACGGTGGCGATGTCGTGAACGACGGGTACGTCGTGGACACCGAGGACTGTGAGGCGCGCGAACTGGCCCACCGTGAGCGCGGCACCGCCCGCCCGATCACGGTCGTCGGCAACCCGGTCCTGCACCGCGAGTGCAAGGACGTCACCGAGTTCGGCGACGAGCTGGCGCAGCTGATCGACGACATGTTCGCCAGCCAGAAGGCCGCCGAGGGCGTGGGTCTGGCCGCGAACCAGATCGGCGTGGACGCCAAGGTCTTCGTCTACGACTGCCCGGACGACGAGGGCGTGCGCCACACCGGTGTCGTGGTCAACCCGAAGCTCGTCGAGCTTCCGGCCGGCTCGCGGGTGCTGGACGACTCCAACGAGGGCTGCCTGTCCGTCCCGACGGCGTACGCCTCGCTGGCCCGCCCGGACTACGCCGAGGTCGAGGGCCAGGACGCCCAGGGCAACCCGATCAAGGTCCGCGGCACCGGCTACTTCGCCCGCTGCCTGCAGCACGAGACCGACCACCTGCACGGCTACCTCTACATCGACCGGCTCTCGAAGCGGGACCGCAAGGACGCCCTGCGCCAGATGTCCGAGGGCACCCCGCGCTACGAGACCGTCCCCAACGCCTGACGCGCCCCGTCCCCAGCGGCCTGCGGGCCCCGGAAGGCACGCCTGAAAGCGTTCGGCGTGGTGCCCAGGGTCCGCAGGAAGTGGTGGCGCAGGGCCGCCGCGTTGCCGAAGCCGGAGCGGCCGGCGATCGCGTCGACGGTGTCGTCGGTGGACTCCAGCAACTCCTGCGCCAACAGGACGCGCTGGCGCAGCACCCACTGGTACGGGGTGGTGCCGGTCTCCTGGAGGAAGCGGCGGGCGAAGGTCCGCGGCGACATGTGCGCGCGCTCCGCGAGCTGCTCGACGGTGATCTCCTGCGCCAGGTGGCGGCCCATCCACTGGATCACCTCGCCCACCGTGTCGCAGGACGTGCGCGGTAGCGGCCGCTGGATGTACTGGGCCTGCCCGCCGTCCCGGTGGGGCGGTACGACCATCCGCCGCGCGACGGCGTTGGCCACCTCGGCGCCGTGTTCCTGGCGGAGCAGGTGCAGGCAGGCGTCGATGCCGGAGGCGGTGCCGGCCGAGGTGATCACCGGTCCCTCGTCGACGTAGAGCACGTCCGGGTCCACCAGCGCCCGAGGGAAGCGCCGCGACAGGGTCGCGGCGTGCATCCAGTGCGTGGTGCAGCGCCGGCCGTCCAGCAGCCCGGCCGCGCCCAGGACGTACGCCCCGCTGCACACGCTGAGCACCCGCGCGCCGCGCTCCACGGCGCGGCGCAGCGCGGCCAGGAGCGGCTCCGGAAAGGTGCGCCGCGAGGCGTTGCGGAAGGCGGGCACGCAGATCAGGTCGGCGCTCTCCAGCCGCTCCGGCCCGTGGGCGGGAGCGAACGTGAAACCGGTCCCCGACATGGTCAGGGGGCCGTCCTCCGCCGCGCAGACGGCGTAGTCGTAGACCGGCAGCCCGTGGTCGCTGCGGTCGATCCCGAAGACCTCGCAGAAGATCCCGAACTCGAAGGGGGCGACTTCGTCGAGGAGGGCCACGGCCACGTTGTTCAGCATGGATCCAGTGTGGCAGTAATTCACTCTTCCATGACAGTCCTGCCACTCGCGAGGTGGGGCGGACGGAGGGACAGTGGATACATGAACACGTTCCTGAGCTACCTCGCCGTCCTCGCCGTCGCCGCCCTGCTGCTCGCCCCCGGCCTGTACGGGGCCCTGCGCGAGCGGCGGATCGACCGGCAGCTGCGGGCCGTCGAGACCCGGCTCGTGTGGCTGCCCCGGCAGAAGGCGGGCGGCATGCCGCCCACCCCGCGCCGGCACGGCCCGCGGGCTGCGGCCTGGCGCCGCGGGCGGCTCGCCCACTGAGCCCCGCCGACGCCCCCGCCGCGGGCGTCCCGACCGCCCCGGAACGCGAAGAGCCGGGACGCGATCACCTCGCGTCCCGGCTCTCGGTGCACCCGGGGGTGCGCGGTCGGACTAGAAGTCCTCGTCCAGGTCGACCGTGCCCTCGACCGCGACCTGGTAGGCCGACGGGCGGCGCTCGAAGAAGTTCGTCAGCTCCTGCACGCCCTGCAGCTCCATGAAGGAGAACGGGTTCTGCGAGCCGTACACCGGCGGGAAGCCGAGACGGACCAGGCGCTGGTCCGCGACGCACTCCAGGTACTCGCGCATCGACTCGGTGTTCATGCCCGGCAGGCCGTCGCCGCACAGGTCGCGGCCGAACTGCAGCTCCGCCTCCACGGCCTCCTTCAGCATGTCGGTGACCTGCTGCTGGAGCGCGTCGTCGAAGAGCTCGGGCTCCTCCTTGCGGACCGTGTCCACGACCTCGAAGGCGAAGTTCATGTGCATGGTCTCGTCACGGAACACCCAGTTGGTGCCGGTGGCCAGGCCGTGCAGCAGACCGCGCGAGCGGAACCAGTACACGTACGCGAAGGCGCCGTAGAAGAACAGCCCCTCGATGCACGCCGCGAAGCAGATCAGGTTCAGCAGGAAGCGGCGGCGGTCGGCGGCCGTCTCCAGGCGCTCGATCTTCTCGACCGAGTCCATCCACTTGAAGCAGAACTGCGCCTTCTCGCGGATGGAGGGGATCTCCTCGACCGCGTCGAAGGCGGCCGCGCGGTCGTCCGGGTCGGGCAGGTAGGTGTCGAGCAGCGTCAAGTAGAACTGGACGTGCACGGCCTCCTCGAACAGCTGGCGCGACAGGTACAGGCGCGCCTCCGGGGAGTTGATGTGCTTGTAGAGCGTCAGCACCAGGTTGTTCGAGACGATCGAGTCGCCCGTCGCGAAGAACGCGACCAGACGGCCGATCATGTGCTGCTCGGCGGGCGTCAGCTTCGCGAGGTCCGCGACGTCCGAGTGGAGGTCGACCTCCTCCACCGTCCACGTGTTCTTGATCGCGTCCCGGTAGCGCTCGTAGAAGTCCGGGTAGCGCATCGGGCGGAGCGTGAGCTCGAAGCCCGGGTCCAGGAGGTTCTTGTTGTCGGTGGAGCTCATTACTGGCACGCCTCGCAGGACTCGGGGTTCTCAAGGGAGCAGGCCAGCGCGTCGGCGTCGACGGCCTGCGGGAGCGCCACCGGAGCGGCGGTGGCCGCCTGCGCGGCGCGGGCGATCTTCGTCGCCGGGCGCGAACGCAGGTAGTACGTGGTCTTCAGGCCCTGCTTCCAGGCGTACGCGTACATCGAGCTGAGCTTGCCGATGGTGGGCGTCTCCAGGAACAGGTTCAGCGACTGCGACTGGTCCAGGAACGGCGTACGGGCCGCCGCCATGTCGATCAGGCCGCGCTGCGGGATCTCCCACGCCGTGCGGTACAGCTCGCGCACCTCGGCCGGGATCCAGCCGAAGCCCTGGACCGAGCCGGAGGAGTCGCGCAGCGCCTCACGGGTCTGGGCGTCCCACACGCCGAGCTGCTTGAGCTCCTCGACCAGGTAGCCGTTCACCTGGAGGAACTCGCCCGACAGGGTCTCGCGCTTGAACAGGTTGGAGACCTGCGGCTCGATGCACTCGTACACGCCGGCGATCGAGGCGATGGTCGCCGTCGGGGCGATCGCGAGGAGCAGGGAGTTGCGCATGCCGGTCTCGGCGACGCGGGCGCGCAGCGCGTCCCAGCGCTCCGGCCAGTTCAGCTCGACGTCGTAGTGGTCCGGGTGCAGGACGCCGCGCGCGGTGCGGGTCTGCTCCCAGGCCGGGAGCGGGCCGCTGCGCTCGGCGAGGTCGCAGGAGGCCTCGTACGCGGCGAGCATGATGCGCTCGGAGAGCTTGGTGGACAGGGCCTTCGCCTCGGGGGAGTCGAAGGGCAGCTTCAGCTTGAAGAAGACGTCCTGGAGGCCCATCGCGCCCAGGCCCACCGGACGCCAGCGGGCGTTGGAGCGGCCGGCCTGCTCGGTCGGGTAGAAGTTGATGTCCACCACGCGGTCGAGGAAGGTGACGGCCGTGCGGACGGTCTCGTCCAGGCGCTCCCAGTCGATCTCGCCCGTCTCCGTGAGCACGAAGGCACCGAGGTTGACCGAGCCGAGGTTGCAGACGGCCGTCTCGCCGTCGTTGGTGACCTCGATGATCTCGGTGCACAGGTTCGAGGAGTGGACGACGGTGCCCGGCTCGGCGGTCTGGTTCGCCGTGCGGTTGGAGGCGTCCTTGAAGGTCATCCAGCCCTGGCCGGTCTGCGCGAGGGTGCGCATCATCCGGCCGTACAGGTCGCGGGCGGGCATGGTCTTGCGGGCCAGGCCGTCGGCCTCGGCCTTGCGGTAGGCGGCGTCGAAGTCGTCGCCCCACAGGTCGACCAGCTCGGGCACGTCGGCCGGGGAGAACAGCGACCACTCGGCGTCGGCGTTCACGCGGCGCATGAACTCGTCCGGCACCCAGTGCGCGAGGTTCAGGTTGTGGGTGCGGCGCTGGTCCTCACCGGTGTTGTCGCGGAGCTCCAGGAACTCCTCGATGTCCGCGTGCCACGTCTCCAGGTAGACCGCGGCGGCGCCCTTGCGGCGGCCGCCCTGGTTCACGGCGGCGACGGAGGCGTCGAGGGTCTTCAGGAACGGAACGATGCCGTTGGAGTGGCCGTTGGTGCCGCGGATCAGCGAACCGCGGGCGCGGATGCGGGAGTACGACAGGCCGATGCCGCCCGCGTGCTTCGACAGGCGCGCGACCTGGTGGTAGCGGTCGTAGATCGAGTCGAGCTCGTCCAGTGGGGAGTCCAGCAGGTAGCAGGAGGACATCTGCGGGTGCCGGGTGCCGGAGTTGAAGAGCGTGGGGGAGGAGGGCAGGTAGTCCAGTCGGCTCATCAGCCGGTAGAGCGAGGCCACTTCCTCGACGGCCTGGACGCTCTCGTCCGCGGCGAGGCCGCAGGCCACGCGCAGCATGAAGAACTGCGGGGTCTCGATCACCTGACGGGTGATCGGGTGGCGCAGCAGGTAGCGGCTGTGCAGGGTGCGCAGGCCGAAGAAGCCGAAGCGGTCGTCGGCGCCCTCGGCGAGGGTGTGCTCGACCAGCGCGTCCAGGCGGGCCGCGTGCGCGCGCACGAACTCGGCGGTGCGGTCGGCGATCAGGCCCTCGCGGTGGCCGACCTCGATGGAGGCGGAGAACGAGGTGGAGCCCTGGCTCGCGGCCTCGTCGCGCACGGCCAGCGTCAGCAGACGGGCGGCGAGCTTGGAGTACGCGGGGTCCTCGGAGATGAGGCCGGCGGCGGACTCGGTGGCCAGCCCGCGCAGTTCGGCCTCGTCGGCGGCGGAGCTGCGGCCGCGCAGCGCGGCGGCGGCCACGCGGCCGGGGTCGGTGTCGGGGAGGTCCGCCGTCAGTTCGGTGAGGGTACGCAGCAGCGTGGCCCCCGGGCCCTCGGTGTTGTCGCCAGAAACGGACTCGGCGCGCGGTGCGGAAGGCGCGATGGTCACGGCGGGAGCTCTCCCTCGCTCGGCCCGGTCATCGGCGGGCGGGCGCGGGCGCATGCGGGCGTGGCAGGAGGGCACACCGCACGGCGTCCACCGGCCCAACCGCGAGGCCCGGACGTGTCGGCGCCCGGGTCGGTCGATCCGGGCGCGCTGCCGGCAGGTCATCGGACTTGGCGTCCGGATGTCGGACACTTCATACCGTTGCGGGACAGTTCCGGATTCCCACCGGATTCCCCTGCGGCGACAGCAGGCATGAGCATACATGTGGGGGCGCCCTTGTGCGGCAACCCCCACATGTAGTGTCGGCGTGGCTACAGCTTGAGTCGATACGTGAGGAGTGTCAGGCCCTCGATGGGCGCCCAGTCCCGCTCCGGAGTGCGTGCGAAGCCCAGGCGCACGTAGATCCGGTGGGCCCCGGTCATGCTGCGCTGGGTCGAGAGGACGACGCCCGTGACGCCCTCGACGGCCCGTGCCCGTTCGACGCACGCCCGCACCAGGGCCTCGCCGGCGCCCCGGCCGCGGGCCGCGTGGGCCACCGCGAGCATCCGGAACTCGGCCTCGTCCGGGCCGGCGATGTCGGCGAGCGGGCTGCCGGGTGCGGCGAAGGTCACCCCGCCGAGCACCTGCCCGTCGCGCTCGGCGACGAGCACCTCGGCCAGGGCGGCCCGCCCGGCCACGTCGCGCAGCACGTTCAGGTAGGCGTCGTCCTCGTTGAAGTCCAGGTGCCCGTCGGCCAGGTAGGCCTGCGCCGTGATCTCGCCCAGCACCTCGTAGTCGGCGGGCACCGCCGTTCTGATCACCATGTCCATGCGGTCGAGTGTGCAGGACGCCCCCCGGCGGCCGGCGCTATCGTCGGAGGCAGCACCGTCGAGGAAGGTGAGCGAGGCATGACCGTGATGGCCGACCGCCCCCACATGCTGACCGAGGACTTCGAGGCCGTGGCGCGCATAGGCGCCAGAGAGGTCGAAGGTCTGCGGCTGGAGTTCATCGACGGGGTCATCAGGAGCAAAGCAGTGCCGGACGGGGACCACGGGCGGATCATTGTCTGGCTGAGCCGGATCTGCATGCAGCACCACCCGGACCTCTGGCTGCACGCCGGGCAGGGGGTCAAGGTGGAGCAGTACCGGGAGGGCCGCGCCATCCCGGACGGCGTCTTGGCGCATGAGGATGCCTTCGTCGGCCAGGGCGACTGGGTGGATCCCGGTCCGATCCTGATGGCCGTCGAGGTGACCTCGTGGGACTCCGACACCGAGCGGCGGGACCGGATCGAGAAGCCGCGCGCGTACGCGTCGACGGGTATCCCCGTCTACCTGCTCATCGACCGGCTCGAATGCCAGGTCCTCGTCCACAGCGACCCCGACGGCCAGCGCTACGAGACCGTCCGCACCGTTCCTTTCGGCAAGGACGTCCGCCTTCCCGACCCGGTCGGCATCGTCCTCCCGACCGAGCCCCTCAAGGACTGGGTGCGCTGAGCAACGCCGAAGGGCCCCGCCGCGGGGTGCGGCGGGGCCCTTCGTGTGTGTCAGCAGCAGCGGAAGCCCTCGCGGGGGTCCGCCTCGCGGGCGTCGGTGCGGGCGCGTTCGAAGGCGCGGCGGGTGAGGACCTCCGCGTCCGGGTCGTGGGCGCGGGCGTGGGCCACGTACCGGTCGTACGCGGCCTCGCCCGAGAACTCCCGTACGTAGTACCTGGCCCGGGCCAGCACGCTCCGTACGGTGCTCACCCCACCGGCTCCTTGACCTGCCCGCCGCCCGCGTCGCGGTCGGCCGCGGCGGCCAGCTCGGCCCGCTCCTCGGGGGTGGCGATCAGGCCCGCCGGGGCGACGATCTTCGACTCGGTCCACGGAACCTCGGAGAGCTTCGCCGACCCGGGGTCGCGGACGGCCTTGACGCAGGTGCGCAGCGCGTCCGCGAGGACCACGATGATCAGGGCGGCGAAGAGGGCGCACAGCACGCCGTCCACCGTGGCGTTGGTGACGATCGTGTGCATGTCGTCCATGTTCTTGGCCGGGGCCAGGACCTTGTCGGCGTCGATGCCCGCCTGGTACTTGTCGCGCTGGGCGAAGAAGCCGACCTTCACGTCCTCGGAGAAGACCTTCTGGTAGCTGGCGGTAAGGGTCACCGTCGCGTCCCAGACCAGCGGCACGCCCGTCACCCACGCCCACTTGAGCCGGCCGGACTTCACCAGCAGCGTGGTGCAGACGGCCAGCGCCACCGCTGCCAGCAGCTGGTTGGCGATGCCGAAGAGCGGGAAGAGCTGGTTGATGCCGCCGAGGGGGTCCTTGATGCCGACCCACAGGAAGTAGCCCCACGCGCCGACCACGATCGCGCTCGCGAACCACACGCCGGGCTTCCAGCTGACGTCCTTGAAGGACTTGTGGACGTTGCCGAGGGTGTCCTGGAGCATGAACCGGCCCACGCGGGTGCCCGCGTCGAGCGTCGTCAGGATGAAGAGCGCCTCGAACATGATCGCGAAGTGGTACCAGAAGGCCTTCATCCCGGCGCCGCCGATGACGGAGGAGAAGATCTCCGACATTCCGAGTGCGAAGGTCGGCGCGCCACCCGTGCGGGACAGCAGGCTGGCCTCCTCGACGTCCTTGGCGGCCTGGGCGAGCGCCTCGGGCGAGATGGCGAAGCCGAAGTTCGTCACCGCCTGCGAGGCGGACTCCACCGTGGTGCCGATGATGCCGGGAGGGGAGTTGACCGCGAAGAAGAGGCCGGGCTCGATGATGCAGGCCGCGATGATCGCCATGACGGCGACGAACGACTCGGTCAGCATGGCGCCGTAGCCGATCATGCGGACCTGGGTCTCCTTCTGGATCATCTTCGGGGTGGTGCCCGAGGAGACCAGGGCGTGGAAGCCCGAGAGCGCTCCGCACGCGATGGTGATGAAGACGAAGGGGAACATCGACCCGGCGAAGACCGGGCCGTCGCCGCGGGCCGCGAAGTCGGTGATCGAGGGCATCTTCAGCGTCGGCATCGCGATGACCACGCCGATCGCGAGGAGCGCGATGGTGCCGACCTTCATGAAGGTGGAGAGGTAGTCGCGGGGGGCCAGCAGCATCCACACCGGGAGGACCGACGCCAGGAAGCCGTAGACCACCATCCAGATGACCAGCGTCTCCTTCTCCAGGGTGAAGGTCCCGGCGAAGGAGGACTCGGCGACCCAGCCGCCCGCGACGATCGCGAGCAGCAGCAGGGCGACACCGATGAGGGACACCTCGGTGACCCGGCCCGGCCGCAGGACGCGCAGGTAGAAGCCCATGAAGACGGCGATCGGGATGGTCATGCCGATGGAGAAGACGCCCCAGGGAGAGTGCGCCAGGGCGTTGACGATGACCAGCGCCAGCACCGCCAGCAGGATGATCATGATGGCGAACACGGCGACCAGGGCGGCGGCTCCGCCCACGGGGCCGATCTCGTCCCGCGCCATCTGGCCGAGCGAACGGCCGTCGCGGCGGGTGGAGAAGAACAGCGTCACCATGTCCTGGACGGCGCCGGCGAAGATCACGCCGGCGACGATCCAGATGGTCCCGGGCAGGTAGCCCATCTGCGCGGCGAGCACGGGACCGACGAGCGGGCCGGCGCCGGCGACGGCGGCGAAGTGGTGGCCGAAGAGCACCCGGCGGTCGGTGGGATGGAAGTCGACACCGTTGTCGAGGCGTTCGGCGGGGGTGGCCCGCGTCGCGTCGACCTTCAGTACGCGGTGTGCGATGAAGCGCGCGTAGAAGCGGTAGGCGATGGCGTACGAGCCCAGGGCCGCGGCGAGCAGCCAGGCCGCGGAGATCTCCTCGCCGCGCGAGAGCGCCAGTACGCCCCAGCCGATGGCGCCGACGAGCGCGACGAGCACCCATACGGCGATGGACTTGGGGGAGGGCGAGCCCGATGGGGTTGCCGGGCTCGCCGTGTCCCGTTGTGTGCCTGTTGCTTCCGGTTCGGGCATGACGCTGGTCCCCTCGTCGATCATCTGCGTAAGGACGCGGAATCTACGGGGGATGGCCCGGTGAACGTAAGACCCCGTCCGCATTCCGGTCGCGGAATTCCGGTGCGCGGGGCGGGGTCCGGGTGGGGCGGGCGGCTGCCGGACGGCGGCTGCCGGAGGGCGGCTGTCAGACGGCCGGGCGCTTGAGCCTGGCGACGAACTTGTAGCGGTCGCCGCGGTACACCGACCGCACCCACTCCACCGGTTCGCCGTCGGCGTCCAGGGAGTGCCGGGAGAGCATCAGCATCGGCAGCCCGACGTCGGTGCCGAGCAGGCCGGCCTCGCGCGGGGTGGCCAGCGAGGTCTCGATCGTCTCCTCGGCCTCCGCCAGGTGGACGTCGTACACCTCGGCGAGGGCGGTGTAGAGGGAGGTGTACTTGGCGAGGGAGCGGCGCAGCGCGGGGAAGCGCTTGGCCGACAGGTGGGTCGTCTCGATGGCCATCGGCTCGCCGCTGGCCAGGCGCAGGCGTTCGATGCGCAGGACCCGCCCGCCGGTGTTGATCTTGAGCAGTCCGGCGAGGGTGTCGTCGGCGGTCACGTAGCCGATGTCGAGGAGCTGCGAGGTCGGCTCCAGGCCCTGGGCCCGCATGTCCTCCGTGTAGGAGGTCAGTTGCAGGGCCTGGGAGACCTTGGGCTTGGCGACGAAGGTGCCTTTGCCCTGGATCCGCTCCAGACGTCCCTCTACGACCAGTTCCTGGAGGGCCTGACGGACCGTGGTCCGGGAGGTGTCGAACTCGGCCGCGAGCGTGCGCTCCGGCGGTACCGGCGTCCCGGGCGGCATGGTTTCGGTCATGTCGAGCAAGTGCCGCTTGAGTCGGTAGTACTTGGGTACCCGGGCCGTGCGGGTGGCTGCCCCGCCGTCCGGCTCCGTGAGTGCCCCTTCGGTGGCCATCGCCGCCCGCCTTCCCGACTCCAGTTTCGCTGCCGTCACCGGCTCCTCCGATATGTGCGGTCACATGGTGACACGACTGGGGGTACAGGCCTTCTCTCTCCCCAGGTGTCGGTCCGATAACGGACCGGGCACCCGCTCATTAGACCCTTGACACCCCTAAAGGTCTAGGCCAAGCTCCAGCTACTGGTCTACACCAATATGGATCAGATCCCAGCCCCACGGCAGTACTTCGC
Source organism: Streptomyces erythrochromogenes (assembly GCF_040684695.1). Classification (GTDB taxonomy): domain Bacteria; phylum Actinomycetota; class Actinomycetes; order Streptomycetales; family Streptomycetaceae; genus Streptomyces; species Streptomyces erythrochromogenes_C. Next base: position 246,855 of record NZ_JBFBGM010000004.1, read on the forward strand.
GTATGTCACCGCGGCGGGCAAGGGAAGTGCAGGCAGGCATCCCTGAGGAGGGTGGCGTGAAGCGCAAGCTCATCGCGGCGGTCGGTGTCGCGGGCATGATGGTCGGTCTCGCGGCGTGTGGCAATGGGGACGACGACAAGGCCAAGGCCGACGCGGGTCCCAAGGAGATCACCGTCTGGGTCATGGACGGCTCCGCGCCGAAGGCCTGGATCGACGAGGTCAACAAGGAGTTCTCGGCCAAGCACCCCGGTGTGACGGTCAAGGTCGAGGAGCAGAAGTGGACCGGCATCCAGGAGAAGGTCACCACGGCCCTCTCCGAGAACACCCCTCCGGACGTCCTTGAGCTCGGCAACACCCAGACCGCCGGCTACGCGGTCACCGGCGGTCTCGCCGACCTGACGAAGGACAGGGCCGCGCTCGGCGCCGACGCCTGGCAGAAGAGCATGCTCGCCTCGGCCGAGGTCGACGGCAAGCTCTACTCCGCCCCCTGGTACGCCGCCAACCGCGTCGTTGTCTACGACAAGAAGGCCTTCGCCAAGGCCGGTGTCACCCCGCCCACCACCCGCGACGAGTGGATCGCCGGCCTGGAGAAGCTGAAGGCGGCCGACCCGGCCACCCAGCCCATCTACCTCCCCGGCCAGAGCTGGTACGTCCTCGCCGGCCTGATCTGGGACGAGGGCGGCGACCTCGCCGTCAAGGACGGCGCCAAGTGGAAGGGCGGCCTCGGCACCCCGCAGGCCGGCGCCGCGATGGAGTTCTACAAGAAGCTCCAGTCCTACTCCACCGCCCCCAAGGACAAGGACGAGGCCAACCCGCAGCAGTCCACCGACATCGTCCCCAAGGGCGGCGTCGCCTCCTGGATCGGTCTCGGCTGGGAGGCCGGCGGTGCCGAGAAGGCGCTGAAGGACGCGGGCAAGGAAGCCGACTTCGGCTACTTCCCGATCCCGGGCAAGACCGCGGACAAGACCAGCACCGTCTTCCTGGGCGGCTCGAACCTCGCCGTGGCCGAGCGCTCCAAGAACAAGGAGCTCGCCAAGGAGTGGCTGGCCCTCGCCGCCGGCAAGGACCAGATGACCAAGTACGCCGCCGAGACCAAGGGCGCGCTGCTCCCGAACCAGGCCGCGGCCAACTTCACCCCCGCCGCGGGCTCCTTCGCCGAGGCCATGGGCAAGGGCGGCGTCAACGGCAAGATCACCCCGGTCACCGCGGGCTGGGCGAACGTCGAGACCGAGCCGAACCCCATCAAGGAGTTCATGACCAAGGTCCTGAAGGGTGAGGACGCGGCCAAGGCCGGCGCCGAGGCGGACGCGGAGATCGCCAAGCGCATCAACAAGTAGTCCCGCCCCGCAAGACCCGCAAGACCCGCAGGACCCGCAGGACCCGCACGACCCAGCAGTGTGCACGCACCGGGGAGTGCGGCAGGTGCCCGGACACCCGCCGCGCCCCCGGTCGCGCATTTGACTCCACAGTCAACCGCGAGGAAGCCAAGCCATGACCGTGCACTCCCAGGGAGCGGTGACCAGCGCTCCACAGGACGCACCACCGAAGTCCGCCGGACTGCCCGAGACGCCGGCCCCAGCAACCGGCGCCGGCCATAGGCCGCCTCGCGGAGGCAGAAAGCCGCTCCCCTCGGGGTGGCTGCCCTACCTGCTGGTCGCGCCCGCGGTGCTCGCCCTCGCGACGCTCCTGCTGTACCCGCTGATCAAGAACGTGATCCTGTCCCTCCAGGACATCAACAAGGTCGAGTTCATCCAGCGGAAGTACCCCTTCGCCGGACTCGACAACTACACCGAACTCCTCGGCGACTCTGCCTTCTGGACCGTCGTCGTCCGCAGCTTCGCCTTCACCCTGGCCAACGTCGCGCTGATCATGGTGCTGGGAAGCCTCATCGGCATCCTGCTGAACAAGCTCGGCACGAAGATGCGCCTGGTCCTGTCGATGGCGCTGGTGATGGCCTGGGCCATGCCGATCGTCGCCTCGGTACAGGTCTTCCGCTGGCTGTTCGACGAGCAGTTCGGCGTCATGAACTGGGTCATGCGCACCGCCGGCTTCTCCGGCTACGAACAGCACAACTGGATGGAGACCGGCCTCTCCACCATGGTGATCGTCACGATCCTGGTGGTCTGGGGCTCCATCCCCTTCGTCGCCCTCAACATGTACGCCGGCCTCACCACGGTCGGCGCCGAGCTGTACGAGGCCGCCCGCATGGACGGCGCCAACGGCTGGCAGACCTTCTGGAAGATCGTCTTCCCGAACCTGAAGCCCTTCTTCCTCATCACCACCTTCCTTGAGGTGATCTGGGTCTTCAAGGCCTTCACCCAGGTCTACGCGATGAACAAGGGCGGCCCGGACCGCGGCTCGGAGATCCTCCCCGTCTTCGCCTACGTCGAGGGCCAGAGCCAGGCCCACTACGGCCTCGCCGCCGCGATCTCCGTCTTGACGATCGTGATCCTCGTGGTCGTCATGTCCTTCTACTTCCGCCTGATCCTGAAGCAGGAGGAGGAGCAGTGAGCACGAGCACGAGCACGACCACCGCCCCGAAGCCCGCGGCTCCCGAGAGGCCCGCACAGCAGCTCCGTACCCGCCGCCCGGTGCGCCCCGCGGCCGTGGCCAAGAACCTCGGCGCGCTGCTGCTGGCCCTGGTCTTCGTCTTCCCCGTGTACTGGATGTTCTCGTCGGCCCTCAAGCCGGCCGACCAGATGCTGACCAAGGACCCGGTCTTCGTCTTCACGCCGACGCTGGACAACTTCGGCAAGGCCACCGGGGTCGAGAACTTCTGGACGTACGTCACCAACAGCGTCCTGGTCACCGTCGGCGCCGTGGTGCTGGCCCTGCTCGTCGCCCTCGCCGCGAGCTTCGCCATCGCCCGCATGAGGTTCAAGGGCCGCAAGGGCCTCGTCCTGACCGTGATGATGGCCCAGATGGCCCCCTGGGAGGTCATGGTCATCGCGATGTACATGATCGCCCGCGACGGCGAGCTGCTGAACAGCCTCCCGCTGCTGACGGCCATCTACTTCGTGATGATCCTCCCCTTCACCATCTGGACCCTGCGCGGCTTCATCGCCGCCGTCCCGGTGACGCTGGAGGAGGCGGCCCAGATCGACGGCTGCACCCGCGGCCAGGCCTTCCGCAAGGTGATCTTCCCGCTGCTGGCCCCCGGCCTGATGTCCACCTCGCTCTTCGGCTTCATCACCGCCTGGAACGAGTTCGCCATGGTCCTGATCCTCAACAAGGACAAGACCGCGCAGACCCTGCCGCTGTGGCTGACCGAGTTCATGTCCGCCTTCGGCAACGACTGGGGCGCCACCATGGCCGCTTCCTCGCTCTTCGCGGTCCCGGTCCTGCTCATCTTCATCTTCCTCCAGCGCAAGGCCGTCGGCGGCATGACCGCCGGCGCCGTGAAGGGATGACGCCGTCATGACTGTCCTTGCGCACCGCGCCACGGCCTCCGACGAGGTGACACGCGACGCCCTCGCCGTCCTCCAGCCCGGCTTCGAGGGCACCACCGCCCCGGCCTGGCTGCTCCGCAGGATCGGCGAAGGCCTCACCTCGGTGGGCCTGTTCGGCCGCAACATCGCCTCGCCCGAGCAGCTCGCCGCGCTCACCGCGCAGCTGCGGGCCGAGCGCGACGACGTACTCGTCGCCATCGACGAGGAGGGCGGCGACGTCACCCGCCTGGAGGTCCGGGGCGGCTCGTCCTTCCCCGGCAACCTGGCCCTCGGCGCCGTCGACGACACCCGCCTGACCCGGGACGTCGCCCACGAGCTCGGCCGGCGCCTCGCCGAGTGCGGGGTGAACCTCAACTGGGCCCCCTCCGCCGACGTCAACTCCAACCCGGACAACCCGGTCATCGGCGTACGGTCCTTCGGCGCCGACACCCACCTGGCGGCCCGGCACACCGCCGCATACGTCGAAGGCCTCCAGGCCGCCGGCGTCGCCGCCTGCACCAAGCACTTCCCGGGCCACGGCGACACCAACGTCGACTCCCACCACGCCCTGCCGCGCATCGACGTGGACCTCGACACCCTCGCCGCACGCGAACTCGTCCCCTTCAGGGCCGCCATCGAGGCCGGGACGAAGGCCGTGATGAGCGCGCACATCCTGGTGCCCGCCCTCGACCCGACCCGCCCGGCCACGCTCAGCCCGCAGATCCTGACCGGCCTGCTGCGCAAGGAGCTCGGCTACGAGGGCCTCATCGTCACCGACGGCATGGAGATGCACGCCATCGCCGGGACGTACGGGATCGAGCGCGGCTCGGTCCTGGCCATCGCGGCGGGCGCCGACGCCATCTGCGTGGGCGGCGGACTCGCCGACGAGGACACCGTCCTGCGGCTGCGCGACGCGCTGGTGGCGGCCGTGCGCGAGGGCACGCTCCCGCAGGAGCGGCTCGCCGACGCCGCCGCCCGGGTCCGCGCGCTGGCCGCGTGGACGCTGGGAGCCCGGCCGGACGCGCGGCCGGAGGGGAGCCGCGCGTCCGGCATCGGCCTGACCGCCGCCCGCCGCGCCCTCCTCGTCACCGGCTCGGCGCCCGCGCCGGCCGGCCCGTACGTGGCGACCCTGACCCCGGTCGCGAACATCGCCGTCGGCGACGAGACCCCGTGGGGCCCGGCCGCGGAGCTGGCCGAGCTGCTGCCCGGCACCGCCTCGGAGCTCTATCCGCAGGGCGCCACGGCCGGGGAGATCCTGGCGGCCGCGGGGGAGCGCACCGTCGTCGCGGTGGTCCGGGACGCGCACCGCCACCCGTGGATGACCGAGGTGCTGGACGACCTGGTCCAGGCCCGGCCCGACACGGTGGTCATCGAGATGGGGCTGCCGCGCGCCGAGCCGCGCGGAGCCCTGCACATCGCCACGCACGGTGCCGCGCGCGTCTGCGGTCGCGCCGCTGCCGAGGTCGTCGCGGGGGCCGTCACGGGGGTGTGACGCGCCGCGGAACCGGAGCCGGGCACCTTGTCACAGGGGTGGTGCCCGGCTCCGCCGCGTATACGGAAGGGCCGGGCACCCCCGAGGGGGTGCCCGGCCCTTCGCGCGCTCCGGGGTCCTGCGGTCCCTACAGACCCTGCCAGGACGGCTTGTTGGCGTAGGCGTGGCGGAAGTAGTCGGCCAGCTTGAGCTTGGAGGCGGCGGCCTCGTCCACGACGACGGTCGCGTGCCGGTGCAGCTGCAGCGCGGACGCCGGTACCAGGGCGGACAGCGGACCCTCGACGGTCTGCGCGACGGCCTCGGCCTTGCCCTCGCCGGTGGCCAGCAGCACCAGGTGGCGGGCGTCGAGGATGGTGCCGATGCCCTGGGTGATGACGTGGTGCGGCACCTGCTCCAGGTCGTCGTCGAAGAAGCGCGCGTTGTCCACGCGGGTCTGCTCCGTCAGCGTCTTGATGCGGGTGCGCGAGGCCAGGGAGGAGCAGGGCTCGTTGAAGCCGATGTGCCCGTCCGTGCCGATGCCCAGCAGCTGGAGGTCCACGCCGCCGGCCCCGGCCAGGGCCCGGTCGTAGGCCTCGCACGCGGCGACGAGGTCCTCGGCCGAACCGTCGGGGCCCATGAAGGAGGCCTCGGTCAGCCCGAGGGGCTCGACGACCTCGCGCAGGACGACCGCGCGGTAGGACTCGGGGTGCCCGGCCGGCAGGCCGACGTACTCGTCGAGCTGGCATATCCGGGCCCTGGAGGCGTCGACCTCACCCGCCCCGACCTTGCGCGTGAGGGCCTCGTAGACGGGCAGCGGGGTAGAGCCGGTCGCCACGCCGAGCAGGGCGTCGGGCTTGCGGCGCACCAGGGCCGCCATGGCCTCCGCGATGAGCTCGCCGCCTGCCTTGGCGTCCGGGACGATGACAACTTCCACGCGGGGCCTGCCGATCTGGAGTGGGTGATGTGGTATAGACCAATCTAGCAGAGCGGGCCGGGTACGGCGGGGGTCCCGCCCACTTTCCATGCTGATCCCGACCCGGCCCCGCGGCCTCCCGGGCACCGGTCCGCCGCCGGGGCGGTACCCGACCCGCGACGGGCCCCGCGCGGCCCCCGGGGGCGCGTCCGGCTAGGCCAGTGCCAGCTGCAGGCCGCCCGTGGCGTCCAGGTGCTGGCCCGTGACCCAGCGGGAGTCCGCCGAGGCCAGGAAGGCCACCACGTCCGCCACCTCCTGCGCCGTGCCCACCCGGTGGAAGACCGAGCGGGAGGCCAGGTGGGCCCGGGTCGCGGGATCGGCGAGCAGGGCCGCGTTCAGGTCCGTCTCGGTGATCCCCGGTCCGACCGAGTTCACGGTGATCCCCCGCGGGGCGAGCTCGGCGGCCAGCGAGCGCGTCATGGCGTTCGCCGCACCCTTGGCCATGACTGTCGCGAGGATCGCCGGCAGCGCGAGGTCCGGGGTGCCGGTCACGTTCACGATCCGGCCGCCGTCGCGCAGCCGCGCCAGCCCGTGCCGGATCACGAAGAACGGCGCCTTGGCGTTCAGTGCGTGCGCCCGGTCGTACGCCTCCTCGTCCGTGTCCCCGATCCCCGCGAAGACCGCCGCCCCCGCGTTGTTGACGAGGATGTCCACGGCCTCGGTGTGCGCGGGGTGGGCCTCGTACGCCACCCAGAGGGCCTGCGCGTCCCCCGGCACCCCGAGCTCCGCCCCGATCGCGAATGCGCGTCCGCCGGCCGCCCCGATCGCGGCCACGGTCTCCTCGGCCGCCGCCGCGTTGCGGCCGTAGTGCACCGCCACCAGTGCCCCGTCGCGTGCCAGCCGCTCCGCCACGGCCCGGCCGATGCCCCGGCTGCCGCCCGTGACCAGTGCCGTCTTCCCCTTGAGCACGCCCATGACGCGCCCCCCTCCGAAATCGCTAGTGGTCGCTACAGAAAGGACCGTACCAGATTCTCTAGCGCCCGCTATAGAATGTGCGGATGGTGACCGGACAGCGCGGCAGGCCCCGCTCCTTCGATCGTGACGCCGCCCTCGACAAGGCGATGACGGCCTTCTGGGAGCGCGGCTACGAGGCGACCTCCATCGCCGACCTGACCGCCTCGATCGGCATCAGCGCGCCCAGCCTCTACGCGGCCTTCGGTGACAAGCGCAAGCTCTTCGACGAGGTCGTCGTGGTCTACGGGAGCCGGTACGGGGACTTCGCCGGCGTGGCACTGGCCGAGGAGCCCACCGCCCGCGCCGCCGTCGGGCGCATCCTGCGCGAGGCCGCCGAGGTCTACACCGACCCGGCCCACCCGCCGGGCTGCATGGTGATCAGTGCGGCGATCAACACCACCTCGGACGAGGTGGCCCAGGCGCTGCGGGAACGGCGCAACGCCAATCTGGTGCTCTTCGAGAGCCGGATCCGCGCCGACATGGCCACCGGGGTGCTGCCCGCGGACACCGACGCGCGGGCGCTGGCCCGGTACGCCGGGGCCGTGCTCCAGGGGATGTCCCAGCAGTCGCGCGACGGGGCGACCCGGGAGGAGCTGGAGGCGGTGGCGGAGCGGGCCCTGCTGGCCTGGCCGTGAAAGGCCCCGAACATTCCTCTGGGCCACGGTGCAGGACGGGACCCTCAACCCGTCCGGCACCGTAGCCCGGAGTACTTACGGCCGTCAGGTGTGCGGTTCCCGGCGGCCGGTGAGAGGTGCCTGCGCGGTCAGGGCAGAGCGCGCGGCTACCTCGATCCGTCCTCCTGTGCGGGGAGGGCGGAGACTCTAAGTCAATTCTGGACTAGACCATTCTGTTCTGTCCATCCAATGACGGTAGCTGGAAACCCGTCACTTCCTCCAACAGTACGCGGCCCGTGCCCCTCCTGGATACTCCTGAGTACCGGCGTGGGGAAAGTCATCGTGCGTACCCGGGGTACGCTCGCAACGTGCCCTCCATGAACGACCTCGTACGCCAGCACACCGCTCTCGGAGAAACCGACCTGGAGTGGCTCCACCTGCTGGTCTCGGAGTGGCAGCTGCTCTCCGACCTGTCCTTCGCCGACCTCGTGCTGTGGGTGCCCACCCTCGACGGCACCCGGTACGTCTCGGTCGCCCAGATGCGCCCGAACACCGGCCCCACCTCCTACCAGGACGACATGGTCGGCCACCTGGTGCCGCGCGGCCGCCGCCCGCTGCTGGACGCCGCGCTCGACGAGGGCCGCATCGTGCGCGAGGGCGACCCGGAGTGGCGCGAGGAGGTGCCGGTCCGCGTCGAGTCGATCCCCGTCCGCCGCGAGGGCCGGGTACTGGGAGTGATCGCCCGCAACACCAACCTGCTCACTGTGCGTACACCCAGCCGGCTGGAGCTGACCTACCTCCAGTCCGCCTCGGACCTCGCGCAGATGATCGCGGCCGGCGCCTTCCCCTTCCCCGGCCAGCAGGTCGACATGGACGCCTCCCCGCGCGTCGGGGACGGCCTGATCCGGCTCGACGCCGACGGCGTGGTCACCTACGCGTCCCCGAACGCGCTCTCCGCCTACCACCGCCTCGGCCTCGCCTCCGACCTGGTCGGCCAGGACCTCGGCGCCACCACCGCCGAACTCGCCCCCTCCCGCGGCCCGGTCGACGAGGCGCTGGTCAAGCTCGCCAGCGGCTGGGCCCCCCGCGAGACCGAGGTCGAGGGCAACGGCGGCGTCATCCAGCTGCGCGCCATCCCGCTCAAGCCGAAGGGGATCCGGATCGGCTCCCTGGTGCTCTGCCGCGACGTCACCGAACTGCGCCGTCGCGAACGTGAACTGATCACCAAGGACGCCACCATCCGGGAGATCCACCACCGGGTGAAGAACAACCTCCAGACCGTGGCCGCCCTGTTGCGGCTCCAGTCCCGCCGAATGGATTCGCCCCAGGGCCGCGAGGCGCTCAACGAAGCCGTGCGCCGCGTCGGTTCGATCGCGATCGTGCACGAGACGCTCTCTCAGAACCTCGACGAGCGGGTCGAGTTCGACGAGATCGCCGACCGCGTGATCGCGATGGTCTCGGAGATCTCACCGGGCCGGGTCGACTGCCGGCGCACCGGCCGCTTCGGGATCCTGGACGCGGAGGTCGCCACCCCGCTGTCGATGGTGCTCACCGAGATCCTGCAGAACGCCCTGGAGCACGCCTTCACCCAGGGGGAGCGGGGCACCGTGGAGGTGTCCGCGCTGCGCAGCGGAACCGGCCGCAAGGACGGGCGGCTGCTGATCACCGTGCTCGACGACGGCAACGGCCTGCCCGAGGGCTTCGACCCCCAGCGGGCCGGCAACCTCGGGCTGCAGATCGTACGGACCCTCGTGGAGGGGGAGCTCGGCGGCACCTTCGACATGGTCCGGGCCGAGCCGCGCGGCACCAAGGTCGTCCTCGACCTGCCGTCCAGCCCGCAGAAGTAGCAGCCGGACGGTGACTCAACGTGAGCGGCGGCCTGCGGGCCGCGCACACGGAGAGTAGCCCCGCAGCAGCACTGAGCCCCGGACCGAATGCTTCGGTCCGGGGCTCAAGAGCACGTTGCTGAGCGCTTCTTCGGTTACTGCGCGCTGCGCGTCGAGGCTCGAAAGTCGTTGTCAGGCGCTGGCGTTGCGCGCCCGGTTGCGAGCGGCGCGGCGCTTCATGGCGCGGCGCTCGTCCTCGCTGAGACCGCCCCAGACGCCGGAGTCCTGACCGGACTCGAGCGCCCACTGCAGGCACTGCTCCATGACGGGGCAGCGGCGGCAGACGGCCTTGGCTTCCTCGATCTGCAGCAGCGCAGGACCGGTGTTGCCGATGGGGAAGAAGAGTTCCGGGTCTTCCTCGCGGCAAACGGCGTTGTGACGCCAGTCCATGGCTGCTCCATCTCCTTGTATTGCGGGCACTTTGCTTGTGAATGTGAACGCTTTCACGAATCCCCCCGTGAGGGAAGGGCGACCGCCCGGTTTCACGCGGGTGATCAGTCAGAGATTCGTGGAGGGGTTCTGGCGGTCTGTGTGGGTGCCGGTTCTGCGGGCTGTCCCGATCGCCATGAAGAGATTCGCAAACCTCGGACGGGGATACAACCCCTTCCGGAAAGTTTTTTTTGATTCGTCGGTGTCTACTAGGTCACAGCCCTACATCGTGAGGGTGGACCGGCGTGTAAACGTTCGAGTGAAAGGCTCGCGGGCCCTTCCACTCACACAATCACACGCAGTGCACGGCGTACGCCTGTGAACCGAACGCTGGTGCGCAGTCCGAGGTGATCGCCGTCCATCTGGAACGGGAGGGGAACCTTCGAATGCAAGGTGAAGTCGGTCAGATCGTGCAGAGACACCGCATGCTTGCCGTGCGGACCCCGCTCAGGAGTGGAGGTCAGGAGCTGTGTCGCGTACCGGGCGACGGCCGGAGTTGACAAACGGTTGAGTGCCAATACGTCAAGTGCGGTATCGAACGACGCCTCCGGGGAGGCGTAAAGCGGACGATTCCCCAGATACGTCCACGGCGAGGTGTTGCACACTATCGACAGCACCAGGTCCGTCACCGGATCGGCCCCGGGGCGCTCCAGGGTGACCGTCCCGTGCCGGCGGTTGGGCTCCTCCCAGAACTGGCGCATCAGCTGTCGTACGTACAGGGCGTGCGTCGAACGCTTGCCGCGTTCCCGCTGCTGCTCGACCCGCCCCACGACGCCCGCGTCGAACCCGAAGCCCGCGCAGAAGGTGAACCAGCGCGCCGGAACCGACTCGTCCTCCGTGCCGGGGGTGCCCGCCGCCAGACCCAGGCCGACCGTCCGCTCGCGCTCCTCGCGCAGCGCGTCCAGCAGTGCGCCCGTCGCCTCGACCGCGTCGTTCGGCAGCCCCAGGGCGCGGGCGAACACATTGGTGGAGCCGCCGGGGACCACCGCCAGCCGGGGCAGCCGGTCCGGATCGGGCCCGTTGTGCAGGAGCCCGTTCACCACCTCGTTGACCGTGCCGTCGCCGCCCAGGGCGACCACCAGGTCCAGCCCCTCGTGCGCGGCCTTGCGCCCCAGGTCCCGGGCGTGCCCGCGGTACTCGGTGGTGACCGCCTCCAGCTTCATCTCGCTGGCCAGGGCATGGATCAGGACGTCGCGCGTGCGCGCACTGGTGGTCGTCGCTGCTGGGTTGGCCACGAGAAGTGCACGCATGAGCGCCAGACTACCCACCCCTTCACGAGCCGACCCTACTGCCCGTCCCCTCCGGCTCCCGGAGGGCGCCGTTACCCTGCATGGGTGAGTAAGAAGCAGCCCGCGAAGGCCCCCGCCCCCACCGTCGAAGCGCCCACCGCGCTGCCCCGCCGGCTGACCGCCGCGGCCGCGCTCACCGCCCTGGAGGGACTGGCCCTCGCCGGCCTGGGCGTGTACATGCTGTTCGTCGGCATCGCCGGCGACCCGGACTCCCCGCAGCAGGCCGAGACGGGTGGCATCACCCTGCTCGCGCTGGCCGCGCTGCCGCTCGTCGCCGCCCGCGGACTGCGCCTGGGCCGCCGCTGGAGCCGCGGCCCGGCACTGATCACCCAGCTGATGGCGCTTCCGGTGGCCTGGACGCTCTACACCACCGGCGGTGCCATGACCGCAGCCGCCGCGGCCCTCGCGGTGGCCGCGGTGGCCGTCGTCGCACTCCTGGTGAACCCGACGGCGACCGAGGCGCTCGGCATCGGCGGACCCTCGTCCTCCTGAGGCCCGCCCACTCCTCCTGAGGTCCGCTCACTCCTCCACGAGGAGCTTCTCGCGCAGCTGGGCCAGGGTGCGGGCCAGCAGCCGGGAGACGTGCATCTGGGAGATGCCGACCTCCTGCGCGATCTGCGACTGCGTCATGTTGCCGAAGAACCGAAGCAGCAGGATCCGCTTCTCCCGCGGCGGCAGCCCCTCCAGCAGCGGCTTGAGGGACTCGCGGTACTCGACGCCCTCCAGGGCCTCGTCCTCCGCGCCCAGGGTGTCCGCGACCGCCGGCGACTCGTCGTCGGTGTCCGGGACGTCCAGGGAGAGCGTGCTGTAGGCATTGGCCGATTCCAGCCCCTCCAGCACCTCCTCCTCGGAGATGCCCAGCCGCTCGGCCAGCTCGTGCACCGTCGGGGAGCGCCCGTGCTGCTGGGACAGCTCGGCCGTGGCGGTCGTCAGCGAGAGCCGCAGCTCCTGCAGGCGCCGAGGCACCCGCACCGCCCAGCCCTTGTCCCGGAAGTGGCGCTTGATCTCGCCGACCACCGTGGGCGTGGCGTACGTGGAGAACTCGACCCCGCGGTCCGGGTCGAACCGGTCCACCGACTTGATCAGGCCGATCGTCGCCACCTGGGTCAGGTCGTCCAGCGGCTCGCCGCGGTTGCGGAAGCGCCGCGCCAGGTGCTCGACCAGGGGCAGGTGCATCCGTACGAGCCGGTTGCGCAGCTCCGCCTTCTCCGGCGAGCCGTCGGGCAGTGCCCGCAGCTCGACGAACAGGGCCCGCGCGCTGCTGCGGTCGCGCGGATCGGGCAGCGCCGCAGGCGCCGAAGACACCGGGAACCCCGCCGCCGGGGCCGGCGCAGCGGCCTCCGGTGGCTGTACCGGCTGTGATTGGTCGTGCTGGTTCTCGCTCATAGGGCCCGCCCGTCGCTCCGCCGAGTCCAAAAAGCCGTCTTCCGCATCCGCGTCAGCCGGGTGCGGCCGGGCGTGCTGCTGCTCCGGGATGCCGCCGTCGACCTCGTGCCGTACCCGGGGCCGATCCCCGCCCCGCACCGGGATCTCCCCGCCGCTCACGCCGGGCCTGGTCCCGCGCCGCGTTGTTTGTAGAGGCTGATGCTCACCGTCCGGTTCTCCTCGACCGTGGCCTCGACCTTGCCGGCCAGCGCCGACAGGACCGTCCACGCGAACGTGTCGCGCTCCGGCGCGCGCCCGTCCGTGGTCGGTGCCGAGACGGTCACCTCCAGCGAATCGTCGATCAGCCGGAAGACGCAGGAGAGGACGGAGCCCGGCACGGCCTGCTGGAGCAGGATCGCGCAGGCCTCGTCCACCGCGATGCGGAGATCCTCGATCTCGTCGAGGGTGAAGTCCAAACGTGCCGCGAGGCCGGCCGTGGCCGTCCGCAGCACCGACAGGTAGGCACCCGCAGCGGGCAGCCGGACTTCCACGAAGTCCTGAGTCCCGGGCTCGCCTGCGATCTGGGACACCCTCACCTCCAAGGTGGTACGAGCTCTTTTCGCCGGTGACGCTACCGCGATCCGGGCGATCGTGTCGCGGCACCCCTCGTGACGCCCGTTGTGAGCACCCTGCCCTGCGGCCAGTGACTGATGGTAAGCCCATGGGTACGCACAGTGGCTAGGGGTCTGCGGGGGTCAAATCGGTGGAACCGGCGGAGGGTTGAACTACCCCGCCTCAGACGATCGAACCGTCCACGAAACACCATCGCCAGGTCTCTCCCGGCTCGAAGCTCCGCATGAGCGGATGGCCGGTCTCGTGGTGGTGCGCCGTCGCGTGCCGGAACGGCGAGGAATCGCAGCACGCCACGTGCCCGCACCCCAGGCACATCCGCAGCTGCACCGGATGGCTGCCGACCGCCAGACATTCGGCGCAGGTCTGTGCAGAGGGGACCGGCTCGGGGCGCGGCAGTTCGGCAACGTGGGTGCACTCGCTCATGATGGCCAGCGTACGGCCAGGGTGGGGGGCGGGCGACGACGGAGGATGGATCTTCGATGGACGTATTGCAGCTGGTGGCGCTCGTCGCGGGCAGCGCGGCCGTGGCGGGACTCGCCCGTCGCACGCCGGTGCCCGCGCCGCTCCTGCTGGTCGCCGCCGGGCTCGCGGCCTCGTACATCCCGGGCGTGCCGGACTACACCCTCGACCCGCACATCGTGCTGCCGCTGCTGCTCCCGCCGCTGCTGTACACGGCGGCGGTGGACAGTTCGTACCTGGACCTGCGCGCCAACATCCGGCCGATCGCGATGCTGTCGGTCGGCTACGTGCTCTTCGCGACGGTCGTCGTCGGGTACGCGGCGTACCTGGTGGTGCCCGGGCTGTCCCTGCCGGTGGCGCTGGTGCTGGGCGCGGTGATCGCGCCGCCCGACGCGGTCGCCGCCACCGCGATCGCCCGCAAGCTGCGGCTGCCGAACCGGCTCACGACCATCCTGCAGGGTGAGTCCCTGGTCAACGACGCCACCGCGATCACCGCGTACAAGGTGGCGCTGGCGGCGGCCGTCGGGGTGAGCGCCGGCTGGGCGGGCGGCATCGCGGAGTTCCTGCTGGCCTCGGTGGGCGGGGTCGGGGTCGGCCTGCTGCTGATGGTGCCGATCCACCAGCTGCGCAAACGGATGAAGGAGCCCCTGCTCCAGAACACCCTCTCGCTGCTGATCCCCTTCGTGGCGTACGCGGCGGCCGAGCGGGTGCACGCCTCCGGTGTGCTCGCGGTGGTCGTGGTCGCGCTGTACCTCGGGCACCGCAACTGGCAGGTCGACTTCGCCACCCGGCTCCAGGAGGAGGCGGTGTGGAAGATGGTCGGCTTCATCCTGGAGTCGGTGGTCTTCGCGCTGATCGGCCTCCAGCTGGCGGTGGTCCTCACGGGGCTGGGGGAGTACCAGGGCATGGACGCGGCCTGGTACGCGATCGCCGTCTTCCTCGTGGTGGTGGTGGCCCGCTTCGTGTGGGTGTTCCCGGCGACCTTCGTGCCGCGCTGGATGTCGCCCCGGATCCGGACGCGGGAGCCGGAGACCGACTGGAAGTCCCCGGTGATCGTGGGCTGGGCGGGGATGCGCGGTGTGGTCTCGCTGGCCATCGCCTTCTCCGTGCCGATCTCGGTGCCGCACCGGAACCTGATCCTCTTCCTCACCTTCACGACCGTCATCGGGACGCTGGTGGTCCAGGGGCTGACGCTGCCGCCGCTGATCAGGGTGCTGAAGCTGCCGCCGAGGGACGTGCAGGCCGAGACGCTGGCGGAGGCGCAGGCGCAGAGCGAGGCCTCGCGGGCGGCGGAGGAGCGGTTGGCGGAGCTGCTGGAGGAGCCGGAGAACTCCACGCTGCCGCCGCCGCTGGCGGACCGGCTGCGAACGGTGCTGGAACGGCGGCGCAACGCGGTGTGGGAACGGCTGGGCGAGGTCAATCCGCTGACGGGGGAGTCCGCGGACGACATCTACCGGCGGCTCGCGGGGGAGATGATCGAGGCGGAGCGCGAGGTCTTCGTCGCCCTGCGGGACGGCCGGCGGATCGACGACGAGATGCTGCGGGTGCTGCTGCGCAGGCTGGACCTGGAGGAGGCGGCGGCGTACCGCGAGGCGACGTAGCCCTTGCGGGGTGCTCGGCGGGGGCCGGTGCCGGGGCCGGTGTGTCCGGCGGGCCCCGGCGGCTGTCGCTACGGGCGGCCGGTGATGATCGCGGTGACGGTCGTGCCGGGCGGGAAGGCGCCGGCCCGGGTGAGGGCGGTCAGGGCCCAGAGGAGCTTGGCGACGTAGATCCGCTCCACCGGGAAGCCGTGGCGGGAGGCGAAGTCGGCGGCGAAGGACTCCAGGGCGGCCGGGACGCGGGCGTACCCGCCGTGGTGGAAGTCCTCGGCCAGGGACCAGTCGCCGACCGGGCCGCCGTACGCGGCGCTCTGGAGGGAACGTATCTCCTCGGACAGGAAGCCGCCGGCCAGGACGGGGACCCCCAGGGCCCGCTGCCCGGGGGCCAGGCCCGCGGCCAGGCCGGCCAGGGTGCCGCCGGTGCCGCAGGCCACCGCGGCCACGTCGGTGAGGCCGCGGAGCTCGCGGCCCAGCTCGGCGCAGCCCCCGAGGGCGAGGGCGTTGCTGCCGCCCTCCGGCACGACGTACGCCCCGCTCGCGCCCGCCTCGTCCAGCAGCAGGGCCCGGGCCTGCGGATCGGCCTTGGCGCGGTAGCGCGAGCGGGTGACGAAGCGCAGGCGCATGCCGTCCGCGGCGCAGCGGGCGAGGGAGTCGTTCAGGGGCCGGCCGGCCAGCTCGTCGCCGCGCACGATGCCGATGGTCCCGAGGCCCAGCAGCCGTCCGGCGGCGGCGGTGGCCCGCAGGTGGTTCGAGTACGCGCCGCCGAAGGTGACGAGCCGGTCGTGCCCCGCCTCCAGGGCCGCGCGCAGGTTCGGGGCGAGCTTGCGCCACTTGTTGCCGGGCAGCTCGGGATGGACGAGGTCGTCCCGCTTCAGCAGCAGCCGCACGCCGTGGGCGGCGAACCGCTCGTCCACCGCCTCGACGAGCGGGGACGCCGGCCGTGCCTGCAGTTCGGGGTGGTCCACCCGTCCATTGTGGGCCGCCCCGCGTCGCCGCACGGGCGGGGGCTACGTCTCGCGGGTGACGAAGTGGCGGTCGGCCGCCACTTCGTCGGTGACGGCTACTTCAGGCGTTCGGCGATGCGGTCGCGGAGGGAGTCCATCGTGAAACCGCGGGGGTCGACCTTGCCCGGTTGCCATTCGCGGTGGCCGATGACCGACCGGGCCGTCCAGCGGTGGACCCGGCACAGGGCCGCCGCCGCGCGGGCGATGGCGTCGATCTGGGCCGGGGGCCACGGGTCCTCGCCGTCTCCGAGGTTCACGCATTCGAAGCCGTAGAAGTGGCGGTTGCCGTCGGTGGTCGCCTCGTTGTCCGGGGGGAGCCGCCGTTCGGCGATCACCGCCGCCAGGACGTCGGGGTCGCCCAGGCCGGCGTGGTTGGCACGGCCGTAGCCGACCAGGTGGACGCGGCCGTCCTTGCCGATCACCCCGTGGCAGAGGGGTCCCGGGAGGGCGCTGTGGCCGTCCCGGCAGAGCTCGACGGAGTACGCCGTGCCGCGCGTGACGGTGTGGTGGATCATCACCCCGTGCAGCGGCCCCCAGGGCCCCTTGTGGTTGCGGTTGTGGGTGCGCCAGGCGCCGACCTCGACGACGGTCAGGCCTTCGTTCCGCAGTGCGTTGATGAACCGGTCCGCGGACATGGGTGCGGCCATGGCCGCCTCCCTTCGTGCGGTGCGCGACGGACACCCCATGTGTCCGAATCGTCACTCTCCGGTTTAGTGGAGGCGGCCCTTCCGCGGCTAGTGTTTTCGTACGGCGAGCGAGCGGATCCGGACAGCCGTCACACGGAGGCGAGCCACAGGTCGGGGCCGAACACCTCGTAGTGGATGTCGGCGGCCGGCACGCCCTTGGCGATCAGCTGCTCGCGCACGGACCGCATGAAGGGGAGCGGTCCGCACAGGTAGGCCCGGGTGCCCGGGCCGACGGCCACGTCCGAGAGGTCCATCAGGCCCGTGGCGTCGCCCGGCTCCGCCCCCTGCTCGTACCAGAACCGGGCCGAGGCGTCGGCCAGCTTGTGGGTCAGGGCCCGGTGGTCGGCCCGCAGCGGGTGGTCGGCGGGCGAGCGGTCGGCGTGCAGCACCGTCACCGGCGCGGTGTGCCCGGTCTCGGCCAGGTGCTCCAGCATCGAGAGCATCGGCGTGCAGCCGATGCCCGCCGAGGCGAGCAGGACCGGGGCCGCGGAGTCCTCCAGGACCAGGTCGCCGTACGGTGCGGAGACCCGCAGGGTGTGGCCCGCGTGGACGCCGGCGTGCAGGTGGTTGGAGACCTCGCCGTCGGGGCCCGCGGCGGCCGGGCCGTGGACCCGCTTGACGGTGATCGCGCGGACCGCGGAGCCGGGGGCGCCGGACAGGCTGTACTGGCGGATCTGGCGGGCTCCGTCGGGGAGTTCGACCTGGACGGAGACGTACTGGCCGGGCAGGTGCGCGGGCGCGGGGGCGCCGTCGGCGGGGGTGATGCGGAAGGTGGCGCAGTCGGCCGTCTCCTCCGAGCGGCCCGTGACGGTCCACTCGCGCCACACGTCGCCGGCGGCGATCCTG
The DNA here is from genome assembly GCF_040684695.1 of Streptomyces erythrochromogenes. Classification (GTDB taxonomy): domain Bacteria; phylum Actinomycetota; class Actinomycetes; order Streptomycetales; family Streptomycetaceae; genus Streptomyces; species Streptomyces erythrochromogenes_C. The sequence goes on from NZ_JBFBGM010000004.1 coordinate 264,490, forward strand.
TGCCCGGCGTAGAGCCGCTCCTCGATGGCCGCGAGGGCGTTCGCCATCAGCCAGTAGACCTCGTCCCAGGCCCGGGCGACCTCGGGTGTGACGGCCTCGCCGAGGACCTCGGCGATCGCCTCGAAGAGGTGCAGGTGGACGACCGCGTACTGCTCGCGGGTGACGCCGAGGCTGGCGTGCTTGTGCGCGATGCGGCCGAGCATCACGTCGGGGCGGGTGTCCGGGTGCTCGACGAGGTGGGTGGCGAAGGCGGCGATGGAGCCGGCGAGCGCCTGCTTCTGGAGGCCCGCGTTCTGGTTGCCCCGGTTGAAGAGGTCGCGGAGCAGCTCCGGGTGGGCCGCGAAGAGCTTCGCGTAGAAGAGCTCCGTTATGTCGCCGATGGCCGCTCCGACGGCGGGCAGGGTGGCTCGGACGGTCGCGGTCGACTTCTCGGACAGCATGGGGAACTCCTCGCGTGGTGGAACCATTAATTGGCATCTTAGATGCGTATTTTTGATCGCAGCGGCCTGCGGCGATGCGGACTTGCGTTCGAACTGCCGTCGTGGGTGAGGCTATGGGCTCCGACGGGTAGTGATAACCGGCCATTCGGCCCTGGGGGTCAGGGCCCTTCGGCCCCGGTGGGCGCCCTGCCCGAAATGCCCAGGAGGAGCGGGCCGGTCGGGGCCGCCACCAGGTCGTTCACCGTCAGTGGGTCCAGTTCGGCGAAGAACGCCTCCTGGGCCCGGCGCAGCGCGCCGCGCAGCACGCAGGCGCCGCGCAGCGGGCAGGGGGTGGCGCCGTCGCAGTCGACGACGTCGCCGGCGCCCTCCAGCTCGCGCACCACCGCGCCCACCGAGGCGGCCCGTCCGGCGGAGGTCAGGGCGAGCCCCCCGCCGCGGCCGCGCCGTGCCTCGACCAGGCCGAGATGCTGCAGCCTGGCGACCACTTTGGCCGTGTGGGTGTACGGGACCTCCATCGTCGCCGCCACGTCGCGCGTGGTCGGGAGGTCCGTCTCCTCGACGGCCAGGCGCATCAGGGTGCGCAGCGCCAGGTCGGTGAATCGGGTCAGCCGCATGGGGCCACCGTAGAAAATTCGCATCCCAGATACAAATTAAAGCTCGGCCGGGTTCACGGCTTGGCCGAAAATGATGGGTCGTGAAGGCCTCCCGCGGCCCGTGGGCGGGGAGTTCGATCCGAGAGGGTGCCCCACCCTCGGACGGAGTAGTCCCACCCTTTTGTGTAATGGTCCCACCACGTTGCGTGCTGAAAGGCTGCCTCCCGCAGACCCATGGAGTGATCGAAAGGGAGAGACATGTCGGTCCAGGCAGGTTCCGAGTCCGAGGCCCAGACACCGCAGCGCAGTCTGGGGACGGCGGCCGCACGGAACTTGGCAACCACGACCAAGTCCGCGCCGCAGATGCAGGAGATCACTTCGCGGTGGCTGCTGAAGGCGCTGCCGTGGGTGTCGGTGCAGGGTGGCACGTACCGGGTGAACCGGCGGCTGAGCTACTCGGTCGGCAACGGCATCGTGGAGTTCGTCAAGACCGGGACCCAGGTCCAGGTGATCCCGGCCGAGCTGGGCGAACTCCCGCTCCTGCGCGACTACGAGGACCTCGACGTCCTCGGCGAACTCGCCCAGCGCTGCCGCCAGGTCGACTTCGAGGCCGGCCAGGAGCTGACCTCCTTCGGCAGCCCCTCCGACGAGGTCTTCCTGCTCGCGCACGGCCGCATCGACCAGATCGGCCCGGGCCCCTACGGGGACGACGCCGTCCTGCGGACCGTCGCCGACGGCGCCTACTTCGGCGAGGACGCCCTCGTCGATGAAGAATCGATTTGGGAGTACACCGCCCGCGCCGCCACCCCCGGCACCGCCCTCGCCCTGTCCCGCCAGGACTTCCAGCTGCTGGCCGACCGCGTCCCCTCGCTGCGCGAGCACCTGGACCGCGTACGCTCCATGCCCGCCCAGCGCACCAACAAGTACGGCGAGGCGGAGATCGACCTCTCCGCCGGCCACCAGGGCGAGGCCGTCCTCCCCGGCACCTTCGTGGACTACGAGGGCCGCCCGCGCGAGTACGAGCTCTCCATCGCCCAGACGGTGCTGCGCGTGCACACCCGCGTCGCCGACCTCTACAACCAGCCGATGAACCAGACCGAGCAGCAGTTGCGGCTCACGGTCGAGGCGCTGCGCGAGCGCCAGGAGCACGAGATGCTCAACAACCGCGACTTCGGCCTGCTCCACAACGCCGACTACGACCAGCGCATCCAGCCGCACGACGGCGGCCCCACCCCCGACGACATGGACCAGCTGCTCAGCATGCGGCGCGGATCCAAGCTCTTCCTGGCGCACCCCAAGGCGATCGCCGCCTTCGGCCGCGAGTGCAACAAGCGCGGCATCTACCCGGAGACGGTGGACGTCGACGGCACCCGGATCACCACCTGGCGCGGAGTGCCGATCTTCCCGAGCAACAAGATCCCGATCAGCGACGCCCGCACCACCTCCATCCTGTGCATGCGCACCGGAGAGGACGAGCAGGGCGTGATCGGCCTGCACCAGCCGGGCATCCCGGACGAGATCGAGCCGAGCCTGTCGGTCCGCTTCATGGGGATCAGCGAGCAGGCGATCATCTCCTACCTGGTCACCGCCTACTTCTCCACGGCGGTGCTGGTGCCGGACGCGCTCGGCGTGCTGGAGAACGTCGAGATCGGCCGTTGGCGCTGATCACGGTGAACGCGATCGCGACCGGCGAGGGCCAGGAGGCCGCGGCCCTGCTGGAACGGACGAGGGAAACGGTCAACCCGGAACTGCGCCGCACCGTCGAGAGCCTGCCGGGCGGGATGCGGCGCGTGGCGATGTACCACTTCGGCTGGGAGCACGCGGACGGCACCCCGGCCGAGGGCAGCCCCGGCAAGGCCATCCGGCCCGCCCTGGTGCTCGCCGCCGCCCAGGCCCTGCAGGGCCCCGGCGGCGGCCCGGTCGACCACGCCGTACCGGCCGCGGTCGCGGTGGAGCTGGCGCACAACTTCACGCTGCTCCACGACGACGTCATCGACAAGGACGTCCGCCGGCGCGGCCGGGCCACCGCCTGGACGGTCTTCGGGACACCGGACGCGATCATCACGGGCGACGCCATGATGGCGCTCGCGCAGCGACTGCTCGCGGACGATCCGCACCCCGCCGCCGCGGCGGCCTCCTCCCGGCTCTCGGCCTGCATCATCGAACTCTGCGCGGGCCAGCAGGCCGACTGCGCCTTCGAGCAGCGCCCGGACGTCACGCTCGACGAGTGCCTGACCATGGCGACGGCCAAGACCGGGGCGCTGCTGGGCTGCGCCTGCGCCCTGGGCGCGCTGTACGCGGGAGCCGGACCGGACGAGGTCGACGCCATGGACGCCTTCGGCCGGGAGGCGGGGCTGGCCTTCCAGCTGATCGACGACCTGATCGGCATCTGGGGGGACCCCGGGCACACCGGCAAGCCCGCCGGCGCCGATCTGATCGCCCGCAAGAAGTCCCTGCCGGTCGTGGCCGCCCTCACCTCGGGCACCGCGGCGGGCCGGGAACTGGCCGACCTGTACGCGGGTCCCATGACCGGGGACGACGTGCTCAGGGCGGCCGACGCGGTGGAGCGGGCCGGCGGGCGCGACTGGGCCCAGGCCCAGGCCGCGGACCGGATGGGCCGCGCGGTCCAGCAGCTGTCCCGGGCCGTTGCGGACCTCGGGGCGGCGGGCGGACTGCTGGCGCTGGCGGAGTTCGTGACGCGCCGTACGAGGTGATCACCGGCAGGAGACGGGGGGAGGCCCGTTCCGGCACCGCACGGTGGCGGAACGGGCCTTACCGCATGGGCGCGCCAACTCTAGGATCACTGGCGGTTGTTGATCGTCGAGTGAAGGGTGTGACCAGTGGCGCTGGAGATACGTCAGGCGGATCAGTCGGACCGGGACGCGGTGGCGCGCCTGCTCGACGAGGCATTCCGCACCGACCCGGTGAGCGCTTGGGTCTTCCCGGACCCCGAGCACCGGGCCGCCGTGCACGGGAGGTTCCTGGGCGTCTTCGTGGACGTCGCGCTGGCCGAGGGCCGGATCGACTACGCGGTGGACGGTTCGGCGGCGGCGCTGTGGCTGCGGATCCCGGCGGGCGAGCCGGAGGGCGAGGACGAGGTCCCGGCGAAGATGCGGGCCGTGGCCGACCCGGACAACGAGCGGTGCGAACTGGTGGGGCGGCTGACGGGAGCGGTGCACCCGACGTCCGAGGAGCACGAGTACCTGCTGATGATCGCGGTCGACCCGGGCCGGCAGGGGGAGGGGCTGGGCACCGAGCTGATGCGGCCGGTGCTGGAGCGCTGCGACCGCGAGGGCGTGCCGGCGTACCTGGAGGCGAGCAGCGAGCGCAGCAAGGGGCTGTACGAACGGCTCGGCTGGGAGTTCACCGGCGAGGCGGTGCGTCTGCCGGACGGGCCGCTGATGTGGCCGATGTGGCGCAAGCCCAGGGGCTGACGGCCGCCGGGGGTGCGGGAGCTTGCGTAACCACTTCACCTGAAGTACTTTGCTCGGCGTGCCCCGGTGCGGTGGCACGGGCCGACGAAAGAGAATCGCTTGCGCAAGCTCACGTACTTCATCGCCACCACCGTCGACGGGTTCATCGGTGCCCCCGACGGCGACGGCGACTTCTTCTACAGCCACCTCGACGCAGAGTTCGTCGAGCACCTCAAGGCCGAGTACCCGGAGACCATCGCCGCCCAGGGGCGCGCGCAGCTCGGGATCGCCGACACCCCGCCGAAGCGCTTCGACGCGGTCCTCATGGGGCGCGCCACCTACGAGCCGGGCCTGAAGGCGGGCATGGCCAGCCCCTACGGCCACCTGCCCGAGCAGTACGTGGTCTCGCGCTCCCTCACCACCCCGCCCGACCCGCAGGTGCGGCTGATCAGCGGCGACGTGGCGGCCCGGGTCCGTGAGCTCAAGGCCCTCGACGGGCTCGGCATCTGGCTCTGCGGCGGCGCGGACCTGGCCACCCAGCTGATCGACGAGATCGACGAGTTCGTCGTCAAGACCTACCCGGTCCTCGCGGGCACCGGCATGCCGATGACGCGCGCCGGCTTCGGAGTGCGACCCCTGGAGCTCACCGGGGTCACCACCCTCGGCGGCGGCCAGATCGTCAGCACCTACGCCGTCCGGCGCTGACCCGCGGACATGCGAAAACCGGCCTACCGTGGAGGTATGGCCGGTGAACAGCAGCACGCGCACGAGACCGTGGCCCCGCAGGCCGGGCACGAACAGCAGACGTGCCCGGCGTGCGGGCTCCGCGTCGACACGGTGGTCAGGCGGCGCAAGTCACTCGGGGTCTTCATCCCGGTGTGGAGCCGGGGTCCCTGCCGGAACCCCGACTGCACGGACTACCTGGAGCGCGCGGGGCGGTGACTCAGCCCGCGGGGGCCAGCTCCTTCGTCCCCAGGCCGGAGGCGAAGCCGTTGGCCCACAGCTGGTTGACGCGCGACCGCTCGGCGGAGTTCGGGGTGGCGTTGGTGCACGAGGTGCCCGGGCCGCCGCCCGACATCAGCTCGCTGCACGGACCCGAGTAGTGGTCCGGCAGACCCAGCACGTGGCCGGTCTCGTGCGAGGTCACCCGGGTGGAGTTGTACTGCTGGTTCTGCCGGTAGTCGAGGAAGATGTAGCCCCGGCCGTGCCCGTCCGTGCTCGCGTAGGAGCCGCGCGAGTCGTTGCCCTCGCGGTAGGAGAAGTTCCCGCCGGAGGACACCTCCTGCAGCTTCACGTTGCTGACCGAGCTGTTCCAGATGCGGGTGGAATTGGCTATCTGGGTACGGAAGCTGGGCGCGCTGCGGGTGTTGTACGTGACGGTGACGGCGAGGGCGCCCGGGTTCGCGGCACGCTGCTCGGCGACCGAGCGCTGAACGGCCTCGAAGAACGCCTTGTTGGCGGCGGCGTTCTCCGGCGAACGCTCGTACGCCGCGAAGCTCGCGGCATTGCCGACGGGGGCGGGCGCGGCGGCGGCGGTGGGGACGGCGCCGAGGGTGGCGGCGAGACCGATGCCGACGGCGGTCGCCAGCAGGGCCTTACGGGAGTGGCGCATGTGGGGGAGCTCCTACTCATCCGGTGCGGTGGGGGGTGGGTCGTTCGGTACCGGAGTCTGCGGGAGCGGAACGGGTCGGCGGATGATGTCACTGGCCGATAGCACCGGCCTATCGGGAAGATTTCGACAGCCCAACTAGCGTGAGAATGGCGGGATTCGGGGGGCTATCGGTGGCTGGTGCGGTCCACGGGCCCGGCCTACCCTCGGGGCATGGAGCTTGAGGTCAGGCACCTGCGCGCGCTGTGCGCCATCGCCGACGCCGGCAGCCTGCACAAGGCCGCCCGGCAACTCGGCGTGAGCCAGCCCTCGTTGACGACCCAGTTGCGCCGTATCGAACGGGCCCTGGACGGCGAGCTGTTCCTGCGCGAGCGGACCGGCTGCCGGCCCACTCCTTTCGGCCGCACCGTACTGGGCCGGGCCCGGCCGCTTCTCGCCGACATGGCCGCGCTGGTGGCCGAGGCCCGCGCACAGGCCCACGGGCCGCGGCTGCGCATCGGCTCGACGGCCAGCCGGGCACTGCCGGGATGGCTGCGGCGCCTGCACCGGCGGCTGCCGGACACCGAGACCTCCCTCCTGGTGGACGTCTCGGCGAACGCGCTGCTCAGGATGGTCGCCGCGGGGCAGCTGGACGTGGCCTTCGTGCACGAGGTGGAGGGCAGCCCGCTGCGGGTGCCCGAAGGGCTCCAGACGCACGTGCTGATGGAGCGGGAGCCGCAGTTCGTCTCCATGCCGAGGGACCATCCCGCCGCGACCCAGGAGGTCGTCTCCTTACGGGACCTGGCCGCGGACCGCTGGGCGGTGGATCCGTCGGTCGACGGCGAATGGGACGGCCTGCGCAGGGTCTTCGCCGGGGCCGGGCTCGACCCGCCGGTGCTGCACACCGACTACCACACGGCCACCTCGCTGATCATCTCCGGCGAGGCGGTCGCGCCCTGCCAGCCGACGTCCGGGCCGCGCGAGGACATGGCGATCCGGCCGCTGTGCGGGGACCCCCTGGCCGTGCGGCTGCTCCTGGCGACCCGCCCCGGCGCGCACGCCGAGGTCTACGAGGACCTCCGCGCGGCCTACCGCGAGGCGGCCCTGCGCACGCCCCCGTACCGGGCCTGGCTGCACCACCACGCGAGCCCCCTGCTGGAAGCGGCCTGATCCCCTCCCGGAGGGTGGTTCCTTCCGGGAGGGCATCCGCTCCCGCAGAGCCTCCGCGGGTCAACTCCGGGCGCGCGCCCGGTCGTAGGCCAGCGAGAGCGCTCCCTGGGCCAGCAGGAAGGCACCCGCCGCGGCCCACGCGGGGCTGCGGCGCCGGGCCGCCCACACCAGGAGCGGAGCCCCCGCGGCGACGTGGGCCGCGCCCAGCCGCCGGGCCCTCGGGCCGCGGACCCACGGGCCCAGCGGGCCCGCCTCCGCCGCGTCGAGCCGGGCCCGCATGGCGTCGCTCCGGCCCGGCCGCTCCAGCTCCTCGACGCCCGGCGCCATCCGGGCCGCGCCCCGCAGCCGGTCGGCGGGCTCGCCCGGCGTCAGGCCGGGCGGCAGGGCCAGCCCGGCTCTGATCAGCAGCGCGGTCAGCGCGCGCAGCCGGTCCGGGCCATCCGTGTCCGGCCCGTCGGCGTCCGGCCCGTCCGCGTCCGGCCCGGAGCCGGGGCGGGTGAGCCGCTCCAGCTCCTCCAGGTCGAGTACGGGGTCCAGTCCCAGCCGCGCCGCCAGGGTCCGCATCGCATCGGGGTCGCCGCAGGCCCGCCCCGCCGCGTCCCACTCCTGGGAGACCGTCCTGCGGAAGCCGCCGGCCAGCGAGAAGCCGGCCCGGCCGCCCTCCCACCACAGGCCCAGCACCGGCCGGTCGGCGGCGACGGCGATCGCCGAACCCCAGCCGGAGAACACCTCGGCCGCGCCCTCCCCGCCCGTCAGCCACGGCTTGTCCTCGGGAACGAGCACGGTCCACGCGCCGGCCGGGGCGAGCAGCAGGCGTACGCGCAGCAGGTGCGCGGGGGAGCGGGCGGCGAGCGGTTCGGCACGGCAGAGGAGCATCCCGCCGGTCGGGGGTCCGGAAATTGACATGCTCACACGCTAAGGCAAATCACCCCCAAATGGCGGATTGCGACACGACGCTTGACTTCACCCGACCGCGATATATCGTGTTCTCAGAAGACGCGATATGTTGCGTGCGTCGAGCCTGTCCGTGAACGCACGAGGAGGATCAGCACCATGTCAGAGCAGTCGTCCCAGCCGTCGCGGTCGACGTGGCACTTCGCCGAGCCGCAGAAGCTCACCTTCGAGGAGCCGGTGACCGAGCTCCGCGTACGCGTCGTCAGCGGAACCGTGAACGTGGTCGCCGCCGAGGAGGGCCCGGCCCGCCTGGAGGTGACCGAGGTCGACGGTCCGCCCCTGTACGTGGTGCAGGAGGGCGGCACCCTCACCGTCTCCTACGAGGACGTGCCCTGGAACGGCTCCCAGGGCCTCAAGCAGTGGTTCGAGGACAAGCCCTGGAAGGCCTGGTCCGGTTCCTCCTCCTCCGGCCGCAAGGTGTGGGAGCGCCGCGCGGCGGTCACCCTCACCGTGCCCGCCGCCACCCGCGTCCACGTCGCCACGGTCGACGCCGCCGCCTTCGTGTCCGGGATCTCCGCCGAGACCGACGTCAAGGGGGTCTCCGGCGACGCCACGCTGGTCGGACTGTCCGGCCGGGTCAAGGCGCACACCGTCTCCGGCAGCGTCGAGGCCCAGTCCGTCACCGGCGACCTCGGCTTCCACTCGGTCTCCGGCGGCCTGACCGTCGTCGACGGCGCGGGCGTGAGCGTGCGTGCCGACTCGGTCAGCGGCGACATGCTGATCGACCTGGATCCCGGCCCGGACGCCGAGCGCCCCGTGGACATCGCCCTGAACTCCGTCTCCGGCCAGGTCGCCATCCGCCTCCCGCACCCGGCCGACGCCCGCGTCGAGGCCAACACCGCCACCGGCGGCGTCTCCAACGCCTTCGAGGACCTGCGGGTCTCCGGCCAGCTCGGCGCCAAGCGGATCACCGGCACCCTCGGCTCCGGCGCCGGCACCCTGCGGGCCACCACGGTCTCCGGCGGCATCGCCCTGCTGCGCCGCCCGCAGGCCGACCCCGACGCCCCCGCCCCGCTCGCGCTCGACAAGAAGGTGCTCTGAGATGCCGCCCGTCTTCGCCCACGGCCGCCTCCGCCTCTACCTGCTCAAGCTGCTGGACGAGGCGCCGCGCCACGGCTACGAGGTGATCCGCCTGCTGGAGGAGCGCTTCCAGGGCCTGTACGCCCCCTCGGCGGGCACGGTCTACCCGCGCCTGTCGAAGCTGGAGGCGGAGGGCCTGGTCACGTACGCCACCGAGGGCGGGCGCAAGGTGTACTCCATCACCGAGGCGGGCCGCGCCGAACTGGCCGACCGCAGCGGCGAGCTGGCCGACCTGGAGCTGGAGATCCGCGACTCGGTCAGCGAACTGGCCGCCGAGATCCGCAGCGACGTCCGGGGCGCGGCGGGCGACCTGCGGCGCGAGATGCGGGCGGCGGCCTCCGCGTCGGCGACCCGGGTGGGCGAGGACGACTCCTGGAAGGCGGCCAAGGAGGAGCTGCGCAAGGCCAGGCAGGAATGGAAGGAGCAGGCCCGCCGGGCGAAGGACGAGAGCCGCAGGGCCCGCGAGGAGGCGCAGACCGCCCGTCGCCAGGCCAAGGAGGCCCAGGACCGGGCCCGCGAGGAGGTCCAGCGCATCGCGGGGCAGCTCCAGGAGCAGTTCGCCAAGTCCGGCGGAGTCCTGGGCGGTCTGGCCGGTGCCTGGCTCGGCGGCGGCACCCAGGGCGCCGGAGCGCCGGGCGGGTCCGACGCGTCGGGCAGGTCCGGAGCGGCGGACGCGGGCCCGGTGCCGGACTGGGCCGCGGACCTGACGCCGACCGGCGATCCGGCCCGTGACCTGGACCGGCTCCTGGACCGCTTCCGCGACGAGGTGCGCGACGCCGCGCGGGACCAGGGGGTGACCGCGGCCCGGGTGGCCGAGGCCCGCGACCACCTCGCGGCCGCCGCCGCCCGGCTGGGAACCACGTTCGCCCCCAGGCCGTAGCCCAGCCGTCCCACGGCCGCCGGGGCTCCGCCCCGGACCCCGCGCCTCAAACGCCGGCGAGGCTGGAGGGTGCGGGAGCGGTCCCGGTCCGTCAGTCGCGGGTCTCGGCCGTCGCGTACGTGATGCCGTGGTCCGCCAGGACCTCGGAGACCGTGCCGGGATGCGAGAGCAGGGCCAGCAGCAGGTGCAGGGTCCCGATGTGGCGGTCCTTGCGGCCCAGCGCGATGCGCAGGGACTGCTCCAGCACCTTCTTCGAGCCCTCCGTGAAGGGGACGTGGCGGCTGCCGCCGCCGTCGTCCGCCTCGGCCCGGCCCAGGGCCGAGCGGAGCGAGGAGCCCAGCGTCCGGCGGCGCGGCGCGGGCGCCGCGAGGACGCCCTCGCCGTGGGTCTCCTCGATCCGGGAGACGATCTCGGTGAGGTCGATGCCGAGCCCGGCCAGGGCCTCCTCGTCCGCCCGGGACATGCCGCCCCGGCGGCGGGCCGCCGCGAGATCGGCGGCCACCGCCGCCCGGTCCACGCCGAGGGGGTCCAGGGCGCCCAGGGCCAGCAGGGAGAGCAACAGGTGCTCCTCGGTGACGGTGGCGGCCCGGGCCTGCCGGGCCTCGGCCACCGCCCCGGTCACGGTCGACCGGGCCTCACGGGTGAAGCGTTCGAACATCACAGCCTCCCGTACTTCTTGTGCACGGCCTGCCGGCTCACGCCGAGCTCGGCCGCGATCTCCTGCCAGGACCAGCCCTGCGCGCGGGCGCTGCGCACCTGTACGGCCTCCAGCTGCTCCAGCAGCCTGCGGAGGGCGGCCACGGCGCGCAGGCCCACGCGCGGGTCCCGGTCTCCGGCCCGCTCGGCGAGATCAGTGGCTTCGGTCATGCATGTCAATGTAGGTTGACGCGGGAGGCTCGTCAACCCCGGTTGACACGGGTGGCGGTCAGGGCTTGAGGACGATCTTGCCGAAGAGGTCGCCCGACGCCAGCTTCTCGAAGCCCTCGCGCGCCCGGTCCAGCGGCAGGACCTCGTCGATCACCGGCCGCAGCCCGGTCGCGGCGCAGAAGGCGAGGAGGTCCTCCAGCTCGTCCTTCGAGCCCATCGTCGAGCCGACCACCTTCAGCTCCAGGAAGAAGATCCGCGTCAGCTCGGCGTGCGCCGGGCGGTCGCCGCTCGTGGCGCCGGAGATCACCAGGGTGCCGCCGGGGCGAAGGGACTTCACCGAGTGGGACCAGGTGGCGGCGCCCACGGTCTCGATCACCGCGTCCACCCGCTGCGGCAGCCGCGCACCCGGCTCGAACGCCTCCACCGCGCCGAGCTCCACAGCCCGCTTGCGCTTGGCCTCGTCACGGCTGGTGGCGAACACCCGCAGCCCCGCCGCCTTGCCGAGGGCGATCGCGGCGGTCGCCACCCCGCCGCCGGCGCCCTGCACCAGGACGGAGTCCCCGGGGCGCACCCCGGCGTTGGTGAACAGCATCCGGTACGCGGTCAGCCACGCCGTCGGAAGGCAGGCGGCCTCCTCGAAGGACAGCTCGGCGGGCTTGCGCAGGACGTTCCAGGCGGGCACGGTCACCTGCTCGGCGAAGGTCCCCTGGTAGCGCTCGGTCAGGATCGAGCGGGGCTCGTCCGGGCCGACCCCGTGGCCGCTCTGGCCGATCACGGAGTGCAGGACGACCTCGTTGCCGTCCTGGTCGATCCCGGCCGCGTCGCAGCCGAGGATCATCGGGAGGCTCTCCTCGCCGAGGCCCACCCCGCGCAGCGACCACAGGTCGTGGTGGTTGAGGGAGGCGGCCTTGACGTTCACGGTCACCCAGCCGGGACGGGCCTCGGGGGCGGGGCGGTCGCCCAGCACAAGGCCGTTCAGCGGCTGGTCACGGTCGATTCGGGCGGCATAGGCAGCGAACATGCGGCGACGCTACCGCTCGGTAGGTCCCCGGTTCCAGACCTCCGGCGAGCGTGCCGGTGAGGCCTTCGTCGCACCGGGGCGCCCGCCCGGGCCGGGCCGCCTACGCGAAGAGGCCCGGCCGGAGGGGATCCGGTCGGGCCTCTTCGCGTACTGCTCGGGTCCGTGATCAGACCAGGCGGGCCACGCCGTCGGCCTTGGCCGCGGCGGCGACGGCCGCGGCGACGGCCTCCGCGACGCGCTCGTCGAACGGCGAGGGGATCACGTAGTCGGCGGCGAGCTCGTCACCGACGACACCGGCGATGGCGTCGGCGGCGGCGATCTTCATGCCCTCGGTGATCCGGGTGGCGCGCACCTTGAAGGCACCCGCGAAGATGCCCGGGAACGCCAGCACGTTGTTGATCTGGTTCGGGAAGTCCGAACGGCCCGTGGCCACGACCGCCGCGTACTTGTGCGCGACGTCCGGGTGGACCTCCGGGTTCGGGTTGGCCATCGCGAAGACGAACGCGTCCTTCGCCATGGTGGCCACCGCCTCCTCGGCGACGGAGCCGCCGGAGACGCCGATGAACACGTCCGCGCCGGCCAGGGCCTGCTCCAGCGAGCCGGTCTGGCCCGTCTTGTTGGTCAGGCCCGCGATCTCCGCCTTGACGTCCGTCAGGTCGGAGCGGTCCGCGGACACGACGCCCTTGCGGTCGGTGACGCAGACGTCGCCGATGCCCGCGTCCACCAGGATCTTGGCGATGGCGATGCCCGCCGCGCCCGCGCCCGCGATCACGGCGCGCAGGTCGCCGAGGGTGCGACCGGTGAGCTTGGCGGCGTTGCGCAGGGCGGCCAGCGTCACGATGGCCGTGCCGTGCTGGTCGTCGTGGAAGATCGGGATGTCCAGCGCCTCCTGGAGGCGCCGCTCGATCTCGAAGCAGCGGGGCGCGGAGATGTCCTCCAGGTTGACCCCGCCGAAGGACGGCGCCAGACGGATGACCGTCTCGACGATCTCGTCCGTGTCCTTGGTGGCCAGCGCGATCGGGACCGCGTCGACACCACCGAACTGCTTGAAGAGGATGGCCTTGCCCTCCATCACGGGGAGGGAGGCTTCCGGGCCGATGTCACCGAGGCCGAGCACGGCCGTGCCGTCGGTGACGACGGCGACCACGTTCGACTTCCAGGTGTACTCGTTCACCAGCTCCGGCTGCTCGGCGATGGCGGTGCACACCTTCGCCACGCCGGGGGTGTACGCCAGGGACAGGTCGTCCTTGTCGTTCACCGGAACGGTCGCCTGGATGGCCATCTTGCCGCCCCGGTGCAGTGCGAACACCGCGTCCGGGTTGTTGTCCGTAGCACTGTCGCTGCGAGGGTTGACGATCTCCGCTGCCACTTCGTGTGACCCCTTAATTCCTTTTGTTCGTTGAGGGTGGCCACTCCTGGTTAAGGGGTGGGCGGGCACCGCGTCCGTACTCCGCATCGACGGTTGGCCCGTCTCCGCGGAGGGGAGGTTCGTACGCGCGGGCGCGCCGCACGCGCGCCCTGAGCCCCGGATGAGGGGTGTAAGGATCTGTTCTACCCGAAGAACACTCGCTCAGACGAGTCGATTCCGGCTCAACCGTAGGCCACCTGCCCGCCTTTTGGCGAAAAGTCCAAACCTTCCCGTCCGGTGGGCGAGACGCCCCGGAGAAACTGCGCTCAAAAGGCCTGGTCACGGCAGTATCTACGGCCTCGAACCCCCTTGCCCGCAGTCCTGTTGGCCTACCCCGGTCGCCCGTTATGCGATTTTGACCTGACGGGCACCCTGAATGTCTCAGTCCGAATGGCAAGATGCCGTAATCACACAAGGTCGCGACACTCGATGGTGCGTGTCCGACCGTTTTTCGTTGCTTTTCCACCAGTGCCGGAGGAACCAAGCCATGACCGCTAGCACCACCCGTCGTACGACCGCCGCACGGTCCCGGATCGCCGCGGTCGGCGCGATCGCGGTCGCCGGCGCCCTGATCCTCACCGGCTGTGGCGACCAGACCGACAAGGCGACCTCGACCCCGTCGGGTGCGGCGAACAACAGCAGCGCGCCGCTCTTCTCGAAGCTCCCGAAGAAGATCCAGGACGCCGGTGTGATCAAGGTCGGCACCGACGCGACCTACGCGCCGATGGAGTTCACCGAGGGTGGCAAGATCGTCGGCGTCGACCCCGACGTGGCCGCCGCCCTGAGCAAGCAGCTCGGCGTCCAGTTCAAGTTCGAGTCGGGCACCTTCGACACGCTGATCGGCAGCATGCAGACCGGCCGCAGCGACCTGGTCATGTCCTCCCTCACCGACACCAAGGCCCGTCAGGAGGGCCTGGACGACAAGGGCGCCAAGACCGGTGCCGGCGTCGACTTCGTCGACTACTTCTCCGCCTCGACCGGCATCCTGGTCAAGAAGGGCAACCCGCAGGGCATCAAGACCCTCGACGACCTGTGCGGCAAGACGGTCGCCGTCCAGCGCGGCACCACGTACGAGGAGTCCGCGAAGACCCAGGCCGAGAAGTGCAAGACGGACGGCAAGGGCGAGCTCAAGGTCGAGTCCTTCCCGACCGACGCCGAGGCCCAGACCCGCGTGAAGGCCGGTGGCGCCGCCGCCGACCTGAACGACTCCCCGGTCGCCGCGTACATCGCGCAGACCGCCGGCGGCGGCAACGACTTCGAGGCCATCGCCAACCCGACCGACGCCGGCCTCTTCGGCATCGCGGTGGACAAGAAGAACACCGAGCTGCGCGACGCGCTCAAGGAAGCCCTCGACGCGATCATCAAGGACGGCACCTACAAGGCCGCTCTGGACAAGTGGAACGCGGGCTCCGGCGCCGTCACCGAGGCCAAGATCAACGCCGGTTCCTGACCTCCGCGTACCACCGCAGCACACTGAAGGGCAGTCACTGTGACTGACAAGCTCGACAAGGACCCGGGTCCGGCGGACACCCCGCCGGCCGGTTCCGTCCCCCCCGAGGCGATCCGTGCCATCCCGGTCCGCCACTACGGCCGCTGGATCAGTGCCGTGGTCGTCATCGGTCTGGTCGTGGCGCTCATCGTCGCCTTCTCCCAGGGCAACGTGCGCTGGGCGACCGTGCCGGAGAAGCTGTTCGACCCCTCGATCCTCCGAGGCGTCGTCAACACGATCTGGATCAGCGTCACCGCCATGGCCCTGGGCCTGGCGCTCGGCGTCCTGTTCGCGGTCATGCGCCTCTCGAAGAACCCGGTGACCAGCACCATCGCCTGGTTCTACATCTGGCTCTTCCGCGGCACCCCGGTGTACGTCCAGCTCCTCATCTGGTTCAACCTCGCCCTGATCTTCCCGATCCTGAACCTCGGGTTCTACAAGGACGAGATGACCCAGGTCATGACGCCGTTCCTGGCCGCCCTGCTGGGTCTGGGCCTCAACGAGGGCGCGTACATGGCGGAGATCGTCCGGGCCGGCATCCAGTCGGTCGACGAGGGCCAGACCGAGGCCTCGCACGCGCTGGGCATGACCCGGACGCAGACCATGCGCCGCGTCGTCCTGCCGCAGGCCATGCGGGTGATCGTGCCTCCGACGGGCAACGAGTTCATCAACATGCTCAAGACGTCGTCGCTCGTCGTCGCCGTGCAGTACTTCGACCTGCTGCGCGCCGCGCAGGACATCGCCTCGACCTCCTTCGCGGTCATGGAGATGTTCTTCGTCGCCTCGATCTGGTACCTGGCGCTGACCAGCGTGTTCAGCGTCGGCCAGTACTACCTGGAGCGCCGCTACGCCCGTGGCGCGCTCCGGACCCTGCCGCCCACGCCGCTGCAGAAGATCAAGGCGAAGCTGTCCAGCTTCTCGAACAGCAAGGCGGTGGCCTGATGACTGCCATGGTGAAGGCCGAGGGCGTCCACAAGTCCTACGGTGCGGCGCACATCCTCAAGGGCATCGACCTGGAGGTCGCTCCGCGTGAGGTCTTCTGCCTGGTCGGCCCGTCCGGCTCCGGCAAGTCGACCTTCCTGCGGTGCATCAACCACCTGGAGCAGATCAACGCCGGACGGCTGTACGTCGACGGGGACCTCGTCGGCTACCGCCAGAAGGGCGACAAGCTCTACGAGCTGAAGGACAGCGAGGTCGCGGCCCAGCGCCGGGACATCGGCATGGTCTTCCAGCGCTTCAACCTCTTCCCGCACATGACGGCCATAGAGAACGTCATGGAAGCCCCGGTCATGGTCAAGGGCGAGTCCAAGGCCGTGGCCCGCGAGCGCGCCATCCGCCTCCTGGACCGGGTGGGCCTGGGGGAGAAGGGCGGGAACTACCCCTCCCAGCTCTCCGGCGGCCAGCAGCAGCGCGTGGCGATCGCCCGCGCGCTGGCCATGGAGCCGAAGCTGATGCTCTTCGACGAGCCCACCTCGGCCCTGGACCCCGAGCTGGTCGGTGACGTCCTGGACGTCATGCGGGACCTCGCCGAATCGGGCATGACCATGATCGTGGTCACCCACGAGATGGGCTTCGCCCGCGAGGTCGGCGACAACCTCGTCTTCATGGACGGCGGCGTCGTCGTCGAGTCGGGCCACCCCCGCGAGGTACTGGGCAACCCCCAGCACGAGCGCACCAAGGCGTTCCTCTCCAAGGTGCTGTAGTCGGGACCGGCGGACGCGGCCGAGGGGCGGTACGGATTCCCGTACCGCCCCTCGGTCTTGCCGCGCCCCGGTTCCGCCGCCGTTGCGGATTCCCTACTTCAGACCTAGGACCAGCGCGTCGGAGGGCGAGCGCCAGACCGTACGGGCCTCCGCGAAGCCCGCGGCGCGCAGGGTCTCGGCGTGCCAGGCCGCGGAGGGGGTGTCGCCGTCGGCGTGCTCCCCGTAGATCTCGAAGCGGCGGGCGGTCGGCTCGGCCAGCGCCGGGTCGGCGGCGGCCAGGGCCCACCACTCGCGCCAGTCCACCGCCCCCGCCTCCTTGGCCCGGTCCATGCCGGCGTGCCGGTGAGCGCGCTCGGCGGCGTTGATGCGCGGGGTGGCCGGGTCGGGCATGTGGTCGGCGTTCATGAACGCCCCGCCGGGGACCAGCAGCGGCGCGAGCTGCCCGTACAGCACCGCCAGGTCCTTGCTGTGCAGCCAGTGCAGGGCGGTGGCGGTCAGGATGACGTCGTAGCCCTCGCGGCCGCCGTGGGGGAGGGCCGAGCGCCAGTCGGGGTCCTTGAGGTCGGCGGTCACGAACGAGACCCGCCCGTCCCCCGAGAAGTGGCCCCGGGCGATGGTCAACAGCGCGGGGTCGAGATCGACGCCCGTACTGGTGGCTCCCGGGAACCGCTTGAGGACGCGGTCCGTAATACTTCCCGTACCGCATGCGAGATCCAGCACCCGGGGGGTGGATCCCACCAGTGCCTCGACCATGTCCAGCATCACCCGGAACCGCTCCTCGCGGTCGGGCATGTACCACTCCTGCTGGCGGTCCCAGCTGTCCTGCCAGGCCTGCCAGTCGGTACCGGTCCGCCCCGCGTCGGTCGTGTCCGCCGTGTCCGTCGCATCCGCCATCCCGAACCCCTCCCTACGTAATACCCTCGAAGACGTCTCAGCTGTTACGAGAGACACTAATCCGCAGCCGTAAGGACTACAAGTGGAACTGGCCCATTACTCGGACTTCGCCGTGCGCCTGGTCAACACCGAGGAGCCGGCCCGCAACAAGGACGCGCTCACTTCGGTGGACGCCGTCCGCGCCCTGTTCGGCGCCAGCCAGCAGATGGCCCGCCGCGTCACGGACACCGACATCACCCGCTTCCGCAACGTGCGCGGCCGGCTGCGGGCCGTCTTCGAGGCCGCCGACGGCGGCGACCACGTCCTCGCGGTCGACCTGCTGAACTCGCTGCTCATGGAGTTCCCCGTCAGCCCCCAGGTCTCCGGCCACGAGACCCTCGACGACGACGGCCGCCCCGACTGGCACATCCACCTCGCCGAGCACCCCTCGAACGCCTCGGCCGGCTACGCCGCCATGGCCGCCATGGGCCTGGCCTTCGCCCTCACCGAGCACGGCCCCGACCGCCTCGGCCTCTGCCAGGCCGCGCCCTGCCGCAACGCCTACCTCGACACCTCCACCAACCGCTCCCGGCGGTACTGCTCCGACCGCTGCGCCACCCGGGCGAACGTGGCCGCCTACCGCGCCCGCAAGCGGCTGGAGGCCGAGGCGTCGGCCCGCAGCACGCGCAGCGACGAGGCCGCCCAGGACAACCGGGCCCTCAGCGAGCGCTGATCCTCCTCGCGCGGCCGGAACCGCAGGACCGCCGTCGCCAGCACCAGCTCGCCGGGCACCGCCCCGTAGACGGTGCTGTCGCCGGTCTCGTTGTACGGGTTGTCGCCCAGCACCCACCAGGAGCCGCCGGGCCGCCGCTCCACCGCGCGCTTGACCACGAGCAGGTCCTGCTGGAACGGGTGGCGCAGCACCACGATGTCGCCCGGCCGGACGGCGGCCCCGTACCGGACCACGAGCCGGTCCCCGTCCAGCAGCGTGGGCACCATCGACGGGCCCGTCACCTCCACCACCTCGAACCGCCTGCGCGGGCGGGCGCTCTCCACCATCCGTGTCCTCCTCGTCACTCCCGCATGCTGCCGCACGGCTCCGTACATTCGCTCACCGGTCCGGCCGTGACCCTGGACTTTTGTCCTAAGCCCACGGGGGCGCCCGCGAAATCCGGTTCCCCAGCGAGTAATGTCCCCCCTTGAGAAGACGATCACGAGGAGGACAACTCCATGCTTTCCCGCCTCTTCGCCCCCAAGGCGAAGGTCTCCGCCCACTGCGATCTGCCGTGCGGCGTGTACGACCCTGCCCAGGCCCGCATCGAGGCCGAGTCCGTCAAGGCCGTGCAGGAGAAGTACCAGGCCAACGACGACGCCGACTTCCGCGCGCGCGCCATCACCATCAAGGAGCAGCGCGCCGAGCTCGCCAAGCACCACGTCTCGGTGCTGTGGAGCGACTACTTCAAGCCGCCGCACTTCGAGAAGTACCCGCAGCTGCACACCCTGGTCAACGACACCCTGAAGGCCCTCTCGGCCGCCAAGGCGTCGAACGACCCGGCGACCGGCCAGAAGGCCCTCGACCTCATCGCCGAGATCGACCGCATCTTCTGGGAGACCAAGGCCGCCTGAGCCTTGCCCACCGCGCAGAGGGGCCCGTCCGCAGCAGCGGACGGGCCCCTCCGGCGTACCGGACACGTGCGGGTGTCCCCGATTCGGGTGTCGCCGATTCGGCCAAAACCCGACCGCCCTCGTCGGCGGGCGGGACCGGCCGGACTACTCGTCCTCGTCGTCCTCGTCGTCCAGCCGGGCCAGCCAGGTGGCCAGGCGCTCCACCGGGACCTCGAAGTCCGGGTTCAGGTCGACGAAGGTGCGCAGCTGCTCGGCGAGCCACTCGAAGGTGACCTCCTCCTCGCCGCGCCGCTTCTCCAGCTCCTCGATGCCGCGATCGGTGAAGTACAAGTCGGGCTCCGTGCCGTGATGTGGATGTGCAGGGGGTGTTTCCCGCCAGGATAATCCGCGGCGCCCGGGAGACCTCCCGTGCCCGGTGCCGCCGACGCTAGCCTGGACGTCCGACGAGCGGGCGGGGGCGTGGATGACCGACGGGCGCACGACCGGGACGGCGCGCGCCTTCGAGCTCCTCGAACCCCTCGTCCAGGCGGCGACCGTACGCGTCCACGCCCCGCCGGGCGGGTATGACAACCCCGGCAGCCATCGGACCGGTCCCACGTGGGGGAGCGGTTTCTTCATCGCCCCCGGCTGGGTCCTGACGTGCGCGCACGTGGTCGGCGAAGGGGGTGCCGCCGTGCGTCTGACAGGCCGCGAGGTCGGCATCACCTTCCACTCCGGCAGACCCCGCCGCGGCGGACCCGGCCCGGCCGGGGCCGTCACCGGAACCGTCACCGGGCGCGTGGAGTGCGTACTGCCCGAGCGCCTGGAGGAACGGCGGCCCGGCCGGCACGCCCTGTGGGACCTGCCCGACCTCGCGCTGGTCCGGGTCCTGGCCCCGGTCTCCCACGCCTGCGTCTGGCTCACCGACCGCTCCCGGCCGCGCTTCGACGAGGTCGCCTACTTCGGCTGCACCGAGGACCTCGGCACACCCGAGATCACCGGCCGCACCACCAGGCTGCGCGGCAGCGCGGGCAACGGCGCCGCCATCCGGCTCGCCGACGACGACGAGATCGACCCCGGCATGTCCGGCGGGCCCGTCGTGGACCTGGCCCGCGGCGAGGTCGTCGGCGTCGTCAAGGCCCGCCGGCAGACGGGCGGCGGCGGACTCGCCGTCTCCGTCGTGCAGTTGCGCACCCTGCCGACGGCCGCGCGCGGGCAGGTCGGGCTCTACCGCCGGATCATGCAGGCCCACGACCTGTACCACTACGACCGGCACCTCAGCGACCTCGACAACCGCCGCACCTGGACCGACGTGCACGGCGAACTCCCGCCGCAGGAGCGCGACCCGTACGGCGGCCGCGGCCGACTGACCCCCGGCGAACGCACCACCCTGTACGGGCTCCTGGCCGAACTGCCCCCGCCGAGCTCCTCCGAGGCCGTACGCGCCCTGGTCGAGTCCGTCCGCGGCGAGGAACCGGACCCGCAGCCGCCGGCCCCGCTGAGCTGGCGCGACGGACTGGGCCTGCTGCACGACCCGCCCGGCGGGACCGGCGAGGCCGCGACCATGCTCCGCTACGCCACCGACGTCAGCGTGGCCGACTACCGCGAACCCCCGACGCCGGGCGCGGACGAGGAACTGTGGGACTGGGTACGGGCCACGGCCGAGCGGCTCTGGCGGCCCCTGCGGCGCGAACTCGGCGAGCGCCGCGAACGGGGCCTCGCCGAGCGGGAGGGCCGCCGCCGGGCCTCGGCCGGGCGGGCCGCGGCAGGACCGGCCCGGCGGGCCGGCGGACTGCCGCCCGGCGCCTCGGTCCTGCTGGAGGTGTGGGCGCACGGCTGGGAGCACCTCTACGACTGGCGGGTCTCCGTGCTGGCGGGCCCGGCCCACCCCGGGCGGCTGACCCCCGTGGACTCCGGCGTACGGGCCACCGTGGCGGACCTGCCGGAGCGGCTGCGGGCCCCGCTCGCCGAGGCCTTCCGGCGGTGCGACACCCACGTGGCGGCGGCCCTGCTCGAAGTGGCCGTCGCCCCCGAACTGTTCGGGCTGCCGGTGGAGGAGTGGGTGGTGGCCGGCGGGGTACCGCTGGGCGTGCAGCGGCCGGTGGTGCTGCGCCACCCCGGCGACCCGGACGGCTACGGCCCGTGCACGCACCCGGGCGGTCCGGACGCCCACGTCCCGCAGCCCCATCCGGCGGACCACGAGGGCAGCCGGGCCGCCGCCCGGTGGGCCCGGGTCCAGGCGGGACCGCTCCAGGACGAACGGGCCGACTGCGCGGGCGGCCGCCCGCGCGCGCCCTCCGCCGCATGGCTGTCCGGCCTGCCCGACAACACCGTCCCGGTGCACTGCCGGACCGCCGACCAGGAGCCCACGCTGGGATCCCTGCACGCCGTACGGGACGCCGGCTACGGGGTGGCCGTGACCCGCAGGCCGCCCCCGGACCCGGGGGCGTCGTGCGCGCCGTTCCACCGCGGGCTGCGGGAGGAACTGGCCGACGCGGGCGGAGCCGAGGTGCTGCCGCTGCGGTTCCAGACGTTGCGGGGACGGGCGTACGGGGCGGACCCCGACGCCTACTGGGCCGCGGGGGCGGGGCTGGTGTGGGAGGACCCGGCGCGGCCGCTGCCGGACGTCGAGCCGCTCCACGGCGACCTGTGACGGCGCCCGGCGGCAGTGCCAGGCGTCGCGCCCGGCGGATTCGAGGGAGGGAACACGCACCATGAACGACGACTGGCTCATCTACCGCGGGATCGGCGAGCCCCACGACGGCATCGACGCCCTGCCCGACCCGCCGCCCTGGCGCGACTTCGACGGCGGGCCCGTCGTCGAGCCCGGCCCCGCGGCGGCGGCCGCCGAGGGCAACGTCGCCCGCCGGCTCGGAGCCCACCGGCAGGCCGCCGAACTGCACCGGCCGGAGCCGGAGGAGCTGGAAGCGATCAACGCGGCGCTGTACCTGCGTCGGCCGCTGCTCGTGACCGGCTTCCCCGGAACCGGGAAGTCCACCCTCGCGCACTCCGTCGCCCACGAGCTGAAGCTGGGCCGGGTACTGCGCTGGCCGGTGGTCTCCCGGACCGTGCTCCAGGACGGGCTCTACCGCTACGACGCCCTCGCCCGGCTCCAGGACGTGCAGCTCGCGGCCGGCGGCGCGGGGGCGGCCGGCGGGGCGCCCGGCACGCCGCCCGGCGCCGTCCCCGCCATCGGGAAGTACATCCGGCTCGGGCCCCTGGGCACCGCCCTGCTGCCCACCGCACGGCCCCGCGTGCTCCTCGTCGACGAACTCGACAAGAGCGACATAGACCTCCCCAACGACCTCCTGAACGTCCTGGAGGAAGGGGAGTTCGCCCTCCCCGAGCTGGAGCGCGTCGCCGACACCGAGCCCGAGGTCGAGGTCCTCACCGACGACGGGACGAAGGCCACCGTGCGGGGTGGCCGCATCCGCTGCCGGTCCTTCCCGTTCATCATCCTGACCAGCAACGGCGAACGGGACTTCCCCGCAGCCCTGCTGCGGCGCTGCATCCAGCTCAAACTCGGCCAGCCCGGCGAGAAGCGGCTGGCCACCATGGTCCGCGCCCACCTCGGGGAGGAGGCCGCCCGGCTCGGAGGCGACCTGATCCGCGAGTTCCTCGGCCGCTCCCAGTCCGAACTGGTCGCCGCCGACCAGCTCCTCAACGCCGTCTACCTCACCCACTACGCCTCCCCGGCGACCCGGGAGGACCTCGCCGACCTGCTCATCCAGCGCCTCGACCGCCCGAGGTGAGCGGCCGTGTCCGAACCCGCCGAACCACCCGTCCCCCCGTGCGCCGTCCCGCCCTGCGCCGCCGCGCCGCCGCCCGCCGCGCCGTCGCCCACCGCGTCCGGCGTCCGTGAACTGGCCGCCCTGCTGCGGGCCGCGGGGCTCGACCCGTCCGTCGAGGAACTCGCCGACGCCCTCTGGCTCGCCGGACACATCCGCGGCCCCGGACCCGCCCTGCCCGGCGCCCGGGACCCCGCCCGGGAAACGGACCCCGAGGATCCGGCCGCGGAGCCCGTGGACCCCGTACGCGCGGACGCGGACACCGAGGACCCGGTGCGGCTCTACGCCCCCGGGGCGCACCCCGCCGCGGAGGCCGGGGACGGGACGCCCGAGGAGTCGCCCGAGGAGTACGGAGTACCCGTACGCGTGCCCGGGGCCGCCGCCCTGCCCCGCATCCTCGACGTCCAGCGGGCCCTGCGCGCCCTCCAGCGGCACCGCCCGCCCGCCCCGCCCACCCGCCTGGTGATCGACGAGGGCGCCACCGCCGACGCCAGCGCGCGCGCCCTCGGACTGCTCATCCCCGTGCTGCGGCCGGAGAGCCGGCGCGAGGCGACCGTACGCCTCGTCATGGACGCCTCGCCCTCGATGGCCGTCTGGCAGGACATGTTCGAGGAACTGCGCACCGTCTGCGAGCGGCTGGGAGCCTTCCGGGACGTCCAGGTGCACTACCTGCACCGCCGCCCCGACGGTACGGCGGCGCTCGGCCGCGGCCCCGCCCCCGGCTCCGCACTGCGCTCCGGGGACCAGCTGCGCGACCCGACCGGCCGCGCCCTGACCATGGTCGTCTCCGACTGCGCCGGCCCCCTGTGGCGCGAGGGCGCGGCGCAGCGGCTCCTCCACCGCTGGGCCGCATGCGCCCCGTGCATGGTGGTCCAGCCCCTGCCCCAGCGGCTGTGGGGGCGCAGCTGGCTGCCGACCGAGCGCGGCACCCTCGCCCGGCTGGAGGGAGCCGGGCAGAAGCTGCGGTTCCGCCCGGACCGGCCGGCGCCGCCCGGACGGCCCACCGGCGGGATCGCCGTGCCCGTACTGCCGCCGAGCCCGACCGCCCTCGGGGCCTGGGCCCGGCTCGTCGCCGGCCTCGGCACCGGGCCCGTCGCCGCCGAGGTGGGCCGCGTACGGGCCGACCACCCCGCCGCGCCCGTCCCGCCGCCGCCCGCCGTCCGCCCGCCGCGCGAACTCGTGGCCCGGTTCCGCTCCTCGGCCGCGCCCCGCGCCGTACAGCTGGCCGTGTACCTGTCGGCGGCCCCGCTGACCCTGCCCGTCATGCGGCTGGTGCAGCGCACGATGCTGCCCGACTCCGAACCGTCGGACCTGGCGGAAGTCCTGCTCAGCGGGCTGCTGAGGCGCAGCGGACCGGGCCCGGGGCACTGGTACGCGTTCGTCCCCGGGGTGCAGGACGTCCTGCTGGGGCCGCTGGGACGGGACGAGGCCGCGCTGGTCCTCAAGCACTGCTCGGAGTACGTACGGGCGCACTTCGGGGCCGGCGTACGCAACTTCCCCGCACTCGCGGTCGCCCAGCTGACCGGGGTGGCGCCGGCGGTGACGGCCGCCGGGCCCGAGGACGGGGACCGGCCCCCCGAGGGGCGGCTCCCGCAGGCCTTCGCACAGGTTTCGGCCAAAGTCGTACGGCGCTACCTGCCCGGCATGCCGCAGGACGGGCGGCCGGTACGGGAACCCCCGGCGGTCCCCCCGATCGCCCGGGCCGGGGCGGTGCGCGCCGCCCGGGACCGGCTCGCGGACGCGGACGCCGACGGCGACGCGGGCGCACGGGCCCTGCACGAGGCCGTGGCCGTCCTGCGGCGGGCGGCCGCGGCCCCGGCCGGGCCCGCGGACCCGCCGGAGGAGGCCGAGACGGAACTGGCGTCGGCGCTGCTGCGGCTGTGGGCGGCCGAACGCGACCCGGAGGTCCTCGCCGAGGCGGAGCGGTCCGTGACCGGGCTGCGGACCGCCGCGGCGTGGGCGGTGCGAGGGCGGGTGCTGTACGAGCGGGCGCTCGCCGCCGGTCCGGACCCCGAACTGCTCGCGGCGGCGGACCGCGAGTTCGCGGCGGCGGCCGCGTCCGCCACGGCCGACCCCGAGCTGCGGCGGGACTGCGCGGTACGCCGGGCCGAGACCCTGATCCGGCTCGCCGGGCTCCGCGAGGACGCGGGCGCGCTGCGCGAGGCCCGCGCGGCCCTCGAACCCCTGGCCGGCCCCGCGCCCGGCGGGGACCCCGGCCCCCCGGACCCGCAGGCGCCCCCCGAACCGATCCCCGAGCCGTTTCCCGAGCTGCAGCTGGCCCTCGGCCGGGTGCTGCTGGCCCTCCTGCCCCGCACCCCCGACCCGGCCGAACGCACCGCCCTGGCCGAGGAGGCGGCGGCCCGCCTGACGTCGGTCCTGGCCGCGGCCCCGGCCGCCCCGCCGGCGGCCCGCGCCGGGACGGGCGCCGCGCAGGTGCGCGTGGAACTGGCCGACGCACTGCGCCACCTGCCCGCGCGGCTGGAGGACGCCGCCGGGCAGCTGGCCGCCGCCCTGGAGGAGACCGGCGGGGACCCGGAGCTGCGGGTGGCCGCCCTGCTGTGCCTGGCCCGCGTGCACCGCGAGCGGTACGCGCGCGACGCCGATCCGGCGGCACTGGAGGACGCGGCCGAGGCGTACGGCCGCGCCCGCAGGCTCGTACCCCGCGACGGCGAGGCCTTCCGGGAACTCCTGCCCGAGTGGGGCGAGGTACTCCTGGACCGGGCCCGGGGCGCCGGAGGCCGCCGGTTCACCGGGGCGGCCGTACGCGTGCTGCGCGAGAGCCGGGCGGCGGTCCCGCAGTCCGATCCCGGAGCCGCGCACCGGCTGATGCGGCTTGCCACCGGGCTGCGGCTGCGGCACGCCTACGAGCGGGACGCGGTCGACCTGCGCGAGGCGGAGTACCTGCTGGAACTGGCCGTCCGCAACGGCCGCGGCCCGCTGGAACGGGCCCGCGCCTGGCGGGACCACGGCGACGTGCAGCAGGAGATCCACGGCCACACGCGGGCCGCGGACCGCCTCGACCGGGCGGCCGAGTCCTACCGGCTGGCCTGGCGGGCCGCCCTGGAGGCCGACCGCGAGGGCCGCGACGACCACGAGGGCCGCGAGGAGCACGACGGCCGGGCGGGCCGCGAGGACACCGCGCTGCGTCTGGCCGCGCGCGTGCAGGAGTCCCGCGGGGCCGTACTGGAACGGCTCGCCCGGCCCAGGGCCGCCCTGGAGGAGTACCGCTCGGCGCTCCAGCTCTGGAAGCGGATCGGCACCGACCCCGACGGGCGCTCCGACGGCCTCCGCGCGCGGGTGCGGGCCCTGGAGGCGGGGCAGTGAGGCCCGCGCCACGGGGCCGGCACGCTGTTTCCACCGCCCCGGCCCGGGGGAAAAGGCAGGGAACCGTCCGGAATGCGACGCGACATGGGGAGCGGCGGCACATGGTGACGAAACGTCAGGACGTGGCGCCGGCCACCGCCCCGGGATGCCCGGGGCGACTGCCGGACCTCTCCGGGCTCGACCTGGCCGCCCTGCGCGGAATCGACCATCCCGTACTGGCCGAGGTGATCGAAGGCCTGGTCGAACGCGTGACCCACCCGGCCGAGATCCTCAACGCGTTCGACTCCAGCGCCGCCTAGCCCCCGATGGGGTTGCGGGTTCGCTTCGGCCGGGCCGGGCGGTCCTGCTCGGCCGGTGTTCCCGGGGCTCGGCCCCGGACCACGCGCCTCAATCGCCGGCGAGGCTGAATGGGGCCGGGTTTTCGCGGGGCGGGATGGCGCTGGTGGGGCGGTGCCCCGGCCGAGTGTCTCCTCGGCTCGGCGCGGGCGGGTATGTCGCGGCTGTCGGGCGGTGGTTGCACGCTCGTCCTGCGGGGACACTCCGCCGTGTCCCCACCCCAGGCCACTGCTCCGGCGCTCGCGGAACCGGGCTCGCGCTGCTGGAGCGGGGACGGTGAGGGGTGTCCCCGCAGGACGAGGCGCGACCACCGGGTACGGCCGAGAAGTGGCCGCGCGCGCCGAGCCGAGGAGATACCCCTCGGCGGCACCGCGACCCACCCGCACGGGCCACCGGTACTACCGGAGGGGCGCGCGGGGCACCCGGGTTGACCACTTTCCGCCGTTAGCCGGGACCGGCGGAAGGGCAGGGATGGACAGTCCGCCGGGGCGCCCCCGGCGGCGGGGCGGGGAGGGAGCGCGGCGATGCGGCGAGCGATCACGAGCGCCTCCGCGCTGCCCGCGCCCGCCACCCCCGGCCCGGATCCCGCCCGGCCCACCGCCGAAGGCCCCGCGCCAGCGACCCGGCGCAACGGCGAAGGCCCCGCGCCAGCGACCCGGCATACCGGCGAAGGCACCGCGCCAGCGGCCCGGCATGCGCGCAGCGCCCCCTGGCCCTATACCCGCCTCGACGTCGCCGCCGCGCGAGCCGCAGGGCATCCGCCCCATCCCATCCGGCAGTTCGTCCTCAAGACCCGCAGCCGCTGCAACCTCGCCTGCACCTACTGCTACGTCTACGAGATGGCCGACCAGGGCTGGCGCGACCAGCCCGTCGCCATGGCCCCCGCCACCACCGCCCGCGCCGCCCAGCGGATCGCCGAGCACGCCGCCGCCCACGACCTGCCCCGCGTCGACCTCGTCCTGCACGGCGGCGAACCCCTCCTCACCGCCCCCGCCGCACTGGCCGCGCCCGTGGAGGCCGTACGCGCCGCCCTCGCCGCCACCTCCCCCCGCACCCGGATCACCGCCACCGTCCAGACCAACGGCACCCTGATCACCCGCGGCCGCCTCACCGCCCTGGCCGCCTCCGGGATCCGGGTCGGCGTCAGCCTCGACGGGGGACTGCCCGCGCACAACACCCGCCGCGTCGACCGCGCCGGACACCCCGGCTTCGGAGCCGCCGCCCGCGGTCTGCGCCTCCTCGCACGCCACCCCGACAGCTACGCCGGCGTGCTCTGCGTCATCGACCTCGACCAGGACCCGGTGGAGACCTACGAGTCCCTGCTCGCCTTCGCCCCGCCCACCGTCGCCCTGCTGCTCCCGCTCGCCAACTGGAGCGCCCCGCCGCCCCCCGGCCCCGGCCCTGGCTCCGGCCGCCGCCCCGGCGGGACCCCGTACGCCGACTGGCTCCTCGCCGTCTTCGAGCGCTGGTGGCACGACGGCGAACGACGCACCCGCATCCGCCTCTTCGAGGAGATCATCGCCCTGCTGCTCGGCCTGCCCGCCACCACCGAAACCCTCGGGCTCGCGCCCGCCGCCACCGCCGTCATCGAGACCGACGGCTCCATCGAACAGGCCGATTCGCTGAAATCCGCGTACGAGGGGGCCGCAGCCACCGGCATGGCCCTCGACACCCACAGCTTCGACCAGCTCCTCGACCACCCCGGCTTCGCCGCCCGCCAGCTCGGACGGGACGCGCTCGCCGCCGGATGCCGTGCCTGCGAACTCGTCGAGGTGTGCGGCGGCGGCCACTACCCGCACCGCTACCGCGCCGGCGAGGGCTTCCGGCAGCCGTCCGTCTACTGCGCCGACCTGCAGGTCCTCATCCGGCACATCGCCACCGCCGTACAGCACGCCGCCACCGCCGGCCGGCGCCGCGCCACCGCCGTCCACCCCCCGGCGGCCGCCTCGTGACCGCCGCCCTCACCGCCTTCAGCGTGCCCTCCCGCACCCTGCGCGCCCTCGCCTCCACCGAGCCCTCCCCGGACGGCACCCGCCTGGTCCGCGACGTGCGCCGCTCCAAGCGCCTGGTCCTGCTCCGCGCCGTCCTCGACGCCGCACCCTGCGGCAGCTCCGGCCGGACCGCCGACCACTGGGCCCTGCTGGAGGAGGCCGAGCGCCACGACCCGGCCGCCGTACGCGACGTACTGCACTACCCCGCCACCGGCGTCTGGGCCGAGGAGACCCTGCGCCGGCTGCACGCCCCCTTCGGCCCGCCGCCCGACCTCGCCCACCTCGGCGCCCTCGCCGCGGCCGCCGCCCTGCGCGCCGGGATCCCCTTCACCCACACCCTGCGGCCCGTGCACGGCCGCCTCGTCCTGCCCACGCTCGGCCTGCTGCGCCCGGACCGCCCCGGCCCGCTCGCCCTCACCGAACGCTCCTGGGACCCCGAAGACCCCGCCACCCTGCCCCTGCACGCACTCCCCGGAGGCCGCACCGCCCTCGACGACCTCGACCCCTACCGGGCCTCCGGACCCGCACAGCCCGCCCCCCTGCGCCCCGCCCGCCGCCTCACCCCCAAGGGCCACAAACGGTGGGACACCCAGTGGTCCGGCGCGCTCACCCTCCTCCAGCGCTACGACACCGTCCGCGCGGAGGAGGCCGAGCAGCTGCTGCGCTCCCTCGTACCGCTGGCCGGCGGCTCCCGTTCCAGCGGCGCCACCCTCCCCGCGGCCGCCGGCTGCGTACTCGCCCGCGCGCAGGCCCCGCCCGCCCTCGCAGCGACCCTCGTCCACGAGGTCCAGCACGGCAAACTGACCGCCCTCGCCGACGTCCTCACCCTGCACACCGCCGACGCCGTGCCCCGCCACTGGGCCCCCTGGCGCAGCGACCCCCGCCCGCTGGAGGGACTCCTGCACGGCACCTACGCCCACCTGGCCCTGGCCGGGTACTGGCAGCGCGCCGCCCTCTACGGCGCCCGCGGAGCCTGGGCCCAGCACGCCCGGATCCGCGCCCAGGTCGCCGCCGTCCTGCCCGCCCTGCACGCGCACGACCGACTGACCACCGCGGGACGGGAGTTCACCGACGCGATGGCCGCCGCCGAACGGGCCATGGACGAGCTCCCGCCCCCAGGGGACCAGCACGCCGCGGCTCGCCGCGCCGTCGACCGCGAGCGGCGGGCCTGGTGCGAGGCACACCCCCAACTCGCCCCGTTCGCACAGGTCTGACGGACCGTCCGCTGCGGTACCTTTTCAGTCCCGTCCACTGCCCGCAGCCCAGGGAGACGGCCGCATGACCACCGGTAGCCGGCAGGACCGCGAATCGGCGCAACAGCCCCAGCAGCCACCCCAGCCCCAGCGGCCGCAGCGCTTCGTCATCAGCTTCGCGGGCTTCAACCGCCCCTGGGCCGTGTGGATCGCCCACCGCCTGGAAGAACACGGCCACCGCGTCGCGCTCCAGCGCTGGGACCCGCAGAGCAGCCCCGGCCTCACCCAGGCCCTCGACGACCTCGCCCGCTCCGGCAGCCGCGTCCTCCTCGTCCTCAGCGAACGCTACTTCTCCGCCGGCACCCACACCGACGACGAGTGGAACACCGCCCTGCGCGCCGTCACCGACGACCACCCCGACCGGTTCGCCGCCGTCTGCCTCACCGACGCCCCCCTGCCCAGCGCCGTCGCCGTACTGGAGAAGACCGACCTGTGGGGCCTCGACGCCTACGAGGCCGAGTACCGGGTCCTGCGCCGCCTCGAACTGCCCACCGACCGCGTCGGCACCGAAACCGGCCGCCGCGGCCCCCGCTTCCCCAACGACCCGCCCGAGATCTGGGGCCGCGTCCCCCGCCGCAACCCCCGTTTCACCGGCCGCAACGACGTCATCGGCACCCTGCGCCAGGCCCTCGCCGAAGCCCCGCCCGGCGCGTCCACCGTCACCCTCCTCGGCCTCTCCGGCGTCGGCAAGACACAGGTCGCCACCGAGTACGCCTACCGCTTCGCCTCCGAGTACGACGTCGTCTGGTGGGTCCCCGCGGAGGACCGCCCCACCCTCCGCGAACGCCTCGCCGACCTCGCCCCCGCCCTCGGCCTCCCGCGCGGCGCCGGCAGCTACGGCGAGCAGATCCGGGCCGTCCTCGAAGCACTGCGCCGCGGCACCCCGTACAGCCGCTGGCTGATGGTCTTCGACGGCTGCGACAACCCCGACGACCTCATCGACCTGCTGCCCTCCGGCGGCGCCGGCGACGTCATCATCACCTCCCGCAACCGCGAATGGGCCGCCCGCCACACCAGCCTCGTCGAGGTCCCGCTCTACGCCCGCCCCGAGTCGATCACCTTCATCCGCCGCCGCGCCCTGCGCCTGACCGCCGACGAGGCCGACCAGCTCGCCGAGGCCCTGGAGGACTACCCGCTCGCCCTCGACCAGACCGCCGGCTGGCTCGCCGACTCACCCCTGCCCGTCGGCGACTACCTCGCCCTGCTCCAGCGCCGCATGGACTCCCGCGAGGCCGTCGCCGTCTCCGAGGACTACCCGCTGCCCTTCCCCACGGCCCTCGCCATACTCCTCAACAACGTCCGGGAGAACTTTCCCGACGCCCTCGCCCTGCTCCGGCTGTTCGTGTTCTTCGCCCCCGGCCCCGTACCGCTGCGCCTCCTGCGCGAATTCCCCGCCGACGACGTGCCCGAACAGCTCGCCGGCCTCATCAACGACCAGATCCGCTGGAACGGCGCCCTCAACAAGCTCGTCCAGTTCTCCGTCGTACGGCTGGAGTACTCCGACCTCCCCGTCGAGGAGGGCGGCGGCGGGCTGGAGACCGTACAACTGCACCGCATGGTCCACGGCATCGTCCGCGAGGACCTCTCCGAGGACGAGGCCGAACCCCTCGCCCGGGCCGTCCGCCAGGTCCTCGCCGCGGCCGACCCCGGCCGCCCCTCCGACTCCCGGCTCTGGCCCCGCTACGCCGAACTCGTCCCCCACCTCACCCCCTCCGGGGTCATCACCAGCAGCAACCCGCGGATCCAGAACTTCCTGCTGCACTGCCTGCGCTACCTGATCCTCGCCGGCGAATACCGCACCTGCCTGCGGCTCTGCGAGGAGACCGACCAGATCTGGCGCGCCCGGCTCGGCGACGACCACCCCAAGGTCCGCGAGCTCAGCTACCAGTACGGCAACTCCCTGCGCAACCTCGGCCTGTTCCGCCGCGCCGAGATCCTCACCAGGGCCGTCGCCGATCGGCTCACCGGCGAACGCGGCGACCAGGACCTGGAGAGCCTGCGCGCCACCAGCGCCTACGGCGGCGTCCTGCTGTGCATCGCCAAGTTCGAGCCCGCCCGCGAGATCTTCGAGCACTGCCTGGCCACCTACCGCGAACTGCTCGGCGAGGACGACTCCATCACCCTCGACGCCCAGAACAACCTCGCCGCCACCTACCGCCTCCTCGGCCGCTACCAGGACGCCTACGACCTCGACCTGGACACCCTGCGCCGCCGCGAACGCGTCCTGATGCCCCTGCACATCTCCACCCTCGCCTCCGGCATCGCCTGTGCCATGGGCCTGCGGCTCATGGGCCGCTACCGCGAGGCCCAGACCCGGCAGGAACAGGGCGTCAAACTCAACACCCAGGTCCTCGGCCTCGGCCACCCCCAGACCCTGCGCGCCGAACACAACCTGGGCCTCTGCCTGCGCCGCTCCGGCGACATCCCCGGCGCCGGCCTGCGCCTGCGCACCGTCTGGGAGCGGGCCACGCGCGTCTTCGGCATCGACTACCCGTGGACGCTGATGGTCGCCTCCGACTACGCCACCTACCTCAGGGAGTACGGCGACATCGGCGAGGCCCGCCGCATCTCCGAGGACGTCGTCCGCGGCTACCAGTCGCAGCTCGGCCTCGCCCACCCGTACAGCATCGGCACCGTCGGCAACCTCGGCCTCGTCCTGCGCGCCCAGGGCGAACGCGCCGAGGGCCTCTCCCTCGCGGAACAGGCCCTCGTCGGCATGCGCGGCGCACTCGGCAGCCGGCACCCCTGGACCCTGGGCTGCGCCCTCAACGCCACCGGACACCGCAACATCACCGGCCGGCTGGAGGACGCCCTCGACCTCAGCCGGGAAACCCTGCGCACGGCCGAACGCGTCCTGGGCCCCGACCACCCGATGACGCTGAGCGCCCAGATCGCCCTGGCCGCCGACCTGCGGTCCGTACGCGAGGACACGGAGGCGGGCAAGCACGAGGAGGCCGGCATCAAGGGCCTGACCCGCACCCTGGGCGCCCAACACGTCCACACGGTCTCGGCCAAACAGCGCTCGCGCCCGTACTGGGACTTCGAGCCGCAGCCCTGACCCGGTCCCGCCGACGTCCGCGGTGCGTCAGTCGACGGGACGCAGCGCCCGCTCGGAACGCAGGGCCGCCCACGCCGCGACGGCGGCCAGCACGGCCACCCCGGCGAGGGCGAGACCGCCGGCCAGGGGCGACGGGTCGGGCGGTACCTGGTTCCAGACGTACAGCTCGTACTGCGCCTCGGGGGGCAGGTTCAACAGGTCGGCGATCCAGCGGTGCGGCAGGAACGGCGCCACCGGGAGCATCACGAGCGGCGCGGTCACGAGCAGGGGGCCCGCTCCGAGCGCGAGCGTCCCGATGACACTGCGCAGCAGGGCGGCCCCGAGTCCGGCCAGGCTGATGAAGAGGAGCTGGACGAGGAGGGCGCCGGCGATCGCGCCCACGGCCTGGCCCCAGGTCGCGGACTCGGCGGGCAGGGGAGGCACGGTCTCGACCGTGCCGCCGCCGAACCCCGGCGGGATCGTGCGCGGCCGTACGGGCGACAGCCGGGCCAGCGCCGACGTGGACAGCCACAGCAGCACGCCCGTGACGACCTGACCGGCGAGCGACAGGGCGAGCGCCGCGCCGATCCTGCGCGCCCACAGCACCCCGACCCGGTTCTCGAACAGGCGCAGGGCGCCCCAGGTCCCGCCTTCCAGGCTCTGGCCGAGACCGGTCGCGATGACGACCGCCGTGAGGAGGAGCCCCAGCAGGGTCCCGGACTGCCAGGCCGCCGCCCGCAGTGCGGCCGGGAGCGAGGTGAGAGCCGACACCGAGGGGTCGAGCACCCCGTACGAGGCGCCCGCCATCCAGAGCCGGACGACGAGACCCAGGCTCACCGCCGTGGCCACCGCGGTGGCTCCCCAGACGGGGGCGGTCCACAGGGCGCGCAGCTCACCGGCCCAGGCGGCCCCTTCCGCGCGCGTGGGCCGACGTCGGGTACCGGCCATCAGGCGCGGTCCCGGGTCCGGTTCAGGCGGCCGAGCCCGAGCCACAACAGGCCGATGAAAGCCAGGGTCGGCAGGACGCGCAGCAGGACGGGGGCCGTGGAGGGATCGGTGGAGATCCAGAAGTGGTCCCACACCCCGTCCACCGCGCCGAAGCCGACGAGGTCGGCCAGGGCGCCGCCGGGAAGCCAGGCGCCCAGCCCCGGAGCGGCGGAGGTGCGGACCACGAGCACGAGCAGCAGCATTCCCGCGAGGAAGGTGCGCAGCGGCTGGCGGAGCAGTGCGGCCAGGGCGACCGCGACGGCTGCCGCCCCGGCCAGGACGGCGGCGCCTGCCAGAACGCCCAGAGCGGTGTCGGCGAGGACGGACCCGAGCGCCCCGGCGGAGGGCAGCGGATGGGCGCCACGGCCGTAGAACATGCCGAACGCGGCCGTCACGGCGGCGGACGCGCACAGCAGTGTCAGGCTCCACACCCAGATCGCGACGGCCTTTGCGGCGAGCAGCCGGCCGAGGCGGGATTCGTAGAGGAGGAGCGGCACGATGGAGCCCCGGCTCCACTCCCCGGCGACGGAGAAGGCCGCCACCATGACGAGGAGCGCGAGACCGGGCACGGACGTCAGCAGGCGCACGGTCCACAGGAGCGAACCCACCGGGTGCTGAGCCTGCGCGGCACGGACTCCCTCGGCGGTGAACCGGTCCTGGATCCGCTCCAGCCCGACGGCCTGCAGCGGCACTTCGGCGAGGCACTTGGCCTTCTGCTCGGGGCCGTTGCGCGGGGATTCGCACGACTTCGGAAGGAAGTCGAGGTT
Organism: Streptomyces erythrochromogenes; assembly: GCF_040684695.1. Classification (GTDB taxonomy): domain Bacteria; phylum Actinomycetota; class Actinomycetes; order Streptomycetales; family Streptomycetaceae; genus Streptomyces; species Streptomyces erythrochromogenes_C. Next base: position 299,057 of record NZ_JBFBGM010000004.1, read on the forward strand.
GGCCTGCACCTGCTTGATGTTGTACGAGGCCATGCTCTGGCTCACCCAGGCGCAGTACAGGGAGCCGAAGACGAACAGGGCGGCGAGGGTGAGGGCGAGCGGGTGGCGCAGCAGTCGCCGGGTCTCGGCCCGGACGAGGCGGTTCACGGACGCGCCCCGTTCCCGACGAGCCCGAAGAACCAGTCCTCGAAGGCGGCCGGACCGCTTTCCGGGTCGTAGCCGAGCGCGTCGAGGGTGCCGGCGGCGACGACGCGGCCCTGGGCGAGCATGATCACGCGATGGCAGATGCGCTGGATCTCGTCGAGCTGGTGGCTGGAGACGAGTACCGCTGCCCCGCGCTCGGCCTCTTCCGCGACGATCCGCCGCACCATGCGCAGACCCTCGGGGTCGAGCCCGTTGGTGGGCTCGTCGAGGATCAGCAGGTCGGGCTGCTTGAGCAGCGCCGCGGCGATGGCGAGCCGCTGCCGCATGCCCTGCGAGTACGTCCCGAGGCGCCGGTCGGCGGCGCCGGTCAGCCCGACGCGGTTGAGCGTACGGGCGATCCGCCCGCCGTCGGGAAGGCCGGCGGTGTCGAGCAGGGTGCGCAGCATGGCGCGCCCGGTGGACCAGCGGTGGAACGCGGGGGCGTCGAGTGCGGCCCCGAGCCGGTCGAGCTGCCGCGGCCGCATGGGCAGGGACTCCCCGAACAGCCGCACCTCACCGGAGTCCGGGGTGGACAGCCCGGTGATCACCCGCATCAGGGTGGTCTTGCCCGCACCGTTGAACCCGAGGAGGCCGACGATCTCGCCGGCCTCCAGGCTGAGATGGACCCCTTCCAGCACGGAGTGCTTCCGGAAGCTCTTGGTCACTTCGTGACAGGAAAGGACGCTCATCGTCTGAGATTACTTCCAGTTGTAGACGACGCGGCCCGACGAGTGGACGAAGTGCGGCGCGTTGGCGATCTGCATGTAGTAGCTGCCGGCCGGGGCGTTGTTGAATTCCTTCCAGTACGTGCCGTTGTCGCAGGACCAGTCACGCCAGGCGACCCACTGGTCGGGCTGCCAGGACTTGTCGATCTTGAAGTCGTAGCCGACCCGGCCCTGGGCGCCGTTGCTCGTGGCGCACTGGTCCTGCGTGGCCGACTGGCTGTTGCCCGGGGCGGACCAGCGACCGGTCTCGGCGCCGACGCCCTCGTCGGTGAAGGAGAAGTTCTTCACCTGGGTGTACGCGGCGGACGCGCTCGGCGCGAGCGCGCCGACGAGCCCGACGGCGAGCGCGGCCGTGGCCATGGTCGACTTCATACGAGTGCGCAAGGGGTTCCCTCCCGTTTGCCCCACCAGAGCGGTGGAGTACGTGAACTGACGCGTCGTCATCGACGCTCAGCCGAAGATGATCTTCACATTGACTGCAACTTCGGTCAAATTGAGGAAGGTTTGCGCCAATCATCGACAAGGGTGTTTATTCTTCCGGTGAGTTGCCTTCGGGTGGAGGGGCGATCCGGGGCGGCCCATGACCGGCCCACGGGGCCTGCGGACGCCGTCAGGCAGGAGCGCGTAGCGATGCGGGGCGCTCCGGGCTCCGCCCGCGCATCGCTGATTTTCCCGATGGTCTCTCGTCGCCCGGACAGCCGGAAGGCCCGGCCCCCCGAGGGGGCCGGGCCTTCCGGATGCTGCTGTGGCCGCGAGGGTTACGCCTCGAAGACCTCGTTGATCAGCTGCTGCTGCTCCGCCTGGTGGCGCTTCGCGGAGCCCACCGCCGGGGACGAGCCGTGCGGGCGCGAGATGCGCCGCAGGCGCTCGCCCGCCGGGACGTCCGCGCCGACCGCCAGGTCGAGGTGGTCGATCAGGTTCAGCGCGATGAACGGCCACGCACCCTGGTTCGCCGGCTCCTCCTGCGCCCAGATGTACTTCGCCGCGTTCGGGAACTTGGCGATCTCGGCCTGGAGCTCGGCACCCGGGAGCGGGTACAGGCGCTCGATGCGGATGATCGCGGTGTCCGTGATGCCGCGCTTCTCGCGCTCGGCCTCCAGGTCGTAGTAGACCTTGCCGGCGCAGAAGACGACCTTGCGGACCGCGTTCGCGTCCACCGTGCTGTCGCCGATGACCGGACGGAACGAACCGGTCGTGAACTCCTCCGCCTTCGACGCCGCCGCCTTCAGACGCAGCATCGACTTCGGGGTGAAGACGATGAGCGGCTTGTGGTGCGGGTTGTGGACCTGCCAGCGCAGCAGGTGGAAGTAGTTCGACGGCAGGGTGGGCATGGCCACCGTCATGTTGTCCTGCGCGCACATCTGCAGGAAGCGCTCGGGACGCGCGGACGAGTGGTCCGGGCCCTGGCCCTCGTAGCCGTGCGGGAGGAGCAGGGTGACGCCGGAGGTCTGGCCCCACTTCTGCTCGGCCGAGGAGATGAACTCGTCGACGACGGTCTGCGCGCCGTTGACGAAGTCACCGAACTGGGCCTCCCACAGGACCAGCGCGTCCGGACGGGCCAGCGAGTAGCCGTACTCGAAGCCCATGGCCGCGTACTCGGAGAGCAGCGAGTCGTAGACGTTGTAGCGGGCCTGGTCCTCGGACAGGTAGAGCAGCGGGGTGTAGTCCTCGCCGGTCTCCCGGTCGATGAGGACCGCGTGGCGCTGGCCGAAGGTGCCGCGGCGGGAGTCCTGGCCGGACAGCCGGACCGGGGTGCCCTCCATCAGCAGCGAGCCGAAGGCGAGGGTCTCGCCCATGCCCCAGTCGATGGTGCCCTCGTCGATCATCGCCGCGCGGCGCTGCAGCTGGGGCAGCAGGCGCGGGTGGACCGTGACGCCCTCGGGGATGGTGACCTGGGACTCGGCGATCCGCTTGACGACGTCCTGCGAGATCGCGGTGTCGACGGCGACCGGGAACTCCTGCGCGGTCTGCGCGGGCGTGACCGGGGCGCCGACGGCCGGGGCCGTGGCGGCCTCGCGGACCTCCGCGAAGACCTTCTCCAGCTGGCCCTGGAAGTCCTGGAGCGCCTGCTCGGCCTCTTCCAGGGTGATGTCGCCACGACCGATGAGGGACTCGGTGTAGAGCTTGCGCACCGAGCGCTTCTTGTCGATCAGGTCGTACATCAGCGGCTGGGTGAACGCCGGGTTGTCGGACTCGTTGTGGCCGCGGCGGCGGTAGCAGATGAGGTCGATGACCACGTCCTTGTTGAACGCCTGGCGGAACTCGAAGGCGAGCCGCGCGACGCGGACGACGGCCTCCGGGTCGTCGCCGTTCACGTGGAAGATCGGCGCCTCGATCATGCGGGCCACGTCGGTCGCGTACATCGAGGAACGCGAGGACTCCGGGGCGGCGGTGAAGCCGACCTGGTTGTTGATGACCACGTGCACGGTGCCGCCGGTGCGGTAGCCGCGCAGCTGCGACATGTTCAGCGTCTCGGCGACGACGCCCTGGCCGGCGAAGGCCGCGTCGCCGTGGAGGGCGAGCGGGAGGACGGTGAAGTCCGTGCCGCCCTTGTTGATGACGTCCTGCTTGGCGCGGGCGACACCCTCCAGGACCGGGTCGACCGCCTCCAGGTGGGAGGGGTTCGCGACGAGCGAGACCTTGATCTGCTCGCCGTCGAGGCCGGTGAAGGTGCCCTCGGCGCCCAGGTGGTACTTGACGTCGCCGGAGCCGTGCATGGACTTCGGGTCGAGGTTGCCCTCGAACTCGCGGAAGATCTGCGCGTAGGACTTGCCGACGATGTTCGCGAGCACGTTCAGGCGGCCGCGGTGGGCCATGCCGATGACGACCTCTTCGAGGCGGGCCTCGGCGGCCGAGTCGATGACGGCGTCGAGCAGCGGGATGACGGACTCGCCGCCCTCCAGGGAGAAGCGCTTCTGGCCGACGTACTTCGTCTGCAGGAAGGTCTCGAAGGCCTCCGCCGCGTTCAGGCGGCGCAGGATGCGCAGCTGCTCCTCGCGCTCCGGCTTGGTGTGCGGGCGCTCGATGCGGTCCTGGATCCAGCGGCGCTGCTTCGGGTCCTGGATGTGCATGAACTCGACGCCGGTGGTGCGGCAGTACGAGTCGCGCAGGACACCGAGGATGTCGCGCAGCTTCATCATGGACTTGCCGGAGAAGCCGCCGACCGCGAACTCGCGCTCCAGGTCCCACAGGGTGAGGCCGTGCTCGGTGATGTCGAGGTCGGGGTGCTTGCGCTGCTTGTACTCCAGCGGGTCGGTGTCGGCCATGACGTGGCCGCGGACCCGGTAGGAGTGGATCAGCTCGAAGACGCGGGCGGCCTTCGTGACGTCGTCGTCGTGGCTGGCGTCGATGTCGCGGTTCCAGCGGACCGGCTCGTACGGGATGCGCAGCGACTCGAAGACGGAGTCGTAGAAGTCGTTCTCGCCGAGGAGCAGGTTGGCGACGATGCGCAGGAACTCGCCGGAGGCCGCACCCTGGATGACCCGGTGGTCGTAGGTCGAGGTCAGGGTCATGACCTTGGAGATGCCCAGCTTGTTCAGGGTGTCCTGCGAGGTGCCCTGGAACTCGGCGGGGTAGTCCATGGAGCCGACGCCCATGATGACCGACTGTCCGGGCATCAGGCGGGGCACGGAGTGCACGGTGCCCAGGCCGCCGGGGTTGGTGAGGGAGCAGGTCACGCCGGTGAAGTCGTCCATCGTCAGCTTGCCGACGCGGGCGCGGCGGACGATGTCCTCGTAGGCCTGCCAGAACTCGAAGAAGTTGAGGGTCTCGGCCTTCTTGATGCCGGCGACGACGAGCTGGCGGTCGCCGTTGGGCTTCACCAGGTCGATGGCGAGGCCGAAGTTCACGTGGTCGGGCTTGACCAGGGTCGGCTTGCCGTCCTTCTCCGCGAAGGAGTGGTTCATCGACGGCATGGCCTTGATGGCCTGGACCATCGCGTAGCCGATGAGGTGCGTGAAGGAGATCTTCCCGCCCCGGGCCCGCTTCAGGTGGTTGTTGATGACGATGCGGTTGTCGAACAGCAGCTTCACCGGGACGGCGCGGACGGACGTGGCCGTCGGGACGTCGAGGGAGGCGTTCATGTTCTTGGCCACGGCTGCCGCCGGGCCGCGGAGCGTCACCAGCTCGGGGCCCGCGGGGGCCTCGGTGGCGGGCGCGGCCTTCTGCGGGGCTACGGAGGCGGGGGCGGGCGCGGCCGGTGCGGCGGCCGGGGCCTGGGAGGTGACAGTCACAGCAGGGGCACCAGAGGGGATGGCAGGAGCAGGGGCAGGAGCTGACACAGGCGGAGGAGTCGGCGTCGCGGTGTGCGCGGGCGCGGCGTCCGCCGCCCCCGTGGCGGCGTCGGCGACCTGCGGGGTCCGGGCGACGGCGGTGGCGGCCTGTGCGGAGGCGCCGTCCGTCGGCGTGGACTTATCGGGACCGGCCGACGTCACCGGAGCGGCAGCGCCCCCCGGCTTGTAGTCGGCGAAGAAGTCCCACCAGGCGCGGTCGACCGACTGCGGGTCCTGGAGGTACTGCTGATAGATCTCGTCGACGAGCCACTCATTCGCGCCGAAGCCTGAGGCAGGGTTCTTCCCGCCCTCTGCTGCTTCGGTCGTGGTGCTCGAGTTACTGGGGGACTGTGGCGACACGGCGGCAACCGCCCTCTTCCGCTTCACAAGGTATGGACAGCGGGAATAAAGGCTACGCCTCCTGGACCGCTGCATGCAGGCCGGGCGGGACTTACGTCGTGCAGGTCACATCGAACGGCGGGTTTCATGACGTGGAATGGCGGGAAACCAGCCTGGTTCGGGTAGGGGGCACCGAGGTTGCGGCCCCCATGGCTTCGCACCCCTGACGGACCCCGGGTACGTGTGGCCGAGATCATGTCCTTCCCAGTCGAACCCTACGTCAACACGCGACCTACGAGCTGCCCGGAAGCGTGACGAGGATGCGGCAGCCACGTGACGATTCGGCCACCCCGATCCGGCCGCCGTGCAGCTCCACGGCCCAGCGGGCGATCGCCAGGCCCAGTCCGGTGCCCCCGTCGCCGCCCCGGGCGCTGCCCCGGTTGAACCGCTCGAAGACCCGGTGGCGCTCGGCCTCCGGGATGCCGGGGCCCTCGTCGCGGACCTCCAGCGCCAGGTCACCGGGCGTCTCGCCGGCCCGGGCCCGGACCGTGACCCGGCCGTGCGGCGGGCTGTGCTTGACCGCGTTGTCGATCAGATTGGCCACCACCTGGTGCAGCCGCTCGGCGTCGGCGTACGCGCACAGGTCGGGCGGGAAGACGTCCAGGTGCAGGTGGACGTCGTTGCGGGTGTGCCCGCCGGAGCCGGAGAGCAGCCCCGGCCGGCCGGAGGCCGCCAGCCCCGACTCCTTCAGCACCCCGGACAGGTACGGCCACACCTCGAAGCGGCGGGCCCTCAGCGGCACCACCCCGTTGTCCACCCGGGACAGGTCCAGCAGGGTCTCCACGAGCCGGCCGAGGCGCTCGGTCTGCTTCAGCATGGTGCGCATGGTCTCGGGGTCGGCGGCGGAGACCCCGTCGACGACGTTCTCCAGCACCGCCCGCAGCGCGGCGATCGGGGTGCGCAGCTCGTGCGAGACGTTGGCGACGAGCTCCTTGCGGTGCCGGTCCACGGCCTCCAGGTCGTCCGCCATCAGGTTGATCGTGGAGGCCAGGTCGCCCAGCTCGTCGCGGCGTCCGGCGCCCCGCACGCGCCGCGTGAAGTCGCCGTGGGATATCGCACGGGCCACCGTCGTCATGTCGTCCAGCGGCGCCGTCAGGCTGTGCGCCACGAACTGGGTGATCAGCATCGAGGCGATCACCGAGAAGACGGTGATGAACCGCAGCTCGGTGTCCGTGCGCAGGGCCACCAGGAGCAGGCCGGTCGTGATGAAGACCGAGACGACCACGAGCGTGCCGAGCTTGGTCTTGATCGAGAACGGCGAGAAGGGCCGCAGCCCCCCGGTGGGCCGCTGGCGCTGGCGCGGCCCCGCCGCCCGGCCGTTCACGGCTGGGCCGGGGTCTCCAGGGCGTACCCGACGCCGTGGACCGTACGGATCCGCTCGGCGCCGATCTTCCGCCGCAGGGCCTTGATGTGGCTGTCGACCGTACGGGTCCCGGACGCGTCGGCCCAGTCCCAGACCTCCGCCAGCAGCTGCTCCCGGGAGAGCACGGCCCGCGGGGTCCCGGCCAGGCACACCAGCAGGTCGAACTCGGTCGGGGTCAGGTGGACGTCCTCGGTCTGCACCCGGACCCGGCGCTGCGCGTGGTCGATCTCCAGGTCGCCCAGGCGCAGGGTGGCGCCGCGCGGGGTGTGGGCGGCGATCGTGGCCCGCTCCACCCGCCGCAGCAGGACGTGGACGCGTGCGGCCAGCTCGCGCATGGAGAACGGCTTCGTCATGTAGTCGTCGGCGCCGACGCCCAGCCCGACCAGCATGTCGGTCTCGTCGTCCCGGGCGGTGAGCATCAGCACCGGGACCGGGCGCTGTGCCTGGACCCGGCGGCAGACCTCCAGCCCGTCGAAGCCGGGCAGCATGACGTCGAGGACCAGCAGCTCGGGCAGCCAGCTCTCGGCCGCCGCTACGGCCGCGGGACCGTCGGTCGCCGTCTGTACCTGGAAGCCCTCGGCGCGCAGCCGGGCCGCGATGGCCTCCGCGATGGTGCGGTCGTCCTCGACGACGAGCACACGCCGCTGGGCGCCGGGGGTTGCCGCGGCGCCGGTGTGGGTGGTGTGTGTCTGTTCCATGTCCGCCCCTGAAGATCCCGCTGAATGGGGTGCAGCGTAGAGGAGGCTCCGGCCTGCGGCTACGTGGGGTTCGGACACGGCATATGCGCTGGACCTGAGCAAATGGAATGGGTTGTACCGCATGTCGGACCCCCCGCGGGACCGGCACCCGGCGGGTGGGGCGGTCAGCTGCCCCACCGGCTCCGACCTCGTCGGATCCCTCTTGGAGGGGGCCTACAAGGCCAGTCCGTGACCATGGGGGAAGACGGGGTCGTGAGTGTCGTTCGGCACATCGGGACGGGACGCCGCGACCGCCGCCATCGAACGCGGGAGCTCGAAGGGGTTGATACAGACCAGGGTGGGGACGCGGTCCAGCGAGCGCTACGCCCGGGAGCTGGAACACGCCCGCCCGGGAGCGTGGACATGCCCGCCCGGCTGCGCGGGTTCCTGGACCGGCTGCTGCGGGAGCTCAGCCCCGCGTGAACGGCGGCAGCGCCTGCGCCACCTTCACCAGGGCCGGAGGCAGGGAACCCTCCTCGCCCGCGACCTCGTACCCGCCGTGCGCGAAGGCGTAGAAGAACCCGTCGTAGATCTTCGGGCCGCCCGTCGCGATCCTGGGCTGACGGGCGAAGTCCGCCTCCCGGAGCGCGGTGCGCAGGGCCGCCAGCTCCCCTTCCGACAGCTTCCCCGAGCCCTCCGGCCCCGCCTTCGCGTCCAGCCGGGACCAGGAGCCGTCGCCCTTGACGACGAGGGTGTGCGTCTCGCCCGCGAAGCCCCCGCTGCGGGTCACCCGGACCAGGGTCTCGCCGGGGGCGGGCGCCGCACTCGTGCCCGCACTCGTGTCCGCGCCCGGGCTCAGGCTGGGGCTCGCGGCGGGCCCCGTGCTCGCGGTGGGGCCCGTACTCGTACCCGGACCCGTGCTCGTACCGGTACCCGAGGTCGGGGCGTCGTCGCCACCTCCGGAACCGGACGGTCCGCACCCCGTCAGGACCACCGCACCCAGAAGTACCGCCGCCACCGCCCGTAACGCGTGCACACCCACCTCCGCAGCCACTCGGGTCCACCCCCGAGTATGGAGTCCGCACCCTCGATCCGACAGTTCCAGGAGGCCGCCATCAGACGCATCGCGCCATGGCGCCTGCTGCCGCCGCTGCTCGCCGCGGCCCTCGGCCTGTGGGGCCTGGAGCGCGGCGGCAGCATGTGGCGCGACGAGTCCGTCACCTGGCAGGTGGCGCACCGCACGCCCGGCGAGATCTGGGACCTCCTCGGCCGCGTCGACGCCGTGCACGGCCTGTACTACGCCCTCATGCACGGCGTGTTCCAGGCCTGGGACGGCGGCCTGTGGGCGCTGCGGCTGCCCTCCGTCGCCGCCACCGCCCTCGCCGCCGCGGGCGTGGCCGCCGTCGCGCACCGGCTCGCGGGGGAGCGGGCCGCACTGATCGCCGGCTGCGTGTACGCCGTGCTGCCGCCCGTCCAGATGTACGCACAGGAAGGCCGCTCGTACGCCCTGGTCGCCGCCGCCGTGGTGTGGGCGACCCACCTGATGCTCCGCGAACGGTGGATCGCCTACACCGTCGTGCTGCTCCTCGGCTGCTGGCTGCACGAGTTCGCCGCGCTGGCGCTGCTCGCCCACGCCTTCACCGCCCACCGGGCACGCGGCTGGCGGTGGAGCGCCGCGACCGTCGCCGTGCTGCTGCTGCCGCTCGCCGCGGTCGGCGTGCGCCAGGCCCACCAGCAGCTCGGCTGGCTGGGCCGGCCCAGCTGGCAGGACTGGGCCGCGTACGCCGTGGTGGGCGGGGCCTGCCTGCTGCTCGCGCGGGGCGCCCCGAAGGACCTCGTACGGGTGGCGCTGCCCCTCGCCCTGCTGCCGCCCGGACTGCTCATGGCGGTCTCCCTGATCAACCCCTGGTACGTCGACCGGTACGTGCTCTACGCGCTGGCCGGGCCCGCCCTGCTGGCCGGCGCACGGCTGGCCGCCGCCCGCGGATGGTGGCCGTGGGTGCTGGCGGGAGCCCTCCTCGTACCGTTCGGGATCTGGTCGGCCTGGCTGCGCACCCCGGAGAGCCGCAAGGACGACGTCCTCGCGGTCGCCGCCGCCGTGCGGGAGCGGGCCCGCCCGGGGGACGCGGTGGTGTTCATGCCCTCCCGCAGGCGCGAGTGGCTGCTGTCCTCGCCGGACGTCCACGCAGGCCTGCGCGACATCGCCCTCGCCACCGGCCCGGCCGCCTCGCACAGCCTGCAGGGCACCGAGCGGTCCCCGGAACGGATCCGCGCGGCCCTGCTCGCCTCGCCCCGGGTGATCGCCCTGCAGGACCCGGTGGGGCAGCCGCTGGACCCGTACCCGCGCGAGGCGGTCAAGCGGGAGGTGCTGGCCGGCCGCTTCGACCTCTGCTCGGTCACCGACGTACGGGGCGCCCGGGTCGCCGTCTACGCCCGCCCGGGCGGCTGCGCCGCCACCTGACGCGGGGCCGGTCCGCCCGGCCCGGGGAGGGCTCGGCGAACCGGCCCCGTACGGGGGCGGCGGCGGGCCCGGCAGGGGCGCGCCGGAGGATGGGGGCGATCGCGTCGTACAGCTCGCGGGCCGTGACGCCGGCCGTGACGCCGGCCGTGACGCCGCCCGTGACACTCCAGGAGGTGCTGCCGCATGCCCACGTCCGACCACCCGGCGTCCGTGGACCCCGCGCCCTGCCACCACGCAGCCGACACCCCCGCGCCCGGCGGGGCGGGTCCCCGCGGGCCCGGGCCCGGGCCCGCGCATCCGGGACCGCTGGTCGGGGCCGACTGGCTCGCCGCCCGGCTGGGCGACCCGGGACTGGTCGTCTTCGACGCCTCCGTCGGCGCCCACCGCGCCGCGGGCCGCCGCATTCCGGGCGCCCGCCCCTTCGACCTCGACGGAGCCCTCTCCGACCACGCGGCCCCCGCCCCGCACACCATGCCCGGCCCCGCCGCCCTCACCGAGGCGCTGCGCTCCCTCGGCCTCCACGACACCGACACCGTCGTCGTCTACGACGGCGCCGGGGTGTACTCCAGCGCCCGCGCCTGGTGGATGCTGCGCGCCGCGGGCTTCGACCGGGCCGCCGTCCTCGACGGGGGCCTGCCCGCCTGGACGGCCGCCGGCCTGCCCGTCGAGGCCACCGGCCCGGAGTACTCGGGTCCGCGCGGCTCCTTCACCGCCCGGCCCCGCCCCGGGCTGCTGATCGACGCCGAGGCCGTCGCCGCGGCCCTGGCCGACCCGGCCGCGGCCGTCCTGGACGCCCGTACCCGCGAACGCTTCGAGGGCACCGCCCCGGAACCCCGTCCGGGCCTGCGCGGCGGGCACATGCCGGGCGCCGCCAGCCTCCCCTTCGGCGACCTCCAGGGCCCCGACGGCCTGATGCGCCCGGCCGGGGAACTCCGCGCGGCCTTCGAGGCGGCCGCGGGCGACCGCGCACGCCTCCGCTTCAGCTGCGGCTCCGGGGTGACCGCCTGCGTACTGGCCCTCGGCGCCGACCTCGCCGGCTACCGGGACCTGGCGGTGTACGACGGCTCCTGGAGCGAATGGGGCCTGCCCTCGCCCCTGCGCCCGGTCGCCACGGGCCCGGGCCGCTGAACGGCGGTCAGCGCGGGCCGTCGGTGTTCCGGATCATCTGCCGCAGGACCTTGAGCGCGGTCACGTAGTCGGCGTCGTCGATGCCCTCGTGGATGCGGTCGCGGATGGCGGGAGCGTGCTGCTTGAGGCGGGTGCGGGCCTCCTCGCCCGCCGTGGTGATCCACAGCCTGCCGGTGTCGTCCCTGGTGACCCGGCCCTGCTCCAGCAGGGCCTCGGCCTCGGCGGCCAGGTCGTCCTCGGGCCGTAGGTAGGACCGCATGGCCTCCTGGAGCCGGGGCACGGTCATCCCCGTACCGTCCGGCGAGAGGTCCTCCTTCGACAGGTGGCGCAGCACCCAGTACGCGGGCTGGGTGAAGCCGAGTTCGGCCTGCCGGGCTCGGGTGAAGGCGATCAGGGCCTCGTAGGCCAGTCCGGTCCAGTAGGCGGCGGGCTGTGCGGCGAGTTCGGCGTCGGTGAGGTGCGGGACGGTCATCGGCTGTTCCCCCTTGGAAGATCGCTCGTGCGAGCACCGTAGAACCTGAACCAAGGTTGAGGGCAAGGGGTGCGAGGGGCGTGAGGGGTGTGAGGGGCGGGCCGGGAGTCCGGTGCGGGGCCGGGGCCCGGGGGATAACCCGACCTCGGATCCGGGTACCGGCACCATCGGCCGGGCGGCGCCCGCGCCGGAGGATCGGTGCATGACTTCCCACACCACGGCGGCCCGGGCCGCCCGCGCCGCGGCCGTCGCTCTCGCGGCCGGCGTCCTCATGGCCGGATGCTCCTTCGTCGACGGCCCGCGCAGGACGGCTCGCGCCGACACGGTGGTCACCGAGGCGGTCACCGCCGTCGAGGTGACCGGCACCCGCGCCGGGTCGATCGAGGTCACCGCCGCCGCCGGTCCCGGCGTCACGGTCCGCCGTACCGTCCACTACCGCGGCGACACCGCCCCCGTCACCGGCCAGCAGGTCAGCGGGGGAGTGCTCACCTTCACCGACGGGTGCTCCGGGAACTGCTCCATCGACTACCGCCTGGAGGTCCCCGCCACCGCGAAGGTCACGCTGGAGAGCGACAGCGGCGACATCACCGTGACGGGCGTGGCCGCCGCCGAGGTGGAGGCCGACTCCGGCGACGTCCGGGCCGAGGCCGTCACCGGACCCCTGAGGATCAGCACTAGCTCGGGCGAGATCACCGCCACCGGTCTGACCTGCCCGAGCGCGGCGGTGCACTCGGACTCGGGCGACACCCGCGTGGAGTTCGCGAAGGCCCCCTCCTCGGTGCTCGCCGAGACCACCTCCGGCGACGTCAGCCTGAAGGTGCCCGCGGCCCCCTACCGCCTTTCGGTCGACACCACCTCCGGGGCCCGCGACGTCACCCTCCCCGACGACGCCTCGGCCCCCGCCCGCCTCTCGGCGAAGACCACCTCGGGCGACGTCCGCATCTCCCCCCTGAACGGCTGACCCGACCCGGGCAGCACGACCGACGGAGTCCGTTCGCCCCGGGCGAACGCAGGTTGGGGAACACCGGCGGGCGCAGATGCATTGAGTCGGCATAGCTCAACTTCACTGCCGGAGGGAAGATCATGGCTTCGACGTCCGTAACGCTCACCCTGCCCGTGCTGCCGCTCGACGACGAGGTCGTGCTGCCCGGAATGGTCGTCCCGCTGGACCTGTCCGACGCCGAGGTGCGCGGAGCCGTCGAGGCGGCCCAGGCCGCGGCGGGCAGCAGCGGGAAGCCCCGGGTCCTGCTCGTGCCGCGGATCGACGGCAAGTACGCCGCCACCGGTGTGCTCGGAACCGTCGAGCAGGTCGGCCGCCTCTCCGGCGGCGACCCCGGCGCGCTCATCCGCGGCCTCGGCCGCGTCCGGATCGGCGCCGGCACCACCGGGCCCGGAGCGGCCCTCTGGGTCGAGGGCGAGACCGTGGACGAGAGCGTCCCCGATCCGCTGCCGGGCGCCGTCGCCGAGCTGGTCAAGGAGTACAAGGCCCTCGCCACCAGCTGGCTCAAGAAGCGCGGTGCCTGGCAGGTCGTGGACCGCGTCCAGCAGATCGAAGGGGTCTCCGCCCTCGCGGACAACTCCGGCTACTCGCCCTTCCTGACCGTCGAGCAGAAGGTCGAACTGCTGGAGACGGCCGACCCGGTCGACCGCCTCAGGCTCGCCGTCAAGGCGCTCAGCGACCACCTCGCCGAACAGGACGTCGCCGAGTCCATCGCCAAGGACGTCCAGGACGGCGTCGACAAGCAGCAGCGCGAGTTCCTGCTCCGCCGTCAGCTGGAGGCCGTGCGCAAGGAGCTGCGCGAGCTGAACGGCGAGAAGGACGGCGAGGAGTCCGACGACTACCGGGCCCGCGTCGAGGCCGCCGACCTCCCCGAGAACGTCCGCGAGGCCGCGCTCAAGGAGGTCGACAAGCTGGAGCGGTCCAGCGACCAGAGCCCCGAGGGCTCCTGGATCCGCACCTGGCTGGACACCGTGCTCGAACTGCCCTGGAACGAGCGCACCGAGGACCAGTACGACATCCAGGGCGCCAGGGCCGTGCTCGACGCCGAACACGCGGGCCTGAACGACGTGAAGGACCGCATCACCGAATACCTGGCCGTGCGCAAGCGGCGCAGCGAGCGCGGCATGGGCGTCATCGGCGGCCGGCGCGGCGGCGCCGTGCTCGCCCTCGTGGGCCCGCCCGGAGTCGGCAAGACCTCGCTCGGCGAGAGCGTGGCCCACGCCATGGGCCGCAAGTTCGTCCGCGTCGCCCTCGGCGGCGTACGGGACGAGGCCGAGGTCCGCGGCCACCGCCGGACCTATGTCGGCGCCCTGCCCGGCCGCATCGTCCGGGCCATCAAGGAAGCCGGATCCATGAACCCCGTGGTCCTGCTCGACGAGATCGACAAGGTCGGCTCCGACTTCCGGGGCGACCCCGCGGCCGCCCTCCTGGAGGTCCTCGACCCGGCCCAGAACCACACCTTCCGGGACCACTACCTGGAGGTCGAGCTGGACCTGAGCGACGTCGTCTTCCTGGCGACCGCCAACGTGCTGGAGGCCATCCCGGAGGCCCTCGCCGACCGGATGGAGCTCGTCCGCCTCGACGGCTACACCGAGGACGAGAAGGTCGTCATCGCCCGCGACCACCTGCTGCCCCGCCAGCTGGAGCGCGCCGGGCTCGCCGCCGACGAGGTGGTCCTGGAGGAGGACGCCCTGCGCAAGCTGGCCGGGGAGTACACCCGCGAGGCGGGCGTGCGCACCCTGGAGCGGGCGATCGCCCGCCTGCTGCGCAAGGTCGCCGCCCAGCACGAGCTGGGCGAGCGCGAGCTCCCGTACCGCATCGGGGCCGACGGGCTGCGCGGCCTGATCGGACGCCCGCACCACGTGCCCGAGTCCGCCCAGGACCCGGCCGAACGGCGCACCGCCGTCCCCGGCGTGGCCACCGGCCTCGCGGTCACCGGCGCGGGCGGCGACGTCCTCTTCGTGGAGGCCTCGCTGGCCGACCCGGAGACGGGCGCGGCCGGACTGACCCTCACCGGCCAGCTCGGAGACGTGATGAAGGAGTCGGCGCAGATCGCGCTGAGCTTCCTGCGCTCGCACGGCGCCGAACTGGAACTCCCCGTCGCCGACCTGAAGGACCGGGGCGTGCACATCCACTTCCCGGCGGGCGCCGTGCCCAAGGACGGCCCGAGCGCGGGCATCACCATGACCACCGCCCTCGCCTCGCTGCTCTCCGGACGACAGGTGCGCACGGACGTGGCCATGACCGGCGAGGTCTCGCTGACCGGGCGGGTCCTGCCCATCGGCGGCGTCAAGCAGAAGCTGCTCGCCGCCCACCGGGCGGGCCTGACCACCGTGATCATCCCCAAGCGCAACGAGGCCGATCTGGACGACGTCCCGGCCGAGGTGCTGGAGGGGCTGGAGGTGCACCCGGTGACCGATGTCCGCCAGGTGCTGGAGCTCGCCCTCGACGGGGCGCAGGTGCCGGTCACCGCCGTCGCCTGACGGCCGTCCCGCCGCCGTCCCGCCGCTCCCCGGAGACGGCTTCAGGACGGCTCCAGGACTGCTTCCGGACGGCCCGGGGTCCCGCTGCGGCGGGGCCCCGGGCCGTCCGTGCACCCGCTGCGAAATACTGGGCCCCCCACCCACCGGGCCCCACCCGCCGGGGTGCCACACATCGAAGAAGGAGCGGTACGTGCACGGGAGTGAAGACCAGGAGTTCCTTGCCCTGGAGCGGGAGCTGTCCGTCTTCCTCCGGCGGGCCCGCGCCTCCTCCGGCGAGATGGCCCGCGAGCTCCACCCCGAGCTGGAGCCCGCCGCGTACGGGCTCCTCGTACGGCTGGAGGCGGCCGGCCGGCAGCGGGCCACCGAACTCGCCGCCTACTTCGGCGTCGGCAAGGCCACCATGAGCCGGCAGCTGCGGGCCCTGGAGGTCCTGGGCCTGGTCGCCCGCGAGCAGGACCCCGCCGACGGGCGGGCCTTCCTCGTCGGGCTCACCGAGGAGGGGCGCGAGCGCTTCCTGCGGGTACGGGGCGCACGGCGCGAGCAGTACATGCGCAAGCTCGCCGGCTGGGACCGCGGCGAGGTCGCGGAACTGGCCCGCCTGCTGCACCAGTTGAACGCCGGCGCCGAGTAACGCCCCCTCAGAGCTCCGCGTAGACCGCCGACGCGTCGTCGTGCCGCTTGTGCCGGGCCGACGGGCGCGCCGGGTCGGACTCGATGGCGCGGACCCGGCCGATCAGCCCCTCCGCACCCTCCTTCCGCAGCACCGCCAGGCACTCGGCCCAGTCGCCCTCCCCGAACGTGTCCGTCCACCGGCTCGCCCCGTCCGTGAGCGCGGCCACCGCCCGCACCCGCGCCCGCGGGGTGCGCCCCGTGACCGCCCGGGCCGCCACCGCCGGATCCGCGGCCGCCGTGAAGAAGCCGCCCTCGGCGTTGCGCAGGGCGTCGGTCGCGGCCACGGAGCGCAGCACCTCGCGCGGCACCCGGTCCAGCCGGTCGTCGAGCACCGCCGTCACCCCGCCCCCGGGCGCCTGGAGCAGGAGTACGGAGTCCGAGAGCACCAGGTGCTCCACGTACGCCTCGTCCCAGCGGACCACGACCACCGTCGCCTGCGGGGTGCGGACGTGAGAAAGGTCACAGGTGCCGCGGTGGGCCCCGGCCGTGGCGCGGACGGCTTCGGCCAGGATCCGGTCCAGCGGCATGTCCCGTCGCGATCCGGACAGTTCGGTCAATCGGCCGCCGAGCCGGGCCGTGAACCACGGCACTCCGTGCACGCACCCGTCGTCGCCCGCCGGCGGGGTGACCCCGTCGAGGGCCACGAGGACCCCGCCCCCCGAAGCGGGCGCCGAGGCCGACACCCAGTCCTCATTGGGGCGTTCCTTGCTGCCGGGTGCCGTGGCGAGGTCGATGCGCATACGGACATTCTGCCCGGCGGGGGCCCGGAAGTCGGGGTTGGTACGGACCAGGAGGGGGTGAAGTGGATGGTCCCTGCACGCGAAACGTCCGGGGAGCTGCCCGGCGGGGCTCCGGCCCGGGCGGGCCGATGTGGGCGGGCATACTGCCAAAGGCCGCATCGATCTTTCAACCGCCTGTCCACGGAGCCGCTCTGGGGCAGGGTGCCCGAGTTGGTCGCCAACTCATCCGTGATGTTCACTCGTTCGAGTGGCCGGGTGGGCGATGTGCGGCTCTCTCCCCAACACGCTGCAAAGGTCTGAGGCGGTACGAGGGGGCAGGGGGCGTTTACTTGTTGACCGGCCGTTACCTCGGCCACACGAGTAGACGAGCAACAGCACACGTACAGGATTGCGAGCACCGGTGCAGAAGAAGCGGTCTCGGAACAAGGGGCACCTCCCGGCGGTAGCTGGGGGAGGCACCGCCGCCGAAGGCCCGGCCCCCGCAGGACGCCGCGTCCGCGTGCGCAGCCGGCTGGTCGTCGGCGTCGCCGTCGCAGGGCTCACCGTCCTCGTGGCCGGCACCCCCGCCGTCGTCACCGCCGCCAGGGAGCTGAACGACTCCCAGCGGCTGGTCACCCTCGCGGAGCAGACCGGCCAGATCCTCACCCTCACGCACGTCCTCGCCGACGAGCGCGACGCCGTCGTCGAGTACGCCGCCAAGGGCCGCCCCGGCGCCGCCAGGGCCGGCCTCCAGGAACGCATACTGCGCACCGACCGGCAGATCACCGAGGCCGCCGCCGAGGTCGACCCGGCGGCCGACGAAGCCCTCGCCATGGCCCTCGCCCGCGTCGCGTCCGTCCGTACCGAAGCCATCGACGGCAAGGGCACCGCCCTCGCCGCCCACCAGGCCTACACCGGCGTCATCACCGAACTCCTCGCCCCCGGCACCCGGCTCGCCGAGCTGACCCCGCCGCGCGCCGGGGACGCCCTCGCCACCACCCGACCCCTGCCGCCCCTGGGCCAGGCCGTGGACCAGGCCTCGGCCACCCGCGGACTGCTGCTCGGCGCCCTGGCCGTGCCCCGCGGCGAACAGTCCCCCGGCTCGGCCACGGTCGACGAACTCAGCGCCGCCGCACAGCGCTCGCGCGTACGGGAACAGGCCGCCCTCGACGACTTCACCCGGGTCGCCCGGCCCGACGTGCGCCAGACCCTGACCGCCACCGTCACCGGCCCGGAGGTCAAGGCCGCCGACGACTACCTCAAGCGGCTCCTGGACCGGCCCACCCTGGCCCCGTCCGACCGCAAGACCGACGGCGCCGCAGTCGGCGCCGCGCTCACCTCCCGCATCGAACGGATGCGCACCGTCGAGGCCACCCTCGCCGGCGAACGGGCCACCGCCCTGGCCTCCCTGCGCGACGACGACGTGACCCGGCTGGAGATCCTGGTCGCCGCCCTCGGCCTGCTGTTCCTCGTCGCCGTCGGCTTCGCCACCGCCGTCGCACGCTCGCTGACCCGCCCGCTGTCGGTCCTGCGGCGCGGCGCGGAACGGCTGGCGACCCCCGAGGGCTCGGTGGAACCGGTGCGGTTCACCGGCCGCAACGACGAGTTCGCCGAGGTCGTCCGGCACCTGAACGCCGTACGCGACCAGACGGTCTCCCTGCACACCCGGATCGCCGGGCTCGACGCCGACCGGCGCCGCATCATCGGCCGCAACGAGGCGCTCGCCTCCGGCCGGGAAGCGCTCGAAGAGGAACTGACGAAGCTGCGCGCGGGGCTGGAGGAGCACCGCCGCATCATGTCGACGACCTCCGTCTCGCTGTCGCTGCGCACGCTGGGCCTGGTGGAACGCCAGCTCGCCGTCATCGAGGAGCTGGAGTCCAAGGAACAGGACCCGGACCGGCTCGCGACCCTCTTCAAGCTGGACCACCTGGCGACCGTGATGCGCCGCCACAACGAGAACCTGCTGGTCCTCGCCGGTCAGGAGCACGGCCACGGGCAGGGCCTGCCGGTGGCACTGGTCGACGTGATGCGGGCCGCCGTCAGCGAGATCGAGCGCTACGAGCGCGTCGACCTCGCGGCGCTGCCCTCGTACACGCAGGTCGCCGGGCACGCCGCCGACGACATCTCGCACGTGCTGGCCGAACTGCTGGAGAACGCCACGACGTTCTCCCCGCCGGACGTCAAGGTGAAGGTGTCGGGCTGGACGCTCGACAACGGCGACGTGGTCCTCTCCGTCGTCGACGAGGGCATCGGCGTCACCGAGGACCGCCTGGAGGCGCTGAACGCCCGGCTGTCCACGCCCGAGGCGTACGACGAGGAGCCGGAGGAGGAGCACGGCCTGGGCCTCGGCCTGTACGTGGCCGGGCGGCTCGCGGCCCGGCACGGGGTCACCGCGGAGCTGCGCGGCGCGCGGCACGGGGGGACCGAGGCCCTGGTGGTCGTCCCCGCGGCGCTGCTGCCCGCCACCCCGCCGGCCTCGCCGGTCCACCACCTGGCCACGCCGGGCGCGCCGTCGCTGCACCTGCCGGGCGTGATAGCGGAGGCGAACGAGAACACCCTCCCGGCCCGCCGGCGCGGCGCGCACGCCGCGCCCGAGGCCGACTCGGTGGACCCGGTGGATCCGATGGACCCGGTGGAACCGGCCCCCGCCGATGCCGCCGACGCAGCGGAGCCCGTCCTCCCGGCCGAGACGGTCACGCCGGTCACCCTGGCCGAGGCCCTGGCGGCCCCGACGGAGACCGACCTCCCGTCACCCGCCGAGCCCACGGACCAGGCCTTCCCGGCAGCCCCGCCCGCGGACGCCCCTCCGCCGGACCAGGTGTTCACCGCGGCCCCGGCCGCGGACGCGCCCCCGGCGGACCAGGTGTTCACCGCGGCCCCGGCCGTGGAGGCCCCGCTCGCGGAGGAAGCCTTCCCGGCTGCCCCGGCCGCGGACGCCCCTCCGGCCGACCAGGTGTTCACCGCCGAGCCCCCCGCAGGGGAGCAGCTGCTCGCCCGCATCGTCCACGACACGGACCCGGCCGACTTCACGCTGCCGGATCCCGCCGGACCCGACCCCGCCGAGCCCCCCGCAGGGGACCACGCCCACGCACCCGCCGAGGCCGACTGGCTCCCCCGCCAGGGCAGCCACCCCGCCGACCCCGCCGACGGCGGCGGCCCCGTCACCGACAAGGGCCTGCCGAAGCGCACCCCGCGCACCGTCGCCGCCCCGCGCAGGGAGGACGTACCGCCCCAGCCGCCGCGCCGGGTCGACGCCGAAGAACTGCGGCGCCGGCTCGGGGGCTTCTACCAGGGAGCCCAGGACGGCCGGCGCGTCGTCGCCGCCGAGCTCGCGCAGGACCTGCAGCAGGACACGCGGCAGGACCCGGGGCAGGACCGGGGGCAGGGACAGAGCAATACCGACCAGGGGGACAGCGCACAGGAGGCACGCACATGACCGCGCCCAGTACGTACGGACTGAGCACCCAGGCCCGCAACCTGCAGTGGCTGCTGACCGACCTGGTCGAGGAGGTGCCCGGCGTCAACTCCGTCGCCGTCGTCTCCTCGGACGGGCTGCTGCTCCTGTCCTCCGACCCCGCAGCGGGCGGCGCGGGCGAACCACAGGCGACGCCGAGGCCCAAGGGGCCACGGGGGGCGTCCGCCGACCTCGCCACCATCGTCTCCGGACTCGGCAGCCTCACCACGGGGGCGGCCGCCCTCATGGAGTTCGGCGCCGTCAAGCAGACCATGGTGGCGATGGAGAACGGATCGGTCTTCGTCATGGCCATCAGCGACGGCTCACTGCTGGGCGTGCACGCCACGCCCGACTGCGACATGAGCGTCGTCGCCTACCACATGGCCCTGTTCGTCGGCCGCGCCGGACACGTCCTGACCCCCGAAGTCCGCAGTGAGCTGCGCCAGTCGATGGAGAACACCCCGTGAGGAGAACGGCCGCCGACCGACTCCCGATACGCGGGGCCGACCGCCGACCCGCCCGCGTCCGCCCGTACTCCCTGACGGGCGGACGGACACGGTTCACCCAGGTCCTGAACGTCGAGACGTTCGTCGCCGCCCTGGACACCAAGGCGTCCGAGCCGCAGAAGCCCGACCGCATGCCCGAGATGCCCGCCATCGTCGAGGTCTGCCGTCGCATGCGCACGATCGCCGAGATCGCCGCGCTGCTGAAGCTGCCGCTCGGTGTGGTCCGCGTCCTGGTCAGCGACCTCGCCGACCAGGGCAGGATCCGTGTCTACGCAACGGGCAACGGCTCCGGCCGGCCCGAACGCGCGCTGCTGGAAAGGG
Organism: Streptomyces erythrochromogenes; assembly: GCF_040684695.1. Lineage (GTDB taxonomy): Bacteria > Actinomycetota > Actinomycetes > Streptomycetales > Streptomycetaceae > Streptomyces > Streptomyces erythrochromogenes_C. Next base: position 319,891 of record NZ_JBFBGM010000004.1, read on the forward strand.
TGCTCGGTGGTCTTCGCCGTCTCTGACACAACGGGGGTGGACGACGAACCGGTCCAGCCCTGGCAGTACGACCGCTCCCGCGCACCCGTCGCCGTCAAGGTGCTGGTCGCAGGTGGCTTCGGGGTCGGCAAGACCACCTTCGTCTCCTCCGTCTCCGAGATCACCCCGCTGCGCACCGAGGCGGTGATGACCCAGGCCAGCGTCCCGACCGACGACCTGACCGGCACCCCGGACAAGCACACCACCACCGTCGCCATGGACTTCGGCCGCGTCACCCTCGACGACGACCTCGTCCTCTACGTGTACGGGACCCCGGGCCAGGAACGGTTCTGGTTCATGTGGGACGACCTGGTGCGCGGAGCCATCGGCGGGCTCGTCATGGCCGACACCCGCCGCCTGCGCGACTGCTTCCCCGCCCTCGACTACTTCGAGAGCTCCGGGCTGCCGTACGCCGTCGCCGTCAACCACTTCGAGGGCTCGCATTCCTACGAGCCCGAGGACGTGCGCGAGGCGCTCAGCGTCCCGCCGCACGTACCCGTGGTGATCATGGACGCGAGAGAGCGCCGGACGGTGATCGAATCCCTGCTGGCGCTGGTGGGGCACGCCCTCGACAGCACTCCCGAATAAGAGGACTTGAGAGATGCGCAGGATACTTGTCGTCGGAGCCGGCCAGTCCGGTCTCCAGCTCGCCCTCGGACTCCAGTCCAAGGGGTACGAGGTCACCCTCATGTCCAACCGGACCGCGGACGAGATCCGCACCGGGCGGGTCATGTCCACCCAGTGCATGTTCGACACCGCGCTCCAGCACGAGCGCGACCTGGCGATCAACTTCTGGGAGCAGCAGGCGCCGAAGATCGAGGGCCTCGGCGTCTCGGTCGCGGCCCCCGACGGCAGCCGCCCCATCGACTGGCTCGGCCGGCTCAAGGGCCACGCCCAGTCCGTGGACCAGCGCGTGAAGATGTCCGGCTGGCTGGACACCTTCGCCCAGCGCGGCGGACAGCTCGTCATCCACGGGGCGTCCGTCGCCGACCTCGACTACTTCTCCCGCACCTACGACCTGGTGCTGATCGCCGCCGGCAAGGGCGAGCTGGTGTCGATGTTCGGGCGGGACGCGGCGCGTTCCCCGTACGACGCCCCGCAGCGCGCGCTGGCCGTTTCGTACGTGCACGGGCTCGGCCCGCGCCCCGAGCACCCCGAGACGGAAGCGGTCCGCTGCAACCTGGTCCCGGGCGTCGGCGAACTGTTCGTCATGCCGACCCTGACGACCTCGGGCCGGGCGGACATCCTGTTCTGGGAGGGCATCCCCGGCGGCCCGCTCGACGTCTTCAACGGCGTCAAGGACCCGGCGGAGCACCTGGCGCTCACGCTGGGACTGATGGAGAAGTACACGCCGTGGGAGTACGCCCGGGCGACGAAGGTGGAGCTGACGGACGCGGGCGGCACGCTCGCCGGCCGCTACGCGCCGGTCGTGCGCAATCCGATCGGGCGCCTCCCCGGCGGCGGGCTCGTCCTGGGCGTGGCCGACGTGGTCGTCGCCAACGACCCGATCACGGGCCAGGGTTCCAACTCGGCGTCCAAGTGCGCGGCCTCGTACCTCTCCTCGATCCTCATGCACGGGGACAAGCCGTTCGACGAGGCGTGGATGAAGGCCACCTTCGACAAGTACTGGTTCACCACGGGCAAGCCGGTGACCCAGTGGACGAACGCCATGCTGGGCGTGCCGCCGGAGCACGTGCTCAACCTGATCGGCGCGGCCGGGCAGCTCCAGCCGGTGGCGAATCGATTCGCCAACGGTTTCGACAACCCGGCCGACTTCGACGCGTACTTCTACGACCCCGAGGACGCGGCCGACTACCTGGCCGAGGTCACCGCGTCCGTGGAATCCGCGTCCGCGGGCTCCGCGTCCGTGGGCGCCTCCTCCGCGGAGTAGCCGGTGTCGTCCCCCGCCGCCGCCCCCGAGGTCTCGGGCAGCGGCGGCGGGGTGAACTCCGCCAGCGGCGCCCCCTCCGGGTCCGGCCGCACCGCCCCGAGCAGCGGGTTCGCGGCGATCGGCGAGACCTTCACGACGGACCCCGGCCGCGGCGCCTGGATCACCTTGCCGTCACCGACGTACAGGCCCACGTGGGTGGCCTTGGGGAAGTAGACCACCAGGTCCCCCGGCCGCAGCTGGTCCAGCGGCACCTTCGGCAGCTGCGCCCACTGTTCCTGGCTGGTCCGCGGGATGCTCCGGCCGGCGTGCGCCCAGGCCTGAGAGGTCAGGCCCGAGCAGTCGAAGGACCCGGGCCCCTCCGCGCCCCACACGTACGGCTTCCCGATCTGGGCCGCCGCGTACGTCAGGGCCGCGCCACCGGCGGCCGTGGGGGTGCCCGTGCGGGTGGGGAGGGACCCGGAGGTCACCAGGTCCCGCTGCGCCGCCGCCGTCTTCTCCGCCTCGCGCGCCCCCAGCCGGGTGAGCTGCTCCGGAGTCAGCGAAGCCAGCAGCCGCTCGACCTGCTTGAGCTGCGAGGCGACCTCCTCCTTGTGGACCTTCTGGCGCGCGGCCAGCGTCTGCCGGGTGTCCAGGTCCTTGCGGGCCCGCACGGCGAGCGCGTCGGCCGCCTTCTCGCCTTGCGCCAGACGGCTCAGCGCCGCGGCCCGGCGGGCGCCCTCGCGGGCGGCGAGCCGCCGCTGCTCCAGGGCCGCCTGCGGGTTCCCGGCCAGCAGCATCCGGGCGTAGGGGGACAGGCCCTGGCCGCCCTGGTACTGCTCGCGGGCGAGCCGCCCGGCGAGGGCCCGCTCGGAGTCGAGGGCCGTACGGGCCCTGCCGAGCTCGGCGGCCCGCGACCGCTCCTCGCGCCGGCCCGCCTCCAGGGCGTCCTCCGTGGTCTTGTACGCCTCGGAGGCCTCCTCCGCCTTCTGGTAGAGGCCCTGCAGGCGGGTGAGCAGGGCGCCGACGTTCTCCCCTTCGGGCAGAACCGGCTCGGCGCCGGCGTTCTGGACCGGTCCGGCGACGAGGAGCGCTACGGCGATGCAGGCAGCGCGAAGCCCCCGATATGACATGGGATCACCTCCGAGACCGCCGATGCTGCCACGCCCGGTATGACAAATCGCCCAACGGAGTCGGCCGGTCGAAAGGCCCCACCCGGTTGGCGGCGGGGCGGGGCGGGGCGGGGTGGGGCGGGGCGGGGTCGGAGCACGGCGGGATCCGACGGGGCGGGGGTGGACAGGCGCGGGGTGGGGTGGGGGAGCGGCGTTCCGGCGGGTCGGGGACCGGAAGGCGCGGCGGCGGTGTGGGGGAGCGGCATTCTGGCGGGGCGGAATGCGGCAGCAGGGCGGCGGCTTCGGGTGGGCGGGATCCACTCGGGCGGGAGTCAGTGACGTTCTGGGGGTTTTTCCGTCTGTCCGATGGTTTTCCGGGTCGTGCCGGTCCCTCAAGGGCGCTCCTGCGTCGCGTCGCGTTGCGATGGCCTTCGGCCACCCTTGACCGCCCGTCCCGCCCCGGAACTGCAAGGACCGGCGGAAAACCCCAAAAGAACGAGCCGGGCGACGAGAGGCCATCGGGGCGGTGTCCAGCGCGGGCAGAGCCCGGTACGCCCCCAATCGCTACGCGCTCCTGCCTGAAGGCGTCCGCAGGCCTCGTGGGCTGGGCATAAGCCGCCCTAGATCGCTACGCGCTCCTGCCCGGAGGCGTCAGCGAGCCCCTGTGGCTGGACATAGGCCGTCGCAGATCGCTGCGCGCTCCTCGATCACGCGTCCGCAGCCCGTCCGGGGCCGGTCACAAGCCGCAGAGGCCCGATGACCTGCTCATGGACGGCGTCTGCGGGCGGATCGGGGGAGGGAAAGCGCCGGATGACGGCTGAGGCGAACCCCATCCGTGTCTGCGCGAGTGCGAGCCTCGGAGGGTCGTCAGTTTGCCCCAATTACCCCTCTTTGG